>DATNNE010000116.1:0-5273 GCA_035601995.1 Terriglobales bacterium
CCGCAACGCCTGCATCACCTGCCACGGCGCCATGGGTAAGCGCCAGCTCGATACCGATAGCGAAGCCGCAGGCAAAGGTCCCGGCGATTTCCAGTTGAGTTTCCTGCGCATCGCCGATCGCAACGATCCCAATTTCAAATATGGCGGTCTCGCCCGCGACGGCATCAGTTGCCAGGTCTGCCATCGCAACGCGCCCGACCAGGTTCCGCCCGGCGTGCCTCCGCTGGAATACTTCCTGAAAAATTCCATCACAGGACATTTCCCCGTCAGCCCGGCTGAGGAACTTTACGGCCCATTCAAAGACAATGAAATCTCGCCCTACGCCATGACCACCGGCACCGGCATCACGCCAAAACTGAATTCCTATCTTCAGTCGTCACGCATGTGCGGCAGTTGCCACACCATCGACATGCCGGTTGTCGACAGTCCTATCAAAGGTGAATCGCGACTCGAGCAGGCCACGTATCTCGAATGGTTGAACAGCCAGTATCAAACCGAATTCGGCACGCCCGGTCCGAACGCAAAATCCTGCGGCGATTGCCACATGCCCACCGATTACCACAACCCGGCCAAGGGCCTCGACGTACCGCAAATCGAGCAGAAGATGGCCATCATCGAAGACGAGACCTACCCCGAGGCCGACCACCGCGTGCCTCTCGACCAGATCAACGTACGCGTGAGAAACGAAGGCTACCGCCGCCACGAATTCCTTGGCCTGAATGTTTTTCTGCTGGAGATGTTCGATCAATTCAACGACGTGCTCGGCGTCCGCAAAGACGACTATATGAGCACCTCAACTACCGACTTGCAGGACACCGTCGACAATTACGTGCAACAGGCGCGCAGCACAACCGCCCGCCTCACCACTTCGGCCACCGTCACCGGACCGCTGCAAATCCAGGCCGACGTTGCCGTCACAAATCTCACCGGCCATCGCTTCCCCAGCGGCGTCGGTTTTCGCCGCGCCTTCATCGAACTGCTTGTCTACAGCAATCAGTGGGAACACGGCCAGCAAAAAGTCGTGTGGTCTTCGGGACGCACCAACTCACTCGGCGTGATCGTCGATGCTAACGGCAATCCGCTGCCCTCGGAATTCTTCGCCGAATACACCGACTCGAACGGAATCAAGAAGCAGGCCTACCAGCCGCACTACGAAGTCATCAGCCAACAAAATCAAGTTCAGATATACGAAGAGCTGACCCGCAACGCCGCCGGCAAGTTCACCACCAACTTCACCCTTCGCGACGACTCCCCAAAAGATAACCGCCTGCTCCCTATTGGCTGGACCGCAAACGGCCCCGACCCCTCACTTAACGGCCGCTTTCTGCACGCCACTCACCCCGAAGGAAACGCCGCCGAAGATCCCGATTACCAGGACGGCAAAGGAACCGATCACATCACCTACCAAATCCAACTACCGCCCGGCACCGACCCTGCCACCTGCCGCGTCCAGGCCACGCTCTATTACCAGTCCATCCCGCCCTACTACCTCAACCAGCGCTTCGCCGCCGCGCCCAACGAAGATGCGACCAAGCGCCTTTACTACCTCACCTCAAACCTGAACGTAACAGGCACACCACCGAAAGAAACGCCAGTTAAGAACTGGAAGCTGTTAATCGACTCCGCCAGCGCCATTCCCGCAACAAAGCGCTGAAACTGGGATCAGATCCTCGCCGAACTGCGCAGCGCCACCGGCCCCAACACGCTCATCGTCGGCATGAACTATTACGATCCATTCCTCGCCGCCTGGGTGCTCGTCTCGAACGGTCAGGCCCTGGCCGCCGAATCCCTCACAGCCACCAACGGCTTCAACACCCTGCTGGAGGGCATCTATCAGGGCTTCTCAATTCCAGTAGCAGACGTTGCCACTACCTTCCAAATCAACAACACAGCCCAGATCCCGATCGTGAAACTTCCCGTGAACGTATTCCTTACTCTGACCCCTGACCTGGATGGCCGCACCTGCGCCCCTCGGTCCCGATATCCGCCCCAACGCCGTAGGCTACACCGCAATCGCCCCCGCCTTCGCTGGGTGCCCCAGGTCTCGCCGGTTTTGCGAGACCTGGGAGGGGGCCACCACGAAACATCAAGTGGGATCGAGATCCGGCCACCCGCCCAAAGGGTGCGCCAGCCAAAACTCTGCGGTAATGAAGCTTCCTCCTCCAGTAATTGTTAGCGGTCTACGGGATTGTCCCAAGCACCTCGCCCGCAGGTCGCAGGTCCCCGTCGATCAACTCCCAAACGGAACCATTAGTCGCCGCTACCGGAATCGTGGTGATGACAAAATCCCATAGAGCAAACGAATCGCTGCCAGTCCCCGTGAGGGGCGTGTCCGCAACTACCCAGTACTGCGCTCCGCCACTAACGGCAACTGAAGAGAAGTTGGCGATGGCCAGCGTGCAGCAGGTTCCATAGTCCGGTAAATCTGTCACCGTTACCGGGCCGGCCAGCAGCGTTCCCGGAACACCGCCCGCATCATCATAGAGGTTGAGGTTAATTTGGTTGGCCCCGCTGCCGCCATACTGCAACGCCACTCGCACTTGCAAAACATGGGAGGCGGATTTGGGGATAAAAGGCATTCCGATAGACTCGGGGTCTTGGCTTGAGTTTGGTCCCGCGACAACCCAGCCGCGGTTGTCGAGGTAAAGGTCGGTTTTTGACACGCCCAAGTTGCGATAGATTGCTTTTAAAGTCGCCGGGGCTTCCTGCGGCGGCACGTGGATCGCCGACTTTTCCTCGCCGTGGACGATTCGGGGTTGCCCGGCTTGAGCCAACAGGCTCAGGTTAAGAAGGATCACAATGCATAAGTACAGCACATTTTTCTTCACTAATTTTCCTCCTGTTAACTCTCGAAGTTTTAAAGATCTGGACGGTCAGGCCATATTCGAACTCGATTTGCAAAGGTCTTTCCGTCCAGTTCCAAATCTCGCGCTCAAAACTTTGCTGGCGGTGGAGTATCCACAGTAATTCGCGTCGCACTGATATTGCCAGCGACGTGAGCCAACAGATTTCCGTTTGTATCGTATTGATCGATCGTAAACTTACCGCTGTAGCTGTTGCCGTCAGTATCCAACGCCACTAGCTCCCGAATATTGGCGGGCCCGATCAGGTTCCCGTTGATATCGGAACTAATCGCGAAGTGATTGAGCTTATATTTGCCTTTCCCCAGGTTCTCCCATACGCCCAGACAGAAATTGCTGGTAGCTGGCGGTCGCGAAGAGTTCATGATCTCGGTTCCGTCGCTATGCCACTGCACGTATGTCGAATCGATCACGGTATCGTTCGACGTAAATGTCGCCTGCCAAAACCCCACAATAGGGTCATGGGGACCTGCGGAAACCAGAATCAGGCCTGGGTTTAGATCGCCTCGCCAGGATTGTTTGTGCAGAGAAGGTGCGCCCTTGCCTTGGTAGTTGCCGCAGTCTGCAAACGCCTGGGAAGTCAGGCCCATTCCCAACACAACTACTCCCAAAACCGCAGCCAGCTTACTGAATGTTGCTCTTTTCATTTGTATTCTCCTTTGCCCGGCATTAGCCGTCTGGCCAAGCATTTAACCTCCGAACGTCCGGGGAGGCAATGGAGCGCAGGTGAAGCGTGGGTGAATCCTAGGTGAACCCGCAACTTACTGAAAGTAATCCTTTTTCCCATAAGTCGCGGGGAAGCGATGATGCTATACTTCATGCGCTTAAGGTGTAGAAGTGTCTGTAACCGGATTTAAATTCGAAGAGTTCGAGCTGTATCCTCACCGTTGCGAACTGCGCCGGAGTGGGCAACCCGTTAAGCTCGAAAACATTCCCCTCAATCTACTCACGCTGCTGGTAGAAAAAAAAGGCGGCCTCGTAAGCCGGCAGGAAATCGTGGAGCGTCTCTGGGGCGCAGACGTCTTCCTGGATACCGAGCACGGTATCAACACCGCGATTCGAAAAATCCGCCGTATCCTCGGCGATGATCCCGAGGAGCCTCGATTCGTTCGAACCGTCATGGGTAAGGGATATTGCTTTGTGGCGGAGCTTACAGCGATTGAGGAATTGACTTCGAGCGGCAACGGAAATTGGGAAAAGGCGCAAACGCCGTTATTAATCCCTTTGCCGGATGCGATGACCGGTATCAGTTTGAAAATGTTGATCGCTTTCGGAATTCCTGCCTTATTAGTCTCGGCGGCATTGCTTGTCTTTTGGCGCAGCCACCACCCAAGTTTGCCACAACCTAGAATTGTCCCATTAACCACCCTGCCCGGCCGGGAAATCTCTCCCAGCTTCTCTCCGGATGGGAGCCAGGTGGCTTTTGGATGGGACGGGGAAAACGATGGTGCGGGATTCGATCTGTACGTTAAAGTCGTTGGGACAGACAGAGCGGTAAGGCTAACAAACCATCCGGCTCAATGGTTTGCCACAGCCTGGTCTCCAGATGGAAGATACATCGCGGTACATCGGTTGACACAGAAAGACAGTGGCATCTTCTTAATTCCGGCGTTGGGCGGACCGGAACGAAAACTCACTTCCACAATCCCGGATCTGTTTTTTCCTCCCTCTGCTCCGATCTCGTGGTCCAGAGATGGCCAGGAAATTGCTTTTGTAGACCACCCGGCTGATTCCCTATGGGATTCATATCAGTTGTATGTCTTCTCAATGGCGACCTCGACTAGCACGCAATTGAATACAAGCTGCCCCCGAGTATGGTTCCCCGTATTTTCACCGAAGTCCGATACGATCGCTTACTTGTGTAACGAGGATTACGACCATTCCTTTCTCAGCTTACTTGACCTGCATAGCGGCAAGAATGAACGTCTACGG
The DNA here is from genome assembly GCA_035601995.1 of Terriglobales bacterium. Lineage (GTDB taxonomy): Bacteria > Acidobacteriota > Terriglobia > Terriglobales > Acidobacteriaceae > JABDBE01. The sequence continues at coordinate 4,794 of DATNNE010000116.1, forward strand.
TACGACGAAACTTTTGCGCCGTTAGATTTTGACGGAACGGCGTGGTCTTCCGATGGTCGAAGAATTGTCCTCTCTAGCGATGGCAATATTTGGGAGTACACGCTTGGAGAATCCCAGCCTATGCGCGAAGTTTGGACGGGGCATGCGATCGGCTTGTTGGCTACCAGCATGGTGGGCAATCGTCTGGCGTATGAGCAGGCTTACCTAAATGTGAATATCTGGCAATTTAACTTAAAAAATATTAACGGTGGCGCTCATAAACTGCTGGCTTCCACGCGAAGACAGTATGCGCCACACATTTCGCCTGATGGGAAGAAAATTGTTTTCGTATCGGACCGTGCGGGCTCCGAAGAAATATGGGTCTGCGATATCAGTGGTGAAAACGCAATTCAACTCACGTCGCTGAACACGCTGACTGGAACTCCCCGTTGGTCTCCGGATGGCCGACAAATTGTTTTTGACTCACGCGCGGAAGGCGAG
>DATNNE010000117.1:0-13613 GCA_035601995.1 Terriglobales bacterium
CTCTGGAACAACGCCATGGGCGTCGACTTCACCACGGTCGAAGAATTCACCGTGCAGAACAGCGCCGCCAACTACAACGGCCAGGTCGGCTTCGCCTCGCATGAAGTCAAGAACAGCCTGTGGCAATCGAACACCGCCAACTACAACAACTGGCGCGGCGCGCAGGGTGCTTTCTACACTTGGGATACCGGCGGCACAAAGTGGATGTGGGACCACGACGCCACCTATAAAAACATGGTCTCGAATTTCAACCAGGCCAACGGCGTCGCCTGGGACACCGACAACGAAAACGTAACTTTCACCGGCGGCATCTCCGCCTTCAACATCGTCAACGGCATCCAGGTCGAAAAAACCGAAGGCCCGTTCACGCTCTCCAACAGTTATTTCTGCTACGGCAATCTCCTGGGCATCGGCCAGCGCGGTGGCGTCGCGGTGCGCAACTCCGAGCAACTCACGCTCACCGGAACCGTCATGTACGACAGCCTCATCAATCAGTTCGTCGTCGTCGGCCAACCCGGAGGCATCGAGATTTCCAACTGGGAAACCGGACAAACTTACAACCTGATCACCGAAAAATTCACTTCGTCCGGCAACACATTCGTCAGCGCGAACGCATCCGTCCTTTCCAACAGCTACCTCGGCGGCAGCGACTGGAACGTCTTCGTCACCACTATCAAGTCCAACAACAACACCTTCTACGGCGGCACCGACACCAACGCCTTCGTCGTCCCCACTCCCAAATCCGGCACCGACCTTAGCCTCGCCAGTTGGCAGAGTGAAACCGGCCAGGACAAGAGCTCTTCCTGGAAATCCGCGACCTTGCCCGCGGCCTGCAACGTCGCCGCACAGTCCAAAGATTTCTGGATCACCAGCAGCACCTACGCCGGAGCGACCCTCGGCTCAACCCACCAGGCCACCATCGCCATCGGAACCTTCGGCCTCGGCGGCATCACCGGCAACATCGCGCTCAGCCTCGACGGCGTCTCCGAAGTCAAAGGCCTGAGCGGATCCTTCAGCGCTTCCTCGGTCGCGGCAACCGGAACTTCTGTCCTGACTCTCACCGCCAGTTCTTCCACGCCCGCCGGAACCTATCCCATCACCATCCTCGGCAACCTGGGCAACATCACCCACACCGTGACAATTTCGCTCGTGGTTCCCTAGAGTAAATCGAAGCAATAATAAAGGCCGCCCGCAAGCGGCCTTTATTATTTTCAGCCATTCAGCTATTTGCTCTTCGCGGCCGTCAACCCAAAAATCTGCAACTGCTTGTAGCTGGCCACATAGACCTGCCCATTCGCCACCACCGGAACCAAATTCGCATTCCCGCCATAGTTCGGCCACGCGCCCGCGAACGCCTTGAACAGCTGCGTCATCTTGGTGCCCGCATCCGGATTGAAAGCGTAGAGAGAAATCTTGGGTTCGGTTTTAGAAAGCGGTCGCGAGATCGCCCAGATAATCGGGTTGGTCGTGCCGTTGGATGAAACTGCGGTAAAAAATCCCGGGTCCTGCCCATCCGCAACCGGAGTCGATGTGCTCGCAAGCTTCAGCCCGGGCCTCGGCGACGTCGTCAGCTTCCACGACTTCACCTGTTGCCCTCCGCTTGAAACCACGCGCGGCGTCCCATCCGAATCAACGAAATAAGAAGGACCGCACCAGCATCCTCCCACAGAGTACTGGCCCAGAACTTTGTTCCCCGTCGTGGAATATCCGCCCAGGTTGTCGGCATTCATCAGGAACATCGTTCCCGCCTTGCCCGCGGCCACCGCCAGGTGCGGAATCGATCCCGTCTGATCGGGCAACACCATCACGCCGCCCGATCCGAAGTCTCCATCAGACTGGTCGAGCAGCGCTTGATTGCTCGGCGTGAACAAGCTCAGTACGCTCGACAGATTCGGCGAAACTTTCACCACGCTTTCCTGAATATTGCTCACGCCGTCGTAGGTCGTGCCCGAATAATCGGAGTTTCCCGTGACGAACAAAATATTGCCGGAGTCGTCCGCGCTCAACGCATAGCCCGACATCCAGATCGACGAAAGAAAAAAGGTATTCGGCGAAGTCGGTTGAAGATCGAGCAACTGATTCGCCGGCGCGGGCGTGAGCGTTCCCGTGCTCCAGCCCAGCAGCCATCCACGCGAAATATTCGCTCCCAGATCGCAGAAGCTTCCAAAGCCAGCGTATACGCTTCCATTCAACAGCAACAGCCCCGGGCGCTGCCGCTGATAAGTCGCGTTGAAGTTATACGTCGTTCCGTTGGTCAGCGTGTGCGAAGCGCTCACCACCTGCGGTGTCACCTTATCCGTAAGGCTGCCCAGGTCAAGCGCATGAATGCGGTACGTTGGTCCGGTCGTGTCCTGCGTGTAGATAACAACGTAGAGCGTGTTGCTGCTCAGGTCGATCACCGGCGTGGAATTAATTCCGACGTTGGGTCCGTTGTTGTTGCAGCCGATAGGGAAGCGCACCGGCTTGCCGAAATTCGGATTCAGTAAAATCGCGCCGCTGTGCTGGTCGATCGCATAAATGCTGTTGTTCTCCGTCGCCACATACACCACGTCGTGCGTGCCCTGCTGCGTTCCCGCCGTAATATTCACCGCCGGCACCAGCAGCGGCTGGTTGTCTACCTGATCGTCGAGCGCAACGGTATGCAGCAATCCAAATGCGGAACTGGCCACGTTTGTGGGAGTCAACGTGGTCTCCGCCGAATTCCATCCCGTGCGGTAGTTGTCGTAGTGATACGTCGTCACCGGCGTCTGGCCTGTGGCCACCAGCGCGCTAAAGCAGAGCATAAGAGATGAGAGCAGCAGAACTGCAAACCGCGCAGTCGCGCGGATAGAGTTATTCCTGGGCATAGTCATGCTAGGGTTCCTTTTTTAGTACGGATGTTTTGGGTTGGCTTTCGCTCGGGATCGGCGTCGCGTTCCGTAATCCTGGGAGAAACGGCGTACGCCTGCCAAAGCGGGGGAAATGAAAGCAGGGGAAGTTTAAGCGATGCGAGTCCGCTTGTAAAGTGTGGCAGCGCCGTCGTAGCGGTGCAGCTTGCGATCCTTCTGCGACGGCGTCATCCCGAAGGGCCGCGTTTTCACCAGCGGGCCGAGGGATCTCGCGTGCATCGCAGCTGCTCTCCTCGTCAAACTGCACTACTACCGACGAACATTAGCAACATAAAGAACCCGACTACTGTCCCGTACCCGTCAACGCCACCGTCTGCGGGCTCAGCCCCGCATTATCCGTCACCGATACGCTGGCGCTGCGCGTCCCGGTCGCCGTCGGCGTAAACGTCACCGAAATCGTGCAGCTCTTCTTCGGCGCAACGGAAGTCCCGCAAGTATTGGTCTCGGTGAAGTCCGTGCTATTCGTTCCCGTGATGGCGATCCCGCTGATCGTAATCGCAGTTCCACCGCTGGCATTCGTCAGCGTAATGACTTGCGCCGAGCTGCTCGTGCCCACCGTCTGCGCCGCAAACGTTAAGCTCGTCGGCGAAAACGACGCCGCCGTGCAGGTACCGGTGAGCGTCACCGTATACGTTCCTGCGCTAGTTGTGATGACCAGACTGGACGACCGGTGGTTGATGTTGGTCGGCTTGAACGTCACATTGATCGTGCAACTCGCAGTCCCGGCTAGCGACGTTCCGCAGTTATTCGTCTGCAAAAAGTCGGTGGCGTTTCCTCCCGACATCGCAATGCTGTCAATCGTCAGCGCCGTGGCAGTTCCGTTAGTCAACGTCACCACTTGCGGCGCGCTCGTCGTTCCCAGCACTTGCAGCGGGAAGGTCAGAGAGGTCGGAGAATACGTTACAGTCGAAGTCCCCGTTCCCGTCAGAGGCACGTTTTGCGGGCTGGCTCCGCCGTTATCGGTAATCGTGACGGAAGCGGTGCGTGCGCCGATGGCCGTGGGTGTAAACGTCACAGTAATCGTGCAGCTCTTCTTCGCCGCCAAAGACGGTGTGCAGGTATTCGTTTCCGCAAAGTCACCCGAGTTGGTCCCAGTGACTGCGATACTGGTGAAGCTGATCGTGTTTCCTGCAGCCGCATTGGTCAGCGTAATAACCTGTGAGGTGCTGGTCGTTCCCACCGTCTGCGAAGCGAACGTCAGGCTGGTCGGCGACAGGGAAGCGATCGTACCCACGCCCGTCAACGCCACCGTCTGAGAGCCTCCGGGACTGCTGTCTACAACCGTCAGCGTTGCCGGGCGATTGTTGATGCCCTTCGGCGTGAAGGTCACATTGATCGTGCAGCTCGCGCCTCCGGAAAGCGCCGACCCGCAGTTGTTGCTCTGCTGATAGTCCGACGCGTCCGTTCCCGTAATTCCGATGCTGGTGATGGTCAGCGAATTCGGCGCGCCGTTGGTTAGCGTCACCACTTGCGGAGCGCTGGTAGTGGCCAGCACCTGCGCCGGGAAACTCAGCGACGCCGGCGAAATCGTCGTGGCCTCATTCAACAACACAGCCATGATGGTGTTGGGTGCAGTCGGCAATCCGCCCACCGTCACCGCGATGTCAGGCAATCCGTTGCTGGTAAAAACTCCCGCGACCAAGCCCGTCGGATTGGGCCCGACTACATAATCCTGGTGAGTTGTGAACGCCTGTCCTGCCACCGAACTTCCCGTGCCCAGCAGCACGCTGACGTTCTTGGCATCGTAATTCGAAGTCGCAATATCCAGAAATCCGTCGTTGTTGTAGTCCGCAATCGCGAGCCAGCGCGGCGAGGTGTTCGCGTTGTATTTCACTTGCGGCTGGAATGTTCCGTCTCCGTTGCCATAAAGAATGCTGACCGTCGATTCGCCGCCATTGGCCACCGCCAGGTCTAACTTCCCATCTTTATTAAAGTCGGCCACCAGAACGTGCCGCGGGTCCGTGCCTGTCGGATAGTCCACGGCAGTCTGAAAGGTTCCGTCGCCATTCCCCAGCAGAATGCTGGCGTCGTTGGTATTGTGATTGACGCACACGATGTCGAGATGGCCATCTCCGTTGAAGTCCGCTATCGCTACGGATTTGGGATTCACGTCGGCCCCGTAGTTCACGCCCGGCTTGAAGGTTCCGTCCCCGTTTCCCAGAAAAACCGTGACGTCGCCGCCCAGATTGTTGGCCACGACCAAATCCTGAATACCAATGTTACGCAAGTCCCCCGCGACAATGCCGCGCGGCGCCTGGCCCGCGGGATAAAGCACGGCTGGCAGGAATGTGCCGGAGCCATCGCCCTTATTAATGAGTACCGCAATCGTCTTGCCGATCTCGTCGGCCACTGCGATATCCGGGATGCCATCGCCGTTGAAATCCGCCGACGTAATCGCGGAAGGCTCCGTGCCCACCGTGTAGTTCACCGCGGGTTCGAACGTGCCATCGCCCTTGCCGAACAGAACGCTGACATTATTACTGCTGTAGTTGACCACTGCCACATCCAGAATATGATCGCCGTTGAAATCGGCCGTCACATCGGCGAAGGGCAGCGTGCCCACGGTGTAATCCACCGGAGCCGCAAACGTCACGGGAGGCACCGTCGCTGTCTTTGCTGTCTTTGTTTGTGCTGCGAGTTGGCTGGCGGGAAAACAAATCAAGGCCACGGCCATCAGGGCCGCGAAGGAATTTTTACGCTGATGCATCCAGCACCTCTTAATCATTTCCGGACTTGGACCGGATTAAATTGTGGGAGGAAACGTTCTGTCCCGTTTTCTTTCAGGGGATTGCGAAATAGCCCGTATAATTCAGCCGACTCATTTCTCAAGTCAACTTCATTGGGGGATGTGAAAGTTGGACCGAGAGATTGATGCTAGATTAGCAGCATATTAAAGCCGAGGCAATGTGCAGGTTTTTGCAACTTCCCGCCTCGCAAAGCATTGATTGTGCAAGCGCAAAAATAGTCGAAACCCCACGTCCACCAGGGATTTCCACCGCTAGGGGTACGTGGGAAAGCGACACGAAGTTAAGGATCACCGTGGAAGAGCGGCCCTTCAGGGCCGTGAGGAGTGTGGTGGAGAGCGGCCCTTTAGGGCCGGGTAAAGTCGAAAGAATCCACAGGGCTTTGGCCCCCGAGTCAACAAATTTCGCAACACACGCGAGGCGCAATTGGTCGTTCTGGTCATCGGCGGTGCAGGCTATATCGGCAGTCACACGGCACGCGCTCTTCGCCGCGCAGGCCACGAAGTCATCATCTTCGACAATCTCTCCACCGGATACGAACTCCTCGCCAACGGATTCGAACTGGTCAAAGGCGATATCCTTGATACTTCATCCCTGCTCCCGGCCCTGTCTCGCGCCGACGCCGTCATGCACTTCGCTGCCTTCGCCTACGTCGGTGAATCCGTCAGCAATCCCAAAAAATACTTTCACAACAACGTCGAAGGCGGCCTCGCGCTCCTGAACACCGCGCTCGAAGCGGGCGTGAAGAAAATAATTTTCTCCTCCACCTGCGCCGTCTACGGCGAAGTGGCGAAAGTTCCCATCGATGAAAATATTCCCCGCGAGCCCGTCAACCCCTACGGCGTCACCAAATTATTCTTCGAGCAGGCCCTCGAAGCCTACGACCGCGCCTACGGCTTCCGCTTCGCCGCCCTGCGTTATTTCAACGCCGCCGGTGCCGACGAAAGCGGAGAAATCGGCGAACTCCACGATCCCGAAACACATCTGATCCCGCTCGCCCTCCGCGCCGCAGCGGGCCAGGGCCCAGAGCTGCACATCTTCGGCTCCGACTATCCCACGCCCGACGGGACCTGCATCCGCGACTACATCCACGTCAACGATCTTGCCGCCGCGCACGTCAAAGCTCTCGACCATCTCGCCGCCGGCAAAAATAGTTTTGCCGTCAACGTCGGCACCGGCCGCGGAGACTCCGTCCAGCAAGTCATCACCGCCGTCGAACAAGTCACCGGTAAAAAAGTTCCACACAAAAAAGTTCCGCGCCGTCCCGGCGACCCTCCAGCCCTGGTCGCGAATCCCGCAAAAGCCGAAGCTCTCCTGCAATGGAAAGCCACGCGCCCACTCGACGAAATCGTCTCTACCGCCTGGAACTGGATGGAGCATCACCGCACCTCAGCCACCGCGCGTTAGTTCGCAACACGTCCTTTTTCAGGGCGCGCCTTCGTCAAGCCGCTTCCTCAAGGCTTTGTCATTCCGAGCGCAGTCAGGATGATCCGCGAAGCGGTCATCCTGCAAAGCGAGGAATCCGCTTTTTGCCGGCGCTACCCAACTACATGTTAGATTCTTTTGAGGAACAAGAATGACAAACGACCTCGCAAAAACCGAACTCGCAGGCAAACGCGTCGCCTTCCTCGGCGCAGGAAAAATGGGCGGCATCATTCTCCAGGCTCTCCTCAAGAACGGCCTGCTCTCGCCCGCCTCCACCTGCGCCACCGTCGCTCACGAAGAACGCGCCAAAGCGCTCTCCGCCAAACTCAACGTCGCCGTCGGCACCAACAACGCCGAAGCCGTCAAGAACGCCGACATCATCGTCATCGGCGTCAAGCCGCAAGTCGTCGAAGACGTCATTCGCGAAATTGCCGACTTCATCACCCCCGCGCAAGTCATCGTCTCGGTCGCCGCGTCGGTCCCCACCGCCATGATCGAAAAAAATCTCCCGCCGCTCGTCCCCGTCATCCGCGCCATGCCCAACACTCCCTGCTCCATCGGAGCCGGCATGACCGCCCTCTGCAAAGGCAAGCATGCCAGCGCCGAGCAAATCGCTCTCGCCTGCCACATGTTCGACGCCGTCGGCCGCACCGTCGTCGTCGACGAAAAGCACATGGACGCCGTCACCGGCCTCTCCGCCAGCGGCCCCGCCTACATCTACGTCATCCTCGAATCCCTCGCCGAAGCCGGCGTCAAAGTCGGCCTCCCGCGCGACATCGCGACGCTCCTGGCCGCCCAAACCACGCTCGGCGCCGCCAAAGTCGTCCTCGAAACCGGCGACCACCCCGCCCTGCTCAAAGACGCCGTCACCACCCCCGCCGGCTGTACCATCGATGCCCTCATGGAACTCGAAGAAGGCAAACTCCGTGTCACTCTAATCAAAGCCGTAGTCAAAGCCGCCCAGCGCGCCAAAGAACTCGCCTACGGATGATTATGAATGAGTTGGATTGTGTGGAGCGAACACTCTTGTCCGCTGCCTTTGACTTTGTTTTTGACTTCGCTTACCCTCACCCCACTCTCGGCGTCATCCCGAGCGTAGCCGTTCTTCAGGCGGAGCGAGGGATATAGCGCGCACAACAAATCATCCTGCGGCACCCGCATGTACTTCCGCGTTTGACTCAGCCCCTATAATTAAATGAGAAGTTAATTCACCCAAACTCGGGATTTCCGGCGGAGCCCCAGCTCCGCCATTTTCATGCCCCAAAAAATTCCCGATTTGAAACGAGTGAAACGCACGCACCCAGGAGCCGTAAAATGCCACACAACAAAAAGTCTGGCCCAAAGAAAACCTTACCCAAGAAATCCACCAAAAAGAAATCCCCAAAGCCACCCAAGCCCGCTCCACCCACCCCCCGCCCCAACACCAAAATCACCGGCGAGCGCAGCGAAGCCGCCTTCCTCGCCCACGCCCTGCAGCTCGATCTCGCCATCGCCAAGCCCTGGGGAGACAGCCGCCGCTACGACTTCATCATCGACAACGGCGCCCGCCTCTGGCGCGTCCAGACCAAATGCACCGAATGCCTCCGCGCCGACGCCTACGAAACCCGCGCCACCTACACCGTCGGCAAAACCCGCGCCGTCTATACCCGCGCCGACATCGACTTCCTCGCCGCCCACGTCGTCCCCCTCGACGTCTGGTACATCATCCCCGTCGAAGTCTGCACCCCCGCCCCCATGCTCCGCATGTACCCCCACCGCAAAGCCAAAAAGATGCGCCTGGAAAAATACCGCAACGCCTGGTTCTTACTAAAGTTAAAAGACTCGCCCGAAGATGGCCCAATCACGATCCAGGCCTCCGCAGATGAAGCAGACTGTAGCGAGAGAAATTGTGGCGTGGACACTCCCTTCGACAAGCTCAGGGCAAGCTCTGTCCGCGAAGCTCGCTCCCTCTGGCTTGTCATTCCGAATCGAGCCGAAGGCTCGGTGAGGAATCTGCTTTTCCTCGCAGGTCGACTAGGCAGAAAATGATGGGAACAAAAGGGCCCATGTGGAGACAGCCGCCCTCGGCTGTCTCACCACCGGCCATTGAAATGAAGGGAGCAGAACACACCATCGCAAACCTGTCGTCCAGAGGCAGGCAGTCCGCCCGGCCAACCAATTTTAGAATTCGCAAGAGTGCGGGCGGTGTTATTCTCTCGACGAGATGATCCCAGGACTAAAGGCAATTGTTTTGAAGCGCTTCCACAGTATCTTCCTCGAGAGGGTGGAGCTTTCGAACCCCACGTTAGTCGTCGGCTGTAATGGATCGGGAAAAAGCAACTTAGTCGATGTGTTCGCATTCCTCTCAGAAATTACCGAACTGCCCCTCCAGACGGTGATCGACCGACGAGGCGGGGTCTACAGCCTCGTTGCGCGCCGGCCCGGAGAAAGGCTAATGCCTCGCTCACGAGCGGGAGAATGGTTTCTCGTCTCGGGATCCGAGACAGTGGAACCCGTCCTAGGTATACGGGCGGAGTTCGAGAATTTGCCCGGTCCGAGGTCAGGAAACCAACATGGGCATTTCGCGTTCGAACTACGGATGCTTTCCCGCTACACGTACAGAGTCTTAAGGGAACAGTGCGCGATACACGGCCCCGACGGCACGTCGTGGTACGACCGGGGAGAAGGCTCGTTGGAATCCAACGTCGAGTTCCTAAAAGGATTTAAACCGAAATTCCTTTCCCCTTCCAGTCTTATTTTCCACGTCGTCGGCGGCATCTATCCATTTTTCTTCGTTCAACAGTTCCTCAAAGCGATGACTGTGTACTCGATCGACCCAGCAAGGCTCCGGAACATGCAGGATCCCGACATTGGAACAAGCCTCAGATCAAATGGTAGCAATGCCACAAGCGTTCTGGCCGAGATTCTTGAGCAATCTCCGGAGGATGGGCAGCGGATCTGCGAAGTCTTGGCCGCTATCTCTCCCGGAATGAAACGAGTTTTTCGGGTGAGACAGGGGAAGCAGCTCTCATTAAGGTTTGTGCAAGAGTGGGGCGAGAAAAAGACCCTAGACTTCGACGCGTTCAGCATGTCGGACGGAACCCTGAGGGCCCTTGGCCTTATTCTCGCCGTCTATCAACACTACAAACCCTCCGTCATCGTTATCGAAGAGCCTGAGGCTAGCATCCACCCCGGTGCTCTTGGAGTTATTCTCGACATCCTGAGACATGCTGCGAAGGAAATGCAGGTTGTCATCACCACACACAGCCCCGACGTTTTGGACGCGAAGTGGGTTCGAGAAGAGAGCTTGCGAATGGTGACCGTCGAAGATGGAATTACGAGAGTAAGCGGATTATCGGAGTTCTCGCTGACGGCCCTCCGCGAGCACCTCATGGGTGCGGGGGAACTGCTTCGCTCAAACTCGCTTGAGCCAGCTCCCCCTCCGCTATTTGACGAACTAGACTCGCGCCAGGTCTCCCTATTTGAGTAACTCATGAAGATAAAGCCCATCGTCGAAGGGCCCGGGGACGTAACTGCTGTGCCCGAACTGCTCCGACGCCTGCAATTCGAATACGGGATGGGAGGACACGAGGTTCAGATCGCCCGTCCCATTAAATGGAGGCGACCATGCTTCGGCGTCGAACAGCAAGTTAGGCGAGCCGTCGCGCTCGCTCTCAGCGAGCCCGATTGCGTAGGAGTTTTGCTGCTTTTCGATAGCGATGACGATTGTCCAAAGCTATACGCTCCCGAAGTGACTAGGTGGTCACGCGATGAAGCGAGGGAAGTACCCTGCGAAGTCGTCATGGCCCAAAGGGAGTACGAAGCTTGGTTCTTAGCAGGGTTGGAATCGCTGAGAGGCAAACGCGGGATATTGGCAGACGCGATCTCGGAGGCCGGGCCCGAAGAAATCAGAGGAGCGAAAGAGCGCCTCGAAACGAAGATGGAACAGCGCAGATCGTATTCGGAAACGGCCGACCAAGTGGCTCTGACCTGTCATGTGGATCTTCATCAAGTGTATGACCGCTGCCGATCCTTTCGGCGACTTGTGGGTGCGTTTAGAACGCTACTCCGGTCTTCGGGAATAGCAGTCAACGAATGGACGTAGTCGGGTGCCCGGGATGCCCCATCCTTTCGCGTACTTTGCGAAAAGGTGGGTGGTATATATTATGGATATATACTATTGTCATGCCCAAACCTTCCATCGCCAAGCTCTTCCAAAACGGCCGTAGCCAGGCCGTGCGGCTGCCCAAAGACTTCCGTTTCGAGGGAGACCGCGTGCGCATCCGCCGCGTCGCCCAAGGCGTTCTGCTCCAGCCCCTCATCCCAGACACTGTCCGCTGGTTCGCCGAGCTCGACCACTTCAACTCCGAGTCCTTCCCGCTCAAAGGCCGCCGCCAGCCACCAACCCCAAAGCGCAAGATTTTCTAGCGCAGATCCATCTGCAAGAGTGCCTTTGGGTGGCGTAGCGATTCATCGCTGCGATCAGCGACAAACAGAGTTGCGCCTTTAGCCGCTACGGGCCTGGGCAGGACAGATCACAAATTATATGGACTACCTTCTCGACACCAACGCCTGCATCGCCCTAGTCAACGGCCAACCGACGACCGTCCGCACCCGCCTGCAAAAAACAACCGCGACCGGCGCGCAAGCATTTGTCTCTTCCGTGGCAGCCTTCGAACTCTGGTACGGAGTCGCTAAGAGCGTGCGGCAGGAATTCAATCACAAGCGTCTGGAAACGTTTCTGTCCGGCCCCGTGACAGTTCTTCCTTTTGAAGATGCCGATGCCCGTGCCGCAGGCGCTATACGAGCCGCCCTCGAAACCGCGGGCAAACCCATCGGAGCCTACGACATTCTGATCGCTGGGCAAGCCATTCGCCACAAACTGACCCTGGTAACGGCAAACGTCTCGGAGTTCTCTCGCGTAAAAGGCCTGATCTGGCAGGACTGGGCAAAACCGTAAATCACGAAACCTTTAGGGAATCGTGCCGTAATCTTCAACTCTCGGCCCGGTCGCACCCTCCCCGATTTTCTGTCATTCAGAATCGCCGCGAAGCGGCGGTGAGGAATCTGCTTTCGCCGTCACTGTCATCAGAGCAGGCCCGTCCCAACCCTCAGCCAAATCCTCCCAAGTCGGATTCTTCGCACGAATTAACTCCACTTTCTTCTCGCGCCGCGACTTTTTAATCTCCGTCTCACGCCCAACCGCCGCGTCCACACTATTAAACACTTCGTAATAAACCAGCCGATGCACACGATACTTGCGCGTGAACGCTCCACCCTCCCCTGCTCGATGCCGCAGGAGACGCGCCATCAGAAACCCTGTCATGCCCACATAAATCGCTCTGCTCTTGCTGGCCACAATGTAAACGTAATAGATCTTCTCTCTGGCCATGGCCACTCCCCAAGGAGGTTCCTCATGTTCGCTGCGCGAACATTCGGAATGACAACTTTGGAAGACGCCCACGAATGCGTCTCCCTAAAAAGCCTCTGTCATTCCGAACAGCCGCAAAGCGGCGGTGAGGAACCTGCTTTTTTTCTCACCACTACCAGCGAGCCGCCCAAATTATCAACCGAACCCACCATCCAATGCTGTGACCCCGCCACCACTCTTCCGCTGTGCAAATCCACGACCTTTGCTTTCAATACTTTACGCCCACCCAATCCTCCGCATTCCCACTCAACCCCCATTTTGCCCCATTCGTTGGGATGTAGCTGCGTCCCCCCTTTGCCTCCAATAACATAGTCTCAAGCTCAAAACCCAGGGAGAAGTGTTAGGACCCAGGTCACTCCGCAACCATCCCAAGGGAGAGCCACAACTAGCGAAGCCAAGGGTTTTAAGCCCTTTGAGCTAGAAGCTAGAAGCTAGGAGCCAGAAGCTACCATGCGCAAGCCGATCAAGTACGTAGAAAAAGCAGTCACCGTCGCCGCCAAGGGCGCTTGGGTTGTATTCGACAGTTTGAATCGAATTAAGCCCAATCCGTCGCCCACCCCTAAATGGTCCGACAAACCTCTGCTCAAGTCCTACGAAAAATCCAAGCCGCCGCTCGGCTGGCCGCGCTCCACCGATTCGCTGTGTCCCAAGTGTGTCCCAGAAATTCGCCAGCAGATTCTCGACGGCCATCTGCCCCACGAAGTTCTGATGAACGAAAAGGTCGGCGAAATCAAAGCCACCATCGTCGAACGTGACGGCAAGATCCTGATGGTGAAAGACTGTCCCATCCACGGCCACTTCGAAGACGTGATGTCCATCGACACCGAATTCTCCAAGCATCTCGAAGACGTTTTCCCCGGCCGCGACATCGCCGCCCACAACGACGAGAAGCTGCACCACCACGGCTCTTCGACCGTGAAGTACGGACGCGGCTCGGTGTTGACGATTGATCTCACAAACCGCTGCAACATGATGTGCGATCCCTGCTTTATGGACGCGAATCAAGTCGGCTTCGTCCACGAATTGCAGTGGGAAGAAATCAAGACCATGCTCGACAACGCGATCACCATCAAGCCGCGTCGTCAGATGAGCGTGCAGTTCTCCGGCGGCGAGCCTACGTTGAGTCCGTATTTCCTCGACGCCGTT
>DATNNE010000118.1:0-3695 GCA_035601995.1 Terriglobales bacterium
GGCACATCGCTGCCCTGTCCGGGAATCGCTTTCACAGCTTGCCCGGGCTTCTCCGGCCCCAGGTATGTCTGCAATTCTTCCAACAGCGCAGGAAAATCATCTCCCGTCTGCCGCAAATCCCGTCGCAGAGCGCGCATGGTGTGAGCGTCGCCGCCGGGAGCACGTCCTAGTCCCAGATCGATTCGCCCTGGATACAGCGCTTCCAACGTACCAAACTGTTCCGCTACGACTAGCGGTGCATGGTTCGGCAACATCACTCCGCCGCTGCCCACACGAATCGTTTTCGTCGCCGCCGCCACATGCCCAATCAGCACTGGGGTAGCCGAGCAGGCAAGTCCCGATATGGAGTGGTGCTCTGCAAGCCAGTAACGTTTGTATCCCAACTGCTCCACATTCCGCGCCAGATCCACCGACCGGGCAATTGCGCTCCCTGCAGACTCACCTGTTCGCATGCCTACGAGATCAAGGACCGAAACCGCCAACTCACGACTCATGGTCGATTAGATGAAAGAGTTTGGGCAAGCGATGCGAATCAAGCCGACTCGTGCCTTTGCTGGTTTCGGAAAGATGTCGCGAAGAGTACCAATGACTGCGATTAGGACCCAAGAGCGGACACATTAACTTCCGCGACGCAAGAAGTTGAAGGGCATGTTATTGAACCATCGCAAGATATGCCCGGCTATGTTGCTTTACCGAAAGTTTCCAACTTTTGCTGGCTTCAACTGGCTGAGAGTGTCAGAGTGCAACCCAGACATTCCAACTGCTGGGGCAATTAATTAGGTCTCCCCGTGTACAGAATTTCCGACACAGTGCGTAGCACCCACAACCAGGATGGCGCAATCGTGCTGGATATACGTCAAGGTCAGATGTTCAACCTCAACTTCGTCGGGTCACGAATCCTCGAACTTCTCAAGAATGGGTCAAGCGAATCAGTGATCGTCGATGAGATCAGTCGCGGGTTCAGCGTTAGCCGTGAGCTAGCGGAGAACGATGTGCGGGAATTTCTGCAGACCTTGAAGACGTGTCACCTAGTCGAAGAACGCGAGCCCGGCGTCGCGGTTTGAGCCGTGGTCAGAATCATGGAATCAACACAGCAGTCCGATCGTGAGACTTGTCACGCCATTGTGCTTAGCGGGGATGGAGGGGGCCTCCTTATGGCGGCGAGCGAAAACGGCTTGCTGCTTCCCTCGGTGGAGATCCCGCGTTGGCGGCGGCACGCCGAATGCCTTACTGCTGGAATGATGAGCGAATGGGGATGCGAAGTCATTTGCTTGTTTGCACCCGACGTCGTGGGCACGGGGCACGGCAACGGACATCAATATCAAGTCGTTGAATGCTGGAGGCAGGAAGAGACACATCCCTGTCGGACCGTCTGGAGAGCCCTGTCATCGTTAGTGCCGACTTCTTTCAGGGACGAAAAGGACTACTTGGTTGTGAGGCAGTCCCTCAAACAATGCAGTGTGCTCCGATTCGGGACCGAACCCGGCCCTTTCGCGAAGCCAGGATGGTTCGGAGACCTGCGGAGTTGGGTGGGCGAAACGATCGGACCGCTCGGGTATCAACTCAAGGGATCGTTCCGCCAGCTCAACGCCGACCCTTCATTCAGCTTGATTCGCTTTGACACAGACGGACCGGCAGTCTGGTTCAAAGCTGTCGGCGAGCCCAACCAACACGAATTCCCGATCACGCTCACGTTGTCTCACCTCTTCCCCGGCCAAGTTGCGGCAGTCCTTGCCACGAAACCAAACTGGAATGGGTGGCTTTCTCCAGAAGTCGTCGGCACAAACCTTGGCGAGACTCAAAACATTGAGCACTGGAAATCTGCAGCCGCTGCACTGGCCCGGTTGCAGATTGACTCCATTGGACGACAAGGAGACATTCTCGGAGCGGGCGCACGTGATCTTGGATTGTTGGTTCTGCTGGATGGCGTTGCGCCCTTCTTCGATGGAATGCGTCCGTTGATGGAACAGCAGAGCAAAGTTCTGCCGCCCCCGCTTTCAGGTTGTGAACTCCAGCACCTTGAGGAACAAATCCGGCGGGCTCTAGTTTTTGTCCAGAGGCTAGAAATACCAGATACTCTGGGACATCTCGACCTCAATCCCTGGAACATCATCGATGGTCTAACTCAATGCACATTTCTGGACTGGGCGGAGGCCTGCGTTGCGCATCCGTTCTTCAGCATCGAGTACCTGCTAGAACACTTCAGACGCGCGATTGGCACCCTGCCTCCAATCGAGGCGGAACTAGTTGCGGCCTACGTCAGGGAATGGGACGACGTGCAACCGCACGCGAGTGTCGCGTCGGCTCTGACACGCGCGCCGTTGCTTGCGGCCTTCGCGTACGCATTTGGCAGTAATTTCTGGAACGATCAGTGCCGCTATAGAACGGCCTCGACTGCCGGATACCTCCGGGCCCTCACACGGCGCATGAGTCGTGAAGCCAATCGTCTGACCGATCGGATATCACAATGACCAGTCTAATCGGCCATCCTCCTCACACTCACGTTGAGCCCGTGACGGACACTCTGCACGGCATTCGCATAACAGATCCTTATCGTTGGCTGGAGGATCAGGAATCTTCGGAAACCCGCACCTGGCTTGCCGCACAGACCCAATACTCCCGTGCGTATTTGGATGCGATTCCAGGACGTGAGCGCATGCGGGAACGGGTACGGCAACTCTTGGACGTTGAGAATTATGACTCAATTCACAAGGCCGGCAATCGTTACTTTTTCCGCAAACGACTTCCGACCCAAGAACAACCTTGCATCTATTTTCGCGAAGGCCGGAACGGATGCGATCAGCTTCTCGTTGATCCGACCGAGTATGGCGCCGGAAACCACGCCGCAGTGAATCTGCTCTTCCCGTCGCCGGATGGGCGTCTGTTGCTGTACGAAGTCAAAGAGGGCGGAGAACGGACCGGAACATTTTATTTGTTGAACGTTCAGAGCCGCAGAACTCTGCCTGACTCTCTCCCTCGTGGCTACTTGCGAGGCTTCGCGTTCGCGCCTGACTGCCAGAGTTTCTACTACGTGCATGAGGCGGTTGATGCGGCGAGGCCTAACTATCGTGCGGCCTATCACCATGTCCTGGGCGCCAGCTTCGATGACGACCGCGAGATATTTTCTGCCGGTGAAGGGGAGAATATTCGTCTGCACATAGTCCCGGGAAAACAGCATCTTGGTTTCCTCGTGTACCGATTCCTGGATCCAACTCGCACGGACTTCTATCTGTGGGATCCAGAAAAGAAAGACGCGCCCAAACCCTTGATCCGGGATGCGAACTACAAATTCGGTCCTTACCTGCTGGACGACGGCCGAATTTTGGCGATCACAGATCGCGAGACCGCCAGCTTCAGAATCGTTCAGTTGCGCCGACAAGCTGGGATGGAACCGGAGTTCGTGGACATCATTTCCGAAAAAGAATCTCAGATTCAGGGGTGTCTCATCACTCAGGATCGAATTTTTGTTGCACGCATCCGATGTGCGACGGTAGTGGTGGACATCTTCGATCACGGCGGCGAATATCTGGGTCAATTGCCAGGCGGAACGGATAACACTATCCGCCTCGCCGGAAGCTCGCGGGACGGTCCGGAAGTGTTCGTTGAGGAAGAGTCCTTCACAAGACCAATTCAGACATACCTCTATTCTCCCGCAAGCAATGAAATCAATCTCTGGGCGGAAAAGAAGGTCCCTT
>DATNNE010000119.1:0-2004 GCA_035601995.1 Terriglobales bacterium
CTCTGGTCCGAACGCTTCGGCAGTTCGCGCGTCTTTAGAATTTCTCCAGCAGCCACACATTTGCCTCGAAAGTTTGCTGGTTAAAAGCGAGATGGAGCCCGTCCGCCGATGCGGCGACGTCGCCTAGCCATGTATCCCTCGCGCGATCCAGAAGCACGCTGGTTTTCCCATCGAGACCAATTCGGACGATTTGATAGTGGGGCGCTGCGACCGTCGCAAAAAATCCATTGCCTTGTCTTGCCCAGCCGAAGGAAAAAACACGCCACTCCGGAGGCAGCGGGATCTCACGTTCCGGAAGCCCGCGTCCGGAGCCATCTAACTCCAGAATAGAGATCTGCTTGCCGTGCTGATTCACATTCACGACCGCGATACACGATCCATCCGGTGAGATGGACCAGTTTTCGACGTTCTTCGGCTCAAACTGGGTTCTGGCGACTTCCCGGCCCTGGCCTTGAATGGGATCCAAGGCGTAAAAGACTAACCGGCCTTGATCGAAGCGGCTGATGACGCACGAACCGGAAGGTTGCGTAGGACAATCAAAAATAAATGTGGCCAACCCGGGGGAACCTTGCGCGTGTAGAACCTGCTCGGACACTGCTCCGGAGGTGGCCACTCGCATCAACCGGGTCGCCGGTAGTGAGTCGTTCTCAGCGTACTGAGTTGAGTAATAGAGGATCCAGCGGCCGTCGGGAGTCGGCTGCGCACCGGTCTGTTCGTCCGAGGCGGGAACAAGCAGATCGGGACCGTCCTTTCCGAGCTGTTGGGTAAATATCTGGCTTCTTCCGGTTCGGTTCGAAGAAAACAGGACAGCCTTGCTGTCGCGAGTCCACGTGCTGGGAACGTCGCGGCTCTCGCTGAAGGTCAATCGCCTGGGAGAGTCCAGGCGAGTGCCGGTATCACTGAGGTCGCCAATGTACACGTCGTTCCGATTCTGAAACTTGTCGACAACCAGACGGTTGCCATCCTTGCTGACGGAAACATCTAAGGGCTGGACCCCATACCAATTCGTAATTTTTGCAGGCTCGCCCGCAGGATTTCCGGTTTTCGGATCGACCGCGATCTGCCAGAGATTAGCTGCTTCGATTTGAAGCGGCTCATCGCGCGAAAAGATCAACCGCCCGTCGCGCATCCAGTACAAGACTTCGCGGCCAAGGTGGGAGTCCGTGAAGACAACACTCGAAGGTCCGCCATCCAGGGAGACTGTTTCGATACTGCGCTTTCTTTGATTTTCATTTGAGTTTAGATTTCTTATGAAAGCGAGCCGCCGGGCGGTGGGAGACCACGCCACATTGCCCAACTGACCATCGCTCGTAAGGACTTTCTTCAGATTATCTCCGCTCGAGTCCATCACCCAGAGTTCATTGTGCTGGCCGCTGATAAAGGCGAGCGACGAACTTTCGGGAGAGGTCGCGGCCGGCCACGCCTGTGCGCGCAGCTTGCGTGGATTACCACCAAAAACAGAAGCCAGCCAAAGCACGTTGCCTTCCGCCTCAGTTCCGGTCCTCAGGAGAAGGTTCTCCCCGTCCGAGAACCATTGAAGGACCCAGAGTTTACTTACGATTTCTTCCGGCAGCGCAATGTCATGGAGTTCACCCGTATCTATCGCGAGCAAATGAAGACCTTTCATGTCTATGAAGGCAAGATGCTTGCCGTCAGGCGAAATTGCACCGCCTAGGTTGCGGTTTTCAGGGGGATTGCGAGTTAACTGCCGCTCACTGAGCGTCGCGCTTGGAGCGCTGTAGTGATGTCTAAACCAGCGCCATCCCAAGCCGAGGGCGAGGACAAAAATCGCGAGCGCGGTTCCCAGCAACACGCGTTTCCGCAGCGAGTTGGAATTTTGCGGTACGGAGGCCTGGTCGTCGTCAATGGCAGCGAGTTCTTTGCCATTCCCGGTGGCCATGCGCCGCAAATCACCTCGCACTGGAACATGCGGAACTAGAACTGGGCGTCTGGCAGAGCCAAGAGAGACTGAAGCGATAAAGCGATATCCCCGGCGCGGCAGCG
>DATNNE010000120.1:0-2317 GCA_035601995.1 Terriglobales bacterium
TGCCGAAGCTACGAATTGCCGGCGTGAGATTGTTTTCTTTTCAGACATGTCTGTCACCCCGTTTAACCCTGAACTGTTTTTCTACATGGACCATTGAATGACGGTGTAGGAGCGTTCCGGGACTTGAAACCTCGTCCGACCGCCGTTGGCGGCGGGCGCCTGAAATGATTGCGGCGCAACCTTGCGCGGCGCGGCGAAGCTGTTCGAGGCTTTCAGATCGTTGCCAGTCAGCAATGACGCCGTGATCACCTTCGCGGGAACTGCATCTTCCCAGACCACTTCAACATCATGAGCCTTCGAGAGATCGCGGTTCAGAATAAAGAGAGAAACCTTGCCCGAGTCGCGATCGATTGAGCCGGCAACGTCGAGGTGCGGGACTTGATCCAATCCGGAAACGTCGTAGGTCGAAGATTCCACCAGCAAGTTCAGCACCGAGCCTTTCGCAAATTGCAGCGCCAAAGCGTAGGGATAGTAGATCGTCTGCTGAAACAACCCGTTCGCGTCCGTCATGATGGGAGCGATCACGTTGATCAACTGCGCGAGGCAGGCGAGTTTTACGCGGTCGGCATTGCGGATCAGCGAATTTAGGAGTCCGCCGACCAGGAGCGCGTCTTCCAGGTTGTAGATTTCTTCCAAAAGATGAGGGGCTTCCTGGCGATGGCCGTCGACCGCATCTCCCGTATTAGTTCGATACCAGACGTTCCACTCGTCAAACGAAAGCCATAGCTTTTTGGGCGACCGCAGGTGCCCGCGCACCAGATCGCAGACCGCAACAGTCTCTGCGATCTGCCGCTCCATGCTTAGATTCATGGCCAGGTACTTCGCCGAATCCCCGCCGGTGTCACGTTCGTTGTTGCCCACGTAGCGGTGCAGGGAGAGACCGTCCACATACTGGTAACACTGCTCCAACACTTCGCGATCCCATTCGAGATAGGTGGGCATAAAAGGACCGCTCGAACCGCAAGCGATGAGCTTCAGCGAAGGATCGACGTAACGCATCTGCCGCGCGGCATCCGCAGCCTTCAAACCATATTCGGTGGCCGACATGTGGCCAATCTGCCAGGGACCGTCCATCTCGTTACCCAGGCACCAGCGTTCGACCTTCCAGGGATCGGAGAAGCCATGCTGGCGGCGCAAGTCGCTCCAGCGAGTTCCCTTCTCCACATTGCAGTACTCGACAAGCGCCGCTGCTTCTTCCGCCGTCCCGGTGCCCAGATTCAATCCCATGAGCGGCTGCGTGCCCACCGCCTTGCACCAAGCCATGAATTCATTGGTGCCGAACTGATTGGACTCGAGCGTGTCCCAGGCTTTGTCGAGCGCGCGCGGCCGATTCGCTTTGGGCCCGACGCCATCGAGCCAGTTGTATCCGGAGACAAAATTACCTCCGGGATAACGAATGATCGGAACTCCCATCTGGCGGATTTCGTCGAGCACGTCCTTGCGAAATCCGTTGGCGTCCGCGAGCTTCGATCCCGGATCATAAATACCCTCATAGATGGCGCGGCCCAAATGCTCCAGGAAGGATCCAAACAAGTTCCTGTCCAGCGGCGCGATGGTGCGACGGGAATCGACGTAGATTCGTGCCGCCGCTGGAACGCCCGCTGGAGAAGCAGATTGTGCGGAACTCTTCGCCCCAAGGCCGTGCGCGAAATTGCCGAATAGGGTCGACGCAGCCCCGGCTATTCCGGCTTTTGAGACCTGTTTCAAGAACTGCCGTCTAGGTGTGGAGAATTGCTTCATTAGGCTCCTCAGCAAGATAAACCGCTCCGGTGCGGTCTTCTGGGTAAACGATTTCCGGGCAACCGAAACAGCTTACAGCCGGAGGCGTTGGTTCTGTCAAGAATCTTTCCAGGTGCCTGGCTCCCGAGGGAAAAATCCGCCGGAAAAGCAGTTGACAAATAACCCTCCCGAGGGTGAATCTGGTTATGGGTAAACGTTTTCCACCCCAGTCCTCGTCGATAGGAACAACTTCGCATGAATCTTCGTGTCAACCGCAGAACCTTTCTCAAAACCGCCACCGCTACCACTGCCGCCACGTACGCGGCTCGCGCATTTCCGGCCTTGGCTGCCGTGGACAAGGGTTCCGTCGCCATCAACACCCCGCTTAGCACCTTTGCCTATTCCGACGTCGAGTTGCTCGACGGTCCCATGAAACGGCAGTTCGAGGAGAATCACGCGCTTTTCCAGAACCTCGATGATGATCGCCTGCTGAAGGTCTTTCGCCAGGTCGCCGGGTTGCCCGCTCCCGGTGAGGACATGGGAGGCTGGTACGACCTGAACGGCTTCAGTCTTGAGCATAACGATTTTCATGGCTTCA
>DATNNE010000121.1:0-4871 GCA_035601995.1 Terriglobales bacterium
CTTGTGATTTTCGACTGCGGCGGTGCCGCCGTTGGATGACTTGGATTTGGGGCTAGGCATAAGGTGGTTACTAGAATAAAGGATGCGCGACGGGATGCGGGAGATTCGAGGTTGGAAAACCTAACTCAGGGGCCGCGGGGAGAACGCCGTGACGTCGCGCGCAGCATGAAGCGCCGTAGCGGTCCTTCGACTGCGTGGCTGATTCGCTGCGCGAATCAGCCACTTCGCTCAGGATGACAGAGGTTCTTAGGCGACGACTTTATAGGGGCGCATCATTTCGTTGTCTTCGTGCTCGAGGACGTGGCAGTGCCAGACGTAGCGGAATTCGTCGCCGGGCTTGGCTTGAGTCCCGGCGGGAAGATCGAAGCGGGCGATGACACGGGTGACGTAGCCGCCATAGGTTTTGACGGTGTCTTTCCAGGCGGGGCGCTCGTTCGATTCCGGCGCCATGGGGATACCTACGAATTTCATCTGGCCGGTGGTCGCGTAGGTCTTGACGTCGAAAGGCTGGCGGTTGATGACCTGGAACTGCACGAGATGGAGGTGCATGGGATGGACATCGCCGGTGGCGTTGGCGAAGGACCAGATTTCTGTCGTGCCGGCTTTGGGGTCTTCGGTGATGGGGTCGTCCCAGTGAGCTTTGCCCAGCATGCCCATCATGGTGTAACCGTCGGAGGGACGATCCATTTCCGTGAGGGCGAGGATTCTCTCGCGAACGGCGTGGGCGGGATCAAGCGGAGTGAACGGGACGAGCGTGTCAGGAACAGTGGTTGTGTCTTTGCCGGAGAGCGGCTTGGTGACTTTGAAGAGCATGACCTCGGTGGGAACGATTTCGCCGCCGCGCGCGTAGGGAGCGGGAGCGTTGTTGGTCATGGCGAGATTCATTCCCTTGCAGTCAGAAAAATCGATGACCAGGTCGAAGCGTTCGCCGGGCGAGAAGATCAGGTAATGCAGGTGAACGGGCGAGGGTAACAGGCCGCCGTCGGTGCCGATCTGGATGAATGGCGGAGCGTCGACGGGGCGGCCATTCGGCTTGCCGGCAGCGTCGGCGGGCACCAGCGTGAGGTGATAGAAGCGTGAGTTCGAGCCGTTGACCAGGCGAAAGCGATATTTGCGCGGCTCGACTTCCAGATACGGAGTGGCCTTGCCGTTGACGCAAATCGATTCCCCGAAGAATTCCTGCATCCACATGGGGTGAGTACCGTTCTTCGCCGGTGGATAGGAGAGCGAGCCGTCGGCGTTGAAGGTGCGGTCCTGGATTAGCAGCGGGATCTCGTAGTTGCCGCTGGGCAGATTCAGGCTGTCTTCTTCGTCGTCGCGAATCAGGTACATTCCGGCGAGACCCGCATATACATTCAGGCGTGTGATGCCGAGGGCGTGATCGTGATACCAAAGCGTGGTGGCGGGCTGGCAGTTGGGAAAATGGCAGGGATCGGCGGGGTGAACGGCACCGGCGCGGCCATCGGAGGTGACCCAGGCATCGGGATAGCCGTCGCTCTCGGGCAGGACTTGCGCGCCGTGAAGGTGAGTCACGGTGCGGACTTCGGGAACGCCTGCTTCAGAGCCATGGATAGTGGGGTCGATGGGAAGGAAATGCTTAGTGGGTAGCTGGTTCAGCCATTTCACGGAAATCGGCTGGTCTCTGCGGACCTCGAAGGTTGGCCCGGGCCACATGGCATTGTATCCCCACATCGTGGCGGCGGGAAGATCGCGGTGGGCCTTGTGCTGGAAAGGGACCATGCGGATGGGGATGACTTTGTTCGCGTAGTCCGAGGTGCGGATCACGGGAGGAATGGGCAGAGGATCGACGTAGGTGGCGAGGGCGGACCCTTGTGCAGCTTGCTGCGGAGTTGCTGCGGCAGCAGCCGCCAAAGAAATCGCTGCCGGATGTAATAGCCGACTGCCCCCCGCGCATAGGCAGGCGCGAAGCCAGTCGCGTCGATTGATGGCCACGAACGTTCTCCCTACTGTTTTGCTCTCTACCCATTGAACTAGTCCGTGGCGGGCGGCGGGTTAATGTCGTGTTAAAAAGCATCGGCCTATTTGGATTCGAAAAAAAATGAAAAACATTTTTCGTTAAATTATTGAATTACTTGGTGGCCGGTTCCTTCATTGCGGCACAAGCTTTAGAATAATCTGACGGTGTTCCCCTCCTGCCAGCGTTATTCTTTCGTCGAAGTTGGCCACTCTGTATCCAGGTGCTGAACCGGATATCTGGATCGGCTTATTGGGTACTGCAAATCGGAAGCGCCCCTGTTTGCCTGCGAAAATCTCGAAAGATTTTGGGATTCTGGGCGTCTGCAATCGTTACCTTTCCCTTTTCAACGGGCGAGCGCGTCGCTTGGTCGAGAAGTTCGCCCTCAAGAATTCCCCCCTTCGGCCCCAGTTTGACCTTAACGTCCGTCAGGTCCGTACTGTCGATGGCGACGACGGGAAAGAGGGAATGAGTATCTGACGAAAGCAGGAAGTTAGGATCTGGGTATCCGTCGTTCTCATCTTTTCCGCGAATCTCGTATCGTCCACGTGTCAACGTAAGCTGGAACCTGCCCTCGTTGTCTGTTTGAATCCACTGAAGTTGATTTGCAGTCAAGTCGTCTCTGGCACCCGGAAGGCGTACGGCTTCCACGGCGGCTTTGGGAACAGCCGCGCCATCGGGCGCAATAACTATGCCCGCAATCGACGGGGTGGTATCCGTCGTTGCAAAGCCAGTCTGGCACGCGAAGGCCATCGAGAATAGGAGTGCGAACTTGATCTGGTCCGACATTGCTTAGTTCCCGTCAATCGAAATGGAGGTGCTGGCTTGGGACAGACGCGTGGCTGGCTACTGCGTCCTGCCTCCGGCCCAACTCTGCCAGTGTGTCAAATACTCTTGCTGATGTTGGTGGAATTGTAATTCGCTGGGACCGCCCCAACTTGGTTCGTTGGCAATGTCGGAGAAGGCTCGAACTGCATAAAATCGCACCTGCTCGTCAGTGTCGTTCAAACTCTTCAAGAGCAGGGGTACCGCGGTCGGGTCCGCGATATGCCAGAGAGCCTCGACCGCAGCTTCCCGGATAGAACTCTCCTCGGAGGCAACTAGGGGCTGGAGTGCGGGAATCGCACGTGCGTCGCTCACACGGTTGCCGATGACGTAAAGGAGCCATATTCTTTGATTCTCCGTAGCTAAATTGGCTAGCAGTAGATTCGCCACGTCCGGTAATTCGCTCACATCGCCGAAACGTAGGAGTTCGCCTTGAATTCTTTGTCGAAGCTCGGGGTCGTGAACACTGGACAGCCCTTCCTTCAGGGCTGCGATAACATCTTTGTTGTGAGGGAGGGCGTAGTCCACACGCAAAATTTCTGATTTTTCCGCAGATGAAGTATTGGATGACGCGATGACTGCCAACATCTCACCCAGTGTAGCGGTCTTGTAGTCGCCTCCTGCGTGCGATTGCCCCCCGATTCCTGCCACCGTTGGAAGCGCCGGGAAGTCGGGGTAATAGGGGTCTGCGAGGCTGAACCCCGCTTTTTCCTTGCGTAGGAACACTAATCGAACCCCTGTGTGTAAGCCCTGGTAACCGACGAACGAAAGCGGCAGGTTATAACGGATGGTTATGTGCTCAGGCGCCGAGCCTCTTATCGTTCGCATGACCGTGAGGTTGCCGACGTACGCTTCGGATTGCAACAATTGATCCCGAAAAACAACCAGCTTTCCGGGGCCGGATGCCGTTACGTCAGTGACCTCGGCGACGACGATTACGTCTGAGGCGCTAATAAGTTCATCTATATGAAGGTTCCGAACCCCAATGGAGAGGGATTGGAGTGTCATTAGCGCGCAAAGGAGTGGGCCGTACCGAGAGCAGCCGGGCTTTAGGGTGTGTATCAAGACTGAACCGTCCTTACTGCGGTGGCTGAGTTGGGCTCTGAATGCTGTCGTGCTGCCCGTGATCGACATAGTAACCAAGGGTGTCGGACTGGGCTTGAACTCCAGCGCCCGTGGTAGAACTTCCAACTCGGATGACTTGGGGAATTGATCGGTACCGAGTTGAGCCGGACCCTTGTCCGTTGCAAGTCAGGGTGGGATTCGGTGCTGGGCTTACGTTGAGCAGCGGAGGTTCGAGAATGTCCTGCAAAGGATCGGTGCTACCAGGGCTGGACACGATACTGTAATTACACCAGTTGCTGCCATTCTCGCAGGTAGCGGAGCTGAGGGATTCGTTCCAATAGATGTCAGAAGACATAACCGTGCTCAAGTTGTCCGTGCAGAGGCGGAGCGCTTTGAGCTCCGAGGAGGCTGGAACAGAGCAAGATAAAAGACGTGGCTGAAATGGCGCGGTAAGACGAGGAGAACATGGCGACAACCCTCCTGAAAGATCTTGTATCCCCGGGGTCGGCCCAATTAATAAGAGGAGATCACAATACACTATTTGCATCAGCGGGCAACAGAAAAGTTGTTTTGCTGGATGGCGAAGCGAATGGCCGTCCGAAGTAAGAAGCATCCCTACGTTAAGCGCCTTCTGTCACGGGCGTCATATGACGACGTACACGAAGTGATCGCGCGGGGGAAGCAATTGAAAGGCTGGCGGTGGGAGAAAAAGATCGCTCTCATCGAATTAAGAAATCCGCATTGGCTGGATCTCGCAAGAGAAGGGTATCCGTGGATGAAGGAGAAGGCTTGAGAACAGGGTAGGGATGCTTCGACTCCATGCAGCCAGTATTTTGATTACAGCCGTGTCCTCGATGAACACTCAAGGGATAAGATGGACAATGAGGGTGCAATAATCTCGGCGATGGAAGAACGCCTCAAGTTTCTTCAAGATGAAACCGACAAACTCGTTAGGTCTGGATTAAGTCTGGACGTCTGGGATTTGGCGCGTGATATGCAGCGAGAA
>DATNNE010000122.1:0-3795 GCA_035601995.1 Terriglobales bacterium
ATCAAGGAAAAAGGCGGCGTTAATTCCGATGTATTCATCGAGTTTTTGAAACGGCTTCTGGTTGGGGCAAAGCGGCCGGTCTTCCTGATTGTTGATCGCGGCCCGGCTCATATCTCGAAAAAGACCAAGGCCTTTGTTGCAGCACTTGGGTCAAGGCTCAAGCTGTTTTATCTTCCTGCTTACTCGCCGGATCGCAATCCTGATGAGCTGGTGTGGAAACATCTCAAGGCCGACACCGTGGGTCGCATGGTAACAACCAGAAAGGCCGACTTCAAAAGCAAGGTCGTTTCGTCCATGCGCAGCTTGCAAAAAACTCCAGAGAAAATCCGCTCCTTTTTTCAGAAGCCTTCTCTTCAATACGCCGCGTGAATGTCGGGTTATTTATGGACTGATTAATAGACCTCTCGGACCGACTCTTAGAGTCTGTCCGGAGACTTCAGGCTGGATTGCAGAGTTTTCTGAGCATGAAGCGGATTGATGCGAGGCGCAAGAACGCGAGCGCCTTTCGGTTGAGGTTCTCCCAATCCTTGGCGAGCCGTCGGCAGCGGTTGAGCCAAGCGATGGAGCGCTCGACGATCCAGCGTTTCGGCAGGACGACGAACCCGCTGACCCGATCGGAACGTTTGACGATTTCAACGTCGAGATGCGGCAGAACCTTTGCAAGCGCTCTCGCAAATTGCGGTCCTTGATATCCGCCGTCGGCGAAGAGCGTCTTCAGGAAAGGAAACATCCCGAACAAGGTCGCCATGACGATAACGCCTCCGTCACGATCTTGTATGTCGGCCGGATGAACGATGGCGTGGAGCAGGAGGCCTAATGTGTCGACAAGAATGTGCCGCTTCTTGCCCTTGATCTTCTTGCCCGCATCGTAACCGTGCGGATCAATGCAGGCTCCCCCTTTTTCGGCGCTTTTCACGCTCTGGCTGTCGATGATGGCAGCGGTGGGACTGGCTTCCCGTTGCGCTTGTTCGCGACACCGCTCATAAAGCGCGTGGTGGATCCGTGCCAATGTGCCGTCATAGGCCCACAGATCGAAGTAGTCGTAAACCGAGCTCTTCGGCGGCAGGTCTTTCGGGATCGCACGCCACTGACAGCCGGTCGAGAGAATGTACATGAGGCCGTTCACCACCTCACGCATGATCACTGTCCGCTTGCCACCGCCAGTCTTGCCAGGTGGGATCAGCGGTTCGACCAGCAGCCATTCGTCGTCGGTCAGATCGCTCGGATATCGCAACTTGCTGCGGTCGTAACGGACGCGGTTCTTGCTCGTCCACATCGGTGACCCCTCCTCGAATCAGGCCACCACCCTTGCATCACAGACGATTCATACGATTCAAGAACTCTCCGGACAGACACTAGCATTACAGTTGCCGTTTTGCCTTGAAGTGCGCTCGCTGAGCGAGCGCTTGGTGAGCTCTACGCCAGAGCGACCACGCGATGATATGTGCCGGTTGGATTCGCTTTCGCGCGAGTCTTATGGCGATGCGGCGAACTTCCTGGATTGACCAGCGGATCAATGACGGCGTGATGGTGCTTTTGTTTTTGCCGTGGTTCGGGGTTGCATTTTTTTTGGCGGCGGCGGGTTAGCGCGATGGCGGATCACCGCCATCATGGCGAAAGCGAGCATCACCACGGAAACATGGCGGTGCCACCCATGCCAGGACCTGCTCTCGTTGTGATCGAGCCCGAACTCGTTCTTTGCGGTCTCAAAACTGTCCTCGATCGCCCACCGATGACCTTCGATCGCCACCAGCGTTTCGATCGATGTCGCCGCCGGACACCATGTGGTGAAGAACGCGAGATCGCCATTGGCGACATGACGACGGATCAGCAGACCGCGTGTCCAAAGACCTTGATTGGCGCTGCTAAATTCCTCGACATCGAGATCGGCCAGTTCGAGATAACACCAATCATGCAGCCGAGGTCCTTTGGTTCCGGCTCCTGACGACAGGTGCTTCCAGTCGGATGAGCGCCGCGTCCGGGCGATATCCGCGGCCTTGCCGGCGATTGATCGCCGCTTGCCCCAGGATTGAAACACATGAGCGCTGCTGACGCCGAGGACATAGCCTTTGCCAGCTCGGCGCAGCTGTTGTTCGACATCGCCAACACCATAGACAGTATCGCCCGCAACCCACCGGAATGGTACGGACGCTGCGATCGCGCGCGCAATCATTCTCGCCGCAAGCTGTGGTTTGGTCGCAAAGCCGGCATCGGGGGGGACGTATGCGGCTTTCAGGCGGCCTGGATCGTCGGTCCATTCCTTCGGGAGATACAGCGCGCGATCCATGAACGCATGGCCGTGGCGCGAAACATAGGCAGCGAAGACGCCGATCTGGCAATTCGTAATCTTGCCTGCGGAACCCGTGTATTGCCGAGCCACTCCACAGGACGCCCGGCCCTGTTTGAGAAAGCCGGTCTCGTCGATCACCAGGACCGCATCATCATCCGCCAGATGCTCGATCACATAATCGCGGACAATATCGCGTAGCGCATCAGCATCCCAATCCCTCCGCCCGAGGATCGCCTGTTGCCGCCACGGGCCAGGATCACCCGCCGCCTCCGCGCGCATCCAACCCGTTTTGCGCTGCTCGTCTCCGAGCAGACCCTCCAGAAACAAGCCTGCACTCGCCGCCACCCGGTCCTGCTTGAACAGCGGACGTATCAGTTGCTTCACCTCACGAAGCGACGCCGCCCATAATGCGAGCGTCTCTTCAATCGACGCCGCCTGCGTCCATGATCTGCGAATCATGGTCGCCCATGGATTCAGAAATCTCCAAAAACGGCAACTGTAATGTTAGAGTCTGTCCGGAGAGTTCAGGCTGGGTTGTAGAGTTTTCTGAGCATGAGGCGGATTGAGGCGAGGCGCAAGAACGCGAGCGCCTTGCGATTGAGGTTCTCCCAATCCTTGGCGAGCCGTCGGCAGCGATTGAGCCAGGCGATGGAGCGCTCGACGATCCAGCGCTTGGCCAAGACCACAAATCCGCTGACCCGATCGGAACGTTTGACGATTTCAACGTCGAGATGCGGCAGAACATTTGCAAGCGCTTTGGCAAATTGCGGTCCTTGATATCCGCCGTCGGCGAACAGCGTCGTGAGGAAAGGAAACATTCCGAACAAGGTCGCCATGACAAGAACTCCTCCATCGCGATCTTGGATGTCAGCCGGATGAACGATGGCATGGAGCAGGAGGCCTAATGTGTCGACAAGAATGTGCCGCTTCTTGCCCTTGATCTTCTTGCCCGCATCGTAACCGTGCGGATCAATGCAGGCCCCCCTTTTTCCGCACTCTTCACGCTCTGGCTGTCGATGATGGCGGCGGTCGGACTGGCGTCCCGTTCCGCCCGCTCGCGACACTGCTCATAAAGCGCGTGGTGGATCCGTTGCAATGTGCCGTCATAGGTCCACAGATCGAAGTAGTCGTAGACCGAGCTTTTCGGCGGCAGGTCTTTCGGGATCGCGCGCCACTGACAGCCGGTCGAGAGAATGTACATAAGGCCGTTCACCACCTCACGCATGATCACCGTCCGCTTGCCACCGCCAGTCTTGCCGGGCGGGATCAGCGGTTCGATCAGTCTCCATTCGTCGTCGGTCAAATCGCTCGGATATCGTAACTTGCTGCGGTCGTAACGGGCGCGGTTCTTGCTCGTCCACATCGGTGGTCCCTCCTTCGAATCAGGCCACCACTCTTGAATCACAGATGATTCATATGGTTCAAGAACTCTTCGGACAGACACTAAGAGATCTCTTCGATCGATTAGCTAAAAACAATCTTTTATCGGAGAATGCGGAGAAGCT
>DATNNE010000123.1:0-2535 GCA_035601995.1 Terriglobales bacterium
CTTGCGCAGAATGATCCGATCGTCGCTGAGTATCCTGACATCAGGAAGAGCTGCCCACAGCCGCGATGTCGTGCTCTTCCCCGCCCCGGAATGCCCAATGAAGAGGTTGCTCCCCGATTCTGGCCCAACAACTCCGCAGCCATGCAATTCCAGCGCGTTCTCGATCGTCAGGCGGTGCGTGATCAGCAACTCATCGAGAGGATATTCCAGAGGGTCTGCCGTAATTCTTTGCTCTGCAAAACATTCTTCGTTCATTTGCAGGACTGCCCGGCGAAAACCCCGGTCCACCATGAGCCTCTTATATGGCTGTGTTCCATAAACCGAGGCCCTAAAATCAAACTGGAAGTCGTCCTGGTCTTCGTATAACTTCCATATCGAGCCGGAATCGAAGAGTTGCCGGCCAGAACGAGCCTCAATCTTTCCGACCCATGCCACCCGAATTTCAATGTCGGGCGTGCTGCACTTAGCGCGAAATGGCTCTAGCGGCGGCGTCAACGAAACATCCACGCGCGATGATCCCGACAACCCAACGGAAACCCCGCCGACGCAAAATCCGCTCCGATGTGTAGCTCTGCCGTCCTCAAGATCGGAAGGAGCTAAAGCGTGAGCAGCGCTCATAGTGATTACTCTTCAGTGTGTAAGCATGACATCAGGATCCCAACGGAGTGCAGCCGCCGAGCAAGATTTCGCACGGCCCGGTGATGCTGCCTCCCTGAGGACCGCTGCCTCCGGAGATCTTGCAGTGGCCCAAAACCGCCTCTTCGGGGCGAAGACTGATCGTCACGATCTGCGGGGGCGCATACGGCTTCCGGCATCTGTCCTGATCAAAGTCGAGATTCATTCGGACCCCCAAAATTCTTGCGTTCCGCTCAATGAGCGCTGCAGCTACCGCAACCGCCCTGCGCGCTCGCCCTGTTCAGAATCTGAAAAACCTGGTGCGGGCCAGTCCAGGTCTCCACATCGATTTCTTTTTCCTGAATTCTCCGCGCCGACTTCATTAACCCGTCATGCTCGCTTCCGCCCGCACAGAATTCGCAAACTCCGTGCGCCGGAATTTCAACGCCAATGGCCGCCGCCCGCAGGTGCGCTGTATGACAGAGAAATGCCACTGGCGTTTCCTTGTCTCCATTTTCCATCTCGGCGCTGGCGGGACACATACCGCACAAGGCTTGTATGCGACACTCAATACATTTCGTCAGGCGTGTCCGTTTGAGGTTCCGCACTGCGAGCAGGAAATGCTCCCAGCCTTCTTTGACACTTCCTGACCGCACATCGTAGGTATCCTGTTGCGAGACGACGCAAATCGTCATTTCGCCTCTTGCATTAATGGCAAAGGCGTTGATGCCGCCGCCGCAACTGTAGACCGTGTCGCTGTGCGACAAATTCGGAGGCCTGTTCAGATCGCGCTCTGCCAGCCTGCGGTATTCGGAAGCTCGTTCGGGGGAATGAAAATCGAGCGCTACCACTTCTTCCGGCGTAAGCCTGACTGCCAAAGGACTCTGCGAGCAGTCGATTCGCGGATTAATCTGAGCGTCAAACTTAAAGTCAACGCCCAGTTCCTCTTCCGCGAATTGCTTCATGGCGAAAACTTCATGCTTATTGATGCTGGTGGCGACGGTCTTCAATTTGAGCGGAAGCTTGCGTTCGCGCAACAACCGAATCCCGCGCAGGCAGCGGTCATACGAACCGGGAACCGCAGTCAGCGCTTCGTATGTTTCGCGGGTGCGGCCGTAGAGCGTGATTTCAATGGCGAACGGCGGCCACTCGACCAGATAATCGGCAATCACTTCTGTGATGATGTTGCCGTTAGTGAACAGCGTGATTAGAAAGCCTTTTTGTTTGGCGTAGGTGTATATCTCAAGAAAATCTTTACGGGCGAAGATTTCGCCCCCAGTGTAAAGAATCCAGAAGCAGCCCATCTCGACCAGTTCATCGAGCACGCGGAAGTGTTCTTCTTTAGTCAGTTCCCGCTGCTTGGCTTCGATGTCGCCCATGGGCAAATTGTTGTAGCAGTGCAAACATTCCAGCGGGCAGCGCCGCGTGACTTCAATCGAAACCTGAATCGGCACGCGCTGGCCCGCTTGGCGTTCGTGCAGGTCTGCGCTGAACTGCCCGTAGGTTAGCTGCTCCATTACTCCTCGATTCTTGTTCTGCCCGCTTAGAAGCTGCGGGCGCGATTTTTGCTCGCGCCCGTTCGCCGCTTGCCATTTCTCCCGCCCCACTGGCCATTCAGTCCGCTGCCATCGCGGCAGATGCCGGAAGCTCGGCCAGACCTACCGACAACATCTCACCCAAAAATTCTCTTACGTCTTTCTCCACGCGTTCCTGCTCCGCATCGTATTCCTGCGCGACCGCAGCAACTAACTCATCCACAGTCTTCGGCGTCTCCAGCATCTGCCAGATCGACGAACCAGTTCCGTTGAAGCTGTAGATGGAAGCCATGTCTCCAACGCGTGCGCGAATCGGCACCAGCAAAGTTTCTCCGGCAACCACGCGCGATGCCACGGCACGCGAACGAATAAAACGCTTCCCCGT
>DATNNE010000124.1:0-2199 GCA_035601995.1 Terriglobales bacterium
CACCCGTTGAAAAAACGACTCCGCGATCTCTTCGTTCAGCAAACGATCCCGATTCTTGCTGTACACCGCATGATTCCATACCACCTCATCCATCTCCATCCCCACAAACCACCGGAACAGCATGTTGTACTGTAGTTGCTCGATCAGCATGCGCTCACTGCGCACCGAGTAGAAAACCTGCAACAGCAGTGACCTCAACAGCCGCTCCGGGGCAATCGATGGGCGCCCCACATTGGAGTACAGCTTCGAGAACTTCGGCGACATCTCCTTCAGGATCTCGTCCACCATTTTGCGGATCGGTCGCAACGGATGATCCGCGGGAACACGCTTCTCTGGAGAAATGTAGCTGAATATTCCTTCTTGCAGGTCGTCGTCGCCGCGCATTCTCTCGTCTCCTTGGCCTTCCTTTCACTCAGACGAGTTCTCTTACATTAAAGTTGCAGTGGGACGAAGGTTTTTCAACGAACTGCTAATACTACTGTGTTATAAAATAAGACACATTTCCTGCAAAAAACTAGTAGCGATTGCACCCGTTCTCCCTACACTTTGTGGGCATGAGCGCCACTACTTCGGCGCCAGGCGCACAACAGCAACGCTTCGCGGCCTATCTCGATAGCCTGGCGCAAGCCGCAGAGCACGCCGATCGCGTGGAACCGCTGAAATCGTATTGTAAGGGTCTGCTTCTGCCCGGGGAACGCAAGAGCGTCGAACCCATGGCGGCACGGCTGGCTCCGGACAATGTGCGGCAGACGCATCAATCGCTCCATCATTTGGTAGCGGATGCTCCGTGGAGTGACGAAGCTTTGCTCGAGCAGGTGCGCCACTCCGTCCTACCCGCCATGAAGCGCAACGGACCGGTGATAGCTTGGATTGTGGACGACACCGGCTTCCCCAAGAAAGGAACGCACTCCGTCGGAGTGACGCACCAGTACTGCGGACAGTTAGGGAAGCAGGAAAATTGTCGTGTGGCGGTAAGCCTGTCGATGGCCACCGAGCACGCCAGCCTGCCCATCGCGTACCGTTTGTATTTACCGGAGACATGGGCCCAGGACCAGAAGCGTCGCAAGAAGGCTGGTGTTCCGGAGCAGATCTCGTTTGCAACCAAGCCGATGATTGCCCTCGGACAGATTCGCCAAGCGCTGGCAGATGGAGTTACCGCGGCGCCGGTGTTGGCCGATGCAGCGTACGGCGATGAAACTAAGTTTCGGGAGCAGCTCAGCGAATGGGGCCTATCGTATGTTGTTGGCGTCCGCGGGCATACAACGGTTTGGCGACCTGGAGAAAATCCACTCCCGGCAAAACCAGGAAGCGGGATGGGGCGCCCACCGAAGTTGTTGCGACGGGATAGAAAACATCAACCGGTTTCTGTCCAACAAATGGCTCTTTCTTTGCCGGCCAAGGATTGGAGAGCGGTCTCTTGGCGTCAGGGGACGAAGCAGAAATTGCGCTCCCGTTTTGCGGCACTGCGAGTGCGACCTGCTCATCGGGACTATTGGCTAAGCGAACCTCGTGACGAAGAATGGTTGTTGATCGAATGGCCGGAGCGGGACAGCGAACCGACCAAGTACTGGCTTTCTACTCTCCCAGCCCGCACGACACTGAAAGAGCTGGTGAAACGAGCGAAACATCGTTGGATTATCGAACGCGACTACCAAGAGCTGAAGCAAGAGTTGGGACTGGGACATTACGAAGGTCGGGGCTGGCGAGGTTTTCACCATCACGCCACGTTATGCATCGCCGCTTACGGCTTCCTCATCGCGGAAAGAAGTCGTTTTTCCCCCTCTGCAGGCGCCGGTCGACTGGACTTACGCGCCACGAAACTTCCGCCCGAGTTCCACCCCCGCGGCTCGCCGCGTGCGTGTTGAGCGTCACAATCCCCATTCCATCGCGACCATACGAATTCAGATTGCCAGACATCTTATCGAGCAACTCCCCTCCTGCCCGTTTTGTTACCGAAGGCGCTTGTGATTGTTTATAACACAGTAGTACTCGAAGTCAGCTGAAGAACACTGCACCCGTTGAGTGGGAACGTTTCACTCCCTACAATCAAGAGCACCAAAAAAGAAGGGCACGACGTATCGTACCCTTTCGATTCGACCAAGACATCACAAACAGAAGGTCATGCTATTCGCGCTACCGCGTGGGGCGAGCTTTGTTAGCGTCCGCGTTGCCTCCCGTGGCTGCTGCCGCTGCGGCCTT
>DATNNE010000125.1:0-7650 GCA_035601995.1 Terriglobales bacterium
CGCCTTGCGCACCAGAAAGCCATTCAGCTCGCGGCTCACCACCGAAACCGCAACCACAATCGGATCGGCGCCCATGGTCAGGCCGCCGATCGCCTCCGGCTTCCATCCTTGCGCGCGGATGATGTCGAGGAAAACCTCGCCCGTCAGGCGTGCCCCTTTGGCATCCAGCGTGGTTGTGCGGCAGTCGATGTAATAGTCGCTGGTCCCGCCGGATGAGAGCTTGAACTCGCCCAAGCGAAAGGACTTCGCGGCCAACAGGCGGAGCAACTCTTTTCGCCGAGTAACGGGCGTATCCAGATGCGGGGAAGGCATAAAAATCTACGATATCACGGAGATTCGATCCGCCGCTCAAGCGCACCGGGCACCGCAAGTGGCAAGACACCGCCTTTTTGTGGGAAGCTTAGAGGCGTGAAGAAGCCCTTCATCCGCGTCACGAAATGGCTTGGCGATATTCCAGTGGAAGCTGGCTGCACCGCCTGCGCTGCCGTTCATTTTCGAGCGGAATCGCAGAGCCATCGCCCGCAGCGCGAGGAATATCAGAAGTCTCTGCAAGCCCAGTTTGACGCTCACTGCAAAAGCGTTCACAACGACGCAGCGCCTGCCAATCCGGCCTCAAAGTCCTGAGCACAGCCCCTGCGAACCGCTCCGCCGCCGCTTTCGCCGTGATACCCTGAATATTCCGCGAGTTTAACCCGTAGAGGTAACACATTGCAGAGTCCGCGCAAGCTATTATTCCTATCTCTTTCCGTTTTTCTGATCGCTAACTTCCTCGGCTCGATAGCCCTTCCTGCAGCCCTAGCCGAAGGCACGCGAACCTGGGAGCAGTCGAAATTCGACGACCTGACCAAAGGCACATCGACCGGCGTGGCCCTGCGCAGCTCCGGCGGCCTGGAACTCGCCCCCGCGTTCAAGCTGCTCTACGCGACTCCCTCGACCTACATCTGGGCGATCGCCTCCGATGATGCAGGCAACGTCTATGCCGCCACCGGCGCCCCGGCCCGCGTGTATCGCATCACCCCGAGCGGCCAGTCGACCATTATTTTCGAGCCGCAGGAACTCCAGGTGCAGGCCCTGCAAGCCGCGCCAGGTGGAGTAATTTATGCCGCCACCGCGCCCGACGGCAAAGTGTACAAACTCGAACAGAAAGCCGGCGCAAAGTCCGAGGCCAAGTCAGACTCCAAGTCCGAAGCAAAGTCCGACGAAAAAGATCCGGCCAAGCCGAAAGTCGATTCATCCTGGACTTCCTCCGTCTATTTTTCCCCCGGCACCAAATACATCTGGGATCTGGCGCTCGACAACTCCGGCAATCTTTACGTGGCCACCGGCGACCACGGAGAAATCTACCGTGTCACCGCCAAAGGCGAACACTCGCTGTTCTTCAAAAGTGACGAGACCCACATCCGCGTGCTGGCCCTCGACGCCAACGGAAACCTCATCGCCGGCTCCGACGGCAGCGGCCTGATCTACCGCATTTCTCCCGCCGGAGAAGGTTTTGTCCTCTACAGCGCGCCCAAAAAAGAGATCACCGCCCTCGCTCTCGATCATGCAGGCAACATCTACGCCGCCGGAGTCGGCGAAAAACGAGCCGGCTCAGGATCGCCTTCGTCCGTCACTATGCTGAACCTGGCTCCCTCCAGTCCCATGGCCGCCGGACCCCAGGCGCCGGGCCTGACTATTTCGCCCACCACAAGCTCCGTGCCCTCGGGACTATTTACCCTGCCCGGGGGAAGTTCGGCCGGAGGCTCCGACGTCTATCGCATCGCCCCAGACGGCTCCCCGGCCCGCATCTGGACTTCGCGCGAAGATCTCGTCTACGCCTTGGCCTTCGATCCGCAAGGCCATCTATTAGCCGGAACCGGCAACCGCGGCCACATCTTCGCCATCACCGGGCTGGACGAGTTTTCCGATCTGCTCAAAGCTCCGGCCTCGCAGATTACCGCGTTCGCCAAAGCACAGGGTGGCGGGGTCTACGCAGCCAGCAGCAATCTGGGCAAGATATTCGTTCTTGGACCGGGCCCCGAGGCAACCGGTACGTTCGAGAGCGACGTTTTCGACGCCAAGATTTTTTCCCGCTGGGGCCGGGCGGAATTTCGCGGATCGGGCGGCGTCGAGCTATTTGCCCGCAGCGGCAATGTGGACAATCCCGACCGCAACTGGAGTCCCTGGAAGAAAGTCGATCTAACCAAAGATGCCGAAACCGGCGTCCCCTCTGCGCGCTACGTGCAGTGGAAGACGGTCCTGCACTCGGGCGGCGAAAAGCCTGACGTCGATAGCGTGACCTTGAACTACCTTCCCAAGAACATAGCCCCGGAGGTCGAAGATGTGACCGTGCAGTCCGGCGTGCGCTACCAGACTTCGCCGAAGTCGTCCACGATGACCCTAACTACGGATGTGACCGGACCCACCGGTTCTCATTTTGAGTCAGCCCCGACCAGCACCCACGACCGCGACTCCATCGGCGTGAAATGGAATGCCCACGACGACAACGACGATGATCTTGTCTACTCGGTCTACTACCGCGGCGACGGCGAAACCCGATGGCTGCTGCTGAAAGACGATCTTACCGACAAAGCCTATTCCTTCGATGCCAGCCTGCTGCCCGATGGTGGCTATGTCATCAAAGTCGTGGCGTCCGACGCGCCTTCCCATTCCTCCGGCGAGGCCCTGACCGCCGAGCGGGAGAGCCGCAGATTCGAGGTTGATACCACCCCGCCACGGGTGGAAAACCTTTCGGCCGCGCTCGAAGGAGGCCAGATTCACATTCGCTTCCGCGCCGCCGACGGTTTTTCGCCGATCAAGCGCGCCGAATACTCGGTCGATGCCGGCGACTGGAATTATGTTGACCCCGTGGGCCAGCTCTCAGACGCCAGGACCGAAGATTACGATTTCAAAGCGACTCCCGGGCCGGCGAAGGATGGGGCGGCGAAGGATGGCTCGACAGGCGCCGAACATGTGATCGTGGTGCGCGTTTATGACCGCTATGACAACCTGGGGGCGGCTAAGACCGTTCTCCGGGGCAAGTAAGTCGCAAGTGATCCGAGCACGTTATCCGGGAAACGTGATCCGCCCAAAGCGGGCAGCACCCGCAGATAAAACTTGCGCCGCGCGTCCGATTCTTCTTTCTTTTTTCCTCTCGCCTGTGATAACAGGTTAAGCGAGTATCCTGCTGTTGGCGGCGCTTGCAATCCGCAATAAACATCGTGCTATAATCGCGCGCCGTTCCAGCAGTGGTCTCGGTTGTCTTAAAAATTTCGGTTGTCTAAAATTTCGGTTTGCCCGCAGCCCAGCCACCCATTCCCCACTGGGCCGCCAGAAAGATCAGGAGGAGCTATGACGTTTTACGATGCCACGCTCTACATGAGCGATGACGAAGAGGAATTCGGCGACAGCGGCGCTTACAACGAGTCGCTGGAAGAGGATTTCGAGGAAGAAGAAGAGGAAGAAGAAGAACCCGCAGTCTCGGAAGCGGATGCGGACGAAGCGGAGCCAGTCTCGGCTCCCGCCTCAGCCCCGCCTAAGCCCAAGCCAGCAACTCCGGCCAAGCCTAAGCCACCGGCACCGGCCAAGCCCCCAGCGCCAAAGAAGCCCGCCCCAAAGCCGGCTAAGAAACCAGCACCCAAGAAGGCTCCGAAAAAAGCGCCAAAGAAGGCGCCTAAGAAGGCACCGCCTAAGAAAAAGCCAGCCCCCAAACCTGCCAAGAAAAAAGCGGCTAAAGCGCCCGCCAAAAAGGCGAAGAAGAAAGCGAAGAAAGGCCGCCGTTAACCGGAAGCGTTTTTTCTCATCACTTCAATTTCAGGGACAACCGCAGCCTCGCCGGCTGCGGTTTTTCTTTGTTCGCCCAGACCAGCGCCGCGAATCATACGCCCTTACGGGATCTCGCCATGACAGGACGAAGTTTTAATATAGCGGCGGAAGCGGATGTCCTGCCGCTATGAGCGCATCATTGTCTGCTACGAATTTGTTGATTTGCCGTTCTGTAAAAAATCCCAAATCCATTTCCTGATCGACCCTCAAAAGTCTGAACCCTGCATGGCAGAGCGATTCATCGTCATGCCCTAGATGCCACACGTTCCGCATGTGAGAACGCATTTGCCATGCGAGAATATCAGCCGCTTGAAGAGGCTTAAATTGCTCTTTGTGTTCAAAGCTGTAACCTTGCGGTTCCAGCCCGAGAAGATTTGCAACTTCCTGATTTTGCTGTTTAGCTATCAGTTCAAGAATTTTCGAAATCTCTTCCCGCTTCTGACTCTTCTGCATCTCCCAGTCGAAGACGTAGCGCACTGGATGCTTTATTAAGCTCCGCAACCGCCATTGAACAATCCGATTTATGCACATGCGGACCGCAAAGGTGTAATGCTCTTTGCCGTAGTGCGCGCGGATGTGGTCCGGAGTCCGATCCCAAAATTCTTTCGGGACTGCTACCGAAATACCAATTCGCTTATTTTCGTTGATGACTTGGGCGAGCTTTGCGAAGACGTGATTCTTTTTTGTTTTATCCCAGTGGCACCACGGCTCATGCCCCTGCTCGGGAGGGGCAACAAATTCCGCCATATGGAAAGCATCAGCACCAAACCCCTCTTCCCATCTGACTTTATCCCATGCATCGACAAACTCGTCCCATCCCCGTTTCGCCGAAATATAGCAAGCGGCGACGGCAATGTCGGAGTTCTTGTCTGTGCCGCTGTCATCGAAGTAAGCAGTAAACATAGCAATGAAAGACACAACGTAAACAGTCAGTCAAGTATGTTATTACCATTTTCAGGCATCACCCCGCGTCAGGAGCTAGAACCTGAGATGGTTCAATCGGTCAAATCTTCTTTCCTTCGCCAAATTGCGAGGCCGACCGCTCCCAGCCCAAGCAAACCGAGAGAAGCCGGACGGAAAGGACTCGTGGGAGCGGTTGGATTCATTTCGGTGGTGGTGTCGGAGTCACTGGTTTGGCCGGCGACGATGCCCTTGTTGGCGACAGTTTCATAAGCGTAGCCGGTCAGAGTGGCCGTCCAGCCTCCGTGGGCGGGAGTGAGTACGGTGAGCCGGGCCCAGCCATAGTGGAATTGCCCGCTGATTTTGAATTTAAATCCGAGATAGCGGTTCGTCGAGCCCTTGCCACCATTGGCCCACGGTCCCTTCCAAAATTGCGCGGTGTTGCTGCCCGAATAGAATTTCCGGTCAACCATTCCTGCGGCGTGGCCCGGGATCTGAAATTTCTCGCCAAATGCGATCTTGGCCCCAGCGGGAAGAGCAAGCGCGCCCGACGACGCTACTCTGACGGTGTTGTCCTTGTTTGGCTGGATGGATGACGACGACTGCACACATTGATGGGAAGCGTCGTTTTCCGGGATGTGACAAACCTGCAAGTAGGAGAACTGGGTGGATGCCGCTATGCTGGCCGCTCCGCCGGGGACGAGGTAAAAGTCGGCCATCCCGTCGTGGTTCAAATCGATGGTAAGTCCGCCGGGTTTCACGCTGGCGTTCGCGGGTGTATAGACAACTTCTGCTCCAGCTAGCTGAGGGCTGGCGAGAAGTCCGACGCCCGCAGCGCCCGCCGCCACAGCATACGTCCAGAGATTTTTTTCCAGTTTGGAACTGAGCCGAGCCTGGGTTCGCTGATTACTGCCTCGCTGCTTGGCTGCTCGCTTGCGGTTGATTCTTTCGTGGGATTCAGGATGTGTCATAGGTGCCGCCTTCTGGACAAAGGAGTCCGATGAGTTGTTAAGTTGTCGGGAAACTTGCGAGCCAAACTTCGGGGGAGAGGCGCGGACAGAATTCTGTCATTCGCGGAGAAGTCCGTCAAGGGGGGCCGCTACTACTCTAGCCCGACTTTGTGGGCTAGGGCCCGCGTCCCTTTGCCCGATACTGCACCATGAATCCACATTCCCGGCAACAGCAACATGTAGAACCAGCCCGCCCACTCCGGGCTGCGGAAAGCGATCACAAATGATCCCATCCCCACCATCGCCAAAATTGCGTTCTCCCGCATCTCAACCAGAGTTTCCATAGCTTCGACGGGATTCAAGCCAAGTTCCCCGCGCAACTTATACGCGTGCGCATACATGAGGGCTACCAGCGAAAACACCGCCGCGAACCCCGCCCCATAAATCCTCATCAGCACCGATCCCTCGTGCCATCCCATATCGCCCTGGGTCTTAGCGCCAGTCAACGGTGCCAATAGCAGCGTGAACACGAACTTCAAAGGATAGACATAGAACAGGACGACGAAAAGCAGCACCACATTCAGAAACACCGTGTAAGGATCTTCCAGTCCATAGCGCCGGGAAAATCTGTAATGCGTACGCCAGATCATGACCAGTTGCCAAAAGCAAATCGCAAACGGCAAAAATCCCCGCATGTCGGCCAGCAGTTCCGCATAGGTGTGGGGAACTTCCGTCGACACCACCAAAAGCGTGACTGCAAATCCAAACACCACATCGCAAAACGCTTCCAGCCGCGTAATCTCTCCACTGCGCCACCGGAAATATTTTTCTGGCTGCAGCCCGTTGCTGTGCTCCGCAGCCCAGTGCCATTCTGACGCAATCTGCTCTTCGCTTCCATTCGTCTCGGGCCGCGACTCGGCCGCAGACGCAACCACTCCTGCGGATTGAGACTGGCGATGAAATTTATCGCGCATAAGTTAAGCCGCCATAGTTATAAGCTGCCGTGATTCACAAAGATCACTTTACCCGAAGCTTCGCTGGCGATGTGCAATGGCCCCGGCAGCAGAGCCTCCACCTTAGCGCGCTCATACTGCGGCACAAAGAGGAAGACCCGCTCCGGCGAATTCCACGCGCGCTGCAATTCTCGGTCGTCGAGAAAAATTTTCGGCGCGTCGGGATACGTCGATCCCCACCACATGGAAGTCGTGTTCCCATTGACCAGTTCGATCGGCCGTCGCAGATAAAACAGCAACGACGATCCAAATGACTGGTCGCCATAAATCATCACGCGGTCGGCGGGACGAAGTTCCGGAGCGATCTGCCGCGCCATGATCCGCGATCCCAAGAATGGATCGAAGCGCACCAGGGCGATGTGCGCGGCAATCAGAAACACTGTCATAGTCGCAGCCGTTGCCCACGTCGCCGCAAACTGCGCGCCGCGCCGCCGCAATGCAAACGCCATCGTTGGTCCAATCAGCAGAACCACTGCGGCGAGAATCGCGGGCAGACGCAGCGCCGCAAACGATTGTCCCGTGAGATTAAGTATGTGCCCCATCGAGAGTGTCTCGGCCTGCAAGTTGTCCGTGGCGAGTACAGTGCCGATATCCGGGACAAACGGTAGATGGCGCGAACTCCACAGCCCCGCGGCCAACACTGCCGCACCCGCGATGCAGATCAGCGCCAGCACTCCGGTACTCCACACCAGCCACCGCCGCGAACTGGATTCCTCTTCGCCCGCCAGCCGCACGGCGATCAGCAACAGAATCGGCAGGTAGGCGGGAAACGTGTAGTACTCCTGGTTGGTGGAGAACGA
The DNA here is from genome assembly GCA_035601995.1 of Terriglobales bacterium. Taxonomy (GTDB): domain Bacteria; phylum Acidobacteriota; class Terriglobia; order Terriglobales; family Acidobacteriaceae; genus JABDBE01. Next base: position 7,468 of record DATNNE010000125.1, read on the forward strand.
GAAAAATACCAGCGTGACTCCAGACCACACCAGGCACATCAACTCAGTGCGTGAACGAAAGTTGAGTGCGGAGCGCGGCGGTTTGCCGGCGCCAAGCTTGCGGCGCGCAATCCAATCCGCAACCGGCTTGCGCAGCGCGACCGGCAGATATAGGCTCCAGGGAAACAGCCAGACCAGGTGCAG
>DATNNE010000126.1:0-62734 GCA_035601995.1 Terriglobales bacterium
GCCCCCTTCCCCTGCACCCCATCCCCAAAACCTACCCGACCCAGACGGCGAGGGCACAACTTTGAAACCGGACATTTCACTTGCTACGAAAACCGGACATTTTAACTTGCTACCGACAGACCGAAATGTTTCTATCGAAGAATTCTTGATCGTACTTCGTGTAAAACCTCGCTTGGATGTTCAGCGGGAAGAGATTAGCGACTGTACTCATGATGCTGCAGGTTTGACGGGGGTTTCAACCGATTCCTTCAGAAACGGCGGTACATGAACTGGGCCGCGCCCGCGCTCTGCGCGTGAGTCACGATCGAGACTACGAGTAACGCCAGCCCATAGAGGGGCGGGATCCAATACCAGCGATTGCGAGCGATAGCGGCGATGATTGTTGAATGAGACGGCGTCGCTTCGAGTTTCACCGAGTAGCGATCAAGCAAGTCATTGACCAACATCACTGTGGTGTATCCCGCCGCCAAAGCAACCACCAGCAGGTACAGACTCCGGCTAAGAAAGTGCGACAGATAGCTCGCCGGAGTAAAAACGGCCGACAACATCTGCCCCGCTTGCGGCAGAGAATTGGCGCGGAAAAGTATCCATCCGAGACTGATTAAAGTGATCGTGACAAGCCACGAAAACGATGTCCACAGCCGGGCGGGCGGATCCCAGCCGAACGTCCTTTGCAATTGCTGGAACTGGCGATGCAGGACGAGAAGCACTCCGTGGTAGCAGCCCCACAACAAAAACAGCACGGTGGCTTTGTGCCACAATCCGAACAGCACCATGGAAAGCACCAGCGTCAGATTTCGCCACCGGACTTCGCGGCGCATCATTGCCAGCGGAAGAAAAACGTAGTCGCGAATCCAGAACGAGAGCGACATGTGCCAGCGCGTCCAAAAAATCGATGGCGTGGTGGATTGAAATGGACGGGCAAAGTTTTCCGGAACAGTGAAACCCAGCGCCCTCGCCGCGCCGATGGCGATGTGCGAGTAACCCGCGAAGTCAAAGAAAAGCTGTAACCCGTATCCGAACGCAAGACACCAAACGTCGGCTCCGCTCCAGCGCGTGACCTGATCGAACCCCCTATTGATGCCATCGCCCGAGAGAATTCCCTGCCCCAGCAGCCGGGCCAACTGCATCATGAGGACGCCGGTCGCGATACGAGCAAACCCGCGTCCAATGTCGTTCCAGGAAGTTACTTCGTCGGATCGGAATTGCGGAAGCATATCGGGCAGGCGGCAGATTGGGCCGGATATCGCGACCGGGAAGAACGCCATGTAGAGCGCAAATTCAAAGAATGACGGCTCGAGTTCTTCACCGCGATAAAGATCAAACAGATAGCTCATCGCCTGGAACGTCCAGAACGAGATCCCCAACGGCAGCGCAAGATGAGCAAACCTCTGCAATGATGCGAGCGACAAGTTTACTGCCACTTCCGGGAGGTACTTGAAACTACCCAAGAGGGCGAGGTTCAGTAGAATGCCGATCGCCAGAGCGAATCGAGTTGGCTTGCGGCGAAGCCACTCTCCGAGCAGAAAGTTCATCACCGTCGATGCAAGAAGAACGACTGCAAACCACGCGCCCCAGCTGAAATAAAGCAGGTAGCTGCCAATTAAAAGAATGGGCTGCCGCACTCTTCGCGAGTCAACTTTGGCGAAGACTGCGACGCTAAGCAGGAAGATCAGGCTGTATAGGACGATTCGAAGCAATGTTCCTCGCTGGGGTTATCGTAACTGAAAGCTGTCATTCTCAACGGATACAATAACCGCAGCTTGAACAAGTTTCGCAATCTTATTGAGGCGCTCGACGCGGCGCCCTCAGATCGTCCGTTTGTAACCGCATGGATCGATGAAGACGAACGCGAGACCGTGACCTTCGCGGAGTTCCGCCAGCGCGCACGCGTGCAGGCCCGAATGCTCCGCGACCACGGCGTGACTGCCGGCGATCGCGTCATCGTCATTATTCCGCAGGGCATTGCTTCGATGACCGCTTTCGTTGGAACCATGATGCTGGGCGCCGTGCCGGCCTTCCTGGCTTACCCTAACTTCAAAGTTGAGCCGTTCAAGTACCGCTCCGGACTGGCCGGAGTGACGGCAAATCTGAGCGCTAAAGTTGTGATGATCGACGAACAATTTCCCGACGAGATGCTCACCTACGTGTCTCTCGACGATCACAGCACGCTGCTTCGCGTCACCGACGGCAAGGCGCAAACTGGCGCGATTGAACTTCCTAAGCGACAATATTCGCACGACGACCTGGCATTCATTCAGCATTCAGCAGGCACTACAGGATTGCAGAAGGGCGTCGCTCTGACTCATGCTGCCGTTCTGCGCCAGCTCGAACATCTGGCGCAGGCCCTGAAAATAGACGCGGCCGCCGACAGCATCTACAGTTGGCTTCCCTTGTACCACGACATGGGCCTGATTGCGTGCTTTATGCTGCCCATGGTTTGCCATCTGCCCGTCGTGATGCAATCGCCGTTGGATTGGGTCATGCATCCTGAGACGATGTTGCAGATTATCAGCGAATACAAGTGCACGCTGGCGTGGATGCCGAACTTTGCTTTCCAATTTATTCCCCGCCGCACGCCGCAGAGCCGATACGCGCAGTATGATCTTTCTTCTCTACGTGCCTTGATTAATTGCTCGGAACCCGTCCGCGCCAGCAGCATGGATGAGTTCCAGAGTGCGTTCGCCTCCAGTGGATTAAAGAACAGCGCTATTCAATCCTCCTACGCCATGGCAGAAAACGTTTTTGCCGTGACCCAATCCGATGTCAGTCAACCTCTGGGTCCAGCCAGCGTTTGGGCAGACGGTCAACAGTTTCGTACGAAGCATTTGGTCATTCCCGTCGCCGAAGGAAGCACTGGATCCCTTTGCTTTAAATCTTCCGGGCGGTTGTTGCCTAACAATGAGGTCCGGATCATCTCCGATTCTAGGGAGCTTTTGGCCGAGGGTCGAGTCGGCGAAATTCTCATCAGGAGCGACAGCCTGTTCGAGGGATACTACAACCGCCCCGAGCTCACGGCTACCGCTATCATTGACGACTGGTATCACACGGGTGATCTTGGGTTTTATCTTAACGACGAATTGTTCGTGGTCGGCAGGAAGAAGGACTTGCTCATTGTTGGCGGCGAGAATCTCTACCCGCAGGACATTGAAGAGATTGTTGCCGGCCACCCCGCCATTCACGACGGCCGCGTGGTCGCGGTGGGCGTGTACAATCCTGATCTCGGCACGGATGACATCGTCTTGATCGCGGAGGTCGAGCGGGAAGAACTTCTCGCAAATTCGTTAGAGATTGAACGAGAGCTCCGCAATCTTGTAGTGGCCGGAATTGGCGTGGCGGTTCGAATGATTCTCTTAAAGCCGCCAAAATGGATTGTGAAGAGCACCGCCGGGAAGGCATCGCGTTCGGCCACGCGCGCAAAACTGTTACGAGAGCATCCCGAACTCAACCTGGCGCCCGAGGAAAGCCAATTCACATGACACCCGAAGCACAGCAGATGATTGAACACATCGTTCGGTTGATGCGAAAACCAAGCCTGCAAATCGACGAGGGCACACCGCTGGTTTCATCCGGATTGATTGACTCAATGGCGCTGGTAGATCTGTTGCAGAAACTTGAAGATGTCACGCACATGCGTATTCCCCCAGGAAAGGTGCAACCGAAAGATTTGGATACAGTTGCCCTGATGTTCGCGACCGCGCAGCGCGTTGGCAAACCTCGGAAGTAGCGAAGGAGCTTGCAAGAGAAAACTCGGGAGCATCGCCGGGATTCTAATATTGGTCCGTGGCTCAAGCTCACGATCTCGACGAAGCGCTCGCACAGCGCAGCCTCGCTTCACGCCTTTACAGACAAGCCTGCTCCGACATAGATTTAAGACCGACGGTTCGAACCGGAACTGTATGCCGCGACCTTCTTCGACACGCAAGCAGCCTGCGCGCTCTCGCTCGGCCACGACGATGGCCGAGGTCCTCCTTTCAAATGATCTCCTGGAAACCCTTCCCGATGCCATCGTCGCGGTTGATCGCGATGGAATCATTATTCAAGTCAATTCACAGGCTCAAAAGCTGTTTGGCTATGACCGCGATGAATTGATTGGGCAGAAAGTCGAAATGCTGGTGCCTGAAAGCTATCGGCGTCAGCACCACAATCATCGTGCGAACTTCGCGCAGGCGCCGAAGACGCGACGTATGGGCGCGGATTTGGATCTCTACGGGAGACGGCGTAATGGCTCGGAATTCCCGGTGGAGATCAGCCTCAGCCCGGTTTCCACAGAAGACGGGATGGTCGTGCTGAGCGCCATCCGCGACATCAGCGATCGCAAGCGAATGGCAGAAGAACTGCGCCGAGCGAGTGAAGAGTTGCATCGCAGAACGGCCGAACAACTCGGAGAATACCGGGCCAGGCTGGTATCCATCGTTGATTCGTCCGAGGACGCCATCCTCAGTAAGGATCTGAATGGCATTATCACCAGTTGGAACCGCGGGGCTGAACACATCTATGGCTACAGGTCGGAGGAGGCTATCGGAAAGCACATATCCCTTCTGACGCCCGGCGATCGTACGGGCGAAATCTCAGACATTTTAGGGAAAATTGCGCGCGGTGAAACCGTGGACCACCACGAGTCAGTACGGGTCACCAAGGACGGACGGCTATTAAACGTCTCCATTTCCGTGTCTCCTTTGCGCGATGCGAGTGACAAAATCGTGGGGGCTTCAGTAATTGGGCGCGACATTACGGCGCAGAAACGGTCGGAGGGCCAGCTTCGTCAGGCCCAGAAGATGGAGGCGATCGGCCGGTTGGCGGGAGGAGTGGCGCACGACTTCAACAATATTCTCGGCATTATCAACGCCTGCACCGAATTTCTTCGTGACCGCATAGATCCCGCTGCCGAACCGTCGCTTTACGTCGAGAACATCAAGAAGGCGAGCGACCGGGGTAGGTCACTGACCAAACAGCTACTCGCTTTCAGCCGGACGTCCGCAATTCAACCATGTGTCCTCGACCTGAACGAGCGCCTAAGAGACATCAGCAAGCTCTTGCGTCCGTTGCTGGGCGACGATGTCGAGATTCTCGTTGTGCCCAGATCAGCGTTGGCGGTGGTCGAGGCGGACCCGGGCCAGCTCGACCAAATCGTGGTCAACCTCGCTGTTAACGCCCGCGACGCTATGCCGCACGGCGGCAAGTTCATTCTCGAGACTGGCACGGTGAGTTTTGACGAGGCTTTCGCCGAGCAAAATCAAGCCATGCGACCGGGAAAATACATTCTGCTCGCGGTCAGCGATACCGGCAACGGCATGGACGAAGCGACAATGTCGCGCATCTTCGAACCTTTCTTCACCACGAAGGACGTAGGCAAAGGAACTGGCTTGGGCCTCGCCACTGTCTATGGAATTGTCAAACACAGCGGGGGACACATTCTGGTCTACAGCGAACCGGGACACGGAACGACGTTCAAGATTTACCTCCCCAGCGCGGAACACAAGATCGGAGTCGGATCTAAGTCCGAAGCAGAGACGGTTGGTGCGAAACAGCAAGGGACGATCCTGCTCGTGGAAGACGACGAAATCATGCGCAGCTTGACTCGGCAACTTCTTCAAGAACACGGCTACACCGTAGTCGAGGCGGATGACGGAAAGTCTGCTCTCGAATGGGCGGAGTCTCATCCGCAGTCAGTTGATCTATTGCTAACCGACGTGGTCATGCGCCGCATGAGCGGTCCCGAATTAGTTGAGCGCCTGCGCGCCTCTCGTCCGACTCTGAAGATCGTTTACATGTCAGGCTACACCGGGGAACTGATCGCCGAACGGGAAATGTTGCAGCGCGGCATAACCCTCCTCGAAAAGCCGTTTAGCCGAACGGCTCTGCTGAACACGATCCACGCGACGCTAGATGAAAGGTCGGCGTCGCACAAATAGACCCTGATGCCTCATCTGGGTCCACTCTGTAGGCTGAGGAATGCGCGGCGGACATGCGCTTACAGATCTCCCTTGAAAACGCAAGCATTAGGATCACTGCTCTCGGGCCATATAACCAACCGACCGGTGATGGGGATCACACATCGGTGTGTGAAAGCACGCAGTTCCAGTAGGACCTCGCCGAGCCGTCCACCTACTCCAGAATTGGCCGCATCACATCAACCTATTTGTTTTGTTTATTTTATAAAGATTCCCACTGAACCTTGCTCCGCCGTTGAATGTGGCTAGGGACTTGCCAAAGTAGCTGTGAGCGGAGGCAATATATGGCCACACACATCATAAACAACACCCAGAAACTTACTCCGGCAGTCAAAACCCTTGGCGACTTCCCTTCATCACTGGCCGACGCCTTGGAGCAAGAAGCAATCACCACCACCTACCCCACAGGAGCGGTTTTGTTCGCTGAAGGTCAAGCGCCGCGCGGGGTGTTCATCGTGCGTCGTGGGCGGGTGAAGCTTTCTATTTGTGGCAGCGACGGCAGAACGCTGATTCTACGCATTGTTGAGGCCGGCTGCCCGTTGGGCGTTGCCGCCGTAATTTCCGGACGTTCGTACGAAGCCACAGCCGAGACCCAGGAACCGTGCGAAGTCAGTTTTCTACGTCAATGCGACTTGTTACGCCTCATGCGCCTTCACGGCGAACTTGCCTTGTGGGTGACGCAACACATCAGCCAAGATTATGCCGGAACCTGCCGCGAAATCCGTGACTTGATCCTTTCCGACTCCGCCAGCGAAAAGCTTGCTCGATTGCTAGTGGGATGGCTCGACCAGAACACCGAAGCCAAGAACCCGAGCCAAGTAACAATGGCTTTGACCCACGAAGAGATCGGACAAATGATTGGCACTTCGCGGGAGACCGTCAGCCGGCTTTTCGCAGGCTTCAAGAAGCAACATCTCATTCAGCAGAACGGCTGCACGCTTGTGATCCCCAACCGGGTTGCCTTGGAATCCCTCATCACAGCTTAGAAGGATTGTTCGATGGGCCGGTCGCCTCCGCCGGCCCTTGCCCCACCTGAGAGCTTGTTCCCTGTCGAAATGATTCGGTCCGATTGCGGCCCTTTACGAAACCGAAGGCCAATTGCGGCGGTCGATCAGGGTAGAGGTTCGTACGTACGGGCCGAGGCCAACCGATTTTCCTCGCACCGTCCGGACCACAAGATCGGCCCCAGCGACGCGGCAGTGAACTCTAAGCAGCTTCAACCTTTTGCTGAAATTGAGACACTGCCCAATTCCTTTTGTAGAAGCCGCTCAAGTCTTTACTGGCGCGTCATCACTTGGAACGTCCGCGGTTTTCTCTCCTTCCACGAAGTCGGCCGGATCCTCTGGCAGTTCGACCAAGTGGGCCCGTTCCAGAGCGCGCAGATACTCGGGGCGAGTATGGCGGTAATGATCAGCTGGGACTTTCCCGTTGAGCCAAGCCGTATCCATCGGGTAGACGAGGGGGTCAAAGATCACCATGTAGAAGTGCCAAAGGAGGATGGAGAAGGTCGCGAGCAGCGCCTCGTAGTAATGGATGGCGGTGGCCGCGTCCGATACCCACTTGGGGAAATAGCGCAGCGTGAAATTGTTAAACCACAATAAGAAGCCGGACACTGTCATCACAACCGTGCCCCACATGAACGCCCAGTATTCCACCTTCTCCGCATAGTTGAATTTCGCGAAGCGCGGTTCGATTTTCGTGAGTCCGAGGTTGTAGGAGAAGACCTTCAGCAGATCGGTCACGTCTCTCACCTCGGGGAACATGGCTTTCAGGAACATCGCGCCGTCTCGCCGATTGATGAAACTGAGGTGAATTACGTGGTAGATGGTGGAAGCGAGCAGGACAATTGCCGCGCAGCGATGCACCAACCCGCGAAACGCGAGGTGGCCCTCCCAGAGCAATAGCGGACGCGCCCACCACGCTTCTGGATACTTCAGTGCGAACCCTGTGAATACAAGAGTTGGGAAGCTGAGAATCACTCCCCAGTGGGCGATGCGGAAGTTTCGATTCATGCGCGTCACTTGCGCACCGGTTTCATGCCGTGGCTGCCGCCGGATCAGCTTCGACAGAAAGTCGATCAGGTTGTGCGCGATCATGAAGCCAAGTGTCAGTGGGATCAGCAGCCAATACGTCCAGCGGATCCATGTGACGACCGGATGCGCAGGTCCAGAGGCAGTTTGCACATGCACCGGACCAATAACGAAATGGTCGCCTGCGCCGGCGTGACAATTCCCGCACGTTTTTGAGATGTTCGCGGCGTTTACCGTGGAGCGCGCATCGCTCGACCGAAAAATATTGTGCACCCCATGGCAGGAAGCGCAATTGGCAACACTCTGGGATCCCCCGCGCGCGGCCAGACCGTGATAGCTGTCGGCGTACGAAGGAACTCGGTCGGCGGGCAGGTTGTAACGCAACGCCAGGCGTTCGTCGCTGTGGCAACGCCCACAAGTGACCATGGAGACGCGCCCTGCGTTCACCAGCGATCCCGCCTCTTTCGGACCCAGAATCAGGTGCTCCCCATGGCAGTCGCTGCACACCGGCGCAGCCACGACTCCGGACTTCATGGCTTGTCCATGCACACTCGCGAGATATGTCTTTGCGATGTCGGCATGGCACTGTCCGCATGTGGCTGCGATATTCCAGTGATTGATTTTGGAGTGCGCATCTTGCGGCGGCAGAATTCCATGGCTCCCGTGACAATCCGAGCAGGTTGCGGCCGCTCCGTCTCCATCGGCCACGGCTCGTCCATGCACGCTTTGCCGGTAGAGTTCGACTGGATGCGCAAACGGAATCTTGTGCCGGGAGAGGAACTGCTGGTTGCTATGACAAGAAGCGCAAGTTTCAGGCAAATTTTTCTTGGCCACCGGCGAAGCCGCATCGCTTGAGACTTGAATTTGATGCACGGAACCGTGGCAGGAGCCGCAGTTCGGCGCATCCGGATCGCCCGCTGCGGCCGCTTTCCCGTGAATACTTTGCCGGAAATCTTTCACTTCGTCGGCATGACATTGCGCGCACTTGGTTGGTGCAGTCTGGGCCGCAGCCGCCACTTCGTGCGGATCGCCGTGGCAGGATTGGCAAGCTCCTACGCCGACCGCGCCATGAATGCTGCCCGCCACATGCGAAGCTTCATCTGTGTGACAGCTCAAGCATTGCACCTTGGCCACTTTGTCAGGATGGGGGAAATCCTTGATGGTCGTGTGGCAATCGGTGCAGCCCAAAATGCCGTGGACACTGGCTGCATGTTTGACGGGATCGATCGAGATGCTGTTGCCACTGGCCGATGTCATTCCCGCTTGGCCGTGGCAGGCGAGACAGCTTTCATCCTGCTTGAGTGGATGGGACGTTTTCGGTTGCGCCTGAAGCCAGCCAGGAAACAAAGCGCAGACAGAAAACAGCAGGACGAAATAGCCAAGATACGATCGCCTGACGTTTCCTGTCGCGCCTTGCATTCCGTTCAACATCTCCACTCTCGCAGCTCACCACTACTTCATTCCCAGGTCGGTCAGGACCTTGGGATTCTCTTCCCCTGCCGCTAAAACCTGATGACACGCGGAACAATCGTTCGTGATGGTTTGCCCATCAGCACTGCTGTGACTGCCGTCGTGGCAGCGGAAGCAGCCCGGCGAATCGTTGTGCCCAAGATTATTCGGATGGCTTCCCCAAGTTAGACGCATGTCCGGGAAGATGTTCCGAAGATAGATCGCTGCCACCTCCTCGCCTGCTTGCTGCACCAGCGGCCGTCGCGTCTGATAGATCTGTGTGTAGTTAGTTCGATAAAAATTGTTGATTTCGTCCGTAATGTTCTGCTTTGCCATCTCGCGGGTCGGATAGTTCACCTTCAGAACCTCGACCGCCTTCTTCCTGATATACGGAAGATCCGGACTAATCCGCCCCAGCGACATTTGTTTGTCCACTGCGTTTTCGGGCAGTTCGAAGACGTGCGTAGGCCGGTTGTGGCAATCCACGCAATCCATCACACGATGTTCTCCCTTATCCAATTGTTCTTGGGTGGGTTTCGTATCCGTGGAAATGAATTCCGTAGTCTTTCCCTGGTCGTCGGTGTAATACACGACTGGAATCGTCTGCCGCTCAGGGTCGGTAGAAATATAGCGGATGCGGGCGTTGTCAGCGAGGTGATGCCCATGGATTCCGACCGAACCCTGCCAGGTACGTCCGCCCACTTTCAGCAGCAGCACGTCCGTCTGCGGCGTGTTTTTTTCGTCGTCCTTGTAACTGGTGTTCACCAGAAACTTGTCGCCGGTAAAGCGCTGCGGCCAGTGACACTGCTCGCATGTTTCGCGCGCGGGCCGGAGATATTTCACCGGCGAAGGGATGGGGCGTGAGTAGGTGTGGAAGGTTACGGCAAAGACCTGCCGCAGGCCGGAGAGTTTCGACCGCACAAACCATCCCGCTCCGGGCCCGATATGGCATTCGACGCACTCGACCCGCGAGTGCGGCGAATTTTGGTACGTCGTATACTCGGGAGCCATCACGGTATGACAAGTCGTCCCGCAGAAACTCACCGAATCCATATATTCGACTCCGCGGTACGACGCGGTTCCAATAATGAGAAGGTTGAGTAGGGTTGCGAAGGCTACCCACTCCAAGGTCCTCCGCACAACGGGCAGACCGAGGTCGATGGCTGGAAACGTTCCCGGCAGTTGTCCGCTCGCGCGCAGACTTCGCCGCTTGAGCCAGATACCGAGAGGAATCAGCAGCAGTCCGAGTACAAAAATGCCCGGCAGGATCAGAAAAACCAGAAGGCCAATGTAAGGATGCGGCGGCCCCGGCAAGAAGATGTCGTAGAACCAGAAGGCGATGGTGGTGAGTGCGGTGCTCGTCGTGATCACCGCGCCTGTAAGCGTGGTAGGATTTTGCCCCAGGAAATAAATTGGTTGTGCCCATTCTCGGATACGTTCTCGCCGGTTCATTTGAGACCGCCACTCTCCTTATCTTTCACGCGCTCCGCGTAGACACACCTTAAGTGTCGCCGCGGGTCGTCCGCTGCCGCCGACAATCTCCCTAATCTTGACCGCTAGAAACTTACTTTTTCAGAGTGCGGATGTAAGCCACCAACCCCTTAACGTCCTCTGGCTTCAGAGACGAGTACTTGGGCATCTTGTTCTTGCCATTCGTAATGATGTCCGCTAGCTCTGCGTCCGACATTTTCTGCACGTCGTCACTGGTGAAGTCGTGTGCGCCCATTTTCTTTCCCATCGACGAACCAGTTCCGTCCGCACCATGGCAGGCCGCACATTTCGATTTGAAGAGTGCGGACGCGTCTTGCGCATGCACGGATAGGGGAAGGCTGAGAACAACAGCGAATGCTGTTGCGATTGTCAACACTCTGACGTCGATTCTCTTCATCTTCAAGCTCCATTCGAGTTATTGGTCCAACCTTGTGCCGTGAACATCGTTGCGAAATGCAATATTGAACTTCGCGGGGCAGATGAGTCCGTGACCCCGGTCACATATGCATGTGATTGTAAGCCCTTTGCATTCAGTGCGTGCACAAACTAGGTGATGGCCCTCACGACAGACTGTGATATGGGTCACGGCGCACCAACGAGACTGAGTTCAAACTAATGACAAAAGGTGAGCATTATGGCGAAAGATAGTCGTGACCTGCTTGAAGTACTGAAGTTCGAATTGGAGTTTCTGGAGCAAGGCGGTTACGGGCGATTGCCGCGTGAAGCCTGGCGGCCACGGTTCGTTTTCGAGGATTCCCCCACCTGCATGAACTTCAACTCGAAGGACCGTGAACCTTGCGAAGAATGCCTCTTGATGCAATTCGTCCCGCATGAAGCGCGCACGGAACAGACTCCTTGCATCCATATTCCGTTATCTCCGGCTGGAGAGACGATCTCATCTTTGTATCGCACCGGGACGCAGCAGGAACTTGAAGAAGCGCTCGGCGACTGGCTACGGTCGACCATCCGTCGGCTGGAAGTGGAAAGAGCGAAAAAAGCAGCGACGGCTGATTCGGCCCATTAGGAGATACCGCAAGAGACGCCGCGGAAAATTTACTTACGCGTTCAGCCTCAGCGAAGTAAGATGCACTCCACTCTCGTCGGCAGGCCCAACAACAAAACCGAGCTTCTCAATAAGATTGCGCATCTCGATGTTCTCACGGAGCATGTAGGCCTGTACCGAGTCTAAGTGTTCGTCGCGCGCTACTTGGATTAGCCGCCGAAGCAACTCGATTCCCAAACCTCGGTGCTGATACTCATCCCGCACCAAAAGCGCGACCTCACCGGCGCGTTTCCCGTGAAGCTTGCTGAGCCGCCCAATGGCAAGGATTTCGTGCTCTCCCGTTTGCGGCACCGTGCGATCGGCGACGATTGCAATTTCGCGGTCGTAGTCGAGAAAACAGATTCGTCTCAGCCGGTCGTGGGCTACCCGCTGACTGAGCTTGGACAACTGAAAGTAGCGAAGAAACACGCTGCGTTCGGAAAGCGCTTCGTGGAACTTCACCATGAGTGGCTCATCCTCTGGACGGATCGGTCGCAGAGTCACGCCTGTACCATCCTTCATCGTCCAAGACGCAACATATTGCACTGGGTAGGGACGGATGGCGGACTTCGGTAGATCGCTGGCGGAGACACTCTTATCGTGCAGAACGAAGCGGGCATCGAGGGCGATGATCTGATCGGAAGAAGCGACCAGGGGATTGATGTCGGCTTCCTTGATCGCGGGATTGTCTACGATGAGGCGGCTGAACCGCACTAATAAAGCTTCGAGCGCGGCAATGTCTACCGGCTTGCGGCCACGCACGCCGGACAGGGCTTTGAAAATCCGAGTTTGTTCGAGTAAGCGATGCGCCAGAGTAGTGTTGAGCGGCGGCAACGCCAGCGCCCGGTCGCGATAGACTTCCACCAGTTCCCCGCCCGAGCCGAACACCACGACGGGGCCGAATTGCGCATCCGTGGTGCTGCCAACGATTAATTCGTAGCCGCCCGCTTTCAACATGGGCTGCACCGTCACACCCTGAAAGTTTTCGCGACCCACGCGCTCGGTGACCGACGATTCAATCACGCGGTATGCCTGTCGCACGGCGGCTGCATCAGCAAGATTCAACTTCACGCCGCCAACGTCGCTCTTGTGCGTGATCGTCTCTGAATGCAATTTCACAACGACGGGAAACCCGATGGCGGCCGCTACCGTGGCTGCTTCTTCCTCGCTATGCGCGATTCGCGTCTCCACGACTGGAATTCCACACAGCGTAAGCAATTGTTTTGATTCGTACTCCGTGAGCAAGGTACGCCCGCGGCTGCGGGTTTCGTCGATGATCGCGCGTACCTTGCACCGCGCTTCGCTCTCGTCTTCCGGGCCATCTGCCAAGACTGGTGTTTCATAAATGCCCCGGAGGTTGTAGCTATAGCGCCACATCAAGGTAAAGATTCGGGCCGCTGTGTCCGGATAAGCAAAGGTTGGAATTCCCGCAGTATTCAGAATGACTTCGCCGCCGGCAACGGCGTCTCCGCCCATCCAACTCGCGAGCAGTGGCTTGCCGTGAGCGTGGGCGTGTGGTTTCAGTCGTTCGGCAACATCCGCCGGATTCGTCATGCCCTGCGGAGCGAGGATTACAAGAAGCCCGTCACTGTTCGGGTCCGCCAGTGCGATCTCGGCCGCGCGCTGATAGCGATCAGGATCGGCGTCGCCGAGTATGTCAATCGGATTTCCGTGGCTCCAGTGCTTGGGAAGGAAAGTGTTGAGTGCGTCCAGAGATTCCGCGGAAAGCGCGGCTAGTTGACCACCACTGGCAATCAGCGCATCCGTGGCCAGCACGCCGGGGCCACCCGCATTCGTCAGGACAGTCAGCTTCGGACCCCGCGGACGCGGCTGTTTACTCAGCACCTCGGCCATGTAGAACAGATCGGCAATGCTGCTCACGCGCAGCACGCCGGCCCGCCGAAAGGCCGCTTCCAGAACGTCATCGCTGCCAGTAAGAGCGCCGGTGTGCGAAGCTGCTGCTTTCGATGCGTCTTCGAACCGACCCGCTTTCAAAACGATGATCGGCTTGGTGAGAGTTACCTCGCGCGCTGCCGATAGGAACGCTCGCGCATCGCCGATCGACTCCATATAAATAAGAATGCTTTGCGTTCCAGGATCATCGCCAAAGTAATCGATCAAGTCGCCCCAGCCGATGTCCAGCATCGATCCCGTGGAAACGAATCCGCTGAAGCCCACCTGTTCGCGCAGACTCCAATCGAGAATCGCCGTCTGCAGCGCGCCGCTCTGACTCAAAAACGCGACATTGCCCGGGCGCGCTATGGCGTGGGCAAAGGTCGCATTCAAGCCGAATCGAGGATTCATCACCCCCAGGCAGTTCGGGCCGAGCAATCGCATGTGGCCGTCTCTCAACTCTTCGGCAATCTGCTTTTCAAGGGCCTGCCCTTCGGCTCCGCGTTCGCGAAATCCCGCCGAAATTACAATCGCTGAGTTCACGCCCGCATTCACGCATTCCCTGACAATCGCAGGAACGCTGGACGCTGGCGTAACGATCACAGCAAGATCGACTGCCTCAGGTACATCACCGATCGACGGATAAGCCGCGATCCCTAGAATGCTTGAATGCTGGGGATTAACTAGATATATCTTGCTTCGAAATGCAGGGATCTGAAGATTGGAGAGGATGGCGCGGCCGACGCTTCCCTCGCGTTCCGTCGCGCCGATGAGGGCAACGCTGCCCGGCCTGAAAAGTGAGTCGAGCGGCCGCGCTTCCGAACGCAGAACATCGTGTGATGGATCGTGCACCTGCGGTGAGGTCCCAGCCGGGTTCTCCGTCACAAGACCCCCTGCGCGGCAGGCTCCGGTGGACCCTGCTCAATCTGATTGTACGAAGGTGTCGGCGCGCAGTCCACGCTAAGCGTTGCCTGCATGCTGCGGAATGCCTCAATTGTGGAAGACTATCGCGCTGTCTATTGCAAACCGCATTAAGGCATTCAATCGTTACTAGCCCAGTCGGTCTGCAGACTCGGCGGACGCAATAGGGTCTGCATCACCGTGCAATACTGTTCTGTTTTCTGTCGCAATCCGCGCAATTGTTCCGCTGTCGCCTTAGGTGCATCAACGTCAAAATGAAGACGAATGCTCTCAAAGCCCACGGGCGCGTCTTTTGAAATTCCGAGCGTGCCGCGGAGATCCAAATCTCCCTCGACCGTGACCTCAATCCGTTCGGTTGGTATTCCCATAGCCGAAGCCACCATCTGACAGGTTATCTGCGCGCAAGCCGCCAAAGCGCCCAACAATAGATCGCCAGAACAAGCGCCGCTACCAGCGCCTCCGACTCCCTTGTGAGCTTCGGCCTGATAGATGGCTCGTCCGAGATCGACCGAACATGAGACTGGAGCATCCGTCTGCGCGCCTTTCGCCCGCAGAGTGATTCGTGAAGCGCTCGGGTCATTGCGGTATTGCTCTTTCAGCGGCTTCTGCAGCGTTCGAAGGTCCATGCCAGCCTCGATTCTTTATTCTTGGTAATTTTCGCTGACTGCGGCAGCTTTGGTCAGCCGTCTTGAATCCGCTCTCTCTCACATGCTAGCATCGGTGCACGTCGGGGAGTACTCATGCCTAAGTTCGTCATCGAACGCGAAGTCCCGGGAGCCGCAAATCTGTCCGACGACCAATGGCGGGAAATCTCCCAAAGGTCGGTCAACGCTCTGAAGGGAATGAGTCCAGAGATCCAGTGGCTGCATAGCTACGTGGCCGGCGACAAAGTGTACTGCGTCTACCTCGCTCCTGACGAGGCAACCGTTCAAGAACACGCCAGGCGCGCAGGGCTTCCTGCGAATCGCATCACTGCAGTGCGTCGGCTCCTCGATCCGACAAACGCGGAGTGAGGGCGGAGCTGAACCTTCCGCGGGCATCCTGATTTCCTTCGCGATCTGGTTTAGCCTGCCCGGCTAGGGAGATGCAGCCTCGGGGATCAGCACCTCTTTAATCGCTGTATCGGCCGGCAAGGCCCAACCTTCTAGCCAGGCCGTCACGCCCAGGGTGTCGGTCAATGCCTGCCGCGCAGGCTGCAGACTCGCTTCGAGTTTGGCCTGCTCAGCGGCGGTCAACGGGGTGCCAATATTTTGCCGCAACGCAGCCGCCGCACCCGCCAGCCGCAGTGAGCGCTCAGGTTCGACTTGAACAGCCGCTAAGCACGCGAAGCACTCCAGCAGCCGCGCAACTCCGCGTTTGTGGTCCAGTTGCTGGAAAATTATTACGCTCTCCCGGTAGAGAGCGCGCGCTGTAGGATAATTCTCTTGTTCTCTCGCCAAGGTCCCCAGATCAGCCAGCGTGCCCGCAATGCCCCAGCGATCACCGAGCTCGCGGAAAATTGCCAGGCTCTGTTCGTACAATGTGCGTGCAGCGGCGGAGTCACCCTGATCGCGAGCAACATCCCCTTCGTGGTTCATCGACCAAGCGGCTCCCGTCCGATCTCCCAGTTCCTTGAAGATTGAGAGACACTCCGTGTACAGCAGGCGGGCACGAGCATAGTCTCCTTGCAACTTGACGACATTCGCCAGGTTGCTCAGAGCCCGAGCCACCGCTTTCTGGTCACCCAATTCTCTCCACAGCACCAGGCTTTCTTCGAACAGAGCGCGAGCAACCGGGACGTCACCGCGGTCCCGCGTAATCACCGCGAGCGCGTTCAGAGAGACAGCGGCGCCCTGCTGGTCATGCAACTGCCGCGCGATGTCCAGACTCTCCCCGATGAGCGCTTCCGCTGCGGCGTAGTCTCCCTGCTCACCTGCTAGCACGCCTGCGGCAAAAAGTGCGCGTCCACGCGCCTTCGTGGGAGCTGCCGCTACGGCGAGCTTCAACAGCTTGCCTAGCTGGCTCCTGCCTTCAGCGAGATACTCTCGCGCCTCCCAAAAGCGAAACAAGGCTGCGCCGAGACGTAAACCCCACTCCGCATCCCGGGTTTCTATCAGCCAATCGAGAGCCGCGCGAAAATTGTCGTGCTCGAAGGTGAAGCTCTGCAGCCATTCCGCGGCTTCCGTACCGCTCCGGTCTGCGGCCTCTTCTTCCGCCAGCACCAGGCAATAGGCAGCATGAGCGCGCCTCGTCGATGCCTCCTCTCCGCTTGCCGCCAGTTTTTCCAGAGCGTACTCACGAATTGTTTCCAGCATCACGAACCGCGATTCACTCTTTGCTTGTTCGACCTGCTGCATCAGGCTCTTGTCCACCATGGACGCCATACCGTCGAGCAAATCCAAATCGAGATCGCTCCTGGTGTCGCACACAGCTTCCGCACCTTCCAGAGTGCATCCGCCCACGAAAACAGACAATCTTCGAAGAAGCTTCTGCTCGGCAGGGCTCAATAGATCGTAGCTCCAGTCCATGGCGGCGCGAAGCGTTTGCTGCCTTTGCGGCATGTCTCGTGCACCGCCCGTCAACAGTTGCAACCGGCTGGTCAGGCGCGTCCGCATGGCAGAGGGCGAAAGAACTTTCACTCGCGCAGCAGCGAGCTCAATTGCGAGAGGCAAACCATCCAACCGGGCACAAATCTCGGTGATGGCTGATGCATTTTCCCGGTTAAGTTCGAAATCTGGCTTGACCGCAACGGCGCGCTGCAAGAACAGCGCGACCGCGGGGAACTGGGACAGGATCTCGACCGCAGGCGTGGACAGTAGTTCAGGCATGGCAAGTGGCGGCACCGGAAATTCGTGCTCCCCGTACAAGTGCAGCGGGGCGCGACTCGTTACCATAATTTTAAGATGGGGGCCCATCGCCAGAAGTTCTGCCACGGTCGGCGCCGCCCGAACCAGATGCTCGAAATTGTCCAGCAGGAGGAGCATGGGTGCGCGCAATGAATTCTCTAAATTATCTCTTAGTATTTCCAGCGGCGACTGACCTCCTGCCTCCCGTATTCCCAACGCCTGAACGACCGCAGAAGCGATAAGATCGGGATCGGTCAGCGAGGAGAGCGGAACAAAATGAACGCCGCCTGGGAAACGATCGACCAGTTCACTCGCTACCTGCACCGCAAAACGCGTTTTACCGATGCCACCTGGACCCGTGATTGTCACCAGGCGCACATCCGGACCCAGCAGGAGGTCCTTGGCGGCGGCTACTTCCCTTTCTCGTCCCACGAAACCGCTCCGCTGCACCGGAAGATTCGTTGGCCGGGTCTCTACTGGCTTCGTTGGCTTCTCAGAGAAGCGATCACGGATGGTTGCGAGTTCTCGCGCGAGGTCCCTGGTGGAGACGTAGCGCTTATCGGGATCTTTCTCCAGGCATCTCTCGATAGCCCAGCACAGCGGAGCCGGGACATCGGGGTTTTGCGCTGCGATCGGTTCCGTTTGTTCGCGCAGGATCGCCACCATCGTCTCTGGCACTGTGCTTCGCTGAAAGGCGCGTTTTCCGGTCACCATCTCATAGAGCACCAAGCCGAATGAGAACTGGTCGGAGCGGAAATCCGGATGTCGACCGCCAGCCTGCTCCGGCGACATGTACCCTACCGTTCCAAGCACCAGACCCGATGGAGTCAATACAGCGGACGTCGTGCATATATCAGACGGTTCGCTCGTCGGCGCGAGCTTCGCCAAGCCAAAGTCCAGAATTTTGACCAAACCATCGTGAGATACCATCACGTTCTCGGGCTTTAAGTCTCTGTGCGTGATGCCCGATTCATGAGCCTTGGTCAGGCCCTCAGCGACCTGTACTGCCATTTCAATCGTCTTTCGCATTGGCAGCGAGCCGGAGAGAAGCAACTGTCGCAGCGTATTCCCCTCGACCAACTCCATCGCGATGTAGTGAGTGGACCTGTCGTTTCCGAGTTCATAGATGGTAACGATGTTGGGGTGGTTGAGGGCAGATGCCGCGCGCGCTTCCTGTTCGAAGCGGTGAAGCCGTTCGCCGTCGGCGGCAACTGCCGCGGGCAGAGTCTTGATCGCAACACTGCGATCGAGGCGCATATCCCGAGCCCGGTACACTTCGCCCATCCCCCCGGCGCCCAGCGGTTCGACAATCACATACGATCCCAGTTTGGTGCCAGCGGTGAGGGCCATTGCGAACGCCATTATATTCCCAACGAGAGGCCCCCTTTCGGTATTGTGAGGCGCAGTTTATGATGGCCCGAACCTGAAGCGGCCGTGCTTTATAAACTTTCGCATTTTGGACGGGCTTTCATATGGACCGACGAACGCTGCTCAAGCGCTTAGCCGCCGTGCCCTTGCTGCCGACTCTTTGGCCTTATCTATCGATTGCCAAGCAGACTCCACCCGCGAAGTCCGCATTCCGCCGAGTTCGTCCCGGCGATCCTTCTTGGCCGAGTGCCGCAAGCTGGGAGAAGTTGAAACAACAGGTCGGAGGAAACCTCATCCCGGTACAATTTCCCCCGACCGCTTGCCAAGGCGCATCCGAGAGTGCTTCTTGTCAGGATGTCCTCAAGAATTTAGATAACCCCTACTACATCGGCGATCAACCCGGGCTGACGCAAACTTTGGGTTGGGCGAATGCATGGACCACGAAGCCGAGCGTTTACGCGGTGGCGGCGAGAAATGCGGACGACATCGCTGCCGCAGTAAACTTTGCTCGCGACAACCGTTTGCGTCTCGTCGTCAAAGGTGGCGGGCATAGTTATCAGGGCACATCGAACGCGCCTGATTCGCTGCTGATTTGGACGCGGCACATGAATGACATTACGATGCACGATGCATTCGTCCCTCAAGGATGCGAGGGTAAGCAAGCTCCGCAGAGCGCAGTTACGCTCGGTGCCGGAGCGATCTGGCTGCACGCATACGACGCGGTCACGACCAAGGGCGGACACTACGTTCAAGGTGGAGGCTGCACGACGGTCGGAGTCGCGGGCCTCATTCAAAGCGGCGGCTTCGGAAGTTTCTCCAAGCATTACGGCCTTGCGGCAGCGGGATTACTGGAGGCCGAAGTTATAACTGCCGATGGCAAGATTCGTGTCGCGAGTGCATGCACAAACCCCGAACTTTTCTGGGCCCTGAAAGGCGGAGGAGGCGGCAGCTTCGGCGTTGTCAGTAAAGTGACTCTGCGCGTACGCGATCTTCCCGAGTTCCTCGGCGGCGCCCTCTTCACGGTCAGGGCCGCATCCGACGACGACTTTCTTCGCCTTCTACACCAATTCTTCCGCCTCTACCGCACCAGCCTGTTCAACGATCAGTGGGGCGAGCAGGCTCACATCAACTCTGACAATTCTCTTACGATATCGATGGTCTCTTACGGACTGGATGCCGCACAGACCAAGCAGGCCTGGCAGCCATTTCTGGACTGGGTGACGAGCTCGCCGAAGGCTTATACCCTGAAAGCGCCGCCCATTGTCGGCAGCCTACCAGCGCGAGGCTGGTGGGATGCAGAGTGGAGGGAACAGCATCACCACCCCGTTTTCGTCAAGGACACGCGTCCCGATGCGCGGCCGGGTGACGTGTGGTGGACGGGCGACGGCGGTCAAGTCGGGCAGTTCCTTTACGGCTATGAGTCGCTCTGGCTGCCCGCTTCCCTGCTTCAGGAGGACTCGCAAGATCGTCTGGTCAACGCATTGTTTGCCGGTTCACGTCACTGGGAAATCGAGCTGCACTTCAACAAAGGTCTCGCTGGCGCTCCCGCCGATGCCATAGCTGCGGCCCGCGACACGGCAACGAATCCCGCCGTGCTCGACGCCTTTGCTCTCGCCATTATTGCCTCGGGGGAAGGACACGCGTATCCCGGCCTTTCCGGGCATGAACCCGACCTCGCAGAAGCCCGCAAAGAGGCTGATGCCGTCTCCAAATCGATGGATGAATTGCGGAAGGTGGCGCCGAACGGCGGATCCTATGTGTCGGAAAGCAACTTCTTCGAACCCTCGTGGCAGCAATCCTATTGGGGCTCGAATTACCCGAAGCTGCGTGCGGTGAAAGCGAAGTATGATGCGGACGGTCTGTTCTTTGTCCACAACGGAGTGGGCAGTGAGGAATGGAGTCCCGACGGCTTCACACGGTTAACGGAACCGAGCCACTGATCGCACCAGCGTCGGCGCACTGCAATCCGCTCTTTATGCGAGATGCAGAAGCGCTGGCCTGATAATTCTCTTCCCCTGAGAACACCGAGCTTTAACGACCGGACCTGTTCCTTCGTAAGGCGTAAGCCGGTTCACGATACTGCTAAATTGCACGTATGGTGTCGAACCGGCAGCCCGCAGGAGACAAGCGTCGATGGGAGCGACGCCTGGTTGACATGCCGGTCCGCGTAGTGGCGGACGATCCGAAAAGCACAGATGTAATACCTGGTCGCGGAACCAAGATGAGCGCAGGTGGTATTTGCTTTTTTGCTCTTGCGAATTTAGCCATCGGAGCTCAGATCGAGGTTGAGTTCACCGACTCCTACTGTGACGAACCCGTCCGAGTCAGCGGAGTCGTTCGCAACCGACTCGTCTACTTGTATGGAGTCGAATTCCTGATTGATCTGAGGGAGATTGGCAGGCCGTGACCCGGTTCTTTTCGGGCACGCCCCGCGGTGCTGCACATTCCTAAGTTTGTGCAGCACGCACCAGGGCGTCTGTGGTTTGCTATGGCTTGGTTGAGGTTGTTACTTGGCTGCTTTCTCCTTCAACAGTTTCTCCATCATCGGGTGGTGTGCCAGCGCGATGGACTTCTGCGGAGGCGCCCCGAAGAGTTCGGGATGCAAGTAAAGTCCGCGATCGGCCTGCGCCTTCTCCACTTCAACGGGAATGCGGTGAGCGTTAGCCCAAGCGTCCTGCCGAATGCCGGTCACTTGCCACGAGACTTCCACATTGGGTTTATCGGTTTTGATTACGAATTGATGGTTCGCCACCTTGCTGGCCACGATCGCCTGCGAGAATTGGCCGATCACCGTGAGTTGATAGCGGAAATCACGGTTCAAGGTCTCGAACCATTCCGGCAGTTGTACCACAGCGCTGCCTTGCTCGTTCGTGGTCGCATTGCCGTTGTAGATGTTCATCATGTCCGGCGATTCGACGAAGGAGTGATAGAGGTATTTGTTAGCTGGATCAAGCGGGTCATCAATCTTGAACGAACCACCCGCCTTGGAGAGGTTGCCATCGACGTCGACATCGCCATCGAAAAACGCCGCGTAGCCGCCACTTTGGTTATAGGTGAACAAAGCATCGCCGGTGGAGGAGTTGCTAAAGCCGCCGCCGCTGCCGCTAGAACTACTCGATTGCCCTAAGACTCCGAAATTGCCGCCCGATCCCAACACCCCCACGTTCGCGCCAGTGCCGGTGCTGTTGCCCCACACCCCGGTGGAACCGCTACCGTATGTTCCGTAGCTGCCAGTAATGGTGCTGTTGCCCGCCACGCCAGTGGCACCATAGCCGACCACTCCGTTGCTGGCAGTGCTGTTTCCCGCATTGCCGTACAGTGCGATGCCGCCGGCAACGGTCGCGTAGCCCGCTACGCCGGTAGCACCATAGGCGACCACGCCATTGCTGCCAGTGCTGTTTCCCGCATTGCCGTACAGTGCGGTGCTACCAGCAACTGTCGTGTAACCTGCGACGCCGGTGGCACCATAGGCGACGACCCCGTTGCTGGCGGTGCTGGAACCGGCGTTGGCAAGTACCCCGGTACCGCCAGAGCTAGTGGAGGTAGCCGTGATCGGTCCAACGCCGAGACTGCCGTTGACCGTGGCATTGCCCCGAACGCGAGCCGTGCCGTCTACGTCCAGTTTAGCGCTCGGTGCCGTCGTACCGATTCCCACACTACCCTTCGGGCCGTCGAAGATGTGGGAGTTGCCCAGCGCGGTGGCGCTTATCCATTTGCTCACTAGATTGGCCGTCCCGCTGCCGGTGACTTGTGCCGCTGGAGGCTGACTCGCGTTGGCTGCGGTTGCAGATCCGGGAACTGCAGCTTTCACGAAGGCCGACGGCGGCAGGCCGCCGACGGTCTCTGCATCCAGTGCCTTCAACGCATAGGGGACGCTCATCAAGAGGGTGCGGGGCTGCTCAGCCTGACCCTGCGCCTGCACTCCTAGCCAGCGCGCTTCCCCGGAAGCAAACACGTCGGCAGGGATCCCCTGGGCTGTGGTGGAACCCAGCATAGCCGCGTAGTGTCCAGTCTTATCGAGCGCTACGTTCTGGGTTTCGACCCAGAGCGCAGCGCCGCCCTGAGACTCTTTGTAGAGAGAGAAAGTGACCCCGACGGTCCCCGTCATCGGCTTGCTGTTGACATCGGTTAGAACGCCGCCAAACTTCACTACCGGCGGCACGATCCCGCTGGCTACTGGTTGCTGCGCGGAAACCTGGAGTACGCAACAAATCAGCGAGAGGCAAAGTGTCATACGAACCATATTCCGTAACATAGGATTCTCCTTTATTTTTTGTTGTTGAATTTTCTTGCTGTTACTGCGATTGACCGGGGAGCGATCTCGCGAGAGCTCGCTCCCCTTGTGCTACAGAGGTGATGATCCGCGTCCGCCGCGACCGGGCCGGCATTGGCAAGACCATCGACCGTCCACTCGTTGAAGCTGCAGAACCGCAGCCTGTTCTACGGTGTAGGGGAAGCCGGCTTCTGATTACTGGCTGCGGCTTTGGTCCTAGCTTCCTGCCATTGCTTCATCGCTTTCGGATCGCGCGCCCACAGGACACCCTTTTGTTCCGGTGCGCCGTAAAGCTCAGGATGGAGATAGAAACCTCGTTCGAGTTGCGGCTTCTGCTGTTCGACGGGGATGCGATGAGCATTGGCCCAGGCATCTTGCCGGATACCGGTCACCTGCCAGGAGACCTTCACGCTGGGTTTGTCCGTCTTGATACTGAATCGGCCGTCAGCTATCTCCCTGGCCACGATTGCTTGCGCAAACTGGCCGATTACGGTGAGCTGATAGCGGAAATCGCGGTTCAAGGTTTCAAACCACTCTGGCAAAGGAACTACGGCATCGCCCTGCGCGTCGGTGGTCACGTTGCCGTTGTAGATGTTCATCATGTCCGGAGATTCGACGAAGGAGTGGTAGAGATATTTATTGGCGGGATCGAGCGGATGATCAATCTTGAACGAACCGCCGGCTTTGGAGAGATTGCCGTCGACGTCCACGTTTCCGTTGAACCACGCAGCCCAGCCGGAGGCGCTGCCCGCCAGAACTCCGGTCGCGGTTGAAGTGCCGTAAGCGTCCACGGCCCAAGCCGTGGCGGATTGCGCAACCACTCCCGGGCCGCTCGAGCTGACGCCGGTCACGCCGGTGGCACCGCCGGAGCCGTAAACGCCAATGTAGTTCGTACTGGTACCGATCACGCCAGTGCTGGTCGTGCTTACGCCGTACACTCCGGCGGCGATGCCGTTGGCGTACACTCCGAGGTTGCCGCTGGCAGATACTCCAACCCCGTCCTCTCCCGCACCGGTTCCCAACAGCCCGGTGATGCCGGTAGCCACTACGCCAGTGCCGTTTGTGCTGGTACCGGCGACTGCAGCCGAGCCCCCGCTGGTATTGTCGTTCCCCACAACCGCAGCGCTACTGCTGCTCGTCGTTGAGGCGCTGATCGGTCCGGTGAGGGTTTCGCTGCCGGCAATATTGAGGGTCGAGCCGCTTTCCGTAATGATCGAGTCTTTGATCTTTGCCGCTCCTCCGTTGCTGGCAAAGACAGGAATGTGGCCTGACTTGCACGCAGATGAGGTGGAACAAGTAATGGTGTTGGCGATGGGGGCGTTATTCGAATTGGAGGAACTGGAACCGCCATTGGGCGCTGCCAGTTGCAGTGCGGAAAGTGGTTTGCCGCCGATGGTCTCTGCATCCAAAGCTTTCAGAGCGTAGGGCACGCTCATCAGCAGGGTGCGTGGCTGCTCGGCTTCTCCCTGCGCTTGCACACCCAGCCAGCGGGCTTCGCCTGAGGCGAACAGATCTGCCGGCAGTCCCTGGCTCGTGGTGGATCCCAGCATCGCCGAGTAGTGGCCAGCCTTATCCAGAGCTACGTTTTGAGTTTCCACCCAGAGAGCTGGGCCGCCCTGAGACTCTTTGTACAGAGAAAAAGTGACCCCAACGGTCCCCGTCAGGGGCTTGCTACTCGCGTCGGTTAGTAAGCCGCTGTACTTGACTACGGGCGGCACGACCGCATTTGCCGCAGCCAGAACCGCCTGCTGTGCGGAAAGGGAAACGACAGATGAAATCAACAGAAGCCAAATGCCTAGATACAATTTTGTGCGGAACATAAGTTTCTCCTTTGCTCGAAGCAGACTGATGGATTGCCTTTGACCGCTTGTTCGCAGAACCAACGACTCTGTTTTGCGGCCCCAGCGGTTAATTGCGTCCTACCTAATAGGCGTAAAGGGCGGGAATGAACTATCATCGCGGGTAAATTAATTTCGGGGCGTTCGCCAACACCGTTATAATTTTGCGGACTTTCTGATCTTTGGGCGTCAGCATGGAAAAAACGTCTCCCCATGGGGAAGTGAGCACGCTGCTGCAAGCGTGGAGCGTCGGCGACCAGGCTGCGCTCGACAAGCTGACCCCTATCGTCTACAAGGAACTGCACCGGCTTGCGCGGTATTACATGCGTGGCGAGCATGCCGGCCACAGCCTGCAGGCTACGGCCTTAGTTAACGAAGCTTATCTGCGCCTGGCCGATTACAAAAGGATGCGATGGGAGAATCGCGCTCACTTCTTCGCCGTTTCAGCACAACTTATGCGGCGCATTCTGGTTGACCACGCGCGCCGCCACAATCAGAAGCGCGGAGCGGACTTCCCACATTGCTCGCTGGAAGAGACTGCCGTGGTGGGGGCCGGTCGTGACCAAGACCTGATCGCGCTTGATGATGCTCTGCAAGCGCTCGCCCGCCTGGATCTGCGAAAGGCGCGGGTCATCGAACTGCGCTTTTTTGGCGGGTTGGGTGTGGAAGAAACGGCGGAGGTGCTCAAGATATCCGCAGTCACGGTGATGCGTGATTGGACTACGGCACGCGCCTGGCTTTACCGCGAAATGAATGGTACACCGTCTAATGGATCCTGAGCGCTGGAAACTTGTCGACGACTTGTTGCAGTCCGCTCTGCATCTGCCGGCGGACGACCAGGAAGAATTTCTGCAAAAGGCATGCAAAGGGGACGCAACCCTGCTGGATGAAGTCCGATCGCTGCTGACTTCGCATCACAAAGCGGTGAGTTTTCTGGAGAAACCCGCCATCAACGTGGCGGCGCAATCATTCGCTCTCTCCCAAACCCAAGAGATCGCAGATCCGTTGGTCGGACGAATCATTTCGCACTATCGCGTCCTCGGCACTTTAGGTAGCGGCGGAATGGGCATCGTGTACGAGGCTGAGGATTTGCGGCTAGGCCGTCATGTCGCCATCAAGCTGCTGCATGAGTCCGAACCAGGCGAGAGCAAGCACCGGCTGCGGTTCGAAACCGAAGCCCGAGCCATCTCCTCGTTGAACCATCCCAATATTTGCACGTTATATGAAGTGGAGGAATTCGAAAACAAACCAGTCATCGTGATGGAGTTGCTGGAGGGAGAAACCCTGGAGAAACGGATGAAAGCGGGAAATATTCCGCTCGTTCAATTACTCCAGTGGGCGATAGAAGTAGCCGACGGCCTCGAAGCAGCTCATGCTCGGGGCATTATCCATCGTGACATCAAGCCTGCGAATATCTTCGTCACCAGTCGTGGTCTGGCCAAGGTGCTTGATTTCGGTCTGGCCAAGCTGAGTCTTAACTCGGACTCCGCGATAGTGACGCAGGATGCTCCACTCACCAGTCTGGGGGTCATTGCAGGCACAACACCTTATCTATCGCCCGAGCAAATTCGCACCGATGAACTGGACGGGCGGACGGATGTGTTTTCTCTGGGTGCGGTGATCTATGAAATGGCGACCGCCAAGCGCGCCTTCGCAGAGAAAAACACGGCCCTTACGATCGAGGCGGTGCTCAACAAGCGCCCAGTGCCGGCCGGAGACGTCAATCCCGAATTGCCGCCGGAGCTGGAACGGATCATCATCAAGGCTTTGGAGAAAGATCGCAAGGATCGATACCCAAACGCAGCCGAGATGAAAGCCGATCTGCAACGGCTGAAACAGTCCATAGAGTCCGGCCTGCCGATTACGGCCGGCGTGATTGTAGGCCGTCGGAGATCTCGTTCTAAGGCTGCCGGACGTTCGCGCAGTCGCAGGAACTGGATTCTATCGATTGCCAGCGTCGTCGTAGTCGCTGGTCTGGTCTTCGCTCTTTTGCATCGCCGTTCGGCGCGGTCCAGCAAGCTGAATGAAAATGACCCCATCGTATTGGCCGACTTTGACAATTCCACTGGGGACAGCGTCTTCGACGGCTCGCTCAAACAGGGTCTCAGCATCGCCCTCGGCCAGTCTCCGTTTCTTAATATTGTTTCCAATCGGAAGGTGCGGGACACACTCAAGTTGATGACCCAACCTCCGAACGCACCTCTCACCAGTGATCTCGCTCAGGAAGTCTGTTTGCGCACGAGCAGTAAGGCGTATGTGGCCGGCACAATAGCGCCTTTTGGCAGCGAGTTCGTGGTTGGACTGCGCGCAGAGAATTGTCAGAATGGCGAGATTCTGGCACAAGAGCAGGTAACCGCCAAAACCAAAGAGGATGTGATCCCGGCGCTGGGCACTGCTGCATCCCGCCTCCGCAGTGCGCTTGGCGAATCGATTTCCAGCGTGCAGAAGCTCGATGTTCCGCTTCGCGAGGCTACCACCAGCTCGTTGGACGCTTTGAAGGAATACACGCTCGGCGGCCAGGCTGAAAACGAGAAAGGTCCGAGCGCAGGCATTGAACACTACCAAAGAGCGGTCGCTCTGGATCCCTTGTTCGCGCGAGCCTACAGCAGCCTTTCTGGAAAATATTTCGACGCGGGCGAGAGCGCATTGGCGGCGAAGGCTGCCGCCAAAGCCTACGAATTGCGCAGTCACGGAACAGACCTCGAACAAGTTCAAATTTCATCCTCGTACCACGCCTTCACCACGGGTGATCTGGAAAAGGCAGCGGCCGACTACGAGCGTTGGGCAGAGATGCGGCCGCGGTCGCCAACTCCGCATTCCAATCTGGCGTTTGTCTATAGTCAAATTGGCCAAAACGACAGGGCTCTGGCAGAAGCTTTGGAATCACTACGTCTCGCTCCCAGCGGTGAGCAATACACAAATGTAATCTCGGCCTATATCGCTCTCGGACGTCTGAAGGAGGCCAAGGCAGCCGTCGCCGAAGCTCGGGCTCAGAAGCTGGACATGCCCATCAATCACAACAATTTGTATCTGATCGCTTTTCTGGAAGGCGACCGTGCGGCACTGGAACGCGAGGCTGCCTGGGGATTGGGAAAACCGGAGCTTGAAGCGATCTTGCTTTACTCCGAGTCGTGCACGAGTTCATATTTTGGCGAATTGAAGGATTCCAGAGAATCCTTAAGGCGCGCCAGCGCTTCGGCCACCGCTGAAGACTTGAAAGAGGCCGCCGCCAGTTACCGCGCCGATGGCGCCATACATGAGGCGTTATACGGTAACTTCCAGCAAGCGGAACGCGCTCTTCGATCCATTCCGATCGCCGCCAGCGGTCAGGATGTCGAAGCTGCCGCGGCGATGGCGTATGCATTTGCTGGTGATCGTGTCCAAGCGCAGGCTTTGGCCGACAAACTCGCGAAGCGATATTCCGAGAACACCCTCGTGCAATTCAACTATCTGCCGGTCATTCGCGGCCAGATCGCGCTGCTTTCCAAGAACCCCACGCAAGCCATCAAATTGCTGAGAGACGCACGGCGGTACGAACTAGGGCAACCCGCGGAGGCTATCTCCCTTAACGTATATCCGGCCTTTGTGCGCGGAGAAGCGTACCTGGCTGCGCGCGACGGCTCGGCGGCTCTCCCCGAATTCCAAAAGATCCTCGATAACCCAGGAATGTCCCTCAACGAGCCGATTGCCGCGCTTGCCCACCTGGGCTTGGCGCGTGCCAGTGTGCTGAAAGGCGACGATGACAAAGCTCAATCCTTCTATCGGGACTTCCTCCAGCAGTGGAAAGATGCAGACCCGGAGATCCCGGTCCTGAAACAAGCCAAAGCGGAATACTTAAAAGTGCAATCGCACTAACTCTTGGTTGGATGCGAGCTTTCAACAGCAGTCGTGACTTTCGCAGTGCGCACTGCAGCTTTCATGACCTGATGACCACGTGACGGACTCTTACTGCTTCGTCCACTGATCCACCCAGTCGTTAATGGCTTTGTAGAAAAGTTGAGAATTCTGTGGCTTCTGCGGGTACTGGGCTTCATCGGGAAAATAGAGCATTTTCGAGGGCACACCGAGCACTTGCAGCGTCGTGAAGAGCTGGAAGCTTTGCGACACATCGGCCCGGTAGTCGAGCTGGCCGTGGATCACCAGGGTTGGCGTCTTGAAGTTCTTAGCAAACTGGTGCGGCGACCACTTCCGGTATGTGGAGTTATCGCCGTAGGGCGTGCCCTTGAAATCCCAGTCCGGGTACCAGAGTTCATCGGTGCTGCCCCAGAAAGCCTCGGTGTTGAACACGCTGTGGTGCGAGACGATGCACTTGAAGCGGTCGGTGTGGCCGAGAATCCAGTTGGCTATAAATCCGCCGTAGCTGCTGCCTATGGCGCATTCCCGCGTCTTGTCGATAAATGGATAGTGCTCTTCCGCGTAGTCGAGGCTTTTCATCTCGTCTTCAAAAGGTGCCCCACCCCAGTCTCCGGTGACCGAGTCAATGAACTTCTGCCCGTAGCCGGTCGAGCCGTGATAGTTGATCGTGATGACTACGTATCCGTTGGCAGCCAGCAGTTCGAGATTCGAGCTGTAGCTCCAGAAATCTCCCGCGGCGATCTGCGGCCCGCCCTTGAGGATGAACTTCACAGGATACTT
Organism: Terriglobales bacterium; assembly: GCA_035601995.1. Taxonomy (GTDB): domain Bacteria; phylum Acidobacteriota; class Terriglobia; order Terriglobales; family Acidobacteriaceae; genus JABDBE01. The sequence continues at coordinate 29,720 of DATNNE010000126.1, forward strand.
CTTGCTTACATCGAAGTTCGGCGGCTTGACCAGAAAGCCTTCGACCTGGTCGCCGTGAGCGCCGGTGAACCAGAAGGATTGGAGTTCCGACATTGCGACCGCGTCGAGGAGGGTGTCATTGAGGTGCGTAAGCGGTCGCCGCATAACCATGGCACTGCGACTTCTGATTCCATGTTTGCTGTCAAACTCTATCTCGCCTGGCGAAGGCCCCGTGACCATCGGAGTGTTTGTACAGACACACACACTCGTCTCGGGAGGCTCGAATGCTTTCACGTCCAAGGAAACTATTCCAGCGGGTGACTGCAAGGTATTTTCCGTAGCCAAGAGCGTTCTTCCATCTGGCGAAAACCGAAGGTCGTCATAGAGGCCTCCGACAGGCCAGCAATGACAAGACTCGATTAGGGTTAACGCCGCCCCGTCGGTCGCGACACTAAGAATCGGAGTCATCCCCTTGTTTTCAGAGGTGAAGTAAAGCTGCCTCGAATCCGGCGTCCACGTAAACGTTCCCACCCAGCGATCAAAGTCCTCCGTCAGATTCTTCTTCTGTCCCGTCTTTCTGTCGTAGAGCATCAGCCGGAAGCGGTCGCTCTCGTACCCCGGACGCTGCTGAGCGCGGTAGGCGATATATTTGCCATCCGGCGAATAGAGCGGCGTGGAGTCGCTGGCAGGATTGTCGGCGGTGATGTTCTTGGCCTCGACAGGCGAGGATGCCCGTCCTCCATCGACGGAGACAATCCAGAGATCGTTGTTGGTGGAAGCGGCTTTGTTCTTGTCGTGATTCGAGGTGTAGCAGAGCTCCTGACCGTCGGGAGAAAATGCATATTCGTCCTGGCCGAACGAAGACACCGGCGAGTCGTAATCACCGGGAGTCAAATCGCGGGCTGCGCCAGCGGCACAGCCGGAGACGGCTGTCCCCAAACAAGCATCGACGGGAATCACGAAGATGTGGCTTCGCTTCCCTTCCGTGTATGAATTCACGTGACGATAGAGCAGCCGCGTAAAAGTCATCGCTTTAACGTTCGATTTCGTGGCCTCTCCAAGCTTCCGGGCGTTGCAAGCTTCGTCTGCACATTCCGGGTACACATTCGAGACAAGAAGAATATTCTTGCCATCCGGCGACCAGAGTTCGCCATCCGCTTCGGTCGCAATCGAAGTCAGCCTGTGCCTGACCGCCACGGTTCCCGCCACGCCATCGAAATCCGCGATCCACACTTGTGATCCGCTTTCTTTGTTGGAGATAAACGCGAAGCGCTTGCCGTCGGGCGCCCAGCGCGGCCGCTCGGCATCCTGATCGGCGATAATCTCCCGCTCCTGACCGCCGGCGGTGGGCACGATCCAAATGTGCGGCGTCTTCGTGTTGGCGTCGAGATCGACATCGACCACGCTGAAGATCACCCACTTGCCATCAGGCGAAACCTCCGGCTCGCCCACGCGTTTGAGCTTCATCATGTCTTCAAAAGTGAAAGGGCGTTTGCTTTGACTGAACGCTGGAACGGCCAATGCCATGAGCAAGATCAGAAAAACGCGGCGCATACTCGGACTCCACGCGAACAAGTAAATGTCGATGCTCCCTACTTTAAGGATTCAGACCTTCAACTTAGCCTGCATCAAACTGCTAGCTAAGCGCACCGCACGCGCTCGTCCTCCGCAACCTACACACCCTTTCCACTCTTACTTCTTGGCGGTCGGTGGCAACACCCCGTTGAGGCGCAGATACATTGCGGCTTCGGCGTAGTGGTCGGCCCAAACACCGGACAGGACCAGGCTGATCCAGGCACGCGTAACTTGTTTTCCGCCGAATCCTTCCGTGGTTTCCGCTAGTTTCGAATCGTCCATTTTTGCCAGCGCGTCGGAGCAGAAATCGAAGGAGGCCTTGACCGCGGCCACGAGCTTGTCTTTTGAGTCCGTCTCTTTCACCTCTTCGACCTTGGGAGCGGGGACAGCCGCGGCCTTGCTGCAGAGCAGATCATTCGTTTCGGCCATGTGGACAATGAGATGGCCAAATGTCATCTGGTCAGCGGTGGGTTTGTAGTTGAATTTGTCGGCGGGCATAGCTTCGACAGCAGCAACGGTGTTCTTCTGCCGGCCGGGCAGGATGTCTCTTAGGGCGGCGCTGACGGGATTCTTCGTCGATGCAGGCGTTGTTTGTGCAGCCGCTGACGCGGCGAGGAATAGCAAGGCAGGGATCACAAAAGTTATCTTCATTTTATCCTCATTTTTGGTTGAATTAGTGCAGGGAGCAGGATAGCGCGGTGGATAAGCTTGCGCCCCACGAGTTCGGGGCAGTGGCGGAGACTGCTAGCGGGCCGCTCGGAAACGGTATCATCTTTCTCCATTTCAGACCATCTTCCCGCTCACATAACCCGTCACCAGTCCCCGGGTCCAGCTTTGAAACGTTACGACTGAATTGAGCTTTGCCACTATACTTCGCCAGTTAGCTAACTGTCAACTGAAACCGTAGTCGGTTTCCCGGAGGCGCTCAGGTGCCGTTTTGGATGGCTGAGTTTTCGGACGGAATGGCAGTGAGCGTCAACCGATACTTGTTGAGGACAAACAATCAATGCTCCGAATGTATAGTGTTATGTTGTGGTGGATGTTTTCACTGGGCATCGATTCGAAGGAAATTCTCTCGCGGTATTCCTGAATGCATTAAAAGCGTCATGGATGATCACGTCATCGCTAACCGAGCCAACTAATGCGCACGGTTCCACCCCGCGTACACATTCACTCTTCCTTAGGCCGTGCGACTTCCCGGGTCGGCCCACACAGACGTTCAATCACATCATCCATTCGTCGCCGAGCGAGTTGAAGCCTGCGCTTTGCCACGGCCTGACTAATGCCCAGAATCGAGGCCGCGTCCGAAAGGCTATGTCGTTGAATGTCGCAGAGCAGGAAAACTTCGCGACAACTCCGCCGCAACTGCAAGGCATGCATCAGCACCGCCTGTATCACTCCTGACGGAATACTTCGCTGCTCGCGCGATAGATGCCGCTGAAAGTCTTTCACCCGGAGGGGTTCGGTCATATTTGAGGTTAAGGCTGAGATCGAAGTTGACATCGACATCTTCTTACTTCCTGCATGCGCTGCTTGGCGAACGGCGGACACAAGTGCGTTCTCCGCGACGCCCGAATCGCGCCGAAGCCGTCAGAAAACGGCTCCGGCGAAGCTGAGGAAACGCTGCCATCCCCCCGGCGGCAATGTCCTCCTTCGGGATGCTGGTACCGAGCGAAGCTGGTTTGCCTCGCGAGTGGACCCGCGAACAAGAACCGCGGCGTCTCCCGTACGGGTGCCCGATTCGCTGTTCATTGAATGGTGCATCGGGAACGAATTTCGTTTCATACTCAACTACTCGAGAAAAGTCCATTCGGCGCCCTGCCGGCACAATTGCTGGCGTTGTTCCATTCGGGGCGGGTGTAGAATAGCTGCCACTTACGCGCACCTAGGGGCTAGTGTCTTGCAATTCCACAAATTCGACGGGGCTTACTTAGAACGGCTATGTTCGGGCGACTTCCGCACCGAAAACCATTTTGTTGCCTATTTCAGTGAGCTGATCCAATTGAAATTGCGTTCCCGGGTAAACTCTCCTCAGGCTGTCGAGGATTTGCGGCAAGAAACCTTTGCCCGCGTCTTCGTCGCTCTGCGCAGTGAGGGGAAATTGAGACAACCGGAACGGTTAGGAGCTTTTGTGAATTCTGTTTGCAATAACGTGTTGCTCGAGTACTATCGCTCCGCTTCCCGGGATAATTCGGTCGAGGAAGAAGACGGCGCGAACGTCCCCGACCCCTCCCTGGATGTCGTAGCAATACTGTCGCACAAAGAAATGGAGCAAAAGGTCCGTCAGGTTCTTGATGAATTGTCGGAGCGCGACCGGCGACTGCTACGGGAAATATTCCTGGAGGAGCGTGACAAAGACGCGGTGTGTCAGGACTTTGGCGTCGACCGGGACTACCTGAGGGTCCTGCTTCATCGCGCCAAGCAGGCATTCAAGGCTGTTTATTTGAAGAACATGCCCACCCCGGCATAGGGGTGAGCGGCAGACGAACACTATGAAACGATTTGTCCTCTTTTTTCACTATCCATACGAGGAATATCTGCGGACATGGACCATACAGAATCTATCCGCTTAATGGCGGCGGAGAAGTACCTGCTCGGCGAACTCACGCCTGAGCAGCGGGAGCAGTTCGAAGAGCACTTTTTCGACTGCCAGGAGTGCGCTCTCGATGTCCGCGCAGGAGCCGCTTTGGTCGAACACAGCAAGGTCGTGCTGGCGGAACCAGTTAGCGTGTCTCCTGTGAGAGTGCCAGTGCCCATTCCTGCGAAGCCGGGCCCGTTCGCATGGTTGCGTCCGGCCTTATTCCTGCCTGTTCTGGCTGTTCTGCTGGTTGTGGTTGGATATCAAAATCTTGTGACCTATCCGCAATTAAAGCAGGCGGCAAACAGCCCGCAGATTTTGCCTTGGGCATCGATCAACGTCAGCACCCGCGGCGCGACTACAATCCAGATCTCGACACAGCCCGGACAAGGTTTCCACCTGCTGGTAAACATTCCCCCAGACAGCCGCTTCGCCTCTTATACTTTCGACTTGTCGAGCCCGTCAGGAAGACTAGAATGGTCGCGCACGACTCCCGCAGCTTCATCCGATGAGGCCCGGTCGATTTATGTTCCAGGCGCGAATCAGGAGCAAGGCGTCTACACGCTGGCTGTTCGGGGCAACACAGCCGGCAACGAAAGTTCAGACCTCGGGCACTATTCGGTTGAAGTACAAATTCAGAAGTAGCTCAATCGAGCGGAGGACAATATGGCTACAGCAATGAAACCACCAATGCCGAGAGGAGATTCGGAGAAAGAGCCAACCCACACTTACTACGCCGACGCGGACGTTCTGAGCGCGGATTTCGAAGAGCCCGTGCATGAGAAAATCAAGCCTCGGGCGCAGGTGACATTGTCCGCGGACGGCCACTACCAGTTCAGGCAGGCGGAACCCTTCCGGCTGGACGGGTTGATCTCTTATCGGTCTGGCTACACCCAGGTCGCGGGGCACCGGAGCCCCAAACACCTTCACGGCTTTGCGACGCTCGCAACTTCGGTTGTCGAGGATCTCAATGTTCTCGACGTGCTCACGGCTGATCGCGTGGTCGCCCAGATTTTCACGGAACATCCTCCTTATGATCCCGACAATGGGCAGACTGATGGGGTGCCGACCGTTTCTTTTTTGGGTACGCGTTTTGACAATCTTAGGATTGACGGACACAAAGTCGATATCGAACGAGACATGGATATTCTTGGCCCCAAGCCCGCTGACGAGAAATCCTACTTTGAAGACAGTGGTGTACTCAACCGGATTTCGCAGCAGTATGCGAACATAAACAACACCACCCATCTTCCCGATTGGGCGAATGAGCGATACCGATGGGACCAGACGTCGGCGCAACGGCCGGACAAGCTGAAATGTTCGCTGGTCAACCGCGTGACCGGTGCACCGGGGACACCCTTCGGGCACGTGATCGACCTGCCTCATTTTGGCAAGATATTCCTGGCCGAGCTAACCCTGCGGCGTGAGAAAAACGGAAGGCCAGGTCCCGAAAAATACGCCTTCCACTTGACTATGATCCGGCTGGAGCTAGGCTGTCCGGTGCAGGGTACTGGCAGCGTCGCCAACGCCGATTCCAATGGCAGCGGTGGCAGCGGCGGCCACTAGAGCAGCGATGACAGATGGTGCGTCTTTGTGCATACATTTCCCACGATGGCTTTCCGCGTTAAACTTTAGCGACCTCGGAATCAGCCATGCCGCGGGCAGGGAAAGAGCATCGTCGCGTCGATCGGAGAAAAAGCCTCGCGGGAGGGCGGGCGCTGAGAGCGCTCCTGCTTGCGTTTGTCGTCGGCAGCTTGCCAGGTTGCTCACGCCGAGATCCCCAAGCTGCATTCGATCACGCCAGGCAGACTCTTCGCGAGGGAGATGCAGTGGCTGCGGCCCTGGAAGCGGAGAAGGGCTACGAGGACTTTTCCGCCTCTGGCCCTGAGTGGGCATGGAGATTCACGATTCTCAAAGCGTGGGCTCTGCACTCGCGTGGGCTGGATGATCAAGTGCTAAAGCTGCTCAGCTCCGACCTGGTCCCACCCCCCATCGGCGAACTATCCGTTCAAAAACTAAGATGGGAGGGCATCGCCTATGCCTCCCTGCACAAATTCCCAGACGCGGAGCAGAAGTTCGGAGAAGCGGAGCGCATCTGCGCGGGGTCTGGCTATCCTGCTTGTGCGGATGTGGTGGACGCCCAAGGGAGACTCGAAATGGAACGCGGTCACTATGCCAAAGCCCAGGGCTTCTTCGAAAGTGTTCTCAGTTCGGCCCGCGCGAGCGGTGACCCATTGTGGGAGGCCGATGCCCTGCTGGCTTTGAGCTGGTCCGCGGACGAGCAGACTCATTTCGACGAGGCGCTCAACTGGGCAGATGCCGCGCGTCGAATTTCCCTGGCTCGACACTTTGGTAGCGTCGTGCAGACCGCCTTAGGCAATATGGGGTGGGCCTATTACAAGCTCGGAGATTCTGAGCAAGCGTTGGAAATGTTTGTTGAGGCCACAAAACAAGCTGAGAAGCTTGGCGATACCTCGGACCAGGTCAAGTGGCTCACGAACGCTGGATACATTGACCTCGACGCGGCAAAATTCACCATCGCCGAACAGTCTTTCCAACAGTCACTCAAGCTGGCGAAGCAAATCAACAGCCGGGAGGACATTATCAATTCGCTGATCGCGCTGGCGTTCGTTTCTGAGCTAACCGCAAAGCTGGAAGACGCGAAGCGCTACGCGGATGAGGCGCTCTCCATGGCGCGAGCCGATGGCAACAAGCGGGACGAAGTTTATCCTCGGCTCGTCCAAGGGCAGGTCGCTGCGCAAGAGCACGACGCCGCTGCAGCGGAAACCACGTTCCGCGAAGTCGCGCAATCTGCGGATAGCCCGGTGTTTCTGAAGTGGGAAGCGGAGCGGTCGCTCGCCCGGCTCTATGAAGACGAAAATCAGGCAGACTCCGCCGAGCGGGAATATCGAACTGCTCTCACCACCTTTGAGACGGCCCGCTCCGGACTCCAGCACGAAGATTCGCGCCTGCCATTTCTCAGCAACGCTTCACGAATTTACGACGACTACGTTCATTTTCTGATTTCTCGCGGAAAGACTAACCAGGCTTTGCAAGTCGCCGACTATAGTCGCGCCCGCACTCTCAGCGACGGATTAGGATTGTTGCCCAAAGGAACTTCATTCGCCCCCGATCTACTGAATACACAACAGGCGGCGAAACGCGCAGGCGGCGCGATCCTTTTTTATTGGCTGGGAGAAAAACAATCATATCTCTGGGCGATCACCTCGCAAAAAACCAGCCTGTTCGTTCTTCCTCCGGCGGCGGAAATCGATGCGGCCGTGCAGCGCTATCGAAAAGCTCTGGTTGGGCCGCAGGATGTCCTCGAAACCGCGAACGCCGATGGCACGGCGCTCTACGCAATGCTCATCTCCCCGGCGCAACGCCTGCTGATGAAAGACGCGCAAGTTTTCATCATCCCCGACGGAAGTCTGAACAGTCTGAATTTCGAGACTTTATTAGTGCCCGGCCCGAAACCGCACTATTGGATTGAAGACGCAACTATCGCTGACGCCAACTCGCTCAGGCTGCTGGCAGCGTCGCATAACTCAACTAATTCTGATGCGGGTAAGCTCCTCCTCATCGGCGATGCCATCTCTCCCAATGCCGATTACGCCGAGTTGCCTAAAGCAGGAATAGAAATCGAAGATATTGAAAAGCATTTCGCTCCCGCTGGGCGCGAGGTGCTTACACGTGCTCAGGCCACAGCTCCGGCCTATCTTGAAAGCGACCCGGAGCAGTTTACTTATATCCACTTCGTCGCACATGGCACAGCCAGCCGTCTGAGTCCGCTGGACTCCGCCGTCATTTTGTCGAAAGCTTCCGCACAGGAAGATTCTTTCAAACTCTACGCGCGCGACATCATTCACCATCCCTTGCACGCACAACTGGTGACCATTTCGACCTGCTACGGCGCAGGCGCTCGTGCCTATACGGGCGAGGGATTAGTCGGACTTTCATGGGCATTTCTGCGCGCGGGCGCTCACAACGTAATCGGCGCACTTTGGGAGGTCAGCGATGCATCGACACCGCGCCTGATGGACGAACTCTACGACGAACTCAAGAAAGGTCGAAGTCCGCAAGCCGCGCTTCGTTCCGCGAAGCTTTCTTTGCTTCACTCCGACGGCTTCAGCAAACCTTTCTACTGGGCGCCGTTTCAACTTTATACCGGCACCTAGAATGGCACGCCCAGGGTCAATGTGATAGTTTTCCACCAAACGCGAGCGGAAGCCATGCAGGAGAAGAACGACCATGGACGCTGAGCGCGTACGGCGGCTAGAAGAGCTTTACCACTCCGCACTAGAGCGCGCCGCGGCGGAGCGCGCCGCATTTCTGCAGAGCGCGTGTGGCCCAGATGCGGCCCTCCGCCAGGAAGTGGAATCGCTGCTCGCCCACGATCAGGAAGCCGAGAAGTTTATCGAGGCGCCCGCGCTGGAAGTGGCTGCCCGGCGGTTGGCGCAACGGCAGAGTCAATCAGACGATAGCGGCGCCGTTATCATAGGCCAGACTATCTCCCACTACCGCATCATGGAAAAACTGGGCGGAGGAGGGATGGGCGTAGTCTACAAGGCGCGCGACACCAGGCTTGGGCGCCTCGTAGCCTTGAAGTTCCTACCCGAAGATTTCGCCGCGGACCCAACCGCCATCGTCAGATTCCAGCGTGAGGCGCGTGCCGCCAGTTCGCTCAACCATCCCAACATTTGCACGATTTACGACATCGGCGAGGAAGCTGGTCGAACCTTCATCGCGATGGAGTACATGAATGGACAGACACTGAAACATCTCATCGAACCCCGGCCGCTCGAAACCGATCGGCTGTTTCGATTGGCGACGCAAATCGCCGAAGCACTCGATGCCGCTCACACTGAAGGCATCATTCATCGGGATGTGAAGCCGGCGAACATTTTCGTTACCCAGCGCGGCCAAGTCAAAGTCCTGGACTTCGGCGTGGCGAAATTGGCTCGAACACCCCACATGCTAGAGACTGGACCCGCAGACCCCCGCGCGTCGGACCGGAACGCAGAAACGCAACTAACCAACCCAGGCATGGCGATTGGCACCGTCTGTTATATGTCGCCGGAGCAGGCGCGCGGCGAAGAAGTTGATGTTCGCACGGATCTTTTCAGCCTGGGGGCCGTGCTCTACGAAATGGCAACCGGACAGCGTGCTTTCGACGGGACCACGGCAGCGGTGGTTTTTGACGCCATCCTCAATCGCGATCCGGCTTCGCTTACGCGGGCGAATCCGCAGTTGCCTGCTGGCCTGCAAAGCATTGTCGCCAAAGCTCTGCAAAAAGATCGCCAGAAACGCTACCAATCGGCGGCAGAGATAGTGGGTGATTTGAAGGCCGTCGCAACGGGACAGCATGTTGAACTGGCCCGCGGACACGCCGGGTCCAAGCGAATGCTGGGGCTCGCGGCGTTGGCCGTTCTGGCGATCGTAGCAGTCATCGCGCTAGGCCTCAGTTTCCGCCGGCGCCAATCGCACAAACTAACCGAGCAAGACAGCTTGGTGCTGGCTGACTTCGCCAACAGCACGGGAGATCCCGTATTCGACGACACGTTGAAGCAGGCAGTTTCCGTGCAATTAGGTCAGTCACCATTCCTAAATATTCTGTCCGATGCCAAAACTCGCGCCACGCTGAAGCTGATGGCCAAGCCGGTGGGAACGAAGCTGACTCCTGACCTCGCAAGGGACGTCTGCCAGCGTGCCGGCAGCAAGGCGTACATCGCAGGCTCGATCGCGAATCTCGGTAGCCAGTACGTGGTCGGCATAGATGCAGTCAATTGTGAGACTGGCGATTCTCTCGCCCAAGAACAGGTGACCGCAGCGGACAAAGAGCACGTCCTGAAGGTTTTGGGAGGAGCCACCACCAGTCTTCGCAAAAGGCTCGGTGAATCTCTCGTCAGTATTCAGAAGTTTGATGCTCCAATCGGCGAAGACACAACACCGTCACTCGATGCACTTAAAGTTCTCGCCCTGGGCAGGAGAGCTCAACAAGAAAAAGGCGGCGATGCCGGGATTCCGTATTTCAAGCATGCCGTGGAACTCGATCCAAACTTTGCTGCCGCGTATGCGGCCTTGGGCACCGCCTATTTCAATCTCCAGGAGCCCGCGTTGGCCAGCGCCAACCTGCAGAAAGCTTATGAACTTCGCGATAGAGTGAGTGACCGCGAGAAGTACCGCTTCTCCGCCTTCTACTACCATTTGGTCATTGGAGATTTGGATAAGGCAGTTGAAACCTACCAGCTTTGGGCCGACGACTATCCTCACGACAATGCGCCGCGCGGTAATTTGGGGGCCGTTTACATTTCCCTGGGCGAATACGACAAGGCGCTTATACAAATCACGGAAGACCTCCGTCTTAACCCTGACAGCTTGCCTAGCTACACCAACCTGATGGATGACTACACTGCGCTGAATCGTTTGGAAGACGCCAAAGCTGCGTTTCAGCAGGCCAAGAAGCGCAACCTGGACGGCGCTTTCCTGCGCTTGAACCTGTACGGGATTGCCTTCTTGCAAAATAATACTGGGGAGATGGAGCGGCAAGTGGCGTGGGCAATGGGAAAGCCACAGGCAGAGAACTCGCTGCTCTCCGCCCAGTCGGATACAGAGGCATATTTCGGACGGCTGGGACGAGCCCGAGAACTCACGCAACAAGCCGTAGAATCCGCCTCGCGAAGCGATCAGCAAGAAACCGCGGGAGAATGGCAGATGAACGCAGCGTTGCGCGAAGCGGAGTTCGGAAATGAAGGACGAGTGCAGCAGCAAATCGCAGGAGTGCTGGCGAAGTACCCGACTCGAGAAATGCAGGTCTTAGGCGCTTTGGGTTTCGCGCGAGCGGGAGATTCCGTACGGGCCGAGCGAATGGCGAACGATCTGGCCAAAGCTTACCCGGCGGATACTGTGGTCAACCGCTACTGGCTGCCTACGATTCGAGGCGCTATCGAGATAGACCGCAAGAATCCAGCCAAAATTGTTGAGATTTTGGCAGGCTCTCTTCCCTACGAACTGGGAAACCCTTCGCCGCAATGCGAAGCCGGAGCATATCTTTATCCCGTGTACATCCGCGGCCAATCTTATCTACTATTGCACGATGGCGAAAAAGCGGCGGGAGAGTTCCAGAAATTCGTCAGCCATCCTGGCATCACGGTGAATTGCCCCCTAGGCGCGCTGGCACGACTCCAACTCGGCCGGGCCTATGCGCTCACCGGAGACGCTCCGAAGGCCCGTACGGCTTACCAGGACTTTCTTACGTTGTGGAAAGACGCTGATCGCGACGTGCCAATCCTGAAGCAAGCCAAGGCGGAATACGCCAGGCTGCAATGAGCCTAAAGCCGAGGGCTTTCATCTCCGCCTGTTCGACCTACGGCAACACTTCATAGGATACAAAAGCAAACTTCTTCGAATCGGGCGACCACGAGTTGACGTTGATAGTTCCCTGTCCACCAAAAATCTCCGCCAGAGACTGAATAGGCTCCAGCTGTTTCTGCGTGACGTGGGCTGCGCCTGAAGGCATCGGCATCATGCGGAGCTGCACGTTGGTTTTGACGTTGTGCCCGGGAGTACCCTTTGGAAAAGATAAGAAGACCAGCCATTTTCCATCAGGCGAAGGATGCGGGAACCAATCTTCGAGTTCATCGCTGGTGATGCGCTCAGCTTTGCTATCTCCGGGCCCGGCACCCTCGGGCGGAAATCGCCAGATGTCCCAAGAGCCGGAGCGGTTCGAATTGATGTAGATCCAGTTGCCATCGGGCGAGTAGTCGGGACCATCATCGGCGACGGGGCTGGAGGTGAGCCGTTGTTCGCTCCCGCCGCCTACCGGAACACGAAAGATGTTGAAGTATTCGCCACGCTTGCCCACAATGGCCAGCCACTTGCCGTCGGGCGACCAGCCGTGAAAATAACTCGGACTATTCGGAGTCAGCAATCGTGGGTTGGCACCGTCGGCAGAAGCGACAAACGCTTGCGACTCCGGAGCCGAGCCGAACTTCGCGGAAAACGCTAGCAGCTTGCCGTCGCGCGTGATGCCATGGTCGTTGTTGCACTGGTACGCGCTGTCGAGAGCAAGTTTCTCCGGCTGCGGTTTTCCATTGGCGTCCAGCACGAATCGGTAAAGCGCGCCGCCGGAATTGGCTAGCAGATACTTGCCATCGGGAGACCAGTTCGGCGCCTCCCAAAGTTTGTCCGCTGTGTAAACGACTTGAATGGTTTTGCTCTTCAAATCATAGATCGATATCTTGCTTCGGACATTGCTGGGATTTTGATTCTGCTCCACCGGCGTAAGTTTTTGGACAGTAACGTTTGAAAACACGGCGGTCTCTAACACATTCGCATCGTGGGAGCTCACCCCGAGACCGATGTAGATGGGATCCTGAAGCTTGACGGTAACCGGCGCGGAAGCCGCGAGTTTCTCTCCAGGATTGCCGGCAAACATCGTGAATTGGTCGCCGCGACGTTCCAGTTGGACGTGAACCGGCCCATTCACCTCGGACCGCACCTCCAAGGTCTCAGCGCCGCCTGCAGGCCGATATTGCAGCGCAGTAAGACCATCTCCGTGCACGGCAACGTCGGCGTAAGCGGAACCCGGGTCGAGGCTCTGGCGCACGATCAGCACGGCCTTGCGATGGGCCACTGCACCGCTGCCGATAAAGTGAACATCGGCGCCGATGCCCACATCTCCCGAAAAACGCTTCCACACGAACTGAAATGCATCGACCGGCCCCCAAATGTTGGCTCCGCCGCCCGTGACGCGGTATTCCCGGTTGGCAGTATCGAATGTGGCCTCGCCTTTTCGAGGCGTGTCGCCGATGTCATCGTGTGCGTCGAACAATCCCAACTGGTCTGTCGGCTGCTGCGTCGCGTGCGAAAAAATGTGGGTCTGGAGAACCAAGATCGCCAGCGCAACAGTGCAACGGATAAGCGTAGAGGATTTGATGTTCATAGATCTTGGGGCCACCTGTACTGGAGATGATTTGCGTAGCATACTCGCTACCACAACCGCGGTCCACATTCGCTGAAACGTGGTCGAGCTAGCTCTCTTCCGCTGACGCACGTCACAGCCTGGAGCAGATAGAGCAACTGGTTAAGCAATCAGATTACAGCATTTCCCAAGGAGGTAATCGATTACCTTCCCCAAAAAGAAAAACGGTGCACTTCCAACTCTCGATGTTATATGCTGAAGCGCGAACCAGGGAATCTAATGCCAATCGCGAACCTGAATAAGCCTGCCACGGCGGTTGCGCCCCCTACTTCCTACAAGGGCGCACTGATAGTCTTGACCACTCTATTCTTCATGTGGGGTTCGCTCACCTCACTGAACGATGTGCTGATTCCATACGTCGAGAACGTGTTCAACATAAGGCTGGCCGCGAGCATGTTGATTCAAACTGCCTTCTTCTCGGCTTATTTTATCTTCTCGATTCCAGCAGCCAAGATCATCGATTGGATCGGATACAAAAAAGCCATAGTGGTCGGACTGCTGACCATGGTTGTGGCCTGCCTGACTTTCTATCCTGCGGCGAAACTTCCTTCGTTCCCCTTCTTTCTCACTGCTCTCATTATTTTGGCGACTGGAATCACGATTCTTCAGGTCGCGGCTAATCCATATGTCGCGGTTTTGGGGTCGCCTGAAACCGCTTCCAGCCGTTTGAATTTGTCGCAGGCCTTCAACTCGTTTGGGACTGCGATCTTTCCCTGGATCGGCGCCCGCCTGATTCTCGGAACATCAACTTCGGCCATTACGCCAGGCCAGGACGCGGACGCTGTGGTTAAGCTCTATGTATATTTCTTCGCCGGCGCTTTGCTGCTCCTGGCCGTTGCCATCGCATTATTCAAACTGCCCAGGATGGAGGCGGCAGAGCACCACATCGGCCAGGCAGTCAATGATTCCCTCTGGAAACATCCGAATCTCATCTTCGGCGCAATCGGGATTTTCGTATATGTCGGCGGCGAAGTCGCGATTGGCAGCTCGATCGCTAATTACCTGGCATTGGACAATATTGGCCACTTCATATCACCGTCTGCCATCCCGGACGCATCGGCTCGCTATCATGCGGCCTTGGGAGAAGCTGCTCGTTTTATTTCTTTCTATTGGCTGGGTGCAATGATCGGCCGATTCATTGGCTCGGCCCTCCTGCAGAAAATTAAGGCCGGAACGCTGCTCGCAATCTGCGCCGTCGCGGCGTGCTTACTCGTAACAATTTCGGTCCTCGCTAGCGGACATGTGGCCATGTGGTCCATCCTTACGGTAGGGCTGTTTAACTCGATCATGTTCCCCTGCATCTTCACCTTGGGAATCGCAGAATTGGGCCCGCTGACCGGGGACGGCTCGGGCATCCTCAATATGGCGATCGTTGGCGGGGCGGTGATTCCCTGGCTGGTCGGCCAAGCCGCCGACCTGATCAACCGAAGCTATTTCCCGGCGATGATTCAGGGAGAAACCAGTTGGGGCCAGGGAATTCACTATGCTTTGGCAATTGCCACCATCTGTTATCTCTACGTTCTGTTCTTCGCTGTCAGCGGATCCAAACCAAACAGCGAGCGCCACGCATAGATTTTGCATCTGAAGACCGCCGAGGAACCCTCGAAGTGAGAGTCACAATACTGGCCCTCTTGGCCGTCATCTCGTTGAGCCTAACCCCAGCATTGTTGGCGCAGGACGCAACTCTCGCACCTACGCCGCCGATGGGATGGAATAGCTGGAACAAATTTGGGTGCAACGTCAGCGAAGACCTCATCCGGCAAACCGCCGGCGCCATGGTGAAATCCGGCATGAAAGATGCCGGCTACCAGTACGTCATAATTGACGACTGCTGGCAGGTTGCACGCGACAAGGACGGCAACATCATCGCCGATCCGCAGCGCTTCCCTTCCGGAATAAAGGCGCTCGCCGACTACATTCATTCTCTGGGCCTAAAGTTCGGGATTTATTCGGACGTTGGAAGCAAGACTTGTGCCGGACGACCGGGCAGTCTCGGACACGAATATCAGGACGCGCGCCAATACGCAGCCTGGACCGTGGACTACCTGAAATACGATTGGTGCAACGCGACCACGCAAGATGCGCCTTCAAGTTATTCGCTGATGCGGCAGGCACTCGACGCCTCGGGCCGTCCAATCGTGTTGAGCATCTGCGAGTGGGGCACAAACAAACCCTGGCTTTGGGGCAAACAAGCTGGTGGCAACCTGTGGCGCACAACTGGCGACATCAAAGACAGGTGGGAAGGCCGGGTCAAATGGCCGAATGGCGATTGTTGTTCGAACGGCGTGGTTGACATCGTCGATCTGCAGAACGGCATCGAGAGCTACGCTGGCCCTGGTCATTGGAACGATCCCGATATGCTTGAGGTGGGCAATGGCGGCATGACCGACACCGAGTACCGTTCTCACTTCAGCTTGTGGGCCATCCTTGCTGCCCCGCTGATCGCAGGCAACGACTTACGCGATATGCGTCCGGAGATTCGCGACATTCTCGCCAATAAAGAAGTGATCGCCGTCAATCAGGACCCGCTCGGGAGCGAAGGCAAGCGAGTGAAGAAGAATGGCGACCTGGAAGTGTGGTCCAAACAAATGAAAGATGGCAGCCGCGCCGTCATTTTGTTTAACCGCGGAGGCGCGGATCATGAGATCAGCGTGAGCTGGGAGGATCTGGGATATCCGACTCACTTGGAAGCGGAGGCCCGCGATTTGTGGCAGAAAAAGGATTTGGGGAAATTCAAAAGTAAGTTTTCCTCGCAGGTTCCAGCCCACGGCGTAGTGATGGTCACGGTCCGGCCTTAATTCATTCAGCGCGGCAAATCATTCAGCGTCCGACCTTCTCGTCGAAGAATTTGGACATTATTTCGAGCGCCTCTTTGGTTTCAGGCAGTTGATAGTGATACCAGAAGGCATGCGGCAAAGCCTCGAACACGACCAGTCTTGCGTCAACCGCAGCGCCCAGCAATGCGCGATGAAATAAAGACGTATCGCTCAGCAACAGGTCGCGCGTGCTGGTGATCAGCAAACTTGGCGGGAAGCCTCGCAGATCAGCGAACTGCGGAGAAAGCACTTGGTCCTTGCGGTCTGCGCTCCCGGGATACGGATCGTCGGGCGGACGGTTTGGATCGCGCGGTTGCAGCTTTCCCGAAAAACCGTCGAGGGTAAATAGCTGTTGAGAATCCGTTGGCCGACTGAAGTCCGGATGCACGGAAAACATTCCGAGCGCCGCTGGCAGCGGGAGCGCCAGTTGCTTCAACCGGACAGCGACTTCGGCGGTCAGCGTCGCGCCCGCGGACGTGCCAAAGATTCCGATATTCTGCGGCTTGTAAGTCTTTAGCAACTCTCTGTAGACGGCGATGACATCATCCACGGCTGCGGGAAAAGGGTTCTCCGGAGCAAGCCGATAGTAAACCGAGACCACCTTGATTTTCGTCAGGTTCGAAATCGGTATGCCTTCGATAAGCGAGCCTGAGTCAGAAATAAACCCGCCGCCGTGCAAGTTGATCAGCACGCGATTGCGGTTTTCCTCTGGAAGTGAGAGCGGAGTAATGATGTCTGTACGAACGCCCGCGACCCTGGTCTCTTCGACGTTGACCGGATAAAGCTTACGCGCATCCGCGGAGCCTCGTGCTCGCCAGGCATCGGCCGCGGCGCGAATATCTGCCAGCGCGGTTGGACTGGCTTTCTTGTTGGGTAACGATGCCAGCCAAGCCTGCGCCTCCGGACTGACCGTAGACGGCATCGGAACCACGCGCCTTACGTGCGCGGTGCCATCGGAATCGAATCGCGCTGAATCCTGCGAAGATCTGTGTGAACATGCAACGCTAGCAATCGGTACAAAGGCAGCGAGCACAAAATAGCCCGCAGCCCGAAGTCTGCGATTCATTAGGGCTTTCCTTTCGCGAATTCCGGCAAGGTTAACGTGAACCTTGAGTGTCGCGCAAATGCAAGCCTCGGTCTAAACTAGACTGAACGCAGCGGGTAGCCTCATCATTCACGAAACTTCCGTGCGACGAATCGAAATACCGATACGCGATGCGCTCTCGCCAGACGAAGCCGCGAGCAACCTCGCAGTGCGCAAGCTTAAGGCTTTGTTCGCTGAACTCTATGAAGGTTTTTCCACGATTTACAGGGCGCCCGGAAGAGTCAACCTCATCGGCGAACACACCGATTACAACGAAGGCTTCGTCATGCCTGCGGCTCTCGACCTGTACACCTATGTAGCCGTGAGTCCGCGCTCGGATCGCCGACTGAGAGTCTATTCCGAGAATCTGGGTGAAAAGTGCGATCTGGATCTCGACTCGATCCGCCCTGGAAAGTCTGGTGACTGGAGCGATTATGTCCGCGGCGTGGCGGGAGTGCTTGAATCCTCCGGATACCAACTGCGTGGTGCTGACTTGGCGATCGCCAGCGAAGTGCCACTGGGAGCGGGCCTCAGTTCGTCGGCCGCGCTTGAAGTGTCCACTGCATGGGCGCTGCTGAGCAACTCCGAAATCAACGTCGATCGCAATGTGATCCCGCAAATGTGTCAGCAGGCTGAGCATCTTTACCCTGAGACAAAATGCGGAATCATGGACCAGTTCATCTCCTGCCACGGTCGTGCCGGACATGCCCTGATGTTGGATTGCCGCTCTCTGGATTTCCAGCTTCTTCCCGTGCCACGCCAGGTGCGGCTCATGGTGTGCAACACGATGGTCAAGCACGAGCACGCGAGTGGCGGATACAACACGCGGCGGCGCGAGTGCGAAGAAGGTTTGCGTGCGCTGAAGCAAGTTCTACCGGCAATCCGCGCCCTGCGCGATGTGACTGTCAATGAACTAGAACAACACCGGGACCTATTGAGTCCCGTCATCTATAAGCGGGTCCGTCATGTCGTGACGGAAAACGATCGCGTTAAAAGAGCGGCCGAGGCATTGCAAACAGAGGATATGGCACAGTTTGGTCAACTTATGGCGGACTCGCATCGCAGCCTTCGCGACGATTATGAAGTCAGCACAGTGGAGCTTGATCTGATGGTTGAACTTGCGAATGGCCAAGAAGGAGTGTACGGCGCGCGAATGACCGGCGGTGGTTTTGGAGGATGCACAATTAACCTCGTGGATTCGGCTCACGCTGAAGCGATCCAGCAAAGGCTCGCAAAGACTTACGAAGCAAGAACAGGGCTGAAGCCTACGATCTTGATCTGCGAAGCTTCCGATGGCGCTGGAGCCGTTGCAGAAACTTCACGATAAACGGCAGCGTAATATTGGAAGCTTGTTTTAGATGTAGTTGCGAGCAGAGCATCGATCGGCAGACCGCGCGAATGAAATCCTTGCGAATATCCGACGCGAGCATCCAGTTCATGCAGGGTTCCCCCCATCGACGATTCAACCCGCTCACGCGGGAGTGGGTTTTGGTCTCGCCTCATCGGACCGAGCGGCCTTGGCAAGGCCAGACGGAGCCTCCCGAGCAGGAATCCGGTCGACCCTACGATCCCGATTGCTATCTCTGCCCAGGAAATACTCGCGCGGGGGGGGCGCGAAATCCTTCTTACTCCCAAACGTTCGTGTTCGACAACGATTTCGCCGCGCTGCAGCCCGATACACCCGCGTCGCAGTTGGATGTTGAAGGGAGAGGCATTCTGGTTGCGCAGACTGAAAGCGGCATCTGTCGCGTGGTCTGTTTTTCTCCCCGCCACGATCTGACCCTTTCCCGAATGTCGTCGCCCGAAATCCGCGCCTTAGTCGACGTTTGGGTCGAGCAGTTCCAAACTCTGAGCCAAAAGCCTGGCATTAACTATGTACAGATCTTCGAGAACCGCGGGCTAATGATGGGCTGCAGCAATCCTCACCCGCACGGTCAGATCTGGGCGACCTCGACCATCCCAAATGAGCCGCGCAAAGAGCAAGAAGCGCTTACTGACTACCGAAAGCTGCGGGGCACTTGCCTTTTGTGCGACTACATCCGCCTCGAGGAATCTTCTCGAGACCGCTTCGTGTGCGGCAACAAACATTTTCTTGCTGTCGTGCCCTTCTGGGCTGTCTGGCCTTATGAAATCCTTGTCGTTTCCAAGCAGCATCTGGGCAAAATAGACGCTCTCGATGGAGAGGCGCGGTCCACGCTTGCCGACATTTTGAAAGACATCACCAGCCGATACGACAACTTGTTCCAGGCGCCCTGCCCCTATTCAATGGGATTCCATCAGCAACCAACCGACGAAATGAGGCATGAGGAATGGCACTTGCATGCGCACTTTTTCCCTCCGCTTCTCAGGTCTGCCACTATCCGAAAATTTATGGTGGGATTCGAAATGCTGGGATCGCCGCAACGCGACATCACGCCGGAATATGCGGCCGAGAAACTACGAGAGGCTAAGACCTCGGCGTCACCAAGCGATCGGACGTAAGCCAGCGGCTCGCACTATTGACTACTCGGAGCAGCTTCCGACGCAGAGGCCGTCGCCGTCCCCGCGGCCAACCGATTGGGCTGAGGCCGATAGCCGTTTCGGGTTCGAATGTGATACTTCTTCAGCCGATCGCCCACTAATTTCACCGTGATGCCGCGCCAGCCCCGGTTGGGATTCGCCTGAGGATAGTAGCTGAGCGAGTAAAGATGCGCCAGGTCATCGCGGATCGAAGCGAAGGCACGTTGTTCGTCTCTCCAGGTCTTGGCAAAATATGCTTTGCCTCCAGTCGCCGCAGTCATGCGTTCGAATACCGCCGTGGAGACCGGCTCTAATTTAGCCAACTGCGTGCTGATCATGTAAATCGCCGTCCCTGTAGATTGGGCTAACTCGGCCACGTCCTCAGGAGGCACCATGCTGGAATTATCCGGGCCATTTGAGAAGACCACGACCACTTTTCTGCCCGTATAGTGCGCCGCATCTTTTATGGTAAGCAACAAACAGTTGTAGAGCGCGGCATCGTCGCCGGCTACAGTCGCACGCACACCGCGCAAAACCGTCTCCCGGTCAGGGGTCAGCGGGGCGGATCGAGAAAGATCTCGACTATAAGAATAGAAAGCTACTTTGTCTGCGCTTTCCAGCGAACGCACAAAATCGGCGATAGCGTCTTGTGCAAAGACAAAGCCGCGGTACATGTAATTGCTGGTATCGAAAAGCAAAAAAACATTTGCCCCCGCCACCATCGAACCGAGACTCTGAGAGAAGTCGTCTCCCGGCTTTTGATCCGCTGCGCGCTGTTGTCCGGCGGCCTGCACCGGGGTCTTACCATCTGCCGGGGCAACATCCACCACTCTGTACGCGGGTTCGTCGCCTTCTCCAAATGTGGCGAGTTTTTGCGGAATACCGTCCTCGACGATGGCGAAGTCCGAGGGGTGAAGACCGGTGACGTAGTTCCCTTTGTTGTCTGTCACCGCGACATTCAACTGCACCATGTCGACGACGACGTGAATGTTCGGTTCGGTCTCCTGAGCGACCATCCGGATTCCGAAGCCGGAAAAAAGAGTTAGCACTAACACGGGAAGCAGAAAGTAGTTCTTTGTCATATATCCCTGTCTGTCCGCGGGCATTAAATTCAATCCGTAGAGACGTAGCTAGCTCCGTCTCTACAATGTGCGTTCAAAACTGGATCTTGGCGCCAATCGTCGATGACGAAGCGATTTTACCTTGCCGAAATTCTTCGCCCGTTTCCCGCATGGCCCGCAGCATGGCCGGCCAATCTTCGAAGTCGCTGGCAAAAATCTTTTCGACCATGCGATGAGTCAGTTCGGGAACCAGGACGTTTAACATGACCGGCGAGTATCCCTTTTCATCCGCCAAACGAGCCCAGTACAAGTTGCTAGAATCCCAACTCTCGGCCAGCAGCCGGCTGGAGTAGCCCTCGAAAGCGGGAAACGGTTTTAGATTCAGCAATTCGCGAGCGTAGCTCTGCGCCAGAATCGGATGCGGCACGCCGAAGTCTTGCGATAGCCGCTCCCAGCTGAGCTCTGCTGGATAGCGGCGAGACAGGCTATCCAGTTCCTGACTAGCACTTCCCAAAGAATCGCTCTCGCCGGAAAACCTTCGGCGAAACTCCGCAGCCAGGTAAAACGTATCTGCGGGCGTGATTTGAGGATTCGCGTCGGCCGGCCGCCCTTCAACCAAAGCCCGTTCCACTCGCGCTGAGGTTTCCGGATCCATCCTCTCCGACAAGATCTTCATCACCTTGATCCGCAATTGTGGATCTCGCACTGAAGCGGTCAAAAGCTCCTCGCCGGATCGCTGATAAAGCGTGACGGCATGAAGTTCACTCGGGCTGACATCCCACCAGCGTGGCAAAGTCGCATTAATCAACAGCCCGGGAACTAGCTCTCTCCAGATCAGGGCCTGGACGTTTTCCGGAGCGATGAAATCCTGCTCCACCTGCGCCAGGACATATGGCAAGTCGGCGAGCGAGCCGACTAAATGGGCGCCACCGCCCGCTGGCGATCCCTCCCCAAATAGTTGGGAAGCCTGCCAGACGTGTTCGACGCCCGCGACGGTGTCTCCCGAGAAGTCATGGGAGCGAACGAAAAGCGGATTAATGTGCAGAATCTGCGCCCCCGGCGGCTCGTAGTAGGCGTAGTTCAAACCGACCAGCGTATCTCTCAAAAATGGGCAGAGCTGACCGCGAGCCTCCGCGATTTGCTCACGAGATCCGGACTTGATTACCCGGGTCAAATCCGTGCGCATCTGCAATTCGGTGTGACGGTTGTTGTAAACTCCGGTCGCCCATTGCGTTCTTTCGCCACTGCTGAAAATCGGACGTGGCATTTCGAATTCCCGAAGCTCACCAGCCAGCGGGATCAAATCGTCGCCTTTAGCTGCTCCACGCGCCACGGCGTCCAAACCGTCACCCAAGCCCAGGATCGTATCGAGAGAAACCAAGCGCTGGCCGTCCAACACCGACCGCATCTCATTGGCGATTTCGTCGTGCATCCGTTGGCCCTCTGGACTCGTCTGCCGAGGACCTGCGAGCAGATCGATGATTTCATCCTGCGAACCGTTCCGTTTGCCAGTGGCTGCCAGCAGCACTTCTGCCAGCGAATCGCGGCCCGCGTCAAAGAGTTGAGGAGACGATGCAACCTTGCCGAAAGGTTTAATTACTTTCTGCCAAGACTCGTTCAGCGCAGCGCTCTTGATCTGTCTCTGACGGGCCAGAACCTGCCACATCCCTACGTTGGCCTGAAAGATCCCCATGGCGTTACCGCGCAACGTGTGGTTAGGAATCTTGCCCAGGCTCTCGGCCACATTCAAAAACTCTGTAATGGATGCGTCGGTCAACCCCGGGAACTCCGAGAAGACCAGATATTGATTACTGAAATCGGCGAACTGGTTGGCCAACAAGAGTGCGGTTTGCGGACTTACGCGATTTTCCGGCGAGCGCCTGCTGTCCAGCTGACTCAACATCAAATAGATCTGCAGAGGACCGGTTTCGGTCTCCACCCGGCAAAGTCCGAACATCGCTTCCGCGAGATGCTCGGGACTGTTTAAGTGACTGGCACGCTTCGCCCAATCATGAACAATCTTGGAGTCGCTTTTCTGGCGAAGGATTTCTTTCCATACCTCCAGATTGCCAGGGACGTAGGGTTCGCCGTTAGGCTCCCATTGCATCCGGGTCACCAGAAGCAAGAGCGCCGGAGCGGGCCGAAACGCCGGCCTCGCCGCGTCGGGAGAAATTGCCTGACCACGAAATGCTGCATAAAAATGCCGCAGCCGAGCTTCGGTAAAGTGCGCCTGTTGAGTCTGACTAACCCGCGACAGAGCGTCAAAATATGCGGCAAGCCAGCCGTTATCCTTCGCCAACAACGAGGGCACAAACTCACTTGGCGTTTCTGGGCTCACGCCAACCAAATCCTTCCACGCAGACTCCGCGCCGGTTCCTCCGGGCACGATGACGCGTCCAGACCGAATGCAGATGTGGGTCCCGTAAAAATCAAGATCGGCGGCTAGCGGAACCAGTTTCCCCAGCCCCACAGACTGCCGCAAGGCCGCTCTGGTTTCCGCATCGTTTCGAGCCATTGCCCAGTAAAGGCGGGAGACGACAGGGTCGCGCAAAAGCGTTTCAAGCAAGTCTCCGGAATTTCTGCTCTCCTTGCTCAATATGGTCCAATCTCTTTCCGTGAATATCACGGGAACTCGCGAGCTCGGAAATGGATAAACAAAGGGCTTGCGTCCTTGAAGAGTTTGTTCAAGCTCCGGCAAAGGAAAGCCCGAATCAATCGTCAGGAACGCTCTCTCCGGATCGGACGTCATCAGAGAAGTGCTTCTCTTTCCACAGTCCTGGCGTACCCGGTAGCCGAGGATGTGCAGCAGAGGTTGCGCATCTTCGCAATTCGAAACACGAATGCTCCCGTCAGAACCCGACAGAACCGCCAACTCTCTGGCTTGATGAACGTACCGGCTCAGCAGAATCAGAAATTCGGTCGGTCGGCCCCCATCTCGAGAACCTTCGTATCCTTGCGCGAATACGTTATGAGCCAGCAAGGGAACGACTTCGTCCGGCGAGATCTTCTGGCTGATGCCAGCCATCCGCAAGAAAGAACGCAGAGGGCCGGGAATGACAACGCTTGCTTGAGAAGCCTGTGCGTTGGCTTCGTCTGCGCCGGCGGCCGGGCTGCTCCACGCATTTGGAGACAACCAACCGGCAAACACAAATGCTACGAGAGCCACAGAAGAACAGGCAGGCAGACAACGAGGAGATTTCATGGCTGGACCTCTCCGAGCTTGGAGACATCTTTCTGCTAAATCTTGACCACGCCCCGCAACGGAATGACGGCTGCCTCCCGGGAGTCGTTCAGCTAAGCCATCCCGCTTTTTACTTTCGTGTCGGCCACGATAACCCATCTCTCGTCGTAAGCCAAGGTCTTTTCGTGAATTCCGCAAGAAGAAAATATGTGGGCCTGGCAATTCGGGAATCAGCGGGGCTGATTTTCTCCTTAACCAGCGCCCCTAGGCCATCGAATTTGCTGGGATGGGGCCGTTGCACAGCACAAGTCCAGGCGCGTCAGCTCTTTATTCTGTTCGCGCTAAAGCGACTCTCGAGATGCTCTATAGGAAACCGGGAATGGGGAGGGCACAAGTTTACTCGTGCTGTAACGTGCTGAAAATAGGTGCGGGCTTTAGCCCCTGAGGCCGAGAATTCCAACTCGAAACGACTGTTTCTACATCAACACGAGAACCGCTCTAAACCTTTGGTTCAATAGTTAATGATAATGATCGGCGCTGGGCGCTGGAGAATACAGCTGAGATCAGAGTCCTCTGGATGAAGAAGTTCTGGTTCCTAAAAGGCGGTGGAAAACCACAAACGGCGCAGGTAGGGACGACTATTCAGATCGGGGAAACGGGGTTGCTGAAGTCCGTCACGCTCAGTATAGTCGCAAGAGATTATTGGCGACAAATCCACCCTCTACAGCAACCATGGTCCGGGTGGCAATGCGTTCGGCCCTGTAGTGATGGGTCCTGTGTAGCAAATAGGCTGTTCCGACGGCAAACCCAAGACCGATTCCTGAAGCTGCCGCCTCACCCGCCACGCCACGGGTCACCAACGGACGCAGGATTGGGTTGGTCTCCCGCAGGCCTTCACTCAATCCGTGCTGGGTCGTAATGGCGTCGACCGTGATCTGTCCGGCCAGAATCGAGAAATCAACCTTGTTCTCCGCGCTCCAGAATTTCCGCGTGCTCGGAGCGTTCGGCAAAGGGTTGGTGGCCAGAAAGCTCTGTTGTGCTTGCGCTGCGCCTACGAGCAATAAGACGGTGAAGAATGCCGACTTCATAATGCCTCCAAGGCGATCGGGAAAGCCTGCGCTGAAAAAGCAACTCGGTCCCAGCAGCGCAACCAGTAAAGCAAGACTAGCCTGCGGAGCCCCAGGAGTACATGGCCTAGAAGTACCTTTCAACCGGGCTTTAGTAATCCCGATGGTAACCCGAGAAGTGGTTACCGTCCGGCACCTAGGTATTGGCTTGACCCGATGGTAGGCACTGCACGCCATTTTCAAACCATCCAGTTACCTCCTCGCGTTCTGAGAATTGCAAAATATTGTGATAGCTCAACCAAATTGTCATTCCAAAGCGAGGAATCTGCTGTCTCTTGGAGTCACGAAAATGCGGATTCCTCGCGCCGACGGACGGCACTCGAAGTCACAATGATTCTTGCTGGATGCGGCACAATAAGAAGCACTTTTCCATAAGTAACTACCTCGATACCAAGGTCTCAACGCAGAGCGCAACGCTAGCGAACTGGGATTACCAAAGTAGCAGCCAGAATCTGACAGAGGTCAGGGCTTAGGGGCCTCTAGACGAACATTAAGGTTCGCTCAGATAATTGCTACGTGCACCAGGGAGTTATCACATTCCGGTTGCGTCGCCTGGGCTGCCTCTTAGCGGCGCCTACGATCCTAGCCCTTGCTGGCTGTCAAGGCGTTTCTTCCGCTTCGAAACAATCTACGGGCGGAGGTACGGGCGGAGGTGCAGGTGCCGGTCAGATCGCGGTAGCGCCTGCGACGATGAGTTTTGGGAATGTGGCCGTCGGCGCCAACGTGGTCAAGCAGGGGACATTGACCGCCGGCAGTTCTGACATTAAGGTCTCGTCCGCGGCTTGGAACGGTCAGGGATATTCGGTCAGCGGCATCACCTTCCCGGTTACCGTGCCGGCCGGACAGAGCGTTCCCTTCACCGTCACCTTCGCTCCGCAAGCGGCCGGAAGTACGCCCGGCACCATCGCGTTTGACAGCGATGCGACCAACTCCCCAACCACGGAAACATTGACCGGAGACGGTACCCAGCAGTCTCAGTCCGGGCATAGCGTGGCGCTTTCCTGGGATGCGAGCACTTCGCAGGTGATCGGCTACAACGTCTATCGCGGCACTGCCGCAGGCGGGCCCTATAGCAAGCTCAACCCGTCGGCCACTACCAGCACGGCTTATACGGACAGTTCTGTGCAGAGCGGACAGACCTACTACTACGTGACCACAGCCGTCGATGCCAGTAACGCGGAGAGCGCATACTCAAACCAGGCAACCGCCGCAATTCCGTAGCCTGACCGACGGATCTTGCGATCGTCAGAAAACTTTTTCTCTCAGCAACTGCAGTAAATACTCGCCATACCGATTTTTCTTCATCGCAGCTGCCATCGTTTCGAGTTGTTCGGCCCCGATGTATCCCAAGCGGTAAGCAATTTCCTCCGGACACGCAACCATCAACCCCTGCCGAGTTTCGATCGTCTGAATAAATAAAGATGCCTCGAGCATCGACTCGTGCGTTCCGGTATCCAGCCATGCCATGCCCCGGCCCATCACGACCACGTCCAATTGCTTCTGTTTCATGTATTGCTGGTTGACGTCGGTGATTTCCAGTTCGCCGCGCGCAGAGGGCTTCAGCGATTTTGCGATGTCCACGACTTGGCCGTCGTAAAAGTAAAGTCCGGTGACGGCGTAGCGTGACTTCGGAACCTTCGGCTTTTCTTCCAGGCTCAGAGCCTTGCCTTCGGAGTCGAACTCAACCACGCCATAACGTTCGGGATCCTGGACCGGGTACGCGAATACCCTTGCGCCCACTGTCTTCGCGCTCGCTTCCTGAACGCACTTCACCAGATCGTGCCCGTAAAAAATATTGTCCCCGAGAACTAGCGCACAACACGAAGAACCAATAAATTCCTTGCCTACCAGAAACGCCTGCGCAATGCCCTCCGGCCGCGGCTGAACCACGTATTCAAAGTTCAAACCGAAGCGCGATCCGTCGCCAAGAAACTGCTGGAACCGCGGCACGTCCTCCGGCGTGGAAATGAGCAAAATATCCCTTATCCCAGTCAACATCAGAGTGGACAGCGGGTAGTAAATCATGGGCTTGTCATAAATCGGCAGCAGACTCTTGCACACCGCGTGGGTGACAGGATAAAGCCGGGTGCCCGATCCGCCAGCCAGAATGATGCCTTTGTAATGTGAACTGGAATTTTGAGTTGGCATTCGTCGTCGTTGCTGCTTGTTCTACAACGCTGTCATCCCGAACGAAGTGAGGGATCTCTGCAAGCCCGCTATACCTGCGTCGTGGCAGGGAATTTTTACCCACGAATCCCGCACGGCTTCCGGATCACACCGAGTATTGCGTCGCAATCCACTCCCGGTAATGTCCCGTTGTCACTTCTCGAATCCAGGGTTCGTTAGCCAGATACCACTCCACCGTCTTGCGGATCCCAGTCTCAAAGGTTTCGCGAGGTTGCCAGCCCAGCTCCCGCTCGATCTTGCGCGTATCCATCGCGTAGCGCCGGTCATGGCCTGGCCGATCCTGGACGTATGTAATCAACTTGCTGTGTGGCACAACCGGATCTTCGGGCCGCAACTCATCAAGAATCGAGCAAATACTATGCACAATCCGAAGATTCGGCTTCTCGTTTCGTCCACCCACATTGTAAGTCTCGCCGATCTTTCCGCGAGCGAGAACGGTGCGGATCGCATCGCAGTGGTCCGCCACATACAACCAGTCGCGGACATTCTGGCCATCCCCATAAACCGGAATCGACTTGCCATGCATGGCATTGAGAATGGTCAGCGGAATCAGCTTTTCGGGAAACTGATACGGCCCATAATTGTTCGAACAATTCGTCGTGAGAACCGGCATTCCGTAAGTGTGATGGTAAGCGCGAACTAGATGATCCGAAGCCGCCTTGGTCGCCGAGTATGGACTATTGGGCGAGTAAGCAGTCGTTTCCGAAAAGGCCGCGTCGTTGGCACCCAACGATCCGTAAACTTCATCGGTGGAAACATGCAAGAAACGAAATCGCAACTTCTCTTCCTGCCCTAATTCTGTCCAATAAGCTCGCGCTTCCTCCAGCAGGCTGAATGTGCCATTCACATTCGTGCGCACAAAATCATCCGGCCCGTGGATGGAGCGGTCGACGTGACTCTCGGCTGCAAAGTGCACGATTGCCCGCGGACGGCAGCGCCCCAGAAGATCGCCAACCAGTTTTCGATCAGCGATATCTCCATGCACGAACGTGTAGCGCGCATCCGCCGAAATCTTTTCCAGATTCCCAAGATTTCCGGCATAGGTAAGCTTGTCCAGATTGACAACCGGGGTGCCTTCAGCAGCAAGCCATTGCAAGACGAAATTGGAGCCGATGAAACCGGCTCCTCCGGTAATCAGAATGGGGTGGTTGATTTCCAGGTTCGAAAGCCTCTAGCCAACGACCTCTTCCAGCAACTTCTGATCGATATCGAAGTTGGAGTGTACGTTCTGCACGTCATCGTGCTCTTCGAGCGCTTCCATCAGTCGAATCATGGTGCCGGCCGCGGGCCCTTCCAGCTTGATGTAGTTCTGCGGGATCATAGTTACCGAACTGCTTGCGGGTTCGATTCCGGCCTTTTTTACGGCTTCTAGAACGGCTTCGTAGGCGGAGGTCTCGCACAAGACTTCCCAGTTCTCGCCATCGTCGCGCAAATCTTCCGCGCCGGCATCGAGGACTACGGCCATCAGGTCATCCTCTTTAATGGCTGACTTTGGAATCACGATATCGCCCTTCTTATGGAACATATACGATACCGCTCCAGCATCCGCCATATTGCCGCCGTTCTTGCCAAAGACGTGGCGAATCTCGCTGACCGTGCGATTGCGATTGTCGGTATTGATGTCGAGCAGAACCGCGACACCGCCGGGGCCGTAGCCCTCGAGCGAGAACTCTTCGTAGGTCGCGCCTGGCAACTCGCCCGTACCACGCTGAATCGCGCGCTTGATGTTATCCTGCGGCATGTTTTCGGCCTTGGCCGCGAGGATGGCTCCACGCAAGCGCGGGTTGGTGTCTGGATCTCCGCCGCCATTCTTGGCGGCAATCGAAATTTCCTTAATCAGACGGGTAAAAATCTTGCCGCGCTTGGCATCCAGCGCGCCCTTCTTATGCTTGATTGTGGCCCATTTTGAGTGCCCGGACATGGAAATACCTCGTGTTCAATAAACTTTAATTTGAGCTGGTCTTGATTACGACGACCTTGATTCCGCTGATGCCAACTATAAAGGACGCGCCCGTAGAGGAGATCACAGAATTACCCTCGGGATTGCCTCGAACCAAACCGCAGGCGACCTAGAAGTATAGCACGGACCATATCAGAAACTTCGAAAGCCAAACCCGGGGCGTGATTGTTTGCGTGTGCAGGATTATTCAGCTCTAGTGCTGCTTCTCCCATTGATCCAAATCGACACTTCCCCGTCTGGGCTTTCCTGGAGCATAGATGGTGAACAGCGTCTTAATGCATTCGCCTTCACCGCAGATGGTGAAGGAGTGGAAAATCTTGTGCCAGCCGTCTGGAGCTTCTCCGTGGTCGGGCGCCTCGGGATTACTGTTTAGCCACTCGTCCAATTCTATCGCCATGGGCGCGAGGAATTGCCGCTGGTCAACTCGCTCGCGCAAATGGTCACGATAGACGCGACACCGGGCGTCCCTGGGTGGCCTGATCTTAACGGCCGCCATGAACTATCCGATCGCGTCTACGATTTCCTGGGAAATGCGCTTGGATTCTTCAGAGCCGGGCCGGGTCTTTTCGAGGCGAGCGTACAGCTTCCGTAGCGACCCAGTTTTTGAGGTTGGTGGCTTGCGGGCAGGAGGATCCGAAACTGCGCCGCCGCGCCGCCGATTTTGCTTCGCCGTTGCCATGAGGAAATGTTAGCAGAGGGCGCCAGGCTTGGAAAGACCATGCCGTTGCGGGACTCTCCCGAAATCTTGTCAAGCCCCCTAGACCCCTCAATTCCCTCGAAGTTGCTGATTCGACGCACAAAATAAATGTGAAAAGCATGTCATAGTTTCCTTCTGGAGTTGTTATTCTAGAAGTAGAGACAAAGTTTGGCGCAAGCTCTCGAGCTTGCGCCTTTTCTTTTTCCGGCAGCTTTCCTTCAGCGACATCATTCATGCGCAAAGACAGGGGCGTCCGACGCACTCCAGCGTCGGAGGATATCCCTGTCCGGGAAGTGGACCGGCAAAGCGGGCTGGCAGCTCGCCGACACGGCGATCTTGGGGAGGTTGCTTTTTTGCACAAGGCGACGGAGCTGGGGCTCATGGTGGCCCAACCGTACGGCACGATGCATCCTTTTGACTTCATTGTGCAAGGAGGGCAGAACATCTACCGGGTGCAGGTAAAGGCCGTCGCCCATCTGAGAAAGGGCTTGTATGCGGTGAACGTTTGTCGCAGCCAGGGCAGGGGGAAACGACCGTACCTTGCGTCCGAGGTTGACTTCATCGCGGTCTACATTATTTCGGAAAAAACCTGGTTCATTGTGCCGGTGCGCGAGGTGGTGGATCGTCGGATGCTTATGTTTCGTCCGAAGGGGTCGGACCGCCGCGACCTCTACGGCCACTACCGCGAAGCCTGGCATCTGCTGAGCGAGCCCGACGGGCTGGTCTTCGGCTGAAGTTTGTGTAGGAGGAAGACTCTGTGCAGAGGCGAAGCTGCCCGACTCAAGCCAAAGAACGGCTTGAGTGGGCCACCCACTTTGCAAGAAACCCAAACGTGGGCCAGCCGCCGCGTCTACACGATGAGGGGGCAAGCTGGGTGACCACATTCGCATGCGATCTCCACGTCTTCGCTTCCCGCATCCCGACAAATTTCCCCACAATACTTTTGACCCTGTGGAACTTCGCACTTGCACGGGATATGCGCGCACTTGGTTTTCTCTTGATTTGCCATTAAGAATCTCCTCCACTCTTGGATGCATGCCTGATTGCATCCCGGTTTCCAAGTTGGCATGCGCCCGGGTGCAATCTCTGGCTCGCATATTCTAACCTCATTTCCATCGGAGAAAAGGCTCTGGTGTCGACTTCTCTAAACCACGTCGCAGCTGTCGCAAGTCTTCACTCAGCGAATCGTCTGCACGGCAGGAGAGGCGACTGGCAAAAGCCAGGCGCTCATGTTTCACCCCAAGGAACAGCACCGCAGCCCACATCTACGCCCACTACCGCGAAGCCTGGCACCTGCTGCGCGAGCCCGACGGCCTCACCTTCGGCTGAGCTCTGTGTAGGGCGGACACTCCTGTCGGCGCCGTTGAAGTTGAGGTTGAATTTCCCTTGTCCGAGACAAGTTGTCGGGATCGCCGCGCACCCGAAGTGCAGCCCACTCCACCAAAATCTGTCATCCCGAGCGTAGTAGAGGGGCTTGCGCTTCCCCGCCACTGTCATCTGAACGACAAGAGCTGGGATGGCATCGTCGTCCCGCCTTTGCAAGAAAACGCAAAGGTGGGCCAGCCACCTCCCGAGTTTTATTTGACGAAATGCATGATCCAGGCCCGAGACTCCCAAGCTGCCGCTGCCAAGACGGCAACAATGAAGCGGAGAATCCAATAGAACCACCTATGAGCGTCCATGCGTTGCGTATACCAGTGGCGGACTGAGGTGGTCTGTGTTTGAAAGTTTCCTCCAACGTTAACGGTATTTCCAGAGCCTGAGATAAGGACGCCGCCAGTAGGGGCAGAGGGGATCGGCGGGCCGCTAGAGCTCGACATTCTGCTCACCTCGAATGACGAAACGACCGTCGCCCACGCTTGGCGACCTTTGGATCGACCACGCTATGTTGGTGGCTCGGGCCTGCACAAATGACAAGTACGCCTCTGCGTCTTGCTTGTTAAAGGTAGAAGCATCTTCCGCACGATAGACCAGTAAAAGCACTTGTGTAGTCTTGCCCGTTTGCAAATCGAACAAGACGTTAGCGCCAATCCAGAATACATTTACTTTCTGTCCTGCATTGTGCGCCGGATTTTACGCCGCAGGTAAGCTCTGGTCAATTCAATCATTTCTGCTAAAGCTTCTGCCCTTTCGCCAGCTGGCCCGCGAGAAGAAACGTCTTGGGATATTTGCCTTCGCCGCAGAGCTTGAACGAGCCAAAGTCCTTGTACCACGCGCCGTCGGGGACGTCCGGCTTGGATTCCATCCAAAGCCGCAACTGGTTGAGGTCCTCGAGACCGATGCTGCGGTCATGCATGCGCTCGACCAGGTGATCGCGAATGCGGGCGGGGAACCCAGACCAGGTCTCGATCTTCATTCGGTCAACGCAGTCATTATTCACCAAAGACGAAGCGTCCCAACTGATCGCCCAACTGCTTGACCTGCTCTGGGTCGTTGGCGGCGCGGAAGCGTTCTGCCAACTGGAAGAACGCTTTCTCTTTCTGCTGCTGGGCTTCGATTCCCTGCTCGATGAGTTCTACCAGCACGCGATTGTCGCTCAGATCGCGCTGCCTGGCCAGGGACTCGACCTGTCTGGCGACCTTGGCCGGCAAGGTTACGCTTCGCCGGACGTGTTTTGCGCGGGCTGATTTTGCAGCATGTCGTTTTGCCATTGGCATGATTGCACCAGTATACACCGTTATGGTGCATCACTGGGAACTCGCTCCTTGCGGCGTTTTCGCGAAGCAGTAGTTCATCGTAGCCCCGCAAGCAAGGTCCCTCGACTACGCGTTGCGATTGAAGAGGCCAATCGCAATGCTCCGCTCGGGATGACAGATTTTGGCGAGGTTTCGCTAGGCAGGCTTGGTTCGTAGCTTCGCGGCTTTTTCGAGTTCTTTCAGAGCGGCCATGGTGCGTGCCGTGTAGTCGATACGCTTCGCCGACTTTGGGCGTCGATGGCGTTTGGTGGCGGTATCATGTTTTGACATTGTGTCCTCGTGTTTGCTTACAGTACCACGTTTGGGTGGACCACCGGGGCCGAACACCTTCATAGAATCCTGACCTGATCATTCGTCGGAAGCCCCATGAAGCAGATCCCTTCACGCCGCTTTGCGATTGAAAAAACCGATCACGATGCTCCGCTCGGGACGGCCGTGGTGGGAAAACGCAAGGTCCCTCTTGAGTTCACGAATCAAGTGCAACACCGTACAAAGGTGTTGCGATGGAAAAAAGGAGTTATGAACAGTTGAGCCTTAGGGAGCGGATTGAGATTTACCGTTGGCATGCAGACGGTAAATCTCTGCGGTTCAT
>DATNNE010000127.1:0-110412 GCA_035601995.1 Terriglobales bacterium
CCCACCAACAACCGCGGTGCAGATGCAGCGCCGCTTGCAGTCCTGGATTCACGACACGCCGTATCGCAAACGCTACGAATTCGTTCCGCTCAGCCAAATCTCGCCCAATCTTCAGCACGCTGTAATCGCGGCAGAGGACGCGCGCTTCTACCAGCACCATGGATTCGATTGGCACGAGATCCAAATCGATGCCGAAGACGATTTGGAAGGCGATCGCACTCGCGGAGCTTCCACCATTACGCAGCAACTTGTAAAGAACCTATTCTTCGGAACGGGCCGCTCAGTCCTCCGCAAGGGTGCAGAATTCACCCTGGTACCGGTGGCCGAATTCGTCCTCGGCAAGCGGCGCATTCTAGAGATCTACCTCAACGTCGTCGAATGGGGTCCTGGTATTTATGGTGCAGAGTCGGCGTGTCGTTACTACGACGCGACCGCGGCTCAAAATGTCGGTCGGGAACAGGCGGCGCGGCTCGCCGCGATTCTGCCGGCTCCCCTGAAGCGACGGCCCGAGCGCATGAATAAATACAGCGCGCTCATCCTTGAGCGGATGCGCCAAATGGGTTGGTAATCGCGAGCAACCCCTCGATAAGAAGCGAAGAGTGCTGTGATTAGAAAATAAATGAAAGGACTAAGAAAACTGCAAGCTTACTTGTGCTTCTGCACGCTCTCGAACCCCTTTTCAAATTGCGTGATCAGGGGAGTTTCGCCGGGCTGAAGACCGTCTTGTCCCATTGCGCGCCAAAGAAAATTGCCCCTCGGCCACAGGTGCGCATCGTAAACGGCTACCAGATCTTCGGAAGGGCGGCTCGTCACCAGGATGATGATGTCGGCGTCGGAGGGCTTATACACAATCATCAGTTTGCCCCAATTCTGAATGGCGTTCTGCACAGTGTTGATCGCTTCCCGATCTTCCGGAAGCAGGTTCGGCTCGAACTGATCTCCGTCATAGGAGGCAACGTAGACATAGCGTGCATTCGCCAGAGTGCCCGGAAACGCTGGCACTTTTGCGGTACTCGGATTGGGCGCAGCCAGGGAGGAAATCGCCGCCAGCACAATCAAGCTGATCGCCACCAGAGAAAATCGCTTCATACAAACACCTCTAGAATATTAGATGCCTTCCAGGAGGGCGGAACAGCTAACGCTCTTGAATCAACGCCTTAGACCTTCATCCCCTTGGGGATTCCCATTGCTCTGAGCTGGCAGACCGAAAGATGGCTTCGATTACGGCCATGTTCTTCACGGCGTCTTCGAGGGGGACGGGCACTGCCGTGTTCTCCAAAACGGCTCTGGAGAATGCATCGCCTTGTAGGGTGTACTGATCGCAGATGGAGAAGGTTTCCGTGGTGATGCTTTTGCCGAAGAGGTCACCTCCGTCGTCGATGAAGAGGCGGGTAGGGCGGTCCTTCGGTGCGTTGAAAGGGATTTCCAGTTCGATGCGTCCACGCGTGCCGAGAAAGTGGACGCGCTGGTAGGGGACCAACTGCGTACTGCAAGTAAAGATGGACTGGCCGCGGGGGAAGTCGAGAATCGCTGAAGTAAGCCGGTCGGTACGCATCCTGGGATCGCGATCGATTCGGGCCACGACGCGCGTGGGCTCTTGGGCGAATGCGTAGCGCGATGCGTGGACAAGGTAACAGCCGATGTCCATGAGGGCGCCCCCACCGCATTCGACCTGATTGCGAATGTTGGCTGGGTCGATATTGAAGTAGCTGAAGAAACCGAGGACGGATCGCAGCTCGCCAACGCGGCCTTCGTCGAGCAGTTCGCGAAGGCGCAGCCATTGCGGGTAGCTACGAATCATGAAGGCTTCGCCGATCTTGACCCTGGTACGAGAGCGGACAGCGAAGAGAGATTCGGCCTCCGCCACTGTCAGGCTGAGAGGCTTCTCGCAGAGAACATGCTTGCCGGCTTCGGCGGCTTTCATGGTCCAGGGGACATGCAACTGATTGGGAAGAGGATTGTAGACAGCATCGATATTGGGATCATCGAGAAGTTCTTCGTACGATCCGTAAGCCGTGGGAATGCCGAGGGCCGCCGCTGCTTCCTGAGCCTTGGCGAGATCGCGAGATGCGATGGCGACAACGCTCGTGTATTCGCCCTGCTGCATGGCGGGGATGACTTTCTTGAGACCGATGCCGGCGGTGCTGAGAACTCCCCAGCGGAGCTTGTCGGGCATGATTGGTAATGATACAGCCAGCCTGTACGCTCCGAACCATCGATGCGCGCAGCGCCGATTTGTCTCCAACCCCAGGGATCAGGCTGTCACGACGGAACGCGGCCAATCGCATCGATCTGAGCCTTCAGACCGGAAAGGACCATCGCCAGTTCTTTTTGCCCGATGGTCGTCCAGTGCATAGCCCGCAAAGACATGCTGCGTCCGGATTGAAATACCAGCAGGCTCGAGATGAGCAGCAACGCCTGAATGCGCGCGCCGGGATCGTTCTCGAGCTTGCCCAGGATGCAGGCTATTAGTCGTGCCGTGATCTCAACCCCCGGCCGCCAGAGATTCGCATAAAGAATCTCAAATGCGGGACCAGGCTCGCGCAATTCCCTGGCTACGAAATGCGTCCATCGTGCCGCCTTCCGCGACCCTATCGAGAATTCGGCCAAGGCTACGAATATGGCTTTCAGGTGAGCGCGAGCCGTCTCGGGCGCACAACTTTTTTTTAAGGTTTCAGCTGCCTCCGAGGCTCCCGTCGTGTTGCGGCGGTATTGTGCGACGATGGCCTCCGCGCAGGCGAGGTACAAGCCCTCCTTGCTGCCAAAGTAATATTGCAGCGTCGGCAGGCTTACACCGGCGGCCTCGGCGATGCTGCGCGTCGTCGCGGCCAGAAAAGAAGCCTCGCCAAACTCCTCCAGCGCCGCATTGAGAATGCGCTCCTTAGTTTCTTCACCCTTCAGGTAGCCGCCGTTCGCGGACGCTCTTACCTTTGCCGTTTTTCTCTTCGCTGTAATGGTTTTCGACATTTGCTTTTTATCCCCACCCCGAGTAGAGTCTGCTCCCGACTTTGTAGCGCGACCAGATCCGCGCCTTGGATTGCTTTTTTCCGGGGGCACGCAAAGGCTGAAATTTCCCCTTGCATTTAAATATTATCATATGATAGAAATCTATCTATCGGTTGATAGATATTGCGCCCGTACCGATCGAATCCCTGGCGCACAGGAGCATGAAACATGAGCACTCCAATTACGGAACTGAACGAAAAGGTCGCGGCCCAGGCCGCACAGATTCCTTCCATCTATGGTCGCGTGGATTTTTCGATCATGCCGGAGCGCTTCGCAGCAGAGCCCGGCGATGAGACCGAGCTTGCTCCGGAGTTCGCCGCGCGCCGCCCGGAACTGCTCGCCAATAAAGAGCAGGTGGCTCGTATCAAGGCCTACACCTGGCACGGAGATCCCGTCGCCGACGCATACGCCGCCCTCACACCGCAGCACGGAAACCACGGGCTTATCCTGATGCTGCAGGACGCCTGCGACCATGGAGTGGAAAACGTTCCGTCCGCGCCGCCGGAACTGGCCGGCTTCATCCGGGAAATGGAACGCTTTCCCGCGTGGCTGGACATGAAATTGATCGAAGAGGGCGCCAGGGTGGAGCGCAATGCTTACGCCCACAGAGCCCCGTACGTGATCCGGGGCGGCCTCATCGGAACCTTCATGAACAAGTATTCTGCGTTGCCGATGGCCCTGACCGGTTCTCTGGCCAACAAGACAGCAGGACGCCGCGTGCACGAGACCGCGACTTTTTTCACCACCACGGTCATGCCCGGCGCGCTTGAGCGTTATGGCGCAGGCTTTAAATCCGCAGCCATGGTCCGTCTCATGCATTCGATGGTGCGGTTCAACCTTCTTCACCGCGGCGAGCACTGGGATGTCAAAACTTACGGCATTCCGATTCCCCAAGTCGACCAGATGCCGGCAGGCCTTACGTCGGTCTTCCCGCTGGCTCTAAAGGCGCTTCGTCAGGGCCGTACGACGTTCACCCCTGCGGAGCGAGCGCGCGTCGAACTGGCCCGCTACCGGTGCTTCCTGCTGGGGCTGCCCGAGGACTTGCTTGAAGATACGCCGCAGGGCGTTGTCAACATTATGTTGACGCGCTTCGCCACGCTTCGAAAAGGATTCGACGACACCTGCAGAGCTCTCGTCCACGCGACCATGACCACGGATCTCATCTCGGACCATTCGTGGCGTAGCCGCTTCCACGCATGGCTCGAGCGCGGATTCTCCAAAGTATTTTTCGTTTCAAACCTCATGCGGGGAGGCAAACAGGCAGCGGCGAAAATCGGAGTCCGGGTTAGCCTGGGTGACTACGTTGCCGCGGCGGTAGCTGGCATCGTGATCGCCGCAAGTATGGCGCCCTATGCGATCGCGGCGCGTATACCGGTACTGCGCGATGCGGCAGACCGCTCGTTAGTCCGCAAACTGACCAAGGTACTGGTAAGTTATGGGCACGCAGAATTCACGACGAACGCGGAAAAATACAGTCCCACGCACGCCTAAGAGATCGTTTCGGACTGATGGTGCGCGCGAGAACAGACGTGGGTCAGTTCAAATTCAGGAGAAACAGAAGGAGGCAGAAAATGCAAATAAGACGAGCTCTTAAGCAGCTTTCGTTGCTATTGGTTGGTGCGCTGATATTCGTGACAGGATCCCTGTCCGCGCAAGACGTGAGATACAACTTCATGCCGGGGACCGATTTCTCGAAATTTCACACCTATAAGTGGAGCAGTATCGAGGGCGGCGCACACCCCAATCAGATTGTTGACGCTCAAATCAAGCAGGCGGTTGACTCCCAATTGGCTTCGAAAGGGCTAACCAAGATTCTTGACGATAAGGCCAGCCTTTATATCGGCTACCAGATTGCCGTGGATAAGGAAAAGCAGTTGAACGCATTCGGAATGGGCGGCGGCATTCGTTGGGGCGGTGGGATGGGAACGGCAACGAGTTCGACGATCAGCGTAGGAACGCTGGTGCTCGATATGTATGACCCGACGACGAAGCAGTTGGTCTGGACAGGAACTGCCACCAAGACGCTTGACCCCAGCTCCAATCAGCAAAAGAACCAACAGCGCCTGGATAAGGCCATGGCAAAACTTCTAAAGAACTATCCACCCAAGCAAAAATAGAAGGGCAAAATCTGCCCGATCAAACTAAGGATATTTATATGAATAGCAAAATACAGACTAGTCACGCGAAATTCCTCTTCGTATTCATGACCATCGTATGCTGCTCGGCCCCGGCAGTTGCGCAAGATTCCGACCTGCAGAAGCGGGTCGCTGAAATGAAACAAACGGTGGCAACCAACAAGCAAGAGCTTATGCAATATACCTGGCAGGAACAGGTGAACACCATCCTTAAGGGCGAGCAAAAGAAGCAGGAGCACTTCCGGGTGCAACTCGGGCCGGATGGCAAACCTCAAAAAACTTCTCTTGACCCTCCGGCTAACACTGAACCACACGGCGGCCCGCTAAAGAGGCATATCGTAGAAAAAAAGAAGGAGGAATTCAAAGAATACTCCGATCAGATCAAGGAACTGATTCAGCAGTATGTTCCGCCTGAGAAGGACTTGCTCGAGCAAGCCGTTCAGCGAGGGAACATCATGATCGGGCCTGCGCCGGGGGCTGAGGGGCAATACCGCATGGTCATTTCCAATTACATCAAGAAGGGTGACAATATGACGCTGGTCATCGACAAGGCGGAGAAAAGTCTGGCAAGCATATCCGTTGCGTCTTATCTGGATGATCCCAGTAACGCGGTCACCGTCTTTGTCCAGTTTGGTAAGATTCCCGGTGGGCCGAATTCTGTAGCGGCAGAGACGATCAACGGCGTCAAGAAACAGCTGACGATCCAGATTCAGAACACTAACTACCAAAAGAAGTAGAACTTTCTACGGAAGTTCTGCATAGACGCTTTGGACGAATCCGGAGGCATTGGTGTTGGGCCAGTCGGGGTGCTGTGCTTTGAGGTTAGCGCTGACTTGTTTCCCGGCATCATCGGGCGATACGCCTTGGCGCTTGAGCGCGAGCGCCCGCGTGCGAATCTCGGAGATCAGGCTCACTTCCGCGGCCACGAGTGAACCATCGCCGGGAGCGCTATGGTCGGGCAAGACATGTGCGGCGTCGAGGGCGGCTACCTTCTCCAACACCGCAAGCCAGCTTGCAGGAGTCCCGCCATCGCCGAAGATGTTCGGCGTGGTTTTGTTCTGCACTATGTCGCCCGAGATCAACGTGCGGTCCGGTTCAACGAAGGTCAGCTCGTCGCCTTTGGTGTGAGCTCCGCCGAACCAGAGCAGGCGAGCCGTAACACCGCCAAGGTCGATCGTCGCTTCTCGGTCGAAAATCACGTCGGGCGGGCGCAATACAACACCCGCGAGCAACTCTTTATTCTGCGGCGAGCGCTGGCTGAACATATCGATCATCTCCTGGCCGTGCTTTTCCATTTCCTGCTGCTGCACCACATCGCGGATCAGGATGGTGCCAGGAGGAAAGCCGGGTTCACCAGCAGCGTGCTCCGGATGGAAGTGGGTGGTGGTGAGGAAGAGCTTCGAGTTGTTGGGTCCGAGTTTTGCGGCCACGTGCGCGGCGATCGCTCCATTCTTCGGGCCCAAGCCCGTGTCGACGACGAGGGTTGAACGACTACCGACGACTATTGCGATATTGGGGAAGCCCATGATCGCCCACACGTGGTCGGAAATCTTTGTCGTGTTCTCACTGACCATCGGCTGGCTCATCTGCGCGAATGCAGTGGTGGCAGCCAGCGCAGCCAACATCAGAAGTGTCGAGAGTAATTTCATCTTGTCCCTTGTGCGCTACGCCGAGGTTCGGGCCTCGGGGTAAGAAGTACGAATCGAGCGGAGTTTGGTTTTACAGCTCGGAAAACAGCAACGAATCATGTGGTGTGCAACTGCTCCATGGAGTACAAATCCTTTTCGTACTGGCTACTTCAATCCCTTGACCACGTAAGCCTGCGACAGGATTTGGTCGTAGAGGTAGACGTAGGCACTTCCATCGCTGGAAAAAAGCATGCTCCCAGCATTCGCTCCCGTAGGCAGGGAATCCCCGAAGGTTTTCCAGACATCCATTTTCCCGGTGGTCACGTTGGCGCGAAAAATCTTCACAGTGCGCTCGTGGGAATGACTCTCACCCACATACACTGAGACTCCATCCGGCGCCCAGCCAGTCACGTAGTATCGGGAGTCAATTCCCGGGAGCGGGCGCAGGCCGCCTCCCTCCAACGGCCAGATGCCCCATCCGCCGTCAGGTCCTACGACCACGACGCTGTGGCCGTCAGGGGATAGAAGCGTTCCTTCAACGCCCTCGGGCGTAATGGGCTTGGCATTGCCATTGCTTAAATCGATCAAGTAATCGCGCGCTCCGTGTCCCGCCTCGATTCCCCCCGCCAACAACTGTTTGCCGTCTGGCAGATAGCGGGCCGCGGTGTAATCAACATTGTCATGGGTCAATTGCCGGGCTTCACCGGCGCCGGTCGGAACCACGCTCAGCGGGCCACCCTTGGCCGGCTTCGTTATGACCCATTTGCTGTCTGGCGAAATTGCTAGACCTCTGCCTTCGCCGATCCGCACCGGAGGCGAGCCATCCGTGTCGCGCAGAAAGACCGTGTAATTCGGACCGCCTCCGTCGGCTTCCTCTTCGAACAAAACCTTCTTCCCGTCGCGGCTGATGTCGCTCGGAATGGCCCATCCCAACCAACCCAGTTCCCGTTCCTCTTTACCGCCAGGAGACACGCCACGCAGCCCAATGCGTTTCTGATCGGTAAGGATCAAGGGCATCCCGTTGCGTATGTCTTGCAGCCACATCCCTCCCGGAACATTCGTAATGGTCCGCAACTTTCCGGCCAACGTTACTCCGCGCAGGTTTTGCGCCGAGCCCGTATCTGAGGAGGTAAACCAAATCTCATCGCCCTTGGGAGACCACACAATCCCCTGCGCGGAAATCCATCCTGACGAAAGTTTCTTCTCGTGTCCCTGCATGTCCACGACTGCGATTGAGCCTTGGTCATCGCCAGCGGGATTCTCGTGATCGGCAAAGGCGATCCAGCGGCCATCAGAAGAAATTTTCGGATGACTGAGCCAATTGATGCTGTCCAACAACACATGGCCGATCGGATACTCGAGGCGCCA
Source organism: Terriglobales bacterium (assembly GCA_035601995.1). Lineage (GTDB taxonomy): Bacteria > Acidobacteriota > Terriglobia > Terriglobales > Acidobacteriaceae > JABDBE01. The sequence goes on from DATNNE010000127.1 coordinate 8,138, forward strand.
GTGGCTGTTCTCGGGGACGAAACGAACCACGGCCATATTGTCGCCGCCCGCTGACCAATCGGCATCCTGCACGTTTTCCAGCACTTCGCGCGGCGTACCGCCTCCTAACGGAACCCGGGCCAGCGTGCCGATGCGGGCATATCCGGCAAGGAATACGGTGTTGAGCCGGACGGCAAGCTCTCCTCTCTTTGAGATCGCCAGAAGCTCTGCATGTTTCAGCCCGAGTTCACGTGAGACCGTGTCATCCGTGCGCGCCAGGTAAAGCTGGAAGTCGCCGCCATCCCACGACGCGCTGTAAACAATGCCGCCATCGGGCGTGTACCGGGCGTTGCCGATAAAACCGGTACGGAAGGTGATCTGCTTATACTCCGCTAGGGGTGGGGCACCCTTGCCTCGCCCCAACCACCAACCCAGACCAAGCATGGCTGCCGCGAGCACAATCACAGCTGCAGCAGCGGCCAACCAACGACGCGAGCTTCCCACGCTGGCTTGTTGTACCGCAGCTTGCGCACCAGACTTGGTAGCGGCGGAAACGTTGGTCAACGCTTCCAGGTCGAACGCGAGGTCTCCCGCCGACTGGAACCGTTGCGCGGGATGCTTTTCCAGGCAGTGCCGCACAATTCGTTCCAGACCTGGGGGAACGTTGCGTGCGGTTTCGGAAAGCTCCGGCGCTTCTTCTTTGAGGATCGCACTCATGGTGTCGGCCGGCGTCTCGCCATGGAAGGCCCGCTTGCCGGAAATCATTTCGTAAAGGATCGCGCCAAAGGAAAAAAGGTCGGAACGGTGATCGGCCGGTTTTCCGCGGACCTGCTCGGGCGACATGTAACCGGCGGTGCCCATGACCACGCCGGCCTCGGTTGCCACTTGCATGGTTGGAGCGTCTCCGCTGTCACTGTTTATTTCCGGTCCCGTCAGCTTGGCCAAACCGAAATCGAGAATCTTCACCCGGTTATCGCTGGTCAGAAACAAGTTTTCCGGCTTCAGATCGCGATGCACGATGCCCTTGTCGTGCGCCGCCGCCAGCCCCCGCGCCACCTGTAACGAGTAATCGACCACTCTGCGGATGGGCAACGGGCCGTTCCGCAGCCGTTCGCGAAGGGTCTCACCTTCCAGCAACTCCGAGACGACATAAGGCGCACCTTGCTCCTCGCCGATGTCGAAAATGGAAAGAATATTAGGATGGTTGAGCGCCGCCGCCGCCCGCGCTTCTTGCGCAAAGCGCTGCAGACGGTCACGATCCGCAGAGAACGACGCGGGCAGAACCTTGATCGCAACCGTGCGGTTCAAGCGAGAATCGTGGGCGCGATACACCTCGCCCATACCTCCCGCACCCAGCAGGGACTGGATCTCGTACGGGCCAAGTTTCATGCCAGAGGCGAGTGCCATGAGTGCCGGTAATTATAGCCCGTGCGGTGCGCTTGGTAATGCAAAAACGCCACTTCTGGATCGATCATTGGCGACCGGGAAGTGAGCTCACGTCTGAACTAGTTTGGAATGAGCTTCACTTTGTGAGTGGCAGGCTGACTGACTTGCCGGTGTGAGCGGACTGTCGGGCTGCATCCAGAATCTCGGACACGGTCATGTTGTTGCTCAGAGAGGACAGGCTATTTCCTTCCTCGATGCCTCCGTTCAAGACGGCAGCCAGGTAGTGCAAAGGATCATCGTACGGCGCGGTGAGGCTCTCTCCGTTCAGCATCCTGCCTTCGGACTCATTCGCCTTGCGGACTTCGATGCGCCCAGAGTCGATTGCCTTGGCGTAGCCTGTGCCGCCATACACATCCATCTGCTTCACCGCGAACGGCCAATTCCAAGAAGCCTGAACAATGGCGACGGCATTTTTATAGTTGAGGATGATCTCTGCCTCGTCGTCTACCTGGGGATACAGGTTCGGTTGCAACTGCTTGGTTACCGCGGTTACGGATAACGGAGTTTCACCATCCATCAGCCAGGTCATGAGATTCGCGCCATAGCATCCGAAGTCGAACAGAGCTCCGGCACCGTTTTGTTTCGGATCGATGAGGAAAGAGAGGAATTCAGGGGGAACGCCGATCAGCTTAGGTCCCTGATGCCCGTCACGAAAGACGGTCTTTACGATCGGCCCCAAAACGCCCTGCTTCAGTAGATTGAACGCCTCGGTATTGCTCGCGTACCAGGACGTTTCCAAGTTGACGAGCACATGGATCTTGCCGCGGTTCGCCGCGTCCTGAATGCCCAGAGCATCTTTGTAACTGATGGCCAGCGGCTTCTCCACCATTACATGTACGCCCAATGCGGCGCACTCCTCAATCACTCGTCTGTGTTCACTGGGGGCAGTGAAGACCAGCACTGCCCGCGGATGCGATTGCAAAACCATTTCTCGAATACTGTGGAAATGCAAACTCGCAGGCAAATGATGGCGCTGCGCATAGGAATCGAAAAGCTTCTGGTCGGGCTCAACAATCCCAACGACCTGAACATCAGGGCGATTTAGAATTCCACCGGCAGGCGTCAGCGAGCCACCCTTCAGAAAAGCCTCGACATGACCGTGAACCAGTCCAACGATGCCTATTTTCATTGGAGAATCAGGAACGGCGGCAGGCACAGCGGCGTTGGAGAGACCAGCAAGGAAAGTAAACATCAGCACAAGAATCTGTTTCATAAGGTCGCTCTTTAACCAAGCAGTAAAACGCAAACGCAAAAGAGGGGCGACCAAATCGGACTGCCCCGCTACTTTCTATGGAACGCACCTTTCCTCGATTATGCACGGATCACTGGCATGCGGGAAGTAATCCTAAGATAAGACTAGCCGACTGTGTGTGCTCGACCAGGCACACTTCGCCTTGATAGCTGTTAGTTTGCGGGTCTTAACTTGCAGGTCCGGCAAACATCACCAGATTCCCATCCGGATCCTTGACGACGAAATTCCTGGCGCCCCAAGGCTGCTTTTTCAGCGTCTGGTGAAAGGCAACGCCAGCGGACTGAAATTCGAGAAAGAGCAGCTTGATCTCCTCCGCTGTAGCGACGGTCATAGATACCGACAACAGTTCCTCCCCATCACGGACCGCCGACTCAATCACTGGTCGCTCGACACACCTAAGGTTGAGACGCGCCGCGTCGCGACCCACCTGTGCATAGTAGGGAGGTTTGCCGTAACTGAATACAAGTGAAAAGCCTAACTGCTCACGGAAAAATTCGCATGATCTGTTGATGTCGGTGACGAGCAGTTGCGGCTCGGCACTGACGATCGTGGCTTTAGTTGGCGACGATTTGGAGCACGACGACTTCACCTTGAGCCTCGTTTTCGAAAGTCCAGCTTTCAGGGCTTGCCAACTATCGAAGCCCTGCTGTCTGGCGACTATTTCTTGTGCATCGCTGAGCTTAAAGCTCGCCGCAAGAATCTCGGAATCGGGCATATTCACGAAACGAGGCAAATGCCCGCGGATTTGTGCGGCTACCGGATAGTGGCGTTCGCGATGCCACCGCAATATGAGCTTGGCTTGCTTTTTGAGGTTCTCTAGATTGGGCATGTAGACCTTCACGATGAGATCGTAGGTGGGCATTGCCCTTCGGCGACGTGCCGTTGCATCCTACATGCGCAGATCGAAGTATCTGCGACCGTGTCGGTAGTTGTCAATTGAGGGCGACGCCTGTAGTGTCCTAACTTGACGCGTGGCCGGTTTTGTTACATAAAGGAGATCTTCGTGGGCGCAAAAGAGAAAATGAGCTCAATTGGCCGGCCAGTGCCGGAGTTGCCGGTCGCTGATGTGGAACGAGCACAACAGCATTACAGAGATACACTCGGTTTTGAGATCGGATGGCTTTACCCAGGCAAAGAAATCGGGGCCGTGTCACGCGGCGATGTGGCGATATTCTTTCGGAAGAGGAAGCAGCCGTTCGAACCTGCCGTTCACTGGGTGTTCGCCAAAGATATCGACGCGTCGTACCAGGAACTGAAGTCGTCAGGTGCGAACATCGTGGATCCCCTAGAAAAAAAGCCTTGGGGATTACGGCAATTCACCGTAAAGGATCTGGACGGGAACCTCTTCTATTTCCACCACGACTAACCAAACGCCGCATAACAAGGGTTCATTTTCTCTTGCTCGCGAGTTTCAGTCCATCCTCAGAGGGGACGTGTGCCAGTCTCTGCAAATCGAATTCTCATCATCTCCCCTTTGCAGCCTTACTTCGTGAGCTGCCACACCGTCCCAAAGTAGAAGTCGCCACCATAGAAAGTCGTGCCATACAGGGTACCCTGCGCCTCCCGGACCATTCCTCCAACGGGAAACGCGCCATCTGAACCGGCAAAGCTGTGCAAGAGGCTTAATTTCCCTTTCGCATTGATCGCATACACTGTTCCCTCATTCGAAGCCCCGCCGAGTTCAGTGTTTCCATAGAGATTGCCCGCAGCGTCTCCGAGTACGCCGGATAAAGGTTCCGCTCCGTCTTTTTTGCCTCCTGCAAAATTATGCAGCAAGGTCTCAGTACCATCTTTCTGCACTCGCCAAACTGTTCCTAAACTCGAGGAGCCACATCCGAAGGTCGTCCCATAGATGTTTCCGTTCTTATCGATAAACGGAGTTCCGAAGGGATGGCATCCATCTAGAGCGCCACCCGCAAAGCTGTGCAGCAACTTAAAGGTCCCGTCGTGGCTCAGTTCGTAGAGCGTGCCAACGCCTGCTGTTCCACCCTCCTCAGTGACGCCGTAAAGGTCACCGGCGGCGTCCCTAACCAGACTTGTATAAAGCGGATATTGTCCGTCGGTCGCCCCGCCAGCAAAACTATGCAGTATGTTTTTCTTGCCGGCCGTGCCCGCCTTGAATATCGTGCCCAATCCGAAACGGCCGCCCTCAGCCGTCGTGCCGTAGAGGTTGCCGTTCGCGTCAACGATCAGGGCACCGGTAGGGAATGCTCCATCTTTTCCGCCGGCGAAGTTGTAGAGAACTGTCTCTTCTTTACCATCGAGATTGAAGGTAAAGACGATTCCGTACCCAGAAGCACCGCCGTCGTAGGTAGTGCCAAAGAGCATATTTGATTTGCCGGCGACCAATCCGGCGAATGGATTCGCCCCGTCCACGAAGTTTCCTCCGGACGTTCCGGTAAATTCGTACATTTGCAAATAGCCGGTGCTGGCATTCACCGTGAATAGCGTGCCGAAGCCGGCACCGAAGTTATAGTCACCGCCCCAATAGGTGCTGCCGTAGAGATTGCCGGAACTGTCCGCGATCAGACTTCCGTCTGGGTACTCGCCATCAAACGAAAAAGAAGCTTCGAAGCTGTGAAGAACAGTGAACGTTTGTGCTTGCGCCGATTGGACCAGAGCCAGGCTGGACAAAAGCGCAATCAACGCCAGCACTCTATTGCTTCCACGCCGCTCAGCTGTCTTGTATCCCTCATATTGTCCCGGGCCTGCCATGACTGCCTCCCGTGTCGAAATCTAGAACGTCATTCGTCCCGCTCAACGCAAACAACCGATCTTCTCGGCTTAATGTGCTTTCGCAGGCGTGACTTTAAAAACCGTGCCGTGGCCGAGACCGTTCTCTCCTCCGGCAAAGGCGGTACCATAAAGGTTGCCCGCAGCATCTCGGATCAGTCCGGAAAAAGGCGTCTGGCCGTCAGTAGCGCCGTTCAGGTTGTGCAGCACAATGAATTTGCCGGAGGCGGTCAGTTCGAATACGTTTCCGAACGGAGAGAACTCAGAAATAAATTCTCCGGCGGTGCTCCCATAGAGGTTGCCCTTTGCGTCGAGGGCCAAGGGATCATTCGGGTAGTTGCCGTCGGCGCCTCCTGAAAAGGTGTACAACACCGTCAAGTCGCCGGCGGGGGTCAGCTTGAATATGACCCCGCACCCGCCTTCGCAGTTACCGTTGCCCCCGGCAGCCACACCGTAGAGGTTGTTCGCTTTATCCATTACTAAAGCAGATCCGGGAAGACCTCCATCCGGCCCGCCGGTGAAGGTGTACAGGACCGTGAGTTTTCCGCTCGTTGCCAGCTTGTAAACAGTTCCACAGCCTTGCCCTGGAGCAATGGGACACGCGAGATTCCCACCGTATTGAGCGGTGCCATACAGGTTGCCGGCTGAATCCTGCAGCAGGGGTCCTGCGGGGCTGTCGCCATCGTCGCCCGAAAACATGTATAGCGTATGCAGCTTGCCGGCGGTGTCCAGCTTGAATAGGGCGCCACAGTCATAGGGGGGACATCCGATACCGGAGTGACCGCCTGCATAGACCGCTCCATAGAGATTTCCTGCGCTGTCCATTGACAGCGCTCCTTGAGGTCCCCTTAACCTGTGACAGTTCAGGCAGCCTTGAAAAGCGTAGAGCACTTTTTCGTCGCGCTTCGGACTGACCCTGAACAGTACGCCCGCACCGCCTGGACCCTCCTTTGCCGGACCGTAGAGGTTTCCGTCTTTGTCCAGAATTAGCCCAGAATTCGGAAATGACCCATTCGACGAGTTGAAGTTGACCAGTACAGTTTCGTTTTCGGATTTGTCTATTTTGAAAACGGTTCCTTCGCCGCCAATGCCTGTCCCACCTTCGAAGGTCGTTCCGTAAAGGTTTCCCGCGCCGTCCCGCACCAAGTACCCCAACGGGCCTAACCCATCACCGGTGAAACCTGGAAAGGAGTACAGCACGGTGAAAGTCTGTGCCTGTGCCGGCAAAAGCGCGGAGATTGCGAGCATCACTATTGCAGCCAAAACGACCCACTTAACGAACGACGGTCTTTTCATTCGAACCTCCACACGGCAACATGCATGTGCACCAAACCTTGAAGGCGGCATTTGAATGCGCTCCTAGTTCAACTAACCTCTTCCTAAATATTTGTCTGCGCGCGAGAGGTTCCTGTTTCTCAGTCGCAGTAAACGACTACGGCTGCTCCGAACGCGGAGTCAAGCGAAACACCACGCCCTGCCCATAAAATCCCTTGGGAGCTTTACCGCCAAATTCGGTCAACCCCCATAATTTTCCATCTTTCGCTGAAATGAGATCGACCGGATAGTCCCCCACCGCAGCTTTCTGGGAGAAGGGTGTAAGTGTTTGGATTATGCTCCCGTCGGTCGACGAGATGTTGCGAATCTCGTCGGCCCCTTGGTGGATGGCTAGCCAGAAATTGCCGTCACTGCCCAACACGAGCGGGCTTGTCAGCGGGTCGTCCGAAAAACTCTTAAACGCGGGAAACGCCTCCAGGTTGGAGCCATCGAGCTGAGTTTCAAACAGGCCGGGGCCGCCGCCGCCCTGCTGAAAGCTTTCATAAATACCATAGAAGTTCCCGTTGGCACCCACGCTCGGTAAAAGGACTAGCCCCACCAGCAAGTCCTGTGGAAATTGGAGCTGAGTCTCTCGCAACGTATTGGTGGCTTCGATGTAGTGAAAGAGGATGGGACCATTCGGGCCATTCGTGAGCCCGTAGAAGGTGCCATCGGGTCCCGCCACCATGCTGCTGGTGTCATCCTCGGTGACTTGGACTGACTTGTACTTTCCTGTGGCCGTATTGATCTGGAAGATGGTGCCGCACTCGCAGTCCCCCTGCCCACCGTAGAACGTCGTGCCGTAGACGTTGCCGTCATTTCCCGCTACCAAGCCTTCGGGATCGTATCCGTCAAAACAATTGTCCGAACAGAAAGAATGGATGACCTGGAACCCGCTTCCGTCCTTCTTCAAGCGGAACAGTGTGCCCTCGTCCGAAGCCCCGCCGATGCCGGTTGCGCCATAGAGCATCCCATCCGGTCCTTCGACAATCATCATGGGATCGTTTCCGGTGACCAGGTTTTTTTGCGGTTTGAACTTATACAGCGTCGTGAAGTGTCCCGAGGGCGTTAGGGAAAATATCAGGCCGCCATTCGGGGCTCCGGAGTGGACTTCCGTTATTACTTCGGCAACGCCATAAAAGTTGCCATCCGATGCCTGAATGATCCAACTCGGAACGCCTCCCATGGGACAAGTACCCTGATCCCGCGGGTCTTTGCATATCAAAGTGTGCACGGCGACCGGCTTTTGCCCAGCGTGTGCCGAGACTGCGAGTAGCAAAGTGAAAATGGTTAGAATTGTTATTCGGTTCATGAAGCCCCCCTCAGGGCGAAACGTTGATCTTCGGCCAGTCGTGCCGAATGGCTGGGCAAACCTACCACAGAGCCCGATCATCACAAATCACATATCACTCACATCCACCTCACAGGCCAAATATCTGACGAATAGCTACTTAGTCCATACTTGCTCGAATGCTGACAACCGTCTGTGAGCGGCTTGACATCCCCGTTACACTGTTTGCAAGATGACTTACAAACGCGGGCACCCCCGGCCCCCGATTTGGCCCTGAATAATGTCTCCAGTCGAGTCTGGTAATTCTGAACCCGAAAGCTTGAATAAGAGTTCGTCCGGCGCGCATGGCTCAACCTTATCTCCCCGCCTGAGTTTCGGCCTCTATGAAATCGACCTGCACGCGCACGAGCTTCGCAAAGCAGGCCTGCGGCTAAAGATTCCGCACCAGTCCTTTCAAATTCTGGCCATGCTCCTCGAACGACCAGGCGAGGTTGTCTCCCGCGAGGATCTAAGGCGAAAGTTGTGGCCGAGCGACGTTTTCGTCAACTTTGAAGCGGGCCTCAATAGTGCAGTACAAAGGTTACGCAGCGCACTGCAGGATACTTCCCTCGAACCGCGCTACATCGAAACCCTGCCCAGGGTAGGCTATCGCTTTATAGCTGGCGTTGAAGCGCTGACTCCAGTCTCCGAGATGCCAGTTCCCGAGACTCTAATCCCGGACGACGCGCCGCCGAGCGCTGCAACTTCGGATTCCGCCGAGATCCCCTTGGTCGAAGTCGCATCTGACCAGTTCTCGATCATTGCAGCAGTGAAGGGTCGCAGTTCGCCATACTGGGCTGCGGCGACGCTACTCCTGGTTCTGCTCGTCGCCTATGTTGGATATCGCTATAGCCGACAGAATCAGCCTGTGCCAGACGCGCAGGCTAAACCCACGGTCATTCCCGCCACTCTTACTCGTCGCTCGGTAGCGGTGATGGGTTTCACGAACGCTTCCGGAAATGCGCGGGACGTGTGGTTGTCGACGGCATTCACCGAAATGCTCGCGACGGAACTGGCCGCCGGTGACCATCTCAGAACGGTGCCGGAGGAGGATGTTGCCCGAGCGAAACTTGAACTCTCCCTGACCAATAGAGATAGTTATGGAAGCAATACCTTAACCAGGATTCATAAGGATCTGGGTTGCGATTATGTCATCACCGGCTCCTACCTCGCCATTGGACAAGCGGGCAACGGGCGGGTTCGCCTCGATGCCCGGGCGCAGGACGCAACAACCGGGGACACGGTGGCGAGCTTTGCAGTCGTCGGCTCCCAGTCAGACCTGTTCGATCTGGCCTCTCGTGCTGGCGAACAACTGCGGGCAAAGCTGGGCGTTGGAACGCTGACCTTAACCGAGGCAGAAGAGGCTAAGCTCGCCCTGCCTTCTAATCCCGAGGCGGCCAGGCTCTACTCTGACGGACTCGCCAAATTGCGGGTTTACGACGATGTAGCGGCCACCAATCTGTTTGAAAAAGCGATTCGTTTGCAGCCTGAATATTCGCCGGCGTATTCGGCCTTGGCAACCGCATGGTCCGATCTCGGTTATGACGCAAAGGCCACGGCTGCGGCTCGAAAAGCGATGGATCTGGCCGGTAGTCTGCCGCGACAAGCGCGGCTGCAGACCGAGGCTCGCTATCAAGAGATGAATGGAGACTGGGCGCGGGCAATTGAAGTCTACTCCCACCTGCAGCGATCGTACCCAGACAATCTTGACTACGTTTTGAGCCTCGCTGCGGCGCAAGACGCAGTGGGCAAAAGCGCTGAAGCAGCAGCGACACTTGCCGCTTGGCGAAAGTCGCCTTCTCCGGAGCGCGATGATCCGCGAATCGATCTTACGGAAGCTAAGATTGCCGAAAACCTCGGAGACTACAAACGAGAACAAACCTTAGCCGAGAGTGCGGCTAGGAAAGCGGAAGTAAATGGGGCAGGCTTGTTGCTGGCACGTGCGAAGCTGCTGGACGGATCGGCTTCGTTTTTTCTTGGAAATCTCAGCAGCGCTGTTGACTCCGACACAGTAGCCCAGCGAATGTTCGCCGAATCAGGTGATTTGGACAGATCAGCCGTCGCCTCAATGAACATTGGCGGGGTCTTCGCGACACGAGGCGACATTGTCGGAGCCAGCCACAGTATCGAGCAAGCGCTAAACCTGTTCCGAAAACAGGGTGACCAAGCTCGTCTGACAGCCGCACTCTCCAACCTGGGCGAGATGTATGAAATCGAAGGTGACTTGCCGAGAGCAGAGCATCTTCTCCGCGAGGCCATTGCTGTCTCTACCAAACTGAACCGGATGAGGGACGTTGAGACCTACAACCTTGCCGAGTCGCTCCAGCGCCAGGGCAAGTTTCGCGAAGCAAAAGGCATACTGGAGCCACTCCTGGACCTTCGTAGCGAGGGGAACAAATCTGTTCTTGGAACTGCAGCGCAAAGCCTCGGCTCGATTGCTGAAACGCAAGGAGACATGGCCACTGCATTGCGCATGTACCAAGAAGCAGTTGCAGTCCTCAAAGAGACGGGCGCCAAGACGGACTATACCGCCGCTGAGCGGTCTCTTGGAAAAGCATTGTTAAGGGAAGGAGATTTTGTCAGCGCGAAGCAGGCCCTTTCTGAAGCGCTTTCGGTCGATCGTGAAACTGGCGCAAAGACGGACACCGCCCTGGATCAGGTTGCGCTTGCGGAACTTTCATTGACGCAGGCAGGACCAGTGGACACGGGCACACTTCGGTCCGTCATCGACCAGTTTCGACAACAGAAAATAACCGACGCCGAAATCGAAGCTGAGATCGTCCTCGCGCGCGAGAACGTTCAACAGGGCAAAACCGCCGAAGCTGCAGACCTACTCAGACAAACCGCCGTTCTCTCAGGCAGTAGCTACGATCCAACCGTCCGTTTCGATGTCGTGCTGGCCAACGCTCACCTCCGAACCGCACAGCATCGTTTTAGCGACGCAAAGCGCGCCATCCGGCCAGAACTCCTGAGCGTGGTGGCGGTGGGTTGCGTACGCTGCGAGCTCGAAGCGCGGCTGGAACTAGGCGAGATCGAGATCCAAGCGGGAAATGTAGAAAGAGGACGCGCTCAATTGCGTGACCTCGGCGACGAAGCTGGGAAGAGAGGATTTCTCCTGATCGCTGAACGTGCCGCCACCGATCGCAGGTAACCCTTTCTAACTTTGAAAAGCTCAACCGAAGGCACCCTCAGAAATACTAGTTAGAATTATGTAGTCGCGCGAGGGCATTGTCGCACTTCGCGACCTCGGCCTCAAGCTCGTCCGGCTTGGTCTTATCGTCCGCATCCAAAGAGCCCTGGCTGCGAATAACATTCCACAGATCGAGACTCTTGTGGTAATTCACGCGCGCGTTTCGCCAGTCCTCAGTTCGGACGGATGAGTTGCGCTCAGAGGCTGCGAACGCGGTGTAAGCGTGCCCCATGCCCGCGTACACATTCGCAAGTCCGCTGATGGTGACTGTGTTGGTCGGGGCTGAGGCTCGAAGACTGAGCAAAATGGCGAGCGCCTGCCGGTAGGTTTGCAGTGCGGAAGCGGAGTGCCCTTCGGCCAGCAATACTCGACCGATGTTATTTTTGGAAATGCCCAGCCATCTGCGAATCCAGGCGTTCGATGGATCACGGTCCGAAAGATTCTGGAAGATGCTCTGGGCCTTACGATCGCTGTCGAGGGCCTCGTCCAGATCTCGCTTTTTCTCTAAATAGGAGCCCGTGAAATAGTAGGAATCTCCCAGGAACCCTTGGAGCGTGCTGTTATTGGGGTCGTTTTTCGACAGCTCTACTAACAATGACGTAGCTTCATGCTGGATGGCGAGCGCTGCATCGAACTCGCCCTGTCGCGCCAAGATCCGGGCTACGCCCGTATCGTCGGCGACCAAGTGGGTGCGCAGCGTGGCAGACTGCTGCGGGGTGGCGCCCTGGGCCGATCCACGAATAGCCGAAGCGCGCCGATAGTTTTCGAGCGCGCCGGGCAGGTCTCCTATTGCCTCCAAAACTGTACCAATTCCCCAATACGCTCCGGCTCTTCGATCACATTCGGACGGGTCGTGCGACTGCGCGGCAACGCTCTCGGCAAGGGATGCAGCCTGACGCAAACTGGCTAGTGCGCCGTTGGGGTCCCCCTGTTCCTGCAAGGCCCAACCCAAAAGGTTGTCGGTGCCGAACAGTTCCCACTTGCGCAGCGGGTCTGAAGGATCTTTCTGCAACACGGATTCACGAATGGCCAACGCTTTTCGATAGCTCTGAAGTGCACCGGCCGTATCCCCAAGATTGGAATACCGTGGGTTGCCCTGGACATCGCCCAGCTTTTCGTACGCAGTCGCGAGTTCGCGCTGTAGCGAAACATCTCCACTCGATTCCTGAGCTAAACCATCGATGTATTTGAGCGCTTCGGTAACCAGAATCCGCCGCGCGGGAGTGGCTCCGGGCAAGTCCTTGATGGAGTCATGCACATCAAACATCAGCGAGTTCGCCAGCTTACGTACATCGTTGAAGCGGCGTTCGGCCCGGGCGCGTTCGGCTTGAGCAATGCGCGCCTCGCGGGCCGTTACCGCCATCCCTGTCACAAGGATCAACACAACGGCCAGAGCCGCAGCAACGCCGGCTTTGTTTCGCCGGATAAATTTCGAGGTGCGATACCCGACTGTGTCATTGCGAGCGATGACCGGAAGACTTTCAAGATGCCGGCGAATATCTTCCTTGAACTGTTCTGCCGATGCGTAGCGGCGTTGCGGTTCCTTGCGCAAGGCCATCAGGACGATGTTGTCGAGATCGCCGCGCAAGCGCTTTTTCAGCTTCTCGGGTGAGGCATCGCGCGCCGCGCTCAGCTCTGCCGCCGTGCTTTTGGTTCCACCAGCTTCCGCGGGCTCGTCTCGCGTCACCACCGTGCTCGGTTTTTCCGGCTCGCTCTCGCAGACCGCACGGGCCATCTCATGCGGTGAGCGGCTGACTAGACGATACGGGCAGCGTCCGGTGAGCAGTTCGTAGAGCACGACGCCCAGCGAATAAATATCGCTGGCGGTGGTGATGGGCTCGCCCTTGATCTGCTCCGGGCTGGCGTAGCCGGGGGTGAAAGCGCGCAGAGCGGTAATGGTAGCGGTTTGACCGTCATCTCCATCTTGATTCAGGATCTTGGCGATCCCAAAGTCCATCAGTTTGGGAACGCCATCAGCCGTGACTAAGATGTTTCCGGGTTTGATATCGCGATGAATAATGAGTCGCTGGTGGGCATATTGCACGGCCGAGCAAACCTGCAGAAACAGGCGCAAACGTTCTCTGATCGACAGCCGGTTGCGGTTGCAGTATTCGTCGATGGATAGACCATCGATCAGTTCCATCACGAAGTACGGGGTGCCGTCATTGGTCGTTCCGCCGTCGAGCAGTCGGGTGATGTTGGGATGGTCGAGGGTAGCAAGAATCTGCCGCTCATTTCGGAACCTGCTGATGAAGAAGCTGGAGTGCTGACCTGCACTTACCAGTTTCAGCGCAACCTGCTTCTGGTACTCATCGTCGGCACGGACGGCGCAGAACACGTCTCCCATGCCGCCACTCGCTAACTTCCGTACCACGCGATACTGGGAGATTCTTTGGCCGATCCACCGGTCCGGGTCGATCCGCGACACGTCTTCCGCGGTTTCGCCGACCGTCAGCAACTCGGCGGCAACTTCCAATGCCGGTCGATCAATAAACTGCCCTGAACTCTGCCCATAGGTGACGAGCGACTGTACTTCGCGACGCAAGTTTCCATCGCCAGAACAGACGCTTTCCAGGAAGGCAATCCGTTGATCTTCTGTCCGCTCCATCGCGGCGTGATAAAGCCACTCTATTTCTTGCCACTGTTCAGGCTTCATGGTGGCTTCCTTCAGCCATCTCGCGCAGCAGCCAAGCGCGGGCCATGCTCCAATCCCGCAGCACCGTGTCGGGAGAGATCTTTAGAACCGTGGCTGTCTCCTCCACCGTCAGTCCACCAAAGAAACGCAACTCGACAACTTTCCCTTTGCGAGTATCGGCTTCCTCCAAACGAGTCAATGCTCGGTCGAGCGCGATCAAGTCTACCGACAACTCGGGAGAGACTGCCAACGCTTCGTCCAAGGTGATGGGTTTCGACTCTCCGCCGCGTTTCTGGGAGCCCCGGGAACGCGCGAGGTCGGTGAGGATTCGGCGCATCAGCCGAGCACAGACCGCGTAAAAATGCGCCCGGCCTTGCAAGTCGAGCTTAGCGTTGACCAATCGCAAATAGACTTCATTGATCAGGGCCGTGGTCTGGAGGATGTTGCCGCCTTTTTCCCGCGCCATGTAATGTCGCGCTAAACGATGCAACTCCGTATAGACCAGGGGTGTGAGTTGTTCCAGCGCGTTTTGATCGCCGTCTTGCCACGACTGTAGAAGGCGAGTAATTTCCGAAGGCGGTGCCGGGCCCATTAGTACCCCACGAGTCGGGCAGAGCCAGCCGACTTGGGCGGAAAGGTTAGCACAACGTTTAGCCCCCTTCCATACCCATTTTCTGCACGCCCTCCGGCCAGATACGGAACAAACTACCAACCGGATGCTGGTATATTGCCAGATTTTCCGCTTAAGAGATTAAGAGCGGAGTGTTTGCGCAGCACTGTGAAGGGCCACTTCAACACCATTCAAGTTCGCTCGGAGGAAGCACATGAAAACGAAAAAATGTTTGCAGCTCATACTCAAATTAATGTTGCTGGCAGCGCTCCTTCATGAACCCGCATGCGGACGGCGACATGCTCTTTTCTCGGATGGTGGTGCAGTTTGAAACTGCACCACTACCCTTTCTCGCACTCACTTGTGCTTCGATGAAACTGCCGCCTTCTGGGAAAACCTGAGGAACGCTCTAGCCTGACGTGACACCTCTTGATGCGCCGCCAACTTCACAGGCTTCGTTGACTTGCCCGTTTCACCCACGTAAGATTCGCGTCAATGCTTGGCCAAACCATCTCGCACTACCGCATCGTCGAGAAGCTAGGCGGTGGAGGGATGGGTGTTGTCTACAAAGCCGAAGATCTCAAACTCGGCCGCTTTGTCGCGCTCAAGTTCCTGCCTGACGATGTAGCCAAAGACCCGCAAGCCCTCAGCCGTTTTGAGCGCGAAGCCAAATCGGCGTCTGCACTGAACCATCCAAACATTTGCACGATCTACGAAATTGACGACCAGCACGGCGATGCCTTCATCGCCATGGAGTTTCTCGATGGATTGACGCTGAAGCATTGCATCGCGGGGCGTCCGATGGAGACGGAGTTGATCTTGTCCCTTGCCATTGAAATAGCGGATGCACTGGACGCAGCGCATGCGGAAGGCATCGTCCACCGAGACATCAAGCCTGCCAACATCTTCGTGACCAAGCGAGGCCATGCCAAGGTTCTTGATTTCGGGCTGGCCAAGGTGAGCGCTTCGAAGCACGTGCCATCAAACACTGTGACCGGCACCATCGACGACCAGCACCTCACCAGTCCTGGCTCAGCTCTCGGCACCGTCGCCTATATGTCCCCCGAGCAGGCGCGGGCCAAAGAACTGGACGCGCGCAGCGATTTGTTTTCCTTCGGCACCGTGCTGTACGAGATGGCAACGGGTGCAATGCCGTTCCGGGGCGAAAGCTCTGCAGTGATCTTCAAAGCAATTCTGGACGCGGAGCCGACGCCCGCGGTGCGCTTGAATCCCGACTTGCCGGCCAAGCTGGAAGACATTATCAACCGGGCAATGGAGAAAGACCGGGAGCTGCGATACCAGAGCGCGAAGGAGATGCGGTCCGAGTTGCTGCGGCTGAAGCGGGACACGGAATCGCGGCACGGCGCACCCGCAAGTTCGGGGACGGTGGCGGTCGTGCAAGATACCCCCACTCCGCCGGCCCCTCCTGCGTCGCCCTCCTCGGGCAGCATAGCGGCGGCCCAGCCTGCTTCGTCTTCGAGTGCGCCAGTTGTGGCACCCCCCAGCTCACGCTGGAAGATCTTGCTGCCGGTTGCGCTCGTGGCCCTCGTTGCCCTGGTGGCTGGTGGGCTCTACTTGCGCTCACGCCCCGCGACTTCAACCACGAACGCTACGCCGCTCACCGAGAAAGACACAGTCGTCCTCACCGACTTCACCAACACCACCGGCGACCCGGTCTTTGACGGTACCCTCAAGCAGGCCCTCGCGGTCGATCTTGAGCAGTCGCCATTCCTCAACATTCTTTCCGACCGCAAGATCGGCGCAACGTTGAAGCTGATGGGCCGTGCTCCCACCGAGCACGTCACGGCCGACGTGGCAAAGGAACTCTGCCTGCGCACCGGAAGCAAGGCTATTTTGACCGGTTCGGTTTCGAGCCTTGGCACTCAGTATGTGATCGGTCTGGAGGCGGTCGCTTGCAGCTCCGGAGACACGCTGGCCAAGGAGCAAGCGGAAGCACCCAGCAAAGAGGGTGTCCTCAAGGCTTTGAGCACCGCGGCCACCAGCCTGCGCTCCCGATTGGGCGAATCGCTCGCGTCGGTGCAGAAGTTCGATGTACCCGTGGAGGCAACCACCCCGTCGCTCGAAGCCCTTAAGGCTTACAGCATGGGCATCACGACCGGCCGCACCAAGGGCAACGCCGAAGCCATTCCGTTTATGAAGCGGGCCCTCGAACTCGACCCCAACTTCGCCATGGCCTATGCCGGCCTGGCCGTTATCTACGGGAATCTTGGACAGGCGAGTCTCGCCGCGGACTATGCCAAAAAGGCCTACGACTTGCGCGATCGCGTAAGTGAACGCGAGCGGTACCGCATTTCCGCCTTGTACTTTCAGAACGTGACTAGTGAAGTGGAGAAGGCCACCGAAGCCTACGAACTCTGGGCGAAAAGCTACCCTCGCGACTTCGTGCCGCACGGGAATCTGGGTTTTCTCTATGCGGGTCTGGGGCAATACGACAAAGCAATCGCGGAAACCCAACTGGCACTGCAGTTGGAGCCCACAAGGTCTGGCTATGGGAACCTGGCGAACATGTACATCTACGTGAATCGGCTCAAGGACGCGCGCCAGACAATCCAGGAAGCGCAGCAGAAAAACTTCGATGACTTAGTCCTGCGGGGCGATCTTTACAGCTTGGCATTTCTGTCCGGGGACACGGAGGAAATGGAGCGCGACGTGGCGTGGGGAGCTGGCCGCCCTAACGAAGAAGACCAGATGCTCAACATCCACGCCGACACCCAGGCCTACTACGGCCGCCTGGAAAAAGCTCGAGACCTCGCTCGCAGGGCTTCTGACTCCGCGGTGCGCTCGGATGCCAAAGAAACCGGCGCCCAATGGCTGGCTTATCAGGGGCTGCGCGAGGCTGAACTAGGCAACGTGGCAGCAGCCCGGCAAGGCGTCGCCCGCGCCTTGGCGCTCGCCCCTGGCCGTGACGTTAAGGTCCTGTCGGCTTTGGCACTGGCACGCACCGGCGAGACCGCTCAATCCAAGACTCTCCTTGAGGAGCTGCAAAAGTCCGAACCCACCAACACTTATCTCAAGGTGTACTGGTTCCCTGTGATCGAGTCATCGATCGCAATGGCACAGCAGGCGCCCGACCGGGCGATCGTCGCGCTGGAACCCTCTCTACCCTACGAACTTGGCTCTCCTCCACCCACAACCAGCACAATGTATCCCGCCTACATCCGCGGCCTGGCATGTCTGGTGCAAAAAAATGGCCCGGCTGCGGTCGTCGAGTTCCAGAAGTTCCTCGATCATCCCACAGTCGTGCAGAATTTCCTGCTGGGCTCGCTCGCCCATCTCCAGCTAGCCCGCGCGTATGTTGTCTCTGGCGACACCGCTAAGGCGAAAACTGCCTACCAGGATTTCCTGACCCTCTGGAAAGCCGCCGACCCCGACGTCCCCATCCTGAAAGAAGCGAAAGCGGAGTACGCGAAGCTGCAGTGAGCGGATGCACAATTCCCACAGCCATCGCCCGGTTCGGCTGCATGACCATCAGGATAGAACCCAAGTCCATGTGCGAGAAATCCGCAAAAAAACATTCGCGACAGAGACGAGCCACCGCCTGAAAGAAAGCCCCTCAAATGCCGGCGTACCAGGCATAGCCTGCTTCTGGAGATGCCCCGCCAAATCCCTTGCCGAAGCCCTTCAGATTGCCCGTAACCGCGATTACACGTTTTGAGAATTGG
This sequence comes from Terriglobales bacterium, assembly GCA_035601995.1. Lineage (GTDB taxonomy): Bacteria > Acidobacteriota > Terriglobia > Terriglobales > Acidobacteriaceae > JABDBE01. Next base: position 26,310 of record DATNNE010000127.1, read on the forward strand.
CGGGGTTGGTCACTGAGTGTAACGGCGATTCTTTCAGCAACAGTTCTCTTGTGACAGAGCCAAATCGCCTCTTTTCATTGACTTGGCCAATTCATAAACGTAAGATTTGTGCCGGCGATTGGATAGACTCATCTCGAACTGCCGCGTTGCGATGCGCAGCTTGGAAGCGGAAATCCAATTGGGCGAGAGGTCGCCGAGCTTTCAATTTCGAATTAATAAAGGATATGACGATATGCTCGTGATTAGAAAGCAATGGCTGGCAGCATTTTTATCCTTCACGATCGTGACTAGTATCTCCGGGGGACAGGCCGTTCCTCCGGAGAAGGCGGATGAAGGTCGCATTGATAAGTTGCTGGGTCAGCTCACCCTCGAAGAGAAAATGGATCTCATCCGCGGTGGGACCGAAGACCCTGCCGTGTATCAGGGACAAGCTGGATATCTGCCGGGTGTCCCAAGGCTTCACATTCCCTCTCTGCGTTTCGCCGATGGACCTCCGGGCCTATTGACTCGAGTTCCCGCACAAGCGGAAACGGCCACCATGGGTGTTGCCGCGACCTTCAGCATCAAAGATGCCGAAGCGAACGGGGTTGTGATCGGTCGCGAAGCGCGCTCCCTCGGAATCGATGTCGTCTTGCAGCCCTTTATCAATATTGATCGCGATATCACTTTCGCGCGCGGCTACAACACCTTCGGTGAAGATCCCATGCTCGCGGGGGCCATGGGAGCCGCGGAGATTCGCGGGGCGCAGTCGCAGGGCGTGATGGCGCAGGCGAAACATTACATTGCCTATGACACGGATTCTTACAACGTCTTCGTGGATCAGCAGACGCTGCATGAGGTTTACGCCGCGCCCTTTGCCGAGGCCGTGAAAGCGGGAGTCTCGTCGATCATGTGTTCCTACAACCGCATTAACGGGCCGTTTGCATGCGGTAATGCCGACACGCTCAAAATCGTGTTGAAAGGCGAGCTTGGGTTCAAGGGCTTTGTGACATCGGACTGGGGAGCAGTGCATAGCGCTTCCTTTATTAACCAGGGGCTCGACATGGAGATGCCTGGCACGGTCCCTCCGGACAGCCCTTTTGCTGCCATGATCCATAGCTTTTTTGCGACGGCTCCTGCCAACGGCGTCGTGCCTACCAAACTTAATGAGGCTGCGCTGGCGGGAATGCTGGGGGGGAGCATTCCGGAGGAACCCGTAAAGGGCGGAATGCATCTGTCGGCTTTTCCCCGCGATACAGACTCCAAGACGATGCGTGACGATCTGAAAGAGGGCACCGTCACCGAGGCCACGATCACCGCTGCCGCGCGACGGGTACTGTATGAGATCGATCGTTTTGGATATTTGGATGGCAAGCAGAAGCACACGATTACGGCTCAGGATATCGAGGAAAATGCAGCAGTGATCCGAAAAACTGCCGAAGACGCAGCGGTACTCCTTAAGAACGAGCAGGCCCTTCCGCTGAAACCGAACGATCTTCAATCGCTGGCGCTGATCGGACCAAGCGCAGGACAGGTCGCCGCAATTGGCACCTTTGGAGAGCGCTCTGGTGGACTGACAGAGCGACAGATTGGCCCTTTCGATGCGTTAAAGAAGATTGAACCAGAAGCTCATATCACCTTCGCCGTGGACGACGACATGACTGGGACGCCCATCGATGCGGCGATGTTGTCGCATGACGGCAAGCCAGGCCCGCTCCGTACTGATGGTGCCGGGAATACGGCAATCGATACGCAGCTCGATTTCACGCACAGCAACCATAAGTCGCTGCCGTCCAATGGGACCTTCACCTGGAGCGGAACGCTCACAGTACCAGGCGCTGGAGATTACTGGATTTATCTGCAGGCATTGGGAGCGCGCGGCGTACTTAAGATCGATGGCGAGGCGATTGGTCGCACTGGCGCGACGAAAGGCACTGTCCATGGCGACATCCAGTACGGGACCCAGGACAATGGATTCCCCACGGTCGACGGATTGGATAATGTGCGCCGTTCAGTTCATCTCACGGTGGGTCCGCACGAAATCACCGTGGAGGCCAGCGGCGATACTTCGAACAACCCCGAAGAGATTCGTTTGAACTGGTTGACACCCGATCAACGGCGTCGCGACCATCAGGCGGCGATCGACGCCGCAAAGAACGCCCATACGGCGGTGATCTTTCTCTGGACGCGCGGGAAACCGAACTTCGGCCTTCCGGGGGAACAAGATAAACTCGTCGACGAAATCTCTGAGGTTAATCCGAACACAATTGTTGTGCTCAATGTAAGCCAGCCGATCGCCATGCCATGGATTGGAAAGGTGAAGGCCGTTCTGCAAATGTGGTGGCCTGGAGATGAAGGCGGATGGGCCACGGCGAATGTCCTTCTCGGCAGAGTGAGCCCGGGCGGGCGACTGCCGTTTACCTGGGGTAAACGGCTTGAGGACTATCCTGCGACCGACCCCGCCCATCCGGAGCGCTCGGCTAAGGGAGTGGGAGGCAAAACGACCTTCTCTGAAGGCGTGGACATAGGCTATCGCTGGTTCGACAAACAGAAGATTGAGCCACTCTTTCCTTTTGGGTACGGGCTTTCCTATAGCACCTTCAGCTACTCTGATCTTCGCGTGCTACGAGCCTCGGACAGCGGCTTGGACATCTCTGTGCGTGTGAAGAACACCGGCAACGTTACCGGCGACGAAGTTCCACAAGTCTACCTGGATGCACCAGAGCAGCGCCCAGAAGGCGTACAGTTCGCGATGCAGACGCTGGTTGCTTTTGATCGTGTCTCGCTTCGCCCGGGAGAAACCAAGGAGGTTGCGATGCACGTGGCACCACGGAGTTTAGAGTACTGGTCGGTTGCGGAGAATCGCTGGATTCGATTAGGTTCAAGGCGAATTCGTGTCGGATCATCATCACGTAGCGCAGCGCTGAGTGCCAATACGCGATGACCTCACGATGAGTATCGGCACCGCCGGATAGGGGTAGCACTACGAGCGTGCATATGCAAGGTGAGACGAGTGCATCTTCTCGTCTCGCAGAACGGTGAGCAGTTGTTCAATGACCTCGTCGGGCACTCGTTTCCAGCCGTTGAATACAGGGTTCAGATCGAAAACAGCCTGTTGCACTTCGTCTTCGTCGCCGAGTTCGAGGTTCTTGCGCAGTCGAGCTATCTTCGTGCCCTGCGCTCGTTCCAAAGCACGCTCCCAAGTTATCCACGCGCCTAAAGCGCAAGAGATAAAGGAGACCGGCAATGACTTGTTGTGGAGGGATAATTACCGCTTCAACGATCTTGACTCCGCCCCACCTCGAAAGTCATCATAGTATCGCGCAGTAAACGGTGAAGGAGTTCACCGCCAACCGCTGTCCCACGCCGAATGATGAAAGAGGCACAGGAGATTGCCAGGCGTTATGTACTCCCATGGCTAAAACCAGAGCAAGAGGAGGCAGAACGGCAGTATCAGCGAGCGTCGTGTCGATTCGCCGAAATGGGCAATGACTTTTTGAAGAAACTGGCCGACGCAGGCATTCCCGAGTTCGCGCGCATGCCGCGCGCGCTCGACCCCGAAGCCGGCTTCCGTGTTCGTTCGAGGTTCACGTTCATGGATTTCATCGAGGTTGCGCAGCCTGCTTCGCCGTTGCGATGGATGGCCGACTTCTTCCTGTGCCTCATCGGTGCTCGGGTTGTCATCGAAACAAACGCACGAGAGTTCCTCGTCCGGCTACTCGAAGTAAACGCCACTCGAGTGCAGAGCGATATCCTACACCGGGTTCAAGAAAGCCGTGGGCTTCTGGAAGTTGAAATCCGAAAGCTTCTACGCGAAGTCAGCCGAGTGGCGGAGAAAGCTCTCGGCAATGCGAGAAGAGCAAGGGAACGGGGCGCATCAGCGGTCGAGGCTGCAAATGAAAGGATGGGCAGATTGGAGCATGAGGTCGTGAATCTTGCCGTCGCCCACCTACCTCTTTCCCTGTAGTTGCAGCTGCGGAGGGGACCAAGAATTCCGGGTTCTCGGGATTGTGCCGCTGTCCGGCGAAGAGATTTTTCCGGGATGACCATGTGGCGCGCACACTGGGCAGACTGGGTCGTGGGGAAATCCGGAGACGAAAGACCCTACTCTAAATCAAGCGGTCGAGGCGTCCTTCTCCCTGGTTGGCCGGTGTTCAGGAGGCTCTTCGATTGACGAAGGTGGGAGCTTTTTTGTCTTTCTCATCCACTCGGCCGCTCGTTGTTCGGCCTCGAGCAGTTGCTCCATGGTCATCGATTTGTTGACATGGTTCTTGGCCCGAGTGATCTGTTCGTTGGCGATCAGAAACCACATGTAGGCATACATCAAGCGGCAGCCCCTTTGCCCCGCTTCCTCGATGCAACGCCGCTCAGCACTTGGATCGTGACGACCTATCCGAATTAGAGGCCATATGTGTTTGCAAATGCGAAATTGTAAATAATGACGATCGTACTCGGACGAACAGTCGAGACCTTATCTGCCTCTCATCTTCTGACCTAGCGTTAATGCACTTCAAACAACCGATACCCAAAAGCGGGCAGATTGAACTGGACGCTGTTGTCGAGCGGTACTTTCTCCCCACTGCGTAGATCGGTGAGAGATCGCGCGTGCAGCCCGCTGGTGTCGATTTGTACTTCTCGGGTGGTGGCCCAGAAATTCGCCACCATCAGCACTCGTTCGCTACCATCCGGCGCGGTTCGTATGAAGGCGTAGTACTTGGAATCATCGTTGGTGGGGAGCTTGCGGCGTTGCCCCATCTGGTGAAGAGCGGGATGTGCGGACTTCGTCTTCAGGAGCCACTGAATCTCAGGGTCCGACGCCAGTTGCTCGTCTTTGTGGCTCCAATCCGAAATGAACTGCCCGGTGGCAGCAACGATGGCTGCGGCAAGGCGCTGCTTTTCTGGATTACCTTTGATGGCGACCAGAGTCATGTTCAAAGTCCCGCCCGCCGCGACCACCCGGTCGTGGTAGTTGCGCAGGGCTTCTTCAATCGGACGAGGATCGCCTGCCTCGATGGCATTCTGGAGCACCAAATGAGGCTTTTCCCACCAGATCCCCAGACCGTAATCTTGGACGGAGTTCCATCCTCCATCGGTGATCCATGCCACTGGGTCTTCGTGAAAAGCGCCGCCGCCTTCGGGCTGGCTGTATTTGTTGCCATAACTGTTGATAACGTCGGTGATGCGTTGGTGTCCTTCCTCCCAGGTATAGCCGACGTACCAATTGACAGCGTCCATGACGATACCGTCTATGCCTGTGTCCAACCAGAAGCGGGTGATTTTCTCCGCCTCCTCCTGCCACTCCACACTGTTCCAGTTGTATTGGGGAAGTTCGATGGTTTTTCCTTCCGCATCTTTCCCCGGCCAGCGAGTCCAGTAGTAGTGCTTCGCGCGCTCGCTGTAGGCCCAGTGCTCGACTTTATCCGGCTGGTAGTTCAGTAACCACGTCGGGCGGACCATGAAGAAGGTATCGCCCGAAGCCGCCGGAGGAGCATCCGGGCGATCGCTCCAGAAGAACCACCGGGATTCTCGACTCGTCCGGCCTTCGCGGACATCGTCGCAGGCTTTAAGAAACGAAGGGGCATCGACAGCACTGTAGCCCAAATTTTCAAAGATGATCACCGACATCCCGACACGATGGCCAATCTCTATCACTCTCCGGAAGTCGTCTATGGTCCCGTACTTCGGCTCGATACGATAGTGATCACGTGCATCAAGACCGTTGTAGCTCTTTCCTCCATCTGCCGGAGCGAAAATGTTCAAGCCCGTGAAACCTTGTTCTTTGATGGCTTTGATCTGGGCGTCGGCTTTCGCAGGGTCAAGAAGGAGCTGGGGGAATACGGTGTCATCCTTTAATGAAACCGTGCGCATTGCGGAGGCCGACTCCCACCAGCGCTGCGGTAGCACAGGAGTGCGCACTGCGTGCTGGCCGCTCTCAGCCTCGGCCGCTGGCAGAGCCTGCAGTCGCGCGCTCGCGACGCTTACAAGCAAGACGCACAAGAAACAATTCTTCGAGAAGCTAATCAGCATGACGAGTTTTCTCGACAGGGATCAGAAAGAGCAGCAGAAGTAAAAATGAAAGTGCCTGACTCATCCGGATCATCGGACGAACCACCACTGCACTTCGATGCGATCCTCCTCAGCTGGTCAGACGGTCGTTCGAAATAGACTTTACACCACATACGCTGACACTCTTCAGTGCACTGGTGTCGCCGGTCCAGGCAAGATGTAAATTGCCTGACGAGGGTGCGTAACAGCGCACGGTCATCGCTTCTTTGTTGTCGAAGAAAGTCTCGATCACCGAGCCATCCATCCACAAATTGACAGTAGAAACTCCGTCTCGATCTGGAAAGAGTGGTAAGGTCTTGTCGTCTATGGTGACGGAAGGTTTGTCCTTCGCGCCGTCGTACTTTATCGCAAACAGCGGCGCGGCTTGGCCGTCGGCCCTCAGTTCGAGTCCGAATGCGCTCGCCCCCGCTTTGAACGCGCAGGCGATCTCACCCGCACGATTTTGAATTGGCATTCTGGTAAGAGCGGCACTGACCGCTCCAGAGTTTCGTGCGTTCTGCAAAGTCTGAACATTATTACGCAGCGAGTGCAACTCCGGCAGCACTTCCATCCGAAGCTCATTATCCGTCCCCAGGGTGAGCACGCGTGGGAGAGCCATAGCTCCCGCCCACCCGGCAACTTCGCATTCCGCAGGGGAACGGGTTTCCTGCACCCATCCCCACAAAATTCGCCTGCCCTTCGCGTCCACCATGCTCTTCGCCGCATAGTACGATCCGTGATCAAGTAGTCCTCGGGTCTCGGAGTGGAACACCAGTTCACGCCGATCAAAGGTGCCTACCTCCCAGTGAACCTTGTGCTTAGCGGAGTAGAGCAGGACATACTTATCCTGAAGCGGAAAGAAGTCCGGGCACTCCCACATTTCGCCGGTATCGGCGGAATTGCTCCCTTGCGCAAGGGGATGGAGGTAGGTCCAATTGCGTCCGTCCGGCGAGCGATAGAGCAGCACCGCGCCGCCAACCTCGTGGAAGCCTGAACCTAAGCCCAAATACCAGGTGTTGCCGTCTTTCCACGGGCACGGATCCCGAAATCCCGTGACCTTCAAACCGGGTGGAGGTCCATCCACTACCGGCTTGTCCAGCTTTTTCCAGGTCCGCAGATCGGGATCCGTTGACGTCGCAAGGCACTGAACCTCTCGCAATCCTTTACCGCGAATCGTCTCGAGTTCCACCGAAGATTTCGTGACACAGGTATAGAGAATGTTGGCGGCCTCGCCGCCGGGCAACACGCTTCCAGTCCAACAACCATCCGCGTCATAGAAGCCTGGCGTAGGTGACAATGCCAGCGGCATGTGTTTCCAGTGGATAAGGTCCGGACTGATCGCATGGGCCCAGTGCATGTCGCCCCAGACGGCTGCACCCGGGTTGTATTGGAGAAACATATGGTAGTGGCCGCGAAAGAATTGAGGCGCACAGGGATCGTTCATCCAGTTCGCCTTTGGCAGCAAATGAAATTGCGGTCTCAAGGGATCGCGCCGGAGCTTTTCCCTGAGCGTCGGAGACAGTTCTTCTTTGGACGCTGCAGGCTGCTGCGATTCTATGAGTTTCGAGTAGGCGCTGCCCTGCAAGGCGTATAGCGTGGAGGTTGCGGCCGATGTGACGAGAAATCTTCGACGGTTCATTGAAGCGCCCTGTTGTCTTGCACGCGATAACGCGAATTTTATTTGGGCTTCCGACTGCCTGCAGCTCCCATCACAGCTCTGATCTTCTGCTCAACTTCGCCGTTCACAAACAAGCCAGGAAGCAAACGATGACCCGCAGTTTTCCATTCACTGTGTGCATGAGAACTCCGAGTCCTCGTCGATCCTGATTTATTCGACGATTGCCTGATGCGCCAGTACATCCACTTGCCGGTCGAGGCTGAGCCCGCCGGAGGGATGAAGTTGCGCCATGAAGACCACGATCATCTGTTCCTTCGGATCAATGGAAAATGCCGTGTAGTAAAACCCTCCCCACTTGTATTCCCCGGGCGATCCGAGTTCGGCCAGCGGAGCCTTGATTCCATCGATTCCAAAACCCAGTCCGAAGCTCCGGTCGGGACTGATGTTTCCCAGCTGATCGTGGGTCATCAGTTCGACCGAATTACGGCTGATGAGTTGGGTATTTCCGACTTTGCCGCCATCCAGCATCATCTGGCAGAAGCGCGCATAGTCTTGAGCCGTGGAGACCAAACCGGCGCCTCCGGAGAAAAGATTCTTCGGTCCGCGGTAAGGATAATCCGCTGAATAGCTGAAGGGGCCCTCCGTGATCGGCGTGGCCGGAAAGCGATTGATCCCCTTCTCAGGGTAGTAGGTATATACGGCGGCTAAGCGGTCGAGCTTGTCATCGGGCGGATAGAAATATGTATCTTTCATGCCGAGAGGAACAAAAATGCGCTCGCGGAAAAATTCGGCTAACGCCTTTCCCGAAATCACCTCAACCAGCCGCCCGAGCACATCCGCGCTCAGGCCGTATTCCCAGCGATCGCCCGGATTGAAGAGCAGAGGCACGCCCGCCAAGCGCTTCACGCTTTCTTCAATGGTGCCGTCGTAAGGCAACAATCCGCTGGCCACGTTCGCCTGTTTGTAAAGCGGACCAAGCACGGTATTCCACTGATACGTGAGTCCTGAAGTGTGCCGCAGAAGGTCTCGAATCGTAATCTCTCGATTTGCAGGAATGGAATAGGGATCCCCGGTTGCGGGCTGGACAAATACCTTGGCGTTCTTGAATTCGGGCAAGTATTTGGAGACCGCATCTTGCAACAGAAAATAGCCCTGCTCGTAAAGCATCATGACAGCCAGACTGGTAATGGGTTTGGTCATCGAGCAGATGCGGAATATCGCGTCAGGACGCATCGGCTTTCCGGCTTCCCGGTCTGCCATGCCCTGCGCCTTGAACCAGCCTGCCTGGCCGCGTCGAATGACCAACGTGACTGCGCCAGCGATCCGCTTGTCATCGATGTTCCGCTGAACTACACTCCCGATCGTCTCGAGCCGTTCCGAAGACAAGCCGATGGTCTCCGGTTTCACGATCCGGAGGTCTTGGGCGAAGCTGATGGCAACGAGGAGGAACGCGCCAACGAATGCGCGGCTGATCCTTGACAGCGCTAGTTGCGAATGGCGCATGGTCTCTATTTCTCCTTTTCGTGATTACGTTTTGCTGAGTTTTCCCTAGATGCTGGTCTCGACTGCAAATGACGGTGCTTCCGCCCCTAAACGTTTATTTAAGAAGGTCTGCACTTCGGCGAACGTTGGCATGGAGGACTGCGCTCCGGGCCGCGTGACCGAAATTGCGGCAACGGCGGAAGCGAAAACGGCGCTGCGCGCAACCGTGAAGCCGCGCAGTAGCCCCACCGCAAATCCCGCGTTGAATGCGTCCCCAGCCGCGGTCGTGTCCACAGGATTCACGGAAAAAGCCGGGACACGCTCTTTCGCCAGAGTCCCCTGGGCGATGAGGCAACCGCGAGCTCCCAGCTTCAGCAAGACGTTCTTGACGCCGCAAGCCAGCAAGCGCTCTGCCGCCGCATAGGAGCCTTGGTCGTTATTCTCGAACTTGGTTTTAAGCAGTTCCTGGGTTTCAGTTTCGTTCGGCGTGATCCAGGTCAGCCTGCGAAGCAGAGCCGTTGCAAGCTCGCGCGCCGGAGCCGGATCAAGCATCAGCGGGATGTCATGCCGCTCGGCGAACTGGACCAGATAATCAACCGTCTCTAGAGGAATCTCAAGCTGCGCTAAAAGAAAGCCGGCACGCTCCAGAATCGTCGCCGCTTTTTCCAGCAGTTTCGGTGTGAGCTGCCCATTGGCGCCCGGCACGACCACGATATTGTTTTCACCGCGCCGCCCGTTTGTGATCAACGCAACCCCGGATGCGCCTTCTACGGTATTCACATAGGTTGTATCCACGCCGGCGTTTTCCAGGCCAGCGCGCAACTGTGTTCCAAAAGCGTCACTCCCAACATTTCCTACCATTGAAACGGGGTACCCGAGTTTCGCTGCTGCGAGTGCCTGGTTGGCTCCTTTTCCGCCGTGAAAAGTGTTGAAAGTTTTGCCAATGATCGTCTCCCCAACCTGCGGAATACGATCAGCTCCCACTACGAAATCGAGATTGATGCTGCCAACCACAACGATGGGCTTCTTCATAGCAATCCCACTACTTCACCATGGGCGCGATCGCGATCGAACCCAGCCCCAGCAGGAAGAAGATAAACATTGCGGGAATCAGTTTGCGAGCGGACTGCGGAGCGCTGGCAAATTCTTTCCAGATGAAGACGCCCCAGACCGCCGATACCAGCGTCGCACCTTGGCCGATGGCGTAGGAGACCGCCGGACCGATTATTTGTGCGTGGGATGCAACGAAGTTGAACACGGTTCCCGTGCACCAGATCAGTCCTCCCGTGACGCCCCAGAAATGCCATGCCGATTTGGCCTGGAAGTATTGAGACATGCTCACCGGGGCAGTGCCGGTGAGAGGCTTTCTCATGAACAGGTAGTTCACCGGGATTGCGCAAAGAACGACTCCGAATGCGAAGAACAAAGCTACGGAGTATGGCCCCAAGGAATGCTCTCCCGTAACCGCTTTCGTCACCAAAGGATAAAAGATGCCCATCAGCACGCCGCAGGCAACACTGATCCAGATTCCACGCACACTGATTGAACGTCGCTCGCTCTCTCTGCGGCGATATGCGAGAGCATCCAAAATAATCGCCAGCACAACCAGAAGCATGCCCCCGAAAAGCAGTCCGGGATGGCCCTTGGGGGAGATTGCGTAATTCAAAAGAACGCCCACAACCAATGCCAGACCGATTCCGACCGGAAAAGCAACAGCCATACCGGCGATGTCGATCGCAGCAACCAAGAGCAGATTGGCGACATTGAAGACTGCCCCGCCGGCAATGGCGAACAGCATATGCCGCGAGTTTGCCTGGCTGATATTGCTGAGAAACGAGAGATCGCCTCCACCACAATTTCCCAGAGTAAAGCCCCAAACCAGGCTCCCCAAGGCTATTCCGATTACGTAATCCCAGTAAAAAAGCTGGAAGGCGTATCCCGGAGTGAGTTTCATGGTGTTCGCCCACGATCCCCAGCACAGCATGCTGATGATCATGAACAGCAATGCAATTCCGTAAGCCTCCGGTTGGTACATGGCTCTCCCGGTTCAATTCACGTCGTGTAAGCGCGCATTCCGCGCCCCGGCGGCGCGAGCGACTGGGGGGAGATCGCTCGCGCCTCGATCCGCAAGGTACTGCCGATCTAGAACACCACTTTGGCGGCAAGTTCGATAATGCGTCCCTCGCGGCTGTTTGTAACTTCCCCGAACGGGCCCGTGCTGCCGTTCAACTGGGTGCTCACGGCGTTCCACTGCGTGTGATTGAACGCGTTGTACATGTCCGAGCGAATCTCGGCGTGGAGACGTTCGTACAACGCAAATGTCTTTCCGAATGAGATATCCCAATTGTTCTGCCCCGGTCCGCGAATCACGCCCGGAGATGCGGTGCCTTGAACGTTGGTTGGCGGCACTACGAATGCGCTCGTGTTGAAATACTCCGAAAAACTGCGCTTGGAGTGTGAGAAATTAGGGTTCGCCACCATATCAAGGTTCCCAAGGCCGTTATAGGCCGCATAATCGTTCGCCTGATTACCAGCTCCATTGAAAGCGGTCAGAGCATCGCCCGATTCGAAGGTGGCGATGGCGGAAACGTGCCAGCCGGCGAGAACCGGCCGTAAGTAGGTCGAGAGGTGCTGGCCATACTGAGGCTGATAAGTGGTCTGGAACAACAAGCGATGGCGGTGGGAGTAGGTTTCTTCGCCGTACGACCGAATGATGCTTTGCGGATAGTTATAGCCAGTGTCCTGAGTGCCCTGTCCGTTGATGCCTCGGTCCCCCAGGGTCTTTGAGTAGGTGTAATGGGTCAGAATCTGCAGCCCATGGGACATTTGGCGCGTGAATTTGACAATGCCGGCGTTGTAGTTGCTGTTGAGGCCGGCCCTCTGCACGTAGATGTCGCCAAATCTGCCGGAGTTGAAGGGCCGGGCGGCGTTATAGGCGTTGATCGAAGCCCATCCCGTCTGGTAGGGCGCCGCGTTTTCGTCATAAAAGTACCAACCGTCTCTTCCTTCCGCCCCTATATAAGAGACGGTGAGCGCAGAATCGTGGGAGAGTTCCTTCTGGATATCAAGCAGATAACGGTGGATATAAGGCGTGCGAAACGATTGCTGCCGGTCGGCGTAAAAGAGCGTCTGATAAGCGCCGGCTCCGTAATAGCCTTGCCCCGGGCCGGTAGACACCGGGAAGGTTCCGAGAGGCACTTGCGGCGATGGTTGGAAGACCTTCGAGGCGGCCGCTTCCTGCGCCGTGGAGTTATCGATTTCGTCGCCAACAAAGCCGCCGGGCACGCCCCCGTAAAGAGCTCCGTCCAAAACGTTCGATATCTGACTCGCGCCGGAGTTGTAGTAAAGGCCGTATCCCGCACGGACTACGAACGTGGGTTTCACCTGCCACGCCAGACTGAGCCGTGGAGCAAAGTCGTGCTTGGGTGCCGAGGCATAATGCTGCGGCAAACCGGGCGTGATCCCGGGTATGGAGATGGTATCGGTGAACGGCTGGTAGATACCGCAGCAACTGTTGTTTGTGGCGAAGATAGGAATGGGCAATTCGTAGCGCAGTCCGTAGGAGACCGTCAGCTTCTGAGTAACCTTCAACTTGTCATTGAAGTAGCCCGCGTAGTAAGGGATGACCACATTCGGTTCCGGAGCGAACGGCCCTCCCTGGGTGTAGCTGAAGCGTTGATGGATCACCGACGGCAGGCCCAGTAAGACTTCAGCAAAGGCGTCGCCGCCGGCGCCGGTTCCCGGGTTCGCGGTAAACAGCTGCGGACCATTGGCGCAGTATGCGCCCGGCGCGGGGGCGCAGCCATAAGCAACGTAACGGACACTGTCGAAGTCCTCTTCCCCTTTGCGGAGGTAGGTAAACCCGAAAGTGAAGGTGTGACGGCCGCGAATCCAGTTCATGTTGTCGGAGAATTGCCGCGTGTTATTGGAAGCTAGAAAGTATTCGTCGTACCCTATCGTTGGCTGGGTGAACAGCTGACCATAGTTGAAGATGTTCAAGCCCAGAATACCGGTATTGCCGCCGCTGGCCGTGCCCGTATTCTGGAAGATCGAGTTAAACGGGTTGGAGGAGCCATTGACGTAGGTGAGTTCCGATGGGCTCAACGTCAGCAAAGCACCGCTGCCTATGGCAAAGATGAACTCGTTGGTCCAATGCGAGTTGAACACATGCGCTTCATCGACAGTCACGACATGGGATTTATCGCTTACGTTGGAAGGGGTACTCAGGTTTGGCACCAGGCCACCGGTATTGTTAGGTATGCCGCTGTATTGGGACCAGGCGACAAACACGCTGTCTTTCGATGAGATACGGAAATCGAAGCGGCTATCCCAGTGATAGGGGTCGACTTCCTGCCTCGACGGGTACTGGTAATTAGCGCCGGCATTGGCCAGGGTCGGTGCCACATTGGCATGGGGAAACAGGTTGATGATCCCCTGTATTTGTGAGCTCGCCGTAGCCGGATTGAAAAGCCCAGCCGTGACCAGGTTATTGAACGGGATGGCGTTGCCGGTGTACGGGTTGTAGAGCTGGCCCGACGGGTTAGAGCAAATCCCGGTGGGACTGAAGGTGCCAGCATTGACTGGACCTGTGCAGTCTATTCCAAAATCTCCGCCCCGTTGCGCTTCGGAAGGAACGATGGCCAAGTTATTGCCTCCGGCGAGTGAATGCGGATTGCGCTCGTAGTTGACGAAGAAAAAGGCGCGGTTTTTCAGGTTGAGAATTTTAGGAATGTAGACCGGGCCTCCCAGTCCGCCCCCGTATTGATTAAAGCGAAACGCGCTTTTGGTAAATAACCCCTGCGCCCGGTTGATAGGAACCAGCGCATTCAAGGCATCGTTTTCGAAGAAATCGTAGACTTCGCCATGGAAAGTGTTGGTCCCGGCTTTGGTGGTGGCGTTGAGGTTGGTAAAATCGCGGCCATATTCCGCGGAGAAATCTGCCACGCCGACTTTGACCTCGCCGATGGCTTCGGCAGAGGGCTGGAAGCTGCTGCCGCTCTCATAGTTCTCGTTGGCGTTCACGCCATTGACGTAGTATCCATTGTCGCGAGAACCCTCCGCGTTGCCGCCCGCAGTGTAATCCGCGCCGCCCGATGTATACGACGCACCGACTTCGAAGGTGCCGCCCAGATTGATATTCACCCGCGGAGACGTGCTGACTCCAGGGGTCAACTCCGTTAGCGACGTCCAGTTGCGGCCGTTCATCGGCACACTCGCAATTTGTTCCTGACTGATGTTTTGATCGAGATCCGCCGATTCAGTTTGGAGCAACGGCGCGGCCGTAGTCACTTCCACCTGCTCTGAGACCGCGCCCACCTGGAGCTGGGCGTCATATCGGACAACGGATTGGGGCGAAACCTGGAGAGAGTCCGAGACTGATTTCTTGAATCCCGCAGATTCGACCGAGACCTGGTAGCTTCCAGGCAGGAGCTGGGAAAACTCATAGTGCCCGCTCGCATCGGTGCTGGCAGTCGAAGTTTGACTTCGACCTACGTCCACGATCGTCACAGAGGCGTTGGGTACGACTGCCCCAGAGGCTTCGGTGACAACGCCGCTAATGCTGCCGCGCTGAGAGAATTGAGCGAACGCTGCCAGCGTCAAGACGAACAGGGTCGATAGCAGAGTCGTGAACCGCGACAAGGGGGCTCGCATACTGTGTCTCCTGGGACGGTGCGCCGGGCGCTAAAAGACGCGGCAGCGCGCTGATTTGAAACGTTTCAAATCGCAAACGGACAAAATCTACTCCACCTCATTTACACTTGTCAACCCTAAAGAAGCAGGTTGTCTTGGGAAATTTCGGCCCGGTGTTACTTGCGCGTCAAGCCACTACGCTCGCCCGTACTCGCTGGCCGCCGCCCGGTCCTTCCCGGGGCCGGGGCAAGCGGTGGTGCAACAGAATTGCGCTTGTTCAACTCGGTCGGCAGAAGCACCTTTCTCGGCGCAGACCGCAGTCCGTCGACCCTTTGCAGCAGAAGGCGGGCAGCGGTTGCGCCCAACTGATATCCCGGTTGGTAAACAGACGTCAGGGAAGGATCGGTGAACTTGGTGAACTCAAGGCTATCAAAACCGGCAATCGACAAGTCTTCCGGACATCGCAGCCTGAGTTCCCGAGCCGCCTGCAGCACGCCAAAAGCCATCAGGTCGTTGCAAGCAAAAATAGCAGTCGGGCGTGGGAGCATCCGTAAGAGCCGAAGAGCTGCCTGGTAGCCACTCTCCGTGTCGAAGCGCGCTTCTTGCACAAACTCCGGCTCAATCTCTATGTGGGCTTCGTTTAACGCGCGCGTAAAGCCTTTCAAGCGTTCTGCGGCGTTGGTCAACTTGAGCGGCCCAGCGATCACCGCCAAACGTTCATGCCCCATCTGAATCAAATGGCGCGTTGCTAGATACGCACCTTCTGCGTTCGCCACCAGGACGGCATCGCCCTTCCACCCATCCGGAACCCGGTCAATGCAAACCACCGGGACCGAGGCCGATGCGTAGGCTCGGAGGTGACTCGCGATGTCCGGACCCGCCGCCGGAATAATCAGTAGGCCAGCAATCTTATAGGAGCGCAATTCGCGAACATACGATGCTTCCTTGGCAGGATCGTTGTCAGCGTTGCAGAGGATCACGCGGAGAGAGCGCTTGTAGGCCACGTCTTCGACGCCCCGAACCACGCCCGGGAAGAATGGGTTCGTAATGTCCGGAATTACCATTCCAAGCATGTTGGTTCGGTTTTTCCGGAGTCCCTGGGCTAAGGCACTCGGCTGGTAGCCCATGCTGCGAATGGCCTCGATCACTCGCTCCCGCAGCTTCGGCCGAACCGGCGCAGTTTCGTTGATTACATGCGAAACTGTGCCGATCGAGACCCCGGCACGCTCAGCGATTTGCCGCATTGTCACGGTAGCTGTCATGGCTTGCCGCGTTGAAGCGAGGGCGGCGGGCGGTGATTCTCAGCGCTACGGAACGATGCCGACCAGGTCATTGCGAGTTTACTACGCACCGGAATCCGACTCCCCCCGAGCGGTCCATACTGGGGGACATCGTCAGCAGCTTTCCGTGCTCGCTCAGCTTATAGGCCTGAGGGAAGTACCAGATCGAGCCCTGCGGCTGATAGTAGCTGCCGCCGCGAAGAACGGCACCTCGTGTGTGATCGTCAACAAACTCTTCCGTCCATTGCCATACATTTCCCACCATGTCCATCACGCCGAACGGACTAGCTCCCGTTGGATGTCCATCGACTGGATCGGGACCTCGCATGGTGCGGGACTTGTCGGGAAGCGGAACAGCGCTGTCATTCCACTCGTTCCCCCATGGATAGAGGCGTCCGTCAGTGCCTTGGGCTGCGTACTGCCACTCCCACTCATGCGGCAGGCGTTTTCCAGCCCAACTCGCGTATGCCCTCGCATCTTCCTGCGAGATCCATGTGACTGGTTTGTTTTCCCAGCCCGTCGGATAGCTTCCGTCCTTCCAATCGCGGAGAAAATTCAGGTCGTCTCGGGGATGATAGTGGGTGGAGTCAATGAATTTCTTGAATTCGGCATTCGTAACCGGGTACTTGTCGATATAGAAAGAAGTCACGTGCATGAGGTGCTCGTGAAAGCGACGCGGCGAGTTCTCCCACGGATACTGGACATCGACGCCGATATCGTTGTATCCCTCAATCTCGATTCCGGAAACCTTGAAGAGAAAATCTGCCTCAGGGACCTTCACCATGCCCGCAGGCGCACTGCTCGCAGCCTTCGTCGCTTGGATCGGAACGATCTGCTGCGGCAGGACTTTCCATTCGTGCGAGTAGCTGGCCAGCGGCGTTGCCGTCAGTACTTTCATTTTCGACATCAGGTCCAGCGCCCTCTGGTCAGGTGCGGCATTGGTCGCCAGGACGGCTCCATATCCCTTTGCTTCGATCGAAAAGGCAAGGACACTCCTTCCCCCCGGCTTACTTTGAGGCTTGAGTTCCACTCCATGGTAAAGATCGAAGTAGCGAAGATTGTCTTTGCCTGCGACCTCGATCTGGTCGCCATCGACGTCGTATTCGTTCCGGTTTACGATCGTCCAAAGTGTTTGCTCGCCTAACGGCCAGCGGCTGGCATACACTCCGTACCGAAGCATGGCTGACATCGGTTCCCAGTCCTTGCTGATGAGGAAGGGCGCCACAGCGCGTTCGAGCGTGGCGACGCGTCGGGTGGCTTCGCCATCGCGTGGCGTGATTCCATTCCAGATGCCCCAGATGTTCTCCCAACTTTCCCAGCCAACCCCGTTGAAAAAAGCGAATTGCAAATCGTCGGTTTTGTCACGATTCCACCGATGAGAAATGTTCACCATGTGGCGCGTTTCAAGCCACTTGTATTTGTCCACGAGAGGAGTGAAAGGGAATTCGTATTGGCCCCACGTCATGACGTTCCATGCTAAGGCTTCGTCTGACGGGCTTCCCTCGGGCTCAAAAGCGAGTGGATGGCCAGTTTTATCGGCGGCCAGCGAGAATGCCAGGGGAACGCCGTCCTGGGTGTCGCCGTTGATGCCGTCGGCGCCGACTTCCGCCATCAGACTGGCGATCGCATCTGGCCAAGGCACACCGGGATCCCGTGTTCCTTGATCCCACATCATCATGGGAAACAAGACTCGCACACCGCGGCGATGGAAGTCGGCAATCATTTGTCTAACACCGGGAACTCCACCGGGCATGCTGCGAATCAGGTCGTGCTGATTGCGATTGTCGATTCCCATGTTCGGGTAGGTTGGCCAGATCAGGACCGCATCAATACCGCCGTAGCGCTTCTCAAGGTCGTCGAGGTACCGGTCCACGGTGTACTTCCGCGCCGCGGGATCATAGAAATACCGATCCTGGACCATCATCTGGGGTTGCATAAAACTCGACTGCGTCCATTTCAAGGCGGGCAAATCGTACCTTGCACCCTCGTAGCCGACACGAATACGACGTTCCATCCTCCAGTGCGTGATATCGGTAAGCCATGCTTCATGTTCTGTCTGGCTGCACGGCTTCGAGCCGCCCTCCCAGAGCCCCTTCATCATCAGGCATTCTGGTACGGGAATCTGCTGTCCCTTAGGTCGGAAGTGCGAGTCCTGGGCAGAAGAAATCATGGCGACAGCGAGTACAAGAAGTGGGAGTTGCAGGAGTGACTTCATGAAGTGTCTCCTCAGTCTCGATACGAAATTCCGCACGTAATATAAAACGTTTCAAAATGGTTGTCCACACTTGATGCTTTCCGTGGGCTCGGAATATGGGTGATGCGGTCTCCGATTATTTGCAAATACCCAAGCTCACCGTCGGCGGCTACGGATGGGAACTGATCCCGTCCTTGCATGACGAAGCCTGTTGCCGTGGCTTGTCACTGCTCGGCTGCGAGTCTATGAATGCTGGGCGAACTACGCTGCGGGAAAGACCTGGGAGTCTCTGCGCCGACCTCATCGTCCCAGTCAGGCGGTAGATGCATCCTTCTCCCTGGTTGGCCGGTGTTCAGGAGGCTCTTCGATTGACGAAGGTGGGAGCTTTTTTGTCTTTCTCATCCACTCGGCCGCTCGTTGTTCGGCCTCGAGCAGTTGCTCCATGGTCATCGACTTGTTGACATGATTCTTGGCCCGAGTGATCTGTTCATCGGCGATCAGGAACCACATGCAGGCATACACGAAATCCTTCGGCCGCGCTTCTGCTCCAACGTGTTGCACACGCTATAATGGCGCCGAACATGGCATTCACCTCTGGCACGAAACTTGGCCCTTATGAAATCGTTGTGCTGCTCGGCGCGGGCGGCATGGGAGAAGTGTACCGAGCGCTCGACACGCGGCTTGGACGCGACGTTGCGGTCAAGGTGCTGCCCGAGGGGTTGCCAAAAAATCCGGATCGATTGCGGCGCTTCGAACAGGAAGCGCGAACCATCGCGGCGCTCAATCACCCCAACATTCTCGGAATCCACGACATCGGGACGCACGACGGCGCGCCGTTTCTGGTCAGCGAACTTCTTGAAGGGCAAACCCTGCGAGAGAAGCTTGAAGCCGGACCGCTGCCGGTGCGACGCGCGATCGAGTATGCGCTCGGCATCGCGCAGGGACTCGCGGCCGCGCACGAGAAGGGAATCGTGCACCGGGATCTGAAGCCGGAGAACGTGTTTGTTACGCGGGATGGACGGGTAAAAGTTTTGGATTTCGGGCTGGCGAAGTTGATACGGCCCGAAGAAAGCCACGACACCGTGGCCACGCTGGCAAGTCCGGCGACCTTGCCGGGTATGGTGTTGGGAACAGTCGGCTACATGTCACCGGAGCAGGTGCGGGGTGAGTCGAGCGATGCGCGCTCCGATATTTTTAGTTTTGGTGCTGTGCTGTACGAAATGCTTACCGGTAAACGCGCCTTCAAACGTGACACGTCTGCGGAAACGATGACCGCAGTTTTGCGGGAAGAGCCGCCGGAGCTCAACGAAACGGGTTGGCAAGGTCCGCTGGGACTGCAGCGGATTTTGACCCGATGCCTGGAGAAGGGTGTCGAGCGACGTTTCCAGTCGGCGAGTGATCTGGCGTTTGCCATCGAATCGCTGGGCGGAACTTCGTCAGCAAGGAGCGTAGCGCAGCCGAAGGTAAAGCGAGCCTGGCTGCCATGGACGGCCGTGGCACTGGGTACGTTGGCTCTCGGAGCCGGACTGTGGTTGCTGGGAAGGTGGTCTGCCGCAAAACCACAGCCGAAGTTTACCCGGCTGACCTATCGACAAGGCTATCTATCGAATGCACGCTTTGCGAAGGATGGGCAAACGATCGTCTATAGCGCGCAGTGGAACAACGACCCGTTGCAGGTCTACACCGTGCGCATGGAGTTTCCGCAATCCACGAAAGTAGATCTTCCAAGCGCGACCCTGCTCTCTCTTTCAGCCAGCGGAGACATGGAACTTGCAATAGACCCGGTGAGCGGGCCGTACTTTCTGACTGGCACGATGGCGCAGGCGCCGATGGCAGGCGGTACGCCGCGCTCGCAGGAGAAGGACGTCATTTCGGCGGACTTCGCGCCCGATGGCAAGACGCTGGCGCTGGTGCGGCAAGCGAACCGGAAAATGCAGCTGGAGTATCCGGCGGGGAAAGTGGTTTCGGCGACACCGTGGGAAGGCCGCATCTACCGTTTGGACATCCCGACGGGAAAACGAACGTTGCTTCAGGCCGTGGAACCCAGCGAGAAGGCGGGTTCGACTCAAGACGTGAGGCTGGTATACGCCGAGCGCAGCACCACATATGCCTACAGCACCGTGCGGGTTCTTGGGGCGTTGTACGTGGTGGAAGGGTTGGAGTGAGGGCGTAGAGTAGCTGTTTGACTTGCGTCCGGATCACGCTAGTGCTTTCTCGGAGGCGCACCCTTGCTGAGCTACGTCGAGCGAACAGAGGGTGTGCGTTCTGACGGGCAACTATAAGCCGGTCAGATGCCGGCGTACCAGGCATAGCCTGCTTCTGGAGATGCCCCGCCCAGTCCCTTGCCGAAACCCTTAAGACTGTCGGTGACCGTCAGGTGGGTTAGGAATTTCACGTTCTTGTAGCCGACCTGGCGAGGGAGCCGCAGGCGAAGCGGCCCGCCGTGGCCCACGGGAAGGTTGTCGCCATTCATTCCATAGGTTAGAAAAGTCTGCGGGTGCAATGCGTCGGCCATATCGATGCTTTCCCAGGTGTCGGGTTCTATCGAGAAATAGACGACGTATCTGGCCTGCGGGAGCACTCCCGCAACATCCAGCACTTGGGACAAAGGCACGCCGACCCATTCGGCGATATAGGACCATCCCTCTTCACACTGCAGCATGGTGATCTGCGTGTGAGGCGGAAAGCTCTTAAGCTGATCGAGCGAAAACGAGGCGGGCCGGGCGACCATGCCGTTGACCGAGAGGCGCCACTCCGTGAATCCTCCGGCCTGAAGGCGCTTGAACTCATCACTCGGAGGCTCGATTTCGTTGGCGAATGGAGGCTTCGAAATCTGGCTCCTGGAGAATTCACGCGCAAAAGAGTGCTTGGTCAGCAGTCGCTGCGCAGCGTAGGTCAGAGTCTCGCCCAGGCCGTAGATGCCGCCGTCATCGGGCGGAACGAGCCCGTACCTCTGCGCAATATACGCGGCGGCTCCCAGGCCCGATACGCCTGCCGCGGCTGCGATTCCGGTTGTGATTAATTTGCGGCGAGACAGTTTGCTGGGTAAGAGGTCGCTCATGTGCGCTCCAAATGTGTAGCGGCGCGGCCTGTGATCATCGCGCGCATGCGGCTTTTGAATCCTGCAAGACAAACCATCACGACATGGACGAGCAGGAAGAGCAGGAGAGCCAGGGAGAGGAAGAAGTGAAGCGTGCGCGCCGATTGCTGGCCGCCTAACACGTCGACGGTCGCCGGAAACGCGGAAACGAAGGCGGGAGACATCGCCAGGCCCGTCCAGATTACTAAGGGAAACAGAATGAAGATCACGAACAAATAGGCGATCCGCTGGAGCACGTTATACGACCAGGCCTCTGCCTCACGCGGCCGCTCGAAGCGCAAATGTTTAGCCATTGCGCTCGAGAATTCCCGCCATGAAAGATCGGCCCCTCGCGGAAGTAAGTTTTTTCGGAAATGCCGGGTAGACAGGCCCGAGATTAGGTACAGTAGTCCGGTAATTACCACTACCCAAGCGGCTTGAAAGTGGAGATAGCGGCTCCAGCCGTTCTGGTCCGGCAGCACGTACGTGTAGCCGGTCGGCACCAACTTCCTCGAGGCAGGCATCGGAAGTTTGAACAACGGTCGGGTCAAATCGTTGCCAGTTTCGCCCCAATAGAAGCGTGGGTGAGAGATGACAATTTCAACCCCGCTGACGAGCAGGGCAAAAAAACACAAGGTGGTAATCCAGTGAGTAATGCGGACGAGGGCAGAGTGCCGCGAGGTAGCCGTGGTGGCGGAGACGGCCGAAGCAGAAACCGGAATGCAAGCGGAATTGCCCACGCGGGGAATCCTATCATGTGGCACGCACACTGCGCAGGCTGAGTCGTGTGGGGAAAGCCGTAGACGGAAGACACTCCGCTAAATCAAGCGGTCGAGGCGTCCTTCTCCCTTGTTGGCCGGTGTTCGGGGGGATCTTCGATTGACGAAGGTGGGATCTTTTTTGTCTTTCTCATCCACTCGGCCGCTCGTTGTTCAGCCTCGAGCAGTTGCTCCATGGTCATGGACTTGTTGACATGATTCTTGGCCCGGGTGATCTGCTCATTGGCGATCAGAAACCACATGTACGCGTACATCAGGTCCTTTGGGCCGGATCGGCGAGCCGAGTAAAGTTGTGCCAACGCCAGTTGCGCAGTCGGCAGGCCCTGTTCAGCCGCTTTTTGACAGATGGCGATGGTCGCTTCATCGTGGCGACCGCCGTTGCTCGGATTCGCCAGAAGGGAAGGGAGCAGCGATTGAGCCGGGCTGGCCTGGCTGAGAGTCATGAACAGCAGTTCGACCCGGCTGGAAACGCCTAACTTGTCAAATACTCGAAACAGGTAGTTCTTGATGGTGTGCTGACTCAAGCCCAGACGCTCGGCGATTTCGCGATTGGTCATCCCCTCAGACAGACTGCGGACGACTTCCATCTCGCGCTTCGAAAGCAGGTCCAAACCATTAGCGTCCACTGCCCTTACCGTTGGTGAAGAGGCCAGGGCTTCCACGGCAAACGACATCTGCAGGCTCGTGGCCCAAATCTGACCCTCGTGCACGCTGCGCACACACTTGGAAAGCGACTCGACGGAGTCGTGACGGCTGAAGATTCCCCGCGCGCCAGCGCGAAAGGCGTGCAGTATAAAGTCACGCTTCGAGGAATCCAGCAGTATGACAGCTCGGACCTGGGGATGCGATGCCCTTAGTTCCCGCAACAGTTCAAACGCGCGGTGTGGCTCCTCGTCCAGGTTGGAGCTGATCAGCAGAACGTCGGTTTTGTGTGCGACGGCCGCTGCGATCAGACCGTGGGAATCAGAATCCGCGCTGACGACATCCAATCCGCGATCCCGCGCCAGTGCATCGGCCAGCAGTTGAGTGTGGATTCGTGTATTGTCGGCAACCAATACGCGGATCCTATCCTCCCCCGCACGTTGGGTATCCATAAGTTTCTCCAGCGACATCATTGGTGTAGGCCACCAAAACTGGGGCCGAAGTTATCAAATGCCACATCGAAACAAGCCGTACTATGAGAACCTCTCCCACAGGCGGGGGAATTGTTTATTCGGGGGAGGGGATTTGCCAGATAACAATTAAGGATGCGACCTGAATCTTATCGACACAAGTGCAACCGACTGCGAGTCTACCGTATCTCTGATTAGAATGCAAGCCACTAGTCGCAAGGGTTTGCAATAGTTGCAGATGACTGCAATATGACATGAAGATACGAGCGGATGGTCCTTCGCTCTTCAGGGCTTCAAGGTGATCTTGCGGCCCGAAGCAATACCGCCTGGACCGAAATATAGCGTTTAAAATCAATTGAATGGCCTCTGCTAGTGTACTCTGTGCCATGGCAGGGGCCGATCCAGCGGCCGGCCAATGTTGTGACCGGGGAACCTCATACCACTCTAGTGGTGGAGAACCCCTTCTCTAGTCTGATCAACCCTCCACGCTGAGAATCTAAACTTACGTGGGCATGAGAACTCCGCCGCGGAGACCCTGTACCACTTGCAGCATCCTGCATACGAATGTACGCTAGGTTCACTTTCGGGCAACCAACTCAATGTCGAGTTCCCATCCCCCGTGCCCCTAAGCGGAAATTCTGAGTGTCATTGGGCCATTTGTGAAAAGCGAGCCGGAGTGTAGCGCTACACCACTGAGTTTAGTGCAGGGAATTCACACTTCCTACGACCGGCCTTCATAGCGGCTTGACACGAAGGATATATTGCAATAATCTAGATCGAATTAGTAGACATTAATTCTCCCCCTGTATTTCCAGAGCACGTTCCCCCGGGTTGTTTGACATTGGTCAGATCCTCTGTCTTTTTTTGAGGCTATTCGCAGTTACAGAAGTCACTTTGTGACTCAGAGGGCGAAGCTATGAGTGCCACCAACCAGTCGTGGGAGTCCTCGAACACCGCGCCCATCGTGGCACCTGGCAGTGAGAGTTGGTACGCCGTGCATACTCGCGCTCGACATGAAAGAGTCGTGGCTCATCGACTTCGCGAACTAGGTGTGAACACATTCCTGCCGATGGTCACCGAAGTGCACCGCTGGAGCGACCGCAAGAAATCGGTGGAGCTGCCACTATTCGGTTGTTACGTGTTTGTGAAACTGTGTCCGACCGGCGAGGAGCGATTGCGGGTGCTGCGCATCGACGGCGTGTTCAAGTTTGTCGGTGCCCGCGGATTAGGAACTCCGATCGCCGAATCGCAAATCGAAGCGGTTCGAACCCTGATCGGACAGCAAATACCCTGGAGTGGTCATCCTTTTCTTCAGATCGGACAGCGGGTGCGAGTCCGGGGTGGCTCGTTAGATGGCGTCGAAGGCATCCTGCTGGCCCGCAATGACGACAACACATTGGTGGTCTCGATCGACGCGATCCAGAGATCACTAGCCGTCCGCATTCAGGGATACGACGTCGAACCTATTTAGACTTCTATCGCTTTCTTTCTCTCCCGGTTACTTCCAAAATGAACATCAAGCCTGTAACAGAAAACGCAATCGAAGCGGTACGCCTCCTACTTGTCAGCAAGGAGCCCACCGTGGTTCGCTCGCTCTGGTTGATCGGGGAAGCCAATTCCTGGCAACTGGAAACGGTGGCCAGCGGCTGGGAAGCACTGGAGTTCGTGCAGGCAGGCGTTACACCGGACCTGCTGTTGTTGGATTTGCCTCGCGGCGACACAGACAGCTTACACATCTTGCGTTGGGTTCGCAGACTCCGTCCGAACCTGCCGATCATCTTGCTTTGTTATCCCGACGACGCGGAGCGAAAAAACGAAGCCATCCGCCTGGGTGCCCAGGGTTATCTGGTCAGGCCGATCGAGGACGAGCACCTTGAGAGCGTGATTCGAGGCCAGCTTAGCTCAGAGGCCAACCACGTCGAAGTTGAGCTCGCGAGTGAAGACATCGAACAGGTGAGTGATGACGCCTTCTTCGTGGGCGCAAGTCCGATCATGCGCAAGCTTCGCGCCCAGGCAGAATTGCTGGCCCAGGCCAATGTCCCGGTCCTTATTCTGGGAGAGAACGGAAGCGGAAAAGACACGGCCGCTCGGCTCATTCATAAGCTCTCTGTCCGCTCCGGATTCAAGTTTCTGAAGGTGAATTGCGCCGCGCTGCCCGGCGATCTGCTCGAAACCGAGCTCTTCGGTTACGAGCGCAGCGACTCTGCGGGTTCGATGCGGTCCAAACCCGGCAAACTCGAGTTATGTGAAAAGGGAACGGTTCTGCTGGACGAAATCACCGAAATGCCGACCAGTGTCCAGAGCAAGGTGCTGCAGGTGTTGCAGAAAAAGCAGTTCTTCCGGCCAGGCAGCGGCGCGGCAGTCGACGTTGATGTTCGAATTCTCGGTGCGACGAGCGCCGACATTGAGCGGGCGCTTTCTGAAAAGAAACTGCGCGAGGATCTCTATTACCGCTTGAGCGCTTTCACGGTTCAGGCACCGCCGTTGCGCCAGCGGAAAGATGAGATTCCGATTCTGCTTCGCCACTTTATGCATCATCTGGCGAAGCACTATGGCCTGCCTCCACGCACCTTCTCGCCGGCCGTGCTGGATGCCTGCCATGCTTATTCGTGGCCCGGAAATCTGCGAGAACTTGAGGAGTTCGTCAAGCGCTACCTCGTGATGGGAGACAAAGAGCTCGTCTTTGCCACGGCAAAATCGGACCACAAGCCGGGGAATGGTAAACCGGGAAACGGCCATGCGATGGAAACATCGGAACCGGCCAGGAAAGCACACGACGATGACGGAAATGGGGAAGGATCCGCCACTCCCAACTCGCTCAAGTCACTCGTGCAAAGTGTCCGGTGCGAAGCGGAAAGAAGCGCGATCGCTACCGCTCTCGAGAAAACTGGCTGGAACCGAAAAGCGGCAGCGCGGTTGCTCAGAGTCAGCTATCGGACTCTGCTGTATAAGATCGAGCAATACCACATGAGCTCCTCCGAAGCTTATCCGTCCGCCTTTCCCACAAATGGGTTCAGGGGCAATGGAAAACGGATTTAGCATGCGACAAGGCCGCAAAGCGTTACAATTGCTCAGTTTGGAGCAAACCATGACAATTCCAGGAAGGAAGATGTGCCGGCGTATCTCGTCGTTCGCCGTTTGCATTCTGCTCTCTGGTTGGCTGGCGGCACAGACTGACACAACGAAAAACACAGGTAGCACGACATCCGCAGCGCAACCAGCGTCCGCTGACCCCAACACGGGTGGCGGCGCAGTCGGGCCACACGATAATAGTTACATTATCGGTAACGATGACGTCTTGTCGATCAACGTCTGGAAAGAGCAAGAAGTATCCCGAACAGTTCCGGTCCGTTCGGATGGAAAAATATCACTTCCGTTGGCCGGCGAGGTGCAAGCGAGCGGGCAGACGCCCCTTCAGCTAGAGAAAATACTAGCTGCCAAGCTACAGAGCTTCATTTCTGAGCCTGAAGTGACTGTCATCGTTACAGAAATCAAGAGCCAGAAATTCAACATCCTTGGCCAGGTCAACAAGGCTGGAACCTTCCCGCTGACAAGCTCTTTGACAGTTTTGGATGCCATTGCTCTTGCGGGCGGCTTTCGAGATTTCGCCAAGCAAAAATCTATCTACGTCCTTCGCCAGAACCCCGACGGCTCTGAGGTGCGCTTGCCCTTTAATTACAAGGACGTGATCAAAGGCAAAAACATGGCGCAGAACATAAGAATCCAGCCCCGCGACACCATCGTGGTGCCTTGACAGCGAGCATGCTAATTCGAGTCTTGGTCGGTACGGTTCTGCTGGCTGCATGCCCTCTCTGGGCGCAGACCGGCGCCGACGCTGCAGCAACCGGCCCCGGTGGGGGAGGGGCAGGCATGTTGACGCCAGCCCCGGTCAGCGGAGAAGGATATTCGATGGGATTTACCTCCGAAACGCGATCCAATTATCTGCGCGGAGGATTGGCTTTTAGCAGCGCCTACGACAGTGACGCAACGACTGGTGCAAACGGCAAACCAATCAGTGATGTGAGTTATACGATATCACCCACAATCTCACTGGACCAGACCAGGTCACGACTGCATTGGGTTTTCAATTACAGTCCGGGTTTTACGTTCTATCAGAAGACTAGTTCGCTCAATCAAGCCAATCAGAATCTGGGCGTAAGTTTTAGTTATCGCCTGAGTCCGCATGTGACGCTGAGGCTGAGCGATTCCCTTCAAAAGACGTCGAATGTTCTCTATCAGCCGAGTTCGGATTTTGAACAACCAGTTTCCGGGGGGGCGTTTGTGCCCAACTATTCCGTGATTGCGCCGGTCGCGGATGTGCTTACAAATACCGCGAACGCTTCGCTCACCTATCAGTTCGCCGCCAACGCGATGGTGGGAGCGAGCGGAACATTTACGAATCTGCATTACGCCAACCAGGCGCAGGTTCCCGGATTGTCCGATTCGAGTTCGAAGGGCGGGTCTGCATTTTATTCGCACCGTCTTTCGAGGATCCACTATATCGGGGCCACGTATGCGTACCAGGTGTTCCTGGCCTATCCCACCTTGGGGCAGAGCGAGACTCAGACCCACAGCGTTTTCGGTTTCTATACCGTTTATCTCAAGCCAACCCTTTCCATTTCCGTGTTCGGCGGGCCCCAGTACTCCAACACGCAACAGTTCGGACTGCCGACATCAAGCGGATGGTCTCCGGGAGGCGGTGGGAGCATAGGTTGGCAGGGCAAGCTGACCAGCCTTGCCGCGAGTTACTCGAAAGCAATTAACGAGGGCGGTGGTTTGGTCGGAGCAGTTCAGTCGAGCAGCGCTTCCGCCTCGGTGCGGCGGCAGCTCGCCCGAACCTTGCGCATGTCAATTGGAGGGAATTACGCGAACAACAGTGTTCTGGATGCGTTGCCTACGTTCAACACCAGCGGGCATACGATCTCCGGAAATGCATCCCTGCAGCGTCAGGTCCGTGAGCATCTGAATCTGCAGCTGCAATATACGCGATTGCACCAGAGCTACGGCGATATTGCAGCGATCTCCGCCATCCCCAATGTAAACCTGGTGACGGCTAGTATCTCCTATCAATTTATGAGACCTCTCGGAAGGTAAACAGGAACGGTAACTATGGTTGATGAGTTAGAAGAGAAGCCCGGAGAAAGCATTAACTTGCAGCAGTATGTCGACGTGATTCGTCGTCGGCATATGTATTTCTTAATACCTTTCTTCCTCGGGTGGCTGGTGGTCTGGGGCGCGAGTTGGGTTCTGCCCTCGCGATACAAGTCGGGCACGTTGATTCTGGTAGAACAACCAAGCATGCCAAAGGATTACGTGACCCCAAACGTGACGGATGATTTACAGGCACGGTTGCAAAGCATAACCCAGCAGATTCTGAGTCGCACCCGTCTATTGCATATCATTGACGAGCTGAACTTGTATGCCGACCAGCGCGGTCGGCTAAACCCAGATGAACTGGTCGACCGTATGCGTAAAGATATCGAGATTTCGCTGGTGTTTGATGATCGACATGCGGTTATCACTTCATTCAACATCTATTATTCTTCTCATGATCCTCACATCGCTCAACAGGTAACCGGCGAGCTGACCAATTTGTTCATCAGCGAAAATCTGGAGTTGCGGCAGCAGAAATCCGAAGACACCACCAAGTTTCTCGAACAACAGCTGGAGACAGCAAGGCAGAATTTGGCGGAGCAGGAAGAAAAAGTCCGAGTATACAAAGATCAGCATCTCGGCGAGTTGCCTTCCCAATTGTCAAGCAATGTCCAAATCCTGTCCGGACTTCAGTCCCAACTACAGAGTGAAGAGGACGGGCTCAACTCCGATCGTCAGCAGAATGCCTACTTGCAATCGATGCTGGAACAATCCCGTGCTTTGCAGAGAACGACCAAGACTGAGAACGGCACTCCTGTGGGAATACCCGCTTTGGACGAAGAACTGGACAAACTCAAAGAACAACTTGCCGATCTCAGCTCGCACTACACAGATCGTCATCCCGACGTTCGTAAACTGAAAGATCAGATTGCGAAGACGGAAAAGATGCGAGACCAGGCTCTGGTTGACCTGAAGGCCGGCGCGACCACGACCTCAGGGGGTGCCAACTCACCCGCGTCCACGCCAGACGAGATTGATAGCACCGACAGAGCTGCGACGGTTCAACTCCAGGGTCAGTTGAAAGCCAATCAGATCGACATGTCGAACAAGGAACACGAGATCACCGCTCTGAAAGCGAAGATTGATGATTACCAGCGGCGTTTGAACGAGGAGCCTGCACGTGAACAGCAATACGCCGATCTCACTCGAAATTACGAACAATCCAAGGCAGACTATGCCGAGCTTCTGAAGAAGAAGAACTCTTCGCAAATGGCTACAAGTATGGAATTACTTCAGCAGGGTGAGCATTTCCAGATGATTGATCCTCCGAGCCTGCCGTTGAAGCCTGATTTTCCGAACCGCCTCAAGTTGTGTGGCATCGGTTTGGGCATTGGCATCGCGTTGGGGGGAGCCCTTGGAGGCGGAACCGAGTTCCTTGATGACCGGCTTTACAATGAGAAAGCGCTTAAAGGGCTTCTGCCGGTGGCCGTGATGGCAGAGATCCCGGCGATCACCGGCCCTGAAGAGGACAGAAAGCAAAAGAGGAAACTTTGGGTAAGCTGGGTAACGGCAGGAGTTGTTTTGGGGACTGTTCTAGCCGGATCGGCGATAAGCTTCTTCCGAGGCTAATGTTGGTAACTCAATGTATAAAGCTTTTTACAATCTGAAGCGTAACCCGTTCGAGATCACTCCGGATCCCTTTTTTCTTTTTCCGACACGGAGACACAACGAGGCTCTGGCGGCGCTCTACTACGGTGTAAGACGCCACAAAGGATTTGTGGTCATGACCGGAGAAGTCGGAACCGGCAAAACGCTCCTTGTCCGCTGCCTATTGCAGTTGCTGAATCAGAGCGATGTTGCCTACGCCTATGTATTCAATAGCCGGCTCTCGCCCATCGAGTTCCTGCAGTATGTTGCCGGCGACTTCGGACTCAATGTGGCAGGGAAGAACAAGAGCGAGCTCCTTCTGATACTGAGCAACTATGTTATTTCGCGCCATCAGAAAAAGCTCACCACCGTGCTGGTTGTGGACGAAGCACACCACGTTGCGTCAGAAGTACTCGAGGAGATCCGTCTGCTGACCAACCTCGAAACGACGAACGAAAAACTGCTTCAGATATTGCTGGTCGGGCAGCCCGAACTGGATGAGAAGCTTGATTCGATCGAGTTGCGACAATTGAAGCAGAGAATCGCTCTGCGCTCACAACTTCAGCCCTTGAATTTGGACGAAACCACAGGTTACATCCAGCGTCGCCTGCAGCTGGCTGGGGCAAACTCCAATTCCACCGTACTTTT
This sequence comes from Terriglobales bacterium, assembly GCA_035601995.1. GTDB lineage: Bacteria > Acidobacteriota > Terriglobia > Terriglobales > Acidobacteriaceae > JABDBE01. The sequence continues at coordinate 56,898 of DATNNE010000127.1, forward strand.
TCCGCCTGAGACAATTGTAAGGGTGCATCGGCACTCCCGGGGGATTCCGCGTCTGATCAATACTGTCTGCGAGAACGCTTTGATCACGGCATATGCCAGGCAAGCGCGCAGCGTAACCCCCGACATCATCGAGGATATCGCCGCAGATTTCCGCCTGGGCGTGGTGCATCAACCCAAGGCAGAGGCCGCTAACGGAAATAACGAAGAAGCCGACGCGCGCCGAGCAGCGAAGACTCTACTCCTCCTGCACGACTATCTGCAAAAACTGCAATCAAGCCACGGAGAACCGCGGGCCGCCGCAGCAACTGGAGCCAGTAAACATGAGCCGTATATTTGAAGCGTTACAAAGGTCCGAGTCGGAGCGGTCAGGCGTGGCGACAGCCCCACCTGCACTTGCGACTGAACTTTTGCAAGCGGTAGAGCGCGAAGCAAGCGCTCTTGCACCGGAGAGTTTTCCTGCGAGCGAAGTTGCTTCCTCTGATTTTATCGAGAACGAATTCACTGAAAACAACTTCGTCAACAACGACTTGAGTCAATTCCAGTCGTTGCCAGTCTCGCTGCCGCCAGACAGTAAATTGATATGTCTTACTGCCCCAGAAAGTCTCGCCGCGGAGAAATTCCGCTTTTTGGGTGTGCGTTTGAGACAGCTCCAGAACAGCCGTCCACTCAAGAAATTGTTGATTACCAGCACGATTCCCGAGGAAGGGAAGAGTACGGTGTCCGCAAATCTAGCGACCATTTTGGCCAGAAAGCAGCAGCCGAAAATCTTATTGTTAGACGGCGATCTGCGACGTCCGTCGTTAAGCAAGCAGTTCGGGCTGGGCAAGCTTCCCGGCCTGAGCGAATGGTTGCATGGTGCGCCGCGCCCGATCGAATATATCTATCGTCTCGAAGGCCCAAACCTGTGGTTTCTGCCGGCCGGACACCCCCCGGAGAATCCTCTCGAATTAATGCAGTCCGGGCGGCTTTCAAGACTGATGGAACAACTCGCAGCCTGGTTTGACTGGATCATTATCGATTCTCCTCCGGTACTGCCTCTGGCGGACACCAGCGTTTGGGCGCGTTTGGCGGATGGTATTCTTCTGGTAACCAGAGAAGGTACGACCAAGCGGCGGCAGCTGCAGACAGGTCTGCAAGCGCTTGAAGAGTCAAAGGTGCTTGGTGCAGTTGTAAACTCTTCTGCAAGCACCGACCATACTAACTACTATTATCGCTACGGTCCGGTAGCCACGCGACAGGCTGAAAGTCCTAAACAGTAACCCGTCTCTGAACAGGTCGATCCCCCGTTAGTTTGTTTCAGTTCCGAGTTCTGTACTCCCCCACAGATAGCAAAAACAAGAGCAATTCAGGGTAGGTCATTTGTTCCTGCGCTCGCAAAGAGGAAGCAGGAAGAGGAGAGGGAGTCGTGAATGTAAGGCGCTCTGGTATAGCAAATCTGGATACTCTTTCGGCAGATGTTCTGCCAGTTGAGGAACGCGGCATTCTGAATGAGGGGGCCTTTCACAGGATGATTTCGCTTGAGCGAAAGAGAACGGAACGTTCGCGAAAGCCTTTCCTGCTCATGCTCTTGGATATGGGGAACAGTCTGCGCTCAGACAAAAACGAAAAGGCCCTGGACAAAATTCTCTTGGCGCTTTCTCTGTCGACACGAGAGACGGACGTTACGGGCTGGTACAAGAACAACTCTGTTGTAGGAGTCATGTTCACAGAATTTGGGGCTGAGGATCGGAACACGATCCTGAGCACGATGATGACCAGGGTCAGTGAGACCCTGCGCAACAATTTGAGCTCGCAGCAATTCGGTCTGATCAGCATCTCCTTCCACTTGTTCCCGGAAGAATGGAATCACGATATTCCCGAACGGCCCAGTAATCCGACCCTGTATCCGGACCTCGCGCGCCGGGACAGTGCGAAGAAGTTGTTCTGCGTAATCAAGCGAATCATGGACGTTGCCGGCAGCGCCCTTGCACTGCTGCTGTTCTCACCCGTTCTGCTGGCAATTGCTGTCGCCATCAAGCTGACATCGAAGGGCCCCGTGTTTTTCCGGCAAAAGCGGGTTGGGCAACACGGTGAACAGTTTGTTTTCCTGAAATTCAGGTCAATGCACGTCAACAATGATGCCAGCGTTCACAAGGCCTACGTCAAGCAATTGATCGCCGGCAACGCGCAGAGTCATCCGGGAAACGGCAATGGCAATGGCGTTTACAAACTGACAAAAGACTCCAGAATCACCCGGGTTGGCGGTTTCCTGCGACGGACCAGTCTTGACGAGTTGCCGCAGTTCCTCAATGTGCTCAAAGGCGAGATGTCTCTGGTTGGGCCGCGTCCCGCCATCGCTTACGAAGTCGAGGCCTACGACATCTGGCATCGGCGCCGAGTATTGGAAGCCAAGCCTGGAATTACCGGGCTGTGGCAGGTGAACGGACGCAGCCGCATAAAGTTCGACGACATGGTTCGCCTGGATCTGCGTTACGCCAAGACATGGTCGCCCTGGATGGATCTGAAGATTCTGCTTCGCACCCCGGTCGCGGTGGTGTTTGGCGATGGCGCGTACTGAAAAAATCTCCCCCTCTGCTTATGTCAACTGTATTACAGCCCGCTAGTCAGTTTTCTGAACCTGCCTCGTACGAATCAATGCACAAGGGGAGTGGTGACACTGTGGTTAAATTCGGCGTAGTCGGATATGGATATTGGGGCCCGAACGTGGTCAGAAACCTCGACCAGTTAGATGGCTCTGCGGTGGTGGCGGTTTGCGACAAGAGCCCGACAGCGCGCAAGCGAATTCACAAGACCTACCCACACATCAAAGTTGTCGCGGAGACGGCCGATCTTTTGTCTTCGACTGAAATCGATGCCGTTGCCATCGTAACTCCGGTGTGGACGCATTATGAACTCACCAAGGCCGCCTTGCAAAACGGAAAGCACGTGTTTGTCGAGAAGCCTTTTACCAGCGATTCGGGTCAGGCAGAAGAACTGATCAATCTCGCGGAAAAAAAGAATCTGAAGATCATGGTGGATCACACCTTCCTGTTCACCGGAGCGGTGAAAAAGATTGGCCAACTGCTCGAGGAAGGCACGCTCGGAAAGATCTACTATTACGATTCAACACGCGTTAACCTCGGTCTCTTCCAGCACGACGTGAACGTGATCTGGGATCTTGCTCCTCACGATCTTTCGATTATCGACCATCTGATTAAGGAGACTCCTGAAGCTGTTTCCGCTACCGGCCAGACCCATCTCAACGGCCACGAGGATGTGGCCTTCATCACTGTCTACTTTCCCAACAAGATTATTGCCCACATCAACGTCAACTGGCTTTCGCCGGTCAAGGTTCGTACGACGCTCATCGGTGGCGAGAAGAAGATGTTGGTCTGGAATGATCTGGAAGCCGATGAAAAGATCAAAGTCTACGACAAAGGCGTGCACATCACGAGCCGCGAGGGTCTGTACAACCTGTTGGTAAACTATCGCTCCGGCGATATGTGGGCGCCGCAAGTGGAACAGATCGAGGCGCTGAGGCAGGAACTCGCATATTTCATCGACTGCGTTGCCAACAATCACAAACCTTTTAACGATGGCGCCGCCGGCCTTCGCGTGGTCAAGCTCCTCGAAGCAGCCAATGAATCCGTTAGCAAAAGAGGAGCCTTGGTTCACCTCTGAACCCCTCACCCTCCTGACCCTTCGCTCGGCCGCCCGTGCGAATTGCTGTGTTGCCATCTCCGCTGAAATCAAAATCACAAAGGGAAACTATTCGATCATGGATCACTATGTCTGTGTAGCCCCGGATGTAAGGCTGGGACGCGATGTGAAGCTCTCCAAGTTCATCAATCTCTACGGATGTGAAATTGGTGATGAGTCGAAGATTGGTGCCTTTGTCGAAATCCAGAAGAACGCCACCGTGGGCCAGCGCTGCAAGATCTCGAGTCATACGTTTATTTGCGAGGGCGTCACCATCGAAGACAACGTCTTCATCGGCCACGGCGTGATGTTCATCAACGACAGCTATCCGCGGGCCACCGCAGGTGATGGCAAACTGCAAACCGAAGCCGACTGGAAGGTCGAACGGACGGTGATTAAAAAGGGAGCATCGATCGGGTCCGGTGCGACGATCCTTTCGAGCATCACGATTGGCGAAAACGCAATCGTAGGAGCGGGCAGCGTCGTCACCAAGGATGTCCCACCGAACAGTATCGTAGCCGGAAATCCGGCCAGAGTTTTTCGTTACATCGAACAAATAACGGAGGTCACAAAGTGAGCGATTCTAAGAACCCAAACAGCATTCCTTTTCTCGATCTGGTAACTCCTCACGTAGAAATGGAGCAGGAACTCACCGCCATTTTCCACAAGGTTCTGCACACCGCCGGATTCATCGGTGGTCCGATGGTAGAAGAGTTCGAAAAGGCATTTGCCGCGTTCTGTGGCACAAGCCATTCGATCGCCATCAGCAGCGGCACTGACGCTCTGCGTTTCGCCATCATGGTCTGCGGGGTAAAGCCCGGCGACGTCGTTGTCACGGTTCCGCACACTTTCATCGCCACGACGGAAGCCATTTCGCAAGCGGGAGCTTTTCCCGAATTCGTCGACATCGACGAGCGCACCTACAACATGGACCCACTGAAGCTTCGTGAATATCTTGAGGTCCAGTGCACGAAGGACAAGTCAGGCAAGCTAATCAGCCGCCGCAGTGGACGGCCCGTCACTGCCGTTGTTCCAGTCCATCTTTATGGGCAGATGGCCGACATGGATGCGATTCAGGAACTAGCCGATCAATACCATCTGATAGTCCTTGAAGATGCCTGCCAGGCACACGGAGCCGAGTATTTCTCCCGCAAGCACAATCGATGGATGAAGGCCGGTTCGATGGGGAAGGCGGCAGCATTCAGCTTCTACCCGGGCAAGAATCTGGGGGCTTGTGGTGAGGCAGGCGCGGTGACCACGAACGATGCTGGCTTGGCGAAAAAGATCAGCATGCTGCGCGACCATGGCCAGGCCCAGAAGTACTATCACGATATCGAGGGGTACAACGGCAGACTGGACGCCCTCCAGGCCGGCCTGCTGCACGCGAAACTCGCTCATCTGGCAAAGTGGAATGCTCAGCGCCGTGAACGCGCTGCCGAATACAATCGCCTGTTCGCCGCAGCAGACGAAGTCGTCGCTCCCTTTGAACCGGCGTGGTCACGAGCCGTGTATCACTTGTATGTAATCCGCGCCGAAGACCGTGACGGAATGATGAACCACCTAAAGAAAGCCGGCATTGGTACCGGCATTCACTACCCGATTCCATTGCATCTACAGAAGGCCTACGCGGCGATGAACTATCGTCAAGGAGATTTCCCGGTTACCGAAAAGGCAGCTGCGGAAATCGTCTCTCTGCCGATGTTTCCTCAATTGACCGCGCCGCAACAAGCGAGGGTCGTTGAAGAAGTTGTCAGCTTCGCCTCCAGGTTCACCCGCAAGGACGCCGAGGCCGACGTAACGTCGCTAGCCGCCGCAAACCGAACAGCGTAGACCACTTTCACATCGACTGCGCGCAAATAGTTCGAGACAAAGGAAAGAAATGAAACTTTCAGTTATTGGTGCAGGCTATGTGGGTCTCAGTAATCTGAAAGCCCAAAAATGACCAGTCCAGCGGCTTCACTCAATCCCCAATCTTTACCCGTAAAGCTTCCGTCGGCACGGAAGAAGATCTGGGTGGATTTGGATAATTCTCCCCACGTTCCTTTCTTTCGTCCGATTATCGACGAACTGAGAAAGCGAAATTATGACGTATTGGTCACCGCCCGCGACGCATACCAGGTGCGAGAACTCCTTGAATTCTACGGAGTGTCAGCCAAGCTGATAGGAAGGCATTACGGCAAGCACAAAGTTTTGAAAGGAATCGGAACGTGCTGGCGTGCTTTAGCCGTCACTGCCGGTGTCCGAAAGGAAAAGATTGACCTTGCGATTACCCATGGTTCGCGCGCATGCGTTATAGCCTGTGCCTTGCTGGGAATCCCCGACATCCTATTGTTTGATTACGAGTTCGCTGCAAAGATACCAGGCATCAAACCAACCTGGCTGATGGCGCCCGGCGTGATCGCGGACCGACATACCGGAAACGGCACTCAAATCATTAATTACCCGGGCATCAAAGAAGATGTTTATCTCTCAAGATTCCGTCCTGATTATGCGGTGAAGAGTCGGCTCAGAATTCCGCCTGACGATTTGCTTGTGATGGTACGCCCTCCGGCAACCGAAGCTCATTACCATAACCCAGAGAGCGAAGGGTTGCTGAAAGCGGCGATCGATAGATTTGTATCCATGCCGGGCACCCGAATACTTCTCCTGCCAAGAAACAAGAGGCAAGAGGCGGATTTGCGATCGGCTTGGGTCGAGGCAATTGCTCGGCGGCAGATTGTGATTCCAGAGCATGTTGAAGACGGGTTGAACCTGATCTGGAACTCCGATCTCGTGATCAGTGGCGGCGGGACAATGAATCGAGAAGCTGCGGCATTAGGAGTTCCGGTCTATAGTATCTTCCGAGGGAAAATTGGTGCAGTCGACGCCTACCTGGCCGACCAAGGTCGTCTCGTTCTGCTTGAAACCGTCGAGGATGTTAGGACGAAGATCAAGACTGTGCACCGGGAGCCGCATAAGCAACGTCTCAACGAAGAAAATAGCCCGGCGCTCGACACCATAGTTCGGAACATCATCTCGATCGTCGAATTCAAAACTGTGGTTCCCCAATTGGTTCGTGATTGAATCAATTTCGATTGCGACTGCGGGAACGGCTGTTTTTGGCAGAAACCAAGAAACTGGTCGGTGGGCACGATCGTTGGTACCCTCGTAAGATATCCTAAAGAAGGTTGTCGAAAGATATGACGAACACTGTAGTTGCTCTGGCAAGTGAGACGCGAGTAGCCCAGTTGGTGGAATTGGCAATTCATGGTCTCGAAGCGATGTACGACCAAGAAAAGGGGTTGTTCTGCCATCGCCTGAAACAAACTCCATCCGGAAACGCTCAGGAAGGTATCTCGGAGCGGTACACAGTGATGACCTTGTTGGGGTTGCTGCGCGCAGAAGGTGCGGGATGTCGGTCTCCCGTCGACATTTACACCACTATCGATGCCTTATACAGAGATACAGGGTGGGTCGATAACATCGGGGATCTCGGTCTCTTACTTTGGCTTTCCTCAGTTTCTTCGCGGAAGTTGGACACCTTCTACGCGACATTCAATTTAGAGAACGCCCTGCGGAATTATTCGGACTCGCGAAAGCGGCTGACCATGGAACTGGCGTGGTTCTTGACCGGGCTTACCTACGCCAGTCAAACAAAGCAGAAACGACCGCCATACATCGAGCCGTTGGCACGGCAAACTTACACATTGTTGAAGTCGAATCAGGGCAAGGACAGCCTCTTCGGGCACATGGCCAAGTGGAAGTCGCTAGCGGGAGCGATACGCGGCCACGTGGGCAGTTTTGCCGATCAGGTATACCCAATTTTCGCAATGGCGCATTTTGGGCAAGTTTTCGGGTTGAAAGAGGCATTGCAGAATTCGCTCCAAGGCGCCAACACGATTTGCAGACTGCAGGGTCCATTGGGCCAGTGGTGGTGGCATTATGACTCGACGACCGGACGCGTAGTCGGACGTTACCCGGTATATTCTGTCCATCAGCACGCGATGGCACCGATGGCGCTTTTTGCGGCCCAAGATGCATGCAATACCGACTTCCGTGAGCCGATCTACAAAGGGCTGGAGTGGATTGGAGGGGCGAATGAACTGCAACAGAGTCTCGAGGATAAGTCCGCCAGTTTGGTATGGAGATGCATCCGCCCGACGAAATCCACATCCAGCCTCGGACGGCTTTCCGCCCTGGTAGGACAGGAGAGGACAGGTGGAACATTGCACATCCTACACGAGTGTCGCCCGTACGAGTTAGGCTGGCTTCTCTACGCCTTTGCGGGCCGCGAATCCAAAGCGACAGAGCCGACTAGCAGCTTTCGATGAACGGTGTCTCTGCGTTTGGATCGGCGAATCGGGTTGAAGGTAAGTGGTCGTGAGCATAGCTGTTTACAAGATTGATCCACTACAGGACTGCCGCTGGAGCGAGTTTCTGAATAAACATCACGGGGCGTCTGTATTTCATACAACGGCATGGCTACAGGCGTTAAAACGCACGTACGGGTACGAACCCGTCATTTTCACCACCTCACCGCCGGAAACCGAATTACGAAATGGTATTCCTTTCTGCGGCATCAAGACCTGGCTCACCGGTCGAAGACTAGTGTCGCTGCCTTTCTCGGATCACTGTGCTCCGCTCGTCGAAAGCTCGACCGAGTTGAACCACATTATGAGATCCTTGCAACGGGAAGTAGCCGAGAAGGAATGGAACTACGTCGAAATCCGGGCTGGGGATTTACATTTACCAAGCGACGTGATTTTTGAGAAGGCTAAGGCCTACTCTTTTCACAAACTGGACCTTCGTCCGAACTTGGACGAACTGTTCCGCGGCTTTCACAAGGACTGCGTACAGCGGAAGATTCATCGTGCAGAGCGGGAGGGCCTGACTTATGAGGAAGGAAGCGAAGACTCACTGTTGCGTAAGTTCTACCATTTGCTTCTAATTACTCGCCGGAGACATGGATTGGCTCCACAACCCTTCCGATGGTTTCGAAATCTGATTGCCTGTTTGGGCGACAGAGTCAAGATTCGGGTGGCTTCCAAAGGCGGCCGTCCCGTAGCGAGTATTCTTACGTTGAGGCACCAACGGACGCTTGTTTACAAATACGGCTGCTCAGACCACCGGTTCAACAATCTGGGCGGAACACAGCTATTAATGTGGAGAGCGATCCAGGAGGCTAAGAGTGACGGACTCGACGAGCTTGATATGGGTCGCTCTGATTGCGACAATCCTGGGTTGATTGCGTTCAAGGATCGTTGGCGTGCTGCTCGGTCAACTTTGTCTTACCTCCGACATCCCTTGCGATACTCGCAAACAATTAGCGGAGTCATGCCTGGCAATGTTGCCAAGTATATTTTCGCTCACGCACCGGACAGTTTGCTGGCAGCGACTGGAAACATGCTCTACAAATACATGGGCTAACGTAGCTGGAACTGACGAACCGACCCAGATATTTTTTCTAATTAGACATGACTCAAGACATCAAATACGTAGTCATCACTCCGGTGCGTGACGAAGAAAAGCATATCGAAGCCACCATCGAAGCTGTGGCTGACCAGACGATTCGACCGACGGAGTGGGTCATCGTCGATGACGGTTCAAGCGACACAACCGGTGACATTATCGACCGCTTTGCGGCCAAGTTCCCATGGATTTCCGTGGTTCACAGATCAAACAGAGGATTTCGAAAGTCTGGCGGCGGAGTAGTGGAAGCATTCTACGATGGCTACAACACGCTTCACTGCAACGACTGGGATTTTATTGTGAAGCTCGACGGGGATCTGACATTTTCTAGGACCTATTTTGAAAAATGTTTCGGGCGTTTTGAGCATGAACCCAAACTCGGTGTTGGTGGAGGAGAGATTTGCTACGATCTCGGAGGTGTTCAGAAGCTCGAAGCCAATCCGAAGTTCCATGTCAGAGGAGCAACCAAAATCTATCGCAGAGCTTGTTGGGAAGCGATTGGCGGTTTAGTGCAAGCTCCGGGTTGGGACAGTATTGATGAAGTAAAAGCCAATATGTTGGGCTGGAAGAGCTACAGCTTCGACGGGCTCCGCGTTGTCCATCATCGCCTTACCGGATCCGCCGAAGGCGTAGTGCGCGACAGCATGAAGCACGGTGTCGCGTGCTACGTATCGGGATATCATCCGCTTTTTGTGGCAGCTAGCTGTTTCTATAGGCTTATTCAGCGACCTTACCTTGTAGGCTCGGTCGCGATGTGCTTCGGCTTTCTGAAGGGTTACTTTACCGGCATGCCGCGAGTGGACGATCCGCCCCTGATCAAGTACTTGCGCACGCAGCAGCTGAGACGCCTCTGCGGACTCGAAACAATCTGGAAGTGACCGCGGTACGGAACCGCAAACGAGAATCGATATGTGTGGAATTTGTGGAAAACTGAACTTCGACAAAGGCGCCAGCGTGAATCCCGGTCTCATTCGGGCAATGATGGACACTATTCGCCATCGCGGCCCGGACGATGAAGGCCTACACATAGCGTCCGAGGTGGGGTTGGGTTTCAGGCGACTCTCGATCATCGACCTTTGCCTCGGCCACCAGCCGATTTCGAATGAGGACGGCACCGTCTGGATTGTTTTCAACGGTGAAATTTACAATTACCGCGAGCTACGTAGTTTTCTCGTAAGTAAGGGGCACGTTTTCAAAACGCAGTCCGACACTGAAGTGATCGTGCACCTCTACGAAGAGCTTGGCCCCCATTGCCTGGAGAAGCTCCGCGGAATGTTTGCCTTCGCGATATGGGATGAAAACGCAAAGACTCTTTTCTTGGCGAGGGACCGGGTTGGAATCAAGCCTCTTTACTACTCGCTGACCGACGAGGCGATCGTCTTTGGTTCCGAGATCAAAGCAATCCTGGCTGACCCTTCGATTAATCGAGAGCTAGCCCCCGAGATTATTGACCGGTTCCTGACTTTCCTTTATGTGCCGGGTGAGGAAACGTTGCTCAAGGGAGTTCGTAAGCTCGCACCAGGGCACTATCTGCTGGCCAAGAACGGCAAAGCGGAAATAAGGCAGTACTGGGATCTGCAGTTCTCTAAGCCTTCTAACCCGCTAAGCCTCGACGACGCGGAGAACGAATTGTCGAATCTGCTGGCCGAGGCGGTCGAGTTACACATGATCGCAGACGTTCCCGTTGGCGTTCTCCTAAGTGGCGGCGTGGACTCAACCGCCGTATTGAGCTTTGCTGCAGAGCGAACAGACAAGGAAATCAGCAGCTACACCGTGGGCTTTTCGGATTCTGGCGTAGCCGACGAACGACCCTACGCAAAGTTAGCTGCTGAAACGTTTGGCACTCAGCATCACGACATGACGATCACTGCGGGAGATTTTGCGGAATTCCTCCCGCGATACGTCTGGCACATGGAAGAGCCCGTTTGTGAACCACCCGCGGTTGCCATGTATTACGTTTCGAAGCTGGCGAAGAACTATGTCAAAGTACTGCTCTCGGGAGAGGGCGGCGACGAAGCTTTTGCCGGTTACAGCAACTATCGAAATATTCTTTGGCTTGAACGACTCAAGCACATTATGCCGGCCCTCAACGGCACGGCATCCCGCGGACTCTCGGGAGTCAGTTCATGGTTCCACTCGTCACGACTCGCCAAGTACTCACCGTTGATGAATGCCACGTTTCCTGACTACTATTACAGTCGCACATCAAGCCCTTACCGCTACTCCGGGAACGTCTTGGGTGAACTGTATTCCGCGGATTTTGAACGTTCGATCGATAGGGAATATACGGTTGAGCCGGTGCAGAAGTTGTTTTCAAAGGTTAAGGATCAGGGCGTGTTGGACCAGATGCTTTACATCGACACCAAGACTTGGCTGCCAGATGACCTGTTGATCAAGGCTGACAAGATGACTATGGCCAACTCACTGGAACTCCGGGTGCCTTTGCTGGATCATCGAGTGCTCGAGTTCGCGGCCGCCCTGCCCGCCGATTACAAGGTGAGAGGCTTCAGCCTCAAGCACATATTGAAGCGAGCCTTGTCGAAACGAGTTCCCAAGGCAATCCTGAAAAGGAAGAAAGCTGGTTTTCCCGTTCCTTATGACTCCTGGATGCGGGGAGATTTAAAGAATTGGCTGGGCGGGATCCTGCTCGACAGGGAGACTTCGGCCAGAGGGTATTTCCGGAAGAGCACCGTCGAAAACCTTCTTTCAGAAAACGCGTCCACCGGCCGATACTCGAAAGAGCTTTTTTCTCTCGCAGTGTTAGAGCTATGGCATCGGCAGTTCCTGGGAGAAGAAAGAGCGTCCCCGTCCGGTCTTGATTCACCCGAGCCCTCGTTGACACGGGCTTAAGTTGCACGTCGTTCAAGCGGTTCTTCGGAAACTTCAACAATTGTCTAGTTTCAAACGAATGAACTCTGAGATTCAGGTCGAACAGAAGCCAGTCGGCAGCCGGGCCGCGATGAATCTTATCGGCAGAACGCTCTGGCACCTTCCCGGCCGTTTCGGCGTTGCCCGCCTTTTCGGACCTCGGTACTTGTTACGCAGCGTGCTTTTTCACGATGTATCCGACACGGAATCGTCTTTTACCAGGGGATTGGGCGGAACCATCACGCGCAAGAACTTCGAGGCTGCGCTGAAATTTATTACTAGATACTACACTCCGGTCAGCTTGCAAGATGTTCTTTCGGATTCCGACGGCGAGACGTTGCCGCCGCGACCAGTCCTGGTAACCTTTGACGACGCCTATGCTTCGGTGAGCGACTTCGCGGCGCCGCTCTGCGCGAAGTTTGGAGTGCCGGCCGTATTCTTCGTGAATGGGGAATGTCTCGATAGCCGACGACTAGCGCTGGATAATCTTGTCTGTTACGTCGCCAATGTTTGCGGATTGGACACTGTCAATGCTGCGGCTCGTGTCGCTAGTAATACGAAGGACATCGAGCTGCACTCGATGACAGAAGTCTTCGCCCGCTTTCTTCCCGCGATCTCCTTCTCGGCCAGAGAAGTATTTCGTGACTCCCTGCTTCGGTTAGCCCGGGTCAGCGAAGGCGCCTTGGCTGAGAAGGCCGGGCTTTATCTGAGCAGTCGGCAGCTTCGCGATCTGGTAGCATTCAATTTCGAAATAGGCAACCACACCTACTCCCACGCAAATTGCAGGTCCTTGTCGGCGGAGGACTTCGCGGGTGAGATAGACAAGAACAAGGCGGTGTTAGAGGCAGCGTCAGGAAGGAAGGTGCGATCGTTCAGCGTACCCTACGGTTCTTCAGCAGACCTCACGGGCGACCTGGACGCACACCTTCATCGTTCCGGGTACGAGGCGGTTTTTCTCGCTGAGAACCGTGCCAATTCAGCACGCGCCGACCTCTTCCGCCTTAACCGGGTTAGCATCAAGACGGGCAGTGAAGGCACTCTTTTTTCTGAGATTGAGATCCTGCCTCGGCTCCGCTCAAGGAGGGACTCTTTGTTTGGTGACGCGAATGCGGAACGTTGTTGTCGGGGTTCACGGGCGAATGCCGAGGCGTAAAAAAGTTAGTCCAGTTTTGCTAACCTGCGATAAACTCTAATGCATACTATTCCCATGAACCGCGACGAATTCCTTTTAGAAATGGATGAGATTCTCGACCTGCCTGCCGGGACCCTTCGAGGTCACGAAAGGCTAGAGGAGTTGCAGAACTGGGACTCCACCTCTCTGATCACCTTTATAGCCTTGGCCGAAAGCAACAATGGTGTGTCGGTCTCCCCTGGCCAAATTGTGACCTGTACTACGGTTGCCGACCTTCTTCGGTTGGCCAATGCGGAAAGCAGTTCCTCCTGACCGCAAGCCGCGGCAGTTGCCTGGAGATTTCCATGGCTTCAGAAGAAACCACCTTGCAATCTGAGGTTCTGAAAGCTCTACGATATCCAATCGTGGTCTCGGATATCCTGCGCCAGCGCAAGGCGATAAAGAGGGAACTGCTCAAACAAGCGAATCTCGTCCCGACACGGATTGCGATTCTTGGCGGTTCGACGACAACCGAAGTTAAGAGCATGCTGGAGTTGTTTCTCCTGGCGCAAGGAATTGAACCAACATTCTACGAATCGGGATACAACCGATACTCTGAGGACGTGGAGTTCGAAAACCCAGATTTATGGAATTTCAAGCCCATCATCGTTTTTATCCACACCACCTGGCACCACGTATCCGAGTTTCCAGAACTATTAGAAGCCGACGGCGAGGTGGAGAATCGTGTTCGTCGGGAAATGGCCCGGTTCGAATCCTTATGGGAAAAGATTCATACGAAGCTTGGCGCGCTCATCATCCAGAACAACTTTGACCTGCCACACCTCAGACCGCTGGGGAACTTGGAAGCCTCGGAATCATTCGGTCGCGTGAACTTTGTGTTGAGGCTGAATTCCGAGTTCGCGAAGTATGCGCGTACCCATTCGCGTTTCTTGATTAACGATATCCTCTACCTCTCGGCGCAAGTAGGCCAGGGTGTCTGGTTCCGCAACAACTACTGGTACAACTTTCATATGGCACTCAGCCCGATAGCGACCGTGTACATGGCACACAACGTCGCCGCGATCGTAAAATCGGTCTACGGGAAATCCAAGAAATGCCTCGTACTGGATCTAGACAACACGCTTTGGGGTGGAGTGATCGGCGACGATGGCGTGCAAAACCTGATTCTAGGTAGAGACCATCCAGTCGGCGAAGCCTTCCTGGACTTCCAGCGATATGTGAAAAGTCTGCAGCGCCGGGGCGTCATTCTTGCAGTGTGCTCAAAGAACGATGCTGAAAATGCCAAAGAGGGTTTCTCGCATCCCGACAGTGTTCTAAAGCTGGAGGATTTCAGTGCCTTCAAAGCCAATTGGGATCCGAAGCCCGAGAATATCCGCGCGATCGCTGCAGAACTCAACATTGGTTTGGACAGCATCGTGTTCGTTGACGATAATCCGGCCGAGAGGGATTTTGTGGCGGAGCAACTGCCGGAAGTTGCGGTACCGAATGTGGGCGCAGACGTTTCCGCTTTTGCCGAAGTGCTCGAGCACGAACGCTACTTCGAAGTGGATAAACTGGTTCAAGACGATCTCAACCGCTCGGCTTATTACAGCTCCAATGCGGAGCGGAGCGCTGGCCAGGGCAAATTCTCCAACTACGGGGAGTTCCTGGCGTCGCTCGAAATGACGGCGGAGATCGGCTCCTTCCTTCCCGTCTATCTGGAGCGAATCACACAGCTGATCAATAAGACGAATCAGTTCAATCTCACGACCAGACGCTATACCAGCGCGGAAGTCGTGGCCATCGCTCAAGACCAAGGCTTTATCGCTCTTTACGGGCGGCTGGCCGATAAATTCGGAGACAACGGGCTGGTGTCGGTACTAATCGGAGAAGTTTCGGATCAGACCGTTCAACTAGACCTCTGGCTGATGAGTTGTCGCGTGTTGAAGCGCGAGATGGAATTCGCCATGTTTGATGCTCTGGTCGAACAGTGCCAGGCGCGTGGCATCCGCAAGATCGTTGGCGTCTATATTCCGTCCAAGAAAAACAATATGGTCGCCGCGCACTACGCCAGCCTTGGCTTCACTAGTATGGGCGGTGCCTCAGATGGCCGTGAGTTATGGTCCTACGACGTGCCTGCCTCGTACTCACCGAGAAAGCGCTACATTCGCCGGACTGCGGATGGGCTCGTGGTGCCTCTTCCCATCGCGGACAACGAATCTGTGAGCTCCCGCGCTTAAGTGTCGCAAATGAGCAGCCAAAGCGCCTTAATGAGTAGAGCGACCGAATCGAAGCCTTTGCCAGACCCTGTTTGGCAAGTTGAAGTGGATCGTGCAACGCCGGCTGAATGGTCGGCGATGCTTGACCTCTTCGACGACGCCAACCTTTATCAGACATGGTCGTATGGGACGGTCCGCTGGGGAAGAAAAAGCCTCAGCCACTTGGTCTTGAAGAGAAATGGCGAAGTTTTTGGCATGGCACAGCTCAGGATCATTCGTCCAACGAAGTTTAAGTTCGGCATGGCGTATCTGCGGTGGGGCCCCCTTTGTCATCGACGTGGAAGTGAGCTCGATGCCGAAGCCACTTTGCGCATGGCTCATACCTTGCAAGAGGAATATGTCCGCAGACGAGGACTGTTGTTGCAGATTCTTCCGAACGCCTTTTGCGGTTCGCCGCGAGCTGCGCTATTTCAATCTGGTTTCTCCAGCTTTACGCAAGAGCCCCCGACCTCGGGCAATCTGTATCGGACCTTCATTCTCGATCTAGCACCTCCGGTCGAGGAGTTGCGGAAGAATCTCGACGCAAAGTGGCGAAACAAGCTCAATCAGTCCGAAAAAAAAGGCTTGAAGATCGTTGCGGGAAACGGGACGGAAGAGTATCGAACTTTCTGTCGAATGTACGACCAGATGAGAAAACGGAAAACGTTCGAAACCACTGTGGACGTCGAGGAGTTTGGGCGACTTCAGGAGAACCTTCCGGAGACACATCGCATGCGGATCTTGATCTGTGAGCAAGCCGGGATTCCAGTGGCGGGAGTGGTTGCCTCGGCGATGGGTGATTCCGCAATTTATTTGCTCGGGGCAACCAGCGACGACGGGTTAAACGCAAAGGGCGCCTACTTGCTGCAGTGGACTCTGATTCAATGGCTCAAGGAAAATGGCATTCGGTGGTACGACTTGGGGGGCATCGATCCGGAAGGCAACCCGGGCGTCTATACCTTCAAGAAAGGTTTCACAGGCACGGACATGTCGCAACTGACTCCGCTTGTCGCGTGCAACAGTGTTGTTTCCTCCGCCGTCGTCAAGGCGAGCTTGGCTGCGCAGCGCATCGTGCGCGGCTTGGGCACTCTGCACCTTGGTCGTGCCCTCAAATCGGCGGGTTAAGTATGTCTTCTGTTAACCAACTGAATGAACAGCAGGGCGGGGTAGATTCTGTGCAGGTCCAATGCGCAGGATTCTTGCTCAGCGCGAACGCCATTTTGCACCATCTAGGTTTTGTAGTGTCGTCAATTTCAGCCGCTGCTGAAGACTTTGCCGTCTCCATATCGGCGCGTTGGGATGCCGAGATTATCTTCGATCCGATACAGAGAGTGCGAGTGTCGTTCTTTTATCCCGCCGATACACGGAATCCGGTCTTCGAACTGGTGGAGCCAGCCAGCGAGGGCTCGCCAGTCAGCAACTTCCTCAAGAAAAAAGGGGGAGGATTGCACCATGTCTGTTATGAAATTGATGACTTGGAGTCGGGGCTGCGCGAGGCCCGCGGTGCGGGTCTGGTCGTCATGGCTGAACCTGCGTCCGCCGTGGCTTTTGACGGACGCAGAATCGCCTGGGTTTGTTCCAAAAAGCGCCTGTTGGTGGAGTTGCTCGAACGCAACCGGAAATAGTGGATTTCGTAAATGCCCAGTACAATCGCGCCGCAACCGGAAGCTAAGCTGAAGCCCACTTCTTCAACCCTCATGGATATTTCGGTCGTCATCGTCGCCTGGAATGCTAAGCACTATTTGGAACTGTGCCTGGAGAGCCTGGCCGCAGTGCCGCCACGCCGCAGCATGGAAATTCTTGTCGTCGATAATGCCTCGTCCGACGGCACTGCGGAAATGATCGAAGCTCGATTTCCCGATGTCAAACTCATCCGGAGTAACGAGAATCTCGGCTTCGCGAAGGGCAACAATGTGGCCATCCGGCAGTGCCAGGGTCGGTATATCGCGCTGGTGAATCCGGACGTCATCGTATTTTCGGGCTGTCTGGATGCATTGGCGGATTTCCTCGACCAGAATCCGAAGGTGGGCAATGTGGGTCCGCGCGTCCTGAACCCCGACATGACGATGCAGAGTACGTGCCGCCGATTTCCGACCCTCTGGAACAATTTTTGCTCGGCTACCGGCTTGGCAACCAAGTTTAAGAACTCCCGAATTTTCGCCGGCGAGCACATGTTCTACTTTCCTCACGACCGAACGCTGCCGGTCGATGTTCTGGTGGGCTGCTTCTCGATGATTCGCCGCGAAGCCTTCGACGACGTAGGCCTGCTCGACGAGGACCTGTTCATGTACGGCGATGACGTGGATTGGTGCCGGCGCTGTAGGAATGCGGGATGGCAAGTAGTTTTCTTCCCCGGCGCGAAGGCAATCCATGATCGGGGCAAGATCACAGCCCCGTATCCAGTCCGCTTTGCGGTGGCGCAGCAAAAGTCGGTCCTGCACTACTGGCGCAAGCATCACGGCTTCTGGGGCGAGATGGGAATTCGCAGCATCATCTTTTTCCACCACCTGATTCGTTACGGATTTGCCGTGGTGACGGGTCTGGCACGCGCGAAGGGAAGAGCAGAAAGCGATGTGCGCAAACAGGTCAGCGGTGCCTGCCTGCGGGCTATGTTCTCCGATAATGTGGCACACAAAGCCTCAGCTGCTGCGCAGTCCGCATGAGCCTGTCCAGTTCAATTTCGCGGTTCACTGATTATTTCAAGCGCCACGGTTTCGCGGCGACAGTTCGCCGTCTCGGCCTGTGGGCGAGACGGACGCTGTTTTCCAGCCGCATGGTCCTTTTTTATTGCGACCTCGCAACTCAAAGCTTGCCGACCGCCGATATGCCGAGCAAGCTGAAGGTAGAGCGGATCAAGCATCAATCCGACCTCAGTCCGCAGGACCTCAAGGAGATCACCAGTTTCTGGAATCCCAAGCTAGGCCGCCGCAAGATTGAAGAACGGTTTGAGCTGGGGGCCGCGGTCTGGCTGATCAAGGTTGAGGATAATCTGGCAGGGTATGGATGGACCCTGCAGGGACGCACCGTCGAGCCCCATTATTTTCCCTTAGGCAGAGATGATGTGCAGTTTCTCGATTTCCACGTCTTTCCCAAGTATCGCGGCCGGGCCTTGGATTGGTTTTTGATGACTCATATTCTTTACCGTCTGGCGGTCGAGGGCCGGGCTCGCGCCTTTGGAGAAGCCGCGGAGTGGAACAAGGCCTCGTTATCTTCTTTTGCCATGACACCATTTCGCCGCCTGGGTTGGGGCAGGAAGTTCACGGTTTTGGGGCACACCATCGTGTACTGGAGCGCGGACCAGCCGGTACCGCAAAGGCAAGCCAGCAACGATAAGTTGCCTGCGCGCGTGAGCAATCGCAGGACCTCTCAGGAAAAAGCTTAAGAGTTCCCCGCCACGGGCAGGTCCGCGGAGACCTCGGTGAACAAACGCACAAATTGATCGTACGAGAGAACAGATATAGACCCTGCCCTTTCGAGACCTACCCGGTTCTGCGTCTTCCCTTTACGATGACTTCCGTGGCCTTCCCCAAGTCGATTTTCAGCGAGTTGGCCGCAAACTTGCCTCGGCGGACTGGCGGACTGGCGGACTGGCGGACTGGCCGACTGGCCGACTGGCCGAATGGGAGAATCGATGATGATGTGGTCCAGGGGAATGAAAGTAAGTCTTACATTTGGGTTCCTGCTTCTGACCCTTCCAGCGTTCGCCGCTGGCGGAGCTTGCCCCGCCAATGCCCCAGTCACAGGGAACAACTGCTATTTTGTCGCTGCTACTGGAGCGGATACAAACACAGGCATCAGCGAATCAACTCCCTTTCTTCACGCGCCAGGAATGCCGAGCTGCTCCGCCAACTGCGCTGCTGCTTTCCCATCCGGGCAGAACACTTCTGCCGCCGGCATGGGCATCATCATGCGTGGCGGGGATACTTGGCATTTCGGCAACTCTAGCGCGACTCCCTACACCGGAGGAACGTGGGACATCATTTGGCACGGAACTGTTGTTAGCGGGGCCACAGTCAACTGCCAATACGAAGGCACGCAGACGGGGTGTGTCTATATTGGAATCGACAACTCGACGTCGAACGGTAGCGGACTTGGAACCACGGGCTGGTATAACACTTCGACTTGCGGTTCGTCTTGGTGCCGTCCCATCCTCAACGGGGACAATCCGACCTCGACCTCAATAGTGTCAAGCTGCACGTATCAGACCTCCGCCAATTCCAACAACGCTGGCTTGCCAAACAATCTTGTGATCCTCTCAGGCAACGACAATGCCGGAATTTACTTCGATAGTTTTGAATTGACCGGGCTGTGCGGCAGCACGTCGCAGGGAAACCCGAACCACGGCAGCACGTATCTCCTCGCTACCAATTGGGGCAGTTCCGATGCTTCCGGGGACATTATCTACAACAACCTCTATATTCACGGTTGGACCGTGACCAGCCTGGTCAACACGGACTCAACGGTGTGCACCGCATTGGGAGGTGATCCGACGCTTCGCCAGTCAATTATGAACCTAGTGATCGATGGGGCGGATTCCTTCCCACAGGGATGCGTTTGGGCATCGTTCCCCTCTTTCTTTAACTTTGTGGATTCTATTGTTCGCAACACGATGGACGGTGTTGGCCAGAATTGTCACAACATTCACGACGTTATTTTCGAAGACCAGCCAGCGATTCTAACGGGCGGGCACCAGAATGTTCTTGAATGCAACAACGACTATCCGGGTGGGGCACCCAACCAGCCATCGAGCACGGTAAACGTGATCTACAACACAGTTATGCGTCATAGCAACTCGAACGTTGATTGGTGGGTTTGTCCAACGACTGTGCCTGAATACTGGTTCAATAACATCATGTACGACGTTAAGGGCGAGGGCTGGGCTATCGCTGGGCCTCCGGGCTATTCGTGCAGTAACAGCGGTGGGCAGTTCATGTTCAATAACACCTTTCTCGATGCAGCCGCACATCCATGTCATTTGACTGGTAGCAACAACACGGGCGGTAAGTACCTAACGGTCTACAATGAGCACCTGATCAACACGACGTGGGATGGCACCGGATGCACGGGTGGCGCCTCGGATCCGTCTAATATTTCGATGTCCGATGCCAAGGCCACTTCGCAGGGCTACACGACAGGCAACCCCGGGACGTATCTACCAAACAATTGCGCCAACGAAGGTACCACGCCCTGTGCACCAACGTCGGCGAGCGCCAGCACAGTGGCGGCTGGCGGGAGCCGTATGGCATACTGCACCACGCTGGCCTCGTATTCATCCGAATATGCCATCGGGACCGAGGCTGCGAATGCCTGCCAGTACGGAACGACGGACGGATGCACCTACGACTCGAGCAGGCACGCGATGTCCTGCCCGGCACAGTCGGCTATAGCGCGTAATTCGGCATGGGATGCGGGAATGTACCAATACAGCACCCAGAACCCGCCGGCCCCCCCAACGGGTCTTCAGGCCATAGTTCAGTGATTGCCGTACGGATGTACATTGGCAACATTGGTGCAAGATTAAAAGCTTGCACCAATATTTCTTGCGCTTACCCGCGGTCAGCAGGAATTCTACGCATTCCCTTCAATTTCTATCTTCTGGGCTGATTCCAGGGCAGGGCCAAAACTAGATGGAACCTGACCACATTCGATTCGGAGGCGGCGCAACCGAAACGCTCCTGCATCCGCTGGTTGCAGTGTGGATGGTGATCGCCATCGTGCTGATCCTTGCCCTTCCCCGCAAGAATGCTATTGCCGCTTTTCTTCTGGCTGTTTTCACGATTCCCGTCGGACAAGTAGTAGTGTTGGGCGGGCTGCACTTCACAGTGCTGCGCATCCTGATTTTGGCGGCATTGGCTCGAGCGGCCGGCTTCAGGGCGTCGTCATCGCGAAGTGGGCTCCCAGGCGGATTTAATGCCGTGGACCGAATGGTGGTGCTCTGGACGATATCGGCGATGACCATCCTTTCCATCCAGTGGATGGACATGCAGGCGCTGATCCATAACCTAGGGGATTTTCTCGATGCCTTAGGCGGCTACTTGGCGGTGAGATTTCTGGTCTCCGACCGGGAAGCGATCCGGCGCACGGTCAAAGTGCTCGCCTTGATTTGTGTAATCCAAGGTGCCTGCATGATCAATGAGCAGATTAGTCACTTGAATGTATTCGGCTTCATTGGAGGGTTTTCGACGGGGGTGACGATCAGAGATGGGAAGATACGTTCGGAGGGGGTATTAGGCTGTATTCCCGCTGGTGTGTTCGGCGGTGCTTTGATTCCCTTATTTCTCTGGTTGTGGAGAGAAAGGAAGTCCCGAATGATAGCTTTTGCAGCACTTGCTGGCGCCGTCGCGATGGTGATCACGTCGAACGCGAGCACGTCGTGGATGGCCATTGGCGCGGCGCTCGTGGGGCTTAGCTTCTGGCCTTTGCGCAAACGGATGCGGCTCATCCGCTGGGGACTCGGGCTTGGTCTACTGGTGTTGCACTTGGTCATGAAAGCGCCGGTTTGGGCCTTGATCGCCCGCGTGGACCTGACCGGGTCATCTTCGAGCTTTCACCGCTATGCCTTGGTGGACAATTGCATGAGGCATTTCGCCGACTGGTGGCTTCTCGGATATAAGTATTTCAACCTCTGGGGATGGGACATGTGGGATCTTTCCAACCAGTTTGTTGCAGTTGCGTTGACAGGAGGCCTGCTTACTCTAATTTTCTACATTGCGATTTTCAGCCGCAGCTTTGGGATGATCGGGACGGCCAGGAAACAAGTAACGGGGGATCGTGAGCAAGAATGGCTGCTCTGGTGCCTGGGTTCAGTTCTGTTTGCCCATGTAGTGGCGCATTTCGGCATTAACTACGGAGCTCCAATGCAGGTAGGCCTGTTCTCCATACTAGCCTGTGCTTCCACGGCGGCCTTCGAGGCGAGAAAGGCAACAATCCGAAGCACCGCGGCTCCGGCCAAGGTGCAGCTTGCGCACCTTGTCAGTCCAGAGGGGCCCAGGGAAGCCGCGGAAGCGGAAGTAGTACAGAACAGTTTTCCGCGGCGCGTAGGCGCTTAGTTTGAAAAGGAGAATGATGAGCGGCAGTAACGGGCGCGTGCGAGTGCTGTACAGCTTCCCGCTCCGGCTGGGCGCGGACCGGATCTGTACAACCGCCTGGCACCAGGTCGACGGCTTATCGGCGGGTGCGGACGTCCTCGTTTTTCCCGCTTCTCTGAGCCGGCCAGTTCGAGGTGCGGTCCGAGTCTCCCCTACGCTGGCGCGGCGGAAGATTCGTCTTCCGTACCGCATCCTGGGCACGATGCGCGCGGTTGCTATGCATGACTGGATTGTGGCTCGACGGCTCGAGAAACTTGCGGGGCAGATTGACATCATCCATACCTGGCCACTCGGAGCCCTTGAAACGCTCAAGACGGCGAGGAGGCTGGGAATCCCCACGGTGCTGGAGCGATGTAATGCTCATACGGGTTTTGCGATGGAAGTTGTGCAGAAGGAGTGCGACCGCCTGGGGGTAACGTTGCCGCCCGACCATGAGCATGCGTACAACGAGACGAAACTACGCAAAGAGGAAGAGGAGTACGAACTGGCCGATCGGTTGCTTTGCCCGTCGGATTTCGTGATGCGGACCTTTCTTGACCGAGGTTATCCGGCGGCTAAGCTCGCGCGGCACCAGTATGGATTCGACGAAAAGACATTTCACGTTGGCGGCAAACCGCGCGGCACAAATCCGGGATTGACGATGCTGTTTGTGGGTGTTTGCGCGGTGCGCAAGGGTGTCCACTATGCTCTAGAGGCGTGGCTGAACTCCCCGGCCAGCCAGGCCGGCACTTTCTTGATCGCTGGCGAGTTCCTGCCAGATTACGCGCAAAAGCTGAAGCCCATGCTTCAACATCCAAGCGTCCGCGTACTCGGACATCGGAGCGACGTGCCAGAGTTGATGCGGAAGAGCGACATCCTTGTTCTACCCAGCATTGAAGAGGGAAGCGCCCTGGTGACTTCCGAAGCGCGCGGCAGCGGATGCGTCCTGGTGGTCTCGGAGGCCGCGGGCGCGATCTGCCAGCACATGGAAAATGCGCTGGTGCACAGCGTCGGGGACATCGCGGCCCTCACCCAACACATCACGATGCTGCATGAAGATCGCGGACTCCTCGAGCGCCTGCGGGCCGCGTCACTTGCGACCGTACCCGAACTAACGTGGACTGCGGCGGGAAGAATATTGCTCAACGTATACCGCGAGACGATTGCGGCACACAGAGCGGGAACACCGGCGTTGCCAGCCGCGGCGTTGGTTTCCGGAATCAACTAGAACCGGGGACAACTTCCCGGAACAGTACCTCTATCTTTTCGACCCTAGAATCCAATGCAAAAGTTGTCTATGAATCGCGTAGAGGCATCAATGGTCGTCCAAGCCGGGCGCACCGATCAAGACGCAAAGCCATCGCGCGTTGAGCGAAATGTATCCGTCGATGCCCCTTGGACCCTATTCTTCTTGAGCCTCGTCGCGATCACTCCGTTCTGGACGGTCCGTTATCCAGTCGTGACCGATTATCCTAATCATCTTGCCCGGTGGTTTGTCCTCTTCCACATGAAGGACGCGGCCTATCATTTTGCGAGCTTTTACACGCCAGCATGGGGTCCGCTCCCGTATATCACGCCAGACATCTTGGCCATGGCGTTCCAGCGTTTCCTACCGATCGATATTGTCGGAAGATTTATTCTGAGCCTTTGTATTATTCTTGCAGTCGCCGCTACGTATTTTTTTCTCAAGAAGGCTTGCCCTGAAAATGTCGGACTGGCCAGCTTCGCTGTTTTGGTGGCGTTCAATCCGAACCTCTTGATGGGTTCGATAAGCAATGAATTTAGTCTAGCGTTTTGCCTGGTGGTAGTCGGCCTGTGGGTCGGTTATTGCAAACAGCCGAAAGTTCTGACCGCCGTCGGCATCGCCGTCGGACTGCTCCTTGTTTACCTCTCACATTTGAGTGGATTTGTTGTCGCCGGCTTGGTAATGGGTGTTTACGCGCTATTCCAAGAACAGCGTTGGAAAAAGTTGGGAATCCTAGCGGGCGTGTCACTTCCTGCACTTCTGATTTTTGTTTCCAATCCGAACCACGCGGGCAGTGGTGCCTCGTTTCTGTACGGGAAACACTTCATCGCGGACAAGCTGAAACATCTTGTTTTCCCTGTCCGACTCTATACCTCCACCACATTAGATCTCATAGTTTTGGCCACTCTGGCGGTTCTGTTTTTTCTGGTGTGGAAAAAGAGGACCGCATTTACGTTGCAACCGGTTTGGTTGGCGGTGTGCGCCGTTTTGCTCTTGGCCTACTTCATGGCCCCCGGTCAGTACGGCTTTGGTGGCTATATCGACACCCGCTTCATCCCTTTCGTGTACTTGTTCCTTTTAGCAGCGATACGATTTAACCGGGTTCCGCGCTATCTCTATATCGGCTTGATCCTGCTGGCACTGTTTCGCGTCGGGACGGTGCAACAAATGTTCATGTCGCACCAGCAGGAACTGAACCAATTGACCGCCTCCTTTGACGCGATTCCGCGAAATGCCAAGGTTCTACCTCTCGTTCGTTGGCCCGATAAAGGCCTCGTAGGGGCGGGCTACCTGCACCACATGGAATACGGCGTAATCCAGCAGGGTTTTCTGGATCCAGAGCTTTTTCATCTTCAAGGAGTCCAGCCAATAAGCCTGGTCGGTTCACCGTATTGTCCCAACGTTTTTTGTGACGCTGCCGGTGCGGCCGAAGTCGACTGGCAGCAAGTCGCGAATTCCTACGATTATTTGTGGGTGGCGCACAGTGACCCAGAGATCGCCATCTTCACATCACGCATAGGTGATGCGATCTTCTCAAATGATTCTGTAACCGTCTATCGAGTCCGGCGCCCGCAGACCTAATCGCCCCTCATCGTGATTCGGACGAACGATTAACAGTAGTCGGAAGTCGAGAAGGAATTCTGAGGCCGCACTTTCAACAGTTCCACGTATCTGATTCGCCTATCTGAGGGTGAAGTTTTTTAATGGCGCAGCAATACTCCAACGGAGATGAAGATCGTGAAAGTAACTATAGTTTCTCCCACATACAACGAAGCCGAGAATGTAACCCGCCTCGTTCGTGACGTGGGCGAAGCACTGTCGGGCATCGACTACGAATTGCTGATTGCAGACGACGATTCGCCCGATCGCACCTGGGCTGTCGCTCAAGAATTGGCCGCTCGAAATCCCCGCATCAGGGTCCTTCGCCGGACGGCGGATCGCGGGCTCAGTCCAGCTGTGATCGAAGGCTTCTTGTCGTCTTCGAGTGAGTATGTCGGAGTTATCGACGCTGACCTTCAACATGATCCGGCAATCCTGCCGCAGATGGTCGCCGCGTTAGACGCGGGCGCGGAGATCGCAGTTGGCAGCCGCTATGTGGAAGGTGGAGGAACAGGCACATGGAATGCTGCTCGGCGGTTTCAATCCTGGGTCGCCACCCGACTTGCTCGGACCTTTCTTGGCGTGGAGCTGACCGATCCGATGTCTGGATACTTTATTCTGCGGCGTGACGACTTCCATCGAATCCATAAGCAACTCGATTCCAGCGGCTTTAAGATTTTGTTGGAAATCATTGCGAGATTGGCCCCATCGAGGCTTGAGGAGATTCCGTTCACTTTTCGAACTCGTGTGGCTGGTCAATCTAAATTGTCCTCAAAAGTCATTCTCCAGTATCTGGGACAACTTTGGAGGCTCTCCTCTGTCAGCCGTTATATGTCGGTTCGCTTCATCAAGTTCGCAATCGTCGGCGCATCGGGAACGATCATCAACCTCTGCGCTTTCCTGATTTTTGCCAGATTGCTCGGACTACGAGATTGGCGAATCTCGGCTTTGGCGACGCTTTTTGCAAACCTCACGAATTACGTCTTCAATAATGCTTGGACCTTTGTCGATCGGGGACATCGTGGTTGGTCTGTAGTGCGGGGGTACGTAACGTATCTGGGGCTTTCCCTGGTCGGAATGTTAGCCTCGACGCTAGCCTTCGCGGGCCTTACCAGCGCCTATCACAACTATCTGCATGCTTTCCAATCGGCCAAAGAATCGTACATCCTTGCCCTCGGATTTCAACTCGTTGCCATCCTTGTCGGCACAATTTTCAATTACGAACTGAATAGCCGGTTTACCTGGCGGAACAAAGATGTGAGCGAGGGCACGTCCTCTAACCCGGGTAGCCACTCTCGAAATAACTTGGTCATGAAGGAGGAAACTCCGGATCAAACAAATTCGACCGAGCGGAACTTCTCGCGAATGGCCGTGCTTGCCAAGGGCGACTCTTTAAGGAGCCAGGGAGACGCGGGAGTCGGCGATGTTGTCGCGTGCAGTGTCTGCGAGAACGGGAAACCAGTAGCATAGGACGCGACGGCTTCTTCGTCCCAAGGCCGTTTGGTGGACACTATTCGATCCGGCGAGTTCCATGAATCCTAAAGTATCCGTCGTTATTCCGACCTATAACCGGGCAGCCAAAGTCCCGGGCGCAATTGAAAGCGTCCTGGCTCAGACGGTTGGCGACCTCGAAGTCATCGTGGTGGATGACGGATCGTCGGATGCTACTGGAAAAATCCTCGCGGAGATGTTTGGTGATCGAATCCGCTACTATGCCCAACGCAATCAGGGCGTCAGTGTGGCACGGAACAAGGGAATCGCGGAGGCGCGTGGCGAGTGGATCGCATTCCTGGACTCCGATGATCGTTGGGAGAAGGAAAAACTCGAGTGGCAGTTTAAGGCCCTCGATCAATTTGGTCCACAGTGCGGTGCCTGTTACACCGACACCCGCCTATTCAACCACCCGGAAACGCGGACGCTTTTCCAGATGGCTGAGGAGAGCTACCGGCATGAAGGAGAGATGGGCATCAACACGGATGTGCTGCGATTGCTGGTCAGGCCCGGTGGCGCAGGTATGGTCGTACATCTGTCCTCTCTGCTGGCCCGCGCCGATATGGTTATAAAAACCGGAGGATTCGATTCGAAGCTCCTGTACAGCGAGGACAGCGAATTCATGTTTCGGTTAGCCATGCTCACGGGTTTCTGTTACGTCAATCGTCCGCTCATCCGGTTTGACCGATCGCCGGCGGAAATTCGCCATGTGGGAGTGAGTTCGGAATGGAACAAGTTTGAATTCTGGCTGCAGAATAGTCAGAGCCGCCTAGAGGGACTTTCGCGCCTGAGCGAAGGCCTTCCCAGGACAATACAGCAGGTCATTCGAGAGCGGTTGAGCAATGTCCACAGCGGTTGGGCCAATTGGTATCTTGAGAACGGTGAGTACGGAAAAGCGCGTGAAGCCGCGTCGAGGGCGGTGCAGCTGAACCTCACTTTCAACGTCGCAGTGAAATGGTTGCTGACCTGGATGAGCCCCCAAATCGCGCTTCGAACTGTGCAACGCCGCAAAGAAAGAGGGAGGGAATCGGTCGCATGAAGGTAACCTCTGTTTCAGCGCCGCCGTTGATCGCGGACCGGGAGGATGGAGCTATGCCGGCGAATCTCAGTCCGGGGGCGTGCCCGGTTTGCGGGCAGACAGGCGCGCAGGAGTGGCTGCGGGGACCAGATCGCTTCCACGGCAGGCAGGAGACATATGCGCTGCTGCGCTGCCCGGCGTGTTCGCTGGTTTGGCTCAACGATCCCCCGAAGCCCGCGGAAATGCACCTGCACTACACAGATGCGTATCATAAACTGATCTCGGCGGCAGGCGAGAACTCACCGGTTCGCTGGAAGGCGCGCAAAGCTGCCCTTGCGCCATACAAGCAGTCGGGAGCGCTTCTTGACCTGGGTTGCAGTTCGGGCTCGTTCCTGGAATCGCTAAAAGACGGCGACTGGAAACTCTATGGAGTCGAGATGTCCGCCGAGGGTGCCAAAACGGCCGAAGCACGGAGCAAGGCTCAGGTCTTTGTTGGGGACATCTTGGATGCGCCGTTCCCGCGCGAATCCTTTGACGCAATCACCTGTTTCGATGTGCTCGAACATGTCTACGAGCCGCGGCAGGTGATGGCCCGCGTTGGCGAGTGGCTGAAGCCGGGTGGAATTTTCTACGTCTTGGTGCCAAACGTTGATTCCGCCGAAGCGCGCGTGTTTGGAAGCTATTGGCATGGACTGGAGCTGCCCCGACACCTGTTTCACTATTCGCCGGCATCTCTTAAGTTCCTCGCCCAGTCCGCGGGGCTGCAGGAAGTCTCGATCGAAACGCACCGGAATCCGGCCGTAGGGACCAGCCTCCGCTACGTATGGGATGATGTCTTCGGTTCAGTCGGAATTCGCAAAACACCAGTGGCATATCGGGGAGAAGCGAGCCTTCCATGGAGAGCAGGGCGGAAGGTCGTGCGGCTCACCGTCCTGCGCGCGCTGCTGGCGATGGCTCCCCTAGTTGGCGGCGGCGAGTCCATCCATGCGATTTTCCGTAAGGAAAAGACTTTTGCGTAAGAAATGTGTTTTCTCAGTCTGTCCACTGACCGATGCCAGGTAGGATGAACTAGTAACCCAACACTCGCGCGCGGGTGTGTTTCATGCTTGAAGTTGGTTGTCGGGTCCGCAAGGAACATAGGGCTATGACGCCATTGTATTTGGTACTTGCGGTCCCCGGGAGCCGCTAAGTCTGGTTTTTTGTAAGGTGAGAAGTTGGATAGCGGTCCGGTGGTTGGTTTCGCCGCCAATCTCGGATCATTGCGATCTGCTGGCCGATTCTGCAGCCGAACGGGCAGAGTTGCTGGCGCACGTTTGCGAGTATGTGGCCCGAGAGGGCTGTGTCCATGCTGAGATACGACCGAGCACAACAGAAGAGCCTGAACGCTTGACAGCTGTCAACCTACAGCCGTTGAAAGCCCTTTGCGTGCACGAGGTGCCGCTGGATGCACCCCTCGACACGTTATTCCGCAACCTGCACCGAAACTGCATCCAGCCCAAATTCCGGCGGGCGAAAAAAGAAGACTTAATCTACAACAGCAGGCGTTCCGAGCGTCTCCTGCGGCTTTACATAGAAATTTCGAGAATCAAGGGCAAGGGATCGAGATGGATCTAAGACGCAACTTTGACCACGTCAAAGCAGTTATCAGCTCCGGGCTGAGAGGGGACGCTCTTAGAGCCAAGGCTATGCGCGGTGGGGCGTGGCTCGGATCGGGAAGCGTCGCGGAGCAGGCCAGTCGCTTCGCGCGCAACATGATCTTGACCCGTCTGCTTGCGCCAAGTGCCTTTGGAACCATGGCGATTGTCATGTCCTCCTCTGCCATCGTGGGAGCTTTAACCGAAGTGGGTGTCAAACAAGCGGTCGTACAAAATCCAAAAGGAGGCGAAAAAGAATACCTCAACGCGGGTTGGTGGATGAGCTTAGGCCGGTCTTTCAGCATGTACGTCATTATCTTTGCCATGGCCCCGTTCGTTGCCCATTTCTACGGAATCGCCGAGTTGTCGGCGCTCCTTCGAGTGGCGTTGCTGAGCTGCCTCTTCGACGGAGTCATGAGTCCACGCTCCATCCTCGCACAGAAAGAGATGAAGTTCGGACGGTGGATGGCGATCAGCAACGGCGGCGGCATTTGTGGAGTTATTTTGACCGTCGTCCTCAGTTTTGTGATTCGGGATGTCTGGGCTCTGGCAATCGGCTTTGCAAGCGAGAACGCCTTCCGGTGTGTCTTGTCATACGTCTTTTATCCCGGGTTGCCGTCGCTTGGGTGGGATTCCGGTCCGGTTCGGGATCTCTACCGCTTTTCAAAGCAAGCCTTCGGATTGTCTTTTCTAAACCTCATCTTCTCTCGTACTGACATTTTCGTATTAGGTAAGCTTTATTCCACAACACAATTGGGGTTTTACACCATGGGCGTGGCTCTGGTCGCCACTCCGTCGACCTTCATCACGAACATGTTCGCTCAAACCCTATTCCCCGCATTCTCCCATGTTCAAGATGATAAGGAGCGTCTCAACCGCATCCTAGTAGAGGTCTCTTCCTGGCTGATTCTTTTAGGGCTACCCGGCGTCGCTGTCATCTACTTCTGTAGCCGCTCTCTTCTTTCGGTAATTTACGGCGCGCGTTATGTCGCAGCCGCCGGACCGCTGGCAGTTGCAGCCATGGTGATTTTCCTGAACATTCTCAATGCCGCAATCACCTGCGTCTTCACTGCCGTAGGCCGCCCGGGCCTACATAGGCGCGCAGTCGCCGCTTCGGCCGTGGTAATGATCATTGCAATCTATCCTGCCTGCAAGTTGTTGGGAGTAGTGGGAGGCCAGGTTGCAGCCTTGTTGGCGATTATCGTCAGCTATTTGCTTCAAGTTGAACGCGTTCATAAAATCACCGGCCTGAATCTGGCGCGCTATGCGAAAGCCTTTGTGCCAGCGACGCTGGTGTCCGCGGGCATTCTTGTTTTCGGCTTTGGTGCGCGCTTTCTCGGACTAGCGACTCGACCCATGGCGAATATCGCTCTGGGAGTAGGCGCGGTGGTTGTTGCTTATGCACTGAGCCTGCCGGCCTTCATTCGGATTAGGCAGGCCGCGCAGCCGTTGGCGACTGGTCCCGTTCGCAATTCTTAGTCAGTGGAAATGACCACGACAACCACTTTGGATGTGGTGATGCCAAGCATCAACCTGACGACTTACAGGCCTCTCATCTCAGTAGTTATCCCGACTTTCAACCGGGCTCAACAAGTTCAGGTTGCCCTGCGGAGTGTTCTGGCGCAGACCTATGCCGAGGTCGAGGTTATTGTCGTGGATGATGGCTCGACCGACGCAACGCGGGAGGCCGTCGAGCAGTTCATCGGTGGGCAAAACGGTGAGGGAAAGCGAATCCGCTATTTCTCGCAAGCCAATCAGGGCCCCAGTGCGGCCCGCAACAAGGGAATCGTCGAAGCCCGCGGTGACTGGATCGCGTTCCTGGATTCGGATGACGTGTGGCTACCGGAAAAACTCGAATGGCAACTTCGCGCCATCGAGAAGTTTAAGGACAAATGTTGCGCCTGTATAACGGACGCCAGGCTGGTGGATAATCTGGGCATGGACACGACCGTCTTCCGTGAAAGCGGAAAACGGTACAAAGAGACTCTGGGAACGGATGCTGATGCAGCTGAATCCCTGGTAAAGACGCGAGAGCCCTTTTGGGTTTCGACTCTCCTGGTGCGCACGGAAACGGTCAAACGAGTTGGGTGCTTTGATCCGGAAATCGGTTATGCAGAGGATCACGATTTCCTTTTTCGTCTGGCTCTCGCTACTTCTTTCTGCTACGCCAACCTGCCGCTGTCTGTCATTGACCGGAGTAAGTCTCCTCCAGGATCAACATGCCGCCCTTGGGACAAGGTCGAGGTGCGCCTGCGTGGTTCCCAGGCGATGTTCGACAAGTGGTTATCGTTGGATTCGCAACTGCCGTCGGGCGTGCGCAGGACCCTGGAGCGGAACTTGCGAAACGTTCACAGCGCCTGGACAAACTGGTATCTGGAACAGGAACGATACGAAGAAGCGCGGGCAGCAGTCCGCAAAGCTGTAAAGTACGAGTTCACTCCTCAACTGGCGATCAAATGGGCGCTCACGCACATGGCCCCAGGGTTCGCTAAGAGAATCTCACCGAAAATGAGAGTACATTGATATGACTGTAGTTCAATCACGAGCGTCGGCCATACCGCCATCTGATTTGGAAATCACTGTAAGCGACCAAACCATGCGTCGTGCCCAAAATCGGCCTCGATTCGCAGATCCCGTGCAACTGTTGCCCAGGGCACTGACCAAGCTGAATAGCATCTGGATTGGCCTGACCTATCCATTTGCGTCGAAGGGACGCAATTTATCGTTTCATTTCACCAGTCTCGTGGACAGACAAAGGGCGGTTAGAATCAGCCTTGGCAATTCAATAAACCTCAAAAAGGACGCCTGGCTGAACGTCGCCACCGAGGATCCGAGGGGCGAGCCCGTGATTGTGATTGATGACAATTGCAACATAGGCTATGGAAGCATCATATCCGCCAAGAACCGCATTCATTTAGAACGCGATGTGCTCGTTGGCCAGCAAGTCCTAATTGTTGATCACAATCACCACTACGAAGATATCACGCTACCAATTGCCAATCAGGGTATCACGGAGGGGGGCACAGTTCGGATTGGTCAAGGATCCTGGATTGGCCGCGGAGCAGCCATCGTATGCTCAAGGGGACAGCTGACCATAGGCCGCAATTGTGTTATCGCGGTTAATACGGTGGTGACGCGAAGTATCCCAGATTATTGCCTAGTTTGGGGAAATCCCGCGACCATCATTCGACAATACGATCCGGAGGCGCAAGCGTGGCGCATTGGTCCCGTTAAGAAACAAAACCACGCGACCTCAAGCAGCGTCCGTCCCGACGGGTAAGTAATTTCGGGGTATGCTGGGGCAAATAGGACTGAATCTGAATGGGCGAAATAGGAAATGATTTTCGATGAGACCAAGCTGTCGCACGTCTTCGAGATCGCTCTCGATCTCAATAGCGATGAGCGCGGTTTTTTCGCGCGCTCGTGGTGCCAGAAAGAATTTGAACATCACGGCCTGAACCCGAAGGTCGTGCAGTGCAACGTTTCTTTTAACGCGCGAAAGGGAACGTTGCGAGGCCTCCACTACCAGGACGCACCGTATCGAGAGGCCAAACTGGTGCGCTGTACGAAAGGATCGATTTACGATGTGGTTGTCGATCTGCGGCCGGAATCAGCGACGTTCAAAGATTGGATCGCAATCGTTCTTACGGCCGACAAGCGCAACATGCTCTATGTGCCCGAAGGTTGCGCGCATGGATTTCTAACGCTAGAGGACGAGACCGAGGTTTTCTATCAGATGTCCGAGTTCTACCATGCGGAGTTGTCCCGGGGGGTGCGTTTTGATGATCCGGCATTTCAGATCGCTTGGCCGGACAAGGTCGAAATAATTTCCAAACGGGATCGGACATATCCGAATTTCGAAGCAGTGCCATGCGCATCCTAAAGGAACTCGACCAGAAAGACTCAGGGGAGATCGGTCGACAGTTGCACGACTTCGCGTCAGAACTCTACCCGATCTGTCGCAGCATCACCGGCGATGGCATCCGGCGCACCTTGGCATCGATCCAGAATCGAATTCCTCTGCAAATCTCTGAAGTGCCTACCGGGACCCCAGTCTTCGATTGGACCGTCCCGAAAGAGTGGAATATTCGGGATGCATATATAAAGGACAGCAGCGGCAAGAATGTCGTGGATTTTGGCCAGTGCAACCTACACGTCCTGAACTACAGCATACCCGTGCACGCGACCATGCCGCTGGATGAGCTTAAGGCCCACCTATTCACGCTTCCCGAACATCCCGACTGGATTCCTTACCGTACCTCGTACTACAAACCAGATTGGGGATTCTGTCTGTCGCACACGCAATTAACCACGCTCAAAGATGGCGACTACGAAGTGTGCATTGATACTTCTCTCGAAGACGGCCACTTGACTTACGGAGAATGTTATCTCCCTGGCGCTTCAGCGGACGAGGTTCTCATTTCGTGTCACGCTTGCCATCCCTCACTCGCGAATGACAATCTCTCTGGCCTGACGGTCGCAACTGCTTTGGCGGAGCTTCTCTCAGGAAAAGACCTTCGCTACTCGTATCGCTTTTTATTTATTCCCGGAACGATTGGGGCGATTACGTGGCTAGCGCGAAACCGCGAGAATGTGGGACGCATCCGCCATGGGTTGGTCCTGTCGGGCATCGGCGATGCCGGTGGCTTTCATTACAAAAAGAGCCGCCAAGGAAATGCGGAAATTGATCAGGCCGTGGCGCAGATCCTCCGCCACTGCGGCGAACCGTCAGAGATTTTGGAATTCTCCCCTTATGGCTACGATGAGCGACAGTACTGCTCGCCCGGTTTCAATCTTCCCGTGGGCTGTCTCATGCGAAGTGTTTGGGGAACATTCCCCGAGTATCACACTTCCGCCGACAATCTTGATTTCATCCGGCCATCGCAGTTGGCGCGATCGCTTCGGGTCTGCGCCAGCATCCTCGAAGTGCTCGAGCATAATCGGCGATATCGTAACTTGAACCCCTATTGTGAACCACAGCTGGGAAAACGGAACCTTTACCGTCCCACCGGGGGTGAGTCGATCGGAGTGGAGATCAATGCCCGCCTCTGGGTGCTGAATCTTTCCGACGGGGACCATTCTTTGCTCGACATCGCCGAGCGCTCAGGGATGCCTTTCTCGGCGATCAGTGCTGCCGCCCAATTGTTATGCGAAAGCGGTCTTCTGTCAGCCGTGCCTGCAGGTACCGGCGGCGGGGAATCCACCCGCGCGCCTTCTGCGTCCGACCTGCCCCAAGCGGCGCAACTAACTCGGAAGCAACGAGTTACAGTCCTTGATTGACCGCTTGCCGACCTATATGATGGGGTGTCTCCCTCTTTTATCCCCTTTCTTAGCTCTCAGGAATGTCGCTGAGAAGCCTTTCTTTTTTCCTAGATCTTTAATAGGAGTGGAATGAAAATACTACTAACCGGCCATAAGGGATACATCGGCTCTGTCGCTGCCCCCATCTTCCGTTCCGCCGAACATGAAGTGGTTGGCCTGGACACGGACCTGTTTGCCGGCTGCGACTTCGGCACCGACTTACAGGAGATTCCGGAGCTACGAAAAGATCTTCGCGACCTTGAGAGGAAAGATCTCGACGGCTTCGAAGCGGTCGTTCATTTTGCTGCACTTTCGAATGACCCGCTGGGCGATCTTGATGCCGACCTTACCTACGACATAAACCACCGCGCTTCTGTCCGACTTGCAGAACTTGCTAAACAGGCGGGAGTGAAGCGTTTTGTCTTCTCGTCATCTTGCAGCACGTATGGTGCGGCGGGTGATGAATTCCATGACGAAAGTGCTGCCCTCAACCCGGTGACTCCTTACGGCGAGTCGAAGGTCTTCGTCGAACGCGACATCGCGCCGCTCGCAGACAAACATTTCAGTCCGACTTACATGCGAAATGCGACCGCATATGGTGTGTCGCCGCGCTTAAGGTTGGATATCGTTTTGAACGATCTGGTGGCGGCGGCGTACACCACCGGTCGCGTATACATAAAGAGCGATGGCACTCCCTGGCGACCTATCGTGCACATCCGC
Source organism: Terriglobales bacterium (assembly GCA_035601995.1). Lineage (GTDB taxonomy): Bacteria > Acidobacteriota > Terriglobia > Terriglobales > Acidobacteriaceae > JABDBE01. The sequence continues at coordinate 92,337 of DATNNE010000127.1, forward strand.
GACATCGTCGCGGCTGCTCTCGCCGCGCTCGAGGCTCCGCGAGAAGCCATTCACAACCAAGTCTTTAATGTCGGCTTGACGGAAGAAAACTTTCGCATTCGCGAACTGGCCGAGATCGTTGCTGAAACTGTTCCCGGCTGCCGCATCGAGTACGCTCCAGGTGGCGGTCCGGACAAACGTTGCTACCGCATCAACTTTGACAAGATCCGCCGTACGCTGCCGAGCTTTCGTCCGCAATGGACCGCGCGCAAAGGCGCGCAGGAACTCTACGATGCCTATCGTGCCGCGGGCCTCCGCGCAGAAGATATGCAGAGCGGCCGCTACGTCCGCCTCAGCAACATTCGGCGCTTGTTGAAGGCGGGGCAGTTGGATGCTTCCCTGCGCTGGAGCCAACAGCGGGCGGAGGCTACGGTCAATGCCTGAAGTGACCACGACTTTACAAAACCGAATAACCGCGTCAACAACGCTCGCGGCCGAGTCCTTGCGTGGAGCCAGCAGGGCATGTCGTTTCTGCGGTGCGGGTTTGCAGCGAACGTTTGTCGATCTGGGTATGTCTCCACTCTGTGAGACTTATCCATCTGCGGCCGATCTTAACCGCGGAGAGATTTACTATCCTCTGCACGTGTACGTCTGCGAGAAGTGCTTCCTGGTGCAACTCGAGGAATACGAGAGTGCAGAGAACATCTTTAGCGACTACGCGTATTTCTCTTCCTACTCCGACTCGTGGCTCAAACATTGCGAAAACTACTGCGACAAAATGACGAAACGATTCGGTCTGGGAAAGCAGAGCTTCGCGGTTGAGGTAGCCAGCAACGACGGCTACCTGCTCCAGTATTTTGTCCAGCGAGGCGTACCGGTCCTGGGCATTGAGCCCGCGGCGAATGTCGCTAAGGTGGCGGTCGAAAAGGGAGTTCACACGCTGGTGCAATTCTTCGGGACTCAACTGGCGAAACAGTTGGCAGCCGAAAGCCGTGAGGCCGACCTGGTTCTCGGCAATAACGTGCTGGCGCAGGTTCCGGATCTGAACGATTTCGTCCAAGGCTTGAAGATCCTGCTGAAGCCGCAAGGCGTCTTAACCTTGGAGTTCCCCCACCTACTACGGCTGATCGAGCACAATGAGTTTGATACGATTTACCACGAACACTTTTCGTATTTCTCATTGCTCACCACTGTGCGGATCCTCGAAGCTCACGGTCTGAAAGTGTTCGATGTGGAAGAGCTCTCGACGCACGGTGGCTCCCTGCGTGTTTACGCCTGCCGCGCGGAAGACCGAACACACCAGGTCGAGCCGACTGTCAGGGAGTTGATCGCAGAGGAAGAAAGAGCGGGGCTGGCTTCGCCGGAAGGCTATGAGAGTTTTGCGCAGCAGGTGAAGGAGACTAAAATCGCGCTCGTGGATTTCTTGCTCACTGCGGCGCGGCAGGGCAAGTCGGTGGCAGGTTACGGAGCGCCCGGCAAGAGCGCGACGCTGCTGCATTACTGTGGCATCGGAAAAGACTTGATTGCATACACCGTAGATCGCAGCCCGTACAAGCAGGGCCGATTCCTGCCGGGCACTCACATTCCGATTCATCACCCGGACCGAATTCGCGAGACCAAGCCCGACTACGTTGTAATCCTCCCTTGGAACCTGAGAAGCGAAATCATGGAGCAGTTGCAGTTCATCCGAGAGTGGGGCGGCCGATTCGTAATACCGATCCCCAAGGTGGCGATCCTGTAGGCAGGGGAGTTAAACGATGAAGGTCGTTCTATTTTGTGGCGGGGCCGGGATGCGGCTGCGAGGGTACGCCGATGATGTCCCCAAACCTATGGTGACAATCGGGACGCGACCCATCATCTGGCACCTCATGAAGTACTACGCTCATTTTGGTCACAAGGACTTCATTCTCTGTCTTGGACACAAGGGTAACGTCATAAAAGATTACTTCCTGCACTATGATGAATCCGTGTCCAATGATTTCGTTTGGTCTCAGGGCGGGAAAAATATTGAATACCTGAATCGCGATATCGACGATTGGAAGATTACTTTCGTGGAAACGGGAGCCAACTCTAACGTGGGTGAACGGCTCAAGGCGGTGGAGTCGCATCTCCGGGGTCAAGAGATGTTTCTGGCCAACTACGGAGACGGATTGAGCGATGTCTCTCTTCCGGCAATGATTGAGACGTTTCGACAAAGCAATGCGATTGCATCTCTGCTGCTCGTGCAACCAACCGCGAGCTTTGACATTGTCAACGTGGGAGCTGGAGGTTTGGTCAACGATGTCCGCGCATTGACAAGAACCGACATTTGGATCAATGGAGGCTTCTTCGTCATGCGCGATGAAATCTTCGACCACATACAGGCGGGCGAAGAATTGGTCCGGGAACCGTTTCAACGCTTGATTGACAAGAAAGCTCTGCTGGCATACAAGTGCACGGGTTTCTGGCAATGTATGGACACCTTTAAAGACAAGCAACGGCTCGAGGAGTTGAACCAAGGTGCGGCTCCGTGGAAGGTCTGGAATCACGGCGTAGGATCAATATCGAGCCAGTCAAAGGCGACATCGCCCGGCGTATGATCCATCTGAATTTGGACGGCGGAAGCGATCGGTCGTTAAAGATCTTATGCTTGGGTGCTCATTCCGACGACATTGAAATCGGATGCGGTGGGACCATTCTGGATCTAGCCAAACGCTATCCGAACAGCGAATTTTATTGGGTGGTTTTCAGCGCCATCGGCTTGCGCGAAGCTGAGGCAAGACGCGCGGCAGAAATGTTTGTTGGACCCCGTTTGAAAGAACGGGTGTTGAAGACTTTCCCCGATGGCTTTATGCCCTTCGTGGGTACAGAGGTGAAGACGGTTTTTGAAGAGGAATTGAAACAATTCTCTCCAGATTTGATTTTCACTCATAACCGAACGGATGCTCATCAAGACCACCGATTGTTGTCAGAATTGACCTGGAATACCTTTCGTGATCATCTCATCCTCGAATACGAAATCCCGAAATACGACGGGGATTTGGGGCGACCGAGCATCTTCGTGCCTCTGCAACCCGATGTCTACCAGAGTAAGGTACGATTCATCATGGAAGCGTTTCAGTCACAACATTCGAAGCGTTGGTTTGAGGAGGAGACGTTTCTCGCCCTAATGCGCCTGCGTGGAATGGAGTGCAATGCGCCCAGCGGATATGCCGAGGCGTTCTATTGCCGCAAGCTGCTGCTTTGATGCGCAAAGGAATATGAGAAGCGAAACCCTCACTGAGTTCTGGCAGTATCGCGAACTGCTCTATTTCTTTGCGTGGCGCGACATCAAAGTGCGTTATCGCCAGGCCGCCTTCGGAGCGGCTTGGGCCGTTATCCAACCCCTGCTGAACATGATCATATTCACTCTGCTCTTCGGCAGAGTGGCTCACTTCCAAAGTGGTAATATTCCGTATCCGATTTTCGTGTATTGCGCCCTTCTGCCCTGGACCTATATTTCCGGCGTGCTCGGCGTTGCCAGCATGAGCCTGGTGAACAACGATCCACTGCTTACGAAGGTTTACTTTCCCCGCGCGCTTCTGCCTGCTGGATCGGTTCTTGCAGGCCTCTTGGATTTTGTCATCGGATCCTTCTTGCTGGTTGGACTGATGTTCTACTATCACGTGCAAGCAGGATGGTCTCTTCTGCTCAGCCCGTTGGTCATCTTGTTGATGGTGCTTCTGACCATGGGAGTCAGCATGGTAACCGCTGCATTGAATGTGCGTTATCGTGACGTTCGCTATGCGCTTCCATTCTTGATTCAAGTGGGGTTGTACGCCACTCCGATCGTCTATCCGGCGACGATGATTCCGAAACGCTTTCAGCCGATTCTCGCCCTCAATCCCTGCTGGGGAATTGTCGACGGCCTTCGCGCCTGTTTATTTCCGGGACAGCCCTTCAATTTCAAGCTTATGGGAACTTCGGTCGCCGTTGCGATCTTGGTTTTCGTCCTCGGCGCGTTCTACTTTCATCGGGCGGAGAAGAGCTTTGCTGACGTAATCTAGAGCAGAACGATCGTGCCTTTATGAGTTCCCTGATCGATGTAGAAAATCTTTCGAAGCAGTATCGGATTGGTCACGCGAAGTCAACGACCCTCCGTGAATCTCTGGTGAACGCGATCACCTTCGCACACGTGCGTCATAAGGCGCAGGACGAGATGATCTGGGCATTGCGCGACGTTTCGTTCTCCATCGATCGCGGCGAGACTGTCGGCATTATCGGCAGAAACGGAGCAGGGAAGAGCACGCTGCTCAAGATCCTTTCGAAGATTACTTATCCGACATCAGGTGCGGTAAAGGTTGGCGGCAGGGTCGCAGCCATGCTTGAGGTTGGCACCGGGTTTCACCAGGAACTCACGGGCATGGAGAATATTTACCTGAACGGCTCGATCTTGGGCATGACCAAGAAAGAGGTAGACAGGAAGCTGGACGCGATCATCGAGTTCTCTGGAGTCGAGAAGTTCATCGATACGCCAATCAAACGCTACTCTTCGGGTATGCGTTTGCGGTTGGGCTTCGCCGTGGCGGCCCACCTGGATGCCGAAATTCTTGTGGTCGATGAAGTGCTCGCGGTAGGCGACGCGGCGTTTCAAAAGAAATGCCTGGCGACGATGGAGAATTTGCGCGCCCGCGCCCGTACGGTTTTGTTCGTTTCGCACAACCTGGCCGCAGTCGAAAATCTTTGCGGAAGATGCATCTGGATCGATGGTGGGCAAGTGCGCATGGACGGCGAAACTCATGGTGTAATCAGAACCTATATGAACAGCATGACCTCAAGCACAGCCGCCTATGCGGATCTCGAAGGCCTGGAGAATCGCAGGGGAAATGGGAAAGTCCAGTTTCGCAGTGTAGAGTTCTTGTCGCCGGAAGGGACTGCGCAACGAGTCATCCGCGCTGGTGATCCGGTCGTGATGCGATTCCACTATGCCGCGAGTGAACCGGTCCCGCATCCCAGCTTGGGTTTTCGCATGTACACCGATATGGGAACTCTGGTGACCGAAACCAGCACTTGGCATCACGGCATCCACATACCTTTGTTGGAAGTCGGGGAAGGATACCTCGATCTTGAAATCGACTGCCTCAATCTCATGCCTGCGAAGTACGCGCTTTCTCTGTGGGCGACCGACGACAGCGGCGCCGTCGTCTACGACAACGTCGAATGCGGCGTGACCCTCGAAGTCGAGTCGGCAAACATCTACCAGTCAGGCAAGAATCTCGACAGCCGCAACGGTCTTGTATTCTTTCCGCAAAAGTGGAACTTAGCGGGTACTCTGCCTGCCGCGCGAGAGTCTGCGAGGCATGCGGAGCCAGTGTGAACCGCAGCCTCGGCGACCGATACAGCCGACATCCATTAACAATGCACTCATCATCGTCGCCGCTCGTCAGCATCGTTACCCCCGCATATAACGAAGAAAAATATATTGCCGAATGCGTCGAGAGCGTCTTGGCGCAAAGCTACTCGAATTGGGAGTACACGATTATCAATAACTGCAGCGACGACGGAACGCTAGCCGTTGCCCAGAAATATGCGGCAGCGGATCCTCGGATCCGCATTATTAGTAACGGCACTCTGCTTCCCGCAGTAGCCAACTTCAACCACGCGCTGCGCCAGATTTCGTCGTCAAGCAGGTACTGCAAGATGGTGTTGGCTGATGACTGGATGTTTCCGGAATGCTTAGAACGGATGGTGGCCGTGATGGAGAAACATCCCTCCATGGGAATCGTGGGAGCATACGGGTTGAAAGGAGAAGTAGTTCTTTGGCAGGGGCTGCCTTATCCCAGTGATGTCGTCACAGGCCGAGAGATTTGCCGGCAAAGATTGTTGGGCGGGCCTTATGTGTTCGGCTCCCCGACTTCTGTCTTGTTTCGAGCTGACTTGGTGCGGGCTCGTGATCCTTTCTTCAACGAGTCGAATTTGCATGCCGCCGACAGTGAAGTGTGTTTCGAACTATTGAACGGCAGCGACTTCGGTTTTGTCCATCAGATTCTTACTTTTTCAAGAGAACGAAAAGTGTCGCTGTTGCAAGCATCGAGAGAACTCAACGCATCCGCCGCTGACATATTGCACGAAATTATTGCTTACGGCCCACACTATTTGACGCCTGACGAAGTCTCGCAATGCCGGGATGCAACCCTTTCGAAATATTATGATTTTCTTGCGACAAGCTTTTTGCAGGGACGCAACAAGAGTTTTTGGGATTATCACAAGGGCAAGCTAAAAGAAAACGGAATCAGGTTCAGCTATACATCAGTTGCCGGCGCACTCGGCCGGAAGCTTTTGCATCGGTTCCGGGCTCCGAGCAGAAGAGGCCGGAAGTGGGGCCTGTAGCTTCCGTTTTTTTTTGTGAAGCATGAAGGCCTACGAACAGGGAATGTTCCTGCAAATCGGTTGAAGCAAGAGAACAAAGCAAATGCCGAAATCAAATGTCATTGATCGTAGTTCCCTAAATCTGAAGGTCGGGGACTGGGTCGAAGTCCGAAGCCGCGAGGAAATCCTGGCGACGCTGGATCAGAACGGCCGCTTGGAAAACCTCCCGTTCATGCCTGAGATGTTGCAATATTGCGGGCAACGACTCCGCGTGTTCAAGCGCGCGGATAAGACATGCGATTACATCAAAGGATGGAGCATTCGCCGGATGAAGGACGCCGTCCATCTGGAAGGCATAAGGTGTGATGGCGCGGGGCACGATGGCTGCCAGGCTGGTTGTCTGATCTTCTGGAAGGAAGCATGGCTCAAGCGTGCGGGAAGCAGTAACAGCGTTGTTCCTGCTGATAGTCTGCGGCCAGCGGCAGCGCCACAAAAAAGCATCGGACTGTGCACTGTCGAGAGTCTTCTAGCTTCCACGAATTCGAAAAACGCAGAGGGAGACATCGTCTACACCTGCCAGGCAACGGATGTGCCGAAGTTCACTTTATATATGAGCTTCTGGGATCCGCGACAATACATTCGTGACCTGCGTTCGGGAAATCTGAGCAGCGGTCTCGAAGGCAATTTGCTCGGACACCGAGTGCTCGAATTGATTCTTGCCATCACACGCTTACTGCAGGCGTCGATCATCGGGTTTTTCAACGAGGTGCAGGAAAGACGCCGGGGCAGCCGCTATCCGTTTATTGAAGGTACGGCAGAGAAGTCTCCCGTTGAACGACTGAATCTGCAGCCTGGAGAACTGGTCGAGGTCCGCAGCAAAGATGAGATTATGGCAACTCTGGACAAGAGCCAGCGAAATCGGGGGCTCTGGTTCGATTCGGAGATGCTGCCGTACTGCGGCGGGATTTATCGGGTATTGCGGCGAGTGAACCGAATCGTTGATGAGAAGACCGGCAAGATGGTGAACATGAAAAATCCCTGCATCGTGCTGGAGGGCGTGGTGTGCAAATCTGATTTTCACCGGCTCTGTCCCAGGGCGATTTATCCTTACTGGCGCGAAAATTGGCTCAAGCGCGCCGTCAATACAGCGGTCTCGGCTCCCAATCAGGAAATGGCAGCAGTCGGCAAAGAATAACTGGAATGGGCACTTCTATTTCATCCGGTTTCGAGACCATGGTTCAGGTCCCCAAGCGTACAAGATCAGTGGAACAATCACGATCTCAGACGCGGTTTTGGCTGATTTTTGCCGCAGGCACGCTCGTCGTGATTCTGGTGGCAGCGATTGTTTGGTCGCTCGCTCATCCCTATGGCATTCATTGGGATGAGGCAGGATACATCAACGAAGCTTTCATTGATGCTCAGCGCCTTCACCATGGGATGCTGATCAGGCTGGGTGGAAGGATTCTTCTCGGGAGCTACGGGCGCCCACCGGCCTATCGTCTGCTCGGGGATCCGTTGCTTGCAGTCTTCGGTATCACGACAACCACAGCGCGCCTTGCGTCCCTCGCGTGCTTCGGCCTGAGTTCATGGTTCATCTACCTCGCCACCAGCCGGATTGGAAGCCGAATCGCCGGCGCTTTTGCCGTGCTGGTTTTCTGCCTGTCGCCCGAAGTTGTTTCTGCCAGCATCTTCTTTGGCACCGATGCTCCTTTATATCTGGCGACGTCCGCGATGTTGTACTACCTCTTCAAAAGCTGGAGTGACTCATCCGAACAATCGCGGAACTGGATTGGCCTCGGAGTCGCGGTTGGCCTGGGGTTTTTGGCCAAGACCTCGTTCTTTGCAATTGCATTGCCGGCATTAGTGTTCTGGTTCGTAGCTGGCCGTTGGCGGAAACTCGGCGCTCCCGGATGGGCATTTCCGCTGAAGGCCGCAGCGCTTGCGTTGTTGGTCGCGGGGCCGTGGTGGATCGTGAATCTCAAAGGGGCGATCGCGTACGGCAAATATGCAAGGGGTTTTGTGCGGAACTCCCTTGGTCCACCTGCGCTTACGACTTGGATGAAGTGGCTCAACACCGTAATTCAATGTTTGCTCGGGCACGGGGTCAGCATTGTGATCGGCCTTGTTCTCTTTGCTTGCTTCGTACAAGTCATCATCAGGAAGAAAACGATTCTTACTCCGTTGCAGAGATCGGCGCTGGGCGTCTGTGCGTGTGCCGGCGTGCCGATCGTACTCGCGCAACTCTCTGGCACGAATCACCTGCTCCGTCATATTTCTCCGGCAGTCATTCCACTGGCTATAACAATTGGCGTATTAGGCGATCAGTCGGGGTGGACGCGTTCTTGGACGCCAATCGCAATTTCTGGCGTTCTCTTTTGCGCGCAGTTACTGATGATTCTGTATCCCGTCGCGGTTCCCAACACCGAGCCCGTAGATATCGGCTTCGTTAACGGATTCCTTCCCTGGCGTGCGATGGCTCGCTTCGATCAATGGGACTGGGGAGCGGTGCGAGAAATAAGCAAGACCTGCGGTGTCGATTTGCCAAAGATCTCATATCTGGGCGGCGGGCGCGAGTTCAACTCAGCAGCGATTCAATATCCATGGGTTGCGGCTGCGTCAACGTCGACCCGCTATGCTAAATTCCATCCCCCCGATGTGACGTGGCTGTGGCGCTACGAAGATGGTCCCTTAGACTGGCGGAAGGCGATGGATTCTGCCGCGCAGAGCGACATTGTTATAACTGCGCCGCACTATGTTGGAGAAACGAGATTAAAGGAAGACCAGGATAATCAGTACAACTCGGAATTCGCCAGCCGTCTTTCCCAAGACCCTCGTTTCCAGAGCCCGATTCAATTTCAGGTTGGCCGTTTCGAGCCGATAGAGGTTGCAGTGTTTGTGAACCGGACTCTCGTATGCCATCCTGATCAGGCGATTTCTACGAGACAATAAAGCAGGAAAATGAGTCACAACTTTCTCACGCCACGGCCCAATCCGAAGCTGCTCTCGATCGTGCTGCCTTTTTACAACGAGGAAGAGATCTTCGCGGTGTTGCGCCCGCGTCTCACCGAATTCCTGGATCACTCTCCCTACTCCTGCGAGGTGATTGCGGTAAATGATGGCAGTTCCGACCGGACGATCGACTTGCTGGTGGATTGGTGCGAGACGGATTCACGGATCAAAGTGCTCAACCTGTCGCGGAATTTCGGTCACCAATACGCGTCCACGGCCGGAGTCGACTACGCGAGCGGTGATGCGGTCGTACTGATGGATGCGGATCTGCAGGATCCTCTGGAGGTAGTCCATCAGATGGTGGAGCAGTACCGCAAAGGGTACGATGTGGTGTGCGGGCAGCGCGTTGGCCGCGCGGGCGAAGGAGCCTTCAAGAAGTTTACTGCTTGGTTTTTCTATCGATGCATGCGGGTTTTCTTCTTGAAATCGCTGCCTCCGGATGTGGGAGATTTTCGGCTCATGTCACGCCGGTGCATCGACAGTCTCAGCGCCATGCGGGAACTTCATCGCTTTTTGCGGGGCATGGTCGCTTGGGTGGGGTTTCCGCAGATTTGTGTACGTTATGAACGCCAAGCCCGCGCCGCAGGAGAAACGAAATATCCGCTGCGGAAGATGATCCGGCTGGCATGGACGGCAGCCGTATCCTTCTCTGCTTTGCCTCTAAGAATCAGCTTCTTCGGAGCTGGAATCATGACGCTCGTGGCAATCGAAGAAGCCATTCGCGCTCTCGTGGTGCATTTCTCCGGTAAGACTGTTCCCGGCTGGACTTCTTTGATGGTAGTGCTCTGCCTGAGCAATGCTGCCCTCATGATTGCAGTCGGCATCCTCGGCGAGTACGTAGGCCGAATTTATGAGGAAGGCAAGGGACGGCCACTGTATGTAGTGGCTGACGCATGGAATCTCAGTCGAAAGGCGTCCCGAGAGGATATTTCTTACGCTTCGCGCGCGATGTCTGACAGTTCAGGCGCTTCTGTCGACATGATTAAAATCCAGCGCTGATGGCGAAAACATCACTACACCTTCTCGAGTTTGAGCCTGGCGTCCAATTGCCGCCTCGCGGTTTAGAGACCTCTTTCCGTCCTCAAAAAACCTTTCTTAGGCATGAAGCAATGCTTATGTCGACTCGCGACCCGTTTAAGGGACAAGCCAAGCCACTGTTGCAGTTGGTGCGGCCAAGACGAACTGGATTGACTACGACTGCTTGGTGTCATCGATTTGGTGACGCACGAAACTGGAAAGAGGGCAGTAGCAGTGTATACGACCGGCTTGCCATGTCGCTGGTCGCGTCTGGATTGGCCGCGCGAGCTGCCATCACCAACCAGTGGGATCGAATTATAAAGCCAGCCGCCCATCTGTCTCGTCAGCCAGATTGCGATGGATTGCCTTATTTTGCTACTGCGCTATCCTTGGGTATCTTCTTTCGCGACATGTGTTCTGGCGCGACGAGTTCCAAGCGTACCAAATTGCGGTTCAGAGCGATTCCCATCTCCTCTTTATTTCGAAGCCTGCGATACGAAGGTCATCCGGCTTTGTGGTTTGTGTTCCTTCGTGGACTCGGTGTCTTGTTTGATTCACCGGGTCTGATGCTCGGAGCACACTGGTTGTTGGCCTCCTTGAACGCATTCTTGATACTGTGGTTCTGCCCGATACCTCCGTGGCAGAGGATCGCCTGCTGTTTCGGATACTTCATGTTGTTCGAGTATGGGGTAATCTGCCGCGATTACGCGATGGGTATTTTACTCGCTTTTACATTTGTAGCAGTGCATATTCGGTACAAGCGAGCCGTGGTGGGACCAGCACTGATTCTCGCCTTGCTTGTTCACACCACCATTCCCGGGGCCCTCCTCGCTGTCTCTCTTCTGGTATTCCTCCTCTTAGAAGCGCGTGCCTCGCGACGCCGCCAATTGGCCGCAATTGTTATCGTTGGCGCAAGCGTAGCGACGATGCTTTCATATGTCAATCCGCCTGCGGATAGCCTATGGGCGAAGCTCTACCAAGAAAACCGGCACGAGCTGACGGTCAAGGACGCAATACGAAACGCTCGCATGTTCTTGTATGTTGCTGCTCCAATACCGCGTCCTGACACACTTTATTTCTGGAATACAAACTGGACAGATTCGATAGCGCCGGACCTGGTCAGAAGGGCCATTCAGTATCCTGGCGCCGCACTTTGTTTGTCTCTCGCCGCAATATCCTTGATCCATCGACGAAATGTGGCCGTTCTCTTTTTTGTGGGGACTCTGATGGTGGCAGGGTTTTCGATTATGCACGGGCAATTTGCCATGCGTCATCTGGGCCAGTGGTTTATCCTGTGGATTCTCTGTTATTGGGTTGGCGAAACGCGCGGCGACGCTGAAGTGCGACTCTTGGGCGGATGGCAGCGGAAAATTCGACAATTCTTTCCAGCAATCGTCATCGCCAGCCACTTGCTGCAATTATTCCAATTGCGCGCTCGTTCAATGCTCCGTTTTCTGCAACGCCTGGGTTGGTGAAGCAAGTGCTGGGCACGCAGTTCGATCGCAAACTTCTTAGCGCTTACCCGGAGGCCTTCGTAGCCCCCGTGTCCGCCATATCTGGAGATCCTGTGTATTCGCCGCAACAGGATAGCTTCGAGCGCTTCTCTTTGTGGAAAGGCGATTTGCGCGACATGACTCCAGAGGTCGCCGCACGTCGACTCGCGGCACTGGTCGAGAACCATGATTCCCTAATTCTGTTCATTAGACAAGATGACATGCGTTCGATCGTCTCCAACCTTCCGCAGCATATTGCGGTCAGACAATTAGCCTTCCGACCGCGAGGAATCGTTCAGGACGAGGCGAATGTTTCATTGTTGCTTCAAAAGGCCGAGTAACTGCTTCTTTTCTCGGCGATGCCGGTACGCGAGGGGCCAATCATAAGCGTGTGTTTCGTGAGCAAGGATTGAGTGGTGCGCGTTCCGGCAACTACGGCCGATCCTCCGGAATGTTCGCAACAGGCCTGAGTAGAAACCGGACGGTTCACCCGATCCGGGCCTGTCATTGGTGTGACGAGAACAAAGATATTAGCTGGAGTGGTGTTGCTGGCAGTCGCGGGAATCGCCCTCGTACGCCTGCGAATTGGAACAACGGCGACAATAAAATGGACTGACGTTCGTCAGTCGATTGATGGGTTCGGGGCTTCCTCTGCCGATTTCCTCACCAGTTTGACGCCTGCGCAAGCGGATTTCTTCTTCACCACGGACGGCATTGGCCTCTCGATTCTGCGTACCCAGATCATACCTGACCTCGCAACCTGCAACGCCGAGTTTCATGACGGCGGTTGCAGCAATTCGAACGGTCAGATTCTGAATGGGGAGCTAAGCACCGCACAGTTAGCGGTGGCCCGCGGAGCCATTGTTTTTGGCACTCCCTGGGGTCCTCCGGGCGCCTACAAAAGCAATGGCTCTTTCAGAAACGGAGGACGCTTGCTTTCTCCCCATTATTCCGATTGGGCGAGAGAGATAGCAAGCTATATCCCCATGATGGCGCATCACGGCGTGCCTATATATGCACTGAGCGTACAGAACGAACCGAACGGAATCGCAGCCTATGGGTCCTGCGTGTACACCGCGCGGGAAATACACGATTTCGTCCCTTACCTGTATTCGGCGATTCAGTCGGTCGGGGCCCGATCGACAAAGATCATGATCGCGGAGGAGTCGGCATGGGCGATTGACCTGACCTCCACTGCGATGGCAGACCCAAAGGTCGCATCGGAGGTTGACATTATCGCGGCGCATGGTTACGGGGACGGCAAGATCAGACCGTATCAGACAGGTAAGGCGCGGTTGTGGCAAACTGAGATCAGTGGCCCATCGCCGACTTATGACGGCAGCATGAGCGATGGCATGAGTTGGGCACTCAAAATCCATGATTATCTTGCCGTGGCGAATGTGAACGCGTGGCTGTGGTGGTTTCTGACTGACATGCCGCACCAGGGCGAGGGAACGGACAACGCCGCGCTGACGGACATAAACGGCAATATCCCTAAACGTGCTTACGTTAGCGGCCAATGGAGCAAGTTTGTGCGGCCCGGTTGGTCCAGGATCGGGGCGAGTTATTTCGGTCCTCTTCGGATCACCGCCTTCAACGATCCGAAAGGCCATTCATTCGCAATAGTCGTCGTGAATCCGAGTGCTAGAGAAGTGCGTCAGACGTTCTCATTGCGAGGATTTTCTGCGACCGCAATAACTCCGTGGATTACGTCTACCGATCTCTCGCTCGCAGCGCAGGCTCCAGTTTCGGTGAGTGGAGCGAGCTTTAGTTACACATTGCCCGGATTAAGTGTGACCACATTCTCAGGCGTCGTCCCAAGCGCCCGTTGACCGCGCAGATCCAGCCATACTTCACCTTTGGTGCCTGATCGAGGCAAAGCTGTTGGAAGCGACAGAATCTTTCTCCTCGAAGGATTCGCAGAGGAAGACGGTCCCTCTAACTTAATTGTTCGGCGGCGCGGATAAAGAGCTATAAGAGAACTAGTGAACGTCACAGTCATTTTATGCACGTACAACCGCTGCCAGACTTTGGAAAGCGCCCTCAGTAGTGTCGCCGCTTCCACGCTGCCGCAAGGTATTGAGTGGGAAGTTCTGGTAGTGGACAACAACTCGACCGACCGCACGCGCGAGGTGGTCGAGGATTTCTGCCGTCGATATCCCGGACGTTTCCGTTACCTGTTTGAGCCGCGACAGGGCAAATCGTATGCCCTCAACACCGCGATCAGTGAGGCTCGCGGCGAGGTTCTCGCCTTCGTGGATGACGACGTGATTGTGGAATCCACGTGGCTGCAGAATCTCACAGCCGATTTATACAGCGGCGAGTGGGCGGGTGCGGGCGGACGAATTCTTCCTCACTGGCCATGCGCGCCGCCAGCTTGGCTCCCGCAAAAAGAGTGGTTTGGTATGGCGCCGCTAGTAATGTTCGACTTGGGTGGAGAAGCTCGTCCACTCAGTGACCCTCCGTTTGGCACGAATATGGCTTTTCACCGGAGGGTGTTCGAGAAATATGGTTTTTTCCGAACGGACTTGGGACCTGGGCTGAACGGTAAGATCCGCAACAACGAGGACACCGAGTTTAGCGGTCGCTTGCTGAAAGCGGGTGAGCGGCTCAAGTATGAGCCGGCCGCCGTCGTTCATCACGAAGTGCCACAGAAAAGGCTTCAGAGAGAATATTTCTTGGCTTGGTGGTTTAACAAGGCTCGTTCCGACATTCGGGAAATTGGTGTCGCGGACACAAAGTGGTCGGTCAGCGGAATTCCACTTAGTCTCTTTCGCAGGTTTGCGGTCGGCACTCTACGGTGGATGGTCACACTTGATCCCTCGCGACGCTTCGGTCGCCGGCTCGCAGTATGGTTGGTTGCCGGGATGATGGTCGAGTCCTATCATCAGTCGCGGGAGGTTGGGCGCAAGCGGGAGAAACTGCCGTGTGTCTGAACGCAAAAGCTCAATAACGGAAGTGGTTGGATCCGTCCGCTCGAGGAGCAGCCTTCGGCAGGTTACATTGCGGCCCTTCGAAGGAAGATTTCATTACTAATTCTGGCCCCGCCGGGGACAATTGAGCCCTTCGGTAAACCGGCACGATGCTCGCAAGTTGCAGTAGATTCATAACTTCCTGCTTGCGGACACGAGGTTGCAAAGTTCTGCAAACGGTTGCAACACTTTTCATCTTGACACTCCAACAGGCAGGAGATAGTGTCAAATCGGTTCGTACCCTCTGTTCACAATTTCTCGCGAATCATAGCAAGGTTTGAATAGAGGATTCTCCCCCCGATACCGGTCCCTGGTAATCCCCTGGCGCAATACTTAGGTGTTTTAACGGCGAGCACCCTTACCTCTGCTTTCACATCGATGCGCCTAGAAATCGCCGAAGCTGACGGAAGTATCACGGATTCCAAAGGTGAGCTTCTGATTCATGAATCTACTGAGATGTCTCCTGGGGAGAAATATGACGAGCAAAGTAGGTCCGTTCCACAATCTGGTTGGTATATTTCTGCTGTTCACCCTTATTAGCGCCGGCTCTCTGTATGCTTCCAGCCCGGCCGACGCAAAGAGCGCGCAAGCCCCTACCGCTGCGGGGCAAATCGATGTTACAGGGACCTGGTCCGGCACCTTTTTTCCGAAGCACGCAAATGTCGCGCCTTTCTCGATGACGGTCGTGATTAGTCAAGATGCGGGCGGAAATTTCATCGGCGACTCCAGCCTCGATTCAAATTGCCTGAAAGCTGTGCAACTCAAAGTCACGGTTAGCGGTGCGAAAGTGGAGCTCGCCGGCAGCGACGAAGAAGGCCACAACATTACGCTGCATGGCACGCTTGATAAGACCGGCACCCAGCTGAAGTCTACGTACATTCTGAACGGCAGCGCAACGGGCAACTGCGAAACCGACGGTGGGTCGGGAAACTTGGTCAAGCGCTGAGCTGGTTCGTGTTGAACTAGCTGCGCCCCGAGCCTTGGAGCTGGATAAATGGGGAGAGAAAAATCGTGAACTGTGGCAAGCCCGTCTCTATAAATCATACTGCTTCTGCGTTGGTCCTGCTGCTCGCCTTCGGCGTGCTGGTCCCCACAGTGCGCGGCCAGGCAAACGTCACTGGGACGTGGAGCACGCTTTCGTACACGATGCCGATCAACCCCATCCATACGGCTCTGTTGGCGAATGGTGAAATTCTGGTGGTTGCCGGTTCAGGGAATTGTGCGCCCGGTCAGTCCGGCTGTCCTTCAGGTCCGCCCTACGGACCGTCGAATGGTTCCGGAGCGTTGCTGGTGAACCCTTTCACCGGAGCTATCACTCAGTTCTCGGTTTCTTGGGACATGTTCTGTAATGGCATGGTGCTATTGCCGGATGGGCGCGCACTGATCAATGGCGGCACGATCCAATATGACCCGTTCTATGGCGCACTGGCGAGCTCGATATTTGATCCGTCAACCAACACATTCAGCACCGTGCCAAACATGGCGCACGGGCGCTGGTACCCGACATTACTGACTCTTGGTGATGGCCAGATCATGACGTTCTCGGGAACGAACGAGACGGGCGTGACAAACAATGCGGTAGAAATCTACACCGAAGGCTCGGGGTGGAGCACGCAATATATCGCTTCCTGGACACCGCCGCTCTATCCGCGTCTGCATCTCTTGCCTGACGGCCAGGTTTTTTACTCTGGTTCGACTACTAGCTCTGCCTTGTTCAATCCTTCCACCGATAGCTGGACCCTGAACGTCGCTAGCACCAATTACTGCTGCAGCCGGACCTACGGTTCGTCAGTCCTGCTGCCACTGACGCCCGCCAACAATTACGACCCGAAGATCATCATCATGGGCGGCAATAGCCCTGCCACTAACACCACAGAGATCATCGATCTGGGGGCGTCCGACCCTGCCTGGGTGTACGGGCCCAACATGTCCGAGGCGCGTATCGAGATGAATGCGGTGATCTTGCCCAACGGCCAGATTCTGGCCGTTGGTGGATCCGTGAACGACGAGGATACGAGCACTCTGAGTTTGAATGCGGACTTGTACAATCCTGCGACCAACACGTTTTCCTCAGCAGGAGCGAACGCATCGGAGCGTCTGTATCACTCAGTGGCGTTGCTCCTGCCCGACGCGACGGTTTGGCTTGCCGGAGGCAATCCGGAGCGGGGCACGTACAACAACACAGTAGAAAGTTATCAACCTGCATACCTTTTCAACGCGGACGGCTCGCTGGCCACCCGCCCTACAATCACCGCCGCGCCAGGTTCCATTACATACGGCAATAACTTCAGTGTCACGACGCCGAATGCGGCAAGTATCTCTTCGGTCGTTCTGGTACGCAACGGCACCGTGACCCACGCTTTTGGGATGGATCAGCGCGAGGTAGGGCTTTCCTTCACCGCTGGGAATGGAACCTTGACCGTCACGGCGCCGCCCAACGGTAACATAGCGCCTCCCGGATACTACATGTTGTTCCTTCTCAACAGCTCTGGCGTGCCTTCGCTCGCGAGTTTTGTTCTGGTTGCAAATCAGATACCGACACCGCCGACGAATCTGGTGGCGACACCGGGGAACGTCCAGGTGGGGTTGAGCTGGAGTGCGTCGAGTTTTGCGACTAGCTATAACGTACAGCGGTCGACGACCAGTGGGGGACCGTACACAACGATTGCGAGTCCGACGACGACCAGTTATACGGACACAGGGGTGACGAACGGGACGACCTACTACTACGTGGTGGCGGCGGTGAACTCGGCGGGGCAGAGTGCGAATTCGAGCCAAGTGAGCGCGACGCCGCAACTAGTGGTACCGCCACCGCCGACGAATCTGGTGGCGACAGCAGGTAACGGGCAGGTGGGGTTGAGCTGGAACGCGTCGAACGAGGCCACGAGTTACAGCGTGCAGCGGTCGACGACGAGCGGGGGACCATACACGGCGATTGCCAGTCCGACGACGACCAGTTACACGGACACGGGAGTGACGAACGGGACGACCTACTACTATGTAGTGGCAGCGGTGAACACGGCGGGACAGAGTGCCAACTCCAGCCAGGTGAGTGCGACCCCGACGGCGTTTTTGATCAACTACGGTAGCGGGTTCAGCAGTTCGAGCGGGTTGCAGTTGAACGGGAGCACGACGCTGAGCGGGACGCGGCTGCGGCTGACCAATGGAGAGTCAGGGGAGTCGAGCAGCGCTTTCTATACCACGTCGGTGAACGTGCAGAGTTTCACCACGAACTTCAGTTTCCAGATGACGGATGCGCAGGCGGATGGGATGGCGTTT
>DATNNE010000128.1:0-105854 GCA_035601995.1 Terriglobales bacterium
CTTTCGACCGTAAGCGAAAATGTTGTTCTTGAGCGAGTTGGGGGGCTCACCGCTGGCGGGGCCCTCAAAGATAAAGACGGTGGAGGCGGAAACATGATAGACGACGTTGTTTTCGATACTCACGCCGGCTGACTGAAAATCTAAGTAGATGCCCTGACCGCCGTATCCGAAGCCCGGGAGGCCGCGATCGATCACGGAGGCATCGCTCACGTCATGAACCAGGTTGTTGAGTATCTGGTTTCCTGACCCAGTTTTCTGAGCATTTCCTATTCCGTAATAAAGTGCTCCGCCATCCGACGTGATGCCTTGCATGAGGTTCCAGAGGTGGTTGTACTGGCTGACGGTGTTGTTGCCGTTCTGGCCGGGGCATCCGAATCCACAGACTGAGATGCCGGCGTGGTATCCATCGTCGATGTCGTTGTGCAGATAGGTGATGTTGTTCCCGTTCCCTTGGGCAATGCCTAAGCCATCGGCAAACACGCGGGAATAACCCTGGATGACGTTATTTTGCACGGTAACCGAGTGCACCACGCTGGTGGCGAGGTCGTATCCCTGAGGCAGGTGTCCGATATGGATGCCGCTATCGCCAAGGTCGTAGAACGCCGAGTTTTGGACCACATCATTGGCTGCCGGGGGTCCAGAGTGACTGGCGATGGAAGCAATCTGCAGACCGGTGGCGGCAGTATGCCTCACGGTGATGGTGTCGAAGGTCACATATTGGCAACTCTCGCAATCAATGGCTGCAGGGAATGAGCCCTCCCCGGTCTGGTCATTGTTGAATCCGGATGGAGGCGGGATAAAGTTATCTGCCTGGAAAACAATACCCATGAAAGTCACATAGCTCAGCTGGGTGGCTACGATGATGCTCCCGCCGGTTGGAGTGGCAGGCAGAAGCTGGGGGATTGTGACGTCGTTGACGTTAGGGTTTTCTCCATCATTCGCAATATAGGACAGGGTCCAAGGTACGCTGGAGCGATCCACAAACCAGACTCCTGTCTGACCGTCCTGTTGCTCCTGCTCGAAGACATCCTTGGCGTTATCGATGACGTAACGGTGGCCGGGGGTCGGACCAAAACAGTTGTAGTCAACTGCCAGCCCCTGGGTTGGACCCGTGAGGTAAACGATGTGGTTGGTGGTATCGACGCAGTTGATGCGCATGAGGTCTACGGTAAAGGAATCGAACAGAGTTAGCTCGACGTCGCCGACGGGATAAGGATTGGAGCCGTCGGCCCGGCAAGGCTGCGATGGATCCCCTGTATAGAAGCCGTTCAAATTACTCCAGGTAGTGATGGGGTCGGCGGGGTTGTATTGGAAGCGGTCCAGGCACTTGGACTCTTTTCCATTGCTGACGCTCGGACAACCAGTATTGCCGGGAGGAACCGTAGCAGCGATGCGAAGAAAAGTGCCTAGATTACATTCGGCAATCGCGACGGTCTGCCCGGTGACGGTAGAGTAGCAGGAACCGTCGTTGATGTAGTATCCCGTGCCCGCGGCGGACTGCAGGCGGGAGCGCAGGCGCCGTTCAGCCGATTCGCCAGTCGTGCTCCTGTAGAACAGAGACTCAAATGGCTGAGTGTCGGCCGGCAGCTGAACTTGCCACAGATTGCCGGAAACTTGTGTCCAGGTAAGTCCCAACTCGCTGATTTCTTCTCCACCGCTCACAATCGGAACTTCCCCGGGATAGTTTTCCCAGAGGATGGGCATTTGCGAAGTTCCGGAGTCGCTGGTGGTGAAATTCAAGGTTCCCGGGTTGGTCGGGCTTAATAGAAGAGAATAGTTTCCCTGCCGGATCATGACAATAATGGGCCGGTTAGGATTGCTCTGAATCAATACTCGCACTGCCATTTGGGCCCGGGCGACGGAGGCGAAAGGCCCATCCGTGTTTTGCTTATTGGGGACCGGCAGCGTACCACTCCAGGAATCGTTCCCATTCTGGGCCACAAAAAAATCGGCTTCGGGACTGCCCGGATTCTGTTTCTGTGTGACAGAGCGACTAGGACTGGCGTTGTCTACAGCTTCTGCCACTCCCAAGACGGCCCACAGGCAGCTGAGAATCAGTACAGCGCACTCAAAGAGGATTGCAAAGATCTTTCGGTTCGACGCAATCAACAGATAGGGGGACAATGTGCGTCCTCGCAAGTGAATTTTTGGCCGCGTGCACTAGGGACTCTATTTACTTGGTGGCAGAAGACATAGATCACACTAGTACATGACGGAGGTCAGGACGTGTGCGTGGAGGACCCCCGGCTTTGACCAGGTCTTTCTGCTGGGCCGGCACGGCATCGCTGTTCTTTGTCCACCTTACCGGTTAAGATTTCATGCAGGAGAAGACTCATGGTTACCGCCCTTGGCAATATCACTCCGTTGGCCAACGACTACAGCGAAATCGCTCGCACTCCTCTCGAAGCCGAGCGCTGCGCGCTTCTGGTGGTCGACATCCAGGAAAAACTCCTGCCACCCATTTTTCAAAAAGAACAACTCCTCAAGAATTCCCAACTCCTCATTCGACTCGCGGGCATCTTGAAACTCCCTGCCCTCATGACTACGCAATATGCCAGGGGACTGGGCAATACCGTGCCGGAGATCGCTTCCCTGCTGCCGGAAACGCACGCCATCGACAAACTAATGTTTTCTTGCTTTGGCAGTGACGCGTTCTGCTCCGTGCTGAAACGGCTACCCGGAAACCGCAATACCGTCTTGATATGCGGAATGGAGAGTCACATCTGTGTGACTCAGACCGCGCTGGGAGCGCTGCGCGAGGGCTACATCGTCCACGTGGCTTCGGATGCCGTAAGTTCGCGTACTGAATGGAACTGGAAGATCGGTCTGGAACGCATGCGCGCGGCTGGCGCCGTGATCTCGTCCACCGAGATGATCATTTATGAGCTGTTGCGCTCGTCGGGTGCGCCGGCATTCAAGGAATTGTTGCCCTATCTGAGAAGCTAGGGCGACCCGGACTATCGATGGATCAACGTCAATCTTTCTGCTTCACTTTGACTACGGTGATCTTGGAAAATCCTTCCTCAAACGATGGTTGCTTCAGTTTTCCGGCCATGCGCCTCATCGCGTCTTCTGGGACCTTGCGTTCGCGGCGCTGGTTGCGGGCTACGCAGACCTCCACTGGCACATCGAAGAACACCGCTTGCACCTCATAGCCATAATCCTTGGCCAGTTTGATCCAGCCGTTGCGCTCGTGAGGCGATAGGTTGGTAGCGTCCACGTAGTTCATGGGACGTTTTGCGATCAACCGTGCCTTCAGCATAGAACGCAGGTTAGAAAAAATCAGATCCTGGAAGCGCTGTTCCGTAGGATCGTCAAACAGGAGCGCGCGCAAGAGATCGCTCGAGAGTGGCGTAACGTTGTGGCGCTTGAACCACGAGCTCTTGCCGGAACCAGGCAGCCCAATCGCCAGGACGACTACGCCCTTGGAAGGACGCTGAGGCGCCTCAACCTGGGCTGGGGATGACGAAGCGACCACCGCAGCACGACCTTGCGGGGCCAGAGCCGTCGACGCCGCGCTTTCTTTGGGAGCAGGTTGCGCCGACCTGCCCACGTCGCTGCTCGGCGTTGCGGATTCGACCGGCGAAGCGCCATTACGGCTTCGGCCGCGGCCCCCTCTTCCCCGCCGACGGCGGCGTTTAGCTACATCTCCGTTTCCAGTCTGTCGTGGTTGCGCTACCTGCGGCTCAGCCGACGCATCCTGTGCTGTTTCCGGCTGCAGCGGGGCTGGGGTGACCTCTGCCGCCAGCTGCGGGTGGGCAGGCTCGGTATCGTAAAATGCCGGCTGCAGCGGGGCCGGATTAGCTTCGCTTCCGGCTTTCCCCGGCTCTTTTTTGCGGCGCTTCAGGCGCTCGCTCATCCATTTGCGCATGTCTGGCTTGTAACACACCCAGAGCCTCGTGGGCAACGTATGCCGTCACAAGCGTACCAAGCCGGTTAGTGCGACTCTGCCTACTCCGACCTTATGACTGCTGTGGAAAAGCTCAGAGCCTGCTCGCACCGTGCCTTCCGCGACGAGCGCTGCATTTTCAGCAGCCTCGGATCTCGACTGCCCGTACAATATCCCCATGACCATCCCGCGCGAGATTCAAGGCCAGAAATACATCAGCCTAACCACCTTACGCAAGAGTGGGGTCGCCGTACCCACGCCGATCTGGTTCGGGGAAGAAGGCGACAGACTTTATGTGATGACTCGGAGCGACTCAGGGAAATACAAACGCATCCGGAACAACCCCCGGGTCCGAATCGCTCCTTGCACCATGCGAGGCAAAATCACCGGCCCTGAGTTCGACGCCGACGCACGTATACTCCCTCCAGAGGACTGGCCCCGCGCTCGCAAGACAATCGAAACAAAGTACTGGTTGGCGCGAATTCCCTTCTTCTGGAGCAAGAAGAACGTCTACATCGAGATTGATGGCTTCACGTCGCATTCGTAATCTCTCATCTCACGCCTCCCGATCTGGCTCCGAAGAACGCTCTCAGCGGCGCATTTCGCCCTGCCGCATTTGCTGCGCTTCTCTTTCCCTGTTAACATTTTGTGTTCCCGGCCCGGCATTCTTTTCAGTCATATCTTCATCATCATCACGGAGGGAAAGATGGCTATCAAAGTAGGCATTAACGGTTTTGGACGCATCGGACGTAACGTAATGCGCGCCTCGCTCAACGATCCCAACATCGAATTCGTTGCAGTCAACGATCTCACGAACCCCAAGACGCTCGCTCACTTACTCAAATATGACTCCATTCTCGGCAACCTGCCCAACCAGATCTCCGCTGGTGCCGACAGCATCACGTTGGACAACAAGACCTTCAAGGTTTTCGCCGAAAGAGACCCGGCCAAGCTTCCCTGGGAATCGGTCGGGGCACAGGTCGTGCTCGAATCCACCGGCCACTTCACCGACGCAAACGACGCCAAGAAGCATCTTCGAGGCCCGGTCAAGAAAGTCATTATTTCCGCGCCTGCCAAGAATGAAGACGTGACCCTGGTGCTCGGCGTCAACGAGCAGGTTTACGATCCTGCCAAGCATCACATCATCTCGAACGCCTCTTGCACGACTAATTGTTTGGCGCCCATCGTGAAAGTGGTGCATGAGAATTTCAAAATCGTCTTCGGTACCATGACGACCATCCACTCCTACACCAACGACCAGGTAATTCTGGATTTCCCCCATAAAGATTTACGCCGCGCCCGCGCTGCTGCACTTTCCATGATTCCGACCACGACTGGCGCAGCCAAGGCGCTGAAGCTCGTCATCCCCGAGATGGCCGGCAGGATCGACGGTTTTTCTATGCGGGTTCCCACCCCCAATGTCTCGGTTGTGGACTTGGTCGCCTTGGTCGAGAAAAAGACCTCCAAAGAAGAGGTCAATGCCGCCCTGAAAAAAGCATCGCAAGAAGGCCCCCTGAAGGGCTACCTCGGATATGAAGAGAACGAACTGGTCTCGGCGGACTTCCGTGGAGACTCGCGCTCCTCGATCGTGGATGCGCCCATGACCCTGGTTGTTGGTGGAACCTTGGTCAAGGTAATTTCGTGGTACGACAACGAGTGGGGCTACTCGTGTCGCGTGCATGACCTGATCAACTACATCGGCAAGAAAGGGTTATAAGGTTTTTTGCAGCACCGGCATCGTGGCTGTTTAGCGAGAGCATTGGTCTTCGCCAAGAGCCAGTCCCATGCCGGAATGCCGCGCTGCACCGAGGAATCCATAAATGTCTAAGCTTTCCATCCGCGATCTCGACATCAACGACCACCGGATTCTCATGCGCGTAGATTTCAACGTGCCCATGGAGGACGGCCGGGTCATGGACGATACCCGCATCCGTGAAACACTTCCTACGATTGAGTACGCGCTGCGTCATGGCGCGCGGCTCATTCTTGCTTCGCACCTCGGCCGTCCCCAGGGCAAACCCAATCCCAAGCTGAGCCTCAAGCCCGTGGCCGAGCGTCTGCGCATGCTTCTTGACAAGGAGCTGGCGCGTGGGGAGAACGTCGGATTCTCTCCGGAATGCGTCGGCCCGGAAGCCGAGGAGATCGCTGGCAAGCTGGAAAAAGGACAAACCCTACTGCTGGAGAATCTCCGCTTTCACCCGGAAGAAGAGGCCAACGACGAAAAGTTCTCCAAGCAACTTGGTAGTCTTGCTGACTTCTACGTGAACGATGCCTTCGGGACTGCGCATCGTGCCCACGCTTCGACGGTTGGCGTCACAAAGTTCGTGAAGAAATCTGCCGCCGGACTTCTTATGGAAAAGGAACTGCGCTACCTGGGCAAAGCGCTGCAGCATCCCGAGGAGCCTTTCGTCGCCATCCTCGGCGGGGCCAAAGTCAGCGACAAGATCGCCGTAATCCAGAACTTGATGAGCAAAGTGGACACGCTCCTCGTCGGTGGTGCTATGGCTTATACATTCCTGAAAGCTCAGGGCGAGCAGGTTGGCAAGTCGCGCGTGGAAGAAGACAAACTCGACCTCGCGCGCCAGCTTCTGCGGGAGGCCAAGAATCATAAGCTGAAGTTTTTGTTACCGGTCGATCACATTGTTGCGGACCGAATTGACATCAACGCCGTCGTCCACGTCGTGGGCAGCGGGCAACCGATTCCACCCAACATGATGGGCCTTGATATCGGACCGCAGACCGTCGAACTTTTTTCCGAAGAAATCTCTCGGGCCCGCACCATTATCTGGAATGGCCCCATGGGAGTGTTCGAGGTTTCTCCTTTTAGCAGGGGAACTTACAAGATCGCTCATGCCATCGCCGAAAATGTAGGCGCAATTTCGATTGTGGGAGGTGGCGACTCGGTATCAGCGGTACACGCTGCCGGAGTCGCCGACAAGATGACCCACATCTCGACTGGCGGTGGCGCATCCCTTGAATTCCTGGAAGGGAAAAAGCTGCCCGGCGTGGAAGCGCTGACTGAGAAGCGTTGACCTCTGTGAAGACAAGTGCACCCCGTTCGGAAGTTCGTATCCTCTTAGACCGCGGGCGGACCATAGAGTTTCACGGTCCGGCCGACATTACCGAAGAGACAACGGACGCAGTGGTAAACGCGGCAAACTCGTCGCTTCTAGGTGGAGGCGGAGTCGATGGCGCCATTCACCAAGCTGGCGGACCTGCGATACTGGTCGAATGCAGGCGAATTGTTGGCCAAATTGGAAGCCTGCCTGCGGGGCAGGCGGTGATCACGACGGGCGGGCGGTTGGCGGCAAAGCATGTGATTCATACCGTAGGGCCGGTTTATCGTGGCGGAAAAAGTGGAGAAGCTGAAAAGCTGGCAAGTTGTCATCGCGAGTCAATCCGGTTAGCCGATGAGCACGGCATCAAGTCTTTATCTTTTCCGGCTATCTCGACAGGGGCTTTTGGATACCCTGCTGCGGAAGCCGCATCTATCGCGATCTCTTCCACGGTTGAGGCTCTAATCTCCACGAGCCACGTAAGCACTGTTCGATTTGTGCTGTTCGCCGTTGCGACTTTGCGAGCGTACACGCGAGCCGCTGAAACGCTGCAGAATCAAAATCCATCGTTTTCATACCGACTCGAAAAGGTATCCCCATGAGAAAGAAACTAATCGCTGCCAACTGGAAGATGTACAAGAATCCTGCTGAGACCAACGACTTCTTTCGCGACTTTCTTCCCTTGGTCGCGAACCATGATCGAGACGAGATCGTCGTCTGCCCACCGTACATAGATCTTTGCGCTGCCGTAGACGCCGTCAAGGGATCGAACGTGGCGATTGGCGCGCAAAACCTGTACTGGGAAAAGGAGGGCGCTTATACCGGCGAAGTCTGCCCCGCCATGCTGCTTGCCGTCGGCTGCACCCACGCAATCATTGGCCATTCCGAACGCCGGCAGTTTTTCGGTGAGACCGACGACATGGTGAACTTCAAACTGAAAGCCGCCCTGGAAGCTGGACTCACGCCCATCGTTTGCGTGGGCGAAGTGCTGGAAGAACGTGAAGCGGGGCTTACCGAAGACGTACTCCGCCGCCAATGCCTGCGCGCGTTCCACGCTATCTCGGGCAAGAAGGCTTCCAAGCTGGTCGTTGCTTACGAGCCAGTCTGGGCCATTGGAACCGGCAAAACTGCTACCCCGCAGCTTGCAGCCGAGTCCCACAGTTTGATCCGCGGAGAAGCCTCCAAAGCTTTCGGCCAGGAGATGGCTGAAAATCTTCGCATCCTCTACGGTGGCTCCGTGAAACCTGGGAATGCCAAGGCGCTCATGGCGGAAGAAGAAATCGATGGCGCATTGGTCGGCGGCGCCAGTCTGGATCCGAAATCGTTTGCAGCGATCGTAAAGTATTAACGGTTTTTGACCACAGAGTCACAGAGAAAATAAAAATCCTAGAAATAAAACCAGTCCCTTAGCTGTCCAAAAGAAGACCGAGTTCTCTCTGTGACTCTGTGGTAAATAGTTCGAGCAAACTATTTTGGCGCTGCAGCGCGTTGTCTCACTGTGGAAATGAAAGTGGTGGTGGGACGCGTGTGGGTTCGATCGCGACGGTAAGCCAGTCCCAATTCGCGCCACAACTCCACGCCTTGCAGAGGAATCAGCTTGACTCGTTCCGCGAGCACTTGGTCACGGGCAAAGCTCGCGCTGATCAGCGACACGCCCAGCCCAGCCGCGACAAAGCTCTTGATCATCCCAATGCTGGGCAATTCCATTCTGACTTGCAACTGAGAGCGGTACGGCCGGAATAACTTGTCCATTACCCGCCGACTGTATCCGGTTCTGGGCAACAGCAACGGCTGTCCAACGATGTCTCCGACGGAAACGTGCTTATGCTTTGCCAAAGGATTCTGCGGACTGACCATCAGCATAAGCTGGTCGCGAAAAATCGAATGCACCTTCAGACTTGGGGATTTTACGGGCAAGGTCACGATACCGACGTCAAGCGAACCGTTCTCGAGCTTCTCAATGATTTTGTAGCTGAAGTTGCGGTAGATGCTAATTTGGACTCCGGGATAGAGCCGGCAATATTCAGCGAACACTTCCGGCAAGACGTACAGGCAGGTGGCTTCGTTGGCGCCGATTAACAGCGTACCTCGAGGCGTGGCGCCCTGATCAGCAACCGCCAGCAGGGACTCATCGCGCATCCGCAAGAGCCGCTCTGAATAGGCAAACAATACTCTTCCCGCTGGCGTGAGTCGCACGGACTTTCCCGAGCGGTCGAGAAGTTTGTCTCCGTATTCCTGTTCGAGCAATCGGATCTGACTACTCACGGCCGATTGCGAACGAAAAACCTTTTGTCCCGCGCGCGAAAAGCTGCCGAGCTTGGCGACTTGCAGAAATGTCACTAGTTGGTCGAAGTCCATGATTAGTGTGTGATTATAGCGGAGACGGCCGGAAGGTTCTGCAGAAAAGGTTATCGATTACCCTGGAGCACCCGCTGCTTGCGATACGATGGCAAGCCATCGAGCGGTACCACCCGTGCGACATCGAAAACTGGAGTTTGGTGCCTGCCGAAACGCGTCAGGATCGCGTCCCAGGTCTCCGCGACCGAACAGGCTAGAGACAGAGGCTCGACGCGGCTGAATGGCAACGGCCGTTCGCTGCGCAGTAACTGCGCAGCCCGCGGACTTCCCGTGAGGCGTTCGTGCCTGCGGAGCACCCGGCGGAGCCACAACTCTTCCTTGAGTTCAAGGGGAAGCATCCTCACGGATTGGTCGTTGAGCACGTGCCCGGCAGCGGGATCGCGTAGCAAGTAAGCCAATCCGCCCGTCATCCCTGCCCCGAGATTGATTCCCGCAGGCCCGAGGATTACGGCCACGCCGGCAGTCATGTATTCGCACGCATGTTGGCCCACCCCTTCGACCACGGCCAGCGCGCCACTGTTGCGCACCGCAAACCGTTCCCCCGCCCGACCAGCGATGTACAATTCTCCGCTGGTAGCGCCGTACAGCACGGTGTTGCCGGCCAGTACATCTCCGCGCAGAGAGGCTTCTTGGCTCGCCGAAATGACGATGTTGCCGCCCGACAAACCCTTGCCCACGTAATCGTTCGCTTCGCCAAACAGCCGCAGGTTGATTCCGTGGATCAGGAACGCACCGAAACTCTGGCCCGCCGTCCCGGTGAAATCGTAATCAACCGGCGTCAGAATATCGGAGCGCTGGCGTAGGACCTCGCCCGACAAATGGGTTCCGACAGCTCGGTCTGCGTTAGTAATCCGGAAACGTCGGGAACGATTCGTGTCCTGTTGCACGAAGTTCCGGCTCAAAGCGAGCTGAAGAGCGCTAGCGGACTCGCGTAGGCAAGATGTTTGTGTTGGTGTAGAAATCGGTTCGAGCAGTTCTGCCAAGGCCCGCGCCGCCTGCTGATTGCGCGGCTGAAGGCGATCGGATGCACCCACAATCGCGTCGATGGAGTGAGCTCCCATGGCTGCGAGCAGTTCTCGAACCTCGCCAGCCACGGCGCGGAAGTAGTCTTCCACCATTTCCGGTTTGCCGGTAAACCGCATTCTCAGCTTGTCGTCTTGCGTCGCGATTCCGACCGGACATGTGTTCAGATGGCACTGGCGAGCCATCACGCAGCCGAGCGCGAGCAACGCTGCTGTACCGAAACCAAATTCGTCGGCCCCCAACAGCGCGCCTACGATGACGTCCCGTCCAAATTTAAATCCGCCATCGACGCGCAAGCGAACCCGGCGACGCAACCCCGCACGCACCAGAGCAGCATGTGCATCGCGCAGTCCAATTTCCCAAGGCATGCCCGTGTTCTTGATGGAAGTCAGAGGAGACGCACCTGTTCCACCGTCATACCCGCTGATGGTGATAACATCCGCCCCAGCCTTGGCAACGCCCGTGGCGACAATACCTACACCTGTGCTCGAAACCAGTTTGACCCCGATGCGAGCTTGCGGATTCACCGCCCGCAGATCATAGATCAGTTGCTCCAAGTCCTCGATGCTGTAAATGTCGTGATGGGGCGGCGGCGAGATCAGCACCGTGTTCGGCACCGAATGTCTCAGCCGCGCAATGTACGCCGTGACCTTGCCCGCGGGCAGTTGGCCGCCTTCGCCTGGCTTCGCGCCCTGCGCGATTTTGATCTCTAACTCATCCGCGTGGACAAGATAATCCGCAGTCACGCCGAAGCGCGCTGACGCGACCTGTTTAACCCGATTGTTGGCCTCGGGTTGATCGCGATATATGTCCGGATCCTCGCCTCCTTCGCCGGTATTGCTGCGCGCTCCCAGCCGATTCATGGCGATGGCCAGCGTGCGATGAGTTTCCGGAGAGATCGCTCCCAGTGACATGGCCTGAGTGCTAAAGTGGCTGAGTATGGAGGCATCGGACTCAACTTCTTGCAAGGGCACGGGAGTAGCCGGCGCGATTTCCAAAAGGTCGCGAATCGCCACCGGCTCTCTCGTTGCGGCAAGTTGCGTGAACGCGTTGTAGCTTTCTTCGCTTGGTGACTTGATGTAGTGATGCATTCGCCGGACCAATTCCGGCGATGTAGCGTGGCGTTCTCCTTCGCGGCGGAAGCGGTACAATCCGAGATCGCGCAGTTGCGAATTTTCATTTCCAAATGCTGCGGCATGACGTTGGACGCAATCTTCGAGGAGTTCGTCGAGTCCTTTGCCGCCCAGCGCGCCACCCGCGTCTTCGAAAAAGCTTGCCCGAAGTTCTTCATCCAGACCTATGGTTTCAAACAACTGACTGTTGCGATAGCTGGCGACGGTCGAAATCCCCATGCGTGCCATTACCTTCCGCAAACCTTTCTCCACTGCCAGACGATATGCAGCGAGCCCGTCAGCGCGTAGTTTCTCCGCCTGCTCTAACGCGGCATAAGGCAGAACCGCGCTGGCGCCAGCCGCGATCAGCAACGCAATATGATGGGTATCGACGACCTGCCCCGTTTCCATGATCAGCGGTACATTCCAGTGTCCCGCCTTCACCATCGACTTCCAAACTGCAGCTAGAGCCAGCAATGCGGGCAGAGCCGCATGGTCAGCATTGACCCCACGATCACTGAGCAGAACGAGTCTTGAACCCGCCGTCGCCTCTCGCTCGAGTCTCTGCAGAACTCGCTTTGCGCCTTCAATTCCATCGGAAATCGGAAACGTGCAATCAATATCTTTAACCAACTGCAGCTTGTCCCGGATAAGTTCCAGCTGGCCGGAGTCCAGCAGCGGAGAAGGAAGCAACAGAGTATCGCCCAGATGAACCTCCAGCGACATCACATGGGCTTCGCGCAGCGGGTCGATCGGCGGATTCGTAACTTGCGCGAAGCGCTGCTTGCAATGCTCCCACAGCGGCCGCCGCATGTTCGACAGAAACGCCGGCGGGGCGTCGTCACCCATGCTCCATACCGCTTCCTGCTCATTTTGAACGAGCGGCTGAAACAGCAACCTGAACTGATCGTCGCTCCAGCCCAGCGCTGCTAAAACTTTCGTCGGCTCAGATGTCGAAGCGACAGACACTTGGTCGGAAGGATCAATCCGTACCGTCGCACGGTGGGAGACAAATTCACGCCATTCGCCAAGCTCTGGCGCGCTTCCAGGACGCAGAAATCTTCCCTTTGCCGGATCGACCACCAGCATTTCGCCGGGACCCAATCGCTGACGCTCAATCACGTTCTTGTCGTGCAAGTCCGCGATCCCCACCTCCGAACCTGCCACGAGCAAGCCGTCAGAGGTCAGCGTATAACGCAACGGGCGCAAGCCATTGCGGTCGAGCTTGGCGCCCACGGTAAATCCATCGGTAAAGATGAGTGCGGCGGGTCCATCCCACGGTTCCTGCTCCCGCGCGTGGGCGTCGAGAAAAGACTCAAAGTCCGAATGCGCGCCGGAATCACTTTCGCGCGCCGACGGCACCATGCGCCACATCGCAGCTGCCGGGTTGTAGCCTCTGCGTAAAAAGATTTCCAGACCATTGTCGAAGCTCGCAGAGTCGCTCACCTTCTGCTCAAGCAATCGTACGGTCGCCGGTAGCCCGAGTGTCTGGCGCAACGACACTTCTCTGGCGCGAAGCCATCGGCGATTCGCGCTGATCGTATTGATCTCGCCGTTATGGGCGACGAAACGGAATGGTTGCGCCAGCGACCAACTGGGGTTTGTGTTCGTCGAATAGCGCTGATGAAAGATCGCGAAAGGACTGACAAAATCCGGATTGCCCAGATCGGAATAAAACGCGGGCAATTGCTCGGGCGTCAACAATCCTTTGTAGGCCACGGTTCGCGAAGAAAGAGAACAGAAATATGTTCCGCTCGGAGCGACGGATTCTGCTTCCTTGCGGAAACCAAAGAGGTCCGCTTCCAGATCAGCGGATTCTTTCACCGGAGCAAAAAAGCATTGCTCGATGACGGGAAGAGTTTCCAAGGCACGTGGGCCAACAATCGAAGGATTGGTTGGCACAGGACGCCATCCCAACAATCGCAGCCCGCGACCTGCTGCCAGCGTGGCGATCAAGTCGCGCGTGACGTTCGCCTGCCTGCTGGGCAAGAAAACCATCCCTAGCGCATACAGGGATGGCAATTCAATCCCAGCTTCGCGCGCGCAACTTCGGACAAATTTATCCGGAATCGGCGTAAGCAGACCCGCTCCGTCGCCACTTCTCCCGTCCGCGTCCAAGCCACCGCGGTGGCCGAGCCGGCGCAACGCCTCAAGCGCGCGCTCCACCACCTCGCGCGAACCTGGGCTGCCAAGTTGCGCCACGAACCCCACACCGCAGGCATCGTGATCGACGGTTTCGAAACTCCGAGTCATCTTACATTGTGTACCCTCTGATGGGCAGGAAAGTACAATCAAGAATTTCGATGGCAGTGATGTATTTTTTAGGCAGGCCAGGATCTACCTGATCCCCTACACAGAAAGCATTCACCTTAGTGATTCAGAGGTTTCACTGTGGAAGTAATCCCGTGCGGAAGACCGCTCTGCAAAGCTTCTCTTAATGCCGTCTCCACCTGTTTCAGGTGGTCGCCCGCCAGCTTCTTCCGGTCTGCGGAGAGATAGAAAACATCGATGGCCATCTGTCCTTCGGTGTCGATGAGGGCAATTTCGATGTTGCACTTGTGATGGGCGAAGCAGGAAGCAACCGTGTACAAAAGCCCTGGACGGTCCTGCGCCACCACCTGCACCAGCGTGCTGTTCGAAGAGCACAGATTGTCAAACTCAATCGAGGTTTTTATCTTTACCCTAGGTGTGGCTTTCTTCTCCTCGGCTTGCATCCGGCTCTTCAGCATGCGCTCGAGATCCGCTTCTCCCGTCAAAACGTCGCTGATGCCGCGCTTGAAGCGCTCCCATTCCGAGAGATTCAGTTCAAGAGTTCGAAAGCGATCGGTGAAATAAAACGTGTCGACGACCGTTCCCGCCTGGTTCGAAAAGGCGTTCGCCTTCACAATGTTCATTCCCCACGCAGCCAGCGTTCCCGCTACGCGGCCGAAAAGAAAAGGACGGTCGTTCGTAACCAGCGTCAGTTCGAACCAGTGGCGGCCGCGCTTCAGGTCCAACTGGATGGGCTGCTTCCCCAGGCTCTCCGCCATTTCGAGATGATGAAGCACTTCATTCACCGCATAGGTTCTCAAGTAGCGCTGCGGGAATCCCTCCAGAAAAGCTTTTACTTTCTTGCCCGCGACTGGGGCTAGCGCACGCAAACGAGCGATCTTCTCGTCATCGAGATCGGCGCCGGGATGCAGTCGCTGATCCACGTTGCGATTGAGTTGATTCGCGGCCGCAATATAAAGCTGCCAGACATTCTCCGCTTTCCACGGAGTCAGCGCGTCGGGATTAACCGCCTTGATGTCTGCATAGGTGAACAGGCAAAGCATTTTCAGCCGCTCGGGAGTGCCCACTTTGTCCGCAAATGCGGCGACAGTCGGCGAATCGAAGATATCGCGGCGCAGAGCAGCTGACATTTCCAGATGATTACCAATCAGAAAAAGTACGGTGTCGCGCTCCGACGACTCCAGATCCAAACGCTCCAAGCATTGTTCCGCAATGAGCAGACTACCTTCCACGTGGTTCTCGGACTGCACGCCTTTGCCGGTGTCGTGCAGCAAGAGAGACAAGTAGAGCAATTCTGGCTGTTCTAGCTCATCCAGAATTCCGGCGTATTGCTTCTCCCACTCCGAGTGAGACTGCTGCAGCCGGTGCAGGCTCTCGATCGCCAGGAAAGAATGTTCGTCAACCGTGAAACGATGGTAGAAGTCGCGCACGACTAGCGAGTCGATCGCCTTCAATTCCGGCAGAAGCAGAGTCAGCAACCGTAGCGAATGCATCGCGCGCAGCGCCTGTGCTGCGTGCGGCTGAGCGAGAATTTCTCCCAAATAAAGCCAAAGCTCGGCTCCCCTCGGCGGCGTCGCCGCCAGCGAGGGCAACACTTGCTCAATCTTGTATTCCGTAGTCGTGCCCAGCCGCACATCATGATGGGCCACAAAATGAAATAGGCGGAGCAACACTTCCGGATCTTGCAGCACGGACGCTTGGCGCAGGAAAACCAGGCCATCGACCACCGAGAAATCCGCATCCGAAACGCGCGCCCGCAAATTATGGAAATGTCGCGAAAGCGAAGACCACGCCGCAGGAATTTCTTCCAGCAATTGCGTCGCAGTGCGATGCACCGAACGCGCATGGCTGAAATAAATACGCATCCAATCAGCGGGGGCGAGTTCGTGAGCGTCATAAACTCCGATGCCGCGTTTGGCCGCTTCTTCTTGCGCTTCCCAGGACAGCATATTGTCGTCGCGGCCGTAACGAAGATGCAGGAAGCACCGAACCGACATCAGAAAATCGAGCGCAGGCTCGAACTGTTTACGCGCCGACGACGATAACAGCGACTTCGGATCGGGCCAGTCGTGCAGCTTTTCCATGGACGAGAGCAGGCTGAGCCAAAGCGCGACATTGCAATCCCGCAGGCCCCCAGGAGTGTCCTTAACGTCGGGCTCAAGATGGAAGATGGTGTTGCCAAATTTTTCATAGCGTTTGCGCGTGACGTCAGCCAGTCGCTGCACCAGAGGCTGCGTTTCGCGGATCATTAACTTTGGGATGACTTTGTCGTGCAAACGCGTGAACAGATCGCGATCGCCAGCAAGGTAGCGGCAGTCAAGGAGAGAGATAGCAAACTCGACATTGGCGGGATCGAAGCGGTCGCATTCTGACAGAACGCGGGTGGCCGGACTCACTTTCAGGCGCAAGTCCCACAAGCCCTGCGAAAAGCCGCGAACCTGATCCTTGGAAGCCTCTTCGGTTTCGTGGTCAGCGTGAAGAAAAAGCAGATCGATATCAGAGTGCGGAAAAAGCCAACTGCGTCCGAATCCGCCCAAGGCGACAAGGGCAAACCTCTGTGGACCTTGCTCCTCTGGGCAAATGACTTCTTTCCAAAGATGATGAGCAATCTTTTCTACCAGCGCAGTGCGCTGCGAAATGGCCGCCCGGCCGTTGCCCGTAGCAGCAAAATCTTCCCGGATCCGCGCCGATTCTGTTGTGTAGAGGTCCCGTAGTTCGCTGCTTAACGAGCCTGCCGTGGTCATAGCGTTTGATCCGGTCCGAACCTCACGCACTTAGCAGCGTTCTTGTGGCTTGGGGGATGTTGAGTCGATCTAAGCTCCTAGCTCTTGCCGTTTCACAGCGCATCTTCTCCGCGTTCATCATTGCGGATGCGGATGATCTCATCGATGCGCGAAAGAAAAATCTTTCCGTCACCGATTTTGCCGGTGCGAGCGGCTGCAGAAATTGCCTGCACGACTTTCTCAACCATCGGCTCGGCGACGACCAATTCGAGCTTGATCTTGGGAATAAGATCGACGGTGTATTCCCGGCCGCGGTAGAACTCGGTGTGTCCCTTCTGTCTGCCATGGCCGCGAGCCTCGAGGACGGTCATGCCTTCGATACCAATCTCGTGCAGCGAATTCTTTACGCTTTCCAGCTTGGAGACTTGGATGATTGCTTCGACTTTGGTCATCGTGATTCGTATCAATCCTACGCCAAAATCTCTGAAGCTGGAATCATCGTTATTAGTTCTCGTTCTGCTGCAGGATCGCGGACTCGAATTTCATCGCACTCGTCGGCCGGCTCACGGGTTCTTCTTCCAGACCAGCCGGTGTTCCGGCGGAAGAAATGACATATTCCGGATACGCGGAAATCCCATGTTCATGCAAATCTAAACCGTAAAGCTCTCCTTCGCGCGAGACCCGCAGTGTGCCGGTTGCATTTACCAGATACATGACGGCGTAGGCAACCGCGAAAGTAGTCGTCGTGATAATCAAACTCCCGAGCGCCTGTGCAATCAGCAGCTGCGTGCCGCCTCCGTAGAGCAAACCCTTGAGCGCCGCTGAATTGTCTGGCGCGACGGGGCCGGTCGATCCATACTTGCCGCATGCAAATAGACCTAGCGAAAGCGTTCCCCAAATGCCGCAGATGCCATGCACAGGCACCGCGCCGATGGGATCATCAATGCGCAGCCACTCCAGCAACTCGACGCCCGCAACCACCACAACGCCAGCCACGCCCCCGAGAAGAATCGCTCCCGTCGGACTCACCCAGTAGCACGGACAAGTGATGGCTACTAACCCGGCGAGAAATCCGTTGATCGTGAAACTCACATCCCACTTCTTACTCGGGATGTACGCGTAAAGCATCGCCGTCAGTCCGGCCGCGCAGGCAGCCAGCGTGGTATTCGTTGCCACTCGGCCGATGCCTTCGAAATCCATTGCGGAAAGCGTGCTTCCGGGGTTGAAACCATACCAGCCGAACCACAGCAACAGGCCGCCGGTGGCGGCGATGGTTAAGTCATGAGGCAGCATTGGACCGCCGCCGTCGCGCTTGAATTTGCGTCCCAGCCGCGGCCCTAGAACGATGGAGCCAGCCAGCGCGATGACGCCTCCGATCGTATGCACAACCGTGGATCCCGCGAAATCGTGAAAGCCGATCCCCAAGGAAGGAAAAAAGTGCCCTTCGCTGCCCATCAGGGCCAGGAAACCATCAGGCCCCCAAGCCCAGTGACCGATAATCGGATAAATGAAACCGGAAACGGCGACGCTGTACAGAAGGTCGCCAACGAATCCAGTGCGGCCGATCATTGCTCCCGATGTGATCGTCGAACAGGTGTCAGCGAAGGCAAACTGAAAAAGCCAGAATGCCAGAAACGCGACGCCGGTACTTTCGTAGGTTGCGGGAACGTCTTTCAGGAAAAACCAGTGATAGCCGATGAAGCCATTGCCGTGACTGAACATGAACGAGAAGCCGAAGGCCCAGAAGAGCAAGCCGCACAGGCAGGTGTCGACGATGCATTCCATCAGGACGTTCACGGTTTCGCGGGAGCGGCAGAAACCGGCCTCCAGCATGGTGAATCCGACCTGCATTCCGAAAACGAGGAACGCCGCGATCAGGGTCCAAACGGTGTTAATCGGATTGACGATGTCCGCAGCTTTGACCACGGCGTCAGCCGCATAGACGCGTCCGAAGAACAGACCTGAAACGACGGTGATGAAGAGCAGGGCCACCGCAACGCCGACGGCCTTCCCGAGAAATAACAGCTTTCCGTAGCGTTGCCATTCCGGATCTCGCAACCGAACGGCCAAACGGGAGAATCTCTCGCCTAGAGACAGTTTCTTCCGGCTCTGCGGAACAGCACGCATCACATCGCTCCTTGACAGGGCTATTGGGGGAACCGCATTTCACAAGCACTGCTCACGTTCTACCCGAACCGCTCCTCCGCGGGTAAACTCGGCGACTGCGTGGCCGATCAGCACGACAGTAAAAGACCAATCCAGCCAGCGTCCAATGCATAGTTCTTATCACAAGCATCTGAAATATCTCTGCAATTTAAATTTATGGCGGGCATAAAGGAGATTTATTCGGGCTTGATGGAACACAAGAATCAGTCTGAACGATGACGGGAAGGCCGCCAAGTTAAGCTGGGGCGAACCGGCGAGTAACTAACGAAGATTAAGCGACAACCACGGCGTGGTCGTCAGACGATCCAGTTCTGGCGAGCCACGCCGCCACTCACATGCTACAAGCCGCTACCAGATGGGCTTGCCGTCTTTGTCACGGAAGACGAAGGTTTCACTGCCGCGGGTGACTTCCCGTGCGAAAATCGTTTCCACACCTTCAAACTGGACCTTCGTACCAACCACCGTGACTTCATCGCCCTTGTTAAAGACCAGGTCGTAGGTTCGCACAAACTTCGTGCTGGCGAGGTGGACCTCGATCGTCTTGTCAGGAGCGAGCTGCAAGATCAGGTGCGAACCCATGCCACCGCTCATCGGGCACTGACGGTCTCTTACTTCTTCCACCGTTCCTTTGAACGTGGCTTCGGCCGCCGGATCATACTTCGGAACTGAAACGCCTGGAGCGGACTTCTGCCCCACAGTCGTCAAAGGTATGGTGAGGGCTAGCGCTACAACGGTGAAGATCAGAATGATTCGTGAGGTTTTCATAGCCACCTCCTGCTGAACATCTAACTTCTGATCTAAGTGTGGCCTCGTTTCGCCCCGCCCGCTGTGACCACCATCACAGGGCGCTGTGAGGACAGTCAGACGCGGGAGGAATGTGGAAGGAAACCAAGGTGTATCATGTCGGGTTGCCAGAGCTAGACAATAAAGAAGCTCTGGCCTTGGAAAGGTCAATCATGAAAGGTGACGCAAAGGTCATTGCGGTACTGAACCAGGTGTTGAAGGCGGAGCTGACGGCAATCAATCAATACTTCCTGCACGCGGAGATGTGCGAGAACTGGGGCTATGAGCGGATGGCCAAGCACACCCGCGCCGAGTCGATCGAGGAAATGACCCATGCGGAAAAGCTGATGGAGCGGATTCTGCTGCTCGACGGCGCTCCCAACATGACCGACTATTTCAAGATCAATATCGGCCAGACTGTAGGGGATCAGCTCAAGAACGATCTTCAACTGGAATACGACGCGGTCAAGCGCCTGAATGACGGAATCGAAACCGCCGTGAAGGCCGGAGACAACGGTTCGCGCGAACTGCTGGAAAAGATTTTGAAGGATGAAGAACACCACGTCGACTGGCTGGAAGGCCAACTCCACGCCATCAGCGAGATGGGCATGGAGAACTACCTGGCGCAACAACTTCACAAAGGCGAAGAGGAAGATGGCTAACCGCGACGACGACGGGTTCCGTCTTCATCAGTGCTGTCCCGGCTCGCAACTCGGGCGACGTGTGACCTTGCTCGCACTCACCAGTGACTCATGTCACAGCCACTTGGCTTAGCTTTCCTCACAATACCGTAAGTAAGCCATGGGGAAACATGTTCAACATTCTGCACGCTGAGTTTCTGGCGCCGGGGATCAAGCGTTTCGTGATCGAGGCGCCACGCATTGCACACAAGCAAAAACCCGGACAGTTCGTCATCCTGCGGCTGTATGAGCAGGGTGAACGCATTCCTATCACCATCGAAAGCTCCGATCCCGAGCGCGGAACGATTGGCATTGTGGTGCAGTCGATCGGCAAAACCACCCACCTGCTCAATTCGCTGAATACTGGCGATAGCATTCTGAATGTGGTCGGGCCGCTGGGAAAACCCTCGGAAATCCAAAAATTCGGCACCGTCGTCGTGATAGGTGGTGGAGTAGGCACAGCCATGGCTCTGCCGACAGTCGTGGCGTTGAAGGGGGCCGGCAATCGCGTGATCTCCATCGTCGGCGCACGCAATAAAGAGCTGGTCATTCTGGAGCGCGAACTGCGCGAGGTCAGCGATGCGCTGATGATTACGACCGACGATGGAAGCTATGCCGATAAAGGCTTCGTCACCGACAAGCTGCGGCAATTGATCGAAAACGGCACACGCATCGACCTGGTGCTGGCGATCGGTCCCATCCCAATGATGAGAGCCGTGGCGGAGATGACGCGGAAAGAGCACATCCGCACCGTCGTCAGCCTCAATCCGATCATGATCGACGGCACTGGCATGTGCGGCGGCTGCCGCGTTCTGGTCGACGGAAAGAGTGAGTTTGCCTGCGTCGACGGCCCAGAGTTCGACGCGCACCGCGTGAATTTCGCCGTGCTGGTGCAGCGTAATTCCATGTACCGGACCGCCGAACAAAGGTCGATGCAAGAATTCCAGTGCAAGACCGGGTCGCAGCTCGAGGCCGTTGCTGCGGGCGCATACGCGGTCGAAGGAGGCACTCGATGACGCAAACTACGAAACCGCCGTCGCTGAATGTTCTGCCCCTGAAAGAGCGAATGAAAGTGCCCCGGCAGCACATGCTGGAGCAGCCTCCGCTGTTGCGTGCCACGAACTTCACCGAAGTGAACCTCGGCTATTCCGAAGAGCTAGCGCGGCAGGAAGCGTTGCGTTGCCTGGAGTGCGCCAAGCCACAATGCACAAATGATTGTCCTGTGGGCGTCAAGGTGAAAGATTTCGTGCAGTTGATCGTGGCCGGCGACTTCCTGGGCGCAGCCGCGAAAATCCGCGAAGACAATGTGCTCCCAGCCATTACTGGCCGGGTTTGCCCGCAGGAAGATCACTGCGAAGGTGGCTGTTTGATGGGCAAGAAAGTTCAGCCGCTCGGGATTGGATATCTCGAACGCTTCGTCGCGGACTACGAGCGGCGCCATCTGGATATCAGCAACCTGCCTAAAGCTCCATCAACGGGGAAGAAAGTCGCTATTGTGGGCAGCGGTCCCTCCGGCCTGACTGCGGCTGGTGATCTCGTTCAGAAAGGGCACCAGGTCCACGTATTCGAGGCGCTGCACACTCCGGGCGGCGTTCTGGTGTACGGCATTCCGGAGTTCCGTTTGCCCAAGCAAATCATTCGCGAGCAGATTGATTACATGCGCGCCATGGGTGTGGAGTTTGAAACCGACGTGGTTGTCGGAAAGACCGTCACTCTCGACGAATTGCTCGAAGAAGAGGGTTACGACGCTGTGTTCATTGGCACAGGCGCGGGGTTGCCGCAGTTCATGAATATCCCCGGCGAACACCTGAACGGAGTTTACTCGGCCAACGAGTTCTTGACCCGCATCAACCTGATGCACGCTTACGAATTTCCCAGATATGACGAGCCCATGCTCGATCTCCACGGCAAGAATGTGGCCGTGATTGGCGGGGGAAACACGGCGCTAGACGCGATCCGCTCGGCGCTGCGGTTGGGCGCAAGCAAGGCATACGTCATTTATCGCCGCAGCGAGGCTGAGATGCCGGCGCGCAAAGAGGAAGTGAAGCATGCCCAGCAAGAAGGCATCAAGTTTCGCGTCCTGACCAATCCCATCGAATTTCTGTCGGACGGCACAGGTTGGCTGAATGCAGTCCGCTGCATGCGCATGGAACTTGGCGAAGCCGATGCTTCTGGACGCAGGCGACCGGTTGCGGTCGACGGTTCGGAGTTCGAAATACCTCTGTCGGTTGCCGTCATCGCGATCGGCACGGGCGCGAATCCGCTGATCCAGAGCACCACGCCAGGTCTGAACACCAATAAACGGAACTACATCGAAGCTGACGTAATGACGCAGCGTACGTCGCGCAAAGGTGTTTTTGCGGGCGGAGACATTGTCACCGGAAGCGCGACCGTGATCCTGGCCATGGGAGCCGGACGGCGCGCAGCGAAATCGATCCACGACTACTTGACGTCAGCAGAGTGGTAGGAACCTGATGTGATCGGGCTCACAAAGACGAGTGCTTAAGCTCACCGCTGGAAGTTCGCAGTAGCTTTCTAATCGCAATTGACCGGTTGCGCGGCGGCCGCAAGACACGAATTTTCGCGCCGGGAGTTCGTCATGAACGACCAAGATCTTCTCAGGTGTCCATTGCTCCAGGGCCTCGACCGAATGCACCGGGCCGAACTCATTGGCCTGCTGAACGACAGCGGCGTCCGCGAAAAGCTGGAGAAGTGTTTGGCCGAACACAACAGCGCCGCGGAATCCGCGGGGCAGCCCTTAACCGCGTGTGGCAGCGAAAAGCAGCCTGGGGATTTTGAAAAGCAAGTTCATAGCTGGAACCCGCAACGCTCCCCTTGGAACCGAAGTCTCAAAGAGTAATGCAAGGGCACGGAAGACACGGAAACAGTAAGGCTTCCGCTGCCCGTGTGATCTACATCACAAACAGTTGTGCCTTCTGTCATAGCCGGAATGGCGGTTAGAAGTCGATGATGGGATCAGTCAAGGAGGGGCGCCGATGATGCTAGCGTATCGACTTCTCCGGTTGGTCGAAAACCACTCTGAGGCTCTGGCGGCAGGGCTCCTCGAAAAGACACAAAGCTCCCCATTGCTCCCCGGCTACCGCAATGTCCCGCCCGGGGAACTCGAGCAGCGGGTGTACGAAATCTATCGTCACCTGGCAGATTGGCTCTTGGGTAAGAGCGAGCTGGACGTCGAAAAGCGCTACACAGAAATTGGCGCCAAGCGCGCCCAGCAAAATGTGCCCCTAAGTGAGCTTATCTGGGCGATTATCCTAACCAAGAAGAACCTTTGGGACTTCCTGAAAAAAGAGGCGGTTCTGGACCGTCCGGCGGAGATCTCCGGCGAACTCGCAGTTGAGGAGTTGCTGGATCAATTCTTTGACCATGCCATCTATTACGCGGCGGTCGGTTATGAGCGAACTGGTGTGTCTGAGCCGCTGCGCAAGGTGAGAGCAGCTGGATAGGGAGAGAAGAATGCCTTGGGAACTTGAATACGAGAAGAAGTTGCGGACGGCCGACGAGGCGCTGCGCTGTGTGCAATCGGGGATGCGCGTCTACATTCAGCCCGGCTGCGCTGAGCCTGAGACCCTGGTAGAGGCCCTGATACGCCGCGCTCCTGAAGTGCAGGATGTGGAAATCGTTCACATGATGACCATGGGACCGGCTCCCTACGTGGCTCCAGAGATGGCTGGGCACTTCCGGCATAACGCCATGTTTATCGGGGGCAACGTGCGCGAAGCTATCAACGAAGGCCGCGCCGACTACACACCCATCTACCTGAGTGAAATTGAAGAATTGTTCGAGAGCGGGGCCATGCCGATTGACGTGGCCCTGCTGGAGCTCTCTCCTCCTGACTGTCACGGCTTTTGCAGCTTCGGCGTTGGCGTGGACACGACGCTCACTGCGGCGAGATGTGCCCGCTACGTGGTTGCGCAGATCAATGATCAGATGCCCCGCACCTACGGAGACAGCTTCATCCATGTGACGGATCTGGATGCCATCGTGGATTCCTCACGCCCGCTGTGCGCAATGAAGCAACCGCTAATCACCGACATGCACAGGACCATCGCCCGCAACGTCGCAGGCTTGATCGAAGACGGAGCGGTGTTGCAGACCGGCATCGGTGGAATCCCCGACGCCGTACTGCCATTGCTGATGGATCGCAAAGATCTCGCGATTCACAGCGAGCTGGTTTCCAACGGCGTGATTCCTCTGATCGAAGCCGGCGTTATTACTGGTGCGCGCAAGAACTTCAAGCCGCGGAAGATCATCCTGGGATTTGCCATCGGCACGAAACAGTTGTTCGATTTCGTAGACAATAATCCGATCTTCGAGTTCCACCCCACGGCCTATACCAACGATCCGGCGCTGATCGCGCGCAATGACAATATGGTCGCCATCAACTCGGCGCTGCAGATCGATCTTACCGGACAAGTCTGTTCCGATTCCATCGGTACACGGTTTTATAGTGGCATCGGCGGACAGGTTGATTTTCTGCTGGGTGCGGGACGCTCCAAGGGCGGGAAGTCGATTATCGCGATTTCGTCTACGGCAAAAGACGGCGGGATCTCGCGGATCGTCCCCATGCTGAGCCCCGGCGCGGGAGTAGTTACGTCCCGAGGGCTGATCCGTCACGTCGTCACCGAATACGGCGTGGCCTATCTGCATGGCAAGACCATACGGCAACGGGCGCAGGCGCTGATCGACATTTCACATCCCAAGTTTCGGGAAGAACTTTATCAATTCTGCGAGAAAACCGGGTGGCTGCAGCGGCCCATAGCGGAGACGGCAACGAGGTGAATCATGGCAGGGCAAGCGCGCGGTAAGGTCACGGTCGATGTCGAGGAATGCAAGGG
Organism: Terriglobales bacterium; assembly: GCA_035601995.1. Taxonomy (GTDB): domain Bacteria; phylum Acidobacteriota; class Terriglobia; order Terriglobales; family Acidobacteriaceae; genus JABDBE01. The sequence goes on from DATNNE010000128.1 coordinate 24,918, forward strand.
ATGCGGGCTGTGCGTGGAGTCCTGTCCGCCTAAGTGTCTGGAACTGACGCCGGAGTTGAGTCCTTACGGAGTTCATCCGGCACGCTACGCCGGACACGACTGCAGCGGATGTGGAATCTGTTTTTATTGCTGCCCAGAGCCGGGCGCGATTACGGTCTGCCGGATAAAGGCTAAAGGAAAGACATTCGCGGCGGCGCAAGGAGGCGAACATGCGGCAGCTCTGTAAGGGAAATGTAGCTGTAGTAAAGGGCGCAATCCTCGCCGGATGCCGCGGGTATTACGGATATCCGATCACCCCGGCCAGCGAAATCGCCGAGGCTGCCGCGCTCTACTTCCCGCAAGTGGGAGGAACTTTTCTGCAAGCGGAGAGCGAAGTCGCCGCCATCAACATGGTCTATGGCGCTGCGGCGGCCGGAGTTCGCGTTATGACTGCGTCTTCGGGACCCGGCCTCAGCCTGATGCAGGAAGGTATGTCCTACCTAGCCGGCGCGGAATTGCCGTGCGTCATCGTCGATGTAATGCGCGGCGGTCCTGGCCTGGGCAACATCGCCCCGGAACAAAGCGATTATTTCGCCATGGTAAAGGGCGGCGGCCACGGCAACTATCGCAATATCGTACTGGCTCCTGCATCGGTGCAGGAGATGGTCGAGCTCACCATGCTGGCATTCGATCTCGCCGACAAATACCGCAATCCGGCAGTCGTGCTGGCTGACGGCTTTATCGGGCAAATGATGGAGCCACTCGATCTCGAATATCGCGAGATTCAACCCCCCGAAAAAATCTGGGCTGTAAAAGGAACGCCAGAGACACGGGCCAACCTGGTCAGTTCCATTTATCTCGAAACCGACGAATTGGAAGAGCACCAACGCCGAATGGAAGCCAAATATATCCGCGCCCAGGAAGCCGAGCCACGCTGCGAGCTCTACCACACCGATGACGCCGACGTCCTGCTGGTTGGGTATGGCATTGTATCCCGTGTGTTGTTGTCTACGGTCGAAGCGCTGCGCAAGGACGGCGTGAAAGCAGGTCTGTTCCGGCCCATCACTTTGTGGCCTTATCCCTCGAAGGCGCTCGAGAAAGCGGCAGCTAAGGTGGAAAAAGTGCTGGTCGTCGAATTGAGCAACGGACAAATGGTAGAAGATGTGCGCCTGGCACTGAACCGCAGGGTGCGGGTGGAATTCTACGGGCGGGTAGGCGGCAACGTGCCCTCGGTCGCAGAACTGCAACAACAAATCATGGACCGCATGGCCGTAGCAGTGTGAGGACAACGAAAATGGCAAACGAGAGCGTGATCAGCGTGGATCCTGAGATTAAATCCGAAGCCAGCCCTGAAGTTGAACCCAAGCACAATGACGAATACGAAACAGTTCACTCCAGGTCACCGCTGTTCTATGACCTGTACGAACGCAAGTCAGAACTGAAGCACCAGACCCACTATTGTCCCGGCTGCGGGCATGGAGTTGCCCATAAGCTGATCGCCGAAGCATTGCAGGAACTCGGGCTGCAGGATCAGACGATCTTCGTGAGTCCGGTCGGCTGCTCGGTATTCGCCTACTACTATTTCGACGTGGGCAACGTGCAGGTCGCGCATGGCCGCGCACCGGCTTCGGCCACCGGAATCAAACGATCCTGTCCAGACAAGATCGTCATTTCCTACCAGGGAGACGGCGACCTGGCGGCAATCGGCACTGCCGAAATCGTGCACGCTGCGAATCGCGGAGAAAAGATCACCGTCTTCTTCGTGAACAATGGAATCTACGGGATGACTGGCGGGCAGATGGCGCCCACCACGCTCGTCGGGCAGAAAAGCACCACTTCTCCCTGGGGACGGCGACCGTCGAATGAAGGCTTCCCGCTGCACATGGCGGAACTGCTCTCAACGCTGGAAGCGCCGGCGTACGTCGAACGCGTTGCGCTTTCGGACAACAAAAATATTATGAAAGCGCGGCGGGCAATTCGCAAAGCGCTCGAAATCCAGCGCGATGGCGCAGGTTTTTCATTTGTCGAAATCCTTTCACCGTGCCCAACAATCTGGGGCAAAGATCCGGTAGAAGCGCGGCGCTGGGTTCTCGAGAAGATGATTCCAACCTTTCCGCTGAGTGTTTTCCGTGATCGCCGGCCGGAAATGCCCGCAGGTAATGAGCCTCCTCAACGGCCGGTTGCCGATGTGCTTGAGATCACTCCAAAAGCGGAGACGCGCGACAAACCGAAACACGCCCATCACTTCAAAGACGTGAAAATCAAAATCGCCGGCCTCGGCGGACAGGGCGTGCTGCTGCTGGGCCAACTTCTCATTGAAATGGGCATGCGCGAAGCGCTGGAAGTGAGCTGGCTGCCGTCCTATGGGCCGGAGATGCGTTCGGGCAGCGCGCACTGCCACGTGTGCCTGTCCAAAGAACGGATCGGGTCGCCCCTGGTCTCCCACCCCGATGTGCTGGTGGCCATGAATGAGTTCTCGCTGCGCAAGTTTGCGCACGAGGTCGCGAGCGGTGGGACCATCCTGTACAGCGGTAGTAGCCTTCCTGCCGACTTTGCCGCGCCAGGAGTGCAGGTGTTCGCGATCCCAGCGGCGGAGATCGCCGACAGACTCGGCTCGACCAAGGCCGCCAACATCGTAATGTTGGGCGCGCTATTGGAAGAGACCGAGTGTCTCGCACCCGGAACCGCATTCGGCGTGCTCGAAGACAAGGTGAAAAAACTGGATCTGCTGGAAGTGGATCGGAAAGCTCTCACTGCGGGCCGATTGTTTATCGACGATCAGGCGCACATTGGTGCCGTCAGTCAGCCGGACGGCTTCGCTTAGGCTCGCAGACAGCAAGCCTGACTGGCTTTTGAGGCCGGTTTTCTCATCCAACCGTAAGGCGCTCTCGGACGCTCTCCTCTGTCGCCGCACTTTCCGCGCGCGGTTTATCGAACTTCGGGCTAGAAGACGGGGCGACGTCAGAGGTTACAGCGTATGGGTAGCGACGTCTGGCCGGATGTTCCGCCGCCGAACGTTCCATGATTACAGCCACCACCAGCAGAATCCCGATGGTGCCAAAAATGATCAGAGCGAGCAAAGCCATTATTAGGATTGGCATAAGTCCACCTCGCTGCCCAGATTGTCTCTCTCGCTTGCATAGGGCGCGGTGACCGCAGTCACCTGTCGGCGTGACCTGGGATCAACGCCGAGCTACCGAAACAGGCCAAACAATCAGCAAAAATCACGGTTGAGGGTGACCTGGATCACTGCGCCCGTTCCCTCTAAGCGTTGAAACTCTCGATAGGCGGCGATTAGCGCTGCTGAGTTCTCTTACATCCAGTTGTTGGAGGATTGGATCAGTGGTTACTTTCGCAACATCCGCAGGAGCGCGAAAAGAGCTGCTAATTCTATCGAGCTGCAAACTTTACAAGGAGAAAACGAAATCATGAAGACTACGAAGCTGGTAATGCTGGTGATGACAATTGCGGTAGCCCTTTTCATCCTGATCCCTAATCTGTCCTGGGCCGCCGATGACGGAGCCACGATCTACAAAGCGAAATGCGCAGCCTGCCACGGTGCGGATGCAGCGGGCAAGCCCGCAGCCAAAATCCCCAGCCTGGTTTCTGACGAGTTGAAGAAGGCATCCGATGACGAGTTTGCCAAGGACGTTGCGGAGAAGCCGAAGCATCCCGCGACGATCAAGAGTTTGGCGCCGGACCAGGTGAAGATGGTTGTGACCTACATTCGTACTCTGCAGAAGTAAGCATCGGCTGTTCCTATGAGCGCACCGCCGCTGCAGCGCGACATATTATCGGGCAGCGGTGAAGAAGGCGGCAGGACGAGTATGAAGATGTCCGGCTCAATTCGGCGGACCGAAGGGAAAACCGGGCCATCCGTCGTGAACCGGAAATCCCCTCCCATGTTCGCCTTCCATGGAACAGCCCTCCCGGGTCCGGGTGCACACCTCTCCGGACCAGATTTTTTCTTTGCAGTCGGTTTGCCGAAGGTGTTCTGTGCGGTTCCCAAGCCCGTTCTGTTCCCGCATTCGTTTACTTCGTACTTTGTTCCACCGGAACGGAGGTCGCACTTGGGAGTGAGGAGCAATTTTCATGAGCAAGGCCCTGCTTTATGACGCCACGATATGTATCGGTTGCAAGCAGTGTGAAGGCGCCTGCGCGCAGCAGAACAAGCTACGGTATGACGACACTGTAGCTGCGGAGTCGGTGCAATCCGAACACAAGTACACCGTCGTCCTGACCAAGGACGACAAATTCATGCGCCGGCTATGCATGCATTGTGAGCACCCCGCCTGCGCTTCGGTTTGTCCGGTTGGAGCCTTCCACAAAACAAAAGAAGGTCCGGTCGTATACGACGTCTGGAAGTGCATTGGCTGCCGGTATTGCATGACTGCCTGCACGTTTGCCCAGCCGAAGTACGAGTGGCATTCGCTGAACCCTCGAGTACGCAAATGTATTATGTGCCCCGACCGCGTGCTCGCCGGCAAGCAGACGGCGTGCGCTGAGATCTGTCCGACGGGCGCCACTAAGTTCGGAGACCGCGACGACCTAATTAAGGAAGCGCAGGACCGTATCCGTCAAAATCCATCCACCTACCAGCCTCGCATCTACGGCCTTAACGAGGTTGGGGGAACCTGCGTCCTCATTCTTTCCAGCGTCAACGTTGAAGAGTACGGCTATCCCGCTTCCGCAAGAATCGGCACGACGCCGATGCCGGAATACACCGGGCGAGTGATGGAAAAAGTTCCAGACTTCATTCCCGTGTGGTCGTTGGTCCTGGGAGGCATTTATTGGATTTCGCATCGCCGCGAAGAAGTAGCCGCCGCGGAAGCAGAAGATAAAAACGGGAGCAAGCAATGAAGATCAAGCTGACCTTCTGGCGAATCGTATTCCTTGTAATCATGGTTCTGGGCGTGTATTCCGCCTTCATTCGCTATTTTTACGGCTTGGGTGCGGTTTCAAACATGAGCGATCAGTTTCCCTGGGGACTCTGGATCGGCTTCGACTGCCTGTGCGGAGTCATGCTGGCGGCGGGCGGTTTCTGCATCGTTGGGGCGGTCTACCTGTTCAACGTGGAGCGCCTGCACAGCGTTGTGCGGCCTGCCGTGTTGACCGCGTTCTTGGGCTATTTGCTTTTCATTGTTGGGCTGCTGTTCGATCTTGGCCGCCCCTGGTACATCTGGCATCAACTCATCTACATGAACCCGCACTCGGTCATGTTTGAGGTGGGCATGTGCGTGATGGCCTATACCACGGTGCTCTTCTTCGAATTTCTTCCCAACGTGTTGGAGCGCTTCAAGCTGACGACTCCCATCAAGTGGATTAAGAAAATCTACGCTGTGCTGGTCGTCCTGGGCATTCTGCTTTCTACGCTGCACCAAAGTTCGCTCGGATCACTCTACCTGATCATGCCCAGCAAGCTGCATCCCTTCTGGTACACGCCGGCGCTGCCTTTTCTCTTCTTCGGATCGGCGATTGCCGTTGGTTTGGCCATGACCATCTTCGAATCCACGCAGAGTGCGAAAGCCTTCGGCCGTCATCTTGAGCTGCCGGTTCTGGTCGAACTCGGCGGAGCTTTGCTGGTTGCTCTCTGGGTCAATGCTCTGCTGCGCTTCGAAGATTACTTTCATCGTGGCATGCTGCGCCAAATCGTTGAGCCCAGCTACGAAGCATATTTTCTGTGGCTCGAATTGATGCTGGCCTTTGTAATTCCAATCATCATGCTCAGCTTTAAGAAGGTCAGGCTTTCACCAAATGGCTTGTATCTGGCCTCGATCATCAGCCTGCTCGGATTCATTACCAACCGGCTCAATGTCAGCCTAACCGGCTTTGAGACTTACGTCGGGCACCACTACCTGCCGAAGTGGACGGAGTTTTCCGTAACCCTGATGATCATCGCGATGGGCTTCGCCCTGTTCGGATTGGCCGTGAAGTACCTGCCCATCTATCCCGAGGAAGCACCTGCCCTGGAGCCGCGTCTGCGGGCCGAAACCGGGCCATTGGTTGCAACAGCGGTATTAGGCCATGCGGGAGATTGAGCCAACTCGCTTCGATCTGAAATGGAAGCAGCTGACGAACAGCATCAGCGCAAAGTTGATCGGGTCTCTGTTGGCAGTCATGGTCGTGATCTTCGGGTTGCTCGGATATTTGAATATCCGCCTGCATCGCCAGCACCTGGAAGCGGCCACACTGGCCAGTGCCGAGCGCGTAAGCGATGTAATCAAGCGCAGCACCACGTATTACATGCTGCGCAACGATCGCGAGGGACTCTACCACTCGATTCAAACCATCGCCGACGAACCTGGCATGATCAAGGTCCGCATTTTTGATCGAGAGGGGACGATCAGCTACTCGACTGATCCGGCGGAAGTCAGCCATGTCCTCGACAAAACCGCCGAGGCCTGCTACGGCTGCCATACCCAATCGCAGCCGCTGGCGCGCCTGGATCGCCCTGACCGCTTTCGCATTTACCGCAACGGTGTCGGGCAACGGGTGCTCGGAATTATCACTCCCATTGAAAATCAACTTGCTTGCTCGAACGCCGCGTGCCATGCGCATCCCGACAGCCAACAAGTTCTGGGCGTGCTCGACGTAAATCTTTCACTCGCCAAAACGGATGTGCAACTCGCGGAAAGCAGCGCCCGCATGCTCTCTTACACCACGGGGGCAATGCTGATTGTTGCGGCGTTCAGTTGGTCATTCGTGTGGCGCGTGGTCGGCAAGCCCATTAAGGCGCTTAAGAACGGGACCGAACATCTTTCCCGTGGAGAGCTCGGTTACCAAATCGAGGAACGGTCTCACGACGAAGTGGGCAACCTGGCTCATTCCTTCAATGGCATGAGTCTGCAGTTGCGCGCAGCCAACGAAGAAATCGTTACCTGGACGAAGACGCTCGAAGATCGTGTCGAGCTGAAGACGAACGAGCTCAAGCGTGCCCACGATCACGTTCTCCACGTGGAAAAGATGGCTTCCATCGGCAAGATGGCGGCGGTTGTAGCGCACGAGGTGAACAACCCGCTCTCCGGAATTCTCACCTACGCCAAGCTGATTCGGAAATGGGTTGCGTCGGGCCAGGCCGAACATGAAAAACGCGAAGACGCCATGCAATGCCTGGAATTAGTTGCCGCGGAAAGCCGACGCTGCGGGGACCTGGTCAAGAACTTGCTGACTCTTTCGCGGACTGCGCCCATGAATGTGCAGTGCACCGACCTCTATGCCGTGATTGATCGCTGCCTGCTGTTGGTGCGGCATCAATTTGAACTGGCCGGAATTCAGTTGCAACCGAATCTCGCAGATGATCTGCCGCGTGTTCCCTGCGACCCTGCGCAGATGGAGCAAGTCTTCCTGGCACTGATCATGAATGCAATCGATGCCATGCCGAGAGGCGGAAATCTCTGGATCGAGGCGCGGCTGAGCCACGATGAAACTGAGATCAATATCCGGGTGCGTGACGACGGAGCCGGCATCGCTCCCGATATTCTGCCGCAGATCTTCGAACCATTTCTGACCACGAAAGAAACTGGGCACGGAGTCGGGCTGGGCCTGGCCATCAGTCGCGGCATCGTAGAGCGGCATAACGGCCGCATCGAAGTCGAGTCCGAACTGGGCCGGGGCACAACCTTTACCGTCACTCTGCCGGCTCAAGAGAATCAGGCTCCGCTGGCAGCCGTTGGCGACCGGGATGTCGTGATGAAGTGAGGTGATTGACTTGAACACTCAAGGAAAACTGCTGATTGTCGACGACGAACTGAGCGTGCGTGACTCGCTCGCCAAATGGTTTCGCGAAGAAGGCTACGAAGTAACTGCGGTTGAAAACGCGAGCGACGCACTCACCCGACTGGCGGAACAACGCTGGGATGCGGCACTCGTCGATATAAAGATGCACGGCACCGATGGAATCGAACTGCAGCGCCGCATGCACGAAGTCGATCCGGACCTCATTGTGATCATCATGACCGGCTATGCCTCGGTCGAAACCGCAGTCGCGGCCTTGAAGAATGGCGCCTACGACTACGTAACCAAGCCGCTCGACCCCGACGAAATTGCACATCTGGTCAAGAACGCCCTGGCGCATAAACGCACGGTACAGGAGAACTCACTCTTGCGCGAAACCGTGGCGGAAGTGGCGCGTCCGGGAGAATTAATCGGGCAAAGCAGCCCCATGCGCAAGATCTTCGACGCCATCGAGACGGTTGGTCCGACGGACGCAACCGTCCTCGTGACCGGCGAGAGCGGGACTGGGAAGGAATTGGTGGCACGTGCGATCCATCAGGCCAGCGCGCGAAGATTTCATCCGCTGGTCGTCATTCACTGCGGCGCTCTGACTGAGACGTTGCTCGAAAGCGAACTCTTCGGACACGAGAAAGGCGCGTTCACCGGCGCGCAGTACCGCAAGAAAGGCAAGTTTGAAATCGCTGAAGGCGGAACTGTATTTCTCGATGAAATCGGCGACATCACTCTCAAAACACAGACCGACTTGTTGCGGGTACTGCAGGAACGCGAAATCACCCGCGTGGGCGGCAATCAAATTATCAAGGTGGACTTCCGCTGCATCGCCGCTACTAGTAAAGATCTCGAGAAGCTAATCGAAGAGGGCAAATTCCGTCCCGATCTTTTCTACCGGCTTAACGTCTTTCGCATCGAACTACCGCCGCTGCGCGATCGTAGAGAAGATATCCCCCCGCTGGTCGACCACTTCGTTCGCAAGTTTTCCCTGGCCATGAACAAACGGATCACGCGGGTGTCGCCCGAAGCGATGGACCAATTGCAACAGCAGCCCTGGCTGGGCAACGTTCGTGAATTGGAAAACGCTGTGGAGCGCGCCATGGTTGTGGGAACGGAGCCGGAGCTGCACGAACAGGACTTCATCTTCAAGCCACAAAGCGTGCCTGCTTCCAGCGGCTGTGGCAAGAAGCTTGAAGAAATGGAGCGCGCCCACATCCTGCGCGTAGTGGAGGAATGTAGAGGCAATCAGAGCCACGCCGCCGAGATACTCGACATCGACCGGGTCACTCTTTATCACAAGCTGAAGAAATATGGCTGGAGCCGCACACCCGCTGAACCGATGAAGCTGAGCCGATAAGGCTGGCCGCGATGAAGCTGCTGCAAATCTTGCCGATCGGGAACGTGGACGACGGGTTGCTGAAGGATCTGCGGCCCGTTATCGAAGAGACTTTTCGCGTTCCCTGCAAAGTGCTGCCGGTCCGGCTGGATCCAGAGTTCGCATTCCACGGAGAGCGGCAGCAATACCACTCCTCGGAAATCCTGCAGCGAATGCAAAGCTTTCTCAGCGCAGACTCATGGCGGATGGTGGGCATCAGCGCCGTCGATCTGTATATCCCCATTCTTACTTTCGTTTTTGGCCAAGCGCAAATGGGTGGGCCATGCGCCGTGGTCTCGGCTCACCGGCTGCGCCAAGAATTCTATGGTCTTCCGTCTGACCATGAACTATTTCGCAAGCGCGTAACAAAAGAAGCGGTCCATGAGTTGGGACACACTCTGAACTTGACTCACTGCGAGGACTACCGCTGCGTCATGGCCTCCTCGCACGCCGTGGAGTGGATCGACCTAAAGGAAAGCGCGCTGTGCACGGCCTGTCGGGCCGTAGCGACGCCGGTGACGCCAGTCAGTCGGCGCGGAACTTCTGAACACCTTGGCGGTCGGACCTAGGAAGCCTTGAAAACGGATTTGGGCGGCGCGCAAATGGATTCGAACCAGCGGCTGATGTACACCTGGGAGTGGGCTTCGCCGCAAAAATGTCGCGCCGTGGGACTATTGGCGGCAGTCAGATCCCACTTGATGACCGCGAGCGTCTGATCTCCGCATTCGATCACAAACCAATGGATCGGATTGTCACTCACGATCCCACAAATCTCGCACTGGAATTCCTTTAGACTCGACATGCATTCTCCGGTGAGCGATGGCTCAGCACTGGCTAGTATAGCGGCAAGTCGTCCTGGCGAACATCGTCGAGCCGCCTCGCATACGCACGAAGCCGTGCAGAGATCCTTCGTCGAAAACTCTTCACGAGCGAAGCGCTCCGCTTCCTCAAGGATGACAGCTCTCTGCGGATGACATCTCTCATGCTGTCGGCGGACCGATCTCGAAAGCCCTGGACGCTCGTCCGTAGTGGCCTTTAGGCAGGGTAAAAAGAATTATTACGGCGATGAGGGCTAAAACGGCAATGATGAAGATGCTACCTTCAGGGCCGGTGGTTCCGCCGCTGAGGATCGGCTTCCCTACCGGGTTAGTGGCGAACAGATGGTGCTGGACCATGAGTCCGCTGTCGGGGACACCGTAGAGAAAAGACTGGCCCCAATCCCACGAAGTGTGAAGGCCGATCGCCCACCAGAGCGAACCCGTGCGCCAGAGGCTGAGGCAGAAGACCATGGAGGCCAGGCCGGCGGAGAGCAACCCAATAGGCGATTCCCCAGGATTGCTTTTGTGCCCGAGGCCGAAGAGCAAGGACAGGATGACGGCCGAGGTCCAAAAGCCTAAGGCCGCGCTGTGGCGCGTCTTGAAGGCCCACTGGTAAGAACCCGCGAGCCCGCGGCTGAGTGTGTATAGGATATAGCCACGCGTCAGGTACTCCTCGAGCAAACCGACCAGGAAAAAGCCGAATAGCCAGATGGCTCCGTAACGAAGTACGTCGCGGCCAAAAAGCAGGCGACCGTCGAAGACCAGGAGGCCACTCTTCCAGAGCGTCAAGATGAGCAGCGAGAGACAGGCGATTCCCCAAGCCATGCCGGCGAAGAAGTGCGGGAGCATGCGGCTATCGCCAAAGCCATAGACGGAGTTGGGGCGGCGCTCAATCTTCGACATGATCCAGGTAACAAGAACGGTTATGAGCAACGGAATCAGCTCGGCGATGTACCCGAAGCTTGGGGATATCTCGGTTGGGGCGTTACCGGTCTTTGGAGCAGGAGGATGGAGCTTGTGTCCGATGCGGTTCGCGCAGAAAGCTATGACTGCGAAGATAGCGATGAAGATCAGCAGGCTCCAGCCGGCGCGCAGGCCGTCTTTGCCAATGAATATCTTGTGGAGAGTCGACGGTTGTGCAGGTGGGATTGGTTCGGCGGGAGTCAGGGTCGCGTTGTTGTTGAGGGGTTGGCCGTCAGTCTCATTGTTCAAGGGTTTCCTCGCGTGGCAACAGTATATACGTGGTCTCGAATTCGCTGGTTCAGCGAAAAACACCGGCCGCCCGGTGTCCGTGGCCGTTAGCCTTGGATCCGGGCGGCTCGGTGTTCCAGCGGTCCTCAGCGAGGCTCCTCCACCCCGCTTGGCCCGCGAGGTCGGCTTATGACAAGAAGAACTCTTTCGCCAGCGGCAGCCAGTCCTGGTCCGGAATCTGCGCAGTAATGTTATCCACAGCCACTCCTCCGTCCTGGGCAAGCGCGCCCAGCGGCGTGGACATGCGGCGTTGCAGGCGGCTCGCGGACTCCTCTGTCCACCAGCGAGCCAGCGGACCACCCAACAGATTGCGGAAACTGGTCTTGGCGTCGGGAGCTTGCACGGTAAGCAACCAGCCATCACTGTAGGGATCGCGCAGGGCGAGCTTCGGATCCTTCGTGATTGCTGGGTTGATGTCAGACACCGTGCCCTCGATCGGCGAAACCAGGTCGACGGCGCAGCCCTCACGATGGACCGTGCACATCTTCTGGCCTTGGCGAATCCATTGGCCCCGTTGCGGCAGCGTGATGCTCTCCACCTTGCCGGTCAGCTTCGAGGCAAAATCGTCCATGCCAACCCGCACCAGGCTGGGGCTCTCGCTCAATGCCCAAGTGTGTCCGGGATGGTAACGCAGGTTTTCTGGCACGTCGAAGCCGCCGACCAAGGCTGGCTTCAGCCGGGCTACGACGTCTTCCTTCGCTGGGGCAACCTGCAATACCGGTTGCACAGCGGCGTGGCGACTGCGGAAATGATCAATGAGTAGGAAAGCTGTGAATGTAAAGAGAACCAGTAGGACTGTCATAAGTCACCTCGTCGTTGCGTTTGGTGGAGGGCCGTCTTGCGAGCCACTCACACTTTTCTAAAGGCAATCGCTGGGCCAAGTCGCAGGAGGACTGCGGAGATGTTTGTGCGAGCGCGGATCTTACAAGAAATAAAGCAGATAGGCGGGAAATGAATTCTTCGCGCTGGATCATGCGAGGAAATTGTCAACAGCGCTTTGATAGAAATCACAACAAGCTAAACATCGTGTCTTCACCGTTTAGTGTGTCCTTGCGAGAGTGACGGTTTGCAATCACGCGTTTACGAGTTGGTTGGCGGAACGATGAATCTCGCAACAGCGAGGGCTGAAGAATGCAACGGTCAATTTGAAAGCCCGATGGAGGGCTCGGGGCAGAAAACTGAGAACCGAGAACTGCCAACTGGCTCTTGGTCGTTCCGCCTGTACAGGGAGCGGGTCAATTATTCCGGGGAGTACTGCACTTGCAGTTCAGCGTCGGCTGGGCTCGCGGTCGCGGCTAAGGCGGTGGCGCCATACTCCAGTCCTTTTTCGAAGGCCTTCAGGTTCAGTTCTTGAAAGCTTGGCGGCACGGAATCCGCGACTGCTTTGCGCACGGCCTCAGGGTCGAGCAGGTGTGTTACCGCGGTGAAGAATCCCACCATCACCGAATTCTGTACCATGCGCTTGCCGAGCACTTCGGCGATGCGCGTGGCTGGAATGCTGTAGACCTGGATTTCTTTGTCGAGGTCCGAAACTCGCACCAGATCCTGCTCGACGATCAGGATGCCGCCGTCTTTCAGATCGTGTCCAAAGCGCGTATAGGCCTCTTGCGAGGTTACGACGAGGATGTCCGGCTGCGTGACGTAGGGATACAACACCGGCAAATCGGATAGAACGAGCTGCGCGCTGCACGCGCCGCCCCGCGCTTCAGGGCCGAAGTTCTGAGTCATGGTGGCAAACGCGCCCTGGTAAATCGAGGCAGCCTTGCCCAACACAATGGCGGAAAGAATCACTCCCTGGCCGCCAAAGCCTGCGAGACGAATTTCGGTTAGCTGCATACCATCTCCGCTTGTTCCACGAAGCGCTCGCCCAGCGAGTGGGCGTATTGCGCTCGCATCAAGGTTTGGTAGTCGGGGCGGTCGCGGTCTACGAATTTGCCCACGACGATTTCGCCGGTCATGGTCAGGCCGACTTCACTGGTCGGTGCTCCGTGCCGGACTTTGCTTTTCTCTTTGTAATACTTCATGGTGTCGAGGCCATCGCCCAGCTTGTTCCGCCGTTGGTAAAGGGTGGGGCATGGCGAGATCACTTCGATGAAAGAGAAGCCCTTTTTCTGGAAGGCTTCGCTAATGGCGCGCGCCAGTTGGCGTACGTGGAACGTGGTCCAGCGTGCGACATAAACCGCGCCCGCGGCTTCGACCAGGTGCGGCAGATTGAAGGACGGCTCGAAAACTCCGTACGGGTTCGTCGAAGTAATGGAGTCATCCGGAGTAGTGGGCGCAGTCTGGCCGCCAGTCATCGCGTAAATCAGATTGTTCACGCAGATTACTTTCAGATCGATATTGCGGCGCGCGGCGTGAATTAAATGATTGCCTCCGATCGCCGATAGATCGCCATCGCCGGAATACACGACCACGTTCAGCTTCGGGTTCGCCAGCTTCAATCCAGTAGCGAATGGAATTGCGCGGCCATGCGTGGTATGAAACGAATCCAGCTTGACGTAACCCGCTACGCGGCCCGTGCAGCCAATACCAGAGACCAGGGCCAACGATTGCAAATCGATTTTCGATTCAATGAGAGCGCGCGCGAAAGAGTTTACTGTCGTGCCGATGCCGCATCCCGGGCACCAGATGTGCGGCATGCGATCGCTGCGCAAGAAGGGCTCGACCGGGTTCACGGTTGGATTATCAAGATCGTTATTACCGAGATCGTTATCGCCAAGATCAGTGATCAAGCTATCCGGCATCGGCTGGCCTCCACGATTACTTTGAGGATGTCTTTGGGGTCATGAACGCCGCCGCCCGCGTGCGATACGGCGAATGTCTTCGCCTGACCTGCGGCAGCCCGCTCCACTTCTCGTACCATCTGGCCGAGATTGAGTTCGGGGACGACGAATGCTTTCGCCTTCGCGGCGAGTTCGCGGATCTTTTTCTCAGGGAACGGCCAGGCAGTGATCAGGCGCAACTTGCCTACGCGCAGGCCCTGTTCCCGAGCCGCCTCGATTGCTCGTTGTGCCACTCGAGAAGTGATTCCGTAGGAGACGACCACCACATCAGCGCCATCGAGTTGCTCTTCCTCAAACAGCGCAATCCGGTCCGCGGCATTGCGAACCTTGTTTTGCAGGCGGCGAACCAATTTGTCTTGCACTTGCGGAGTCATATTTGGATAGCCGCGTTCGTCGTGGGTCAACCCCGTGACATGAAACTTGTAGCCTTCGCCAGCGTGCGCCATTTCTGGAACCAGGTCACCGTTGGTTTTATAGGGAAGATATTCGTCAACCGACTTCTGAGTATGGCGGCGAGGGACGACTTCGATCTCGTCGGCTGGAGGAATCACAACCTTCTCGGTCATGTGCCCCACGACTTCATCCATCATGAACATCACAGGAACGCGAAATTCTTCGGCCAGGTTGAAAGCTTTAATAGTGAGATCGAAACACTCCTGCGGAGAATTTGGGCAGAGCGCAATGATCTCGTAATCACCATGCGACCCCCACCGCGCTTGCATCATGTCGCTCTGGGCGGGGAGGGTGGGCAGGCCGGTTGATGGGCCTCCGCGTTGCACATCGACGAACACGCACGGCGTTTCGGTCATGGCGGCGTAGCCGATGTGTTCCATCATCAGAGAAAAGCCGGGGCCCGAGGTCACCGTAAACGCTTTAGCTCCGCCCCAGACCGCGCCTTGCAACGTAATCGAAGCCGCGAGTTCGTCTTCCATCTGGATAAACGTTCCGCCGACGGTGGGCACACGCGAGGCGAACCGTTCGACGACTTCGGTAGAAGGAGTGATGGGATATCCGGCGGCGAATCGGGCGCCAGCGGCCAATGCGCCTTCACAGCAGGCATGATCGCCGTCCATGAAGTGAATGCCGGTGAGCACGCCACGAGGGTCAGCCTT
Organism: Terriglobales bacterium; assembly: GCA_035601995.1. Taxonomy (GTDB): domain Bacteria; phylum Acidobacteriota; class Terriglobia; order Terriglobales; family Acidobacteriaceae; genus JABDBE01. The sequence continues at coordinate 39,961 of DATNNE010000128.1, forward strand.
CATTTGTCACCTCCAGCGGGAAGTAGCTTGGTTGCGAAAATGGCGAAATCAGGGCAATACATTCCGCATAAATCGCAGCCGCTGCACTTTTCTGGATGGACAACATGCGGCGGATGGTAGCCCTTGGAGTTGAAAGCGGAAGAGAGCGCGAGCACGTGCGTGGGACAAAACTCCACGCAGAAGCCGCAGGCTTTGCAACGCTCGACGACAACTGAGACACGTCCTTTTGCCATGCGATCTCCACAGTCGGGGTGTTAGAACGCTCCCCAAATCTTGACGAGATTATGCTTTGCGGCAGTGAACTTGGATGTGACACGAATCACGGACGTAGGTGAGGGCGCGCACACGCTGTTGAAATGAGTTTCGCTCAGAGGCACAGGGCTGATTTGTGATTTCCGCCACAATTAGTTGTGCCCTTGATCACAGCAATCGGGCAAAGGGTGGACTAAGAATAAGCAGTGGTGTAGAAATTCGCAGCTTTTCGAGGAGGGTGCCATGTTTGAAGCGGAGCTTGAAATGGAAAGACGTTCATCGTTCTTGCCGCTGCTGCTCATGGCGTGTCTGGTAGCGGCGATCGCGGGCATGGTGGCATATGTGGTAATCCAGGTCCGGGCAAAAACCCCGCTCAGCGCGCAGGAGGCGAGTGGCATAGTGGCATCGGCTCTCGAGGGGCCGGGTGCTGCCGTCGTTCACTTTCACACCGGCTTGGTGAAGCCCAATGTCTCTGATGACCCGGGAGACGCACATTATCGGCTGCTGGAAAAAGCGGGAATCGTGAAGCTGGCCAAGGTCGGCGAAAGGGAGAATATTTCGCTCACGCCCGCAGGAGAACGCCTGCTGACGGCGATCCCCGACTCCAAGAAATGGAAAGAGACCGATGGCACCTTCGCGTATCAAATTCCCCTGGCCCAACGCCAACTCGTAAGCGTCACGAATATTACGATGCGAGGGGTGAACAACGCGACCGTCGAATACGCGTGGAAATGGGCGCCTAATCAGTTAGGAGACGTGTTCGACGCGGGTGGTTCTTTGGTTAAGGGCTTCAATCTTTGGGATCGTCAGACCCTGATCAATAAGTTCGAGGCCGATTTCTACCACGGGAATCCCACGAAATCGACGCTGGCGCTAGCGCGCACCGATCATGGATGGAAAATCTCGGCGGAATGAATGGCGTAACGCAGCCGGTTTCTTTCTGAGGTGCGCTTAAGGGTTCGTAGAAGACGTTTTGGTTTCAAAAGGAGAAAAGCAATGCCTATGAAGAAACTGCTATTGTTGTTTACCGCTCTGTTCGTATTTACCTGCACGGTCGCGGCGCAGGACCAGACTCCGGATCAGAACCAGAAAGTGATCCAACACGCCCCGATCCAGGCCACCTCGCCTGCATCCGGCAAGGAAATGTACACGACCTACTGCGCCGTTTGCCATGGAGCTGACGGCAAAGGCGGAGGCCCGGCGGCCAGCGCCCTGAAAACACCTCCCGCTGACCTCACCACGCTGAGCAAAAACAACGGAGGGAAATTCCCCGCCATGAAAGTGACCTCTGCCATCCGTGGCGATTCCGGTCTTCCCGCCCACGGATCCAAGGAAATGCCAGTGTGGGGATCGTTGTTTTGGACGATGAGCCACGGACATGAAGGTGAAGTCCAGCAACGCGTGGCGAACCTTACCCACTACATCGAATCCTTGCAAGCGAAGTAACGCGTTCGCTCAGGTTCCGTCGATCAAGCGCAGTCCGGGCACAAGCACTCACTTGTGCCCGTTGCTCCGAGACGTGCGGCGCATCGTTGGAAAGCCTTTTCGAATTTCTCGTAGTCCGTTGCTTCTGCGTTCCTTCGACTCCGTGGATACTGCGTTGCACGCAGCATCCACAGCGCTCAGGATGACTAGGATTTGTTTGATCCCGACAGTGCTTGCGCTTTTAGTCCGCCTGCGCGACGGGCTTCGGGACCTCGGGTATCGCTGTCGGCTCAGACTCCCGCGCGTCCACTACTGCGATCGCGACGACGTTGACGATTTCCTCCACTTCAGCGCCGCGGGCCAGCAAATGCACGGGCCGCGCCATGCCCATGAGGATGGGACCAAGGATCTCAGCGCCGCCGACCGTGGTTAGCAGCTTGTAGGTAATGTTGGCGGAGGCGAGATCGGGGAACACCAGCACGTTGGCGCCGCCCTTCAGAGAACTGAAAGGATAGGTCTGCTCCAATTTCTCGGGAGACACGGCAACGTCCGCCATGATCTCTCCATCGACGATGAGAGTTGGGTCGGCTTTGTGCAGTAGCTCGACTGCCTTGCGAACCTTTTCGCAGAGCGGATGCTTGGTGCTGCCAAAACTGGAGAAGGAAAGCATGGCAACTCGCGGGACGACGTCGAAGCGACGAGCTTCCTGCGCGGCGCACAAGGCGATTTCCACCAGGTCTTCCGCCGTGGGATCGATGTTGACGCTGGTGTCTGCCAGGAAAAACAGTTGCCCTTCGCGCGTGATTAACGGGTAGCATCCCGCGACTTTGTGCAGGCCTTCCCGCATGCGGACGATCTGCAAAGCGGGTCGAATGGTCTCGGGAAAGTGCTGCGTCACGCCGGAGACAAGGGCATCGGCATCGCCCATATGCAACATCATTGACCCGAAAATGTTGCGGTCGTCGATGAGCGTTTTCGCCTCGCTGAGAGTCACGCCTCGTCGCTGCCGTAAACGAAAAAGTTCCTGGATGTAGCTTTGGCGGAGAGGCGACGTGGCAGGATCAACGATCTGCGCATCTTTCAGATCCAATCCGAGCTCAGCGGTTTTTGCATGAATAACCGCAGCATTGCCGATAAGGATGGGCGTGGCGATCTTCTCGTCCAAGATCGAATGCGAGGCGCGCAGGATTTTCTCGTTATCGCCTTCGGGAAAGACAACCTGCTTGGGTTTAGCTTGAGCCTTGTGAATCATCATGCGCGAGATCTCGTGGGCCTTGCCCTGCCGCCGCTCAAGTTGTTCGCGGTATTCGTCAATGTTAACGGGCTCCTGGGCCACTCCGGTTTCCATTGCCGCCTGAGCTACGGCTGAAGACTCCCACACCAGCACCCGCGGATCGAACGGCTTGGGGATGAGGTAGTCGGGACCGAACTCGAGTCGGGCCACTCCATAAGCGCGGCATACCGAGTCAGGCACATCTTCCTTGGCCAGGTTTGCCAAGGCGCGAGTAGCCGCAAGCTTCATCTCTTCATTAATCTCTGTGGCATGCACGTCGAGAGCGCCGCGGAAGATGAAGGGGAAGCCAAGCACATTGTTCACCATGTTGGGATAGTCGGAGCGCCCGGTACACATAATGACATCGGCGCGGCAAGCTTTGGCGTCCTCGTACGTGATTTCGGGATCGGGATTCGCCATCGCGATGACAATCGGACGGGCAGCCATCGAGCGCACCATATTCTGTGTGACCACGCCACCGACGGAGAGTCCGAGGAACATATCGGTGTCGACCATAGCCTCGGCTAGCGTACGCAGTTTGGTGTCTTGCGCGAAGCGATCTTTGTACGGATTCATGCCTGCGGCGCGGCCTTTGTACACCACTCCCTTGGTATCGCACAGCGTGATGTTCTCGCGCTTCATGCCCAGACGAACGTAGTGCTCGGCAGTAGCTACGGCGGAGGCGCCGGCGCCGTTGATGACCAGACGGATTCTGCTGATGTCCTTGCGTACCACCTCCAGAGCGTTCAACAAAGCAGCCCCAGAAATAATCGCGGTGCCGTGTTGGTCGTCGTGGAAGACCGGGATCTTCATCGTCTTCTTCAAGGTCTCTTCAATGTAGAAACATTCCGGTGCCTTGATGTCTTCGAGGTTGATACCGCCGAAGGTGGGCTCCAGCAACTGGCAAACTTTGATCACTTCGTCGGGGTCGTGACTGTTGACTTCAATGTCGAACACGTTCACCCCGGCAAAGCGTTTGAACAGGACGGCCTTCCCTTCCATCACCGGTTTGGCCGCGAGTGCGCCGATGTCACCCAAACCAAGGACTGCGGTCCCATTGGTCACGACCGCGACCAGGTTGCCACGGCCCGTGTACTTGAAGGCATCGTGCGGATTGTTATGGATCTCCATGCACGGTATCGCGACTCCTGGCGTGTAGGCGAGGCTTAGATCGTGTTGCGTGCGGCAAGGCTTGGTGGGAGTAACTTCAATCTTTCCTGGGCGTGCGCCGAAGTGGTAGTCAAGTGCTTGTTGCTTGGTAACCGGCATATGGTCCTCACTAGTGTCTTGGTGGCGGAGTCCCGCGGCCTGAATTTCGAGGCCTCATCTTATGGGGATGATTTTCGTAAGGTGATTTCGCAGCATACTTTAGCGCAGGCGCAAGGGCCATGTGCCCCAGGGTTCCACTCACCATTACAACTATGCTCTTCTGCCCTCAAACATGATGTGACGCCGGTCACTGAAACCTGTGAACGTCGCCACGCAGCTTGCCTTAGTGCCGAGGGATCGAGAGGTTTGCCTGGTCAACGAGAATTTTGTCCGCAAGAACCTGGATCCCTCGCTATGCTCGGGACGACAAGTATCTCTTGATCCGCGCTACCGGGGAATAAACGGTTGGTTTAGAACTGGAGCCGCAGCGACATCTGGATCTGCCTCGGACTGCCGATCGTCTTGTTGGTGATGCCCAGCCCGCTGAGCGACGGGCACACGTACAACGATCCAGAGAAGCTCTTATTGCAAGGAGTCGTAGTCGCAGGCGTACCGACGACCGGAAAGCCGCTGAAGTTGATGTTCTGGCTTATATCGTCGATAGGGATATCGAAGCTTGCAGTGTTGGTTACGTTGAAAACATCGAAGCTGTACTTGAGCAAGAAACGCTCGGTGATTTGGGTTGTCTTCAATAGCGAAATGTCCGCGCGTCGCTGCCACGGTTGCCGGAAGATATTGCGCTGGCCATGGTCGATGAAGTTGGTCTCGTAGGGATCGTTGGAAGGAATCGCGCCATCCAAAGCGCCTGGCTGCAGCAAAGGAATGCCGAAACAACTGGCTTTGAGCGCAGGGACAGCGCCCGCGCCCGAGGCCCCGGTAAGCGCTCCCTTGGGTGAGCAACCATCGAGCGGAACCACCGGATTCGTAATGCCGTCGTTGACCCCGTAAAAAATGCTGCCGACCGCGCCAGAGTAATCGATAACGCTGTACGGTTGTCCACTCTGGATGACGGTCAGGCCGGAAAAAGCCCATCCGTCGGCAACTTTGCCTTTGATTGAAGATTCCGGGAAAAACTTTGGCAGTTCATACATATAGGTGAAATTGATGATGTGCTCGCGGTCGAAGTCAGACAAGCCGTAACCGGAGCGCAGATCCAGAGGATTGTTGCCGTTGTAAAAAAGTCCCATTGCGCTTTGTTCGTCGGTCGCGTGGGAGTAGGTATATGAGAAACCGACTTGTATCCCGTGACTCATTCGCTTTTCAACGTGGGCTTGAAGCGCATTGTAAGCGGAGATGCCGGCCGCGGTGTAGGACTCCGACTCAGAGGAATAACCGATGTAGGGAACGCGAAGGTCGACATTTCCGCCTTCAAAAGTCTGCAGGTAGGGCTGTCCGTTGGGGAGATTCGCCGGCGCGAAGGTGCTGGCGTTGGTGAGGATCGAATAGCCATACGTATAGTCCTGCTCGAACTGCGTGCCCTTCAGCAAGGGATGAGAGGGCGAGGCAATCTGCGCCTGGTTGAAAGGCAGGGGAACGACGGCATGGCGGCCGAGATTACCAACGTAGCCGATGTCGATCGCCAAGTCGCGGCGCGGCTGCCATTGAATGTCGAGCGTCTCGTTCATACTGTATGGAAGCTTGTTGGCACGGTTGTAATCGGCAAATGAGAAAAGCGGTATTCCGGTCGAGATGGCCGTCGCATTGGGGAGAGACAAATCCTTGGGATTGCCGGTGGGAGCGGGCCCGAGAGTGGGCCCCCACGGGTTTTCGAGCGTACTGCAAAATTCGTATCCGTACACGCTGCAAGACGTCTGATTCACCCACGGCGGAGTCTGGTTTACACCGAACGGACCGCCCGCGATCACCCCAGAGGCAAAGCCCGGAGAAAGGTAGGTGAACAATTCGCCGCGATCGTAATACATTCCCCAGCCCGTGCGCACAACGACTTTGTCATTGAACATCTTTGGGCTCCACGCCACTCCAATTCGCGGAGCGATTCCCCACTGGCGGCCGGTCAGAGTTGAATCGCTGACCCCCTTGCTGGGAAAGTCAGGATTGTTGCCCGCGACAATAAATCCGTTCGAGATGATCGTGTCCGTTGTCGCATCGTAGTTGTAACCTGAGGGATCAAAATTAAAGATGCGCCCGTTCTTCTCCGTGAGGCCTCCGTGATAGTCGAAGCGCAGGCCGGCGCTTACGCTGAGGTTGGGGCGGATCTGAAATTTGTCCTGGACATATAAGCCGTTTTCCTTCGAGCGGTAGTAACGGTTGGCATCGCCTTGCAAGAAGGTCGTAGTAATGTATCCGTTTGCCGTATAGGTTATCGGCAGGCCCTCAACGAAATTGGAGAAATTCGGGAAGGCGATCATTCCGGTGTTGGTTCTTCGGTCGCGCGCATTGAGCTGGGTATAGGAGAAACTACCGCCGAAGTTAATGGTATGTTTGCCGTGGTTCCAAACTGCATCGGCGGAAGGCATCCAGCGGTTTTGAAAAACGCCGGTAAAGGCGCCCTGTGAAGCTGCCGTCGATCCGATATTCATCCCTGCGTTGAAAACGAAATTTGTATTCAGCGGAGAGTCGTTCCCTAAATTATCCACAATCGTAATTCCCGGGAAGACTGTCGAACCGAAGGCATTAATGCCCATCGCCTGCGGGGTAAAGGGCTGGCCAATCGTGCTGTAGACCTTCTCGCGAATGAAGCCGAATACTTCCGCAAGGCTGAAGTTCGGTGTAATCGATTGCGTGTTGGTGATGCTCGCAACCTGACTGCCGGCGTCCAAATGTTGCGGAAAACCTTCGACCGAGGAATATCCGAAAGGCGCCGAGGTCGGGTCATGCTGGTAGTAATACTTTAATGACAGCGTGTCTTTGGGATTTACGAGGTAATCGAGGTCGGATACGACTTGGTCGGATATGAAATATGCCGGCTGCGTGATGAAAACATTTTCCGGGAAGTTCAGGGTGGGCGTGAAGGCCGGATTCGCCGACGGTATTAAATACTGGCCATTCGGCAACTTGTAGTTCAACATCGCGTAGGAAATGGGATTGATGTCGCCGGCAGCTGTCCCGACCACGGGGATTACGCCAGAGCCTGGCCAATTCGTATTGGTTACGTTTGCCAGTGCGGTCGCGCTGCGATCGTCGGTTAGACCGGAAGGCACGGCGGTGCGTGAAGTTCCAATCTCCAGATCTGAAACGTGGACGTGCTGGTAACTGAGAAAACCGAAAAGCTTGTCTTTGATGAGCGGGCCGCCGAGCGTTCCACCCGCCGTGTATCGGTGCAGCTCTGGCACTTTCTCGTTGCTGGGGATGTTGGCATCCTGATTGTAGAAATAAGGCGCGGCATTCAGCCAGTCCGTCCCGCGGTGAATGTAAGCGCTGCCGTGAAGGGCGTTGGTGCCGGAAGCAGTGCTCATGTCGATGTGCGCGCCGCTCGTGGACCCCTGTTGCGCATCGTACATGGAAGTATTAACGCGGAACTCTTGAACTGTTTCCGGAGCGGGAGTGGGCAGCGCCTGGCCGATGGCCAGGTAGGGCGACGCTGTGCTCTGAATAATTTCCGCGGTGGTGCTGCTGGCTCCGGCAATGCCAGTGTTGTTCACAATTCGGGCTGAAGCAACCTGGCTCGTGCTTTTTCCGTTGAACAGATTGCTGGCGTCGACGCCGTTGAGCAGAAATGTGTTGCTGGTATCGCGCTGTCCGTTGGCCCAGATCGGTTGATTGCCCAGGCCGGCATTAACGCCTGTGCCGGCGGGCAGTTCCGCACTCACACCCGGAGAAAGAATGGCGAGCCCAGTGAAGCTCCCGGTCGGCAGAGGGACGGACTGAATCTGCTGTTGGTCGAGCACATAGCCGTTGGTCGTGTCGACCGCATTCATGAGCGGGACCGCCTCGACCTCAACCACCGTCCCCACCTGGCCGACCGGTAAGACGACATTGACCGTAGCGGTGCGGTCCGCCTGAACCGCAATCGAGGGCATGCGCTGAGTCTGAAAACCATCGTGGGTGAAAGTGAGCGTGTAGGTGCCGATGGGCAAATTAACGAAATCGTAACTGCCATTCGCGTTGGTTTTCTGGGTGCGAGTGAGTTTGGTTTGGTCGCCCACGATGGTCACGGCCGTGTCCGGCAAAACGCTGCCGGTTTTGTCTGCGACCGTTCCCGTGATGCCACCGAGCGTCTGCTGCGAGTGAGAGTAAACGGTAAAGGCAAACGGCATCCACAGGGATAACGCGACGAGAAGAGCGGCGAGTCGATTTCCCTTGAGCATCAGCGACCTCGTGAAAGTCTACATTCGTACTCAACCGCACGCTTGCGGTCGAACCGTCACGGTGTTGTTCAAACGATGATCGCGGCAGAGATGGTTTGCCCTGTCCGTCCACGCAAAAATGATTGACCGAATCTACGCGAGTTTCGTTCGGAATGAAAGCATTCAGTCCAGTCAAAATTTCTTTGGCACAGATCAGATATTTTTATCGCACTGAGTGAAGCCTTTACTGAATTCGAACCCGGCGGAGAACGCACAAGGGCGACCTCAGCTCTCGGCCAAGGCTTCGTCCTTGCCGCGTCCACGGAACACGAACCACACTAAGCCCGCAGTCAAATAGGCAAGATAGATGTATGGCAGCTTGCCATACGGTCCTTCGGGCACAGGATAGAGGTTCCCGACCAGCGCCAGCAACATGGCGGTGCCGGCAAGCCAGGGAACGATCTGCGCTCCGGCTCGAAAGACGCCGTGCTCGCGCAGGTACCGTGGCAGTGCGATGCACACCAATGCATAAGCCACGATAAAACCATACGTCGCCAGCGAGCCCATCCAACCGTAGACGTCCAGGCCACTGGCACCGCGTGCTGCCAGCACCGCCACGGGGAGCAGTGCGGCAATGCCGGTAATCACGACGGCGCGGCTTGGTGTTTGATTCCGGACATGCGTGTTACGCAGAGAGCCGTGGGCGAGCCCGTTGTGTGCCATCAGAAGTAACACGCGTGCTGCCGCCGTAATGCACGCCAGAGTTCCGGCAAACAGGCTGACCAGCGCACCGATATCGATCAGCAGTCCCAGCACTGGGACACCGGCGACTCGGGCCAGCAGATACATCGGAGCCTGGCTCGCGCCCAAATCCTGACCCACAGTGTGGAAGCCCAACACTTCTGCGTAAGCGCAAATTGTGAAGAAAGCTCCGGCGAGAATCGCGCTTGAGATGACCGCTCGTGGAATTGCTTTCAGCGGATTGCGCGCTTCGGATCCTAACGTGGTCGCGCTCTCGAAGCCAACAAAGCTGAACAAAGCCAGCACCAGCCCCAAGCGGAGTCCACTGCCGGTCATCCCGTGGAGATGCAATTGCTCCGCGTCCCAGTGCCAGCCTTGACGCAGCAGCAACAGTGTCACCACGATAACAATTACCGTAACCGATGCCGCCTCGATCCACAGCATAAGGCGCGCGGAGATCTTTACGTCACGATAGGCAATCCAGATCGAAATGCCAGTGACGAGAATAGAGAGCAAGACCGAAGAGTAGACATGGCCGGTGGCATCGTGCAAAAGCAAGTTTGCGTAGTGATAGAAGCCGCCGATCACACTCGATCCCGTGGCCACGTAAGCGAGCAGAAGACTCCACGCAACCGTCGCGCCAAGCCACGGAGGCAAGGTCATCGATGCGTAGGTATACAGCGAACCCGGCGAGGCGGAATGGCGAGCATAGCGGGCGATGCACACGGCCACCAGCAAGACAGCCGAGGTCGCCAGCACATACGCGAGCCAGGTGCCGTTTCCCGCGAGGGCGCAAACTAGAGGGATCGTGGCCGCGGGCGTAGTGGTCGGTGCCATCGTGGAGACTGACTGAGCCAAGGTCTCCATCGGAGAAAGAATCTCGCGCCGTAAGCCGTAGTCTGTGCTTGGGGAATACTCTAGTGTCGTCCGCTCCATTCCGCGCCGATCCTTTTCATCCCGATCTTTTCAGAACAGATTGCCGCAGATCAATTGGTGTGGGATTGTACAACACTGGATTACGCAAGCAATCGAAAGAGTCTGATTCACTTGATGTCTTTGTCTTGCGCGTCTGTTCGCTATTCTGGAACGTCACTCAGACAAGGCGGCCAGAGTCTCGGCGAGCACAAGCGTTCCGCGGACAATATCTTCCGGAGCAGCGTACTCGTCGGGACGGTGACTGTATCCGCTGCGGCAGGGGGTGAACAACATCGCGACGGGAGCGATGCGTGCGATAAAAAGTGAATCGTGATAAGGGCGGCTAACCATAGGAAGAAAGTTCAGTTCGTGCTTGCGGCACGATTGAGAGAGCGCTTCTATGATTGCGGGAGAACAGTCCGCAGGCGCGTCGGCGTTCAGCAATTCGCTGTTTATCGATACCTGCCGCTTGGCTGAAATCGAATGAGAGGCAGCCTCAATCGCGCGCATCACGATGTCGCGCCGTTGAAGATCTGTGTCGCGGATATCCACGCTAAGGCGGACCCGGCCAGGAATGCTGTTGACCGCGCCGGGAAACACGTCGCAGATGCCGACGGTTGCAACTGTGTCAATCGCTCCGCTGGTGCGGGCTGCGGTCTCAATCGCCAGAATCAGCTCGGCTGCCGCGCAAAGAGCATCGCGACGGTCGGGCATTAAAACACCGCCGGCGTGTCCACCCGATCCCTCGATCAAAACTCTGAGACTCGCCGGCGAGGCGATTTTCGTGACAATGCCGAGAGGGATATGCTCTCGCTCCAGCAGCGGTCCCTGCTCAATGTGCAATTCGATGAACGCCTTATAGTAGCCGCTTGGCAACTTCACTTGCTCGAGTTCGCCCTCGAAACCAGCCGCACGTCGAACGTCGTCGAGCGGGACGCCGTCGTTGTCTTTTAATCTTCTCGCGTCATCGGGAGAAAGACTGCCTGACAGCAACCGGCTTCCAAGACATCCGACTCCAAACCGTGTCGGTTCTTCGGAAGTGAAAATAACTAACTCGATCGAGTGCGTCGGACGAAATCCGCTCTGCCGCAAAGAGCGTATCGCTTCCAAGCCTCCCAGCACTCCGACAACTCCGTCGTATTTCCCCGCGTTCGGAATAGCGTCGATATGCGAGCCCGTACCCACCACCGGCGCAACCGGATCGGAGCCATTCCAGCGAGCGAAAGTATTTCCAATGGCGTCTTCACGCACGGTGAGTCCAGCCTCTTCGCAACGCGCCTTCATCCATGCACGAGCCTTAAGGTCCGTCGGCGTGAAAACAATTCGTGTTACTGCCGGAGTTTCAGCGTCAGAGAACGACGACAGCGTTTCGACTTCGGACAGAAGGCGATCGCGGTCGATCGTAAGCGTCATCGCTGCAGGCCTACCAATGGATGCCGGTTCCAGTTTTTGTAGATGAGATATTTTGCCGGCACTTTGCCGAGCGCTCCGAACCACTGCGGGCACCACGGGCCCATCCAGATGAAGTCTCCCGCAGTCACCGGATACCACGAATCGCCGAGCCGATAAATTCCGCCACCCTCAAGCATGATGAGCCCGTGCTCCATCAGGTGCATTTCAACCATGCTCAACGAAGCGCCCGGCTGGTAGACCATGGTGTTCACTGCGAAGTCAAAACTCGTCTCATCGGGAAGCAGACATTTGACCTGCAAGCTGGGATCGTCTCCGAGCGGATGCGAGGTGATCGCATCTTCATTCGAAACTATCAAACTTGGAGTCGCGACCGATTCCAGAGCCTGATAGAGCTTCTCGATGACGGCGACGCGGCTCGCCTTCGTAGCCAGTACTCGATGCCGCAATCCTTCCGGCAGATAGGCGTAGCCGCGCTCGCGCAGTTCGTTCACTTTGCCATCAACATCTAACTCTACTCTGCCCTCGATCACAAAAATGAAGCGCTGGGCGGCCGTGCCACCGAGTTCTCCGCCCGCCTCGATCTCAGCTGTGTATTCCGTAAATTTTGCCAATGGCGGACCGACGTGAACAATCGCAGAGCACGCTTTCATTCCCGGCAGAGTAGTGCGTACAAAAGTGTCTGCCGTCAGCAATAAGTGATTCGGTTGTTGCGAGCTTCGGGTCCAGCCCAGATTATGCACGGCTTATCCTTTGTTCTTTGTTGAAAGTCGCGTGTTGAAATTCGGGCGAAGAAGCAAGTTGATCGAGAAAATGCAAGCCGCACTGGATCGCCCTTTCCACGTCCTCCGCGGCAACTGACTCCGCGGGATCATGACTGATGCCGCCGGGAGTTCGCAGAAAGATCATCGCGCTGGGAACTTTCTCCGCAAGGATCATGGCATCGTGGCCTGCGCCGCTCACCATCTTGTGCGGCTCGCATCGTGTTTTGATCATCGCTTGTTCTATTCCCGCAATGAAGGAAGGATCCATCGCCACCGCTCGCTGGCTTAATAGCGTACTCAGCCGTACAGATAATCCACGCCGTCCGGCAATTTGTTCAGACTGATGGATGATTTCTTCCACTGCGCGCGTTCGAATCTCGTCGGAACTGTGTCGAACGTCGAGCGTCAACCGCGCCTCCGCCGCGATCACGTTCGCTGCTCCGGGCTGTGCCTCGATCTTTCCGACAGTCGCAACCAAACCAGCTATTCCTTGCGCCGTTCGTTCCACGGCTCCGATCCACTCCGCCGCCCCTGCAATGGCATCGCATCGAAGATGCATAGGCGTCGTGCCTGCGTGGTTGGCGCGACCTAAGAACGTGAACTCCAATCGGCTTTGTCCAGCAATGGCCTCGACCGCTGCGAGTGGCAGATTCAGTTTTTCCAAAACTGGCCCCTGTTCGATGTGGAACTCAAGATAGCCTAGCGTATTGTTCTCGAGTTGAGCGCGAGGAATCTCTTCTGGATTCAATCCGAACTTTTCGATCGCTTTTCGGATAGAGATCCCCTGCGCATCCTGAATATCCAGAAGTTGCTGATCCAGCCTGCCTACCAGCGCACGACTACCGATGAAGGGAACGCCGAAGCGTACTCCCTCTTCCTCGGAAAAGCCAACGACCTCGATGGCAAACGGAAGCCTCCGCCCTTCCAACTCTTCCAATAGCGCTACGGCAAGCACAACTCCCAGAATGCCGTCGTAAGCACCGGCGTTCGGAACCGTATCGAGGTGTGAACCAATCAACAGGCGCGGAGCGTTCGGCTGCGCGGCTGGACAAACTGCACGGAGATTTCCGGCGGCATCGATTCGTACCTGAACGCCCAATGGTTCAATCCATCGCGTAATTTCTTCGTGGCAATCACGCATAGGCGGGGACAAGAACGTCCGCCGGGTGCTGCCTGGGTCTTCCGTAAACGATGCTAGCTTTTGGCATCGGGTAATGACTTTCGCTGCGCGATTTATGGTCCCAGTTGTCTGCACGAGATTCCAGTTCTGCGAACGGTCGTACGCGCATGGAAGTTCATGACTCACGTATTAGCTTCGCTGCTCCCCAGCCAACAACAACGAGTGCGACGAGAACCTCCCAACCATATTTGTTTCCGTAGGTCGCGACGGGAAAGTGATTGCTGATCATGATAAAGACAACAGGGACGGCCATAAACGTGTTGTGTTTGGAGCGCAGCTTGGCCTGAGCGCCAAGCGAAGCATCGAACTGCGCCCCGGCTGCCGACGCCGCGATCATTTTGCGCTGCGAGGGAAGAATTCGAAACCAAACATTGGCGGCCATAATTGTGCCGAAGATTGCCCCGACGTGGATATAGGCGGCACGACCGCTGAATAGATGCATCAATCCCCAGGCAAGCGCGGCGATCGTCAGGAGAGAGAATACCGCGAACCCGGCTTCCGACTTGCCCAGAGGCGAGCGCACCGCCAGATCGTAGACGATCCATCCGCCCGCCAGCACAGCGAGTCCGATGGCAATGCCGCGCCCTTGGGAGATGTCAGCAACATCGGGATCAATCAATCCGCTGCTGAAGTAATAGACGAGGAACAGCAGCACCATTCCGCTCAGCCAGGTCAGTAGTGCTTCCCAGCGAAACCAACGAACTTGCTCGGGCCCGACCTTCAGGGATTTTTGTTTGGTGACAGCATAGAAACCACCGCTGTGGACCATCCACACCGAGCGGCTTACGCCGTCTGCAGCATGCTTCTCGATCCTGCCAAATTGGCCGTCAAGCCAAGTGAAATAATAGGTCTGACCGATCCACATAATGGCCACGAAGACGTGAAACCATCGCACCAGGAGGTTAAGCCATTCGCGGATTGACGAGCTCACGCTATCAACTCCATCTTAGCTTCCCCGGTAGGTCGTGTACCCATTCGGACTGAGGAGCAGCGGAATGTGAAAGTGCGCTTCGCCTTCACGTACCCGGAAAGTGACCTCCACCGCTGGGTACAGTGCCTCGATTCTTTGCTGTGCAAAATAACTTCCTGTATCAAAATTCAGCCGATAGACTCCGGCGGACAGATCCTCGCCTTCCGGCAGCAACTGAGGACATCGACCGTCTTGATCCGTGCGCGCGGAGCTCAGCAATCTCCAATCTCCAGATGCGCTCTGTTTCTCTAGCCGCACAGGCACGTCCCCGGCTGGCTTTCCGTGAACCATGTCCAGAACGTGAGTCGAAATGCGTTTCATCCTTGAAGCCATTTTCTCAACCGGATTTGTGTAATCTGCCGCTGCTGCTCGGCCGCTTCGTGAAGTTCGGTTTCAGCGTCATTCTTGAGCCGTCGTCGAAGAATTTCCAGAATCTCGGTTGCGGATTTACCCGTCGCGCAGACGATAAAGATACGATTGAAACGCTGCTCGTATTCTCGATTCGCATCCACCAGAGCGGTTTTCACGGCGGACTCGGCGTCCCCCACTTTGCTTTGCTCCTGCGCCGACCATTCTACAGACTGATCTGGCAAAGTTACGCGTGGTAGAGACTGCGGCGATCGCGACTCGCCGATTCTCGGATGACTATCGAACGCTTCCATCCAATCTGATCGTGTGAGATTGCGCCATGTCTCGTCTGACGTAGATAGCACGGCAGCTTCGTCGGCGAGCGGTCTTCGGGCCGCCATGCCTTGTGCCCAGGCCCTGGACCCGCAACACGGCAGGATCGCTCGGATGGCGTCGTCGAGTGGAAGACGATTCCACCGCGTCAGGGTTTGTCCTTCGTTCTCCGCGCCCGTTCGCTGCGAGTTCAACCGATCCAAGAACTCAACTAGAAGATTGCCCGCCACAGCGGCACGGTACCTCGCGGTAGATCGAATATCGTCAATCGGCCGGATCTCGGCCGCGACGGCCTTTCTTGCTGAAAGCAGCAAATCGGAATTAACAACCTTGCCCTTCACGATTTGCTCGGTCTCTATCAGACGGAGCGGAACCGGCGCCACGCTGCCTAAAGCGACGCGAACATCTTCAACCAAACCATCGGCAAGTCGGCCGAGAGCAGCGATGCACACTTTGGAGATCGCTTGCGCATTCCGAGCTCCTACCTTGCGGGCATGGCTAAAATATCGCGAGAATCGCCGCGGCAAGCACACGGCTTCAACCAGCTCATCGGGCGAGAGCAGCATCTTCTTATAGCCGGTGTGAAAGCTTGTATAAGGCAACCGACGCTCACCGCGGACTGACACTAGAATCAACTCCGCTTCGTAAACCAGCAGAGCTGGCAACGAGTCAGCGGCTGGCGATGCGTTCACGATGTTGCCGCCAATCGTTCCCCGATTCTGGTTCGCGACTCCGCCGGTCCAGCGTGCGGCGCTGACTAACAGCGGGAACTCTTTTCCGATAATCTCGTGCTTGCGGAGGTCGGTATAAGTGCATGCCGCACCGACACGAATTTCGTTCGGCGTGACGTCAACCTGTCGCAACTCAGGAAGATTCCAGATGCTGACCAGCTTTCGGGCCGGAAGCTTCCCGGCCGCGTATTGCACCATCACATCGGTGCCTCCAGCAATCGGAAGCCACGCGCCTGGTTCTTTTGCCAGCAGCGCGACAATCGTCTGCAAGTTCCCGGGTGCGATCATTTCATAATCAGCGGGGTTCGATCTCATGCGGTCGTCCTGCGGTGCACCGCTTCCGCCACAGCTTCAACGATCTGGCTGTAGCCGGTGCAGCGGCAAAGATTGCCGGAAAGGCCCTCCCGGATTTCGTTCATCGCGGGGTCAGGTTTTAGGTTCAATAAATGGAAGGCTGCGAGAATCATCCCCGGCGTGCAAATGCCGCACTGCGCACCACCGCATTGCAGAAACGATTCCTGCAAGGCGTGCAGCGTGTCTCCAGATGCGAGCCCCTCGATCGTAACCACGCTCGAGCCTTCAGCCTGAAGAGCAGGCACGAGGCAGCTATTCACCAGCACGCCGTCGATCAACACCGAGCACGAACCACACTCGCCTTCTCCGCAACCTTCTTTGGCACCGGTGAGTCCGAGATCGAACCGCAAGACGTCCAGAAGACGTTCCATCGGGTAAACATGGACGGTCTTCGGCTCACCGTTGACCACGAATGAAATGTCGATCTTGGCCCCACTCACGCGAGAATTATTCATCGGACGCCGCCTGCGGAGCCAATGCTGCGCCGAATGGCGACACAGAAGCGAGTCCATCCATGATGTCTTCCGGAAGCAGCGGAATGGAATCAAAAGGAACTCCCAGCGCGTCTTCCACGGCATTGACGATTGCCGGGGCCGGACCATCCATAGGGAGTTCGCCGATTCCCTTGGCACCATACGCTCCGTAGACATTGCCCAACTCTTCGAAAAATACGCGAATAGGAGGGAGGTCACTCGAAGTCGGCATAATGTAATTCGTCATCTGGCCGTTCTGCATGCGTCCATTCTGCCAAACCACTTTTTCATAAAGGCTCATGCCGATCGCTTGGGCGACACCACCGATGATTTGGCCTCTCGCCAGAAGTGGATGCAAAACTTTGCCAACTTCCTGGAGCGCCACGAAGTCGTCAACCGCTACGCTATACGTCATCAGATTAACGGTGACTTCTGCGACGTAGACCGCCCAGGCAAACGCCGCGTAGGCTTCTCCTCGATATTTCTGATCGTCCCAGAAAATGTCGCTGGGCGCCTCGTAACGAGACCAACTACGGAAAGGACCATGCGCCGCAACATACCGTTGGCAGGCAGCCCGAAACTCGTCCGCAGTGTAGGCTTCGCGGAGCAGGCTGGATGAAATCAGCGTCTGTCGAACTCCCAAAGCAGCAGACTGTACCAATTTTCCAACCACCATGACCGTACGCGATGCCACGGTTGGGCCGCTATTGGGCACTTCCAGTGTATCCGGCTGGGCCATGCTGACGGACTCGTATGGCAAACCGAGGGCCTCGGCGGCAATCTGGCTGAGAACAGTTTTTGTTCCCTGGCCAAATTCAGTGCTCGAAACCAGGACGCGCACACTGCCGTCAGCACAGCCCTCTACACCGACCACAGAACTCAAATAGCGCTCTCCCGATCCCGTGAATCCGGCCCCATGCAGAAATGCGGCGATGCCCATGCCCTTCCTTGTAGCTCCGTGTTGATTCTCAGTTCCGAAGCGTCGTTTCTTCGACTGATAGTCCGAAAGTTCCAGGGCGCGGTCAAGCAACTTCCCGAGATTGATCGGCTCCCGCACAACCTGCTCTGTAGTCGTGGTCTGTCCCGGCTGGAGAAAATTCCGGCGACGGATCTCAATCGCAGAAAGACCTACTTCACGCGCGATGCGATCCATGTGCCGCTCCATGGCAAACAGGCTCTGTGGCGCTCCAAAACCGCGAAAGGCGCCATGAGGTGGTACGTTTGTAGCAACTGCCTTCGCGCGGATTCGAACGCTCGGCCAGTAATACGGCCCTCCTGCATGAATTGCCCCACGGGAAAGCACCACCGGCGACAATGTCATGTATGCTCCGCCATCAATCGTGAAATCGATTTCGCCGCCCAGTATTTTCCCGTCTTTGCTGACGGCAGTTCGATGGCGCGTGCGCGACGGATGCCGTTTGGTGGTCGCCGCCATGTCTTCCATGCGGTCATAAATGATCTTCACAGGTCTCCCGGATTTTATCGCCAGCAGCGCGGCATGCCCGGCGATCATCGACGGATACTCTTCCTTGCCGCCAAACGCGCCTCCGGTTTCCATTTGCACGACACGAACCTTTTCCGGCGGCAAATCGCAAAGCGCCATCAGTGCTTTGTGAATGTAATAAGGACACTGCAGTGAGCCCCAAACAGTAATTCCCCTTAGGTCGTCGAAGACAGCAATCATCCCGTTGTTTTCGATGTAAAGCTGCTCCTGCGCGCCAGTCGTGTACTCGCCTTCCACAATGAAGTCGGCCTTCTCCCAAATACCATCAACGTCGCCTTTTTCGATCACGTAGGTTTTGAAGATGTTGTCTTCGCCCCACACAATCTGGGAGGGGCACTCGCTTTCCTCGATCGTTAAAATCGCAGGCAGAGGATCGTACTCGATCGATACCGCCGCAACCCCTTGCGGAAGAACATGGCGGTCAGGATGGGCCAAAAGCAGAATAGGTTCCTCGGGATGGTTGACGAATTCACTGGCTAAACACGGTTGATCATCGCCGATCAGCGCGATGCAGTTTTTCCCGCGAATATCTTTCGCTGATACAATCACGAATTCATCCCAGGCAATTCCGGACCCGAAGGTGATCTTCTTGATCCGGCCACGCGGAATCGAACTGCGAACCGTCGCTCCGAAGAGCATGTCTGTCAAAACCATATCGTCGACGTATTGCGACCTTCCGGTTACCTTATCGCGTCCCTCCTTGCGCGGAACCGACTTGCCGACGATGTGCTCGCTCTTCATCATTCAACAATCAATTCGTTCCCGCAGCCCACGAGAACTGGCGGGCATGCAAAGACTCGCGGATGGGATAGTGTATGACAGACCACGTCAAAATGGAGTGAGAAGTCTCGCCGCGTGGGATCGAAAAGTTTTACGTGGCTGATTGATGATTTGTATTTGGCGAGTATTCCCGGCCTTTAGGTCCACCAGGAAATTCGCCATATGCAAAGACCGGACTCCCTCGCAGATACGTGGCCTTCACCACGCCGCGCAATGTTTCTCCTAAATACGGAGAAATCGGATGCCGGTAATGCAATCTGTCTTGGGTCACGATGAATTCGCCGTCAGGGTCGAAGACAACAAAGTCCGCGTCGTATCCGGCGGCAATTTTTCCTTTGCGCGTGTCGCAACCAGCCAGTCGCGCCGGCGCCTCTGCCATCCAACGTGCCAGGTCGCGCAACGTGAATCCTCGCCTGCTGGCTTCGCTCCACATCAGCGGCAGCGCGATTGAAAGGCTGGCAATACCGCCCCACGCGGTCCGAAAATCGCCTTCGGCGAGCCGCTTCATCGCTGGAGGACAGGGAGAATGGTCGGTCACCACCAGATCGATCGTCCCGTCTTTAAGGCCCTGCCACAATCGCTCGCGATTTTCGCGGCTTCGAATCGGCGGAGCACATTTGGTCAAGGTCGCGCCGTTTGCGATCGTTTCTGCGGAAAGATGCAGGTAATGTGGGCAAGTCTCAACGCTAACTGGAAGTCCGTTCGAGCGCGCGGCGCTCAGTTCCTGAAGCCCCTGACTGGTCGAGAGATGAACGATGTGCAAACGAAAACCGTATTCTCGGCATAGCGATAGCATCAGGCGAATGGCCTCTAGTTCGGCTTCGTCTGGCCGTGACTGAAGATAGGTCGAGTAACACCTCCAATCGGCGTTGGTGAGAGAATCCGTTGCCTGATCAATCGGGCCGGGAAGTTCCGCGTGCACTAGCAGCGGCAGGCCGGTCCGGGCAACATGAGGCAGAGCCGTTCGCAGTTCTTGTTCTGTAACCATGGTGAAACCATCGATGCCAGGATTGATCAAAAAACATTTGAAGCCCGGCACTCCCGCGGCCGCGAGAGCTTCGATATGATTTCGGTTATCGTGGACAACGCCACCCCACGTGGCCCAGTCGACGCGGCATTTGCCTTGCGCAGCCGCACGCTTGGCCTCGAGCGCAGCGACAGTTGTCGTCGCGGGAAGGCAATTCAAGGGCATATCGACCAACAAGGTGTAGCCTCCCGCCGCCGCGGCTCGGGTCGCGGTTTCGAAACCTTCCCACTCCGCGCGGCCGGGATCGTTGATATGCACGTGGGAATCGACGAGCCCTGGAAGAATGGCTGCGTCTCCGAAATCAAGCACGTCAGGGCCCTCGGGCACGTTACCCAGCGAAACGACAGCCCGCACCTTCCCTTCTTCGACGAGAATAGCCGCCGGACGAATTCCTTCGGGTGTCACGACTCGACGCGATAGAAAAGCTTCCAACTATTCGCTCCTGACAGGGTTTGATGCCTGGAACGGAAGCCCGTCGCGGGATACAGGCTTCTTCAGAATCTCCCGCGCGGGAAGATCAAAAGAACATTTACGAACTCCCGATTCCCAGCTTATACTCCCTTCTCAGTAAAGCGGCTGCGAAAGAGTCCATGTCGACTGACGTGCTCGCGGATTCGCGGATTGCAGGCGTGGGCATATTGTCGCCGATCACGCGTTGACAGGGCAAAAGCATGGACAACCCTTTCATGGCCCGCGCCATTCAGCTCTCGATTGAGAACGTCCGCACCGGACGAGGTGGGCCCTTCGGCGCAGTGGTGGTCAAAGGCGACATCGTTATTGCCGAAGGCACGAATCAAGTAACTTCGAGGAATGATCCGACCGCGCACGCGGAAGTGCTCGCCATTCGCGAAGCCTGCAAGAAACTTGGTGTTTTCGATCTTCAGGGCTGCGAGCTTTACACCTCCTGTGAGCCGTGCCCCATGTGTCTGGGAGCAATCTATTGGGCTCGCCTCTCTCGCGTTTATTTTGCCAATGCTGACGCCGATGCATCCAAGATCGGATTTGACGATTCACTGATCTACCGCGAACTGGCGCAGCCGCATTCGCAGCGCAAGATTCTCATGATTCAGATAATGCGTAACGAGGCCTTAGTGGCGTTTCGTGAGTGGGAAGACAAACCCGACAAGATCACATATTGAGCCTGTTCGGATCCCGCAACGTCGGCCCATGGAGGATGATTGATCGCTCGCTATTTCAAACTCGCCGAGAACCAGACCTCCGTGAAGCAGGAGATGCTGGGTGGCCTGACCACCTTCATCACGATGGCTTACATCATCGTGGTCAACCCCCAGATTCTCGCCCAAGCGGGAATGCCGCCAGAGGGCGTGCTGTTTGCCACTTGTATTTCAGGCGCGGTGGCTAGCCTCGTCATGGGACTCTACGCAAACTATCCCATCGCGCTGGCGCCGGGAATGTCTCTGAACGCCTACTTCACCTATTCCGTTTGCATGTCGATGCATATCCCCTGGCGCACTGCACTCGCGGTGGTCTTTTGTTCGGGTGTTCTCTTCCTCATCCTCACTGTGACTCGGGTTCGCCAACAGATCGTCGACGGCATTCCCGACTGCCTGAAACATTCGACTGCCGCGGGGATTGGAATGTTCATCGCTTTTGTGGGACTTCGGAATGCAAGGCTCGTAGTGGCCAATCCGGCTACATTTGTCGGCCTCGGCAGCTTCTCCGACAAAGCAGTGCAGACGGCTTGCTTTGGCTTCGGCCTGACGCTGATCCTGGTGTCACGAAAGCTCCATGGCGGCATCCTCATCGGTATTTTCGGCACCGCATTGCTCGGAATCTTGCGCGGGATCACAAAATGGCCAGCAGCTGTTTTTTCCCTGCCGCATCCTTCCGGGACTTTCTTGCAGCTTGACTTCCGCGGTGCGAGCCATCTTGGCTTACTCGAAATTCTGTTTGCGTTCCTGTTTGTTGATCTTTTCGACAATGTAGGAACTCTCGTCGGAGTGTGCGAACAGGGCGGATTCATTAAGAACGGCAAGATCCCGCGCGTGGGCCGCGTGCTTCTGGCGGATGCCGTGGGAACCATTTTCGGAGCTTTGACCGGAACTTCGACGGTAACGAGTTACATTGAAAGCGCGGCTGGAGTTGCTGCCGGGGCTCGTACCGGTCTGAGCAGTGTCGCGGTCGCCGTGCTCTTCCTGCTGGCCATGTTCTGCTCACCGTTAGCCACCGCGATTCCGCTCTACGCCACGTCCCCCGCGTTGATTTTGGTTGGCGTTCTCATGACGCAGTCGATTGCCCAAATCGTCTGGAACGAATTCAGCGAGGCGGTTCCGGCGTTTATCACCATGCTGGCCACGCCGCTTACATTCAGCATCGCGACCGGTCTTAGCCTCGGCTTAATTTCTTACACTGTGGTGAAAGTTGCGGCTGGGAAGATTCGCGAAATAAACACGCTGATCTGGATTCTTACCATCTTATTTGTTCTGCGATACGTCTACCTTGCCGCGGCTTAGGGCGCTTGCGCTGCAACGACGTTAGAAGCGATCTAGAAACTGGCTGCCACAGCGTGCGACTTTGCGCCACTTTCCTTTTCCGCCTGCCGGTCAACCACGGTGAGTTCTTTTTCCAGCGAGGAAAAGCGTTGCAGGATTTCGTGCATGCGCAACGACATATTGCGGATGGTTTCGATCTGGGAGCGAGCGCCGGAGGATAGCGATCCCGGTTCCAGCAGCAGCAACTCCGAGTTGCCCAGCACCGAAGTGAGTGTGTTGTTCAAAGTGTGCCGCATTTCCAGCATGTACCGACCAAGCAGGGCCTGTCGTTCGAGCAATGCGTTGGCCTGCTCGAGGCGGCGCGCTTCAGCTTCAGCGCTGACTCGATGCAGGATTTCTCCGGCGACCAGCACCAGAGTGTCCAGCCAATTCTCCTGTTGACGTACCACGGAAATGCCGGGCCAGCGATCGCGGACCGTCTGCACGACCCGAGTGTTTTCCGAGACGAACAATACGCGCTTCCCTGCTGCCTCCATCGCCTCCAGAACCACCGACAAAGCTTGTGGCCGCAGACCACCAGCGATAGCCAACTGGAAGGTATCCGGATCGAAGCCGAGACAGATGTCGCTGCTCATCAGAGTGAATGCGGGAACGGTGCGCTCCGATTGCCAGCGGCCAATCACAGCGCGCGAGAGTTCCGCGTCATCCGAAATGATCAGTATGGAAAGTTGGTCCACGTTTCCTTTCTGTGTCTGTTGCAGGTCTTGGGTGCAAGCTTCTGACTTCGGGCTTTAGGCTTTAGGCTTCAAATTATCCTGATTGGTGCCGGAAGCCTGACGCCTAAAACCTGAAGCCGAGAGTCGCCCCTACTTCGGGTTGCTGTCGTCAACGTCCTGCTGCCCTGCGGGACTATTCTCGCTCCAGTCCGGCGAACTGCTGGTGACCTCGAAATCAGGCACATCCGAGGTCGCGGCCGCACCCGCAGCTTGGGCGCTAGTTTTTGTAGCGGCGGCTGGCTTGGCAGTAGCAACGCTCTTCGGATTCTTTGCATTCTTGGCCAAAGCTGCTTCCACCACTGCGCGGAGGTCGACCAGCATCGATACCGGTTGTCCGGATGAATATTCGGCGTGAAACATTACTTTCCACGATTGGCAGATCATGCGCAATCGCGCGATGGGCTCCTCGGCGGAAAACTGTGCCCGGCGGCAATCGAGGGTTTCTACGCCGCGGGTTTCCAACTCCCGCAAGCCATCCAGAATGGCGTTGAGATCCTGATGCATCAGGCGGAAAAAAATACGCCTCATAAGAAAACTGAAGCGGGTGAACGCGACCATGGCCACGGGGAGAAAATACTTCTGTCCGCACGACGTTTTTAGCTTTCGGCCTTTTTCGAGAATCCGGCTGGTAAGCAACTGGTTCAAGTTGCGGCAACCATTTGCAGTTTGCAGAACTTCATCGAGCGGATTCAGCCATTCCGGAGCGGTCAGATCGACGGACCCCAGAATGGTCTCGAGCGTCTGCGCCACATAAGCCACGTCGACATCGGCATCTTCGAGGCGCGAGGGAGCGCAATGCGAAAAGAATTGAACCAGCAGGAAATCAATCTTGTCGCGATCAGAATCCGAATGTTCCGGCCGGTGCAAATGATGCATCAGCAGGGTGCGAAGAGCTTCGTCGCTGCTTACCGTCGTTGTCTGCAGGAACTGGCGAAGCTGATGCACCTGAATACGCGCATCCATGTCTTGGAACAATTGCCGGGCCTGTTCGACCGATTCCTGGGGAGGCGCATCAACACCGGCTTCCAGATCGCTGTGCGCCGGCAGGTCGATCACGAATTCCCGGGCCAGCGCGGCATATAGCGGATAGAGTAGGCGCGCGTCACGCCACTCCGCCGCCAGTTCACTCAGTTGAGGTGTGGGTGTCATATTTTCACAAGTCGGGTTTCACGATCCAGTTGGCGACTGCGCCAGTGAAACGAGCGGCAACCGCTGTGCGGCCTCCGTTGTATTGCACGGCCACGACACAGGCTTCCGTATCCAGAGTGCCGTCGGAATTCTGCAGCCGCAGTTTGTCGGCGAATTCAAGGGGCAAGGTTGAAGCGAACAACACTTCGGTCGGGGTACCGAATTCGATGATCGTGCTTTCGCTAAATGCGCCACTTCCACTTGCAACGCGGGTCAGGCGAACGGGAATGCGAACCGGAGTCGCGTTGGGAAAGAATTTCGCCAGCTTGGTGGTCGAGCTCTCACGTGCCGGAGCAGCCGCAGCGCCCGATTTGGACACAGAGTTCCTCATCATTCCTGATTCCCGGGGGTCGTCGATGCGGCCTGGATTCCTCAGTCCGCCGGTTAGCGTGACTCAGGCACCCGGACCGCATCGGGTAATCAGAATGCACGATAGCGGCCAAACGCCTCGCGGATCGCTTGGAACCACAAGTTACGTTGTATCAATGGGATAGATCGACAGCACTGGACAAGCTCTTGAAATCACGTGAGGCCCTGCTGTCTAAGATTGAGACAGCGTCTCAGTCGGGACGTTATCACTCGCTCTCCGACAGACAAAAACCGGGCAAGTCCATTTAGCCTCGCGAAGCAACGTTTGGGCTTAGTCGGCAGGGTAGCGCGTCAATTCAACCGCGGCTGATTGGAGCGCGCCAATAGTTCGCGAAAGGAAAGATCGTCGTGCAGGCCATCGAATGACCGGTCGGTGTTCATGAACAGCATGGCGGCGTCGCGTTTTTCGTACGCGTCGCGCAGGTAGCTGAGAGCTTCCTGGTTTTGCCCAAGCTGGGCGTAGGTTTGCGCCAATGGATATGGCGATAATGAGCCCTGCTGATAGAATTTCTTCTGCACTGGCAGCATGCTTTCCCACATCGCCTGGACACCACCAGTAGCGAAGCCTTTCTCGGCGGCGTTCACGATTGCGAGGGCCGTCGAGTCGTGGCGCAACACGGCCACTTTCTTTGACTCTGCCAGATAGTTTGGATAGTCCTTCCCATTGAGATAGATTTCCGACAGGTAAAGGTGAGGCGAAAGAAAATCCGGTTCTCTGGCTTCGATCTGCGTGAGCAGCGCAGTGCCCTTTTCTCGTTGGCCTGCCCAGTAAATGATCAGTCCCTTGTCCGCCACGATCGGTGTGGAAGAAGGATCAAGTTTTCTGGCGGTTTCAATCTCGGCAACCGCCTCCGGATAACGCCGTCTAGTCATTAAGAAGGTTGCGTACCAGTGGTGCGCGGCCACGTAGTCAGGATTCAGGGCAATCGCACGTTTGAACTCTTGCTCCGCAGTCGCCGCGTCCCACGTCCAATAAAACGTGACGAAGGCAAGCGAATTATGCGCTTCGGCAGATTTGTCATCCAATTCCACGGCCTTCTTCGCCGCCGCCAGCGCTCGCGGATAAGCTTCGTTGGGCGGCATCACGGAATATTCCCGCATCAAATTATAGGAATCGGCAAGGCCAACATAGGCTGGCGCATAACTGGGATCACGGACAATGGCCTGGGTAAAAAGATCGAGGGCTTTATTCAGATCTTCAGGCGTCCGCTTGTTCCAGAAGTAGCGTCCCTTCAAATAGAGTTCTTCTGCATCGGGGTTCGGGCGATGGTCGAGCGGGACATTGCTTGTCGCCGAGGCTGAGGTTGGCGGACGTGGGATTTGATGTCTGAGAATGACAAACCCCAGCAGGACGGCCAAGAGCAATCCCAGGATTCGAGCTATCGAGAATTTCGAACTACCTGGCGGAGCAGTCGGCACAGGAACCGGCTTGGGCATCGAAGGCCCCGCTTCACCGATGACGTCGGCTGAAGACTTCTCCCGTACGGCTGCGTCGACATCCGACGCAAACGAGGATTCTCCTTCTTCCGCTGCGGGATCTTTCAACCATTGAGACAATTCGTCGGTGTAAGCGAACACACCACTTCTCACCCCTCCCGGCACCCGGTGAACGGGGAGAGCGCGCTCTTTTTCCCATCGCTTGACGGTCCGCTCATCCCGACCGAAGAAGGCGGCGATTTCCTTCCACGAATCCAGACGGCGGTTCGACGCCTGCTGCTCGCGAGCATGCATAGGCCTGAAATGTCCTGAATTGTCCTGTGATGTCCCTTGCTTGGGGGAGCAAGTTCCTAGAGTATAGCGCGACTGCTCAGATCGTGGATACTTCCCCGCAGTCTTCGCCGCCAAGAATAGGGTGGCGAGGCTTGCAGAGTGCAATATTTTGCACACTCCCAGGCGAGTCTCAGACTTTCAGGAGATTTCCCGGCTGCAAGTTCAACTCGAAACCGTTTGCGAAACGCCAGAACGATCTAATCGCACTTCCAGGAGGTTTTATGAATTGCGTCCGCCAAAAAGAGAAATGCTCGCGCAGGTGTGTGCTATTTGTGGCCGCGATGATCCTGCTCTCGCTCGCCAGCGCGACTTCGGCGCTCGCTCAGCAATGCACCGACAGTTGGACCGGAGGGGGAGGAAATGACAATTGGAGTAACGGCGTCAATTGGTCGAACGGCTCGGAGCCGGGCAACACCGACGCCGTCTGCATTCAGACGTCGGGAGCGGCAGTTTTGTTGGACGTCGGCGACACTATAGCCGACCTCGCCGTCGGCAGCGGCGACAGCCTGACGATCCCCAACGTGACGAACGCGAGTCCCAACCTCAGCATCAATGGCTCGACAATCACGAACGCCGGCCAGATTATCTTGGCCGCTCCGGTGTCGTTTGGCACAACGTCTTTGAACCTCTCATCTAGCGGGACCGTAACCCTATCCGGCCACGGAACGATTACCCTGAACGCCAACTCCTTTGGCGGCGACTCGATCGGAGGTAGCGCGAAGTTGTTGAATAAGTCGACGATCGAGGGCGGCGGCGGCTTCGACATGACATTCAACAATGCTAAGGCCGGCGTGATCAACGCCAACGAATCCGGAGTTCAACTGGTCGTGGGACGCAACCAGAACCAGGGCGCCTCGACCAATACCGGCCTGATGGAAGCCACCGATGGCGGCCAGCTCACAATGGGGAGTCTCACGCTAAACAACGTTGGCGGGACCATTAAGGCGTCGGGCAAAAATTCCTACGTCCAACTCGAGGGCGAAGGCCAGGGCGGAGAAACATTCACCGGAGGCACGTGGACAACCGCAAACGGAGGAGTAATTCAGGTTGTTGACAGCAGCGCGCTCCTCGACGGCACGAATGGGAACACCATAACCAACTCCGGAACCATGCAGTTGGTTGATGGCGCACCGCATCCAGGCGGCAATTTTCAAGGAACCTTAACTAACAAGGGAACCATTCAAATTCTCTCAAAGGGCAGCGGCATCGGCCTGAACATTCCAGGTGGCCAGACCTTCACCCTGACCGGCCCCGGCAGTCTGACCATGGGGGATGGCACCTCCAACGCCTACAACAATCAGGATTACATCAGCGGCGCAACGTTCGTGAACCAGCAAACTATCCAAGGGACAGGAGCCATCTTAAATCTCACCAGCTTCACCAATAGCGGCACCATCAACGCGAACGTTCCCACGGGTATGAACAACCTGCAGCTTCAATTGGGCCGCTCCGGCGCAAGCACCAACACTGGAACAATCGAGGCTAGCAACGGCGGAGTGCTCCTGATCGGCAGCACGACCATCGACAACGCCGGTGGCACTATCGAATCGATAGGCGCGAACTCTAACGTCTCATTAGTCGGCTCGCTTGGAACATCGGGGCTGACGATTAGCGGAGGCACCTACACCAGTTCTGGCGGGGGTGCCATCTACGGCGGAGGAGGGACGACGATTGACGGAACTACCAATGCGGTCACGAACTCCGGGACGTTCATACTGAACGACGGAGGCAACAGCATTACTGTTCAGGGGACACTCAACAACACAGGAACGATCGACATTCTCTCTACAGGAGATTGGGTTTACTTTCAGATGCCCGGAACGGGGAATCTCACCATCACCGGCAGCGGCAAGGTGGTTATGGGGGATGGGACTAACAACTCCTATAACAATATGCTTATGTTCGGCAGCGACTTTGGCAGCAGCGGTATTCTCACGAACCAGTCCACCATCGAGGGAACTGGATTCCTTGGGGAGTATCTTCAGGGCTTCACTAACAAAGGCGTCATTAACGCCAACGTGCCAGTTGGCACCGATGGCCTCGCGCTCTTTGCAACCCGCATTAGCGTATTCCTCAATGCCGGAACCATTGAAGCCACGAACGGTGGCGAATTCGGGTTTGACCCTAACTATGGCCTCAGTGGCAACTTCACCAACACGGGTACGCTCACGGTTGCCGCCCGCAGCGTCATGAACCTGACGGATGGCAATATTACTAACCTCGCCAATGGGACGCTCAGCGGCGGCACCTACAACGTCACCGGCACACTCCAGATTTCCGGAAACATCACGACCAACGACGCCAAAATCACGCTCAATGGGAAGACATCGCAGATTCTAAATCCCAACTCCAACGCTCTTGCTGGCTTTGTGACCAATGCGCCCAAGGGCAGCTTTGACGTCAAGGGGGGGCAGAGCTTCACCTCCGCAGGCACATTCACCAACCAGGGAGCGATCACCATCGGCAAGGGCAGCACGTTCACTGTGGGGTCGGGCGGATCGTATCTGCAGACTGAAGGCAAAACTACGGTAGACGGTAAGCTCGCCCTCTCGACTTCCGAGGAGAAAGCCGACGAACCCGATTCCGACCCTGCCGCGGCCAACGTCAGAATTGCCAAAGGCACGCTCCTCGGTAACGGAGGAACCATCGCGGCCCATGTCTCCTCGTCTGGAACCGTAATCCCGGCGGCTTCGCTAACCACAACGGGCAAGCTTGGGATCACCGGCGCTTACTCTCAAAGTGCGGCAGGCGCGTTGGATGCCAACATCGCCGGGACGAGTTCCGGCCAGTGCAACGTGCTCAACGTGACCGGCACGGCCACTATTGGCGGAACCCTAAATATCGGTCTGCTAGATAAGTTTGTTCCGGCGGTCGGCGACACCTTCGAAATTCTGTCGGCGCGAAAAGTGACCGGCACCTTTGCCACCGTGAATGGAACGAAGATCAACGACAGCGAGCACTTCACCGTAACCTACAACGCAGACAACGTAACCCTCACCGTGGTTTCCGGGGATTAGTTTCGCATTCACAACTCGACTCGACGAAATGATGAGTACATGCAGCGATCAGTTTCGACGCGCAAAAGGAGAAAAATGAAGATCCAAAACGTTCCAGGTCGGAGCAAGCAAACTTCGCGACGGTCAAAGGCAGCCCCTCTACTTTTCCTGGCCCCTCTTTTCCTGGTATTGAGCGTTTCGAGCGCGCTGGGACAAGGATTCAAAATGACCCAACTGAATCCTCCCGGGTTCCAAGCGGGTACTGCGATTCCATATGGCGTGAACGCAAGCGAAGCTGTGGTAGGCTTCGGCACGGCGACGTCCGGGGGCACGGTGGGATTTTTGTATAGCGGGGGCAAATACACCACCCTCGATTTCCCAAAAAAGAACACTTTTACCCGGGCCAGCGGCATTAACGATTCGAACGAGATCGTAGGCGACTGGTATGAAGCGAGTGCTAATACTTACCATGGCTACACCTATGTGAACGGAACCTATCAGCAGTACGACGTGGGCGGCAAGGTATCGACTTCGATCTTCGGAGTTAACAGTGCCGGACACTTGACCGGCGCCGAGGGCCACCAAGGCGGTAGTGGTTTTGTGAAGGGCTTCATTTACCTCGGTAGTGGCGAGCCGACTGAGTTCTTTGCCAGCGGCAAGGACAATACCTATGCCTACGCCATCAACAGCTCCGACGAGGTCGTCGGTGAGTACCTCGATTCCAGCAATGTCGCACACGGTTTTTACCGGAGCGCGGCCGGTGAAATTACGGCGATCGAATATCCGGGCGCGACCCAGACTGTGGCCTACGGGATCAACGATGCCGGCGAAATCACTGGTACTTACATCAACGCCTCGAATCTGCCCTATGGCTTTACCTATATTAAAGGTAAGTATGCTTCTACCGACTTTGCCGCAACTCGCGGGATTAACAGCAAAGGAGCTTACGTCGGCTTCTACTGGGGCGTTGACGGGGTCGCGTCCGGCTATCTGGCATC
Source organism: Terriglobales bacterium (assembly GCA_035601995.1). Lineage (GTDB taxonomy): Bacteria > Acidobacteriota > Terriglobia > Terriglobales > Acidobacteriaceae > JABDBE01. The sequence goes on from DATNNE010000128.1 coordinate 70,447, forward strand.
GCCGCAAGCCTTCACATTAAGCACGGTCAAAGTGCCGGGCAACCAGCAAGCGCAACTCCTGGGCGTCAACAATTCAGGCGTTACCGTCGGAGCCTACGTCAACTCGAAGGGGCTTGAGCGCGGCCTGATGATTTCCGGCGGCAAAGTCACCAATATCGACGATTCCAAGGGCGTTACCACCGACTGCTTTAGCGTCAACAGCGCTGGCGACATTGTCGGCTTATATACTGACAGCTCCGGCAATTCGCACGGCTTTGAATATACCTCGGGAAAATTCAAAGATATACCAGGCCCGAAAGGCTCACTCGGTAGTGCTGCCCTCGGAATCAATGACTCCGGAACCGTCGCGGGGTTCTACCTCGATAGTAACGGGATTCCTCGCGGTTTCGTCCTCACCAGCGGCAAATACAAAACCCTGAATGTCCCCGGCGCGGAATTTACCTTAGCCCGCGGCATCAACAATGCCGGCATGGTTACGTTGCAGTGGCAAGACTCGGCTGGCTACCGGCAGTCTTCGCTTTACAACGGCAAGAAATACACGACGATCAACGTTCCGGGAGCTGCCGTGAACGAGGTTGGGAGTATCAACACCGCCGGCGACATCGTTTACTCTGTGTTCGACCCCTACGGAGTTGGCCACGCGGCAGCGCTAATCGGAAAAGATTACTACATCTTTGACTATCCCAAAGGTTCCAACACCGGAGCCGGGGGCATCAACGACAGCAATCTGATCGTCGGCTCCTATGACCCGTCAGGCAAGACCGTGCCCGAATCCTTCCAGGGTACGCAGTAGAAAACAGTGAACGACCGAAGCATGAGCGTTTTGTGATTCGGGCCACACCGCCAAGTCCGCCGTGCCGACTCACGGCGGGCACGCGGCAGCAAAGAAGTTCGCCCTGGTCACAAAACCAGGAGATTCCGCAATTCTATGAGGGCCTTAATGAATTACGTGTTGCAACCGGTTCGATCGTTCCGCATGACCGCCGCATTCGCGGCCGCAGTGCTTGTACTCGTAGCAGCGATTTCTGCCCAGGCCCAAACCTACAAGGTGCTCTACAATTTTGGAACCAACAGCCACGACCCCACCTACCCGCACGGCCAAGATGTGATCTCGCAAGGACGCGATGGGAAACTCTATACGGACGCCGCTAGCGGAGGAGGCGGCACGGGCGCCGCATTCAATATAACCACTTCGGGAAAACTGACCGTGGTGGCCAACCTTACCAATCCTTACACCGGCAGCGGCTTGACACTCGGCACAGATGGAAACTTCTACGGCACCACCGAGGGCGGCGGGACTGATGGCGCCGGAACGGTATTCAAGGTAACCCCGAGCGGCACCCTGACAACGCTCTACAATTTCACGGCTGGCGCCGACGGCGGTTATCCTCAGGCCAATTTGAATGAGGGTACGGACGGCAACTTCTACGGAACCGCCAGTGGCGTGAACGTGATCAACAGCGTTGCATTCAAGATCACCCCAGCCGGCGCGATGACCACCCTGCATACTTTCACTGGTAGCGACGGCAACGATATCGTGGCTGGATTAATCCAGGGCACCGATGGAAACTTCTATGGCGTCGGGGTCGCCGGCGGCGCCAACGGCGATGGAGTTGTTTTCAAGATGACCCCGGCCGGCACGGTCACGGTGCTCCACAGCTTCGATGGCACCGATGGAGAGTCGGCCGCATTCGGCCTGACTCAGGCTACCGACGGCAATCTCTACGGCACCACCGAAGTGGGAGGCACCAGCAACGCTGGGGTGATCTTCAAAATCACCACAGGTGGAACTTACACTGTTCTTCACAACTTCAATGGAACCAGCGATGGCAATCAAGGTTACTCCGGTCTGGTACAAGCCACCGACGGGAATCTGTTCGGCGTAACCGGCATGGGCGGGAGCTCAAACGTTGGAACGATTTATGAGATCACGACCAGCGGAACATTTTCCGTTCTCTACAACTTCGACACCACCCACGGTGCCAATCCTCAGAGTTATCTGACCCAGCACACAAACGGAATTCTGTATGGCGACGCTGAGGAAGGGGGCAGCCAGAAACAAGGCGTCTTCTATAGCCTCAATCTCGGGCTCGCGCCGTTCGTTCGATTAGTCAGCACTTCGGGCAAGGTCGGCTCGAAGATCGGCATTCTGGGCCAGGGTTTCAGCAAATCCTCAGTCGTGAAGTTCGGCGGAGTACAAGCCAAGACGTTTACGCTCACCGGAACAACTTACATTTCGGCGACTTTGCCGGCGGGAGCGATTGACGGCAAAGTTACCGTGACCACCGGCTCAACCGAGCTAACCAGCTCGCAGACTTTCATCGTCCACAACTCCTGGAGCAGCGGAGCAGTTTTACCCACCGCTCTGCAAGGTTCGGCCACCGGAGTCATCGGCGGAAAAGTCTACGTTGTAGGCGGAGCGACGAACAGCGCCATCGTCGCCATCAATCAGATTTACAATCCCAAAACCAACAAGTGGACCACCGGCGCGTCCATGCCAACTGCGCGCTTCGCCTGTGCTGGCGCGGTGGTCGATGGCATTCTCTACGTCATCGGTGGAAACCCGAACGGCAGCTCGCAGCTCAATGTGGTTGAAGCCTACGACCCCGCGACCAACAAATGGTCCACGAAATCGCCCATGCCAACTGCGCGTGACAGCATTAGTGCAGCGGTGGAAGGCGGAATCATTTACGTGGTCGGCGGCTATAACAACAGTGATGGACGGCTCACCACCGTCGAGAGCTACAATCCTGCCACCGACAAATGGGCCGAAGAATCCCCGCTGTTGGCCGGCAAATCCGAACCGGCAGTTGGGTTGCTCGGCTCGACCATTGTCGCCGCCGGTGGCCTGACCGCTTCAGGCGTCTCCGGAGACAACGAAGGCTACTCCACCAGCAAGAATTTGTGGAGCGCTCTCACCGACGATCCGACTCCCCGGCAAGCGACCTGTGCGGCATCCGTTTCCGGGCGGCTGTATTCTGCAGGCGGTAGCAACGGAGAGCCACTGAAGGTAGCCGAATCATTCAATGTCTCCACCAACAAGTGGGCGAAGCTTTTGCCTTTGCCCCACGCGGTCGTCGGGACAGGCAGCGCCAACGTCAACGGCCTGCTCTATTGCTTTGGAGGCTCAAACAACGGCGCAGTATTTCAAGGCACGGTTTACAACTACCTGCAAATCTACCAGCCCTAGGTTTGCGCGAATAAAAATCTCACAACGCCCGCCGTAGCGATTTACGGCGGGCCTTTCGCACTCTCATTTAGCTGTTAAGTAGCGCTGCCGCGTGCAGGCAGCGCTACCCAGTTAGCCGGCTTACAAAACGATCTCAGGGGAAACAACCTATGTCTCGGTACGTAGGCAATGCTCCTCAAGCATGCGTTCGGCAAAACGATAAACTTTTCCGCACGATGGAGGGGCCAGAAGACCAGAAACCAGAAAACCAAAAAGGAGGATTTATGGTTCGCGCTTGCACTATCTGTGCGATCTTGCTATCGCTTTGCGCTCTTCCCGCCTTGGCTCAGGCACCCGCAACCTATAACATCACTTGCTCTTCGGGAACCGCTTGCAAAACCGGGACGGTCCCCCTGTTTACGACCACCGGAGGCGCCTCCAAAGTAGACAGCTCGATCGTGAGTCAATCCGGGTCGACGGTCACGGTAGCCGGTTCGGTCAGCGCCAAGACCAGCTACGAGATCGGAGGCGCTCCCTTTGCCTTCGGCTCGGTTACCAATACAAACGCATTTCTGGGATTTGCCGGCAACTCCACGACAACGGGTACGGGCAACATCGGTGTGGGCACGTCGGCTCTCAGCGCCGTCACCACTGGCGATAACAACACAGCCGTGGGTACTTCCGCACTCAGCGCCAGCACGACAGGCAGCGGCAGCTCCGCCTTCGGCTGGTTTGCGCTCGCCGTCAATACATCAGGCACGCAAAACCAGGCCTTCGGCACAGCAGCACTCTTTTCAAATACAGCGGGCTCGTCAAACTCCGCCTTCGGCTTGGCCGCTCTCTACACCAACACGACGGGCAACAATAACTCCGCCTTCGGATACGGCAGCCTCCACGCCAACACAATAGGTACTCAAAACGAAGGCTTTGGCTACGAAGCACTTTTCGCTAATACGACGGGGAACGGGAACGCCGCGTTCGGCACCGGCGCGCTTTACAAAAATACGACAGGCGGATCCTCAACCACGACTGGCGGCAACTCTGCCTTCGGCAACTTCGCACTGTTGGCCAACACGATAGCCGGCGGCAACTCCGCCTTTGGCTTTAGTGCGCTCACAGCCAACACGGCCGGCAACAACAATGTAGCCGTCGGTGCCGCCGCACTCGCGGAGCTAACGACCGGTAGCGGCAACATCGCGATAGGCACTGGGGCAGGGGGCAATCTCAATGCGGGCGAAAGCAATGACATCTACATCGGCGACAGCGGAATCGCCGGCGAATCGAACACCATCCGTATCGGCTACATCGGAACCATCACCTCGGCGTACATCGCCGGCATCGATAAGAAAACCAGCTCCAACGGCACGGAAGTGTTCGTCAACGCGACCGGCCAACTCGGCACGATCAAGTCCTCGCTCCGTTATAAGCACGAGATCGCCGACATGAGCAACGAAAGCGACATCCTGATGAAGCTGCGGCCGGTGGCGTTCTATTACAAACCCGAACTCGACGACACGCAAACCCGGCAATACGGGCTGGTGGCCGAGGAGGTAGCGAAGGTGGCCCCTGAACTCGTCGTCTTCAATGAGGACGGCACCCCGGAAACGGTGCGTTACCACTTCGTCAATGCCATGCTTCTGAACGAGGTCCAGAAGCAGCGGCAACGGATCGAAGATCAGCAGAAAACCAACGAGCAGCAAAATAACACAATCGTTCGGCAACAGGAGCAGATTCAAGATCTGGCTGCGCGCATGGCCAAGCTTGAAACGTTATTGGCTGCGAAGCCGTAGGCGAAACGGTTTATCTCAAAGAGACCGGGGACCGCCGCAGATCGTTGCGGCGGCTCGCCGCGCATAAATGTGCAAATAATTGCACAATGGCACTATTCGTTTGCGTCCCTAAGCCACAGATTCTTCAGGCTCGGAGGGTTGGTAAAGGGCTTGCCTATAGTCAGGGCGGGAGCAGATACAGACGGGACGAAGTCAGAACTTCTCCGCTGGCGTCTGATCCATAGGCTCTACGATTTGGAGAAAATGCGATGAAAATGGGATTGTTGGTTTTATGCTTTCTTTGCGCGACCACGGCACTTGCACAATCCAGCCTCGGCGGCGCGACGTTGAGCAGTCAGGTACAATTTGCCACTCACGAGGAACGTGCCTATCAAGTGCCAATGGCTGCTGCGCAGAACTTACTGGCAAACTCCAGTTATTTCTTTGTAACCGGTGAGCGACCGCTTTGGGAAGTACAGCCCCTGTCGCACTCGGTACCTCTTGGTGACGTCGCACGCGCGTTGAAGAAAGAGCACGAAACAGCTAAGAAAGCCGATATCGTTTGGAATAACTAAATTCGGGTAGGAGGCGCAGCCTATTCGGGCCGGGGCCGTGACGGAAGAAAGATTGCACGGCCAATTGCCTGCTCGCGCCTCCAACGTCCACCGGCCCAAACCGCGTGTTCACCAGAAGATTCTGTCAGCATGGTTGCGAAGTTCTTCTGGCTCGCTGCGCGATCGCTTCTGCTTCCTCCCATACTTAGTTTCATCATGAACGCAAGCACCTTCCCGAGCCAATCTCGCCTCCGAATCGCGCAAGACTTAGCTGGCGTTTTGCGGTATACTTCGCGCTCACAGCGGCGATAGCGCCGATGTGTCACTCGGACGCAACGGATGTCGGATGAGTGTCCGCTCCGGATTCCGGTAGCACAAGAGCGGAAATAGGATGAGCCAGGCCCATCGGGAAAGAAATCCAAACTCAAAGGCCCAAGCGATCACCCCCAATGAGGCGGTATGTGGCGGCTGATTCGCGAGCTCATACGTCCTTATCGAGGGACGCTCTCGGTCATATTAATAGCCATGGTGTTCGAGACTCTGATGAGCCTCGCTGGCCCATGGCCGCTGAAAATCATTCTTGATAATGTGATCGGATCGCATCATCTTCCTGCCTGGTTCAATCACTTCATAGTTTCGGTGGCGAGTGGTTTGGGCCCCGGCAAGATGAAAATCGCAGCCGTCGCGGCCTTGAGCGCAATCATGATCGCCGTGATTGGCTCCCTCGCTTCCTACATCGATAACTATTACACCGAGAGCGTCGGTCAGTGGGTGGCGCACGATCTACGCATGCGCACTTACCACCATCTGCAGCGCCTTTCGCTCGCGTATTACGACAGCCATCAGACGGGCGTCCTGCTCAGTACCATTACCGATGATATTCAAACCATTCAAAGCTTCGCATCCTCGGCGACTCTGGGCATCCTGGTCGATCTCCTGACCATCGTCGGGATGCTCGGCTTGATGTTCTGGCTCAATTGGGACTTCGCGCTCGTCGCCGTGGGGATCACTCCGTTCTTGCTGCTGTTCGTGTCGCGTTTCAAAAGGGCGGTAAAAAAAGCCACCCGCGAGGTACGTCATCGTCAGGCCGACATTGTCGCCGTGGTCCAGCAAGGTCTGCAATCAGTACGGGTCGTGAAGGCTTTCGGGCGGCAGGATCTGGAACAAGAGGAACTGAACGAAGCCAGTCACGCTACGGTCGATGCCGCGCTCAAAGCTCGCAGAGTGAAGTCGATGCTCTCGCCGGTTGTGACCGTGACCGTGGCTTTGTGTACCGCGTTTGTGCTTTGGCGAGGCGCATCGCTCATTTTGATCGGAGCCATGACGGCGGGCGCGCTGACTGTCTTTCTTTCCTACCTCACCAAATTCTTCAAACCGGTACAGGATCTTGCGAAGATGACGAACTCCATCGCCCAGGCTGCGGTGGGAGTGGAGCGCATTCAGGCGATCCTTGAGACCGACAGCATCATTCGTGAATTGCCAAACGCGAGGGAACCGGAAGCCGTTCGCGGCGACATATCCTTTGACCACGTCGGTTTCGGCTACAACCAAGACGAACCTGTGTTGCTCGACGTCAGCTTCACCATCAAGCAAGGCGAGTTAGTTGGGATTGTCGGCACGACCGGCGGGGGCAAGTCCACCGTCGTGAGCCTGATCCCACGCTTCTATGACCCGACATCTGGCTGCGTGCGCATCGATGGCGTCGACGTTCGTGAGTACAAACTGCATGCTCTACGCAGTCAAATTGGTTTCGTGCTACAAGACACGGTGCTGTTCCGCGGAACGATTCGCGACAACATTGCTTACGGCCGTCCCGGCGCTGCCCAGAAGGAAATCGAGGAAGCGGCGCAACTGGCCAATGCCGATGAGTTTATTTCCCGGATGCCCCACGGCTATGACGCCCTTGTGGGGGAACGCGGACTGGCCCTTTCCGGAGGCCAACGGCAGCGAATTGGAATTGCTCGCGCCGTCATTCGCAATACGCCGATTCTTATCCTCGACGAGCCCACCGCGGCTCTCGACACCGAATCCGAGCGGCTCGTGATCGAAGCCCTGGAACGTCTTATGAAGGGACGAACCGTCATCACCATCGCGCACCGTCTCAGCACTATTCGGGATGCAGATAAAATCATAGTGCTCAAGGCAGGCGTGGTGGCGGAACAAGGCACGCATGAGGAATTACTGGCTCTCGGCGGAGTTTATGCCGAACTGCACCACATACAGATCGATGGAGTATCAGTAAAAATTGCAACCTAGATGCACATTATCGGCGGCCTCGATCCGCGGTTGCTCGATCCTTAATTGCTCGACCCGTGCTCGATCCCGGCGATCGCATTATTCCCTGGAGGCAGTATGTCCCGTTCGTTAGTCGTCCTTCCCGACGACTCCGCTCAACCGATTCTCGATGCCATCAATGGCGCCACGGAATCGCTTCGCATCAAGATGTTCGTTTTCTCCGATCCGTCGCTATTGAAAGCCGTCATCGACGCCCACCGCCGTGGCGTGAAAGTACGGGTCATGCTGAACCCCGCTCGACGCAGTGGTGAGCACGAAAATGAGCAAACTCGTAAGGCGCTCACCGAGGCTAATGTCGAGGTCATCGACAGCAATCCCGCATTCGATCTCACTCACGAAAAATCGATGGTCGTGGACGATCGCATTGCATTTGTGAAATCACTGAACTGGGAAACCAAGAATCTGACCGAGACTCGAGACTATGCTGTGATCACGGACAACAAGCACGAGGTCGGCGAGATTATCGATTGCTTCGAGGCTGACTGGAGCCGCAAGACCTTCGACCCGGGCGAACAGGCGCACCTTATCTGGTGCGAAGGCAATGGGCGAAACAAAATCGCAGAATTCATAGATCAGGCAAAGCACACGCTGTTCCTGCAAAACGAGCGCTATCAGGACGCCATCATCATCGAACACCTGGTGCGTGCAAAGGAACGCGGAGTGAAAGTGCACGTGATGGCGAGGCCTCCGCACACCCTGAAAAAGGATAAGCTGGTCGAGGGCGTCGGTGGCCTTCGCATCATGGACGATGTCGGAATCAAAGTCCACAAGCTCAAGCATCTCAAACTCCATGCCAAGATGCTCTTAGCCGACAGTGTCCGGGCGATCATCGGCTCGATCAATCTGGCTCCGGGCAGTTTTGATAGCCGGCGTGAACTCGCGATTGAAGTGCGCGACGATGATGTGATCGAACGTTTAGACAAAATCGCACGCCACGACTGGGAGAATTCTCATCCGCTCGATTTGACTGATGCGGGACTACTAGCTGATCTCGAGGACCGCCTGGGTGCGGCAGACCTCGCGCTCCACGCCGATCACAAGAAGAAAAGAGCGTGAGCAGGCGAACGAATCTCAACCTCACGGTTGAACGATGACACCATCAAATGGCGTGGCCGCTACGAAGCGCCCACGCACTACGCTGATGAGACGAAGCGGATAACCGGAATCTGCCCCACTACGCCAGCTTTGCCCGCCATCACTGCTTTGAAAAACCGTGCTCGTCGCCATGCTCGTCGCCAGCAAGGTCTTACCCGATTCATCGTAAGAGATGGAGCTAATATCCCTGTCGGGCAGGCCATTCTTTAAGCGTAACCAAGTGACTCCGCTATCAGTGCTGCTGAACCCGCCTTCGCGCGATGCCACCAGAATCTGCGCGTCTGGCGTCACTGTTACACCGCGAATACCGCTGATGTTTCCCGGCAAACTCGCCTGCTGCCAGGTGGTCCCGCCATCGGTCGAAACGACGACCTCTTTGCGCGTGGCGGCCACTTCCAATTGTCCGTTGGACTGCACCGCAACAAAATCGCTACGACCGAGCACCGGACCGCCCATCCATGTCTTCCCGTCATTCGAACTCGTGAACAATCCCACCGTGGTGGCCGCCAGCCAACGCTGCGGAGTCACTTCAATTTCATTTACCTTCGCTTCCAGAGTCGTATGTGGCACGGGCTTGGCGACCGCCTTCTTTCCCTTCTTCGCCGGCGCCACCGGAGGCGCCTCTTTGACAATGGTATTGCTGGGCCGCCACGCCTTACCTGCATGATCGAGTATGAAGATGCCCCGATTCGTGCCCGCAATCAGTGCCCCGTTGCTGGCTTGCTGCAAGGCAAAAACGTCACGGCCTCCCAGGCCGGTGCTCTTTTGTTCCCAGTGTTCGCCGCCATAGCGGTAGGAAAACACGCCACCCCATTCGCGATCGTTCACGACGGCTACGAAGATAGTGTCGGGATCCTTCTTGTCCGCCAGGATCGCAGTCACGTAGCGATGTGCATAGCCGTGATTGGATGGCCGGAAGGTCTGCGCGCCGTCGTCGCTCGCGATCACGCCGCTACGATCCGTCGCCAGTAAAACGAGCTTGGAATTTCGCGGATCGATCAACACATCATTTACGACCGTCTCAGGATTGCCGTCCCGCTTCCAGGTCTTGCCGGCATCGCTGGTCTTCCAGAGTCCCTCGGTGGTTCCGGCATAAACGATCTTCGGATTCCGCGGATCCTGCTTCAGCACTCGTGTGCGGCGCGCAGAAAAAGGCATTCCCTGGACCTTGCGGAAACTCTCGCCGGCACTATCGCTGCTATAAATTCCGGAACAGGCGCTGGCATAAACTACCGCCGGATTGGTCGAATCGATAATGATCGAAAACACATCCGAGTCTTCGATCATGCCTTTGTTGATGTGATGCCAATTGACTCCGCCGTCATTCGTCTTCCACGCCAGGTGCCAGGTTCCGGCGTAGACGATGTTCGGATCCTTGGGATCGACGGCAATCGATTCCACATCTTTGATGTCAGCAGCTGGAGAAATATGTTCCCAAGTGTCGCCGCTATCCTTGCTTCGATAGACGCCATCGAGCGCGCCCGCGGTCACTACTTTAGAGTCAGACACAGCAAGGGCCAGGGCGCGAATGGATTTTCCGTGCATCGGAGCAAGTGTTTCCCAAGTTTTCCCGCCATCGCGGGAACGAAACACATCGCCCGCTTTCTCGTCCTCTACGCTCCAGGCGGAGACGAACATGAGGTCTGGATTCTGGGGATCGATCAGAATGTGATCGAGCACATAGTCGTTACCACTGCCGAGATGCGCAAATCGCGACCAGCTGTGACCACCGTCTAACGACTCAAACAAGCTTCCCGTGCCGGTGCCCAGGAAGATGTGATCCAGGTTACGCGGATCGTAAGCGAGGCTGCGGGCGTCTCCGCCATCCGGTCCCAGAACTTTCCATTGCTCGGCCCATGAAGGTTCCGCTGAGAAAATAGTGATACAGAGAATACCCAACAAGACAAAGAAGCACATGCGACGAATTGGCTGCACGGTCGTCAAAACCATAAGGTAACGTTCCCTCGAACAAAATATAAACAGTTACATTTAGATTAACAGCAAGCAACAGAGCAGGTCCTCAACTGTCCTCGTCGGCGCCGCCCTCCTGGGTCGATCAGGCATACCGAAAAGGCCTAATTCCTATGCTCTTCCAGAAGTACGCCAGGATAATTACACTTGCAACCGCCGCGTAGGCGCACCACAGAGACGTGAACGCGTATCGTTTAAACGCCATCACGAGCAGCAGTATCGCCAGATTGACTATTCCGAAAATGACCATATCCTTTACTTTCGACAACAAAAGCGAACCGCACGTCACGATGATGTAAAGAACTGCAACGACTTCATTGTTCGTTGCCTGATTGATGTACACAATGCTGTTGCCTTTGACGAAAACCTGCGTTGGATAAGCGGTCAAGGCCCAAAGTATAAAGAGGGCCGTTAAGGATCCAAGAACGAGGAACGGTTGCATGCGTCTACGGCTTTTCGCGTCGGATTCGAACAGAAGCACGCTGAGCGGCAATATAAATGGAAGAAGTCCCTGCGCGTACAGCATGAAGGCCGCACCCATATTGTGCGCAACCTTAGGCGACAGAATGCCATCCAGCCCAAGCCAGACGAAACCCTCGATGAACTGGTGAATGGCAAACAGCGTAGGTAGAGATGCGAAAAGCAACTCGCGCCGGTGTTTCACTTTGGTCAGAGTTACGACGCCGACGGCCGCCAAGACTCCGCTACCTACAAAATTCGCTGTCGCCGAAAAACACACGTCTTGATTCCTCCACTCGATCACCTGCTAGCTCAACCGAATTCGTGCTCCTAGATTTATTATTTATTGCAGCGCCTGGCTACTCGGCCCCATCTCCTGCCGCCCGCCGATGTTATAGCGCTTAAGCTTACGATACAAAGTCGCGCGGCTGATGCCCAGCATCTTGCCCGCCAGCGCTTTGTCGCCTTTCACCTGCTCGAAGACGCGTTCGATCGTCGCCCGTTCAATGTCCTCAAGGTCGGTAGAAGAAACTGCGCCTGACATCGCGCCCATTGGCGCTTCCGAAGACGGTGACGCTGATGCGATGGCGGGTGGCAGATCGCCGAGATCGACGAGTTTTCCATCGCCCAGGGCCACGGCGCGTTCGATACAGTTCTCCAGTTCGCGCACGTTGCCTGGCCAATCGTATTGCAGCAGGCATTTCATCGCCGCGTTAGTAACCTGCATCGAGTTGTCAGGCGCGTGACGGTCGAGAAACCAGTGCGCCAGCATGGGAATATCGGAGCGGCGTTCGCGCAGCGATGGCAAGTGAACGGCGACCACATTCAGACGAAAATAGAGATCCTTGCGGAAAGTGCCGTTGCGATACTCCGCCTCCAGATCGCGGTTGGTCGCGGCGACGACTCGGACATCCACTTTGATTTTCTGATTGCTGCCCACCGGGCGGATTTCCTTTTCCTGCAAAACGCGGAGCAGCTTGGCTTGCAACTCAAGCGGGAGCTCCCCGATCTCGTCAAGAAAAATGGTGCCGCCGTTTGCCGATTGAAACAATCCTGTCTTCGACCGCAGGGCGCCGGTGAACGCGCCTTTTTCGTAGCCGAATAGTTCGCTCTCAATGAGAGTGGGAACGAGCGAGCCGCAGTCCACAGCCACGAAGGGACGATTAGCGAACGAACCCCGGAAGTGAATCGCGCGCGCAACCAATTCCTTGCCGGTACCGCTCTCGCCAGAAATAAGCACGGGAGTACGCGTATCTTTCAGGCGCGAGATCATGCGAAGAACATCCTGAATCTTGGCGGAAGAACCGACGATGCCGTGCAGGTCGGATTCAGTATCCACGCGTTCGCGGAGAAACTGATTCTCCTCTACCAGTTGGACCTTTTCGGCCATCCGGCGCAAGAACAGACGCAGTTCTTCCAGCGGGGAAAATGGTTTGCTGATGTAGTCGTAGGCCCCGAGCTTCATGGCCTGGACAGCAGTTTCAACCGAGCCGTGGCCGGTCATGACGGCGACCTCGCTGCGAGGGAGAAGCTTTTTCACCTTCTCCAGAAAGTCGATGCCGGACATGTTGGGCATGACCATATCGGTCAGAATCATGTGCGCGGGCTGCTCTTCGAGCAGGGCCAGCGCGGTCTCGCCGCTGTTGGCTTCCATGCAGGTATAGCCCAGCGCCTCACCCACGGTCATGCACAGACGGCGAATGCTCTGCTCGTCGTCAACAATCAACAGGCGGATACGTAAATCTTCACTCACGGTGCCTTCCCCATGGTCTTTTCGATGACTGAAATAAATTGTTGAACCCGAAACGGCTTCTCCACGCACGGCGCGCCGGTTTTGCGCAAGGTGGCGACGGTATCGTCATTTGCGATATCGCCAGTAATGAAAACGATGCGCGCGGCCAGGTCGGGGCGATGCCGGCTCAACCAGGCGTGCACCCCAGCGCCATCCACACCACCGGGCGTGCGCATGTCGGAGACCACGCCCAAAAACTGCTCGGACTCGAGCAGCCGCAAACCCTCAGCTCCAGACTCCGTGCACACGACTGTGTACCCGCTGCGCTCTAGAGTCGCTCGGACGTATGCCATCACAGCGGGTTCATCCTCGATGAGCAGCACCGGCAAGACGGAGGATTTTACGATCGGTGTGCTCATGCCGGGATCACTCCTGCTGCGGCTCCAGCTGAGGCAGCTTCAGCCGCCGCGGGCAGGCGTACGATGAAGGTGGCGCCTTCCCCATCCGCGTTGTTATGGCAAAGAATCTCGCCGCCGTGTTCGCGCACGATGCCATAGCAAATACTCAAACCCAAGCCCGTACCCTTACCAATTTCTTTGGTGGTGAAGAATGGATCGAAAATGCGTTCGGGAAAAGAAATGCCGTAGCCGTTGTCGCGAAAGAGAACCTCAACAAATCCGCCCAGGTTCGTGGTTTTGATTTCGATGCGCGCCGGACGCCCAGTGTCGCGCACAGCGTCGTAGGCATTGTTGAGAATATTCAGGAACACCTGCTGCAACTGATGCGCGTCGCCAATCGCCTGGGGCAATCCGGGATCGAGTTGTTCGACCACCTCAACCCCTCGGCTGTGCAAATCGTAAGCCCGCAACTGGACGGTGCGACTGAGAATGCTGTTGAGCTGTACCGGCCGGCGTTGCGGCGGCATCTGACGAGCAAAGCTCAGCAGGTTCTGTACGATCTGTTTGGTGCGTTGCGCCTGCTCCAGAATCACGTGCAGATCTTTGCGGGCGCTTTCGGGAACCTCGGGATTTTCCATGAGCAAGTCAGAGAAACCGAGAATTGCGGTCAGCGGATTGTTGACTTCGTGAGCGACGCCGGAGACGAGTTGACCCACCGCGGCCATTTTTTCCGCGTGCAGCAGCTTGGCTTGCAGCGTCGCGGCATCGGTGATGTCACTCATGACGACGACAATGCTGGCAACGTGGCCTTGCTCGTCGCGCATGGGACTGAGGTTCATGGAGAAGTATCCGACGCGCCCTTCGCCATGCACGATCTGCACTTCCAGGTTGTCGATCTGCTGGCCAGCCAAAGTTGCGGCAAATGCTTCATTCAATGCTTGGCGCCGAGCGGGAACGATGAGCTCTTCCAAGGGCCGGCTCAACAGTTGATTCTGCTGATAACCCATGTCATACCAGCGCCGGTTTGCGTAACTGACGAGTCCGGCGGTGTCGGCAACCAGGATCAGGCTCTGGGTATTGTTCAGAATCTTGCCGGAGAAATCGCGCTCGCGTTGCAACTCGGATTGGAATGTCTTCAGGCCGCTGATATCCAGCATGACGCCGCGGTATTGAACAATGCGTTGCTGTGCGTCGCGTACCGCAAACGCATTGATCAAAACATGCACGGGGGACCCATCCTGGCGGCACAAAGTCTGCTCATGATTTCGCACCGCGCCGTACTGCTGCATCTGACCGGCAAGCTCCTCATATTGTTCCGCGGAAAAACATACCTGAGTGCGAACATCGGCTTTTAGCAGGTGCTCACGATTGCGGTATCCGAGCATTCGGACCAGCGCATCGTTGACTTCAATGAAGCGCCCATCGGGAGTCGAGAAAAATACTCCTTCCTGAATGTTGTCGAAGAGTTCACGATAGCGGCGTTCCGCCTCGCGGCGGTCGGTGATGTCCTTAAGCACGTGGATAGTTTGGAGGCCCTCGCTGTTTGCCCCATGAACGCGAGACGTGGAGACAAGATAGATCCGGTCGAGAACCGGGAGAACGTACTCGTCGGTGGCTACATCGGCAGTCGAGCGGCAGAAGGGACAGGCGTGCATGGGCGCGTCGTTTCCCATCGCCAGTAAGGCGCCCATGTTTACGCCGATGAGTTCATGTGGTTGCACGCCGATGAAATCGGCTAGCGAACGGTTGACGCGCAAAACATGATCAGATTGATCGTGCGCGACAATGAAATCAGTGATGGCATCGAAGATCTCGATCCAATGCCGGTTCGCCTGATCCATGCGAGTGAAGAGGCGCGCATTCTCCAGGGCAACCGAAGCGTGAGCCGCAATGGCCTGCAGAAGTTCCTTGTCATTCTCTTGCAGGGGCCTTGCGCGATTCGCGAGGCACAACACACCGACCAGATCGCCCGAAGAACCAAGTAGACGGATCAGGTTGCAATCATTCCATCCCAGGAGCGAACTCAGCTCGGCACCGAACAACTCGGCAGCGCTCGCGGAAACAATTTCCGCGCGATGCTGCGCCAAGGCGTCCACCAGAGCATGATCAAAACGGCGCATCAACGAGTTCAGTGGATGACCGGGAGCCAACGTCCCGTGGAGAACGAGAGTTTCCGCATCTGAGCCCTGTTGCACCGCGAATGCAGCCGCCTGTGCGCCCATCAGATCGGCGGCACGGATTACGAAATTACGGGCGCACTCGGGAAGCCGGAGGTGGGAGTTCAACTCCAGCGCAAGTCCCTTCAGGGATTCGGCGCGCTGCCGGTGTTGTTCGGACAAGTGCAAATTGCGAGCGGCTTCAAGGGTCACGGCGACCTGTGCCGCCAACGCCTGCGCCGAACGAACATTCTCTTGTGTGATTTCCGTACGGTCCAAACGGTCGAACACTCCGAGCAGCCCCAAAACGCGTCCTCCAGCTCCCAGCAGCGGCACAGCCAGGAGTTGACGCACCTTGAACTTGACGATCATTTCAAGGTTTGCGCCGGGAATCTTGGCGGGGTCGTTTGACCAGAACGGTTCCTTGTTCGACAAGGCGCGACTGACGACGCCCTCCGGGAAAACCTCGTCCACCCGGCTGGACTGGCTATTCTCCGCTCCCCAGCGAACTCGAAACGCTCCCCCTTCGAGCAATCCGACAAAGGCCCGGCCGAAACCAAGAAAGTCGGCAGCACGAACCACGAATTGGCGCAAGAACTCGTCGAGATCTCCGACCGAACTTAGCTCCGAAAGGATGTTCAGAAGTTGATGCAGCTCATCAGCCTGGGCGCGGGCGGTTCCGTAAAGCTCCGCGTTGGCGATAGCTACTCCTCCAAACCCCGCCACCGCCGAAAGCAAAGACTTCTCTTCGTGGTTGAAAGCGCCTTCCTGGCGCGGATAAACGAGGATGGCCCCCTCCGCGCGCGAAGTGCGAATGGGAGCAGCCAGCAGCATCCCGGCGGGGACCAAGTTGCCGAGCGCGTGGGTGACGGGATCGATGGCGACGCTGATAGGCGCATCAGCGGCAAGCGCGCGAGCAGCCAGATCGGCTGCGAATTGCAGCCCTTTGCGATCGAAGCGAGCACGTGCCGACGTTGCCAGTTGCGGTGACTCAGCGGCGACAGCATGCAATCCCACAGTCGCTCCCTGGCGCAACAGAATGCAGACCAGCCGAGTGCGCAGCAGGACGCGCACGCGATCAGCGACGGTCTGCACCACCATGGCGGAGTCAGGGACTGCATGCACTGCTTGCGCGACCTCGGCCAGTATTTCCGCACGGCGATGATGCTCGCGCGATGCCTCAGTCGAGCGGCTCGCTTCCAACAAGGTCCCGAGTTGACCGGCAAGGATGGTAGCCTTCGCCGCCAGATCTTCATTGAAATAATCCGGTTCCGAGGCATGCAGAAATACCGCAGCCCCGATTACTTCATTGGAAACGACCAAGGGAGCCGCCATCAGAGACTTGGCGTGGAATTCGGCTGCCACAGGATATCGGCTTGGGGCCGGATTGTTCAGATATACCGTTCTTCGCTGACGAATGGCTTCCATGGCAACAGCGCTATCGCACGCCTTCAGGCGGCGGCCCAGAAACTCAGCCGCCATCAGACCGTCAGCTTCCCCACCAATGAGTTCGTCTGGAGAGGCAGATCGCCAGAAGTATGTGCCATCCACGCGAAAAAAGCCGCGGGTAGCCTTGCAGAAGAGACGAATCAGAGCAGGGCCAGCCGTTCCTTGGGCAGCCGCCTCGGAGAATCGCAGCAGCAGTTTCTGGAAAGCATCGTCCGAGCGAGGGCCGGGTTTTTCCAGCACCGTCGCATCTCCGGCATGCGTAGTCAGAAAGGCACCGCCCTTTCAACCGTCAAACTACAAGTAATTGAATATACAAGAAAAATAGACTGGCATCTCAATTTGAGTCAAGGGAATAGCGTTTGGAGTGCCGAAGTATGAAATCTTGGCAAAACGTCGCAAATCGTCTCAGTCTGATAATACGAGGCCCCGGTGAGACGAATTCGACCTGCCTAGAGTTGATCATACCGGACCATAAAAGCCGGGTAAACTACTGACCAATAGTCTCTTACACGCAACACCGCCGTCGTTATCGTAGGCTCCGAATCGTGGCAAGGACATTGCTTTGGCAAAACGGGGTTTGTCACCGGGAGGAGCAGTGTCTTTGAAGAAGATGCGGCGGTGGGCAGTGGCTGGCCTTTTGGCGTTGGTGGCGACATTCGCAACAACTCTCCATCCCTTGCCTGCGATGGCGCAAGGAGAATTGACTCGCAAAGCGAAAACCAAAGTAATGCCGGCTTATCCAGACTTGGCCAAGCGGATGAACATTACCGGTACAGTCAAAGTAATGGTCGTGGTTTCGCCCAACGGGAGCCTGAAAGATACAAAGGTCGTCGGCGGAAATCCCATCCTGGTCAACGCCGCTATGGATGCTTTGAAGAAATGGAAATTTGAGCCGGCCGACGGCGAGAGCTCTGGAACCGTGGAGTTCAAGTTCCAACCCCAGGATTAACCAGGACCAGCAAATGACTGGAACTGGTTTCGGCACAGCAGCGAACTGATTTTGGATCAGATTTGGGCTGGGAGGCGCACTGCAGGAAACGAGACGAGCGGAGGAATAGCGCATGACCATTGGCAAGAAACTCTACCTAAACTTCGGAGCCGTCCTTGCGATGGTCGTTGTGCTTTTCCTTATCAACCTCATCGCGGTGCAACGGGAGCATAGCGCCAAGGCTGCGGCTTCCCAGGCGTTGCAAATGGCCGCGACCACCGACAAGATCCGGTTCCAGATGATGCAGAACCGCCTGTCGCTGAGCAACTACCTGCTCAGCGGCGACACTCGCGAGGTTGATCGGCTGAATGACGGCATGCGAGTGCTGGAAGAAAAACTTCAGACTGGCGAGAGCCTCACGACCTCCGAGCAGCAGCGGACCGCTTTGGAAAAAGTGCAGGCCAGCGAACAGAGCTGGGCTCGTGAATTCGCCGCGCCGTTAATGGATAAGCGCAAAGAAGTGGACAGCGGCAACGCCACCGTCGCGGAACTCCAAATTTTCTATTTGCAGAAAGACGCCTCTTCCTGGGTGAAAAACGCCACCGAATATCTGGACGTGGCTGATCTCGAAAATACCAAAGTGCTCGAGGCACGAAGAAAGTCCGACGAAACCGCGGGCACGGCAACATTCGTGATTGCATTATTGAGCACGCTGGTCGCGCTGACCCTCGGCGTAGTCATCGCCTACACCACGGCGAAATCGATAACCACATCACTCAACGACTTAATGCGAATCGCGCGGCAGATCGCCGACGCTGGGGATCTGGATCATGAAATCGACATTCATCGCAGTGATGAAATCGGCGAACTGGCCCGAACTTTCTCCAACATGGTCACCTACCTCAGGGAAATGGCGTCAGTTTCAGAATCCATCGCCGGCGGGAATCTGGGTGTCGACGTCCAGCCACGATCCAAGAACGACACGCTGGGCAAGGCCTTCGCGCGCATGATCGAAGGCTTGAGAAAGCTGGTACGCAACGGGCGCGATGCCGCACAGCAGGTGGCCAGCGCTTCCAATCAAGTGGCGGGAGCGTCCGACGAATCGGCCAAGATCAGTCTGCAAACGTCGTCAGCGATCGACGAAGTCACCAGCACCATGCACGAAATGAGCGTCAACGTGCAGAACATGGTGAAGAGCACCAAGGTGCAGGCGTCCAGCGTCAGCGAAACCTCCGCGTCCATCGATCAGATGGTGGCTTCGATCCAGCGCGTGGCGGATACCGCCAAAGTTCTGCTCGACATCTCTAACCGCTCGCGCGAAGAAGTTCACAATGGCATCGCGACCATGGAGAAAGCCACCGACGGCCTGAATCGCATCAACACGACGATTCAATCTTCGGGCGAAATTATCGACGTGCTGGGTCAACGAGCCGATGACATTGGCAAGATCATTGAAGTCATCGATGATCTGGCGGAACAAACCAATCTGCTGGCGCTGAATGCGGCCATCGAAGCCGCGCGCGCTGGAGAGCATGGATTAGGTTTCGCCGTGGTCGCCGACGAAGTCAGAAAGCTGGCGGAAAAGTCCGCCCAATCCACTAAGGAAATTTCCGAACTCATCCAAAGCATCCAGAAGGAATCTCGCAAGGCAGTTGAGAACATGAACCGCAGCACCGCCATTGTGAACGAAGGTTTGGGGCACGGAGAGGAACTCAACACAGCGTTGCGTAAGATCTCGAATGTTGTCACGGAAGTCTACAAGTTCGCGCAGGAGATCGGCGCCGCCACCAACGAACAGTCGCACGGATCCTCACAGATTGCCCGCGCCACCACGCGCTTGAACGAGATCACGCATGAAATCAATTCGGCGGTGGAAGAGCAGGCTTCCGGAGCTCACGCCGTCGTCAAAGCGATGGAACGGATGCGCGAGTTGGTGCAGAACACCACCTCAGGATCGACCGAACTGGCCGCTTCGGCGGAGCAGATGTCAAAAATGTCGCGCGATCTACTCGACTCCATGGGCCGATTCATGCTGGAGCAGGTGGAAGCCGTGGCGTCACATCGCGAAGAGAGTGCCAGAGGCAGAACTCGGCAAGCGGTTGCGGGATCGAATAGCTGATCTTTAGGATTTCAGGAATGAATCGAGAACTGCACATTGTCGGCTTCAAAGTGGGCCGCGAGACTTACGGCGTACCCATCACCGCGCTTCGCGAAATCGTGCGTGTGCCAGAAATCACCGTCGTGCCGGACGCCCCGGACTACGTCGAGGGCGTCATCAACTTGCGCGGGAAGATTGTCTCAGTGCTCGATCTGCGGAAGCGGCTCGGGGAAATCACAGTCGCTCCCAACAAGCGCAATCGAATCCTGGTGGTCGAGCACCGGGGCCGGCTCTGCGGGCTGATCGTGGACTCTGCGTCCGACGTGCTCAAGATTCCAACCGCGGACATAGATCCTTCTCCCACCGAATTTGTGGAAGGCGGATTGAACTGCGTGACCGGCCTCGGCAAGTACCAGGGCCGGTTGATCGTCTTGCTGGATATCGACAAAGTGCTGGAGTTCAGCGGAACCCGGTTGAAGAACGAAGCCCCCAAGAGTGGTGCTCAACCCGCTGCCGCGGAAAACGTACGGGCCGCTGCGGCCTCGAAATAGCAGCAAGAACAGGTGACAGAAAAGCGCATGGGAACAGCAGGCGTACAAGCGGCACTCACCGAACCCGAACTGAAACTCTTGCAGGCGCTGGTCTATCACGAGTGCGGAATGCACTTCGACTCCCGCCGCGCCGACTTCTTGCAGGATCGCTTGCAGCGCCGCCTTAAAGAATGCAAGCTCGACTCCTTTTACAGCTACTATCGGCTGCTCATCAGCAACGAAGGAAAAGAAGAACTAAGCAAGCTCCTGGAAAATCTCACAGTCAACGAGACCAGCTTCTTTCGCAACAAGGCGCAACTCGATCTGTTTCACAAACACGTTCTCGACGACATCCTTCGCCGCAAGCAGCAGCATAAGGATTTTTCGTTGCGCCTGTGGAGCGCCGGATGTTCGACCGGCCAGGAAGCCTACACCATGGCGATGCAGGTTGCCGACGCGCTCTCCTACCATGCGCTGCGCAATCCTTCGAGCTACGACACGCCTTTTCCAAAACCTCTGATCCCTCCACCCTGGAAGTTGGAAATCCTCGCCAGTGACATCAGTTATTCGGTACTGCGGGCAGGCCAGGAAGGCACTTACTCAGAGAGTCAAATGGCTTCGGTCGATTACAGTTTCCGGCTTCGTCATTTCGACAAAGTTGGCGACCGTTATGCCGTCAAGAAGGCGCTCAAGGAACTGGTCCATTTCGACTTTCACAACTTGAAAACGGAATATCTGCCACAGCGCAACGACGTGATTTTCTGCCGCAACGTCATGATGTATTTCGATGAAGCTGAACAGAAACGCCTGGTCGAGAAGTTTTTCCGCTGCCTGAATCCCGGCGGCTACTTGTTCGTGGGCCATGCGGAAAGCTTGTTGGGCCTGACTGACAAGTTCAACATGATTTACCGCGAGACCGGCACCGCGTATCAGAAGATCGAGGTGGCCGAGTGAGCCAGTTCCCCGACGAGCGCGCGGCGGAGTTGAAAGAACTCTTCTTTGAGACGGCTCTGGAATTGCTCCAGTCGCTCAACGACGAGACTCTGAAACTCGAAAAGCAGCCGGGCGATCTCGAACCCGTCCGCACGATACGTAGAATCGTGCACACCTTGAAGGGCGACTCGGCCGCGGTGGGTTACCACGAACTTAGCGAACTCGCACATGAATTCGAGGATGCCTTAGCGCTGGAAGCAGCCGTAAGTCCTGCTCCCCTCGCAGAGGTCGCTTTCGCCGCGGCGGATACTTTCGGCGCGATGCTGACTTCCTATCGCGAAGGATCGAAGTTGCCTTCGGCGGAACCGGTGCGGAAGATGATCCGCAAAATGGCGCGAGATCCGAAGACCCGGAAGCCGCGCAGCCCGAAAGCCCCTGCCACTTCTGCCCCTGAAGTCGTCTGGACGGAGTATGAGAAGCTCGCCACGCAAGCCGCGCTAAAGCAGGGGAAGAACGTGTACCACGTCGTTGCGCAGATCGACCCAAACTGCGCCATGCCCATCGCCGCCCAGCAACTGGTGCTCAAGGCGCTGTCGGAACACGGAGAAGTCCTTGGAACTCGGCCAGAGCCGGGATCCACCAAGAGCGCGATGCAGTTTCAGTTGCTGGTGGCGAGTGATCAGACGGCAGAGTTTCTGAGCGCAAAGTGTCGCATCCCGACTGTCATTTCGCAGGTCCACATCCAGAACATTGGAACCCCCTCCCAGAAGACGGTTCAGAAAACGAAGGCGGCTAACGGCGTTCCAAATCCTCCCGCAATTGATACCGCGGCAACCGCAGCCGGAACGCTCGAGGAAAAGATTGCAACCGAGCCGGTCCCGGAAATCGAAACCGTTCTGACCTCATCTCCCGACCGCGAGGCCGCAGCCAGGCCCAGTCCCGCGCCCGCGGAAAATGTGCTGCGCGTGGACGCTGAGCGAATCGATATCGTGCTCAATCTGGTTGGCGAACTGATCATCGGAAAATCCATGCTGCAGCAGGTGCTCAACGAATTCGCCATGCGCTATCCCAAAGAAGCCATGCGCGGCCGATTCGCCGATGCTATGGCCTTTCAATCAAGGGTCTTGAATGATCTGCAGCGGTCGGTGATGAAGGTCCGCATGGTACCAGTCGAGCAATTGTTTCGCCGATTTCCTC
This sequence comes from Terriglobales bacterium, assembly GCA_035601995.1. GTDB lineage: Bacteria > Acidobacteriota > Terriglobia > Terriglobales > Acidobacteriaceae > JABDBE01. The sequence continues at coordinate 93,180 of DATNNE010000128.1, forward strand.
GCATGGTTCGCGACGTTGCCAAGCAGTGCGACAGGCAGGTCGAACTGGTTCTGAACGGACAAGACACCGCCCTGGACAAAAGCCTGCTGGACGCTATCGCCGAACCTCTGACACACCTGGTTCGAAATGCGATTGGACATGGCATCGAAAGCGCCGAGGAGCGTGCTCGCGCCGGCAAGCCTGCCCAGGGAACTATCCGCCTCGAGGCCTACCATCAGGGCAATCAGGTCATTGTGGAAATCAGTGACGATGGCCGCGGCATCGATTCGCAAAAGGTCAAAACCCGCGCCATTGAACGCGGACTTCTGAAGCGCGAAGAAGCCAGCCGGCTCAGCGAAGCTGACATTCTGGACCTCATCTTCCGCCCCGGGTTTAGCACAGCCGACGAGATCACTGAAATTTCCGGACGCGGCGTCGGTCTCGATGTCGTGCAAAGTGTCTTGCATCGCCTCAAGGGCACGGTGCACGTGGTCAGCCGCCCGGGGCAGGGCTCCACCTTCCGATTGCAATTGCCCTTGACCCTCGCCATCATCAAAGCGCTGCTGTTTCGCGTAGAGCAGCGTCTGTATGCGATTCCGCTAAACGCGGTTGCCGAGATTGCCCGCGCCCACGAGTCCGAGATACATCGCGTCGATAACTGCGAAGTCCTGCAGTTGCGCAACAGCGTTTTGCCCGTAGCTCGCTTGGGGCGTCCCCCAGAAGAGCGTGCCGACGGGCGAGCGCAGAAAGTCTTCGTGCTCGTCATCGCGATAGGTGAGCGCAAACTCGGGCTGCTGGTAGACGGAATCGAGGGCGAAGAGGAATTGGTCATCAAAGCCCTCGATGAGCAGACCGCCGAGACCGACTTAGTCAGCGGCGCCTCGATTCTGGGCAGCGGGCATGTGGTCCTCATTCTGAATCTCGCCGCCATTGTCGAACGCTTCGCCACGTCAAGGCCCGATGCGGTTGGCGGTCCTGGTGTGGGTCTGCTCCTGTCACATTCCGAGCGCACGCGTATCCCGCAAATGGCCATGGGAGGACAGTCATGACGCCTCCTGTACGCGTGCTAGTCGTGGATGATTCAGCGCTGATGCGCAAGCTGATTCCACAAATCCTTCAGACCGACAGCTCTATACAAGTTGTCGGCACCGCCATGGATGGGAATTTCGGTCTGAAAAAGATCGAAGAAATGAAACCGCAAGTCATCACCCTCGATCTCGACATGCCAGGCATGAGCGGCCTGGACATGCTGAAAGAAATCATGCTGCGCCATCCGCTGCCGGTCATCGTCGTAAGTTCCCACAGCACCCAGGGAGCGTCGGTGACGCTGCAGGCTCTATCCATGGGAGCATTCGATTTCGTCGCCAAGCCGAGCGATGTCTCAGCCAACATGCCGGAAATCGCGCGCGAGCTCATTGCCAAAATCAAGGGCGCCGCCCACAGTCGGCGCGTCACAATCTCGGCCCCGCTCGAATCTCCGAACCCATCCCCCAAGCCTCAGCCCGATACTCAGACACGAGCCACGCGCATCGTGGCGATTGGGGTTTCTACCGGCGGACCGCAAGCGCTGCAATATATATTGCCGCAGCTGCCCAAGAATTTTCCCGGAACCATCCTGATCGTGCAGCATATGCCGGAAGGATTCACCGAAATGTTTTCCCGCCGATTGGAGGAAATCTGCGCCATCACGGTCAAGGAAGCACAGTCGGGAGACTTGCTGCTGGCCGGTCGAGCCCTCATTTGCCCCGGAAACCGGCACCTCAAAGTCAAGCGACTGACCCTGGGCGACGTCGCCGTGCTCAGCGACGAACCGCGGGTCAACGGGCATCGTCCTTCGGTCGATGTGCTGTTCAAGAGCGTCGCCGAGGAATTCGGCGAAAAGGGCATTGCGGTGCTCATGACGGGCATGGGAGAGGACGGCGCACACGGGCTAGGCCTGGTAAAAACAGCGGGCGGCATGACGATTGCCCAAAGCGAGGAATCTTGCGTGGTCTTTGGTATGCCGAAGGCCGCCATCGAGCGCGGCTATGCGGTGCGCGTGATCGCACTCGATGCGCTCGCCAACACTTTGCAAGCGCAATGCATGCAGGACCGAAAGACTGGTGCCAAAGTAGAAGACGGCGGCAGAGCCGCCGGAGTCGGCAGGAACTGATTTTGTCCGGCAAGCAAGACATGATGTCGGAACTTGAAGCGGCGGGAGGTTGTATATGGAGCAGTTCGCAGCAGTGAAACGCAGCAAAGACGGTCAGCCAGTCCGCTACCTCGTGGTCGACGACTCCGTCTTCGCGCGCAAGAATCTGGCCCGGATGATCGAAACATTCGGCGGTCAGGTAGCAGGCGAAGCCGGAGACGGCGTGACCGCCATAACCGAATATGAGCGCCTCAAGCCCGACATCGTGCTCATGGACATCACCATGCCCCAGATGGAGGGCATTGAAGCTGCCGAGAAAATCGTGCAGCAACACCCGGAAGCGCGCATCGTCATGGTGTCCTCGGTCGGATATCAGGAGAACATCGTGGCCGCGCTGCAACGGGGCGCGCGTCATTTCGTGCAGAAGCCGGTCAAGCCGGAGGTCTTGTACGAAGTGATCAAGTACGTAATGGGTGAGGATGGCACTGCGGCTCAGGCCGCGGGCGCGGGAGCCTGAAATGAAGATGGAGTTGATTCAGCCTTTCATCAACGCGGCCGATGCCGTGTTGGCGCAGGGACTGCAATGTCCTACGTCCGTCGGCAACCTCAGCATGGATCAAGAGGCTTACCGCCGCAAAGGCGTCGCGGCGCTGATCTGGGTGACCGGGGATATCGAAGGACGCATCGTCATCGATCTCGACCCGCAGACCGCCGTGCGCGTAGCCAGCAAATTCGCCGGAGCGGAACTGCCCGAATCGGACGACCTGGTACGCGAAACCGTCTGCGAATTGGCCAATCAAGTCATTGGCAACGCCGTCACATCGCTAAACGATCAGGGATTCCATTTTCGCGTGCATCCTCCCGTACTCCATACCTCCGAACACGGACCGAAAAGCACTGAAGACACCGAGGCGCTGGTTATCTGCTTCGAAACTCCGGTTGGCAATGTATTCCTGAATATCGCCTTACGACATAATTCCTCACGGCAGCCCGAACAGGCAGCCGCGGTGGGACATTAACGTCGCGACTTGGATTTCGAGTACCGAAGGAATACGAGATTAAGATTCCGCCCTATGGCCCAGCCACTACGAACACCGGATTCTGCGGAAGTGGAGTTCCGCTCGACGAGAACGAAGCGCTCTCGGGAGCGGGCATTTGCAGCACCAGCGCATCGTTCAAAGTCTGAATAATCGCCACATTTCCCGCATCGCAGTTCCCCACGTAAACTCTGGTACTGTCGGCAGCCGCTGCCATCGAAAGCTCAGACGGGTTTGAAGTGCACACCTGTGGAACCGTGGTCACAGGAATCGTGGTTTTGACGCTTCCAGTCGAGGCGTTGATAACCGTGACACTGGAAGTCACATACGTGATGCCGTTCGTAATCGTCAACGCCGCGGTCGATATATAAGCCCGGCTGCCGTCAATCAGAGCCGCCACCGAGACCGGATTCGCCACCGGAATAACTACCGCCGAAAGCGCATCACTCGATGCGTCCAGATAGGTTACGGTGTTCTTCGCGGGGTTCGCAACATACAGCCGATTTCGCGTCGGATCATATGCCATAAAATTCGCCCCTACGCCCACCGAAACGCTATTGACCACTGCATTGGCCGCGGTATCAATCGCCGATACTAAACCACTCCCCTGATCCAGCGCGTAGACTCGATTGCTGTCCGATCGCGCCAAGACTGACACTGGCGAAATCCACGTAGCGTTCGCGATAGGCGGGTTAACCGTCCGGTCGATGGGATTGATGCTGGTCACCGAACCACCAGTGCCGCCCGTGCCCTGATTCGCGCTATAGAGATATTGTTGGTTCGGTGTTTCGGCCAGTGCGACTGGATTAGCCCCGACCGGCACGCCGGATAGGGGCACTTCGATCACATTGCTGGTTGTATCGATCGCGAGAACCGTATTGCTCCCCGAGTCGGCGATGTAAACCGTGGCCCCTTCGGTTGTAGCCGCGAACGTCGGCCTCGAACCTGTAGGCAAGCTGATCGTCGTAACCGGCACAGCCGAGGAAGGGGAGAATGTGGAAACTGTATCATCCCCGCTGTTCGTTACGTAGACGCTCGTGCCATTTCGCACCAGGGCAGCCTGCACCGGCATCAGGCCTAAGGTGGATTGAGACACAGGTGAATCACCGGAAACATCGATCGATGTGCTGGCGCCAGGATGCGCCGAACCGTTCCCACTAATCACAATGACCACGTGAGCAAATCCGGGATTTGGTGGGTTGGGCGCGATGGGAGTCGCCACCGGGCGGTAGGTCTCCCCGCAACTTATAGTAATCAACATGAGAACCAGAACAGCCGCCGCGCGCACCCCTGTCATCGACACCCCAGCCACAAAATCCATTTCTGCATAGAATCCTGGAAGAGTTCTCCATTCTAACGGCTGGCCGCAATCTGCGCCAGAGACGCGGCCCTTAGCAATCGGCAATTAGCAGTTAGCCCTTGAAGTTTAGTGCCGGTAGGTGATCACAAGGTTGCCTGCGGAACAACGTAGGCGATGATCAGAGAGGTGGCGAGCGAGAAGGCTGCCAGTCGAAAATGTTAAGGCTAAATGCTAAGTGCCAGATGCCGAGTGCTTCTATCCCCGCCCGCGAGACCTCTTTCCCGTACCCGCCGGCTCGCGCGGAGCGGTCGCCGCTGGCTTTTTCTTTCCCTCCATCTCAGCCAGACTCTGCTTAAGAGCCGACATCAAATCGACAACCGGGGCGAGCTTCTTCGGCTTCTCCACTTCCGCAATCTTGCCGCCTTCCAGTTTCGTCTGGATCAGGTTCTTAAGATTATCCTGAAAGGTGTCGTGATATTTCTCGGGGTCCCACTCGGCCGCCAGCGCCTCGATCAACTGATGCGCCACCTTGACTTCTGCGTCTTTGAGTTCGACATCGGGCGCGCCGAATCCCTCGACCTCCCGGACCTCTTCTTTGTAGTACATCGTGTGCAACATCATTCCGCCTTCGTGCGGACGCAGAAACACCGTGTACTCCCGGTTATGCATGGTGAGCTTGGCAATGGCAACGTATTCGCTCTCTTCCATCGCCTTGGTGAGCAGCGCGTACGGCCGCCGGCCAGCCTCGTCTGGAATCATGTAATAGGACGATTCGAAGTAAACCGGATCGACCTCGCTGGTCTTTACAAATTCCAGAATCTCCATCGTCTTGGCTGTTTGCGGTTCGATCTTCTTGATCTCCTCGGGCTCAATCACCACGTACTCATCCTTGCGGTACTCGTAGCCCTTCACGATGTCGCTGCGCTCCACCACCTTGCCGTCGGCGAGACAAACATATTGCTGCTTCAGGCGCGACAGGTCCTCGCGGTGCAGCATGTTGAACGAGATCCCCGAACTGCGCGCGCCGGAGAACAGCTTCACCGGCATCGAAATCAAACCGAAGGTTAGATACCCAGACCAAACCGAAGCTGCCATATTTCACCCTGCACTCGAGAAGTTTAGGCGCGGACGTCCACGGCCATGCTCCACTACCAGAAACCCCCGCAAGCTCGCGATCGTGAGTTTAAACTACATCCAACCGTTGGATGCACAAAGCTGTCCCCGGTAACCCAGAGTGAAAGCACGATACACTGGGCCTGCACCGGGTGCAACCCTATAGATAGTAGTGACGGGCTTGGCACCTGCTCTGCAGAAGCCAATCGGAGCGACAATCTTCCCAGTGGCTGACCTGACTCGAACTGTGGAGACTCTTGCAGAACTCGCCGCAGTGCGCCCCTTTTGGACGGCCACGATCGTCACCGTGGTGTTCACCACCCTGGCTCGCAGGGTGCGCGGGGTAAGTCTCTCCGGCGCCATAGCGGGAGCCATAGTTTGTTTTCTTTTATACGCAGGCGCTGGCCCCGGCGCATTTGCCGCATTGGTTTCGGTTTTCGCGCTGACCTGGATTTCCACTCGCTTCGGCTATCGCCGCAAAGAGACGTTGGGAACAGCCGAAAAACTGGACGGCCGAACCGCCTTGCAAGTTGTAGCTAATCTTGCGGTGGCAGCGGGTTGTGCCGGCTTGTCAGCGCTGAGCACAGAAAAAGCGGCTTTCCTTCTCGCCCTTTCGGCCGCGCTCTCCGAGGCTGCTGCCGACACAGTTTCAAGCGAACTGGGTCAAGCTCGAAGCGCGAAAGCGCGGCTGATCACCACCTGGCAAGAAGTAGCCGCCGGAACCGACGGAGGAGTAAGCTGGGCTGGAACCCTGGCCGGCATTACCGCCGCTGCCTTTGTCAGCGGCGTCTGCTTTCTAACCAGGCTGATACCCTTCAGATGGCTGGGCATCTCAATCGCTGCCGCAGTGGCTGGCACGATCGTTGACAGCTATTTGGGCGCCTTGCTGGAGCGACGAAAACTTTTGAGCAATGATGCTGTTAACTTCCTGGGTACTTTGACCGCAGCGCTGACTGCATTCTTCCTCGCATAAATCCTCAAAGAAACGTTGCTTGCAACGTTTTCCACTCTCCACTAGTTCATGTCCCCCGGTTCCTTGAAGCTTCTCTTCGCGCCATGGAGAATCTAAAGAGCACCTCGGGAAAAGTTCCCCGCATCTAATTGTTTTATCAAGATTTCGCAGCCACACCGACAGAAGTCAACAAACGATGAAGATTCGCACGTTAATCGTAGGTTATGTGCTGGCACTGGCGCTCTTCCTGTTTGCGCAGCGCCATCCCAACTCGTCGTCGCCGACTGAATTTCATGCCGTCATAGATCTGACCCATCCAGTAGATCTTCACGCGCTGGCTCACGAACCCGCCGGAAAATCTCTTTCGTCTCCCGAACTGTTCGGAACTCGCATTGACGCCCCTGCCCATTTTGCGCGCGGCCTCTGGACCGTAGATCAGATTCCCACCGAGCGCCTGATTGCGCCGCTGGTTGTGTTGGACGTAACCGCGAACACTGCGAACCGTCCCGACTATCAGATTTCCGTCGAAGACATTGCCAAGTGGGAAGAAGCCCATAGCCACATTCCTCTTGGCTCGGTAATCATGGCGCGCACCGGATGGGATTCTCGTTGGAACTCAATCAAGGATTACCGCAACGCCGACCGCGTCGGCACCATGCACTTTCCGGGATTTTCGCAAGATGCAGCGAAGTTTCTGATTGCAGGACGCAACGCGCTAGGCCTCGGCATTGACACCTTGAGCATCGACTACGGTCTGTCGAAAGACTTCCCGGTCCGCCAATACACCCTATCGCACAGTGTCTACCAACTGGAAAACGTTGCCAACCTGGATCGCGCGCCAGCGACCGGTGGAATGGTCGTCGTCGCCCCGACGAAGCTGGAAAGCGGCTCCGACGGCCCGGTGAGAATCCTGGCTCTAGTTCGCTGAGAATTTGCAGCTTTCCTTCAACCGCGTTCATCTGACTCGTGTACCCAATCCCACCGGCAGAGGCGAACATGACTGACCCACGTTATCCCATCGGAAAATTCACGTTCGACGGCCCCGCCAGCGAAACCCAGCGAAGCAAATTCATCGACGACATCGAGCAGGCCCCTGCTGCATTGCGCGCCGCAATCAAGAACCTGTCTCCAGAGCAGATCGAAACCCCATATCGTGAAGGCGGATGGACCGTGCGGCAGGTCGTGCATCACGTCCCAGAAAGCCACATGAACGCGTACGTGCGCTACAAGCTAGCGCTCACCGAAGACGAGCCCACCATCAAACCCTACAAGGAAGATCGCTGGGCGGATACCTCCGAGGTACACTCGACGCCGCTGGAAGTTTCTATCTCTCTGCTGGATTCATTACACAATCGCTGGGTACGCCTGCTGCGCTCGCTGCAACCATCCGACTGGAAACGAACCTTCCGCCATCCGGAATTAGGCACTGTGTCTCTGGACAGGAATCTGGCGCTCTACGCCTGGCACGGCAAACACCACGCAGCCCACATCACAGAGCTAAGAAAAAAGATGGGTTGGTAGGGGCTGAACTAGCGTCGCCGTTTCCAGTAGCCAGGTTTGCGACTGGTGTGCGCGACAGCCACGACCTGAATATCTCCAAGCGCGCGTTCCCGATAAATCAGAGTAAAAGGAAATTGTCTAAGCAAGAACTTGCGAGTGTTATGCGGGCCAGCCGCCCAACGCTGGGGAGCCCGGAGAATCTGCGTAAGCGCGCGATCAACTTCAGCGTCGAACTTCCGAGCAGCGTCTGGACTGCGCTCAAGGTACCAGTCAAACGCTGAGTCGAATTCGGCTGCGGCTTCTCGATGAAGCTCGACTGCCCTATCGGGCATCAGGCAGTTTCGCCAAGTTCCGCCGGCGTACTTCGGCCCATGACGTGGTTTTCGCCGTGCCAGAATCCAGCTCGGCGATCCTCTTCCCGATCTCGGCTTCCCAAGCTGCTTGTAAACCCTCGTCCACCTTGCCGCCAAGGTTGGAAATCAGAGAATCCGCCAACGCTTCCTGTTCTTCAATCGAGAGCGAGAGCGCTTGTTCCAGCAGCTTCGAAACTTCTCGCGTCATCTGTGCCACGACTACCTCATGGTTATTCTATCTTAGGGAGCAAACTTGAGCGCGAACTCATAATCCCTGAAACCCTACACTGGCGCATGCAGCCGCCAAACCATATAGCTAACCGCCTCGCGCAGCACCGCCTCCGCGCGCTGCCACAGCGAGTGCGGACGCGAATCGGGTCGCGGCGAAACATACACCTGCATTCCTTCGTGCTCGAGCAGCTTGCGAATGCGAAAAACGTGATACGCATCACTCACCGCCACACAACTGTGCATGTGATTGGTTCGCATGATCACGGCAATACGTTCGGCGGATTGCGCCGTGTCCGAACCCTGGGTTTCCTCGATCAGGTTAGAGTCAGGGATCCCGCGATGCATCAGGTAATCGTGGCCCACCCCGCCTTCGCTGTAACTGGGATCCGCCGCCGCCCCGCCGGTCGTAATGACCACGGGAGCAACGCCCTTTTCAAACAAGTCGAAGGCATGATCGAGGCGGGCCCGGTATACGGGAGACGGGCGACCGGAATACTCCGCCGCGCCGAAGACTACGAGAGCGTCGGCGGGATGGATTTCCTGTCGTGAGGCCTGGCGCACGATTCCTACGCAAATCGAAGCCAGCCAAAAGAGGACGGCGGCAGCCAACGCCCCCAGCCACAGAAGCCAATGGCGTCGCACAGGCCGGTTCGCAGCTACTTCGCTCATCCTTGTGCGAAGAACTCAGAAATATCCTGAGAAGAGATTGCGCCTTCGCGCATGATGCGCCAACGGGCTTCCTCGTCGGTAAGATCGACAATCGTCGAAGCCGTTTCGCGCGGCGACGTGCCACCGTCCACGATGATAGAAATACGCTCCTGCAATTGATCGCGCACCGCTTCCGCCGTCGTACACTCTGATTCCCCGCTCAGATTCGCAGAGGTCGCGGTAATCGGAATTTTTGCAGCCTGCACCACCGCCAGGGGAATCTTGGCGCTGGGTATGCGCAGAGCCACATTGCCGGTGTTGGCAGTGACTTTCAACGGCAACCGCGAAGCGGCTTTCACAATGATGGTCAGAGGCCCTGGCCAGAAACGGCGAGCCAATTTGTAGAACTCATCGGGCAGCGGCCGGGCTAATTCCTCAGCCTGCTCTTCGCTCTCGATCAACAGCGACAGCGGCTTGTGCCGCGAGCGCGACTTGATCTCATACACGCGATCGACGGCGCGCAGATTAAAAGGATCGGCGGCCAAGCCGTAGAATGTGTCGGTGGGCATGCCCAATACTTCGCCCGCCCGAATCTGATCGGCCGCATACCGGATCAATGACGCCTCCGGCTTCTCGCTGTTGATCTTGAGAATTTCCGCGCGCACACGCTTCCTTCCCAATACTGTTCTGAATCCGCGAAAGCTAACATACCACGGCCCTCCACTGCAAGGAGAGATAAACCGAGGCCGGCTCCACATTTCGGAGCGCTCCAAGACTTTCGCATCTCCGCGACCTCTGCGATTTAAGACTTTGTGATAGTCGAGTATTATCAAGTCCTAAAACGCGGAGACCACTGAGAACGACTGTGAAGAAGCGCTCAACCACCCACGACCCGGCCATGCAAGGCCGTTTGCGACGCATCGAAGGACGGCACAACGCCCTCGTCAAAGAGCTGCGCGCCGCCTTTGCCCATGGCGAACTCACGCTCGACGGCTATTGCGCCATCGAAGGCATGCGCATTCTCGAAGAAGCCATCCGCAGCGGGCTGAAATTCAAAGCCGTGTTCTTCCGCGCATCCGCCGAAAACCGCGTCGAGCGCCTGCTGCCCCAACTCGCCGCCCACGTGGAAACGCTGCTCTTGCCCGACAAGCTATTTGCCAGCGCAGTCGCAAGCGAGACGCCGCAAGGAGTCGCGGCACTCGTACGCTGTAAGCCATTCAAGCTGGAAGATGTCCTGGCGAAGTCGCAGGCCGGGCCGTTGCTGGCGATTGCCGGAGTGCAAGACCCGGGGAATCTCGGAACCATTCTGCGTTCAGCGGAAGCCTTCGGCGCCGGAGGCGTGTTGCTGGGAGAAGGCACGGTCAGCCCATTCAACTCCAAAGCGATCCGCGCCTCGGCGGGATCAGTGTTCCGACTTTCCATCGTCCAGACAAAGCTGCCGGAAATTCTAGACCAGATGCGCGAGCTCGGCCTGCGCCTCATCGCAACCTCATCGCACAAAGGCACGCCACTCGGCCAAGCCAATCTGACAGGGCCGTTGGCCATCTTCATCGGAAGCGAAGGCGCGGGCATGCCGCATGAATTGCTCGCGGAGATGACCGAGACCGTAGCTATCCCCCACTCGCCGAACGTGGAATCCCTGAACGCCGGCGTAGCCGCGAGTATCCTTCTGTACGAAATAGCCCGCCAAGCCGCTCACCACAGAGACACAAAGTCACACAGAACACAAAACCTTTAAGCCAAACAACTCTTCGGAGCTGAGTGCCAACAATCCCTATTTTTCTCTATGTCTCGGTGACTCTGTGGTGAAATAGGTTGGTGAGCCTTTTCCAAACCATCCCGAGCGGCGACAACTCCAGCGACCGGACCCGGCCGCTCGCTGATCGCATGCGGCCGCGGACGCTGGATGAGTTTGTGGGCCAGGAACATCTCGTCGCTCCCGGCAAGCCGCTCCGCACTCAGCTTGAGCGCGACGATATTGGCTCGCTGATCTTCTGGGGACCGCCCGGTACCGGCAAGACCACCCTTGCGCAGATCATCGCGCGCATGACCAAAGCCGAGTTCATCGAGTTCTCCGCCGTGCTGACCGGCATCAAGGAGATCAAGCAGGTTATGGCCGACGCCGAACGCGCGCGTCAGTATGGCACGCGGACCATCGTCTTCATCGACGAGATCCATCGCTTCAATAAAGCCCAGCAAGATGCATTCCTGCCGCACGTCGAGAAGGGCAACATCCGCCTGATCGGCGCGACTACCGAGAATCCGTCGTTCGAGATCATCTCGGCGCTTTTGTCGCGCAGCCGCGTCTATGTGCTCAAACCGCTCACCGAGGAGCAAGTCGTGCGGCTGCTCAAGCGCGCGCTGGCCGATGAAGAACGCGGCATGGGAGCGATGAAGCTCCGAGCCTCCGACGCCGTCTTAGCGAAGATCGCGGCATATTCCAGCGGCGACGCGCGCAGCGCCTATAACGTGCTCGAAGTTGCCTCTACTTTAGCCCGCGCTACCAGCGAAGTCGGCGCTGAGATTACCGATGCCATCGTCACCGACGCGTTGCAAAAACGCGTGCTGCTTTACGATAAGACCGGCGACGAGCACTACAATCTCATCTCCGCGCTACATAAATCGGTGCGCAACAGCGATCCCGATGCTTCGCTTTACTGGCTCGGGCGCATGCTGGAAGCTGGCGAAGATCCGCTGTACATCGCGCGCCGCGTGGTGCGCATGTCGGTCGAAGACATCGGCCTTGCCGAGCCAAATGCGCTGGCGCTCTGCATGGCGGCACGCGATGCGGTAGATTTCATCGGCATGCCCGAAGGCAATCTCGCGCTTGCCCAGGCCGTCGTCTATCTCGCGCTCGCGCCCAAATCGAATGCGCTCTACACCGCCTACGCCGAAGTGCAGCAGGATGTCGAGGCGACGGCGGCGGAATCTGTCCCGCTGCACCTGCGCAATGCGCCCACGGGGTTGATGAAAGGTCTCGGATACGGCCAAGGCTATCAGTACGCCCACGACGTCGAAGGCAAAATCGCGGACATGCAATGCCTGCCCGACAATCTCCGCGACCGCACTTACTATCATCCCACCAACGAAGGCGTCGAGAAGCGAATTCGCGAGCGCATGGAGGAGATCAAACGCCGCCGCTCGGGAGCCAACAAGCCTGATTCTGAGGTGGAAGAGTAATCCTGAGTTCGGGTGGCCCACTCTTTTCAACGCCACTCTCAATCACAGATTAATGATCCCACCTCCTGTCATCCTGAGGCAGCGGAGTCCTTGGCTTCGCCCGGGACTCGCAAGGAAGGATCTGTGCACTCGGCCTTGTTGTGTTGGTCGATGCCGGCGAATTCGAAGACGGTGCGGAGGTCGCGCCAGTTTCCTGCCAGGGCGCCGGGGATGGCGGCTTGGGCTTGTTGGATTCGGGCGTATTCTTTCGC
>DATNNE010000129.1:0-14951 GCA_035601995.1 Terriglobales bacterium
TTTCTTAAGCGATTGATTTTCAATTGGTTGGTGGACGTGACCGGAATCGAACCGGTGCCCCCCCTGCTTGCAAAGCAGGTGCTCTCCCAGCTGAGCTACCGCCCCCTGCAACCATATGATTCTAATAGTGAGTCTGTACAATTTCGTGACAAGGACTACCTGCTCTGGAAGCAGGTGCTCTCGCAGACTGACAGCGGCTTGACAAGAACGTCAAATACTCATCGTTCATCATCGTAGGAAAACCATCGAATTCCCCATATTCTCGTTTGCTTTCAGCTACTTACGGTCCGCCTCTTCTGGGCTTTCCCGTGCTTTCAATGTAGCGAGGGTGGATAAGAGCTCATGAAAAAAGGTTGGGCACAGATTCAAAGGCTTGCCAATTCAGTCGTTGAAAAGCGAATATGCGCAAAAGCATGATGGCTGGCATCGCCGTGGCTGTCCTCACAGCATTCTTCGTTCTGCAGTTCTATTTCGTCCGTGAGTTGGTCGCGGCGGAATTGCTCTTCGGCGTTGCCTTTGCGATTCTGCTTGCGCTCAGCGGCCTGGCGTATCTCCTCGGCTCAGTGGGCAAGCGCGGCTTAGAACTTGCAGAGTCGGGCGTTCGAATGATCGGGGACTCAGCGCGCCGTGGTTTCAGCAACCTTGAAGGAGTCAGTAGGAAGCCACCCGCCTCTGAGCGAAGAGCGGATCTCTTGATGAGGGAAGATTTGCACCAAGAACTTCATGGCGCGTTCTATGAAGACGCAAGACCGCTGAACCCCCCGAAGTCTTCAATGTTACCGGCAGAGATTCCATCGCACTGAATGCGGAGCCGTATACATGGCTCGTCAATCTAAAGAGCTCTACCCGCAAGCAGCCCGGCGTTTGTTATTGGCGGTCATCAATCAGAGCACCAGTGATGTGTCGGAGGCGTACAAAGGAGAAAAAATGGCCAGTACAATGACGAACAGATTTGGAGCAACTTCAACAACAGAAGATGTATTGTCTGGGATCGATCTGCGGGGCAAGCGGATTCTTATTACCGGTGTCTCTGCTGGCCTGGGAATTGAGACCGCCCGCTCACTAGCCGCCCACGGTGCCCATGTCACGGGCGCGGCGCGCGATCTCGCCAAAGCGGAAAACGCCGCCGCACAGGTGCGCAAGGACGCCACCGTTGGCGTCGGCAGCTTCGAACTGGTCGAGCTCGATCTGGCCAGCCTTAAGAACGTGCGTGCCTGTGCCGATGGACTGCTGGCGAAAGGCGAATGGCTCGACGCGATTATCGCTAACGCGGGAGTTATGGCCACACCCTTAGGCCACACTGCCGATGGGTTCGAGACCCAGTTCGGCACTAATCACCTGGGGCACTTCGTGCTCGTCAACCGTATCGCGCCACTCATCCGCAAGGGAGGGCGTCTGATCAATCTCTCCTCTGCCGGGCACCGCTTCTCCAACGTTGACCTTGAAGATCCCAACTTTGTGAGGGCGCCTTATGAACCCTTCGTTGCCTACGGTAGGTCCAAGACTGCGAATATCCTCTTCGCCGTTGCTTTTGACAGGCGTCATCGAGGGAATGGCATACGCGCGGCGGCGGTACATCCAGGAGGCGTCCGGACGGAACTGGGCCGCCACATGGACCCCATCCACATCCAAAAGATGATCGAGCAGATCGATAAGCAGCGTGCGCCCGAGGGCAAAGCACCCTACCAGTTGAAGACCATTCCTCAAGGAGCCGCAACTTCGGTATGGGCCGCCGTAGTTGCTCCGGCTGATGAGGTCGGCGGACAGTATTGCGAGAACTGCCACGTGGGCAAAATGGTTCCAGATGATGTGACTATCACCGCGGTGAGCGAAGGTGTGCGCAGTTATGCGCTCGACCCGAAAAACGCCGAGGCACTCTGGAAGAAAAGCGAAGAAATGGTTGGAGAAAAATTTTAGCAGCCGGGCCGCCAGAATTTGGGAACACAAAACGGCAGCGGGCATCGGAAGGAGGCGGGCACCTAACCCACCTTTTGGAACCACGGGAAGAAGCGGAATTTGATTCACTTCGACGTTCTCTCGGCTGACATCGACTACCGCCGGCAGGTCGAATTCGTCGGCAACATTGGTACAACGCTCAAAGAGCTCATTGGTCGCGTGAACGCCGGTCGTCCCGCGAGCAGCGTCGAGCTTCTGCGTGAAGTTGGATCGAACGCACCGCGTTCGCGGAGAAAACTTCGGTCACTTACGGCGAGTTGTTCGATTGTTGCAAGGGCAATTTTCGGTCCGTTTAATCCAAGCAGAAATAACATGGACGTTGCGAACATTCGGGCCATTCGAATCATTACCTGTTGTTTTCCAAAAGGAAGTGTGGCACGATGATTCCTGTGGGAAACCCAAAGATCGACTCTATGACTGAAAAAGCGGATGTTCTGCAGGGAACGCTGGCGCTGATGGCCCTCAAGACGCTCGATGTGCTCGGTCCACTGCATGGCTATGGGATTGCGCGGCGGATCGAGCAGATCAGCGGGGATCTGCTGGCCGTGAACCAAGGCACTTTGTATCCCGTCCTGCTGAAGCTGGAGCAGGAGGGCGCAATTTCGTCCGAGTGGGGCGCCTCGGAGAACAACCGCCGAGCGCGTTTCTATCACCTGACACGGTCGGGACGAAAGCTGCTCGAGGCCGAGACCCGGGACTGGGAGCAAACGGCGGCGATCATCGCACGATTCTTCGCGGTGAAGGCGGAGGACTTGACATGAGATTCCTGAGAAGGTTTCTGGCGCGCCTCAAGAATTTTGCCACCGGGCGGCGAGACGACAAACGGCTGCGGGAAGAGATGGAGGAGCATCTGGCGCGGCAGACGGAGGAGAATCTGCGCGCGGGGATGAATGTGGAAGAGGCACGGCGGCAGGCCGTGATGAAGTTCGGAGGGGTGGGGACAGTGAGAGAGGATTACCACGCAGAGCAGGGGCTGCCGTTTTTTGAAAACCTGTTGCAGGACTCGCGCTTCGCGATACGCATGCTGGCCAAGTCGCCGGGGTTTACGGCTATCGCGGTTCTGACGATGGCCCTGGGGATCGGCGCGACCACGGCGATTTTCAGCCTGGTCGATGCGACGCTGCTGCATCCGCTGCCCTATCCGCACCCGGAGGAACTGGTACGCATCGAGGACGATCTGCCTGGTGCGGCCGCTACCGACGCGGGCATCTCGATTCCGGAGTTTAAAGATCTGCAGCGTTCGGGAATTTTTCAGTATGTTGTGCTGGAGATTTTCGGGTCGGCGAACCTGACGGGTGTATCGCAGCCATCGCGGATGCAGTATGAGGGGGTGACGCCGGCGTATTTTGCGATGCTGGGGGTGAAACCGGAGCTGGGGCAGACGTTCGATCCTCAGGATCAAACGCCGGGGTTCACGCTGGATGTGGTGATCAGTGACGGGTTGTGGAAGCGGGCTTTCGGGAGCGATCCGCACATTGTGGGAAGAAGTTTGCGCGGGGACAACGATTTGTATCGGGTGATCGGGGTGATGCCGCCGGGTTTTCGCGACCCGGGGCGAACCGTGGGCGAGAGGAATACGGAACAGTGGGCGGCGTTGGGTTTTTCGGATGATCCGGCTAAGTCCCCGAACCGCAGTTTGCGGTTGCCCCTGGAAACGGTCGGGCGCCTGAAGCCGGGGCTGACGGTTGCAGCGGCGCAAAGCCATCTGGACGCATTGGTTGCTTCGTTGCGGGAGCAATTTCCGGGCGATTATCCGGCCGACAGCAAGTGGACGGTGCGGTTGGTGCCTCTGAAGGAAAACGTGGTGGGCAACGTTCGGCAGTCGCTGATCCTGCTGTTGGGCGCAGTGGCGCTGGTGCTACTGATCGGCTGCGTGAATGTGGCGAATCTGCTGCTGGCACGGGCCAGCGCGCGATCAAGGGAGATGGCGGTGCGCCAGGCGCTGGGAGCGGCACGCAAGCGGCTGGTCCGGCAGTTGCTGACCGAGAGCCTGCTGCTTTCGCTGCTGGGCGGAGTGGCGGGGTTGGTGATTCTGTTCTGCATGAAGGGATTCTTGCTGCGGCTGATTCCGGAGAGCCTGCCTCGGCTGAACGACCTGTCGATCAACTGGACCGTGATGCTGATCGCGCTGGCGGCTTCGATCGCAGCCGGGGTAATTTTCGGGCTGGCGCCTGCGAGGCAGGCAGGGCGGTTGAATCTGGCAAGTACGCTGAGGGTGGAGGGGCGTGGGTCGAAGGGTTCCACGGAGCAGACGCGCACGCGGCGCGTGCTGGTGGTGACGGAGTTTGCGCTGTCGCTGGTGCTGATGGTGGCCGCGGGCCTGCTGCTGCGCAGTTTTTGGGATTTGTGCAAGGCGCCGCTGGGATTCAATCCGGAGCATGTGATGTCGGTCCAGTTGTGGCTGCCGAGCCCCAACGATCCGAAGACGGACACTTATGGAACGGCTGCTCAGGAGGCAGTGTTTGCGCGCGAATTGCTGCGGCGTAGCCGGTTGCTGCCGGGAGTGCAGGAGGCGGCGCTGGGAGCGGAGCCGTCGATTCCGCTGCACCACGACCGCAACCGGAGCGCGCTTATCGTGGAAGGACGCCAGACACAGAGCGAGCAGACTCCCTTGGTGGAGCGGTCGCAAGTTACGCCGGAATATTTTCACTTGCTGGAGATTCCGGTGCTGCGGGGCCGTCTGTTCAACGACGGCGACGACGAGAATGCGCCGCTGGTCGCCGTGATCAACCAGGCGATGGCGGAGACTTACTGGCGGGGCGAGGATCCGCTTGGGAAGCGGCTGAGGCTTGGCGCTGGGAGGGCTGGGGTTGGCCAACGTGCGAGCAAGACCTGGATCACGATCGTGGGGGTAATCGCGGATGCTCGAACCGAGTCGCTGGCGAACGCGAGCGTTCCGCAAATCTATCTGAGCCTGTACCAGGAGACGCCCAAGGAGCTGGCCATCTTTCTGCGTGGAGACCTGAATGCGAGTGCGGTACCGGAAGAGGTGCGCGCGATGGTGCAGTCCGTAAACCCGGAGCTACCGGTTTACGGGGCGCAGACGCTGAACGATGCGGTGACGGCGTCGCTGGAGCAGAGGCGATTCTCGATGGATATCGTGGCGGCCTTCGCGGTAACGGCGTTGCTGCTGGCGGCGCTGGGAATTTACGGGGTGATCTCGTATATCGTGAGCGAGCGCACGCGGGACATCGGCATTCGCCTGGCGCTGGGGGCGCAGAGAGGAAAGATCATGGGGATGATTCTGCGTCAGGGACTGGGGCTGGCGATGGCCGGCGCAGCGCTGGGACTGGTAGGATCGGTGATCGTGGCGCACCTGATGGCAGGTCTGCTCTATGGCGTAATGCCCACCGATCCGCTTACATTTGTTGGCGTCACCCTGGTGCTCACGGGTGTGGCGCTTGCGGCCTGTTATATCCCCGCGCGGCGGGCAATGCGTGTCGACCCAATGATCGCACTGAGATACGAGTAGTCTTAAATCCGAAGCTTCCCCGAATCCTGCAACCATCCGAATTATATAGTTCCGCGATCACTGACGTTGGGCTAGGTTCAAGCGATTGTGGATGCTATGGCTCCCCATTTTCCTGGTTCCATGCCGGTGACGCGGCTCGGCTGCGGCTTCGAAGACCCGCGGGCCGTAGTGCTGAATCTACCTCCTTACCCAGTCGGACGATTAGGGGGAGCAACGCGTCAAGGTCTTCCAGCGACGTGCGAAAGTTCACGATGCAAGCGCGTAGCGCAAATTTTCCATTGATGACTGCATTCGATAGATAGGCCTCGCCGCTATTCTGCAAACGGGTTAGCAGCTCGCGGTTCAATTCGTCCAGATACTGCTCCACTTCTTCTTCGCCAGAATCGAGATCCTGCGGAACATAGCGGAATGTAGTGATGCTTAATGATTGGGTAAACGCCTGCAGTTCCGGAATCGCCGGTATTCGCTGAAAGAGTTCTGTAGACAAGCGGATATCGTCGGCAATCATCTGAACATACCCGTCTCGCCCGGCCTGCTGGAGCGCGAGCCATACCTTGAGCGCTCGAAACCCTCGCGAATTCTGGGGGCCGAGGTCAAAGAAATTGATCGCTTCCGTCCCGAAATGATAGTACGGAGGATGATAGGCGAATGCTTCTCTTAAATGTTCCGGGTGACGCACCAGTGCACAACCTGCTTCGAGTGGCGCATATAACCACTTGTGAGGATCTACGGCCACCGAGTCAGCCTCGCGTAGTGCAGCGAGAGCATCGGGAGCATCTGGCAAGACGGCGGCCAGGCCGCCGTAGGCGCCGTCTACGTGGAACCAGAGATTGAATTCACGACATATCGCGGCTAACTCCGGCAACGGGTCAATCGCACCGGTGCTGACCGAGCCAGCGGTGCCTACTACCAAAAACGGCTTGTCGCCATCTTCAAGATCGCTAGAAATCTGCTTCTTGAGAGCGACAATGTTCATTTGCAATTCACGATCGGTGGGAACCCAACGGATCGCATCGGTTCCCAGCCCTGAAATGTCAGCCGCCTTTTGAATCCACGTGTGTGTTTCCTTTGAGCAATAGACTCGCAGGTGGCTGTGGTTCATCCCCATTGTGCGCACATTCCAACCTGCTTTTGCCTGCCGGGCAGCGAGAAAGCACACCAGGTTGGCCATGTTGCCGCCGCTGACAAAGAGGCCCGCGCAATCTGATGGGTAGCTCAACATTTCGGCAATCCAGCGTATCGTCTGGGCTTCAATTTCCGTTGCCATCGGCGAGAGTGACCAAGCTCCGACATTGGCGTTTACTGCTGCAGCGAGCAAGTCGCCCAGAGCACCGATTGGGGCGGCAGACGAGGTGATGTATCCCCAAAACCGAGGATGTCCATTGAACAGAGAGTGCTCGAAAAGCAGGTCTGCGGCATGTTGTAGCAACTGCGCCGGGTCGGTACCTTTTTGCGGCAGCGAAAGTTCGGCCTTCAACGCTTTTCGAACCGCTGAGGGTGCCTCGCCAGGAGTTACGGTTCGCTCGGGAAGCGAGTCCAGAAAAATGGCGATCCGGTCAATCAGTTGATACCCCAATGCCCGAAATTCCTGGGAACCGATGGACAGGGGCGACCGGCGTTTCCCGATATTCCTTTGCTCTCGCATCACGACCTCCGGACATCATCCGCTACTTCGCTCCCCGCTTCGCCACGCGCGGATCGTCAGCGGTATTCACGTACATGAACTCCACCGGATCCTGACCGTACAAGACAATGGTAGTTTCCTGCGTCGAAGTATAAGACAAGCTGATTCATGTTCGCAGGCATCAGAGCGAAGCCGCCAACCCCGACGGTTTATGCATTCGGCGGCAAGCGCTTGGGCTCGCGTCGGGTCGCCCTCCAAAAGAATTGGCGGATCCAGCGATCCGCGATACTGCTGCGAATCGGTTGACGCCTCCAACGTCCGTGATACCCTCTTCGTCAAGTTTTCTAATTCCAGTCTGGCTGCATTCGCGGGCTGAAAATGCTTAGGAGTACCACGCATGAGACTCGTACTAAACTCACTGCGCACTGTTTTCGCTTCCGCTTCGTCATACGCTTTTTTTGCTCTCCTTGCGCATGGTTCGGCAAGCGCTCAGGCCCAAAAGATCGAGCTGGGCGACCTTCGGAAAATCGTCACTGTCTCCAGCCCGGCAATTTCGCCAGATGGAAGGTCGATCGTCATCCTCGTTTCCCGCGTGAATTGGGAGGAAGACCGTCACGACAGCCAGCTCATACTCGTGGATGTCGCCACCGGCGCGCAGCGGCCACTTACCAACATCCGTAAAGGACTGGACTCGCCGCAATGGTCGCCCTCCGGCGACCGTCTCGCCTTCCTTGCGGAAGCTGGCGAAGTAAAGAACGCTGCTGTGCAAATCTTTGTGCTGCCCATGAACGGCGGCGAGCCGCAGCAGATCACCAGTGCGCCTTTAGGCGTTGAGCAGTTTTCCTGGCGCTCGGACGGCTCCTTCTTGGCCTTTGTCTCGCCCGACGACCCGCTTAACAAAGCAGAGATCGAAAAGCACCACGACCTCTTTGAAGTGGGCAACAACGATTTTCTCGCTACCTCCGCTCCCACTCCTTCGCACATATGGCTGGTCTCTGCCTCAGGTAGCACGGCGAAGCGCCTTACGTCCGGCGCCTGGAGTGTGGCAAAGACCGAGGGGTTTGCTCCCCCCTCCCCCCTTTCGTGGTCGCCGGACGGAACGCATATCTGCTTTACTCGCCAGGCCGACCCGCACTCCGGCGATTCTGATCAAACCCTCGTCGAGATTCTGGACGTTGACAGCGGACAAATCCGCCAACTGACGAAACGCACTTCATTCGAAAGCTTCGGCCTGTTCTCACCCGACGGCTCAAAGATTGCGTATTTGTTCCCGCGTGACGGGGATTTCAGCAACAGTGAGAATGAGATCTTTGTCACCTCCTCCACTGGCGGCGAAGGAACTGATCTCACACGCTCGCTCGATCGCAATGTCCAGCTCGCCATCTGGATGCCCGATGGCAAATCGCTGTTGGTTAGCGGGACCGACGGCACACGGACGGTCATCTGGATTCAGCCACTCGATGGCGCTGCGAGAAAGCTCGACATCGGCGACGCCAATCCTTCTTGGCTTTATTGGTTGGAGGCGGACGCGGCCGTCGGCAAAGACGGCTCGATTGCTTTCACAGGGAGCACGCCCACTCAACCGACCGAGCTCTACTACCTTGCGTCACCGGATGCAAAGCCGAAACGCCTCACCGACTTCAATCACGAGATCGCGGCTCTTGACCTCGGCCATACCGACGGCTTCGAATGGAAAGGGCCGGATGGCTTCGCCGAAGATGGCGTCGTTATTTACCCACCGAACTTCTCGCGCGACAAGAAATACCCCCTCGTTCTTTACATTCACGGCGGCCCGCAGGAGGCCTCCACTACGAGCTTTGACTTTTTCCCTCAGCTCTTAGCGTCGCATGCCTATTTGGTCTTCGAGCCGAACTATCGCGGCAGCGACAACCTCGGCAACAAGTACACGCGCGCCGTCATGAACGATGCGGCGGACGGACCCGGACGCGACATCATGGCCGGAATTGCCGCACTCGAAAAACGGGGTTTCATCGACGAATCGCGCATCGGCGTTTCCGGCTGGTCTTATGGCGGTTTCATGACGTCCTGGCTGATCGGCCACTACCACGTTTGGAAGGCGGCCGTCACCGGTGCCGCTCCGAACAACCGGGCCAACCAATACAATCTCTCGGATTACAACATCATAGAGGGTTTCCAGTTCGGCGGCTCGCCGTGGACGAAGGAGTACGCAAAAGCCTACGAGGAACAATCGCCCATAACCTATGCGGGCGCCATCACCACGCCCACTTTGATCCTCCACGACACCGGCGACCCCACCGTGCCCATCACTAACTCGTACGCGATGTACCACGCGCTCAAGGACAACGGCGTCACCGTTAAATTCATTGCCCTCCCAATACACGGACACTGGCCCGACGACTATCCCGTGCACGAGTCCGACATATACCGCGTCTGGATCGAGTGGTTCGACCAATATTTGAAGTAGTCTCGGCAGCCTCAGTAAGCAATGCCTGGTTAAGGGATGACCCCTCACGATTCTTCCCGAGTCCCGGGCAACCCGGAAACTGCTCCGAGCCATAAGTCGGCTTGGGGGAAGTGCGGTGCCACTGACTGCTACCCGTTGTCTGATCTCTTCGAACCCCGTTTCAGGCCAGTGACAGGCAGTGTCCGATTATCTGATTTAGATAACTTGTACACCCCAGAACGTGACGCGGTCGTTCGTGTATCGAAAGGGAGCACCGTCCCGCGCTCAGTGGACGCGTTTCCACGCTACTTCGCCAGTTACGTTTGGACCGCCCGTTGTTGGATTTGCGACGGTGTACTTAAATTCGTCGCCCGTGAGCGTGAAGGGAGATTTCCGCTCGGTTCCTTCCCAGTTTGGAAATGAAGCATGCTCGATGTAAAAGGTAACAGTATGATTCGTCTCATTGACGGTGTATCTGCCAAAGTGCGAATTGCTCCCTTGCACCGCAGCTTTGTACTCCTCGGGCGTGCCGTTGCTTTTATCGTTGGATGCGAATTTGGGACGGTCGTCCCGCAGGATTTGCATGGAGTAGCGGCCACTCGCATCGAACATCACGATTCCCTGAGGATTGGGGCCGTAAAGCTGAACCCTGCTGCCATCCGGAAGCACGTTGTCCACTAAAACGAGTGTCCAAGTTCCTACAAGCTGTTCTTTTGCAGTTTTCTGTGCAGTGGCCTTGCCCGCGAATAACGCAAATGCAAGAAGCAGTAGTGGTATGGAAAGTGTGAACGCCTTGTTGCGAGTCATGGGGTAATATCTCCTCCTCGCCCTCAAAAGCAGCCTATCGATAAGCGAGAATCAATACAATTTGGTTGTTTTTAGAGAATACTTAATTAGAATTTAAGTGTATGGTCCTGACAAACGTAGACCTTGATACGCTCCGCACGCTTGTCATGGCCTGTGATCTGGGTGGCTATGGTCAGGCTGCTCAGCGGCTGGGACGCACTCCGTCTGCGGTCAGTCTGCAAATGAAGCGGCTGCAACGGGACGTAGGCGCGACCCTCTTTCGCAAGAATGGAAGAACTTTCGCGCTAACCGAAGCCGGAGAAATTGTCCTTCGCTACGCACGCCGCATGTTGGATCTCAATGACGAACTCCTGGATACTGTCCGAGGCGCGGCTCTCGCAGGAGATGTAAAGCTTGGCTTTTCTCAGGATTTTGCCGAAACAATCCTGCCGCAGGCTCTCTCGAGCTTCACAAAGCTTTATCCGCTAGTCCAGATCGAAGTGCGGATAGATGGGAATGCAGCTCTTGTGGATGCGGTCGAGAACGGTCAGCTCGATCTGGCGCTTGCCATCGGGCACGCAAACCGGCAAACAGCTTGTCTTCTAAGTGAACTGCAGTTGGTTTGGATTGCTGGGCCTGAATTCTCCCGGCGAAAAGATCAGGTATTGCCGCTTGTCGCGTTGGGGCCACAATGTATGTTCAGACAGCAAATGCTGCAAGCGCTCGATGAGGTAGGAATTCCCTGGCGCATTGCGGCAGTCAGCCCGAGCCTGACTGGTTTGTGGGCCGCAGCGATTGCCGGATTGGGAATCACAGTTCGGGGTAGCATTGGCCTCCCTGCCGCGCTAACAGCGAATCCAACGATGTTCGATCTCCCGGCACTGGACTCGGTTCCGATCACGCTACATAGTGCAAGTCAGGAAAAGCTTGGTGCCGTAGAACGCCTCGCCAGGATCGTAAGCGACTTGGTGAGACAGACTTTTCCTGACGGAAACGCAAAATCAATCTAGAGGCAGCGGCTGAAGAAGGACAAAGAGCATGTTGAGCGCAATGGCAACAGTGGACACGAGGGCATTTCACTACGGTTGTACAAAGTTTGTCAGGGCAAGGTAAACGAATTGTTCGTAGATGTGAATCCGGCGAGACGAGCCAGACGTCCGCTTCGGGGACGCTGAGAGCCGCACGCGGTTCGGTTTCCACGACTGGCATTTCTGGATAGTTACTGGGCAGGCTTGACCACATTCGGACCGGGGCGTTCAGTATGCTTGCGGAGACTGCGTTCAGATGCTTGGAAACCATCGAATGATTCCGAGCGTAAGTCGGCCTGGGAATCCGTATGACAACGCCAGTTGCGAACGCTTCATGAAAACGCTGAAGCAAGAGGAATCTACGCTCACGATTACCGGGACCTAGAACATGTTGTCCAGAGCGTGGAAGCATTCATCGAACACTATTGCAACCGATGTCGGCTGCACTCTGCGTTGGGCTATCTTCCACCGGAAGAGTTCGAACAGAACTCCGCTGGTTTCCAAGGTGCCCTTGACTCTGGACTATACTCCAGGGTGTACCGTTCAAAGAGGAGCCCATGCCATGCAAATCGGCATCGTCGCGAAGAAGATTGGTCTCAGCGTTGACGCGATTCGATTCTACGAGCGCAATGCTCTGCTTCGGCGACCGCCAAGAACGCAGGGTGGATTCCGTCAGTACGCTGAAAGCGACGTGGAGACACTCGCCTTTATCCGCCGCGTACAGGGGCTGGGGTTCAAACTCAGCGAAATTCGCGGTCTGTTAAATCTGCGGGGGAACCGGTTACAGCCGTGTGCCCCGGTACGCCGGCGATTGGAAGAAAAGCTTTGTGACGTACAGCAGAAACTTGCCAACCTTCAGAAGCTGGAGCGCGAGCTGCGTTTGTCTCTGCGCAGTTGTAATCGACAGCTGAGCAAGCGGTCCGCTCGTTGTCCGATTTTGAGAAAAAGAAACCCAAGCAGGCCGGAGGGTGCCAAGTGAAAGTTGAAGTCCTGTATGTGGCGGAGTGCCCGTCGCATCCCGCAGCGGTAAAACTGGTCAAGGAGGTCCTGGCTGCTGAAGGTGTCGCGGTAGAGATCCAAGAAGTGTTCGTTAGAGACGAAGGAATGGCTGACAAACTTAGATTTAGGGGTTCGCCGACGATCCGAATCAATGGACGAGATGTGGCCGGAGAGTCGCAGAAAGCGCAGAGCTTTGCGCTGAGCTGCCGTTTGTATCCGGGATCGAAACAAGTCGGTCTTCCACCCGTGGAAGTGATTCACCGAGCAATGCTGGCAGCGCGGCAAGAGGGCAGATCGTGAAAACTGGAACGGGCATCTCGGCCTCACTGGTGGCGATCCTGAGTTCCGTCGCGACGATGAGTTGTTGCCTTCCGCTCGGATTCGCTGCCGCTCTCGGAGCCGGCGCCGCGAGCGCTTTCTTCACGACGTTGCGTCCCTGGCTTTTGGGTCTTTCCGTTGTATTGCTTGGTCTCGGATTCTGGCAACAGCATCGTGCGAAACAATGCGCCGTCCGGGGTAGATTGCTCGGCAGCGTGCTGCTTTGGGCCGCATTGGTTGTGGTCGCAGGGATGATTCTCTTTCCCCAGCAAATTGCTGGATTCATCGCCGACCGGTTCTACGAGACGGGAAAATGACGAAGAGAGTAATCGTTCTGGCGGTGATAGCCATCGTCTTACTTCTGGCTGTGATGTGTCTGTGGGGCCCGTCGTCAGTACCGCGAGGCCAAGAGCCCCTGGTTGCGCTATCGAATACAAATTTCAGTGAATTCGAGAATGCCTTTGACCGCGGCTCCGATGCTCCTCGGCTGGTGCTGCTCCTGTCTCCGACGTGACCAACATGTCTGCGGGGGTCCTCCGCAGTTCAGGAACTGTTGACGCGCCACCCTGAGTGGAAGCTCCGTGTGCTGGTGGTTTGGGAGCCGATCCTGGCAACTGACTGGACGTCGCCCGGCGCAAATACGCTGGCGCGAATTCCGGACCAGCGGGCCCGGCAGTTTTGGGACTCGAAGCATGCCGTGGCAAGTGCGCTAAGTGAGATTGTTAAGCAAAAACCCCCGCAGCCTGAGCCGGGCTGTTGTGTGCAGAAAGGATTTTACTGGGATGATGCGATTCTTTACGCACCGCACGCGCTCTGGAAGGACGAGCCAACTTCAGTCTTTTGGAACGGACCGGTCGTGCGAATTGTTCCGGCGCTCGAGAATGCACTCAACGAACATCGTTGAAGGTGGCGCGGAGGTGCACACCGGTTCACGCTGGAACCCGCATGACTCAGCAGGCGTTACGAATTTTTTTTGTGCTGGACCCGAGCTGTTGAGGGCGGAACATGGCCGTTCAGTCGCATGTAGATGGCGAGGTTGCCGTAATGCTCATTATTGTGGGCGATGTTGTACATCAGCACGGCGCCCCGGACGGTATTGCTCGAACCCCTGCCAACAACATGGGCAATCTGCACCGGCTGCAAGAAGTTAGCGTCGGTGGTCGCTGCATATACCCGGTCGCAATAGACGAGCGAATCGTTCAACGCTTTAACGAGTGCGGCCTTGGCCGTGATTTGCTCGTAGTCGGCGGTTGCTGGCGACTTTTCGCCCACAACTTGCGAACAGAAGAAGAAGTTCGAATCGATCACGTGACCGATAATCTGACCGAACGTCCGGACTTGAGGGGTCGGCCGAAAGGCATATTCATCCGCAGGCATGTTCTCTGCTGCTTCCGCTAGATTTCGGCGAATCATCGCGTGCATCGCCTTGGTACTGCCCGCCAGTGAGGGCGACAATTCATCGGGATAGCCGGCGTCCGTCGTTTGAGCGGGGGCCGCCGACAAAGTCACATACGCAAAGACACAACCCAAGATAAGCAGACGCAGCATCGGGTCGTCTCCCTTCACGTGCGAATCGCATTGGCCAGTGCGGCTCGCCTACAAACCGCGACGACAGAGTCTTTTCAAGTCTCCCACCAGTTCTTGCCACAAGCATTCTGGGTCACGTCGATATTCGACGTGACCCAGGTTGTCCCGGCACAACCTTCGGCCTTGCGCCTTCACGCAACATACGGCCGGAGTGCGGAAGCCTCGAAAGATACCTTTTACGGCTCGGCGCGGCCGATCCCTACTTTCGGCAACAGCTGTTTGTTAACATTTGCAGGCGAATTGGATTTCGGGTGTGTAGGCATGACGTCTGCAACCGACCTGCCTACTCTTTCGTCTACAGGGGTCGCCAGAAAGGCGTGGATGTCGCCCTTATGAGGCCCACTCATTACGATTGCCATGCCCGAGATTTGTCCGCGGTCATTGATCTTGTTACCCATGACTGGGAAGAGGTTGGAACTCTCGGGAAACAGGGTGTCAAGGGTGGTCAGGACGTTGTTCTGCCAGATGAATGCATGGGACCAGTTGAATATGGGGTCCAGCGTACTACCCACCACTTGGCCCTGGTCGTTGATGCCGGAGGCGAGACCGATAGCATCTCCCTGCGGAAGCACGATACCTGTGACTTCGCCGTCTTTGCCGTTCAGCCAAACCCCACCAATGGATGTTGAGCCATCAGCACTGCCGATTTGCCCAACAATTTGCCCGCGGTTGTTAATGCTCTGAGCGATAGCGCCATTTCCGAGGTCTTGAAGCGTGGAGACGACGCCGTGCTCCCACGATGCGCCGTGAGTCGCT
>DATNNE010000130.1:0-4734 GCA_035601995.1 Terriglobales bacterium
ATGTCCGGCCTCTCCTCCTGACAGAGGTGTCCGCATTGAGGCATACCGCGACCGCGGACGTCTTCGGCCATTCCGCGCCATACATCCAAAATGTTGAAGAAGCGACTGTTCACCTCGAAGTCCTCGCCCCATAGAACGAGGACCGGGCAGGTTATCAGTTGTTCGACATCCACCTTGTCCTGCTTCACGTCCTCAGCAGTCGCACGATAGTCCATCGCAGAACCGCGAACGGCTCCCGGTTGCTCGTAGGCACGGACATAGACGTCGATCTCCTCGGGAGAGAGCAACTCGGGGTTGTACGACCAGGAACGGTAGAAGTGGGTCAACCACATCTCCTCGCGTCCGGCGATGAGGGCCTCCGGCAGGTCAGGAACGCCAAGAAAAATGGAGAACCAAGCGGTGTGATTCAAGCCGGGGCTCGAATTCTCTACCAAGATTCTGGTGGGGACGTTATCCAACGCGGCGAAGCGGTCGATCCGGTCCCTATGGTCCTTGGCGAAACGCGTTCCCACCCTTGCACCTCGGTCATGACCGATGATGGGGGCGCGCTTGTGCCCATGGTGGTCCATCAGTGCCGCGAGGTCGTTGGCCATAGTGCGCTTGTCGTAACCCGAGTGCGGCTTCTCGGTCTCGCCGTAACCGCGCAGATCGGGAGCGATGATTGTGTACCGCTCCGCGAGCACCGGTATCTGCTTGCGCCACGCGAACCAGGTCTCCGGAAAGCCGTGCAACAGATAAATCGGCGGGCCGTCTCCGGCAGTCACCCAGTGCTGAGTGATCCCGTTGAGGCGAGCGGTATGATGTGTCACTCTCAGCGATACGGTCATCTATCCATTCCTCCTCGCTCTCTTTTTGCCTTGCAGCCAGAATGAACGTGCTTGGATTTTGTGACCACACCAAATGCCGTGGTTTTGACACTACATTTTTCTGTAGGGGATTCGGCGGGGAAATCGACGATGCAAGTCGGCGCTTCCTCTGCTTCTACTCTCGGCAGTTTCTTGATATTCGCGGCGTAGGATGGTGCTTTGGTAGAGACACAAACAACGACTACAATTGCCGGGATAAGGCGCAGCTATGGTTCAGGCCAAGCCAATTCGCATTCTGAGCGTAGAAGACCATCCGGTCTTCCGCAAAGGACTGGCAGCGATCGTCAGTGCCGAGCGCGACATGCTTCTTGTTGGGCAGGCGTCAAATGCGGTCGACGCTGTAGCTGAATTTCGTCGTCATCGGCCCGACATCACTTTGATGGACGTTCGGCTTCCTGGTACAGACGGCACCGACGCGCTCATTGCAATTCGTGGCGAGTTTCCGCAAGCCCGCATCATCATGCTTACAACCTCCGATGGCGATGGCGACATCCAGCGTGCGATGCGAGCAGGAGCCTCGGGCTATATCCTGAAGAGCATGCATATGGACGAGTTGCTGAGCGTGATCCGGTCGGTTCACGCTGGCCGGCGGCACATTTCGCCCGAGGTGGCGGCCCGCCTCGCCGAGCATCTGGGTGACGACGATCTTACGGCTCGAGAGTTGGACGTTCTTCGACTCATTAGAGATGGCCATCGCAACAAACAGATTGCCGATCAACTTGCGATTTCGGAGAATACCGTCAATTTTCACATCAAGAACCTGGTGGACAAACTCCAGGCCAATGATCGGACGCACGCGGTTACCATCGCGCTCCGGCGTGGCCTGCTACAAATCTGATCGCGTTGCAAAAGACCTGCGGAAAACCGCATGACGGCGACTTCAATGTGCCCGGTTGCTCCCTGCATCGGGCGACACACTTCAGAAACCTGAGTAGATTTACTACCAGATCTTATTGGTTGGTAAGGAGAACTCTGCGAATCGCAATCAGTCCAGATTGGATGTTTGGTCTTTTCAGCGAAAAATGGCCCTTATCCTTCTGACTAGAGACCGTCGAACGAGCATCCTCTCCCGGAAGATGATGCCGCCAGGGACTATTAGACTAATCTCAGTTCCCGAGTTCGAGGAACTCACGAGCGTGAGCTTGCCTCCGATGCGAGCGGCACGCTCCCGCATTCCTTGCAGTCCGAAGTGTCCGTCCTTCCCCCGATCCGCAATAGCGGCGTCAATCCCCGTGCCATTGTCAAGGACACGCAGGACCAGGTCGTCAGCATATCTGAGTTCTACTTGCAAGCGACTGGCCCCCGAATGTGTACATGCGTTGCGGATGGCTTCGTAGCCGATACGGTAAATTTCATCACGGACAATGGGATGCATTTCTCTGGCATCGCCAATTACAGAGAATGTGACCCCCATCGAGCTTGGGATTCCCCCGTCTTCGGTTACGCGCCGGAGAGCTTCAGCGAGATCGTTAGTCCGCGTCGTCGCCGTGCGCAGAGAGTTCAGCGCTGCTCTCCCCTCCTGGGTTGCCTGTCCAAGCCAGGCGGATACCTGTTCCATGGCTCGACGCATTTCAATGAGATCTGTGGAGGGCCTTAGCGCTTGATCCGCAACCAACTTGCTGCCTTGGATGGTCTGGAGGAAGGTATCATGCAACTCCCGCGCCATTCGCGTGCGTTCTGCCAATCGCTCGTCGAAGCGGGCGGCGATGGCACTAGAAATCTTCAGCACGCGTAGTCGGTACATAGCGCATACGATGAAGCCTGCGAAGACAAAGCACAGACCCCGGAACCAGTTTGTTTGATACCACGACGGCGCGACGCTGAAGTCCAACGTGGCGCCGGCCTCGTTCCAGACGCCATCGTTATTACATGCGATCACGCGAAACCTGTATTTTCCTGGACGAAGATCAGTATAGAAAGCTTGCCGCCTTGTTCCTGGTTCCTGCCAGGCTGTGTCGCGGCCTTCCAGTTTGTAGCGAAAGCGCACTTTCTGCGGGACCACAAAGCTCAGCGCCGTATAGTCAATTTCGAGATCACGCGTTAGCGGAGGAAGACGAAGTTCTCTGTTGAGAGAGTAGTTCTCTCGGTCGGCAACAACCTCTTCAACGTGCACCGGCGGAGGTAATGCATTCCCATTCAGACGATCCGGATCGATCATTTGCAGCACAACACCATTTGCAAACCACAGCCGTCCATCGGGAGATCTTGCGGCTCCCCCAAAAGGAGCGCGGCCCGGTTGCACACCATCAAATGCATCAAAAGTCTTAAGCTGCACTCTGATGTCAGGCTGTGCCCACCATCGTTGCATTTCTGTTTCTGCAATTTCGACGAGCCCGCACTGTGTGTATAGCCAAAGAGCACCTTGGCTGTCCTGAATGAGTGCATACACCGTATCGCAGGGAAGGCCGTTCCGGATTGTGAGGGTCTGCTGTTTTCCTTCCTTCCATGCAACAACCCCTAGCGGTGTTGCTCCTAATACCGAACCATCGGAATTCACAATGAGCTGATTTACGCGAGAATCCTCTCCGTGCTTGAAAGGATAGATTTCTGTCTTGCCCCGCCGATATCGTGCCAGATCACCATTCATTAGGCCTAACCAGATGCCGCCTTGGAGATCGGCTGCAACTTTGCGGGCGGCAGGCACTTGCGGCACCGGAAACTCTTCTTGCACTTTAAGATCGTGAATGCGAATGAGCGTCCTGGGAGGTCCAATGGTTTCTATCCAGATGTTGTTGTCCACATCTTCCGTCATCCCGACAACTACTCCGATCGGTCTGCCATCCGGCCTGTCGATCGTCCTGAAACTTCCGTTCTTGTAAATCGACATTGTGCGATCTACGCCGACCCACAACCGGCCCGCATGATCTTCGAACATCGATGTAACTTGACTGCCTGGTAAGCCTTTCCCCGCTTCAATAGAAGACACTCCCTCCTGATGAATGGCATCCAAAGCAGCATCGCCTCCTATCCACACAGTGCCATCCTTCGCGGCGAGAACACCATCCACTTCTGGCGTGGCTAGTCCCTCCCGGGTTGAAAAGGTAGCAACTCGGACGTCGCGGAAACAATCAATACCGTTGGATGTCGCAACCCACAGATTGCCTTCACGATCCTCATAGAACTGATTCACAGAGTCGCCGGAAAGGCCATCGGCACTGTGAAAATGATCCAACTTTCGGCCATGAATACGGTAAATGCCATGTTTGTCTGTCCCAATCCAAAGAGCATTTTCGCTGTCCAAGAACAACGCTCCAACTTTCAGGGTGCTGCCATCCAATTCGGGGGTGACAAATGGCTTCCAGACGCCTTGCATCACTTGCTGCAATCCCAAGCCCCGGCCAGGCGAATTTATTCCAACCCATACGGAGCCATCGGGGTTGGCGGCAAGGCCCCTTACGCTATCTATCCCTTCCTTCGATTTCAAGTCCCCCAAGACGAACGTGCTGGATGAGCCTGGTTTCCAGCGGACAACCGCTGTGTCGCTCCCGATCCAAAGGTTTCCCAGGGTGTCCTCGACCAGAGTCCCGGCGCCGTCTGAACCCGACATTCCATCTGCCTTGCCATAGCACCGCATTCCTGTGCCGATGATCTGGCAGAGACCTCCCTCGACCGCTTCGCTCAATCGGGAACGCACGAACCAGACCGTTCCGTTGCGATCTTCGATAATGGAATTGATGCGTTCCGGCTTGACGAGATAATTGGTCAGGTGCTGCTTGTCCCAGTGGCTCAGACCACCTTCCATCCCGATCCACAGACTCCCATCGCGCGCCCCCAAAAGAGAGCTGATATCAGAGGACGGTAGATGCTTTCCATCTGGAGAAGTCCACGGAACGAATCGAACCCCATCGAAGCGCAGCAAGCCGGACCG
>DATNNE010000131.1:0-684261 GCA_035601995.1 Terriglobales bacterium
CGCTTCCGGCGTGGAGTGTGGACAGGCCAGGCACGATCTCAGGATACGTCCGAGCCGCCGGTGGCAGCCCGCAGATGGGAGCCGCCGTGGAAGTGCTAGGCGCAGCGGCGCAGGGCCTCAAAGTATTCACCGACGAGAACGGCTTCTACAACGCTGCTGGCTTGTTGCCGGGCATTTATAATCTCAAGATTTCGGCTCCCGCTTTCCTGCCTGCGATCCGCGAACACGTTGGGCTTCATGCTGGCGGTAATACGGTAGTGAACGTGACCTTGAACACGTTATTCGATGCGGTTCAGATCACGCCTTCGCATACTCCCGCCGAACGGGACGACTGGAAGTGGGTGCTGCGTTCGGTATCGAACCGGCCTATCCTGCGGCTAGTCGACGATCCATCCGGGGACGATCCATCGCTGGCCGTCTTTGGCGATGCCGGAAAAGGCGATCGGGATTTGAAGGGAACGTTGTCGTTTGTCACCGGTGCGCCGTCGGAAGGATTCGGCAGCGTAGCCGATATGAGCACGGGCTTCTCGGTGGAGAAGTCCATTTTCTCGTCCGATACGATTGGCATCCGCGGCAACGTGGGATACGGAACCAATTCTCCGACCTCGGTTCTGCGTGCGTCCTTCCAGCACAAAATCGGCGATGATTCAGGGCCATCCATCGCCGTGACTATGTGGAATGCGCCCGCACCCGACCTGGTCCTGCACAATTTTCAGGCGCTGGCACTGACCAGTTCGGACGATATGAAGTTGGGCGATCGTCTGGAAGTGAAATTCGGCAGCGAGCTGCAGAGCATCCAGTTCATGGGAAGGGTGACGACGTTCCGTCCATTCGGAGCGGCCGATTTCCATGTTTCGCCGAACACGGTGCTGGAATATGCCTACACTACTTCGGAACCGGACAGCCGGCTGGAAAAAGGCTTCGATTCTGTACCCATGGATCCGAATGAGTCTACGCCGCGGGTGAGCATGACGGCGTACTCGCCGACGGTGGAGCACGCGCATCACAATGAAGTTTCGATTTCGCGGCGCATCGGCAAGACCAACCTGCAACTGGCGGCGTACGCGGATCGCGTATCCGATCCAGCGCTGAGCGGGGTTGGGGAATTCACCACCGACAATGGAACGGTTCTGCCCGATGTGTACTCGGGAACGTTTACTTATCAGGGAAGCAATTTCCACACCGAAGGCGCGCGTTTCGTTGTGCAACGCCAGTTGACACCGAACGTGACCGCCGCATTCGATTACGCCTACGGCGGCGTGCTGGATTTAGCCGCGCCGAATGTAAGTTTGGCGAACGTGTCAGAGTCGAGTGTGTTGCGCAGGCGGCAAAGCGCGGCGGGGAAAATTGCGGGAACACTGCCGAAGTCGAAGACGCGCTGGATGGCGTCGTATCGCTGGGTCAGTGGAGAAGCTCTGACTCCGGTTGATATGTTCAACGCGTCGGCGGGGCGAGCTGATCCTTATTTGAATCTGTTTTTCCGCCAACCTATTCCTGGAACCGGGTTCTTTCCCGGCCACATTGAAGCCATCGTCGACCTGCGCAATCTTCTGGCGCAGGGATACGTTCCCGTCCTAGGGAGCGATGGGCACACCGTTTACCTGGTGCAATCGGCACGAGCGGTAAGCGGCGGCGTGGCGTTCACGTTCTAGCAGGCTATCTCCCAAAAGATCTGCGGTTATGCTTGGCGCTCATTGCTGGGGTTTTGAGTGCTATCGCCTGGTTTCGCCAGTTGGCTTCCCGAATTGCTCGTCGCTCGGGAGGAATTTCACTGATTGTCAGCAGACTTCCCCGAAGCCGACTTCGGGCCAGCGTCGAAGTCCGCGATCAAGTGTCGCATCCGCTCCACCTTGACTCAGGCAAAAGCAGCAATCGCAATCGCCACCTCTTTCCATCGGTAAACACTACCCGACTTCCCGGTACTAATCTCCTCGATGAGTGGATTGGCGACTTGCCACTCATCGCGGAGGTCGTAGCAAGCCAATTGGCAAAGATCACTTGCCCAACGGGCCGGCAATACATCGAGAACAGGTTCCAACGGCAATCCACATCCCCCCGGCCCCTGATGCCAGGGCCTCCGCCGTGACGGCTCGCGCTCCTGCGCAGGTTGCGGTGGCACCCTAATCGTCAGGTTAATGAGTAATTGCACAAGGAAGCCTATTTGCTAAACCATGTACCCAGACTGCGATACGCGGCGCATGGGGAAGCACAAGTTAGCGCAGGTGTCAGGGTTCAGAGGTCAGGAAACAGAAACCGGGAACTCCAAAATCCACACTTGACATCGACGGATAATTCACTACCATATGGTTGTGGATAAGTTGGATACAAC
This sequence comes from Terriglobales bacterium, assembly GCA_035601995.1. GTDB lineage: Bacteria > Acidobacteriota > Terriglobia > Terriglobales > Acidobacteriaceae > JABDBE01. The sequence continues at coordinate 2,330 of DATNNE010000131.1, forward strand.
ATTTGCGGCTTTGTCTGATCCAACCCGGCGGGCAATGATCGAACGACTCTCCCACGGGCCTGCCTCTGTGCATGGATTGACGGAACCGTTTGCACTCTCGCAGCAGATGATTTCAAAACATATTGCCTACCTGGTGCGGGCGCGGATTGTGATCAAGACCAAGCGCGGAAGAGAGAGCGTGTGCACGCTTAGGCCAGCGGCGATAAAGACGGTCAGCGACTGGGCGATTAGCTATCGCCGATTCTGGGAAGAGAGTTTCGACAAGTTGGATGTGGTTGTGAATCAAATGAAAAAAGAGGAGGTCAGAGATGACAAAAAACACGGTTAACGAGACAGAGCGGATGGTTATCACTAGAGTTTTTGATGCCCCGCGCGCATTGGTTTGGAAGGCGTGGACAGACCCGAAGTACGTGATGCAGTGGTGGGGGCCGAAGGGTTTTACTTCGCCTGTTTGCAAGATGAATTTTCGTGTGGGAGGAAAATTTCTCTTCTGCATGAGGACGCCGGATGGGCAGGAGGGCTGGAATGCTGGGGAATACCACGAGATTGTTCCGCACGAGAAGATCGTTTACTCCATGTACTTTTCCGACTCGAAGGGAAACAAGGTTGAGCCTGCGGACTATGGAATAGAACATGAGGCCATAGACGATGTGCACGACGTGGTTATTTTTGAGGATTTTGGAAACGGCCAGACGAAACTCACCTTCATTGGAAGTGAACCCATGGAGAGCGCGAAAAATAGCGGTCAATTGGAGGGCTGGAATGAGCAACTCGATAAAGTTGCCGCAGTTGTTGCGGGGGCTGGCACAGGCGAAATGAGCAGCTAAAGCTTGGATGATCGTCATGTGCGAGCAGCTGAACATGAAGTAAAGGCAGGCGCAACAGAACATGCAGAACTTGGCTACTGGAGAAGACTATGCGAAATAACATTCTGACACTCATAACTGTACTGCTCTTGAGTCTCGCCGGCACTGAAGTTAGCGCTTCAGGAGTTCCTAGGAACGCAGAAAGTAAAACTGGATACGCACCGATTCATGGCATGCAGCTCTACTACGAGATTTATGGCCAAGGTAAGCCGATGGTTCTGCTCCACGGCGGAATCACCGCTTTCGAAGGCTTTGGCACTAATGTCGATGCACTGGCGAAGTCCCGTCAGGTGATTGCGGTGCATTTGCAAGGACATGGAAACACCGCCGACATCGATCGTCCTTACCGCTTTGAAGCACTGGCCGATGATGTAGCCGCTCTGGTCACGTACCTGAAGCTGGGGAAAATTGACTTGGTCGGCTATTCATTCGGTGGAGGCGTCGCATTGCAAACTGCTATACGACATCCCGAAGTCGTCGATCACCTGGTGGTGATTTCCTCTGTCATGGCCCAAACCGGATTCTATCCGGAAGGGCTTGCCACGTTCGCACAGATGAGCAAGAACGCACCGATGCTTGCAGACAGCGTCAAAAAGTCACCACTTGCGACGATGTACCCGAAGACGAACTGGGAAACGTCGTTCAAAAAGATGGGCGAACTGGCCAGCACGCCATTTGACTGGTCAGCGCAGGTCAAGGCTCTCAAGTTACCGACACTTTTGGTCTTTGCCGATGCAGATGCCGTTCGCGCCGAGCATATCGTTGAATTCTACAAGGCTCTCGGTGGCGCACAACGGGACGCCGGACTAGACGGATCGATGAGGTCGATGGCGCAGTTGGCTATCCTTCCCGGCACGACTCACTACGACATCATTGCTAGCCCGTCGTTGGCGGTCGTAATCGGCGAGTTCCTGAGGCGATAGCCCGATTCGGCGCGCGGGCAACGCCACGCACTAGTTTATCGGCACAGTCGAGCAATACAGTGATGAGAGTGCTGGGCGCGTGGCGGTCGCAGGACTGACTGGAGCCGAACTTCAGGCCAATGCGCTCAGCGATCAATGTTTACCGAACTCAACATTAGTCCTCAGAAACGCGCTTGTGGTTATGAAACCATGATGTTCGGTGATTAGGCAGAAACGGGCTTCGGGGAAGTTGAGGGGCGGTCGGTAACACGAGAACAATCGCTCAATTGGCGATAAATCGCGATAGCACTCATTGACCGCCTTTTGACTGGGAAAGGCATAGTCGCGGTTGCTGGTGCTGCCTGAGGGAGGGCAACCATGAGATTAGGATAATGGGACAACAAGAAAACCAGTTGGCAGTTGGCGGTTCTCAGTTTTGGATTGGAGGGATTCGGGCGTGGGGGACTTTGACGATCGGCAGGGATCTATCCGTGGCGTTGCGCGCGTTTGGCGGCCTTGCGTTGCGCCTTCTCGGATTTAGCGATGGCTTTCTGCTGTTTCCTGGCGGCTTTGTTTTGCGCTTTTTGCTGCTTGTTGCCCGCCTTCTGGGCCTGGCGGGCGCTGTTTGGACCCATGAAGATTTGAGCGCCGGCGGGGATCGACGATGCGACACTTAAACCAACCAGAAGGATGAGAGCAGGAATTCTTTTCATAATGTCTCCGAAAGGGAAGATCCTATCCCTGATTTTACACCGGAGGTGCGGACCGGTGTCGTCTACGAATCCATTGCGGAATATTACGCTGGTAACGCTCAAGAAGTGGCCGGCCGGGTGAGGCGGTTTATTGTTGCGCACCGAGCGGACTGACGATTGCGGTGTTCGATGGCAGAGTGGGCTTTGCCATAAAGAAGTTGTGATCGTAAAGGTTGCGATACATCAGTCCGGCGATTTCGGCCGCTTTGGGGCCGAAGGTTGGACGGCCGCCTTCGAGGAAAACGACCACGACAATGTGACCAACGCTGGTTTTCGCGTAGGAGGCAAACCAGCCGAAACGGGTTCCGGCGTGGGAGCAGGTTCCGGTCTTGCCGAGAACTTCTTCTTCGCTGAAGTTGGTGCGGAGGCGGCGCGCGGTGCCGAACTCGACTGCGCCTTCCATTCCGTCAGAAATTTCAGGGATGAGCGGAGCGATGTCCAAGCGGCGCTTTACCACTGGCTGGAAGTCTGCGATCTCTTCAGGCTTGGTGGGATGCTGCAGGTAATAGAGCGTGCCGCCGTTGGCGATGGCTGATACAAGGGCGCCAAGCTGCAACGGGGTCACGGAAACGCCTTCGCCGAAAGAGCACATCTTGCCGACGCCGCCGAGCTTGGAGGAGATTTCTTCGTTGGGATAAATTCCCAGCTGTTCACCGGGGATGCTGTAACCGGCCAGTTCGCCGAGTCCGTATTGATGCGCGTAGTAGCTGACTTTCTCGAATCCTAGTTGGCGGCCGAGCGCTTCGAAATATTGGTTGTTGGAGTGTGCCAGCGCCATGGTCAGATTCATGTGATAGCGGCCACCCAAACGAACCTCGGTTTCCTTGGTAATAATGCCTTCGTTGAGAGCGGCGAGAGCGACAGAAAGTTTGATGGTCGAGCAGGGTTGCGCGCCGCTCGAAAGCGCGAGCTTCTGATTCACCATGGCCAGAATGCGTCCGCTGGTGGGTTCAATGGCAACGACTGTGCCATTCATGCCGCCGAGAGCATCGATGGCCGCTTCGCGCACAACGGGATCTTCGCCGGTGGTGACGTCGCCTTCAGTAATATCCTGAGCGAAGGAGCTGGTGTAGAAGCGTTCGTAGTAGCGATGCCGAGTGTGCAGTGTGGCCTGCGCGGCGGTGGTCGTCGGGGATGCGGCGCGAGCGTGCGCCAAGTGGTGCATGCGCCTGCGAGCATGCTGAGTCTCACTAATTTTTTGCTTGGATTTGTGCGGTGTCAGAGTATGCGTGCTGACCGTGGCGGCAATGCCAGACTGGCAAAGCACAAGAATAAAGATGACTGCGAGAGAAAGGCCGATGCCAGTGGAACGCTTCCCTGAATTCAATTTCTTGTACCTGTCCCCGGAGGTCACTGCAATACGTAGCAAGAAACCGGCCAATGATCGACGCCACCGGCTAAGTCCCCACTACGCTAGATGTTATGAAACTTCATTAAGATAAGCAATCTAAAACGTAAATTTCACGAAATCGCGACTAGTTAATCTAACCCCTTGCCAATAAAAGAGTTGTTGTCAATTCCAGGCGCGGGCACGGTCCTTTGGTAACATCTCCCTGTTACTGGAACGATACTGCCCAGAGTGGAAAGAGTTTTCCCTCTTATTCCCTCGCTACATGGTTTCACCCCGTTTGCGCAGGAATGCCGGGACGTCGAGATCGGATTGCTCGAAGTTGGCAATCATTGCGTTACGCATGCTATCGACGGAGATGGATTCGTTCGAGGCCACGGCGGCGGCATGCGGGGCTGATTGTTCCATCACCATGGGTGGAGGCGGCGGCTCGGGATCGAACTCACGTTCTTGTCGAGGCTCGTCGAAAAAGTCGTCGTGGGACGAAGAGTTTTCGCGCGAGATCACAAAACCAGGGCGTTCTTCGTGCCGACGGTGATGACGATCCGAGTCTTTGAAGCCGGTGGCGATGACCGTGATCTTGACTGAGTCTTTCATCTTTTCATCGAGCACAGCGCCGAAGATGATATTGGCATCTTCGTGCGCGGCGCTTTGAATGATGGTGCAAGCTTCCTGCACTTCAGCGAGTTTGAGCGACGTGGATCCGGTAATGTTGATGAGGATTCCGCGAGCGCCGTCGATGGCTCCGGCTTCGAGGAGCGGCGAGGCAATGGCTTTTTGCGCGGCTTCGGTCGCGCGACGAGCTCCGTTGGCCGTGGCCGCGCCCATCACCGCGTAGCCCATGCCAGCCATGATGGCTTTCACGTCGGCGAAGTCGCGGTTGATGATTCCGGGAATTGTGATGATGTCGGAGATGCCCTGCACGCCTTGGCGGAGGATGTCGTCGGCGATGCGGAAGGATTCGAAGAAGCCGGCGTCCTGTGCGACCGCGAGCAGTTTTTCGTTGGGGATCACGATGGTGGTGTCGACGGATTCCATCAGCTCCGCGATGCCGCGCTCCGCTTGCTGCATGCGGCGTTTGCCTTCGAAGGCGAATGGCTTGGTAACGACCGCGACCGTGAGCGCGCCCATCTCGCTGGCTAGTGACGCGATGATTGGAGCGGCTCCGGTTCCGGTGCCGCCGCCGAGGCCGGTGGTGACGAAAACCATGTCGGAGCCTTCGAGGGCTTCGATGATTTTGTCGGAGTCTTCGAGCGCAGCTTTGCGCCCGACTTCGGGATTGGCGCCTGCGCCCAGGCCGTTGGTGAGCTTGACGCCCAACTGAATTTTCATGGGCGCGCGCGACATGCGCAGGGCTTGAAGGTCCGCATTCGCGACCACGAATTCGATGCCCTCCATGCCGGCGTCGATCATGCGGTTCACGGCGTTGCCGCCTCCTCCACCTACACCGATGACTTTAATTTTGGCGTCGTTGCGGGCTTCTTCGTTGAAGCTGATGCGAATGTCGTTTTCATTTTTCATGGTTACTGCACCTCGATGGATTTTCTTTTTGTACAGCTAAAACCGTTAACCACTAAGGACACGAAGGTTCACGAAGAAAACACGGATAACGAAACCTTCGTGTAACTTTGTGTCCTTCGTGGTTGAAGCTTTTGATTTCATGCTCCCTTTTTTGCGAACAGTCCCATCAGACGCGAACTCCAGCGGGTGTCCTGCAAGCCGCGGGCGATTCGCGAGCGATGGCCGTAAAAGATCATTCCTAGAACTGTGGCGTATTCAGGCTCGGCTAAAGTCGATGGCATTTTCGCCAGCGCGGTCGGCCACGATAAACGCAGGGGACGCCGCAACACAGATTCAGCGATGTCGAGAATTCCCGCGAGGCGCGACGTGCCTCCGCTCAACACAATCCCGCCCACACAAACGTCGAGCATGCCGCTGTGACGCAAGTTGTCGCGCAGCATCTCGAATAATTCGCGGGCGCGCGGCTCGAGAATTTCTCCCACCATGCGTTGCGCAATCAAACGCGAAGGCCGGTCGCCAACCGAGGGAACTTCGACTTCGTTTCCCTCGGGAATCAGGGTCACGATCACATTGCCGTAAAGCTTTTTGATTTTTTCCGCTTCGGCCAGCGGAGTGCAGAGCCCAACTGACAAGTCGCTGGTGAAGTGGTCGCCGCCGATCGGAATCACGGCTGTGTGAATCACCGCGCCTTCCTGAAAGACGATCAGGCTGGTCGAGCCTGCGCCCAGGTCCATCAGACATACGCCTAACTCGCGTTCGTCGGCGCGCAGGACAGCGTCGGCGCAGGCCAGCGGCTCAAAGACGGTATCGTCGACGTGCACGCCGGCGCGGTTCACGGCGGTCACAACGTTTTGTGTCGCGCTGGATCCGGCGGTGACCATGTGCACCCGGACTTCGAGGCGCATGGCCATCATTCCCAGGGGATCATGCACGCCGCTTTGTTCGTCGAGAATGAATTCTTGCGGCAACAAGTGCAGAATTTCGCGATCGGCGGGCAGGGGAATGGCGCGCGCTTTGTCGACCGCGAGTCGAATTTCATCGCGCGCAATTTCTCTCGCGCGTGTGCCCAGACTGAGTCCGCCATGACTGTTCATCCCCCGAACGTGCGAACCGGCAACACCTAGCAGCGCGTGCTCGATGGGAGCGCCGCAAACGTCTTCGGCCTGCTCGACCGCTTTCTGGATGGACGCGACCGCCTTTTCGAGATCGACAATCACGCCCTTGCGCGAGCCGCGCGATTCGGAAATCCCATGGCCGCGATATCGCAGGCCGGAGTCGGTAACTTCGGCCACCAGCACGCAGGTCTTGGCGCTGCCTACGTCAATCGCGGTCAGAAAATTGTGCTGCGGGTTCGCCATGCTTATGGACGGTCCTCTCCCTTGGCAATCGCTGGACTCGGTTTGCTTCCTGGTTTCACCGCGACCGTTCCCGTTGCCGGAGGCGCGGCCGGAGTTGTTTTGGTCGGTGATAGTGTGCTCGGCGCTGATGTGCTCGGCAACGATGCGCTCTGCGCCGAGGGAGCTTGAGGCGTCGGAGGATTAGTCTTCGCTACGCTTTGGTTCTGCGCCAGAGCACTGGCCTTTGGCGTCGCTTTTGCCGCCACTTTGTGACGAGGTTTTTTTGCGGTTTTCTTCGCCAAGACTTTTGTTGGCGGCTTTGCGGCCGGGCTTAGAGCGGGTGTTGATTGTGGGCCGGGAACCTGGCGCGTGATCAGCGCTGCAGGCTTCATTCCGGCGGCCGTGGCTATCTTGGCCGATGACTTCGAAAGCGGCGGTTGCTTGATCGTCCCTTGCAAGTCCGGATTCACGATAATCTGCCCGTCGTAGCGCAAGTCGACGGATTCCAGTTTGTCGAACTGCTGGCGCCACTCGCGCACGTGGCTCACGTAGATCTTGTAGCGCTCGAGGTAGTTGGACGATCCCAAATGCACCAGCACTTCGCCTTGAGGATCAGTGGGGAGCACTTTCACGTCCTCGGCGTCGGAGAGATCGACTTCGCTGAGCTCCTGCGAATAGTGTGCCCCACCCGCATCCAGTTGGCTGACCAGGTCGTTGTAGATTTTCATTCGTGCGGCGCGCGTGGAGGAGGGCTCGCCCGAATTCATTCCCAGGATCACAGGGAACGAGTACTTTTTCTTGCCCGCAGCGGGCAGATCCATGAGCGTGCCCACCGGATCAATCAGCATGATTTTGGATCCGACCCGGGCGAAAGCCACGGGTGTGCGTTCGTGAATTTCGATACTCAGGCGATTGGGAACGAAGCGCATCACGCTGGCCGATTCCACCCAGGGAATCTTTTCCAGAGCCTGCTTTCGTTCGATCAGCGGCACGAAGAAGATGTTGCGGCCGATGTCGCCGCCCATGACTTCCAGGACCTGGTAGCGAGTGACGTTGTGCAGTCCGGTGATGTCAATGTCATCGCTGGAGTCGACGCGGAAACGCCACGAGTGTTCGCCGTAGTGATACAAGGCCGCAACCGCCGCGCTGCAAATTACAACGATCAGCAGGGCGAGAACGCCCCAAGTCAGGCCAGTAGCAGCTTTTTTGGGCAGAGATCCGCGGCGAACGGAGACGCGCTTTTGTCCGCGCAGGAAGGGCGATTCCTGCTCCACGTCCAAGTCGAGCATTCGGGCGTCGTCGAGCGCGCCATCAGGCGCTGGACGCGCCGGCTCGTGGGCCGGTGGATACAACTCCTCCTGCGAGATGGTGGAACCGCTTTTTCGCGCCATCAGAACAGGTCAGTTGTCGTCAGTGAATCGCTGAGCGCAAATAACTATAACTGCTTTTGGGGAATTGAGGTAGATGAAAGTTGGTGCATTGTGCAGAAAAAAATTGGGACGCGAGCACCAACGACATTATTTTGCTCCCCTAGTTCGCGGCTTGGCTCAGCACGCGCGATGTGCTACCTGTGAAGAACGGGTTGCCTTTGTGGATATGCGGTAAACTTCAGAACCCTAGCGTCACGGCGGAGTAGCATTCTCAGGCAGTCTGAGAACGATTACTTCCTCTTCTCTTTCTCTTTGCCCATCTTCTTCGCAATCTCAGCCATTAGTTTGGGTTTGAGATCGGCCAAGACGCTATCTACGATGTTCGCGATCTCGCTGGTTTCTTCGCCTGTGGCGGCCGAATCTTCGGATTGAGAGTCGTACTTTGTTTCAGCGCTGTCCGCTTTGGGTTCCGCGACCGCGTCCGCAATTTGCTCGCTCAGGTGCGATTCACTGATCTGGGAATCAACACTCTGCGAACCAACGGTCTGCGAATCACTGATCTGTGAGTCGATAGCTTGCGAATCGACGACTTGCGATCCGATGACGGATTCCCGAATCTGCTTCCAGTTTGCCCAGGCAGCGGCGAGTTCCGATTCACCTTGTCGTTCGCCGGGCTCGGAGGCAACCGGAACGTTTTCTGAAGATACCAGCGTTGGACTCGGAGCTGCGATTGCGTCCGCGGCAATCGTTGGTTCGGCCGCACCAGAAGTGGCCGAGGCCGCAGCGGCGTACGCCGCGCTTTCGCTTATCTCTGTAACGGAGCTTTCGCTGACTGCGTCCACGGCCGGAGGGGCGACCACTGGCGCTACTTCGGCCTCCGGCGCGACTGATTCTTCGCTGCTGGTCGCCGTTTGCGGCGCTGGCTCGGTTGGGTCTGATTCAGAACTATTAGAGTTCGACAACGACTCGACTGCTGATGGCGGCTTTTCTGAGGAGACTGTCGGCGCTTCTGCAATCGGCGTAAAGGCTTGATCCGCAGGCGAACTCGCGAAACTCATCCCTGCGTCGGCTGCGGCGAAGGCCGCGTAAGCCTTTTCCATCTCCTGTTCGAGGACGAGCGTTGCTTCATCATCTCGAAGCGGGACCGGTTCAGCAATCCATCTGGGGCCGCTGAACTCCTGGGTTGCGCCGGCAACTGCCATCGTCACAGGAACCAGATCCCTTGCAGCCAAATCCCTCGACCCCAGCTCCCACTTGTCCGCTTCTCTATGCTCTGCGGTAGCATCGCCATGGCCATTAGTCGGCGCCAGTGAGGCGAGTGCCGCCGTGACTTCTTCGGCGCCGAGCTTCCCGGTCTCCGCGTCAATCTGATACGAGCCAGATTCGGAAACAATCGGCTCAACCGGCACCATCGCTTCGGCGGGAATATCGGCTGTAGCCAGACGTTCAAAGGGGGTGCTGTTCTCGGTTATTGCTTCTACGGATTCCGCTTGCGGGGCTTCGCTAACGGCAGATTCCGACGGCAACTCTTCGACCCTGGCAACCGGCTCTTGAATCAGCGCTTCCGCTCGATCAGTCGACCGGCGCATCCTGGGAGTCGATTCATTGCCGGGAGCGCTGAACGCCGCAGCGGCAGCTTTAATGGCCGCAATTTCCTCGGCCGTTACATCCTGCGGCATGGAGGAGAGCAAGGCTTCTTCCAATCCCGATTTCATTTCCGCGGGCTTGGGTTCCTCGGTCTTGACGGCCTCGCGAAAACTCGCAACTACCGCGGACGGTTCTGCGGGCGCAACTTCACGAGGTTTCGAGTGCGGCGGCGGAATTGACAGCCGGTTCTTCCATCCGGTCTCGCTGTCGCCGAACTCTTTCGAAGGATTAAGTTCTTCGACCCCGGCCAATGCCTTGGCAAATCGGCTCTGCCTGGAGGGCTGACCTTGCGGAACGATCTTGTCTTCCAATTTGGTCAGCGCAGTAAGAAGTTCGCTGGCTTCAAACGGTTTGACGATGAAGGCGTCAGCCCGCACGCGGCGCGCTTCATCCGCCTTAAAAGGCTCCAGCTTGCCGACCGTGAGCAACACGGGGATGCGCGCGGTCTCCGGCGCTTCGCGCAGGCGCTGGCACACCTCCAGCCCACCGTAGCCCGGCATATACACATCGAGCACGATGAGGTCAGGTTTCGACTCAGCAATTCTCTTAAGCGCCGCCGACCCGTTATTCACCGTAGTGACGTCGTAGCCGGCGTCGCTGAGGATTCTCCGGCCCATGTTCTGGGCTGTCACACTGTCATCGGCGAGCAGTATTTTCCGCGCCAAGCGATGTCCTTTTATCTGAAAAAAGGGAAGATAGCGCGAAGTTAACTTGTTACGGACTCTAAGTCAATGAGGATACGACATTAAACAGGTTACGACGGGCCAGTAACCACTGGCGCAAAGTTGAGCCTATCGAAACCCGAGTGGCTGGAGGTACGGAAAGTCCGTTCACAACGGGAATATCTTATGGATGCCCTTCTTTTTCTTACGCTTGCTGGAAGCGGACGTGTCGCTGTCGTCGGCCTGATCGGTCGAGGAAGACGCCGAGGAAGCACTGCTCTTCGGATCGCTCGCAGTGGCTGCACTGGTTCCACCGCTGGCTGTCTGGCCGGCTGTTCCAGTCTGGATCTCATTCACCTGCTGCGGCGGCGGCAAAGCCTGGCCACTATCGTCGCTGACATTGGGCTTCAGTTCGTTGGGATCTGCTGGACTGGCGTTGGGCTTCAATTCGTTTGGGTCAGGCTGACTGGCTGCGGGCGCCGATGCGTCGGCTGCTGGGCTTACAACAGTTACATCCGCCGCAGCTGGAGTATCTGAACGCGGAGCCGGCTGATCCGCTCCCGGTGCGCCGCCGTTAACGGTTTCGATCGAAACTGAGTGGCTGTCGGTGCCCGTTCCAATCGCGGCCCGCGTGGCCGCCTGCATCACCTGAGTTGCGCTCATTGGCGTCGGATCGACCAGCGTGGGCTCACCCACTTTCGTGGCGTCGGCCACATCTGGATGTTTCTCGAAGGTTTTCATGACCTTCGAAAATGTGCTGGGCTCGCGGCGGCTATCTTCCTCCGCTTTGTTTTGCGCGACGGCAGCCTTGGTCGCCCTCGGCACCGGTTGGTGAAGGGCCAGAAGCCGTGTCCTGGCGTCGTCGGCCCGATCCATTACCGGATAGCGAGTCAGGATGCGGCCGTAGGCCTGCGCGGCACCCTTCGTGAAATCAGCGATCATGCGGGATTTGGCCGCTTCGTTTCCCGGGCGGGAACGAACCAGGGCAATCTCGCCTTCATACGATTGCCCCAGCAGGTAGAGAGCTTCGTCGGCTTTGCTGAAGAGCGGGTACTTGTCGACCAGAGATTCCAGGCGTGCGATCGCAGCTGGATACGACTGCCGCAAGTAGTAGAAACGTCCTACGCTGAACTCCCGTTCAGCGATCACTTCCTGTACTTCCCGTAGACGCTGCTTGGCCTCCGGCACCAGCTTGCTGTCGGGATACTGCATGATGAGCTGCCGGTATTCTTCCTCGGCGCGCATCGCGTGGGTGGGATCCCGGTCTGCCTTCTCCATCTGCTGATAGTGAATGTTCGCCAGCTTCAGCTGTGCCTCAGCCGCTTCCGGCATGTTGGGGAAGAAGGTCTCGAAATCCTTGTACTCAATTTCCGCCTGGGCCAGCGATGCCGAACCGCCCTCGGCGTACCAGGAATCAGCTACGGCCAGCTTGGCGCGCGCAATGTATTCAGAATCCGGATAGGTGTTGATGAGGGTTTGGAGCGACAGCCGCGCCACGTCGAAGCGGTTGTGTTTCATCGCGTCCATGGCACGGTCGAAGAGAACCTTGTCAGGCTGCTTCGAATCGACATTCGCGATGGGGTTGCTGACCTTCTTGTTGGTGCAGGCCACAGTGACTGCGAGCACGCCCAAAAGAAGCATCACCGGAATACGACGAGACATAAGAACCCTCAGAACATCAAAACTGTGACGCCAGGGCAAATGAGCACCAGCAAGCTTACACCTTCTGCAGAGTGGCTTCGGTTGCCGCCTTCAACAATTTCTGCGCGTTACTGGTTGGATCGCCTTTGCCGAACACAGCGTTGCCTGCAACCAGAATTTCAGCCCCCGCCCGTACCACTTCACCCACGGTGTCGAGCGCAATACCGCCATCGACTTCAATCCGGTAACTGAGACCCCTCTGCCTACGCAATTCCGCCAGCTTGCGGATCTTGTGTACTGCCCCCGGAATGAACTTCTGAGCCCCGAATCCCGGATTCACCGACATGACCAGAACATAATCGACGATGTCGAGCACCTCGCTCAAAGTTTCGACCGGCGTGGCTGGGTTGATCACGACGCCAGCACGCACGCCATGATCTCGGATCAGGTGCAGGGTTCGGTTTAAATGCCGGCAAGCCTCCTGATGCACAGAAATCCAATCGGCTCCCGCATCCGCGAAATCAGGAATGTACAAATCCGGATTCTCGATCATCAAGTGGCAATCGAGCGGCAGATCGGTGGCCTTGCGCAACGACCGCACAACCGCGGGTCCGATCGTGATGTTCGGAACAAAATGTCCGTCCATCACATCCACATGGATAACGCTGCCTCCGCCCTCGGCCGCAGCCTGGACTTGCTCCGCCAGATGGGCAAAGTCGGCAGACAGAATCGACGGGGCTAGCTCGATCGATTGGGTTCCAGGCATGCAGGTACTTCCAGGAATTTTAACACGCTAGACCAGCCCTGGACGCGCTCTCGTCATTTTGGCAGAGCGTTACGGATTGGCCGGCAATCGGCCCACGTATAAGGCGGGCGACGGAACAGCCATGTCGGTCTTGCAGCTGCCCTGGCAGGCGTTGCCTCCCCAAGTCACACCCAGTGAGCGGAGAATGAGGGCGTCGCCAACCGTGGGTGATGTCGCATGGGTTGGTAACGTACGTCACTTTCCCTTACCCCCATGAAAGGGGAGGCCCAAGGAATTCGACGCCCCACGGCTTACCGAAAACGTTCAATGCTTCCCGATCTGGTTTTCCCTTGGCGAAGACCTCGCCGAGTCCAACGAAAAAAGCTTGTGCATCTATCCCGGGCAGGATCATCACGAGTTGGCGTGCGGGCTGGTCGGTGATATTGACGAAGGCATGCGCAGCTCCGCCCGGAACGCTGATCACGTCGCCTGTGCCAGCTTCTAGACGTCGGCCATTCACTTCGAACAGGTACCGGCCTTCGAGAACCCGAAATACCTCGGTCTCGACATGTCGATGGAGGGGTGGGCCGAATCCGGGCGCGTTGGTCGTTTCTATGACAGTGAGAGCTTTTCCCGCGGCCTCTGGCGGCAGCCGCACGGTCAGGTCAAGGCCAAGTGCGGGAATCTTCACAACTGAAAGGTCGTGGGACGAGGAATGGAAGAACTCAAACGGCATGGCAATCTTTCACCTCAATGCCTCGTCGAGTCAGTTGAATAGCTGACGTCAGATCGTGGTCGCGCGTAAGACGTGCCCACCCTTGTCGGGAAGATGGATCACCCGGTTTGGAAAGTAACGGGAGGCGATCTGTGGAGGCCCAAGGTCTTCAACCTCCTTAAACCCAAGTGCCATCAATTTGGAATGGAGTTCGTCCGCATCAAAATAACTCAGCCATGCCTCACCCAACTCGGCGACGTGCGCGGCGCGTGTGTCATGGCTGCTACGCATTTCCACTGACAACGAAGCCGGAGGATCGCTGTAGTCGAAAACTACGTGCGCGCCATTGGGCAGACTCGCGATGAAAGCAAGAGTCGACCACACCGCCGCCTCAGTCAGATAAGGGACCACGCCAAGCCAGGTAAAGAAGGTCTGCTGCATCGGATCGAAACCGGCCGCAGTCAACCCGTCGGACAAAGTCTGATTTTCGAAATCGACCGGTGCGAAAGTCAGCGAATTCGGTATGGGGATAACGGCGTCTTCGAGGCGTTGCCGCTTCCACTCCTGGGTGGCGGGATGATCCACTTCGAAGATCCGCAGCCGGTCGCGTAATGCGCTGCGGTAGGCATAGGTATCCAGTCCTGCCCCGAGTACCACTGCCTGGCGCACACCCTTTTCGACTGCGGCTGCTAAAGCATCCTCGGCAAAGCGAGACCTCGCCGCGATGAAGATTCGTATTCTTCGCCGAGAAGGGTGCTCTGCAGCTTCGCGGGCAACTGTCTCTGCGTCTTCTCCGAGAATGCGCAGGGCCAGTGGATCGGCGAAGATGCGCCCTTGTTCCAGAATCTGATGAGCGGCTCGGTGTGTGGCTGCGGCCAAAGCTGTCCGGCTTGGCGTTCCCAAAAGCATGAACAAAGCTTACCAAACCTTTGTAGCGTTTTTGGCAGTAGCATCGGCTCACAAACAGAGGTCGGCTGCCGGTTGCGGCCGGGTCGTTGCCGAAGCCGAGACTGACGCGACGTTTCCCAAATTGTCACATCCCTATGCGGCATCGGTCACGATCGCGGGCCGACGGGCGATCACAATCCGGTACAATCATTAGTTTGGTTTATCATGACGCGGATTACCGTCGCTGACGACTATCGGTTATGGCCATGAGAGTTCGCAAAGCTGTATTCCCTGCCGCCGGACTGGGCACGCGCTTCCTGCCCGCCACCAAAGCTCAACCCAAAGAAATGCTGCCTCTGGTCGACAAGCCGATCATTCAGTACGGAGTGGAAGAGGCGCTCGCCTCGGGATGCGACCAGATCATCATTATCACTGGCCGCGGTAAACAGGCCATCGAAGACCACTTCGACGTCAGTTACGAACTGGAAAAGATGCTCGAAGAGCGCAAGAAAACCGATCTGCTCAAGATCGTGCGCGGCATCTCGGACATGATCCACGTTGCTTACGTTCGGCAGAAAGAAGCGCTCGGCCTGGGCCACGCTGTGCTCATGGCGCGCGAACTCGTGGGCAACGAGCCCTTCGCTGTGCTTCTCGCCGATGACATTATCGATGCCAACCCTCCTTGCCTGAAGCAGATGATTAACGTTTTCGACCAGACTCAATCGTCGGTCATTGCGATCCAGATCGTCGAAGGCAAGGCGATTTCTGCGTATGGCGTGCTGGACGTAAAACCGGCAGATGGACGATTTGACGGCCGGCTCTACGAAATTCGCAACATGGTGGAGAAGCCGAAGCTGGAAGAAGCGCCTTCGGACCTTGCGGTGATCGGACGCTACATCCTAACCCCAACGGTTTTTGAAACTCTGGCAGAAACCAAGGCCGGCGTCGGCGGCGAACTGCAACTCACCGACGGCATGCGCGCCCTGCTCAAGAGAGAGAAAATGTATGGCTACGTCTTCGAAGGCAAGCGCCACGACGCGGGCGACAAATTAGGATTCCTTCAAGCAACAATCGAGTTCGCCCTCAAGCGTAAGGATCTAGGCGGCCCGCTGCGAGAATATTTGAAGGGCCTGAAGCTGTAGAGTCCCGAGCCATTCAAAAATGTTCCGGCGGTTCCGGTTCTGCGACGCCATCAGCTCTCGGGTCGGACGCCCCTGAGTTCATGCCGCTTTTCGAATTGTGCATCACTGCTTGTCCGCGTCCCATCGCCGTTGTATAGGCCCCATGCACGATCAGGTTGTGGCCTTTGTCTCGTAGCGCTTGCAAAACCTCGGGCTTGACCCGTGACTCGATCGGAATGTCACAACTTACCCTGTTGCCCGCCACCGTGAATCGCGGCGCTTCGAGCGCGGCCTGGATGTTCATCCCGTAATCCACAAAGTTAGACACAAACTGCGCGTGCGCCACCGGCTGGTTTGGACCACCCATGATGCCAAAGCCAATGTGCACGTCGCCTTGCTCCATAAAGGCGGGAATGATGGTGTGAAACGGCCGCTTACGCGGCTGCAGCACGTTGGGATGACTAGGATCGAGCACGAATAACGCACCCCGGTTCTGCAATGCGAAGCCCATTCCATTCACGACAACGCCCGAACCGAAGCCAGCGTAATTGCTTTGGATCAGCGACGCGATATTGCCGTCTTTGTCGACGGCCGCAAGATATACCGTGTCGCTGGTGGCTGGACTTCCGGGTCCGGGATTGCAATTAGCTTTGTTCGGATTGATGAGGGTCGCGCGCTGCGCGGCGTATGTCTTCGACAATAAACCTTGCACCGGAACTTTAGCGAATCTTGGGTCGGCGTTATAACGATAGAGATCGGAGTAGGCTAGTTTCATGGCCTCAATTTTTTTGTGCAATTCCACCGTGCCCTGCGGTCCGCCGGCGTCCGGTTGAAACGTGCTGATGATGTTCAGCATCTCGAGCGCAGCCATGCCTTGCCCGTTCGGAGGAAGTTCGTAAATCTTCCATCCGCGATAGTCGATGGAGATTGGTTCAACCCATTCCGCAGAAAAATCAGCCAGGTCGTCCAACTGCATAGTCCCGCCAAACGCCGCCGAAGTGCTCACGATGGCCCGTGCGATCTCACCTTTATAAAACGCATCGCGTCCTTGTTCAGCAATCGAGCGCAGCGACTTGGCTAAGTCGGGATTGGAAAACTTGGCGCCAATCTCAGGAGCCTTACCGCCCTGCAGAAAAACCTTCCGCGCTTCACTGGTCTTTTGCAGCTTGGGCTCCTCCTCTACCCAGTAGTCGTGGATGATTTCCGGCACAGCGTAGCCGTGTTCGGCGTAGTAGATGGCTGGCGCAAAAAGATCCTTCCAAGGCAAACGCCCGAAGCGCTGGTGCGCCTGGCTCCATCCTTCGACAGCCCCGGGAACTGTGACCGTGTGGATCCCGTCGGCAGGCATCGACGTGATACCATGTTTCGCCAGAAACTCCACGGACAGTCCACGTGGCGCCCAACCGCTCGAGTTCAGGCCGTAGAGTTTGCCGGTCTTTGCGTCCCAGTAGATGAGAAACAGATCACCGCCGATCCCGTTATTCATGGGCTCGGTAACGCCGAGCACAGCATTGGCAGCGATGGCGGCGTCGATCGCGGTCCCACCCTTCGCGAGGATTTGCGTTCCAGCCTGCGATGCCAAGTAATGGCTCGTGGCAACGATGCCGCGATCCGTCATTACCACTGAGCGGCCGTAAGAACGGTCTTGACCAGAAAAGTCCATAGTCACGGCAAACAGTAAGATCACAAGCAGAAGAATCGACTGCAGCATCCGCACCTCAGAACTGTTTATGAGTTCAAGCGTCATCAAGCTCAAGCGCTCGCGAGTTCAAAGACGAAGCGAAGGATCTCTGCATTTTGCTTGCAGCACCCATCCTCAGCCTTCACGCAGCCATGCCGCGAAGAACCCACTAGGTGCCGAGAGTGATTTTCAATTTTCGAGACTTCTCTTCGACACTGTTGGCCAGCGTTTCTTTAAGACTATCCAGCTTCCTGGCCAGGGATTCACTCGCGAGCCCCAGAATTTGCGCCGCCAGAATTCCCGCATTGGTGGCTCCGGCTTTTCCAATAGCAACCGTGGCGACTGGGATCCCAGCAGGCATCTGAACAGTCGCGAGCAGAGAATCCATCCCGTTCAGCGGGGTGGAAGGAATGGGAACGCCGATCACCGGCAGAGTTGTATGCGCTGCAATCACTCCAGCCAGATGCGCCGCGCCACCCGCTCCCGCGATGATGACGTGAACTCCGCGGCCGGCGGCTTTACGCGCGAAGTCTGCTGTGCGATCCGGAGAACGATGCGCCGAGGTCACGTCGATCTCATACGCAATCCCAAAATCATCGAGCGCCTTCGCCGCCTCGCGCATGATATCGAAGTCAGAATCGCTTCCCATAACAATCGAGACTAGTGGCTTGCTCATGATGTCCCTCCAATTTCGCGTTGTCATCCTCAGCAACGCGAAGGATCTGCTTTTCGTCCGGAGTGAACCGGACCTCCCATACGCTTACTATTTTTTCAACGCTCGCGCCGCAATGTCCTTGCGATAGTAGGCGCCTCCAAAGCTGATCTTCCCAACCGCCTCATAAGCGTTTTTCACAGCTGCCTCAAGATTCGCAGCTCGAACCGTAACCCCCAGCACTCGCCCACCGGAGGTAAAGTACGCATCGTCGTGCTTCGTTGTACCCGCGTGAAAGACTTTCACTCCGGCAACTTTCTCGGCGTCCTCAATTCCGCTGATTTTCTTGCCCACTTCGAAGGTACCCGGATATCCTCCCGAAGCCATGACCACGCAAACCGAAGCTTCCGCCGACCAGCGGAAGTCACCGTCGCTGACCCGGCCCTCAATCGAAGCTTCGAGCGCTTCCACCAAATCACTTTCCAGGCGCATCAGAATCGGCTGAGTCTCGGGATCGCCAAAGCGGCAGTTGAATTCCAGCACCATCGGTCCCCGAGCCGTCATCATCAGGCCGCAGTAGAGCACGCCCTTATATTCCGCGCCTTCTGCCTTCATTCCCGCCACTACCGGACGCGCGACGTGCTGCAACAACCAGTTCTGCATTTGCGCGTCCACCATGGCTTGCGTGGAATAAGCGCCCATGCCACCAGTGTTCGCACCCGTGTCGCCCTCGCCCACACGTTTGTGATCTTGCGCCGCGGCCAGCGCAGCTACGCGTTCACCGTCGCTCAGCACCAGGAAAGAAAGTTCCTCACCCTTCAGACACTCCTCGAGCACGACGCGCGCGCCAGCCTCACCCAGCATTTTCCCGCTGAGCATCTCCGCCGCCACTGCCGAAGCCTCTTCCTTGCTTTTGCATATCACCACACCCTTGCCCGCGGCCAGTCCGTCCGCTTTCACCACGACCGGCATATGGAAATGCGGCAAGGCCTCACCAACTTCCTGCGGGCTGTCGCAGATCGCGTAGTGCGCCGTCGGGATGTGATGGCGCTGCATGAACTCTTTCGCGAAACTTTTACTGGATTCCAGTTGCGCCGCCGCCTGCGTGGGGCCAAAGATACGGTATCCGCGGCGCGTGAACTCGTCCACCACGCCTAGTTGCAGTGGCAACTCCGGGCCCACCACCGTGAGGTCGGGTTCGATTTGCGCCGCCAGCGCCAGCAATGACTCGACACTCTTCACATCAGCAGGCAGACATTCGGCTTCGGCGGCAATCCCGGCATTACCCGGCGCGCAATAGACCTGCGAAACACGCGGAGACTGGCGCAATTTCCAAACCAGCGCATGCTCGCGTCCGCCACTTCCGATGACGAGGATCTTCATAGCTCAGGACAAACAAGGGTAGGGAACCGAACTGATGATGTCAAACCGATTGCGAGAACGCGGGGACAGCCGCCCCCGGCTTTCCAAGTGTAGAGCGGACACTGCTGTCCCCTGCCCTTGCCCGAGATCGTGTAGAGCGCGCGCCCTCGCCGGCTGCGGTTGAAATCAAGTGAGCCCTACAGAGTGTGTAGATATGCCAGCAGGTCATTAATCTGTTGCTGATTGAGAACCTGAGCGTAGCCTGGCATCTTGTTGCGCCCCAGACGAACGATGTCCGTGACCCGGTCGTCATTCGCCGGCATCCCGCTCATTGGTAAATATTGCCGCTGGAAGATGCCTTTCATGCTGGGACCCTGCCGCCCGCGTGAAGAGTAGGGCGCATGGCAGCGGTCGCAATAATTGTCGTAAATCCGGCGCCCGGTGATCTGCTGCGGATTCAGGCCTAGTTCGGCGTCACTCTTGCGGCGTTGGACATCACAGCCTGCCAGAGTCAGCAGCCCCACCACAGAGACACAGAGACACAGAGAAAACAATTTCAACGTTCCAATTTTGGATTGTCGAGTAATAAGAATCCGAGGTTGCTTCATTTGTCCGTCGAAACAAAAAACAAACCGCTACAATAATAAAGCAAAGCCATGCCCAGCGCGGGAATCGAGTGACCGCAAAACGAGTAAACATAAAACGAGTGTACGAAGAACCCGCCCGCTCCGACGGGACACGCGTTCTGGTGGACCGCCTCTGGCCACGCGGCCTGAGCAAAGCTCGCGCGGCGGTGGACAAGTGGCTGCGCGATCTTGCCCCGTCCGACGCGTTGCGGAAATGGTTCCATGCGCGTCCCGATGCCTGGCCGATGTTTCGCAAACGTTATCTCAAAGAGTTGGCCCGCCCGGAATCTGCCGAGGCGCTCGGTGAACTCTATCGCCTAGCCAATCAGCGAAAGAAGCTGACTTTACTTTTCGCCTCCCGAAACGAAGACCACAACAATGCGACCGTGCTGAAAGATCTGCTGGAAGGAATGCGCAAACCCCCGACCGGCACGGGCCCCGGCGGGGTCCGTGCAGTTCGCGATCGCCAATCGAAAAAAATGCCAAGATGAAAAGAATCACTGAGCGATCAGCACTGAGCAGTTCCATCGAAAGCGGTTTGTGAGCGATCTACTGAATGCTGACTGCTAAGTGCTGAATGCCAATCTACTTCTCATTCACAATCGCTTCCACAACGCTGTCGATGGCATCGAGAACGCGTTTATTCGGCAGGTTGAAATTGTTGGTAAGGATGGAAAATGCGATCTCCTGGCCGCGCGCGGTGGTCGCATAGCCGGAGAGCGCCTTCACACCACCGAGTGAGCCGGTCTTGGCATAAACGTGCGTCCGCGGATCAAGATTCGGGAAGCGATCTGCAAGCGAGCCATCGATCCCAGCCACCGGCAGCGTCTCCCGAAAACTCGCTCCCCACGGTTGCCCCGCGGCGTAGCGCAGCAGTTGCACAACCGCATGGGGCGTAACTAGATTCTGACGGGAAAGGCCAGAGCCATCGTAAAAGACATATTGGTCGCTGGGCACGGCAGCCTGATTCAAGAAACCGTGCAGCACTTCAAGCCCACCTTCGACCGTGCCCGCGGCGCCCTTTTCTCGCCCCAACAAACGTAGCAAGATTTCCGCGTGCAGATTCTGACTGACCTTGTTGATCACGCGCACATCTTCAATCAGAGGTTTGGATTGATAACTGGCCAACACCAACGGCTGATTCGGCAATGCGCGCGAAGGTTCATCACCGCCCCGGGCAGGCGCCGTAGCCGTAACTGTCAACGTTGAAAGACTCGCCAGTTCGGTGTGCCGAGTGCTTTGTTTGCCGTAGACCACGATGCCACGCTTCTCCAGCAATTGATGAAAGAGAGCCGCGGCGAATTCGGCGGGATCTTCGATAGCGAGAGCTTCGTTCGCACCGGCATCATCGAGCGGTACATTGCCCCACAACGTGAGCGAGGTCGATCCGGGTTCCCGGTTGATGAAAATCTTCCGGCCCGTTCCCGCGGGTGTGGTCATGATGCGGTTGTCGATTCGATAGTAGTCCGCGAAGGGCGTAATGCTGACGAACGCATGCTCCCCAGCGCGGTCCGCGGGAAGAATATTCACGAACACGACGTTGTCGTTGATGGTGAGGGCGGAGACGGGAGCGCCGTCCGCCAGAACCAAATCATCCTGACTCCAACCTTCTCCGTACCGCTCGAAGGCGAAGTAGGAGTCGTCGGCAACGATGTTGCCATCGACATACCTCACGCCCTTCTGGACCAACGAATCCGCGAGTTGTTCGAGCACTTGAATGGGATGATCGTTGCGCGTGGTATGCAAGTTGTAAGGCAACTCGCGGCCAGAAAGATTGGGATCGCCGCGCCCGACCAAGACCAGATCGCCAGTGAGTCGGCCGTATTTGTCGAGAATTCCGCTGGTCTCGACCGTAGTGCGCGAAGTGTAGTCTGGCCCGATCAGCGCCAGTGCGGCTGCGGTGGTAAACAGCTTGGTGTTGGAAGCGGGAGTGAAGAGTTTGTCGGCGTTCTGGGTATAAATGATTTTTCCGCTGTCGAGTGAAACTACCTCGATGCCCCAAAATCCGCGGGCCAAATCGGGTGCGGAGAGGATGCCGTCAATGCGTTTGGCGACTGGATCATGCGAGGCGGCATAGAGTTGCGTTGCCAGAAGCAGGCAGGAAACAATCGCGAAATGCGCGTGTTTTCGACGCATGTGACAGGTCGATTGTAGCACCGGGTTATCACTCAGCACTTGCCTTTAGCACTTAGCATTTAGCCATGTGAGGACATTGCGAGAACCCTCGAAGCCTGCTCAGGTCCAACAGCTAAATGCTAAGTGCCAAGTGCTGGGTTTAGAATCGGGCCCATGCGTCCGGTGTTTGAATGGAATATAGGATCACGCTCCCTGCAACTGGGAAAGCGCACGCTCGTGATGGGCGTCGTCAATGTCACTCCAGATTCATTTTCCGATGGAGGAGTGAATTTCGAGCACAAACGCGCGGTAGAGCACGGGCTGCGGTTGCTGGAGGATGGCGCCGACATCCTCGACGTTGGAGGGGAATCGACGCGGCCGGGCGCCCCAGTCTTGCCTTCGACGGAACCCGATTCCGGCAACACCGGACCGGCTGGACCGCCGCCGCAGAAGCATCCAGTCGGCGAGCAGGAGGAACTGCAGCGCGTGATTCCCGTGATCGCAGCACTGAAACAGAAGCGCCCGCAGGCAGTGATCTCGGTAGACACCTACAAGGCGAACGTGGCGCGCGCCGCGGTTGAAGCTGGAGCCGAGATCGTAAACGACGTCAGCGGATTTCGCTGGGATCCTCAGATGGTCAAGACGTTAGCCGAATTAAGATGCGGGGTCGTGCTGATGCACATGCGAGGGCGTCCACAGGAATGGCGAACTTTGCCGCCGGTCGCGGACGTAGTGACCCTCGTGAAACGAGAACTGCGCGCGTGGGCCGATACCGCTTTGCTGGGAGGCGTGAAGCGCGAGCGGATCGTGCTCGATCCCGGTTTTGGATTCGGAAAGAGCTTTCAGGAAAATTATCCGTTGCTCAAGCGCTTCGATGAACTGCATGAGTTGCGGTATCCGCTGCTAGCGGGCGTCTCGCGCAAGTCTTTTATTGGACGGGCGCTGGCGAGGAACGGCGACGATGTGCCCGTCGCCGAGCGACTCTATGGAACCATAGCCGCGGAGACGGCGGTCATCCTCAAAGGAGCGCACATCATTCGCACGCACGACGTACGAGCTTGCGTCGACGCGGCACGGATAGCGGATGTGGTGAGCTAGAGGAAATATGATTCGGGTTCCTTCCGAAACCGACTGGTGATGCTCCGCTGTTGAACCGCCTTCCGCTGTTATAATAAGAAATTGCGCTCATGACGAAGAAGCGTCTAGTACGTTCGACCACAGTGCTTTGTGTCCGGCGGGACGGCCATGTGGTGATGGCTGGCGACGGACAAGTCACGCTCGGCGAAGGCGTGATCAAACATACCGCCAAAAAGATTCGCCGCTTATATCAGGATAAGATTCTGGCCGGATTCGCGGGCTCGACCGCGGATGCGTTTTCACTTTTCAGCCGCTTCGAGGCCAAGCTGGAGCAGTATCATGGCAACATCGGCCGCGGAGCTGTGGAATTGGCGAAGGATTGGCGGACGGACAAATTCCTGCGACATCTGGAAGCTCTGCTGCTGGTTTCCGACAAAGAACAGACTTTCCTGCTCAGCGGCCAGGGCGACGTGATCGAGCCGGACGGCGGGATTGCGGCCATCGGCAGCGGCGGACCGTATGCGCAAGCGGCAGCGCAAGCGCTGGCGACGCACACGCAACTCTCGGCTCATCAGATTGCGGAAGAAGCAATGAAGATTGCCGGCAACATGTGTATTTATACGAATGACAAGGTTACGATTGAGGAGTTGTAGGACCGGTCGTCCCATCGAAGCCGCGAGCCGCACACGAGCAAGCAAGAGTATCTTATGAAACCCAAAGCCTGCCTTCTGGTTTTCGATGGTTTGGCCGACTGGGAACCGGCCCACGCTTTCTGTCAGATCACGAAGTCGGGAAAGTTCGAAGTCGTGACAGCAGGCTTTTCGCGCCAGACCGTAACCTCGATGGCGGGTTTGAAAATCGCTCCCGACCTGACCATCGACGAAGTAAATCCGGAAGACACCGCCTTTTTCATGTTGCCGGGCGGCGATATGTGGCATGAAAAATCGCACGAAGTAGTCGAAAATCTACTTCACCGGTTGCGCGAGCGGAACGTTTTGATTGGCGCCATCTGCGCCGCCACGTTGGAAATCGCCCGCGCCGGACTTACGCGTGGCGTCCGCCACACCAGCAATGCCGAGGCTTATCTCAAGGCGATGGTTCCCGGCTACCAGGACGACGATTTCTACGTGGACGAGTTGGCCATCGCGGACCAGAACATCATTACCGCGAGTGGCTTGGGCAGCCTAGAATTTGCCCGCGAGGTCATTCGGCACCTGAAGCTTTATAGCGACTCCGATGCCGAGACTTGGTACGACATGTTCAAGCACGGAGTGATTCCGGCGGGCATGGTGTAGTTTGAATCTCGAGAAGTTGAGTCTTGGTTTACGATAAAGAATCTTATGGCCATTTACTTACCCGGAACGATTGACGAAGAACAAATTGCGCTCGACGAACTTACGCCGCGTGAGATCGTCGCCGAGTTGGACAAGCACGTTATCGGACAGAAAGACGCTAAGCGCGCCGTGGCGATTGCGCTCCGCAATCGGATGCGCCGGCAGAAGCTGACGCCGGAGCTTGCCGAAGAAGTGATTCCCAAAAACATCATCATGATCGGCCCGACGGGTGTGGGGAAAACTGAAATCGCCCGCCGCTTGGCCAAACTCGCCAATTCACCCTTCTTGAAAGTGGAAGCGTCGAAGTTCACCGAAGTCGGATACGTCGGGCGCGATGTTGAGTCCATGATCCGCGATCTGGTTGAGATCGCGATTGAGATGGTGCGTGAGGAAAAACTCGAAGACGTTTCCGACAAGGCCGAACTCAACGCCGAGGAACGTTTGCTGGATATTCTCCTGCCGCCTCCCACTCCGGTTCGACCTCCGGAGCCAGCGCAGGCCGGGTTCATCCTCGAAGGAACCACTTCGTCTTCTTCAGGCGAATCGCAGAGCCGTACTCGCGAAAAGCTTCGCCAACAATTGCGCGAGGGCAAGCTGGACGAACGCACTGTGGAAATCGATGTGCGAGAACGCGCGTTTCCATCTTTCGAAATCATCTCCAACCAGGGCGTCGAGGAGATGGACGTCAACATCAAGGACATGCTGCCCAACATCTTCGGCCAGCGCACGAAGAAACGGAAGATGAAAGTCAACGAAGCGTTCGAATACCTGATCCAGGAAGAAGAACAGCGGCTCATTGATATGGATCAGGTAACCCGCGTCGCAATCGATCGCGTGGAGGATTCGGGCATCATTTTCCTGGACGAGATCGACAAAATTGCCGGCCGCGAAAGCGGCCACGGACCGGACGTTTCGCGCGAGGGCGTGCAGCGCGACATTTTGCCCATCGTCGAGGGAACCACGGTGAACACTCGCTATGGCATGGTTCGCACTGACCACATTCTGTTTGTCGCGGCGGGTGCGTTTCACGTTTCCAAACCGAGCGACTTGATCCCGGAGTTGCAAGGCCGCTTCCCCATTCGCGTCGAATTGCAGTCGCTTACCATGGAAGACTTCATCCGGATTTTGACTGAGCCCAAATCGTCACTGGTTAAGCAATACACGGCGCTGCTCGAGACCGAAAATGTGAAGCTGGAATTCACCAAGGACGCGCTCGAAGAAGTCGCCCGCTTTGCCTTCCGGGTGAACGAAGGCACGGAAAATATCGGAGCGCGCCGCTTGCATACCATCATGGAACGAGTACTGGATGAAATCAGCTTCGACGCACCTGACAAAAAAGGCGAACACTTCAAAGTCGATGCAGACTATGTGCGCCACATGCTGGCGGACATTGTGAAGGATCAGGATTTGTCGCGCTATATTCTCTAGCGTTCACATCGTGCGACGATCTGCCCTTCTGGTAATCTTGTTGTTCTGCCGATGAGGCAATTGATCCCGAAACTTCTGTTGTTGCTGTCTGTCACCGCTGCCCTTGTGGGCTGCGGCGTTCCTGGCATTCCGAAGCCTCCATCGTTGGATCTTCCCCAGCCAGTCTCCGATCTTCGGGCGGTGCGCAAAGGAGATCGCATTTATCTTGATTGGACCGTGCCCAACGAAACCACGGATCGTCTCGCTGCGCGGCATCTGGGTCCGACACATATTTGCAGAAGTCCGGATGCCGTGATCGGCGATTGTGCGAATCCAGTGGGTGAAGTTCCGGTACCACAGCTTCCGGGAGCAAACGCTCAGCGAAATAAATCTGCGAAGCCTGCTGCGACGGTGCGAGCGAAGTACATCGATCGTCTTCCGCAAACACTTCTAGCTGAGAATCCTGGCGCGGAGATTTTCTACGCAATTTCCGTGTTGAATGGCAAAGGCCGGAGCGCTGGAATCTCGAACATCGTGCACGTGCCAGCAGTTCCGACTTTGCCACCACCCTCCGACTTCGAGGCTCGAGTCACGGCGGAAGGCGTCGTACTGAGTTGGATCGGGATTTCACATGCTCCCGAAAAGCCGGAGTTGCAACACGTTTATCGTGTGTATCGTCGCCCGGAAGGTGGAAACACAGATACAGTTGTGGGAGAGGTGCCGCTGGACGAATCGTCTGCGACACAACTCTTGGATCATAGCTTCGAGTGGGAGAAAACATATTTTTATCGCGTGACCGTGGTCACGCTAATCCACACCGAAGGGAAACCCGAGACTCAGTTCGAAAGTGATGACACGCCTGCGGAAAAAGTGTTCGCTCACGACACATTTCCACCCGCGGTTCCTTCCGGTCTGCAGGCTGTGTATTCGGGAGTGGGCCAGCAACCGTTCATTGATTTAATTTGGGCTCCCGACGCCGACGCTGATCTGGCAGGCTACAACGTTTTTCGTCACGAAGCAAACGGTGATGCGGTGAAAATCAATACAGAACTAGTGAAGACACCTGCGTTTCGCGACATGAACGTGGCGTCAGGTAAAACCTACGTTTATTCTGTTTCGGCGGTTGACGTACGCGGCAATGAAAGTGCGCGCTCGCAAGAGGCGAGCGAAGCGGTACCATAAAACCAGCATTCTGGCGCTTAGCTGGATTTCCGTAGGTAACCGCGAGCAAGCCTGAGCGCTAAGTGCTAAATGCCACCTGCTAAGAGCTGGAGGTTCTCATGAAATATTGCGGGTTCGAACTTAACGGACAATCCCACTACGGTTTGATTGAAGCGGTGGCGGGAGTCGAGCAGATCACACGATTACTGCTGAAGCCGCCAGAGGAAACAGACGGCGACATCGAGGATCTGCCGTCCAAGCGCATGGACCATCTTGCATTTGCCGAGACGAGGTTGCTCGCGCCGGTCCGCCCGTCGAAGATCGTTTGTGTGGGCCGCAACTATCGCGAACACGCAGCCGAGCTGGGCAATGAAGTCCCAGTTGAGCCTTTGATTTTCTTCAAGCCCCCGTCGTCGCTGCTTGCGCCTCGCGGCGAAATCTGCCGCCCGAAGATTTCGCAGCGCGTGGACTTCGAAGGGGAACTCGCAGTCGTGATTGGTAAGAGGTGCTACAAAGTGCGCGCGGACGAGGATGTGCGTCCTTACATTCTTGGCTATACGTGTCTCAACGACGTGACCGCGCGTGACCTGCAAAATAAAGACGGTCAATGGACGCGCGCCAAGGGCTTCGACACGTTTTGCCCGGTTGGCCCGCTGGTGACGGATGAGATCGATCCGTGGGCTGGAATTGGGGTTGAGACCCGGGTGAACGGAGAGCTGCGGCAGCAGGGCAATACGCGAGATTTCATTTTTTCGCTCGACGTCATCATCCGCTACATCACGCAGGCGATGACGCTTGTTCCCGGCGACTTGATCGCGACCGGCACTCCTAAAGGCGTGGGGCCTGTGGTTGCGGGAGATGCGATTGAGATCAGCGTCGAGGGTGTGGGGACGCTAAGAAATTCGGTAGTCAACGAATAGACTTTGTGTAAGTTGGAGGACGGGCGTCCGTCCTCTATCGAGCTTGGCGCTCACTTCTTCAGTCGCACCTGGACTTGGGTTCCTTCGGGAAGTTTGCCATCTAGTAGCTCCACTTTCCCTTCGCGGACCACTCCGTTGAATTCCTGATGTGCTGCTGGGTTACTTCCCGATTGAGACGCGGGCGAGGACGCCCGCGCGACACGTCCCATGCCTTTGTCCATGGCGGCGTTAGCCAGACGATCGGCTTCTTCGTTGTGTCCGCGGAGAACGTGGCAGATGGAAAACCAGTCGAGTTGTGCAATCAATTCTTTTGCACGTCCGTGGAGCTCTTGCAGCGCGGCGTTCTTGACTTTGTAGATGCCTTTGATTTGCCGTACCAGCAACTCCGAATCGCTGATCACTTTGAGTGCTTTGTGGCCGTTGGCGACGGCATATTCGAGCGCTGCGATCAGACCTTGATACTCAGCAAAGTTGTTGGTTTGATGGCCCAGATACTCACTGAGCGAAGCAACTTTTCGTCCGGCTTCATCTTGAATGACCACACCATACCCGGATGGTCCGGGATTGCCGCGTGCGCCGCCGTCGCTGAAAGCAACCAAGTGGCGCGCGGGCGGGTTCTCGCGTGCGCTAAACAGTTCTTTGGTTGAACCAGATGAGGAATATGATGGCATTGCGAAAGTTTACACTGCGCTTACTTATCTCTGCCGAGCTGCGCGCGTCTACGGACGAGGCCATCCTACATTATTTTAAATAGTGATCGAACCAAGCGGTCAGGCGATCGATTACGTCGCGCCGGTGTTCGGGTTGGAGGAATTCGTGGCCTTCACCGGGATAGATTACCAGTTGCGTTTTCACACCTAGCGTCTTGAGTGCCCACCAGAATTCGCGGGATTGCGGCGCGGGGCATTCGCCATCGTACTGGCCAACCAGCACGAGCGTCGGCGTCTTCACATTTTTTATAAACGTGATGGGAGCGCTCCTGGCATAGATCGCGGGATCGTCGTACACCGTCGCGCCAAAATAGGGGGGCATCCATTCGTCAATATCGTTTTGCCCGTAATAGCTTTGCCAGTTCGCCAGTCCGGCTCCGGCCATGGCGGCGCGAAAACGGTTGGTTTGAGTCACGGCCCACATGGTCATGTAGCCGCCATAACTCCAACCGGTAATGCCGATGCGATTGTTATCCACGGGCAGCGTTTTTACAACCTCGTCCACGCCCCTCAAAATGTCCTGGAAATCTCCATAGCCAAAATCTTTCACGTTGGCTTGCGTGAATTTCTCCCCTTGGCCAAAGCTGCCACGGGGATTGGGGTAGAGCACGAAATATCCGTGAGCGGAGAGCTCGTAAGTGTTGAAGAAAACCTCGGGCCATCCCACCCGGGAGACCCCGGCTGGGCCGCCATGCACCACCACGACCATAGGGTAGTGTTTATTGGGATCGTAATTGGTCGGAAACATGAGCCACCCTTGAATCTTCGCGTCCCCGTTCGACCAATGGAGGCTTTTCAGTTGACCCCAGGCTGGGCGGACACCATCATTCACGCGAGTGACTTGCTTCCACTCCCCGATTGGACCGGCCCAGATTTCCGGCGGCCGCGTGGATGAATTTCGAATCACGGCAGAAGACTGGCGATCCGTGGTTAGAGAGACCGTAGGTCCACCTTCAACTTCCGTGGAGATGACATCGGGGCCGGACCACAGCGAAGAGACCTTTCCATTCGAAACATCAACCGTGGAGACGCCCGCCTGACCATCAACGTTTTCTGTAAAAAGAATTTTGCCCGGCGATTCCCAATAGAGCCACGACGGCGATGCCGCAATTCCAGGCGTGACGTTGCGAGCATCGCCTCCTGTTGCTGAAACCGTAAAAATATCACCGCCTATTGATCCCTCGTCGCTCATGAGTCCACCAATAAAAGCGATGGTCTTGCCGTCCGGAGACCAGCGCGGCACCGCGATCTGCAGAGAAGGCTTGTAAACCGGCTTGAGTTCCCCGCTTTCCGCACTCAGCGTATAGATTTGGGCGACATACCAATTGGAGTCTCCAGAGCCATGGGCGGTGATCGTTGCGAATGTCTTACCATCCGGCGACCAGTCGTATTGATAAACGTACATATCGGGCGGCGAAAGCTGGCGGACTTTGCCCGACCCAACATCTACCAAAGTGAGTCGTTGTTCGTAAACCTTCTGGTCGATGACGCCGGTCTCGGGGACCATGGGCATCAGGGGACCGGCGGCGCGAGGCGCGTTTTCGGTGAACAGAAATGCCAGAGTCTTTTGGTCGGGAGACCACGCGGGGTCGGCCAGATAGCCCTTGAGGTTAGTGAGTTTGCGCGCGACTCCGCCATCCACGTTCACCAGATAAAAATTCGATTGGCCATCCCCTTCAAGGTCGGAAAGAAAAGCCAAATGTTTGCTATCCGGTGACCACGCGATGGTGTCCTCACTTGCGGCTTGGTTATCGCTGCCTGCGGAAATACGTCTCGGCTTCGCGCCAGGATTTCTTAAATCCTGAACATAAATTGCCGACCCTCCGGTTGATTCGCCGGATTCATTCGGCGGCGATTGCACCACCCAGGCAATGCGACTTCCATCCGGCGAGATCGCGACCTGATCGAAGTTTCGGGCCATGGGGCCCGCGCTTTGCGCTTGTGCCGCAACAACTGCGGCGACCAATACAGCAATCTGAAATACAAATCGTGCCAACTTCCAACGGTTCGTTTTCATTCCAACCTTTTCCTCGATAATGACATGCAAAACTCGAATACAATAAGCGCACGGCGATTGATGATAAGACTACTTCGCGGGCAGGGTGTCAAATAAGTACGTCCTTAACCGGGCGTCTTGGACTGGCCAGCGCTGGACGAATCGGATAGCCGATGCGGAACATGAAGGTCGGCTGCCATGCGGCATCATGCGTGAGATCGGCCAACTGAGCCGAGGCTCGTGGTTCCTGGTTCCGCAGCCGCTCATGATCGATGAGTTCCACGGCTTCATTGATCGGCCGAGCCGCGACTCCCCGGCTGGTCAGCAACAGATGCGTTCGCTGCCAGATGCGCCCCGCGCGAAGGCACTGTTCCTGGTCATAACGATCGCACACCGCGATAAGGCCGAAAACGGGCGTGGCGCGCAACAGATCCGCGTACGGATCCCCGTTGCCACGGGGAGCGAACTTTCTCAATAAGCGCTTCGGCGTAAACTTGATAATCGCTGTAGTCACTGGCGGCAAGCCGAATGCGTCTATGGTGAGGCCGTCGCGATACTTCTGGACGTCGCTCCAGTCCCATCGGATCCACCGCTGGCTTCCGTTTTCCACATCCGGGTCTGCGTATACCTCTTTATTCGCTTTGGCGACTACTTCGACAATCCGGTTTCGGTCTGATTCCGAGCTGAACAAAAAAATCTTTACCTCGGGTTCCTCGCTAACCAAACTACTTAGCGCATCCGTGACCTCGACCGGAACGGGCTTGAGCACATCGTACGGAGTACGATTGGTATGGCGATGAGGAATCGCATCGTAAAGATCGCTGGTCTGTCGATTGCCCGGCGAAAGGTCGACATGGGCCACCAATTCCGGCTGCGGGTTCGACGGAGCCGCCATCAGTTTTCCCGAGAGCAGCGTAGCTGTAGCGTTGTAACCGTTCGCTGTTGCCGCCAGCATGAGATTCTCCAGCGCGCAGCCCAAACCGATGTGCTGTTCTCTCAAATAAGGATCAAGCGCGCCCGGGTATCGTCCTGTATCCGCATACAACTCGATTTGCTTGTCGGTGACCTTGAACAGCCAGGGCTGCGTGTTGTGCGGACTGGCAGCGAGAATAGCCGCGCGCACCAGCGTCAGTGGCCCACTCTTTTCGTTCTGCCAGTCTTTCCATGGCTGGTAGGCGGGACCTTCGCCAACACTGAAAACGCCCTCGTCATAGGCGCGCCATACTCCCGCACCCACGACTACAACGATGACCGCTCCGCTACCTTTGAGGAATGATCGTCGTTCCATCGCGAACCTCCGCGGCAGTTATCTTCCCGCCGCAAGCCGGGTAGCCAAGCGCTGTGGCAGGTCGGCGGCGAGGATACGATCCTGCGCGCTTTTCAGATTGTAGGGCACGCGGTAGAACTCGACGATGCGGGTGTCCGAGTCGTAAAGGGCGAAGCCTGCCCTCCAATCGCCGTCGCGAGGCTGTCCCACCGAGCCGGGATTGACCAGGTACGGCAGGTTCTTCTTGAGCGGGAATTCACTGCTTTCGATCTGTCCTACCGTCTTGTAGGCGGGATGGAGGGAGTTAATGTGATCGCCATTCAACATGAAGCTTCCCTGCAGATGAGTGTGCCCGAAGAACGTGACTATCGCTGGAGCCGCCATCAGCGGTTCCACCGCATCACCCACGGTCACCACGTATTCATCTTCATTGACCGGCGATCCGTGCACAAATTGGACATCGGGGAGTCCTTCGATCCGCACTGGTCCTTGCGGCAAGGCACGAAGCCACTCCAGATTTTCCCAAGTGAGCTGATCGTGGGTCCATTGCGAAGCCAGAGCGGCCACGGGATTGAAGTCAGCAATGTCGACCAGACCGCACACCGCCTTGTCATGATTGCCGCGGACGAAGAACTTCCCCAGCCGGCGCGAGCGTTCGATGACTTCATTGGGACTTGCCCCATAGCCGACGATATCACCCAGATTAAAGACCACATCGTAGGTGGGCGCGGCCGCGAGGCACGCGTCAAGAGCTTCGAGATTGCTATGAATATCGCTTAACAGAAGTACGCGCACTGATCACCGGGCAAAATGGCGATTATAGACCCAAAAGGACCGTGTAGGGCGGACGCTCTTGTCTGCCGTCTGATTTGGGTGTCGGTCTTGGATTTCCAAGGTTGAAGAATCATGGTTCAAAAGGCGGGCAAAAGTGTTCGCACAGCTCATACCGGCGATCAAGAATTAACCACTGGGCATCGCGCCCAATGACCTGGGGTTACCTCGAGCAAGGGCGGCAGGTCGCGCGAGCATTCCGCTACGCGAAAGTCGCAACGAGGTTCGAATGGACATCCAGGAGGAACCGCGTTTATCGGTGGCACGGTGCCTTCGATGGTTGCGAGCGGACGCGTACGATCGGTTTTCAAAGTGGGCACGGCGCTCAAAAGTCCGCGCGTATACGGATGTGCGGGAGCATGGAAAATTTCGTGTTTTGATCCCAGTTCCACGAGGTTTCCGGCATACATTACTGCAATGCGGTCGGCCACTTGTGAGACGACCGCAAGGTCGTGCGAAATAAAAAGCATGGCCAAGCCAAACTTGGTTCGCAATTCAGCTAGCAGTTGCAGGATTTGTGCCTGCACGGTCACGTCGAGAGCGGTGGTGGGTTCATCGGCAATCAACAATGCAGGACGATTCACCACTGCCATGGCAATCATGATGCGCTGTCGCATGCCTCCGGAGAGTTGGTACGGATAATCGCGGGCGCGAAGGGCTGGGCTCGGAATCGCGACATCCTCCATTATCGCGACCGCGCGATCCCACGCTGTTTTCTTGGTGAGTTGCGCGTGCGCAGCGACCGCTTCTGCGATTTGCTCGCCCACTCGCATCACCGGATTCAGCGCGGTCATGGGCTCCTGAAAAATCATGGCCATCCGGGATCCGCGCAGGTTCCGCATATCTTCGTCTGGAAGGCGCAATAAATCGTGCGGGGAACCGTTTCCGTTCGCGAACAGGAGGTCCCCGGCGAGGCGTGCTTGCGGGGGAAGCAGGCGCATCACGGCCAACGAGGTGACGGACTTTCCGGAGCCGGACTCGCCGACCAGACCGAGAACTTCGCCCGGAGCGATGGTCAAACTGAGGTCGCGCACCGCAACCACGGAAGGGACGGAAGCCGAGCCCGAGGCGGGAAACTCTACAGTGAGATGCCGGATATCGAGCAGCGAAGGCACGAGGCATATCCTAGCAGGGCGGATATGCCTTCGTGCGCCTCGGAGCCAAGTCTGAGACGATTGGTCTAGCCTTCTCGCCTCTCGTTAATCATCGTCGGGATCAGACGGCGGGGTTTTGTCGTTGATAAAATACTTGCCGTCGTATGGGGCTGCGATCTTTTCAAACCGATTGTGCCGGTGAAAGTCGAAACAGTCGGAAAGGTCGTCGGCCATAGCATCCGCATATCCGAGCGAAGGCAAATGGTAAAGCTCTTCGATAAACTTCAGAATGCTGCCGAAGTCGTGAGTAACGTGGGAGACGTAATGCTGCTTGGCGAAGGGAGCCACCACGATCAGGGGTACGCGAAAACCGTATTCGTAGGAGTTAATCACCCTCGGCGCAACATGGTCATACCATCCGCCCCAGTCGTCCCACGTGATGATGATGACAGTATTGTCCCAATACTGACTTTGGCCGATGGCATTGACAACCGACGCAACCCAGGATGGCCCCAACCCTTTGTTGGTCCCGGCGTGGTCCGATTCCTGCCCGGTTGGAATCACCCAGCTAACGTTGGCCAATTGACCGTTGGCAATGTCAGTCAATACCTGCGCGGAGTTTAAAACAACATCGTTGGTCCAATCCGAGCCGAAACGCAGATGCTCAATCGCATTGGGCCCGGTCCAGATGGAACCTGCGGATGGCGCGTAATACCGCCAGCTGACTCCGGCGTTGTCGAGCAAGTCCGCGAGGGTCTGATGCTCGAAGCAGGGGTACATTTCCTGCGACTCGCTACCGCTGGGATCAATCAGCTTAACGTACTCGGCCGCAGGAGCTGTACAGCCCGTGTTGTTACCTGCATTCGAAACTCCGGCCGGATTCTCCGAAACAAACAAGTCGCTATCTGCGGTGGGTGCCGAAGTCCCAGAAATTATGAATTGGTGCGCGGGGAAGCTGGGTCCCTGGTTGGTCTGGAACATGCGATCGCCAAATGTGTACTGTTCAGCCAGTTGGAAATACGGGTCCAGGATCCCGGTCGAATTGTCGACATAACTGAACTGGGGATTGGGAGGCGGACAATTTTGCGCCCCCGTGTTGCAATAGACCGGAATCTTATTGGCTCCATCCATTTTGCCGCTGTCGTACATCGCCACGAACGCCGAATGCGCGTGACTCAGGTCGTAATTGTTCGCCAGCGGTACCGGTGTCAGAGGAATTACTTGCCCCTTGGAATTCACTCCGCTGGTGGCGATGTCCACGCCTCGCGTGAAATGTGGGTTGCTCCCAAACAGATTGTCGGGCGAGCGATTCTCCTGAAAGATTACGACCACGTTCACAAAAGCGCCGTGATTTCGCGGCGCCTGGGCATATGCAAGGGAGCTCGCAAGCGAAACCAGCAATATGGGAACCGTAGCGATGAGCTTCATATAACCCCCTGGGAAGTTGGCTCCGTCTCGCGAAAACGCCTTCGCAGACTAAGGAAGTCGGGGCTCGAGGGGCCAAGTTACACGTAACTGTGCCTTAAGGGGGCCTGACTGTCAAGAATAAAGCATGTTGTCCGGTCGCTCCCAGCGGGGCTTTCGGCGTGCCGTGCGGATGAGAGCAGAGTCTCCGTAAAACTCTCTTATTGCTCGACGATCTGCGTGGCAAGGTGAAAAATCATGCACATTGACAGCCCGCGAATATTCGATGTATCGTCGTCCGACGTTAGAGCTACTACTGCGCCTCGTTGCTGCCGGGAAATGCCCTCCCCATTTTGGCGTCGGAACCGAGCCGCGAACATTTCACTCCCAGCCATAAGGACAATCTGATGCATAGAGCGTGCCCCGCTTCTCCAGCTAGTGGGAAGATGTCCATCTTCCTCGCATTTGTGTGGGTGTTTGTGTTTTCTGTCCTCATCGCGACACCGGTACACGCGCAATTCTCTCTGGTCAAGATCAGCGCCGATAGCTTCCACAACTCCGACAGCCAGCACAAGACTGAAGTCGAACCCGACACGTACTCCTGGGGCTCGACCATGGTTGCCGCTTTTCAAGTGGCTCGTGTTGAGGATGGTGGCGGTGCGGACCTCGGCTTCGCCACTTCCACGGATGGCGGCAAAACTTGGACCCAGGGCTATCTTCCAGGACTCACGGTGAACTACAAGAAGGGAACCAATTCGGCGGCCAGTGATGCGTCAGTGGTGTATGACGCGAAACACGGAGTGTGGCTGATTTCGAGCCTTCCCATCGGCAACTCAGGAGACAATGTCGCCGTCAGCCGCTCCAAAGACGGCCTGCACTGGGATAAGCCGATTCTGGTGGATAGCAGCGGCGGAGACGACAAGAACTGGATTACCTGCGATAACAACGCGAAGAGTCCGTTCTACGGCAATTGCTACTCCGAGTGGGACAGCTTCGCCGTCGAAATGAGCACTTCCACCGACGGTGGACTCACCTGGGGAGCCGCCAAGACGTCTGCCGACGATGCCGGCGGATCGGGCGCTGAGCCACTGGTGATGCCGGGCGGCAAAGTAGTCGTACCCTTCCTCGGAAACGCCATGCAGTCCTTCAGTTCGACTGACGGAGGCGTCAGTTGGGGCCGGAGCATTACTATTTCTTCGGTCAATACCTTCCAGGGAAATAGTAGTCTGAGGAGCGTTGGATTGCCATTTCCTTCGACTGGCATTGACAAAGCAGGAAAGATTTACGTGGTGTGGTCGGACTGCAGTTTCCGAAAGAACTGCAGCACCAATGATCTGGTGCTGATCACTTCCACCAATGGCACAAAGTGGACCAAACCTGCTCGCATTCCGATTGACCCGCTCACCAGCACCGTCGACCATTTCATTCCCGGGCTGGGCGTGGATCGTGCGACTTCCGGAAACACGGCCCACCTCGCGACGACTTACTACTACTATCCAAAAGCTGACTGCGACGATTCTACCTGCCGGATACACGTGGGCTTTACCGCCTCCACGGATGGAGGGAAAACCTGGACAGCCGGAAAAGATCTGGGCGCTGGCCCGATGCAGATCAGTTGGTTGCCGGCGTCGCAAAATGGACCGATGCTTGCCGACTATCTGTCATCGTCCTACGTAAACGGAAAGGCATTCGGCGTATTCATGGTGGCCAAGCCGCCCGCTGGCGGCCTTTTCAATGAAGCCGCCTACACGACAAAGCAGCCGCTCGAGGCTGCGGCTGACGAGCTTCGCTTCAGTTCGAGAGGCGAGAAACCAATACCCAATGCTCACGCGGATCGGCCGTTCCCAAGGTCTCAGGGTGAGGAGAGACAGTCTCCCACTGCTCCTCCCACGAAAGGCGTGCGGAAGTAGAAGGGCCTAACACCCGGCACAACATGCCGGCGAAAACTCAAGCGTATGAGGATAATCCCGATGAATCGAATTTCCCCTGGGTCTAAGAGTGACAACAGGTCTGACTTCTTCACCGTTGCATTGGCTCTCGCCATTGCTGTCGCAACCGTTATTCCTGCACGTGCTCAGTCTAATCTGGTAAAGCTCAGCACGGACACATTCAAAGACTCTGACGCTCAACATCACACCGAGGTTGAGCCCGATACGTTCGCCTGGGGCGCGACCATCGTGAGCGCTTTCCAGGTGGCTCGCATCGCCGATGGCGGCGGCGCGGACGTGGGGTTTGCAACTTCCACGAACGGGGGCAAAACCTGGACCAGCGGTTTGCTTCCGGGCCTGACAGACAACTACAAAGGTGGGAGCTTCACAGCCGCAAGTGATGCGGCTGTGGTTTACGACGCAAAACACGGTGAGTGGCTGATTTCGACTCTTCCTCTGATCGACAATGATGGAGAAGCCGTGGCCACCAGCCGCTCGACGGATGGAATCCATTGGAGCAAGCCAGTTATCGTGGATGACAGCGGGTCAGACGACAAGAACTGGATCACTTGCGACAACACGACGACTAGTCCGCACTATGGCAATTGCTACAGCGAATGGGACGAGCCTGCCCTGGGCGATCTCATCTTCATGAGCACCTCTACTGACGGCGGAGTGACTTGGGGACCAGCTATGAATACGGGGGATCAGGCCAGCGGTATCGGAGGGCAACCCTTAGTGCTGCCGAATGGCACGGTCGTAGTGCCGATCTCGACCTTAAGCGACATGATCGCTTTCCGTTCGACCAACGGAGGCAAGAGTTGGACCAGCAGTACGCTTATCTCTAACCAAGACTACCGCGGGGAAGACGGCGGTCTGCGCGACGGTTTTGGTATGCCCTCAGCCCAAATCGACGGCGGTGGGAAAATCTACATCGTGTGGCCGGATTGCCGCTTTCGCACGGACTGCAGCACCGACGACCTGGTCCTCAGCACCTCTACCAACGGCACAACGTGGACAAAAGTTGCCCGCATTCCGATTGACCCGATTGCCAGCACGGTAGACCATTTCATCCCCGGGATAGGCGTCGACCGCGCCACCTCTGGGAAAACGGCTCACCTCGCCGTGACCTACTACTACTATCCCGTTGCCAGTTGCAATAACTCCTGCAAGCTGTACGTGGGCTATACGACTTCTGAAAACGGGGGCAAGACCTGGACCAAGGGAAAAGAGCTGGCGGGACCCATGCAATTGAGCTGGCTGCCACAATCGCAAAATGGATTGATGGTTGCCGATTACCTCGCGGTGGCATACGCGGAGGGGAACCCGTTTGGAGTAATCGCGGTTGCCAAGGCACCCTCCGGCGGCCTGCTTAACGAAGCCATGTACACGACCAAGGCCCCTCTGCTCGCGGCCGCAGATGAATCGCGATTCAGCTCGAAGGGCGAAAAGCCCGTGCCCAACGCGAAAGGAAAATACGTCTGGAGATACTACGACGACGATGGAAGGTACCCCATCCCGCCTTCGAAGCAGGGACGACCTCTGAAGCAGAAGTAGAACTTGATGTCGAGCCGCCTGCCGCACCCGGTGTTGGGGAACGCCAGATCGAAATTTTGCGGATATTGAAATCTCACATGAGGAAAATCTGATGAATCGAAATGCATTTGCCTTCCTACCCGTAGTGCTCGCGTTGGTGATTTCGGTAGTCCTGGTCGCGCCCGCACATGCGCAATTCACCCTGGTGAAAATCAGCACCGATAAGTTCACCAACTCCGACAGCGTGCACAAAACCGAAGTTGAGCCCGACTTCTCCTCCTGGGGAAATACCATCGTAGGCACGTTCCACGTCTCCCGCGTACCGGGATCGATCGGATGGGGCAGCGCGGACGTGGGGTGGGCCACCTCCACAGACGCCGGTAAGACTTGGACGCACGGCATCCTCCCCGCGTTGACCGACAAGTACAAGAACGGACCCTACGGCTGGGCAGCCGACCCCTCAGTCGCCTACGACGCCAAACACGGCGAGTGGTTGATTTCGACGCTCCCGCTCAAGAATCAGGAAAACTCAGGCACGATCGGAGATGTAGCCGTGAGTCGTTCTGCGGACGGCATCCATTGGGGAAAGCCGGTCATCATCGACAACACTGAATTGGACGATAAGAACTGGACCACCTGCGACAACTTTCCGAAGAGTCCTTACTACGGAAACTGCTATACGGAATGGGATCAGGCGTATG
Source organism: Terriglobales bacterium (assembly GCA_035601995.1). Classification (GTDB taxonomy): domain Bacteria; phylum Acidobacteriota; class Terriglobia; order Terriglobales; family Acidobacteriaceae; genus JABDBE01. The sequence continues at coordinate 41,647 of DATNNE010000131.1, forward strand.
GCACCGGCGACGTCTTAATGAGCACGTCCCACGATGGCGGCCTGACCTGGAGTCCGGGCATACCCTCGGCCGATCACGCGGGCGGGCTCGGAGGTGAGCCTGTGGTTCAACCCAACGGCACCGTCATTGTGCCGTTCCAGGGCGGCGGCATCGACGCTTTTCGTTCGACCAACGGCGGCAAGAGCTGGAGCACCACAGTAAGCATTGCGAGCATCGATAACCATCAGGACGATGGCGGCATCCGTACCGGTTTTGATCTTCCTGGTGCGACCATTGACGGCTCAGGCAAAGTTTATGTTGTGTGGTCGGATTGCCGCTTTCGCAGCGGCTGCAGCACCAACGATGTTGTGATGAGCTCCTCCACCGACGGCAAAACCTGGAGCGCAGTCACTCGCGTTCCGATTGATGCCGTCAAAAGCACAGTCGATCACTTCCTTCCCGGAATCGGCGCAGACCCGACCACCTCTGGCAAAACCGCTCACCTGACAATTGTTTATTACTATTATCCGGTCTCGGCCTGCAACAATTCCTGCAAGTTGGATGTGGGCTTCACGACTTCGTCCGATGGCGGCAAGACCTGGACTGCGGGGAAACAACTGGCTGGACCTATGAAGCTGACCTGGCTGCCAGTCTCCGACGCGGGATATATGGTCGCGGACTACATTGGAGTCACCTATAACAACGGAAGCCCGTTCGGCATTTTTATCGTAGCCAAGGCTCCGTCCGGCGGGCTGCTGAACGAAGCCGCGTACACGACGAAAGAGCCTCTGCTGGCTGTGGCTGGTGAGCCCCGGTTCAGTTCCAAAGACGAGAAGCCCGTCCCCGGCGCCAAATCTGATCATGAAATGAAGTTCTACTACGACGACGAAGGCCAGAGGCCGATTCCTCCGTCGAGGCTGATTCAACCTCCCAAGCAGAAGTGAATTCCTTGGCATCCAACTTGAAACCGCCAGCGTCCAAAAGCTGGCGGTTTTTCTTGCCCGTAAGTTTCCAGAATTCCTGGACTCCGCTCTCAACAAGGATTGCGCCGGATTTTCCACATTCAGGAATTCATACGAATTCCTGAGCGCGAGACGAAGTTGCAGCATCGACGTCGGCTAAACAACGCACTGGGAGCGCGCTCTCCGCGAGTTGGTGTCATCCGCTTGCACCAAATTCGGTCACACGCTTGTGGAGCGGCTGCACTCGACTGCATTCAAAGCAGATAGATCAACGCGTTTTTCGTTGACTCCCAGAATAGGAAGAGTAAAAACATAATCGTTCTTTGACACGTTCTAGAGTTTACCCGGTTGGTGCGGCGTCCGGGACTCAAGCGAAGTCACTCTGCGGCATCGCAAGATGAAAAGTGGAGAGGGCGAGCGAGGGTCTATAGCAAAGCGCTGGTCGAGGTGAACAAGAACATCATGTCAAAGGCAGGATAGAGTCCCGAGGCGTTGAGCAGGTTTTTCCGGTTGGCGGTAAGCCCGGAGCCCAAGCGAGGATCGGTAATTGCAGTCCGCAAGGATAGCAACTATGTCAGGTCAGCAAGGGTCTAACGCGAGCTACTGGCCGAGACGAATGAGCTCAACACCACCTCGGGACTCTTAGTGTTTGTGGGCGATAATCACGTGGTGACAGCAGCCCCCGGCTGTCAGGCCGAGCAAAGCTCGGCAGTTGCGTTTTCCACGAATAACTCGCATCAGGGCAGCTGGACTAACTTAGTGTCCGAAGTTCTTCTGAACTCCTCAGCGGATGCGAGGCACTCGGCTCTTTCAGGGATGGGTCTGCTAACGCGGTTCGGATATTCGTCATAAGTCTGATTATCCAGCAACCTGCCGTTCTGCTTTTTTCTCACCCCGCCCCATTGCTTGAAGAAGAAAGGCACTCGCTGATCTCTGCACTGCTGGCGAATGGAGACGACCCACTCCTTCTTCATCGGACGTGCGCCGGGACCACTCTCGCCGCCGACAATCACCCACGCGATACGCGACAAGTCTATTTCGCCGAGGTCTTCCAGCAGAGGTTCGATGGACAAGAAACGCACCTTCGCAGGGGACTGTCGAAGATGATCGATTCTGGGCAATCCGTATGTCCGATCTTCGACACTCACACCCCACCAGATGTTTTCTTTCTCCGCCGCGAAGCGCAATTTTCCGGTGAGTAGCTCTTGCAGTCTTTCCGATCGCTTGGTCAGCACCTGATACGTATGCCAGTCAGCCGTCGCCATCACTCGCGAGACCACTTCGGTGTATGCGTCGGGCACTCCTGGCTGAAACAAGTCGCTCATCGAGTTGGCGAAGACGAGCTTGGGCGAGCGCCACCCAAACGGCTCCGTCAGCTTCTCTGGGACCAAACGAAGGTCGAACCCTTGTTCATAAGGATGCCCTTTGACCCCGCGAAACCGCTCCGCGAAAGTCTCAGCATAGCAATGCTTGCATCCAGGACTGATTTTGGTGCAGCCGCGGACGGGGTTCCAGGTGGCGTCGGTCCACTCGATTTTAGAGCTCAATGACAGCTAGGAGCGCCCTCGCAGCCTAAAGCAGTTTAGTAATAACCGTCGACCTCAGCATCGACCGATACAACGCAGCTACCTCGTGTTTTCGGCTTTTGGATTGGCTGGTGCCACGCCTCGTCTACGATTTCTGCACTGGCTATATCGGAAACACGGTTGCAGCCAATTCGCGCTGGATCCGTCCTCTTTTAACCCACGCTTACTATATCCTTCGAACTGGTAGTACAGAACGTTGACCTCGCCCTCACTCGACTTGCCAATGAGATATGGGCACACCTTGCGTTCGGGCTCACCCGGTTTGCTGGCTTTGCAGGGTTTCTTGCTGATAATACTCGTCCTTAACGTTTCATAGATATTCATACGGAACCTAAAAGGGGATCTCCTCTTCCGAATTGGGTGTGGTGCCGTTAGCCGGACGATCCTCTTCGGAATCACCCACCTCTCCGACCGCCGCCAGACTCGGAAGTACGAATGGTTGCTCAGTAAGGGCCGACTCGACCAACTTCTTAGGAAGAGACTTGCTCGGATTCACGCCAAGGTCTCTGAGCATTTCAGCCTGCCGAATGACACTGCCCTGGCCTTGAACCAGTTTGTTTTGGGCGCTTTCGTAACTCGCTAGCTTGCCTGAGGCGATTACCTACGTCCGTAAGATCCTCGACAAAACCAACCAGCTTGTTGTAAAAGGAGGCTCCCCTCTCGGCAATTTCCCGCACGCTGCGGGTTGCCTGCTGCTGCCCCCATAAGTACTTGATGGTACGGACTACAAATAGAAACGTGGTGGGGCTAACCAGAAGTACGTTCTTGTCCCACGCATTCCCGCACAGGTTGGCGTCTTCGGAGATGGCCAGCATGAAAGCGGGCTCGACAGGGATAAACATGACGACGAAGTCGAGCGAGTTCAGGTCGTAAAGCGCCTGGTAGTTCTTCTCAGACAATTCTTTGATATGCTTGCGCACGGAATCAAGATGTAGCCCAATCGCCGCCGCCTTGCCGGAATCGCTGTCCGCGTTCGTGTAATCGATGTAAGCCGTGAGAGACACTTTGGCATCCACTACAATGTGCTTGTCCTCTGGCAAGTGGACGACTGCATCCGGCTGGGCTCGACTACCGTCTTCGCGCTTATAGGTCTCGCGGAGTTCATACTCCTGCCCCTTCCGTAAGCCGGACATTTCCAGTACGCGCTCCAAAACTCGCTCACCCCAAATGCCTTGGGTCTTACCCGAACCTTTGAGCGCCTGCGTAAGGTTGTGCGCGTCCTTAGAAAGCTGCTGATTGAGATCCATAAGCTGCTTGACCTGAGTCGTCAGTGCGGTTCTGGCCGTGCCCTCTTTGTCGTAGACGTCTTCAACCTTTTGCTGAAATTCCTGAAGCTTCGTCTTAAGCGGACCAAGAAGCTGGTCGAGGTTCTGCTGATTCTGGGCAGTGAATCGCTTGGACTTGTCTTCCAGTATTTGGTTGGCTAGGTCATTAAGGAAAGCAGTCTTCTCGGGAGTTTGCCTCCTTTCAGCCTCCAATTCGGCGCGCACCGTGGCCAGGTCAATTCCCAGTCTTTGGATTTCGCGTGTGCTCGACTGCACCGACTCCTGGAGTTCCGGTACCCGTGTGTTCTGCTCCCTCAGTGTTGCGGCTTCGATCTGAACTTCATTCGTCTTCTTCACAGCCGCTCGATGCGGCTCCGCAGGATTCGCCAGGTCGTGCAGGAAGCAGCGGCGACGCCGATCACGATACCTATAAACAGAGGAACCAACACCGGAGATTGTTCCACTCCCTCCTCCTCGACAAGCGCAGAGAGAGATTGTACGCTTACTATCGGGCAAACAAAAGGCGAATTTGCAGGCGGAAACACATCGAGAGTGGGGCGCCATCTTACGCCAGTACCCCCCCGCCGGAAAGGGCTGGCGCAGAACTAGCCTAGCGTTGCCAATGGTAAGACCTCCGAAACCGACACTCGGATTCCTGACGATGCGAGGAAGCCAGAGACATTATCGATCCCGTTCGCATGTAGGGCGTGCTGAAAGTCTTCATAGGTGTGGAGTTTGAAGAACAGTTTCTTTGGGCTGAGGTAGAGTAGCGTCTTCTTCCCAAAGTTCAGCAGGTTGATGACGTTCGTCAGCGTGCCTTTGCTCACGCCATCCCATAGCATGAAACCGCAGGTCGCATTCTTAGCCATTGCTAAGTCCTTGATGCCGTAATAGTGGCGGTCGCGCCTGGCCTCTGGCGGGGCTGTATGCCGCCGTGTCGGCCAGCAGCCCACATTGTTGCGACAGACGTCCATGCTGTAGACCACAACGTTCTGGTAATGGCACTTTGCGAGGTATCGCTGCACGGCTTTATCTGCGCCGTTTGCGTCACCAACCAACACGGCAAGGTTCTGTTTCATGATGTTGTCAAGTCGCTCTTTCACCTGCGAATTCAACCTCGACACAGCGCGGGAGCCGGCAACAAAGACGCTTTTCATCTTTCAACCTCTCGTGCGCGTCAGCGCAATCGCGTAAACGGCCTTCACCCCACCGTTCTTTCTGAGGGTGCTGGCCGCGACATTCATGGTCGCACCCGACTGAAGCAAATCATCAAGTAGCAGAACTTGTTTCCCTTCGAGATCCTTGCCAACAGTGAAGGCAGCCTCCAAGGCTTTGACTCGTTCAGCGAAGTCGCCGATGTCCTTCATCTGGGAAGTGGGGCTCACCTTCTTGAGAGATGTGCTGTCAACGGGAATCTGGAGTTCTGCGCTTAGCTGTGAGGCAATCTCGATCACCGGCTGGAAAGCGCGCTGCAGTTTCGATGGCGGCGCGGGAACGATGACATCAGGTCGAATCCCCCATCCCTTCATGAAACCGACGACAGCCTCGACGATTGATGGAAGAGCATTCTTGTCGCCGCGGTATTTGAGACGGTAAACGAGCTCTCCGAAAGGCGACCTTTGCGTATCGAATTCGGGATGGCCGAACTCGTTGTATCCGATCATCGTGCTCGATATCGTGTGCAAATCGAGAACGTATCCCGCGTCCCAAGATCCCTTGATTTCTTTAGGGTGAATCTCGACGGGCGATCGCTCTTCTTCCGGGCTCATTTCCACTCAGACTATCAGATTCCCTCACAGTGGAATATTCCCGTGCTTCTTCGGAGGGTTCTTGTCGCGCTTGGTTTCTAGCATCTCCAGGGCTTGGATTAGCTTTTTGCGGGTCTCGCGGGGTTGGATTACGGCGTCGACGAAGCCGCGGTCGGCGGCTACGTAGGGGTTAGCGAACCGCTCGCGGAACTCTTCGATCTTTTTTTGACGAACCGCTTCGCGGTTCTCGGCGCTCTCCAGTTCGCGCTTGTAAACGATGTCCACCGCGCCCTCCGGGCCCATGACTGCAATTTCAGCTGTGGGCCAGGCGTAGTTCACATCCGTCCGAATGTGCTTCGAGGCCATGACGCAGTAGGCTCCGCCGTAGGCTTTGCGCGTGATTACCGTCACCTTTGGCACCGTCGCCTCGGCGAAGGCGAATAGGAGCTTGGCGCCGTGTTTGATGATGCCGCCGTATTCCTGATTGGTTCCGGGGAGGAATCCGGGGACGTCTTCGAAAGTCACCAGCGGGATGTTGAAGCAATCGCAGAAGCGGACGAAGCGCGCGCCTTTGATCGATGCGTTGATGTCCAGAGTGCCGGCTAGAAACGCGGGCTGGTTGGCGACAATTCCCACCGGCTTCCCGTTCAGGCGGGCAAATCCTACGACTATGTTTTTCGCATAATGCTCCTGCACTTCGAAAAAATAACCGTCGTCCACCACGGTGTGGATCACGTCTTTAATGTCATAAGGCTGATTCGATTGGTCGGGGACAATCTTGTCCAACGCGGCGTCAGCGCGATCGATGGGGTCGGTGCAGGGCTTGCGCGGCGGGTCGTCGAGATTGTTGGAGGGGAGAAAGCTGAGCAACTCTCGCACCATCGATAGGCACTCGGCGTCGTCGTGAGCCTTGAAGTGGGCCACCCCTGAGGTTTCGTTGTGGGTCTCGGCTCCGCCAAGCTGATCCTTGGTGACTTCCTCGTGGGTGACGGTTTTAATTACGTCGGGCCCGGTGATGAACATGTACGAAGTCTTGTCGACCATGAGGATGAAATCGGTAATCGCGGGCGAGTAAACCGCGCCGCCGGCGCACGGGCCCATAATGGCGGAAATTTGCGGAACCACTCCGCTATACAGCGTGTTTCTTAGAAAGATATCGGCGTAGCCGGCCAGCGACATCACGCCTTCCTGAATGCGGGCGCCGCCGGAATCGTTGAGGCCGATCATCGGGGCGCCCATCTTGGCGGCTAGATCCATGATCTTCACGATCTTGGCCGCGTTGGCTTCCGAGAGCGAGCCTCCGAAGACGGTGAAATCCTGGGCGAAGACAAATACGAGACGGCCTTCGATGCGACCGTATCCGGTGATGAATCCGTCGCCGTAGAACTTTTGCTCGGTCATTCCGAAGTCGTTGCAACGATGCGTCACCAGTTTGTCGGTTTCTTCGAATGTGGCTTCGTCGAGCAGGAACTCAATGCGCTCGCGGGCCGACATTTTGCCTTCTTTGTGCTGCTTTTCACGCCGCTTGGAGCCGCCGCCGTCTTCAGCAAGATGGTCGCGCTTCTTTAGTTCCGCCAGTTTCTGTTCGAGGTTCATTGCGGAAGAATTATAGCGGGTTGGGAGGATCAGCAATGTACCGCGCCAATTGATATCAGGATAAATGGTTGCACGGGAAAGTAGCCCAATGCAGATCGGAGCTCCACTCAGCTTAGCAACCAAATATACTCACGTACGCATCCCAGCCAGAATTGAAGCTGCGTTGACTCGGGATAACGCGCTCAGATCGAGCACCTGAACTTAGGCTCGACATCCACATGCACATAACAATGCTCGCGGCATTTCTTGTGATCTCTCGCACGGTGTCCTCCATGTGCACCGCAGGCGTCGTAATTATTCTGGTTGCGATCTGGGCTGCGAAGACCGATATCGAGCGGGCCCGCGGCCTGGACAAGATCGTAGCCTTGAGCAATTTGTGTTTCGCGGCTCCCTTGGCGGTCTTCGGCGCCCTGCATCTCGCGGCCGCTGAAGGCCTCGCGACCATGGTGCCTTCGTATATGCCTTGGAAATTGTTTTGGGCATATTTCTTCGGCTTTGCGCTGCTGGCCGCATCTTTGAGCATTGCCACAAAAATTCTAGTTCGCTGGTCCGGCCTGCTATTCGGGATCGCGATGTTTTGTTTTGTGGCGATGATGGACATTCCGGGATCCCTCGCTAACCCCAAAGACCGGTTTGGATGGATATTGACCCTACGCGAAATGTTGTTCGGCGGCGGAGGCTGGATTCTTGCCGGAGACGCGATGCGTAGGCAAGGCCACGGGCAAGGCGGAAGCACGCTCATAACCGTGGGCCGGGTGATCATCGGGGTCGCCGCTATATTTTATGGCATTGAGAATTCTATGCACACAGCGAACGTTCCCGGAGTCCCGCTCGAAAAACTGATGCCCGCGTGGATTCCGGCCCACCTGCTCGTTGGCTGGCTGACAGGGGCAATTCTTTTCGTCGCCGGGGTATGCATTCTGCTGGACAAGAAGACGCGGATGGCGGCAACATATCTCGGTACCTGGATTGTGTTGGTGGTCGTGTTCATCTATGGGCCAATTCTGATCGCCGCGCTGGCCGACCCGAGCACTGACGTCAAAATTGAGGGGATCAACTACTTCTTTGACACGATGCTGTTCGCCGGAGCGATTCTCGCACTGGCCAGCGCGACGCCACGTGCGGATTAAAATGCCGCCAACCAACCTGTTACGAAACCTATTTCGAAACCAAGACCACGACAGTGTTGTTCTGAAGCTGACACCTAGTTATGAACCTGTGTGATCTTCGCTCGTTCGGAAAGCCGGTGGCTGTCCCTACGCGATTCAAGCGGTTTATTCTGCGGGCTTCGCTTCTCTGGACGGGCGGAGACGCCCGTCCTCCATTGAACAGTGCTCATGCGTGTTGCGTCTCCAGTTCGAGTAGCGCTTTCTTTCGCTCTACACCCCAGCGGTAGCCGCCCATGTCTCCGCCTTTCCGCACTACGCGATGGCAGGGAATGGCAACTGCCACTGGGTTGGTCGCACAGGCTCGGGCGACCGCTCGCGTGGCCTTGGGCTGACCGATCGCCTTGGCCACCGCTGCGTAGGAACGCGTTGCCCCGAAGGGAATGGATTGGAGATGTGACCACACGCGCCGCTGAAATGCGGTCGCCTGAATGTCCAAGGGCAGAGCGGCGTTCACACGCTGGCCGCGCATCTGGCGAAGCAAATCTTCTTTCCAACACCGCATGGCTTTGTCGTCGCGCCGACGGATGGCGAAAGGAAACTCGTGTCTCAATCCTTGCTCGAGTTCGCTGTCGGAATCGGCAAACTGGATCGCGCAAATTCCCTGGTCGGTGGCCGCGATTAACATGCGTCCCAGAGGAGAGTCGGCGAAGGTGTAGCGGATGGGCGCGGCAATCGCGCCGCGACGGTACTTGTCTGGCGTCATGCCGAGCTGCGACGCGGTTCGCTCGTACAATCGGCTGCTGGAACCGTAGCCCGCGTCGTACATGGAACGGGTGACCGAGTGCCCGGCACGAAGATTATCCTTGAGCTGGTTCATGCGGCACGAGTCGGCGTAGGCTCGAGGCGTGATGCCAAGGACACTCTTGAAGGTCCTCTGCAAATGGAACGGGCTCTGATGAAATTCTGATCCGAGTCGCGCTAGCGTGAGAGGTTCATCCAGGTGTTGCTCAATGTAGCGGCAGATCGTCTTCACCACTTCGGTCGCGCCATGGCCGCCAATCGCTCTAGGCCGGCAGCGCAAGCACGCACGGTAGCCAGCCTTTTCAGCTTGGTCGGGCTGGGCGAAAAAGGCAACGTTCTCGCGGCGGGGACGCCGCGCGGCACAGGACGGCCGGCAATACACGCCAGTCGAGGACACGGCAAAAACGAAGCGTCCATCCTGGCTGGCGTCACGGGACAGAACGGCCTGCCAGCGCAGGTCTTGACTGCTCTCGCCAGTCTTATCGTTCTTGTGGTCGGGGCTCTGGTGGCTGGGAGCCATGGCTATCATTTCCGTTTGGTTGAGTATCGCATTGGTTGTCATAATGTTGTCAGCTTAGGACAACGATTTCCGGTGGACCATCCGGATCTTGCGGTCAAAGCGACTTTTCTGCGCTATGCTGATGCGTTCAAGTCTCAGGATTTAGGTCAGTTCTCGGTTCCCGGTTCACCGTTCTCTGCTATGTTGATGCCCGAAGTCAGTACCTCGATTGCGCCTGCTTCCGAGATCGTTGCTACGTATATCGATCACGAACTAAGACTGGACGCTTCGCATATCGCGGAGGAATGGCAGAATGCCGGCGCCGTTACTTTTTCCTCTGACTGGCAGGGCAAGAATGCCGACCCCGAGCGCGAAACTAAGGTGCTGGTCCTGTGGTCGCGGCAACATCTTTATCTGAGATTCGAGTGCCGCTACCGCGAGCTTTTTGTGTTCGAGGACTCCGATCCCAATGGCCGGCGCGATCACTTGTGGGATCGCGACGTGGCCGAGGTATTTCTGCAGCCCGACCCCTCGCGCGCAGGTTTCTACCGGGAATTTGAAGTCAGTGCGAATGGCATGTGGATCGATCTCGACATTTTCCCCGGCGGCCGTGCGGATTTGAAAAGCGGTTTGCAGCGCTCGGTGACGGTGAATGAAAAATCGCACACATGGACGGCGGAGTTGGCAATCCCGATGAAGTCACTAACCGCGAACTTTGATCCGTCTGCGATCTGGCGGGCCAACTTTTACCGAGTCGAAGGCAGGCATGAGCCGCGAGCTTATGTGGCGTGGCAACCCACGAACACACCGCAGCCGAATTTCCACGTGCCCAGCGCGTTTGGCAGGTTGCGATTTGCTCCTGCGCCCTGATTGAGGCTTTAGAATTTAGTCCGACAAAGGCTGCAACAGTCCGAATACCTGGGTCACTCCCGAGCGTCTCCGCAGTTCGGCCAGCAGAGCGTGAGCAGCGTTCTCGTAAGTCTTGGTGGGATCGGACGGATCTGCCCACACGGCGTCGTACACGATCTGCGTAGCTTCCTTCAAGTCCATGTGCATGGCCGCTTCGAGAACGTCTACACGTTCCTGCAAGTGATCGTAACAGCCTTGGCAGACGACCGCTGGTTCGGGGCCGCTGGGATGGTTCTCCGCGTGCGCGCAGTGCAGACTCCCGTTCACATTGATGGGCAACTGGGAAGCGAAAACTTGCGCCTTGAAGTCGCGCAAGAAACGTTCGCGCTCTTCTTCCAGCGCGACCGGATCAGGGCATAGTTCAGTGGGAGCGATAGTTGAACGCACGGGCACTGCCGTCGTTGAAACGCGCTCTCCCGCTTTACACACGGGACACGTTTTAAGATCGGCCGCGTAGTATGTCTTGCAATTTGCGCAAGGCATGCCGTAACCGGTTTGCTTGGGGACGATCTGAGGCGCGAGGGATGGACTTGCTTTCGTCGCTCGCTCGGCGGTTTGGGTGTCGCTGTTGGATGGGAGGACTGCCGGAGAAACGGGTTTCTTGATCCCGACCGGGGCTGTGGGGGTGGAAGTCATAATGAAACTCCAGGCGGCTTAAGGGCCGCGCCTTAGACTTGGGACTCCGCCATTCTAGGAGCGTCAGAGCCGCCTTTCGACGGCACGGAAGTTCATGTCTGGATGGCTGCCGAACCACTGTTGCAGTTGGCCGACCAAACAAGACCGCGCAAAATGAATAACTTACGACCTCGAGCAACGTCTTTTTTCGCGACAACCCGCTGACTTTCCTTTCAAACTGAGACGCAGTGCGGCGACGTGGCCGCTGTATTCAGACGTCTCGTTCCTGCGCAAGCTCTTGCGGCGCTGGCTAGGCAAGAAGAAAAGCCCAGGTTGACGGAATAATCTGGCTTCAGTAAGGTTAAAGAGAGTAGTTGTGTCTGCCGGAGGTATTGTATGTTTGAAGGTCTTTTTCAACCGATGCATCTTCTTGTGATCTTCTTTATTGCTCTGTTGGTGTTTGGCCCCAAGAAATTGCCTGAGCTTGGCAAAGGAATTGGCGAGGGCATCCGCGCTTTGAAAGAAGGCATGAAGGACTCATCTGCCGAACCGACGAAGACTGCGGAGACGGAAGTGCAGAGCAACCGGACCAAGAGCTAAGTCGCCAGCACTGCAAGGCTGTTTACCCAGCGCCATTCGTATTTTCTCTTAAGACAAGGCCAGAGCGCCAGCTTGATTCATCTTTCATGGAATACGCCGGTCGGGGTTTCCCCTATGGCGGGATTCCGATATCTGCGGTAAGTTAATTTCTTCCTTGTTGCTGTCATCCACTGGGCCCCGCAAAACGAAAGTACAAATTCATGATGGAGAAATGATATGCGTAAGGTGCATCTCTGTGTGGCGTTGTCAATATTCGCTTTCAGTTCCGCGCTTTTCGCCGATCAGGTAGTGCTGAAGAATGGGGATCGGCTCACCGGGACCATCACAAAATCCGACGACAAAACCCTGCTGATTAAGACGGAGTTTGCAGGCGACGTGACCGTTCAGTGGCCGGCAGTTCAGGAAGTGACGTCCACCCAGCCGCTTCACGTAGCGCTGTCAAACGGAAAGACGGTGGTTGGTCCAGTGACCACGGCAGACGGGAGTCTCGCAGTGACAACTTCGGCGAACGGAACTGTAAATGTAGCGAAGGCCGATGTGACCGGGTTGCGCAGCGACGCGGAGCAGACAGCGTATGAAAAGTCGCTGCACCCGGGACTCACAGAAGGTTGGGTGGGAGGAGCGAACATCGGCTTCGCCCTCACCGCCGGAAACAGTGAGACCAAGAGTTTAGCCGTGGCCTTCACCGGTGATCGCAAGACGCTGCACGACGAGATCGCACTCTATGAAAATACGGTCTATGCCACGAACAACTCGCCTGGGACAACGCCAAGTACGACGGCAAACTCGAATCAGGGTGGCGCCCGGTATTCTCGAAACCTGAACCCCGGGCTGTTCGCCTTCGTGGGCGCCGATTTTCAGACCAATGCCCTGCAGGATCTGAATCTTCGAACCGTCCTGGGAGGCGGCCTCGGATACCACGCGATAAAGACTGACAGAACTACGCTGGACTTCCTGGTTGGCCCGAACTATACCCGAGAAGAATACAGTTCGGTTACGAACACGTTCGTGGCGCTCACCCTGGGCGAGGAGCTGACCCAAAAAGTAGGAGCATCAACTGTGGTCACGCAAAAGTTGTACTTCTTTCCCGACCTTAGCTCCGGCGAAACCGGGCAATATCGCGCGGCTTTCAATCTCGGCACCGTGACTAAGATCAGCAAGTGGCTGGCATGGCAAAATGCGTTCGGCGATATCTATGTGACCAATCCGCCTGCGCAGCCTGCGGGCACGCCTGCCCTCAAGACAAATGACATTGTCCTTACAACCGGGCTGAATTTCTCCTTCACTCACTAGGAGAAATGTAGGCGCGGGTGCCCTCGCCCGTGCGGGGCAAGCGTGAATTCCGGCTTGATAGAGAAATCGCGCAAACATTCTGTTCCCGGGGAAGGGTCGGCAGCATCTTAAGAGAAACGAGGAAGTTCAATGAATGGAAATTCGACCGAAGACACGAGAGACCCCGAAGATCGCAAAATTGACGAAAGCAACCTGGTCGAGAAGAAAGACAAAATGATGGATAAGACCGTGGCAGATACGTTCCCGGCGAGCGATCCGCCATCATCGCTTCCAGACCCGGACGAGGACTCCTTCGCCGCGTAGCGGCTAAGCCTCACTCCAGAGTGACTGACTTCACCAGGTTGCGCGGCCGGTCGACATCCAAACCTTTCCGAACCGCCATGTAATAAGCGAACAACTGCAGAGGTACAATTTCCAGAATCGGTGACAGCAGTTCCGGCGCCTGCGGAACAAAAATCGTGTGATCGGCGAGCTTTTGCATGTCTTCATCGCCCTCGGATGCGATCGCAACCACCCGCGCGGACTGCCGCTTGAAGCCTTTGATGTTGGCAATATTCTTCTCGTAGCGCAGCACCGATCCGGCATCGTCGCGGTCGCACGTGGCAACAATGACTACGGGCAGATTCTCGTCGATCATCGCGTTCGGGCCGTGCTTGGTTTCTCCCGTGGGATAGCCCTCAGCATGAACGTAGGAAACCTCCTTTAATTTAAGCGCGCCGTCCATGGCCACGGGATAATGAATGGCGCGGCCGAGGAACAGAAAATCCTCGACTTGGTAGTAGCGGTCGGCGAGCCCCTTGCAGTCGGAGGCAGACTCGAGCACAGTTTCAGTCTTAGCGGGAAGCTCAAGCAGTCCCCGAATATAGCGGCGCACCTGCTCTTTCGTGAGTTGGCCGCGTACCTGACCCAGATAGATTGCGAATAGAAACAGCACAGCCATCTGCGCCGTGAAAGCCTTGGTGGAAGCGATGCTGATCTCGGGCCCGGCATGGGTGTAGAGCACGCCATCCGCTTCGCGAGCGATGGTGGAATCCATCACATTGGAGATTGCAATCGTGCGCGAACCCTTGGCCTTGGCTTCACGCTGGGCCGCGGTTGTATCTGCTGTTTCACCCGACTGCGTGATTACGATCGTGAGTTCGTTGCGGCAGATCAATGGATTGCGATATTCAAACTCGCTGGCGTAATCCACCTCCACGGGGACGTGCGCGAGATCCTGAATCATGAACTGGCCAGCCATACCGGCATGGCGACTGGTTCCCGAAGCCACGATGTTGATCCGCTCTAGGGAACGCAGTTCCTCCGCGATGATGCGCATGTCGTCCAGCCGGACCAGACCCTCGTCGATCGACACACGAGGCGCGATAGTGTCGCGCAGGCCCTGCGGCTGCTCGAAAATCTCTTTCAGCATGTGATGGGCAAACCCGCCCTTATCTGCCATCCATATCCTCAGTTTCTGTTTACCGCTTCAGCCATTTCACCGCGAATGATTGTGCTTCTCACCTCACCTCTGGGACTCAACACGACGAAATCGGCCTCGGCCCCAGCTTCAAGCTTGCCTCGATTCGCCAATCCCGCTACCCGCGCCGGATTGAGCGTGGCCAGACGAAGGGCCTGTTGCAGATCCCAGTGAGCGAACTGCATCACATTGCGCACCGCGCGATCCATGGTCAACACACTCCCCGCCAATTTCCCGCCTACGAGACAACGGCCATCTTTCACTTCGACTTCGAAGGTCCCGAGACGATAGCGTCCCTCCGGCATGCCAGTGGCTGAAATCGCGTCGGTGATCAGCACCGCTGCGTCAGGTCCTTTGGCCTTGAGAAACAATTCGACGATGGTGGGATCGAGATGAATTCCATCAGCGATGATGTCAGCCGACAATCGCGAGTCAGTAAGCACTTCGCCGACGATTCCCGGCGCCCGGTGATCGAGCGGCCGCATCGCATTGAACGTGTGCGTAGCGTGGCGCGCTCCCGCGGCCACAGCGGCGCGCGTCGAATTCAGGTCGGCATCGGAATGTCCCAGGCTGACGCAGACGCCACGTCGAGCCGCCTCGGCGATCACTTCCCGAGCGCCTTCCAGCTCGGGTGCAATGGTCATGACGCGAATGTGTCCACGCGCTGCCTGCCAGAACCGGTCGAAAGTCGAAAGGGTGGGCAACAGCAAGTTTTCCGGCGGATGCACACCGCGGCGCACGTGACTGAGAAACGGTCCCTCCAAATGAATGCCGAGTGGTTGGGCTCGGTCCGTACGAGAATCGTCGTCTCGCGATGCACTTTCAATCGCTTTTGCCAAGCGGTCGAGGGCTGACCAGGTTTTATCGAGAGGTGCAGTCACAGTCGTCGGGAAATAGCTGGTCACGCCATGTTTGAAGAGTAGTTGCTCCACCGCAGCCAGACCGGATGCATCAGCCTCCATGACATCTTGACCCGCACCTCCATGGATATGAATGTCAACGAACCCGGGCGCCAGGATGCCATCGCCAAAATCCACAACGCGGGTTCCTTGAGGAATCTGATGCGCGCTGCGCGAGCCGCATTCGATGATCACGTGGTCATCCACCAGCAGCAGCGGCTGCTCCATGCGCTCGAGCGGCGTATACAAACAATTTGCGGTGAACGCAATCATCGATTAAAACGTTACTGTTAAGGGAATTTGTGCAATTGCCAAGACGCGCCCAACGGGGCAAAGCCCTGGTAAAATCACATCCAGTTATACGATATTTCCGCGGACTGCGGCTGTTTTTCCTTTCTGCCGAACTTGTGGTCGACACAGACCTTAGCGGCAACGGCTCAGTTTGAAGCGCACTGAGGCTCTGCCAACTTGGCTTGCAGAGAGCGAGCACGCGGACACTGAATGTTATAATTGCAATCGGTCGCGGTATTTCGAGGTCTGTGCGCGCTGCGTTTCCCGCCTTCTCTCGCGCAGGCTCTTGATTTCGTCGGGGAGTGGCTCAGCCTGGTAGAGCACCTGGTTCGGGACCAGGGGGTCGGAGGTTCAAATCCTCTCTCCCCGACCAATCTTCTCAAGCAGATAAACAGCACTTCTGGTCTTCCGTCTACATCGCTGTGGTCGATTTTGTAGACGGTCAAAGCCGCAGAGTTCAATACGTGGGCGACCCCGCAGCCGACTCCTCGCACTAACGCGCCGCAGGCACTTCGAGTTTCACCACGAGCGAGTCAATCCGACTGACGGCCGACCAGCCCTCCACTCCCCGATCAACGCATGAATTCCGCATCCTGGCGGCGGGAGTCCGGTACACGACGAGTCCGACGCGTGCCGACGTGGGCGGTTGGGACCGGAGTTCCCAATGGGTCATGTGCCCCGGGTAGTTTGTATTCGAACATTAATGGGAACGCACCCGCCTTCCACGCCTGCCTTCTGAGTACCAGCGGCTGGCAGGTGGTGAAGTGACCGCTGCGCTATCCTAAAAGGCAGGGAGTCGCAGTCGTCGCCTTCGGACTTGGTCACGGTATGTTTACCAGCCGCTTGCGGATCGCGTGAACCACGAGGTCGGCTGTCTTGCGAACGCCCACTACGCCCATTATCCTCGAGCGGTGAACGCCGACCGTGTTAACGCTGAGGTTGAGCTGGGCTGCGATTTCCTTGTTTGATTTGCCGTCCACGATCAACTGTAGAATCTCAAGTTCACGGGTGCTCAGGTCGCGTCGACCGCTCTTATCCCCGGCTTCATTACTGAGCTGCGGGTCAAACACAAGTTCCCCTGCGGCTACTCGTTCGATCGCCGAGCCCAGATCAAGGTCCACCGCATTCTTGAGAATAAATCCGCGAGCGCCAACGTCGACCGCCTGGCGGACCCAAGTTGTTTCCGAATGCATGCTCAACATCAAAACTGAAGTCTCAGGACATGTTTCGAGAATCTCTTTCGTGGCCGTTAAGCCGTTCATGCCCGGCATTGAACAATCCATGAGAACAACGGCGGGCCTAAGCTCTCGGGCCAGCTTGATTGCTTGAACGCCGTCACCCGCTTCCCCAACAACCGAAATGTTGATTTCATCGTCCAGAATGCGGCGAAAGCCGCGTCGCACTAAAGAATGATCATCGACAAGCAAAACTGTAATCTTGTCGGCCTTCGATGCGCGGCTTTTATCCGCCATAAATATCCGACGACCTGACACCTGGAGAATTCAAATCAACTCCACCTCCGAGAATGAAGATGGAGGCGCGCCGCGTTAATCTGCAATTTCTGCAATTGTCCCCGACGACTGTGGACCGGTATGCAGGAACGAATGCGCTCAGTTCCAGAGGAAAAACTACGGAGACTCGGCGGGGAGAGCAATACTCAATAAGCATTAACGGCTGGGCCGGGACCCGCAATCGAGCGAGCGAGATGAAGATTCTCACCAATCACGAGAACATTTCGTTGATGGTTTTATATTAATGTTTTTAGGTTAACGTCTTTGCCATATGGTGCACGTTAGCCAGCAATCATAAGATTCCGCCACTCTTTCATTTGGACGCAGGCAAGCGATTCGCGTGGTGGGGGTCTGGATTGCTCTCGAAATTGGGTGCAGCGCTAGTCGTTGCAAATGTTCTAACCCTGGTATTTCTAGCGTTCACGTCTCCGGGATATGCTGCTGGCGGCCTTCACATAAGAATCATCGTTGTAGATTCACCCAAGAGAGCCGCTGAGATTCTCAATGCACTGAATCGTGGCGAAGACTTTGCCACGCTCGCGAAGCGGAACTCCACGGATCCGTCAGCCGACATGGGCGGCGACCTCGGCGCGATGAGAGCAGAAGACTTGCGTGCTGAGCTGCGCGATGCCTCGCAATCTCTGCGGCCAGGACAAGTCAGCCCGGTCATCAAGATTCCCACCGGATATGCCATTTTGCAGGTGCTCGCTGAGGAGACCCCCGTCGTTACTTTGGCGAAAGAAAGCAACTCTGCCAATCAAACCACGATGAGTTCGGCTGGAACCTTGTCGGTCACGGGGCGCACGGTGGTGCGTCAAGTGCCCGAAACCTCAGGCCTGAACGAGGTTGAAGCGGCATTTCGCGCAATGCCGAAGCCCGCCAAATGGAATTATGACGTGAGTACGATTTGCCAACTTCATCAAGGCGCGGTCTCGCATCTGCAAGGCTATCTGCAAACCTTGTTGGATTCCCGAGCGTCTTCAGCCAGTCCAACCGACTTGCTCGAAATGCATTATGCCGCGGCACTGGTCGCGTCGTATCAAGGCCACATGGACGAGGCGATCAAGCATTGGGAGGCCTGTTATCAAATCGCGCAGACCAACTTACCTGAGCACCTGCCGTTGATCGAGGAAGTTCTCGGGGATGTTCACTTACACAAAGCCGAGATGGACAACGGCATATATCGCGATCCCGGCGACAGGTGCATCTTTCCTCCCCAGTCGAACGGGGCCTATCCGAAATACAAACAGACGGAAGATGTCGACAGCGCGATCCAGTATTTTCAGAAGTACCTGGGAGAGAAGCCGGACGATCTGGAGGTTAAATGGATCCTGAACCTGGCTTACATGGCACTGGGAAAATACCCGGACGGCGTGCCTGCCAAGTACCTGATCACAGCCCCAGCCACTGAGGCTCCGGGCGAGAGCATCGGCCGTTTCACCGACGTGGCGCATGAGGCTGGCCTGGATGCTGTCCTTTTGTCAGGCGGTGTCATTGTTGAAGACTTCGGGAATCGCGGACTCTTCGATGTAGTGACCTCGAGTTACGACGTTTGTGGGCATCTGCTCTATTTCCATAACAACGGAGACGGCACGTTTTCCGACCGTAGCGAAGCTACCGGATTGGCCAAGATAGCCGCTGGTGCCAACGTTATCCAGGCTGATTACAACAACGACGGCTGCGTGGACATCCTCGTACTGCGCGGAGGCTGGCAAGTACCCATGCCGCTTTCGCTCTTGCGCAACAACTGCGATGGCACATTTACCGATGTGACCCGCGAATCCGGCTTGGCCGATCACCTATTCGCGACACAGACGGCGGCGTTCGCGGACATCGACAACGACGGATGGATCGATCTTTTTGTTGCGGACGAGCAAGGGCCGAGCCAGCTCTATCACAACCGGGGCGATGGGACATTCGAGAATATCTCGCTCGGCGCGGGCGTTGACCGAACGCGGTTCACTAAGGGCGTGGTCACTGGCGACTACGACAACGATGGTTATCCGGACTTCTTCGTCTCCAACATCCGCGGCGATAACTTCCTTTACCACAACAACCACGACTGGACCTTCACGGATGTAGCGGCCAGCGCCGGAGTGCAGCAATCGTGGCAAAGCTTTGGTACCTGGTTCTTCGACTATGACAACGATGGCTGGCCCGATCTGTTCGTGGCCAGCGACTACGCGTCCGTCGAAGAGACCATGCGCACTTACCTCGGGCTCGGCCACAACGCCGGGCCTATGAAGCTTTACAAGAACATGAGGAACGGAACTTTTAAGGACGTGACCACAGAAGTCGGGCTGGACAAGGTGTTCATGCCGATGGGTGCGAATTACGGTGATGTCGACAACGATGGTTTCTTGGACTTCTACCTCGGGACCGGAAATCCTTCTTTCGGCACTTTGGCTCCGAACGTCTTGATGCGAAACAAAGGAGGTAAGAGTTTTGTCGACATCACTCCGTCTTCAGGCACGGGCGAACTGCATAAGACCCACGGGATTGCGTTCGCGGATATGGAGAACAACGGAAATGAAGACATCGTGGTGCAGATGGGAGGCGCGGTCCCGTCGGACGCGCACGCGCTTCGCGTGTTCCGCAATCCCGGCCATGACAATGGCTGGATCGCGATCAAACTCATCGGCGTAAAGTCCAACCGGGCGGCGATTGGCGCGCGGGTCGCGGTTACAACTCAAGGTCGGGATGGCGAAAGCCATTCGTTCTATCGCACCGTGGACAGCAGAGGTTCATGGGGAGCATCTCCGTTGGAGCAGCACGTTGGATTAGGTCCGGCCGCTGGAATTGCCAAGATCGAGATTTGGTGGCCCACCAGTAATACCCGTCAGGAATTCACGAACGTGGGCATGAATCAATATATCGAGATCAAGGAATTCGCCCGGGACTATACCAAGCTCAATCGGCAGACGTATCGCATCGGCCCAGCCCAGCCCGTGCCTTTGTCAGTGGCGAAAGCCAGTGGTCCCGCGTCTGCCAAGGACGGTAAACCATGACAAGAACCACAGCTTCGTATCGATGTCTGATTGTGTTCGCGTTCTTGTTATTCAGTGCTCCTTGGGTCAAAGCCGAGCAGCGATACCCAGTGTTCGGACTGGTGCTCGAAATCAAAGGCCCGCATCGCTTCACCGCATCGTGCAAAGAGATCCGCGGTTTCATGGACGCGATGGTGATGCCCTTCGACGTACGCGACTCCGAAGATTTGAAGGCGATTCGACCAGGGATGCTGGTGGACTTCATGCTGGTTGTGAACCCGGACTCATCTTATGCAGAGAAGATCACGGTCCATAAATTTCAGAGCCGGGATCAGAGGCCGCTTGAAGTTGAAATGCTGAAAATGGCCGAGGGCGCGTTCGCGGACAGCTCCGGTTCAGACCAGATGTTGGCGGTGGACCAGAAGGTCCCCGAATTTAACTTGGTTGACCAGTACGGGCGTCACGTGAAGTTCTCGGATTGGTCAGGGAAAGTTGTCGTCGTCTCTTTCGTGTACACCAGATGTTCCTTCCCGGAGTATTGCTTTCGTTTATCGAACAACCTCGGACTCATAGGAAAGCGATTCGCAGATCGTCTGGGTAAGGATTTAGTGCTCCTAACCATTACCTTCGATCCCACCAGTGATAGCCCAGAAGCTCTTGCCAAGTACGCCCACACCTGGAAGGCAAGCGCCAAGGGATGGTATTTCCTCACCGGCCCTCCCCCAGAAGTAAAGCGTGTGTGTTTGATGTTCGGTATGAATTTCTGGCCGGAGATGGGGATGCTCGCTCATACCATGCACACGACCGTCGCCGATCGCCAAGGGCGGTTGGTAGCGAACCTCGAGGGCAACGAGTTCAGCGCCGATCAGTTGGGAAATCTGCTTGCAACCGTGATGGACCGTAAATCTCAACTGGCAAAAACCGGCCAGCCGAAACGCGTGAATCAGAATTGAAACTTAGGTCTTTGGAGTAAAGGCCAGGACGATGCATTTTCTACGGTGCGAAAGACAGCTGTTCAAAGCGTGGGCCACTGTAGGTTTGATCGCCGCCTGTACCTTTGCGGCGGGCCAATCTGTCCCCAATTCGCAGCCGGACGAGATCAACTTGAGCATTATCGTGGTGAGTTCTCCTAAAGGAGCACAACACATCGTCGATCGCCTACAGAAGGGCGAAGATTTCGCGGCGCTCGCGAAACAAGGATCCATTGACGCCACGGCCGAAGAGGGCGGCTCAATGGGAAAAGTGAATCTCTCCATGTTGCGTCCCGAGTTGCGGGCTGCTTTGCAAGGCGTTGGTCCGGGACAGATCAGTCCGGTCGTAAAGGTCCCGCTCGGATACGCGATTCTGAAAGTCACGAAGGAATCTAGGAGCACGTCAACTCTCGGCGGGACTGCCGGCATAGCCGCCACCGGGAGCGTGAAGTACGTCTCCAACCTAGGAGGCTTGGGCGAAGCGGAGTTGGGACTATCCAAGTTTGACAAGCCGCGTGGGTGGGAACAGGACCCGCGCAAAATCTGCCAAGCCCGCACGCAGTCGTTGGCCGCGGAAAAGAAGTCGCTGGAAGATTTTCTATCGCCTGCGAACCAGCAGGCCCGCGCCTCATACGCGCCGATTGACTTGCTGAATGCTCATTTTTCGCTGGGCGAACTCCACTCCTACGAGGGCGAGATGAACGATGCCATCCGACAGTACGAGGAGGCGTATCGGATCGCGTCATCGGATGTCCCTGCCGCCGTCCTTCAAATGAACGAGGCCCTCGGCATCGCTCATTTGCACAAATCCGAGATGGAAAATGACGTGTATCGCGCCCCGGGCGATCGCTGCCTATTGCCGATGCCCCCCGGCAGCGCCTATGCGATCAAGGGCGACTCTCAAATCGCAGTTGAGTATTTCCTGAAATATCTCGAACAAAAACCTGACGAACTCGAAGTCAGATGGTTGCTCAATCTCGCCTATATGACGCTGGGCGCTTACCCGGAAAAGGTTCCGCCGGAATTTCTGATTCCACCATCTGTTTTCGCATCGAGTGAGGATGTCGGACGCTTCGTCGATGTCGCTCCCCAGGCCGGGCTGAATTCTTTTTCGATGGCCGGCGGCGTGATCGTCGATGACTTTGAGAACAATGGCCGATTCGATGTGGTGACCTCGAGCTTCAACAGTTGCGAGCCGCTGCACTTCTTTCACAACAACGGCGACGGGACCTTTACCGAACAGGCCGCTAAGGCCGGACTGGCGGATCAGTTGGGCGGCCTCAACATCCTGCAAGCCGACTACAACAACGACGGTTGCATGGACATTCTAGTTCTGCGTGGCGGCTGGGAACTCGCGCAGCGCAGATCTCTGCTGCGAAACAACTGTGACGGTACATTTACCGATGTCACAGCCGCGAGCGGCCTGGCCGAACCAGCGATGAGCAGTCAGGCTGCGGTCTGGGTTGACATCAACAATGACGGACTCCTCGACCTTTTCATCGGCAACGAAGATGGCCCGGCGCAACTCTTCCTCAACAAGGGAGATGGCACGTTCGAAGACATTTCCCTGTCAGCTCGCATCGACCGAATCATGTTCAGCAAAGGAGTAGCGGCCTCCGACTACGACAACGATGGGTACCCGGACCTCTACGTTTCCAATCTGAACGGGCACAACTTCCTGTACCACAACAATCACGACAACACTTTCACCGAGGTCGCAGAGCAGGCGGGCGTGCCGGGTTCGGGTCACGGCTTTGCGACCTGGTTCTTTGACTATGACAACGACGGCTGGCCCGACCTGTTCGTGACCAGCTATTTCGTATCGGTCGACGAAACTGCGCGCACCTACCTGGGGCTTCCCCACAACGCAACCACGTTGAAGCTGTACAAGAACATGAAAGGTGGAACGTTCCGCGACGTGACAGCGGAAGTCGGGCTGGACAAGGTCTTCATGCCGATGGGCGCCAACTTCGGCGACATCGATAACGACGGATTTCTCGACATCTATCTGGGCACCGGCAATCCTTCCTACGCCTCGCTGGTGCCCAACGTTCTTCTGCGCAATCACGATGGAAGGTATTTCGCCGATGTCACCGCCTCTTCGGGTACAGGTGAGTTGCACAAGGGCCACGGCATCGCCTTCGCCGATCTCGCCAACAACGGCGGTGAGGACATCATTGCCGAAGTTGGCGGGGCGACGCCCGGCGACAGTCACGCGCTTCGTCTATTCGAGAATCCCGGAAACGGCAACGACTGGATCAGTCTGAAGCTGGTGGGCGTGAAGACGAACCGCAGCGCTATCGGAGCGCGAATCAAAGTGACGGTCGACAACGAAGGTCAGGGAGCGCGCTCGATTTATCGCACGGTCGCGAGCGGAGGATCGTTCGGAGCGTCTCCGCTGCAGCAGCACATCGGCCTCGGCAAGGACGCTCGGATTGTCGATCTGGAAATCTGGTGGCCCACGAGCAACACCCGGCAGCACTTCTCTAACGTGGAAAAGAACCAATTTCTACAAATCAAAGAGTTCGCTCAGGACTATGCCAAGTTGGACCGGCATCCATACCGACTTGGAGGTCCTCAGCGAGATGCTCCGGCGGTTGCCCAGCAGTCTGATTCGAGTCCCGCAAAAAGCAGGTGAGATGCGACTTGGCAATGGAGAAACGAAGCTTATGAAACACTTGGCGATGTTCGTGGCGTTACTGTTGGCCAGCGCGGGTTTCTGCTGGGCAGGGCAACAGTATCCGGTCACGGGGATAGTCTTGAGTGTCGACCAGCGTCATAAGATTTTCGTCGTGTCCTGCCAGAACATCCCCGGCTACATGGGCGCGATGGTCATGCCGTTCGAAGTTCACGAAACCAAAGATCTGGATGGTTTGACGCCAGGTGCGACGGTGGACTTTACGTTAGTCGTCGAGAAAGAGTCGAACTACGCAGAACATGTCCAAGTCAGGCACTATGAGAGCGTGGAGCAGGATCCGCTGACGGCGCGGCGATTGAAGCTGCTGAGTCAACTCTCTCATCCGTCCTCCGCTCCGGTGAAGGCCGTTGCCATCGGTCAAGCAGTTCCGGATTTCACCTTGACCGACCAGGATCGGCATCACGTTACGCTCTCGCAATTCTCCGGCAAAGTGGTGGCGGTGAACTTTATCTATACCAGCTGTGCCCTGCCAAACTTTTGCTTTCGTAACTCCAATACTTTTGGGGTCCTCCAAAGGCGGTTCAAAAGAAAAATGGGCCGCGAATTAGTGCTGCTCACCGTTACGTTCGACCCCCAACGGGACCAGCCCGATGTTCTAGCTCACTATGCGAAGACTTGGAAGGCCGACCCTGCAACGTGGCGCTTTCTGACTGGTTCCGTGCCCGACATTCAGCACGTAAGCAATCTATTTGGAGTGGACTACTTCCCCGATGAAGGGCTTATGAACCACTCTTTGCATACAGCAATTATCGATCGAAAGGGAAAATTAGCGGCCAATATTGAAGGCAACCAATTCACTGCCGACCAGTTCGGCGATCTCGTGCAGACCGTTCTCAATCGTGGAAGTGGCAGTGAACGCGCAAGCCAAACTCACCTGGCTCACAACGAAGATCTGGGTCTTACTGTTACGAGATAGGAAGATTCCGTCCGTGCCGCAAGACATTAATTCTTGCTATGGACCAGGTGCATAGCCAGGCGCATGATAACGATCAAATCGACGGTACAAGCCAAGGTGGGCAATCGTTGCTTCGGCAGCACCGATTCGACGTTAAACATGCCAAATTACTTGCTTGGCGGCTCTACTCTACGCGTCTCATTGCCTTGCTGAGTTTCGAGTTTGTCAGTGGTTGGACCAATTTTCACGAGATTTCAATAGCGTCTCGAATCTGGCTCGGGGACCAGGGGTCGGAGGTTCAAATCCTCTCTCCTCGACCAATCTTTTCTCTCGTTTGCCTAATTGTTTAGGCTTCTAGCCGTTCTCCCTAGCGTCTTAGCGGCCAAGTGCTGAAGTGCCGGTGTTATTTCTTCAGCGTTTGGGCCAGGAAGTCAACGGTTCGCTTCCAGGCGTCTGCGGCGTCGTCTGCTCGGTAGCCAGCCTTGTTGTTCGGATTTTCAAAGGCGTGGCCCGCATTCGGATAGATGACAATCTCGACTTTTTTGCCCAACTGTTTCATCGATTGCTCAAATTTCTTTACATCGTCGACCGCGATGCCGCGATCTTGTCCGCCGAAAACGCCAAGGATCGAGGCATTGATTTTCTTCAGCGACGCGGGATCACTCGCCAGGTGGCCGTAGTTAATCACGTCCGCCGTGAGGGTCGGCTCCTGCAGCGCTACATCGAACGAATAGCCGCCGCCCATGCACCAGCCGATGGATGCGATTCGATCTTTCTGCACGTTCGGCTGCGATTTCAGGAATTCGAAAGCCGCGTGCAAGTCACGCGCGGCGCGGTCTTCGGGCACGCCGCGCATGATTTCGTGAGCCTCGTCGGGGGTGGTCGCGACTTTGCCGCGGTAGAGATCGATAGCCAGCGCAACGTAACCGAGATCGGACAGCTTCGAAGCCTGTTCCTTGACCCAGTCGTTAAGTCCCCAGTATTCGTGGATAACCAGAATGCCCGGAAATGGGCCCTTCCCTTCGGGCGCGAAAATCAGCCCCTGCACCGTGTCGTCACCGCTCTTGTAGGAAACATTCTTGGAAGTGGCCGCGAAAGCACTCAGGGCAAAAAGGAAAGTGAAAGCGAAGCAAAGGAATTTCATGGCAAATCCTCCTCAAGTGCGAACATTCTCGGCGACACTACAATTGCAGTTCCATGTACATCGCCCCTGCAATCGGATTGGAACGATACGGCGCGATTTCTCGAAAGCCTAGTTTCCGGTACATTTCTACGGCGTCTTTCATAATCGGCTCAATCGTATCGAGCCGGATGCACTGATAGCCGATGTTGCGGGCTTCCGCGATGATCTTTTCTGCGATCGTGCGGCCCAACCCTTTTCCGCGAAATGACGGACGCAAGTAGAGCCGCTTCATCTCGCAGATCCCGGCTTCCCACTTGCGCAGGGCCACACATCCCGCCAGCTCTCCTTCGTACTCCGCTAGCAACAAGCGGCCGTCGGGTGGAGCGTAATGACCAGGAAGTCCGGCAAGCTCTTGCTCAAAGTTCTGAAAGCAGAGCTTCACACCGAGGGATTGCTCGTACTCGAGGAAAAGTTCCCGCACCTGGTCGATCTGCGCGGGAAATTCCGCCTGCACAAATACAAGTCCTCCAGAGATTGGGCTCGCTACCCCATGAGCATGCCGCCGTTCACGCTGAGAACATGTCCCGTGATGTAGGAAGCTTCATCCGAGGCTAGAAACGCAACGGAGTTCGCCACGTCTTCGGGCGTTCCGATTCGTCCGAGCGGAATCATCTTCAAAGCGTTCTGCCTGAATTCGTCAGTGAAACCCGACGTCATGGCCGTTTCGATGAAACCCGGCGCTACGGCGTTGCAAGTTATGTTGCGCGACCCGACCTCGCGGGCGATGGCCATGGTCAATCCGATCAAGCCGGCTTTCGACGCGGCATAATTGGCCTGTCCTGCCTGGCCCGTCTGACCGAAGACCGAGGTGATGTTGATGATCCGGCCCCAGCGCTGCTTGAGCATGGAACCGATCACTTGCTGAATACAAAGATAGGCGGATGTGAGGTTGGTGTTGAGAACGGAATCCCAATCGGCGCGCTTCATGCGCATAACCAGCTGGTCGCGCGTGATGCCGGCATTGTTGACGAGAATGTCGATTTTGCCGAGCTGTCCCAAGGCGGCCTTGAACGCGGCTTTGACTTGCTCTTCGTCGGCTACATCAACCGGAAACGCGAAAGCTTTTCCGCCAGTGCTCTCAATCTGTTGCACAAGTTCGGCCAGCTTTTCCTGATTGCGCGCCGCCACCGCTACGGTAGCGCCTGATGCCGCCAGCTTGAGAGCACAGGCACGACCAATGCCCTGGGACGCACCGGTAATCAGCGCGACCCGACCTGAAAGGGTCATGATTTCTCCTTATTGATTGAATCGGGAATTATAGCTGTAGATGTGCGGTCGTGGAGCATCGATCGTGTTTGGAGAAACCTTTGCGGACCTTGGTGTCCTCTGTGTTCTAGCATTTTGAACTTCATCAAGCATAAAGGACATGAAAGTCAACGAAGGAAAGACGCTGGGAGTGCAAAGACGAAAGCGGGTATTACAGAGCCGGAACCCGTTCCGCGGTCACGGCAGTATTGGCCACAGAGTTCGCAACGGGCTCGTAGTCGCGCTGATAGACGTCCACGATGGCGCGGCCGACAATGCGAGCGGTGGCTTCGGAGTGGACATGCACCGGCAAAGTGAATGGACCGATGTCCGCGTAATCCTGAACGAAATCAACCTTCTTGATGAATAGAGAAGGCGATCTAACCGGCCTGCCCTCGGCACGCACCAGGCTGCCGCTGTAAACGTCCACGTAAATCCGTCCCTTGAACAAGCCAACACGTTTCTGGCGCGGCTTCAACTGGTAGACGTGGACCATGCGGCCTTGCAACTCGCTCGTTCCCTTATAAGAGAATTTGTAGTTAGCAGGGCTGATCGCGTTCAGCGCTGGATCATCCTTTTGGAGGTGGTCCACTTCGGACTGCAGCAGGCGGGTGATGACATTCGTCTTTACGAAAGTATCGCCCGTGAATCGCACCGCTTTGAACGCGAGCGTGCGCGGAGCCAAGTAGTGCTGTTGCACTTCGTATTCCCCGTACTGCGAAGTGTCAGGAAGTTCGGCGTGGATCACGGTCGTCGCCGAGTAAGCAGCCAGTTGTTCCGCCTGTACGACCGAACGTCCATGGCAAACCTGAAGCGCAAGTTCGGGTGCCATGCGCGGAAGAACGGCCGTCGTAGTCACGAGCACGGGGATGGCGGCGGCAGCCGGGGCCCGGTCATTGAACGACGGTGCCGCAAGAGACGAGACAGATGACAGCCAGTCAGCATCGCCGCCAGGTTTGGCTAGCAGCGGAGCCTGAGCGGTCACAAATCCGGTCAACAAGAAACACAAACCCAAAACTTTAAGAAAAGTTCGCTGCATGAATGATTTCGGGTAACGTCCTTTATATATGATTCGCTGACTGGAAGAAAAGATACATCCGTTTCAGTGGGCCCTAAGTGGTACCTATCGGCATTTGCTGGTATTACGCAATAAATCGGGTCTTCCTTTTCGCTACGTTTTGAGCAGAGTTCAATTTTGTTCTATGTCGACGTCGTTGCGCGTACCGAAATCGGTTAAGATTTATGTCTCTTCAACACACGAGGTAAGCGATCGGCATGCCTGAGGTTAACAACCCACCCTCGACCAATGGAAACCACGCATCGTCGGATGCCCCTTCCGTAGAGGTTTACGCGGTTTACGGCGTAGAGCCTGAAGTTCAGGCCTACGCCATGGCGAAGTACTCGCGATCGTCACTCTCCATGAAGGAGTCGCTTAAGGAGATCAGTCAGCAGAAGGCCGAAAAGTTTCTTAACACGTTCTACTTCCAGTACGGACACCGGTCGATTGCGGATTTAGCGCACGTGGCACTGGCTATCGAGCGGCTTTCCATCCTGGCTGCGATTGCCGTGGCCGACGAGCAACGCTGGGACGGTCAGGAACGTTCGACCCGCTACCAGGATTTCAAGAAGAGCGGTTACTTCACCCCAGACTTCGGCGATGATCAACAGGCCCGCGCGCTCTATCGAGAGACGATCGAAAATCTGTTTGTGGAATACGAATCGCTTTCAGAGCGCACGTTCCGCCATTTGCTCGGCATCACGCCAAAGCCGGGGGAGATGAAGCAGGAAGCGTATGAGCGAACTTTGAAGGCACGAGCGTTTGATATCTCGCGCTATCTGTTGCCGCTTTCGACCAACACTTCGCTGGGAGAAATCGTCAACGCGCGGACGCTTGAAACCCAGGTTTCACGCCTGCTTTCGCACACGCATAAAGAAGTTCGATATCTAGGCGAGTTATTGAAGCGCGCTGCAGTCTCTCCGGCGTACAACGCCAGCCATGGAGCGTTGCAGGAACTGGTGGAGCAGATCAGGACGGTTTCTCCCGAGCTTGGCGAGCGGGCCGCGCAAGAGTTGCTGCGGGAAGTGCGCGTGGCTCCAACTCTGGTCAAGTATGCCGATCCGAATTCTTATGAGATCGAAACCCGCCGGGAACTGCGGCAGGTCGCAGCGGAGTTGTTGGGAGATATAAAGGTCGCACCTGTGCCCACGGTTGATCTGCTCGATGAGGAACCGCTGGAAGTGGAACTCGCTACCACGCTGGTCTACGAACACAGCCTCTATCCATATCGACAGATCCGGCAAGCGATCGAGGCCGCGGGAGAACACATTCGCCGCGAGATCATCGATCTGGGATTGCGGCATCGTGGCAAACATGACGAAATGCTGCGTGCGTTCTGCGCTGGGCAACAGTTTCGCTTTGACATTCTGATGGACGTCGGCGGCTTTCGCGATATGCACCGGCACCGTCGCTGCATTCAAATCGGACAGGAATTCACCACCAAGCACGGCTACGACGTTCCGGATGAAGTCAACACGGCGGGGGCGCGAGGAAGTTACGACGCGGCAATGAAGCGGACAGCGGAAGCTGTTGAACAACTAGCCGAGCGGCCCAGGACGGAAGCCAAAGAAAATGCCCAGTACGCGATTCCGCTGGCATTCCGCAAGCGGACCCTATTCAAAATGGATTTCGCCGAGGTCGTTTACATCTCCGAGCTGAGGACAGGGCCCGCAGGACATTTCTCCTACCGCAACGTGGCACATGCGATGTATGAAGCAGTCGCAACGAAATATCCGG
The DNA here is from genome assembly GCA_035601995.1 of Terriglobales bacterium. Lineage (GTDB taxonomy): Bacteria > Acidobacteriota > Terriglobia > Terriglobales > Acidobacteriaceae > JABDBE01. Next base: position 71,542 of record DATNNE010000131.1, read on the forward strand.
CGTTGGCGAAGTATTTGAGAGTGACCGACGTGCGTGAGCCCGTGGATTTGCTCAAGCGATAATCGCCCTGCAACGTCGTTTTTCGCCATGCATGCACATGCATGTTACAATGCCAATAATGCGAACCACCGTAGAAATGAAGCCACAGCACCGCAGTGCTTTGTTAGCGTTAGCCGCGCGCCGCGGCGAGAAAGGCTTCTCCTCGGTTCTCGCGGAAGCGATTGAGGAGTATCTTAACGAGGAAAGAACGCGGGTTCAGCGACGGAAGGAAGTGTTGTCGCTTGCAGGGTCCCTGTCGTCCGACGAGGCCAAGATCCTCCGCAGTACGACTAAGTCTCTGCGGGAGAACTGGCGTTGATTCTCGCCGACACTGATGTCCTGATCGACTATCTTGCGGGAACGCAACCGGCGACGGATCAGGTTTTGGCGTATGCCGAGTCGGACAGCCTGCAAACTAGCGCTATCACATGCTTTGAGCTTCTGACCGGTGCGCGGAACGGCAAACGCGGGGACGCAGTAAGGCGTCTGGTTGGCGCAATTCCGGTCCTACCCCTAGATCGCGAGGCAGCGACTCGCGCCGCGGATGTTCGCCAACGGCTGGCGCGGAGTGGTGTTTCCATCGCAATGGCCGACAGCTTGATCGCGGGCATTGCCTTAGTAAACAACTTGCCATTGCTAACCCGCAATCGAAAACACTTCGAAAGTGTTGAAGGTTTGCGTTTGGTTCCGCTCCGGCAATCCACCAATTAATGAGGTCGCTCACGTATACATCACTTTCCGGTCACCCTTCACAATCCTTCCCACGGTGAACGCCTTTTCTCCCGCGCGCTCCAGCAGAGTTTGAGCCTTCTTGAACTTCTTGGACGGAACCACCAGCAACATTCCCAATCCCATGTTGAAAGTGCGAAGCATCTCTTCGCGAGGCACATTGCCCAGTTGCTGCAGATGTTCGAAGATGGGTGGCACGGGCCAGGAATTGATCTCAATCACGGCCGCCACGCCTCGGGGAAGCACACGGGGAAGATTTTCGGTGATTCCGCCGCCCGTGATGTGAGCCATCGCCGATATGCACTCGCCATCCGCCAGCAGACGCTTCACCGCCGGCCAATAGCTCTTGTGTGTCTTCATCAGTTCGTTGCCGACTTTTCCTTTAAGCTCGTTGACGTAAGATTCGGGCGTGTAATGGCCAACTTCAAACAGCAGCTTGCGAGCGAGCGCATAACCGTTGGTGTGCAGGCCATTCGAGGCTAAACCTAAGATCACATCGCCAACTTCGACTTTCTTTCCCGTGATGATGCGCTCCCGCTCGACCACGCCTACGATGAATCCAGCGAGATCGTATTCGCCCTCGGGATAGAAGCCCGGCATCTCGGCCGTTTCGCCGCCGATCAGGGCACAACCGTTGTGTTTGCAGGCCTCAGCCAGACCTTCAATCACCTTCTCCGCAACTTCCGGTTCGAGTTTGCCGGTGGCGAGATAATCCATGAAGAAGAGGGGCGTTGCGCCCTGCACCGCGATGTCATTCACACAGTGGTTCACCAGATCCGCGCCAATGGTGTGATGCACCTTCATCTCGAAAGCGACTTTCAGCTTGGTGCCGACCCCGTCCACACTTGAAACCAATACCGGGTCGAGATACTTGGTCTTGTCGATCGCAAACAAGCCGCCGAAGCCGCCAATCTCGCTGAGCACGCCCCGAGTAAAGGTTTTATGGGCAAGATACTTGATTCGCTTCTTCGTGCGATTGGCGCGATCAATATCGACACCGGCGTCGGCATATGTAACGGGCGTGCTGTTCAAGGATTCCTGGGCCACGGGTGTTGGCTCCGCCTCTTAAAAAGGTTGCGGGATAAAGCTGGGCGTAGTGCTCGAAAGAATCGTTTAAGTGCGGCTCATTGTAGCATGTTCGAGACTGACGTTGCGGGGCGCGCTCGAGGTGAAGACGGAACGGCTCAGGCGCCGCATCTGGATACACTAACGGCTAAAGCGCAATAAGGTATGCGCGAGCGCGGATCAAACTGCAGGAGTGTTCCCACAAGCGGCGCGGAACGGACCTCTTAAGAGTCTTCTGCCGCTAATGAGTCACGTAACTGGAAAAGTAATACAGCAGTATTCCAAACAGCGCGAGTCCAGAAATGCCGTATGCGGTAAGAACCCAAACACCGCGGCCTTCGCGATGGGATGCAGAAGATTGAGAACCGCGTACATCTGTCGAGGAATTACCCAGGGCCCGATTTTCCACACAAACCTCCGAGGTCGGAAAGTGGTGGCGCGGGAGGCGTCACATTTACCCCACACTGCCGCTAGGCAGGTGTTGATGGCGCAAATGTTACTACAAAATCGGTTTCGCTGGTGGGGAAATAGGTGTGTCTTTGTCAAATCTAGGTAAAATCTGGGGGCGCGACGCTCAACCCATCGGCCGGAACCCCGGTGGAGGTAAGGCATACAGATCGAGCTTGCGGCTCAACCACTAGCTTAACTGGGTCGCCGCCCAGCTATCGCACTGAGCGGGAATCCTTAACTAGTCAGTCTCGGTGTAGCTTTCCCGAAGAGCTGCGGCAACGGCGGCGCTCTCCAGCCCCAGGATCGGTGAAATATCGGTTTCAAAAACCCGGCCTTCGGCCAGCTTTGCTTTAAGAAACCGGCAGAAGCGGTCCGTCTCTACGAAGAAGTGAACGTTGGTCTCGGGATACTTAGCCCAGAATTCTGACACAAGATCCCGCAATCCCTGACCGAGCGCCTTGCAGGTCCGCGGAATATTAAGCGCGAGCGGCGCCAGCCGATTCGCCCGATACACAATGCACGCGCATTCCATTCCGCGGTGCTGAACAATCCCCACCAGGCGGTGCCACTCCCGCTCGGTGAGCTCGTACTTCTGCCGCAGGATCGAAGGATCGCGACGGACGCTGAGGCAAAGTTCGGGCGAACCGGTCAGGTCTGCCAGCGCCTGCTGAAAATCAGCCAGCATAAGCTGCCTCCGGCTCTAAATTGCAACACCCTGCCAGCTCGTGCATTCGCTTTAACTCTCCCACCAGCGCGTCCGCTCCCAGCCGTTCATAGTACGTTTCCTGAAATTCAAACGTAATGGCTCGCAGCCGTTTAAAGCGGGGAGCGTAGTCGTAGGCGCAACGCCAGACTTCCGGTGGAGTCAGGCTGGAATGCGAATCCATATAGAAGCCTGCAAAGTCGTCGCCCCCGCCGAGATGTATTTCGACGACTGATTCTGCGTTGAGTTGCTCGATATACTCCGACGGCGTCGGGCCGCCATTCCTCCAGCAGACGTAGAGGTTGTGCAAGTCGAGCAGCGTTCCACAATGGCCTTCGGCATACAACCGATTCAAGAACTCTGGCTCGGACATGTCCATGTCAGGAACTGGCGTGAAGAAGCTGCCGTTTTCCAGAAGCAACGGGCACCCGAGCGCAGCGCGAACCCGCTGTAGCTTGTCGCTGACGATTCCAAAGGTCTCCTCGTCATACACAACCGGGAGGCCGAGACCCGCTTGTGCGTTTGGTACGCTGCCTTTGGGCGTAAGGAAAACGCTCAGATGTTCGCTGTACCACAGAAAGTTTCCCAGGTCCACGGACATCGTGGCCACCGCATTCACGAAATCTTCGTCGAGAGGAATCGCGCTGGGTAACGACATCCCAATGCCGTGACCGGACAGCTTTCTTCCATGCGCCACATGCTTAAGTTCCTCCATGGCGCTAAGGGTGCGGTGAAATCGTCGCCCGGACGCACGCGGGCCGAAATCAAACCACAGACGGTCGGGCATGGCCGCGATGTATTCCACCAGATGCGGGGCATGTGCGACCAGGTCCGGGGTAGCAGGGTTGTATAGCAAGCCTACGGCAGGTCGAGTTTGTGTCATGGGAATCACCAAAGTTAGGGAGGCAAATAAACTTGCCTCCCCGGTCAGTTGCAGCGATCGGGCGGTTACCCGGCCGCTGCTCAGGATGCTTTGCGGACGTCGGCGTTCTCGCTCAGGTCCACCCGGATTACATCTGCGAAGTTGTCCTCAACCACAAAACTAATGCGGCCAGACATGCAGTTGCACCCAGTCAATTTGCGGACAAGGTCGAGCGCCGCGTTTCCAACCGAAGCAAAATCGTCGTCGGTCAAATCGCCGGGCACTCTAGCGGTTAACACCTGTCCTGACGCTGTATTCGTCAGTTTCAGAGTGGCGTGACGTCGTTCGTCCGACGTGAATGATGTGGGCATGGTTCTCTCCTTTGTGAGCAGATTCAGAGTGGGCGAGTCATTGCACAGCATCGGCGGGTGGCGTTGAGTGTTAAGAGCCCCTCTGCTCGGTCACCAATGCACCTCACAACGAAATGCAGATCACGCCTCTCGTGGGTCGTACAGTCATAGAGTGAATTCAACGACGCAATCGTTTCAAGTTTTCTGCCAATGCTCCACGGTTAGTGCTTAGGCGAAGCGGACGACGTTCCGCGATTCCCGCCAGCCGCCAGCGGCAGAACCCCAATTCGGGAACTTTTCTACCGATTGTTGTCGAATTCGCTTTTCCTTCGCTTAGAGCAGCGTGTATAATTCGGCCTGAATCATCCTGCCATCACAAAAGGAGCCGCCTCATATGGCCGACGAACGAGCAAAAGCAATTGATCTGGCCTTTGCACAAATCGAAAAGCAGTTTGGCAAGGGTTCGATCATGCGTCTGGGATCGAAGGAAGCGATCGTCCCGATTGCCGTGATCCCCACAGGCGCCATTTCGTTCGACGCAGCTTTGGGCGTCGGCGGCTTCCCACGCGGACGCGTCGTCGAAGTTTTCGGGCCTGAATCCTCAGGTAAAACCACAATCACTTTACAGGTCATTGCCGAGGCACAAAAGATGGGAGGCATGGCTGCGTTTGTGGATGCTGAACACGCTCTTGACCCCGGCTATGCCAAGAAACTCGGCGTAGACGTCGACAACTTGCTGGTCTCGCAACCGGACTACGGCGAGCAGGCGCTCGAGATCACCGAGACGCTGGTGCGCTCGGGCGCGATCGACGTGCTGGTCGTTGACTCCGTTGCCGCGCTCGTGCCGAAGGCTGAACTCGATGGCGAGATGGGCGACAGTCATATGGGCTTGCAGGCTCGGCTGATGTCACAGGCTTTGCGTAAGCTGACGGGGACGGTTTCGAAGTCGCGGACTTGCTTGATTTTCATTAACCAGATCCGTGAAAAGATCGGCGTGATGTTCGGCAATCCCGAGACCACGACCGGTGGCCGGGCATTGAAGTTCTACTCCTCGGTGCGCATTGACATTCGCCGCATTGCCGCGATCAAAGATGGCGACGTCGTGACTGGTTCGCGCACCAAAATCAAAGTCGTAAAGAATAAAGTGGCCGCGCCCTTCCGCGAAGCCGAATTCGACATCATGTATGGCGAGGGCATCTCGCGCGAAGGCGACCTGCTCGACGTCGCCGCTCTCCATAACATCGTGGAGAAGTCCGGCGCATGGTACAGCTATAAGGGAGAACGCATCGGCCAGGGACGCGAAAATGCGCGAGCCTTCCTCAAAGAAAACAAAGACACGCTGATGAAGCTGGACGCCGAAGTCCGCAAGCAGCTGGGATTGACACCACCGGCAGCCCCAACCGCCGTCCCGGCACCTGCGCCAAGCGTCCCGCAGACTGCGCGCGTGGCCACCATGCCCAGTACGGCTCCGGAACCGGCGAAAATCCCAGCGACCAGAAGATAGCTTCTAAGACGGTCGTCTCGAGCGAATGGATCCGGTTGCCGCTGGCGTGAACTTAGGTCACGGCTTTAGCTTTGGGGCCTACCACTTCGGAGGAAGAAAGTCCCTAGCCAACCACCTCTTGACATTTCATTGTCTTGGGAGGACACTGCTTCCCTCATAGCCGTTAGTCACGGGTCCCCCCCCGCAAATTGATCAGATTCTCGGCTCTTGAGGAGGCGTATGAAGCCACTCGTCTGGAAAGCTCTGGCCTGCTTCGCGGCATTTCTGTTCTTAGCTCACGCGCAAGTGAGCGTGACAACCTCTCGCAACGACAACAACCGTGATGGCCAAAATCTGAGCGAGACTATTCTGACGCCCGACAATGTAAACGTTGCCAGCTTTGGAAAGCTCTTTGCGCAGACCGTCGACGGTTGGGTGTACGCCCAACCTCTGTACGTCCCCAACGTCACCATTCCCGGCCTGGGTGTTCACAATGTGGTCTACGTGGCAACCGAGCATGACAGCGTTTACGCCTTCGATGCTGATGACAACAAGGGATTGAACAGCTCCCCGCTCTGGCACCGAAGTTTCATTAGCCCTAAGAACGGCATAACCACCGCATCGAGCAGCGATGTGAATTGCAACGACATCTACCCGGAGATTGGTGTGACCAGCACGCCCGTTATCGATACCACCACGGGGACGATGTACCTCATCGCGCTGACGAAAGCGAATGGCCACTTTATACAGCGCTTGCACGCACTGGATATCACTACCGGGAAGGAACGAACCGGCTCACCAGTAGTCATTCAGGCGAAGGTGAAGGGAAACGGAGAGGGTAGTGTGAATGGGGTAATCAGCTTCGATCACCTCCAGGAAGGCCAACGGCCCGGCCTGCTTCTGCAGAACGGCAGCGTGTACATTGGCTGGGCTTCGCACTGCGACAATGTGCCGTATCACGGATGGGTGATGTCCTACGACGAAACCACTCTAAAGCAGATTGCGGTCTGGAATTCCACTCCTAATGGTGGACAGGGAGGCGTCTGGCAATCCGGAACCGGTTTGTCTGCCGACAGTGATTTCAACCTCTTCTTCGCCCTCGGCAACGGGACTTATGATGGAATAAAGGGAGGAGAAGATTTCAGCGACACGGTTGTCAAGCTCGCCCCTCCAGTCGGCAACCGCTTCCAACTGGGGGACTGGTTTACTCCGTACAACCAGCTTAAACTCGGCGACCACGACGGTGATGTGGGTTCGGGCGGGAGTCTGCTGTTGCCTGACCAGGGTACGAATGCTCCGCATCAGCACTTGCTCGTGCAAGTGGGAAAGCAAGGTTCTATCTACCTGATCGATCGCGACAAAATGGGACACTACAATTCTCATAGCAACCACCAAATCGTGCAGGACATGGAGAACGCCGTCGGCGGTTTGTTTGGCACGCCGGCATGGTGGAACAATAATCTCTATTTTGGTGGCATCAACGATAATTTGAGGCAGTACACTTTCGATACGACCACCGGCTTGCTTTCTAACGGGGCGGTTTCCGTATCGTCAACTTATTTCGCCTTCCCAGGTCCAACCCCCTCCATCTCCGCGAATGGTGATACGAATGCGATTCTCTGGGCGGTGCAGACCGACACCTATGAGAAAAAGAACATCCCAGCCACTCTGCATGCCTACGATGCCACGAACATTGGAACCGAACTCTACAATACCGGTCAGAACGGTTCGCGGGATAGTCCAGGCCGAGCGGTGAAATTTAGTGTCCCCACTGTGGCCAATGGGAAGGTGTACGTTCCTGCAGTGGAGCAGTTGACTGTGTACGGATTGCTGCCCGGAAAGTAGCCACGAAAGTGCTGTGTATTATCGCTCCACGAACAGGCAAGGGCGACTGGCGCGACCCGCCCTCAGCGCACCAGCCACTCGGTTACAGCGTGCATCTGGGTGAGCGCCGAACCGTAGACCATAACCACGGCGATCACGCTGGCTAGGATCACCGGTGCCGCGTACCACCATCCGCCACGCGTTTGTGGCTGCCGCTTTTCCCATCTGACCAGCCGTTGTACACGCGCTTTTAGGGCGGTCGAGCTGTGCAGCAGGGCCATGGTCAGTTCATTGGAGTATTCGGGAGGGCCCAGCCTCGATACTTTGATCAGTGCCGCGGCGAGATCGAGCGCATCCTGGAAGCTCGATACAGCGGCGTCATCCGCAGCCATCTCAGTTTCCTCCGACCACGCGCGCTCCAAATCCGCCATCGCGGGAAACGCTGAAAACCGGAACACCAGTTTCTTCAGATTGTCATAGCGAAGCGCGTGCGCAATCTCGTGCCGCAGGGCGGTGCGGAGCTCCGGAGGATTCAGCGCGGCAAGCGCAGCCTCCGACACCAAGACCTTGGGAGCGCATACTCCGGCCACGGTCAGACTCGGGGCATTCTTGCCAGTGCGAAAAATTGGCACAGCGTCGCCGGACTCCAGGATTTGAGATTCCATCAATATGGAGCCGTGCAGCCACTTCATCAGCGCCCGCGAGGCCCTCACTTGAGTCATCGCCGCACGGGTAATTCCCGCCGCAAGCAGGATCAGGCAGCAAAACCCCAGTGCCAGTGGAGCGGTGCCGATCGCTTCATCGGTTGAGCGGGGTTCCAGCAGCAGAAAAGATGGCAACGTAAACGCAAGCGTGACAACCGACGACAGCGCGAAAGGAAGCATGCGCAAAACGAACAACAAATCAGCCGAGGCGCGGGCTGAGCGTGGTCGAAACACCCGTTGTATGAGTTTCCATCCCCAAGAAACTGTCAGGGATAGCGACACGTACAGCACCACAAACACGGCCAGAGAAACTCCGATGCAGCGCGCGGTAAACATCAAGCCTTCTCCCTGCTTCCAAGTTCGCGACGCTTTTCATCCAGCAATCGCTGCAAATCGTCCAGCAGACCAGCATCATGTTGGCTGACTGCTTCCACCAGGTACGAAAGTGGAAGCGCCGCTGCCCCGCGGGAGCCGAGCAGTTGCCGGATGGTTTCACCGACGGCGGCTTTCTCGAGTTCTTCTTGCGTGTAGCGCGGCGAGTAACGAAACGCTCTACCCTCGGCTACCCGGGTCAGTAATTGTTTCTTGTAAAGCCGGTCCAGCGTAGTCATCACCGTTGTGTATGCGAGCTTGATTTCCCCGGCATCCAGTATCTCGCGAACGGTTGAGCTTCCACGGGCCCACAGTGAACCAAGCAGTTGCTGCTCAAGCGGCCCAAGTTGGGTGCTCGGAGATCGTCGCAGCAGGTTCAATATCCGTTTCATTTCCAGCCCCTGTCAGACCGACTCCTTTTCGAGGACGGGGAAAAAGAAAAGGCGATTGGCAGCGCCGTTTCGCGCGTCGAGTCTGCAAAGCGACGTTACCTGAGAATCCGACAAATCGCAAGCAGTAGAAAGTCCGGTCGCCTTTGACCCCGCCCAAGGGGTTTCGGGAAGAGGTTACAAAACGTATGGTCTGCTGTCAGAATTGAATGGGTCCCGTTGCGATATAATTCCTGAATTACGGAGGCTCTTGATGGCACCGCAACGCGGCACCGCAAACTCTAACAGCCCCGGAGCGATCAACCCGCGCGCTTTATTGGAGAGTTCGTTTGACAGAGTGGTCGACTTCCTGAAGCTCTCGCCCGAACAGTACCAAAGCTCGACAGAACTCCGGGAGTGGGTGTTGCAGAACAAAGATCACAAGTATGTGCCTCCAGACCTGCTGAAAGCCTTCGGGTTCCAGGTCAACCTGGAGCCTTGAGTTCGCGTGGTTGCGCTCACTACGGTTCACCCTCTACAATCTCAATGACGAACAGCGCATCCAGGAACCGCCTAAAAACCTCGTAGCTGTTATGCGGAGAGGTGGCCGAGTGGCTGAAGGCGGCGGTTTGCTAAACCGTTATACGGGCTAACACCTGTATCGGGGGTTCGAATCCCCCCCTCTCCGCCAATTCACTCGTAGATGGGTACTTAGCTACCTCTACTGCACAGAACTCTTGACCTTAAGGCTGCCATCTGGAGCACAGGTGCTTCAGAGAACTGCTTCATTGCTGCGATCGCATCGGGCGATGCGATCTTAATGACGGAGGCGTGGCCGCGATCCGCTCCGCCTGAGTCTGAACCCGACGAGGGACGGCTTCAGCCTTCTGAATATTGAACTGCTCTTGCGCTAGTCCGACTCGGTTCGCTCTGTGGAAGTGCCACGGTCACAATATCGCGGCCGCGCGATTTGGATTCGTAGAGCATTTGGTCCGCGATCTTGAGCAACTCGTCGGATGTTAAGCCGTGTTCCGGAAACGCGGCTACGCCTGCCGAGAGCGTAAGCGGCCCTAGAGTCTCATTCTTATACCGCAACCGAAGCGTCTTTACTTCGGAGCGCAGCGCGTCCGCACGGACGGTTGCATCCTGTGGAGATGATTCCGGTAGGACAACGGCGAACTCCTCTCCGCCATAACGGCAGCATATGTCGGTGGAGCGGAAGAAAGCGCGAAACAGATCGGCAAGAGCCTGGAGCACCTTGTCTCCCGCATCATGGCCGAAAGTATCATTGAATTTTTTGAAGTAGTCGATGTCGAGGAAAAGGACAGCAACACCATGCTTTTTGCGCTTGGCAAGTTGCAGTTCCCTATCGAGCGATTCCTCCAAGAACCGACGATTGAATAGGCGGGTCAGCGGATCACGGATCGACTGCTCACGAAGCGTGGCGCGGAGTTGCAGGCTGGCCAGCGAAAGGGCAATCTGGGAAGCTGCGCTGGTGGCCAATCGCTGACAAGAGTTTCGAAAAGTCTCCGTGCCAGGATCTTTCCGCTGAGGCTCCGCGCTGTTGAATTCCAGATTCAAAACGCCAACCGCATTCCCCTGCGCGACCATCGGTACACATAGCGACTCGGTAGCTGAACTCTTCGGCAAGTGTTGGCAGGTGATACCATTTCCCGGATGCTCACTCCAGTGAGGCTGGCCCCGGCGGAGAGACCAGCATGCTTCAGGAAGGAATGTCGGCTCCACGATGTCTGTTTTCCCCCACCGAACCGCGGCTTCGATGAGGTTTCGCGACGACTTGAACAAATAAAGGGTGCCGGCAGAAGCCTCGGGGAAGAGCTTTTGCGCCGAATCCGCGACGACGGCGCAGGCTTCCTTAATAGCCCCGCTGCATTCCAACATAGATCCCATTTCATTGAGTAAGGTCATCTGCCTTGTCCGCAATTCCAACTCCTTCACTAGCTGGTCGAGCGACTCTGCGTGCTTCCGCTGTACTTCGTTCGCCCTGATTTGCTCCGAAACGTCCTCGTAGATCAAGTATGCGCCCCGTACCTCGCCCCTCAGCCGCAGCGGGACACCATGCACTGCCAGGTCAAGGATCTGTCCGTCTTTCCGGCGCTGCCGCACCGTCCTGTACAAGGCATGTCCGGCGAAGATCTGCTGGATCACTCGCCCGGAGTTTGGATACTGGTCGTCAGTTACTGCCGAACCACCGATATCAATCGAGCTAAGCTCGTGCCGGTCGTACTGAAAGAGTTTTTCAAAGGCGGAATTTACCAGTTCGACGCCGCCTTGTCGATCGAGCACGACGATCCCTAGCGGGCTATTTTGGATCAACGAGTCCAAGTAGGTGGTTTGTCTGTTCAGATCAATTGCCAGGCGATGTCGCTCGCTGACCTCGGACCCAACCATTAGTCCCACAGCGGAAAGTACGAGCATGAACGGAGCCACTTTGGCAAACACGGGCGGAGTTGGAGGAAACAAATGCATAGCCACGACGATTCCAAAGTTGAGGGCTAGCAGGGCAGTTACAACCCTCCGGATTCCCTGCCGCATCGCGATCCAGATGACAGGAATGAAACAGGTATAAAAGTGTCCGTAACGACCATCGTTGGTTCCGAACATTGCCCAGCAGACGGCCAATATCGTGAACGCTTGGCCACCGGTTTCTGCGATCGCACTCAGGCTGAGCGTTTGACGGTCGGAAAGCAACTTGGTTGTGTAGAGCTCGGATTTGGGCGACAGCCAATTGCGGACATGCGGAAGCACGTGGACCAAGAGAAACGGCGCAATCCCAACCAAGCCAATGGCGTCACCCAAGAACCATCCCAAGGCGGAAGACTGGTATTCACTTGGGGTGATACTGTGATCCGCAATCAGGCATGCGACACCAATGACAGTCGCTCCTGCGGCGGCGGTCAAACTTACCAAAACGTAGCGCACCACATCTCGTCGTCGACGCAACCCAAGATCGATTTGCAGAGCACCGCGTAGCACATGTGCAGCCGTGGCATAACAAACAACCATACCCACCGCATCGACAGTGCTGCTGAAGGACACGATTGGCTGGCCATAAATAATCCTGCTAGCAAGGGGAACGGAAAAACAAACCAGGAACCCATACCAAGGGCTGATGCCCAACATGAGCGCCATTCCCAAACCGACGGCGGGATACCACGCGGCGAATCCAATGCGAGAAACAAGAATGATTTCGGGACGATTTAGCAAAAGGCATAGAAACACAAACGCGACGGAAACAAGGGCGTGGCGAGTCATCAGGCATCGCGAATGCATGGACAGAATCTCAGTGCCCGGTTTGCTTGGAATAGCAGCAACCGCGGCCGACTCCGACATTGACATCTCCTTGTCTCCTGATCGACCCTGATTGGCCTAGGAGTCTTCCATGAGCCTCTCGACTTCTTCCGACGGAATACGTCGGAGAAGTTCGAACCCATGCCGGAAGACATTGCGGTTGCGGATCACGGCTCGGACCGTCCTAGCTTTCTGGGGGAAGCGAAGCTCAACGCTCACCACCTCACCGGGCAACAACTCGACAGGCAGAACAGCAGCAAATCCCCGTTCGCTGAGGTCAGATACCCGCGCCGGAACAAATCCAAAGCGGTCGGAATGAACGGTGGCCTCGATGTCGACACCGACCCGGCCCTCGGTGCGCCTTTCGACCGTTTTTGTCTCTCGCAGGATGCTGTCGCGGCGCGGCTGACCTGTCGTAGCCAGACCCGTGCCGTACCTGATCAGAACGCGGACCGACTCAATCAGACGGTTTGCAGCTTCGCCCTTGGAGACAACCACACTAAACCCTTTGTCGTAGGCCTGCTTCTCTAGGAAGTCATCTTTGTAGGCGGTGAAAAGAATCAGGGGAGTTCGAGGCCTGATGCGTTTTATCGCGGCGCCGGCTTCTAGTCCGTTCATTACGGGCATGCTAAAGTCGAGCACGACTACATCCGGCCTCAGTTGTGCCACCTTATTTACCGCGTCGCGGCCATCCATCGCTTCTGCAACACTCCACTCCTGATTTTCCTCGAACATCCGTCGCAGTATCTCTCGGATACTGAAGTGGTCGTCGGCGATGAGGAGGGTTTTCACAAGCCTACAATTCAGACCCATCTATATAGCGACCGCTTCGTGCGGACCAATACGTGATAACCCCACTTAGTAGGGGAATCCTAATTAGGCATCAGCGATAACTGTCGCGGCTTGGCCCCCGGCGACGCCAGGAGTTTGAGTCTCCTCGCGCCAAGAGTGACCCCTCTGTCAAGCTGCTGGCCACCATTCCAAGGTTGGGGTGCGGATAAAACCGGAGCGATCACCATCATGACTCCGACGGGAGCATTCAGCGCACTGCGCACGTTTTTTGGCGCTCTCTAAAGTGGCTTTTCAAACAGCCGAAGGGTGCTAATACGCACTTGCACTTCCGTGAACGCATCTCAAGCCCTGCCCGCTATCGAACTTAGTACAGCCCCAAGTTCGTCTGCCATGCCTGCACAGCTTGATAGGTGTCCAGCCGTCCGTGTCCCATTTGAGGGTACGGAATCGACTGCGCATTTGAAAGAGCATGTGCCGCCTGAGGCTGACTGCTGGGGGCATTCGCGTTAACAGCCAGCGAAACCGAGAGCGACGGCGGACCCAGCGACGCACCAACGTTCGTACTTGCCTGAGCGCTGTACATCGAAACCAGCAACGCCGTCGTGCCTGAGACAAAAGGCGCGCTGAATGAGGTTCCCCATCCAGCGGCATAGGTGTTGAATGGATACGTCGTCATTACACCTTCCCCTGGAGCTGCCAGCCAAACCGGCGGCGCGCCGTAGTTGGAGAAGCTCGAGGGCGTATCCTCATCGCCCGTCGACGCCACATCAATCACATTCTTCAGCGCCGCGGGATAGACCGTAGCTTGCTCTCCGCTGTTTCCCGCCGCCGCCACGCAGACGACTCCGTGGTTGGTTGCGTATGTGACAGCCGTCGCCAACTCTTGCGAGTAGTTGGTGAAATTGAAACTCATGTTGATCACTTTCGCGCCGTGACCGACTGCGTAGTAGATGGCGCGCAGGATGTTCGAGTCATATCCGGTTCCGTCGGACTGGAAGGCCTTCAACGGCATAATGTTGGCTTGGGGAGCAACCAGGTGAACGATGCCAGAGGTCATGGTTCCGTGACCAAACGCGGCATACTGAGGGTTGCCATCCAATACAGCGACCGCAGACTGGTCCAATACCGCAACCGCCGATTGGCTCACTCCAGCGGCTTGGGCATTGGCGTCCGGTGGCGCAATGTCGTTTTGGCCGAGGTCATTCATCTCGGAGCCGCCGCTCTGATTTCGGGTAAAGTCGTAGCCGGCGACCAGGGAATTCTGCAGAACCGTGTTATTGGGATCCACGCCGGTATCGATCACTGCGACGGTGACGCCAGAACCCGCGACGTTGAATGTTGCATGAGTCTGATCGGTGCCGACGAGCTGGTTGGCGGGCTGATACACGTAGCCGTGCCACACGGTTGTGCCGTAGTAGGTATAAGGCGCGGTGTCGGTGAGGTACGAGGGAGCGGGACCCGCAGTAGCTCCCTGGGTCCGTACGAGCTGATCGGTCTCAATGTCGACGATCCCCAGAGGAAGCAAAGACAGCAATTGAGTGACGGCCGAATTGAGCGGAGCCGGAGTCTGAACCATGAAGAGCTGGCCTTGGGGATCGCCCAATCCTTTGATCGTCGAACAGCCGAGCAAACTGCAAAGGTTTAGAATGCCGTTCAGGCCGAGGCTGTCTCTTACCACGAGGCGAGTCGGTTGGGCGGTCTGCGCCGATAAACTCTGCGCGCCGAAACATGACGACAATAGGAGCGCGAAAAACATGCTCCAATTGCGCAACTTCCGGTCTATTGAGCCGCTGGTTAAAGTCTGAACTGACATTAACTCCCCCTAATGCTCGGTTGTTGTATCGAGTCTATAAAACCGCTGAATTCTTCATCAACTAACAAACGTAATCCGCGGATGGTTACTGGGCCACGATCCTATCCTCAATCTAAACCTTTTGGATTAAATGGCTTGACCTGAGCGGCAGACAAGGGGAGAACGACTTCGTCGTCGTGCTTTGGCATGATCGAAATACTGAGATCCGAAGCTGCATCAAAATCAAACTGGAACTCGCCAAATTGATTGGCCGTCGTTTCTGCTAGTGAAAGATTTCCCGTTTTGAGCCGGACGGCAATCCCATCGGCGACCCAGTCCGCGCCCGACCGGTTCATCACTTGTCCAACCAGGCACCCGCGATCAGACTCACGGCGCGGTTCGAGACGAAGGTCAACGTAATACTGATCCGTCTGATACAGAAGCTGCCTCGCCGCAACCGAACCGCGTATGCCCTGAAGGGCCGGCTGGAGGTTCGAGTCGAATACCAGGCGGACCCCGGGACTTGCCTGTGCAGCAGCCGCAAAGCTCTTGACGACCCGAACTAGGTCATCGGGAGGGGTCAGAACGCTCTCTTGCTCAGCAGCCGAGAGGACGCTTTCCCAAGTCCGCAGCGTAGCCGAACACTTCTCACAACCGTCATCAAGATGTTTTTGCATCGCCATTCTTTCAGCCTTTGAAACGAGGTTCCTTGCAAAATCAGTCCAGGACGCCTCACTGAAGTGCTTCACCAGTGCCTCCCGCGGGGGAGTTGTCTTCGGGCTTGCCCGAATCTCACTCCAGCCCTTTTTCGCCTTCATGGAATAAGGGGACGCAACCTGCGAAAAAATATAGGGGGCGAGAATAAATAGAGGGGATTTATGCCTTGCCCACCAAGATGAACGGAGCCCATTGATAACAATGGGGATATCTCGATCGCAAATCCAACATGGCGGTTCGGAGGGCCGCCGCCTTGGTTTTTCCCTGCTGCACCAGGGTATAGAAGACGTTCATGAATTCGGCAGTGCTCCGGTCGTGTACGTCCCAGAGGCTGAGAATCAAAGACTGCGCGCCGGCATGCAGTAAACCCCGGGCAAGCCCGATTAACTCGTCTCCGCCCGCTACTACATTAACGCCGGTCGAACATCCGCTTAAGGTTATCAATTCCACTGGCAGCTTCAGTTGATACAGGTCAAACAAAGTCAGAAAGGAATCTCCCAGACGGATGGTCGAAAACATTGGATTGTCCTGGCGGAAATGGCCGTGAGTCGCGATATGGATGATCCGACTGGCAGAGCCTTTGGCTCGGAGGATGTGTTCACTTGCTTTCTCACCGACGAATAATTCAGCCTGATCGAGAACGCGTGCGAGCACTTCAACCTCTTCCAGGATTGCTGGCGCTTGCGCGTCGGGGATTCCGAATACGAGTGAAGATCCAGAAGAATTCGTAGTTCTGGTCTGGCAAAGTGCGTAAATGCTGGCGCTCGGGGAATACGAAACCGTGTGCCGGTCGATCAGGTGCTCTGCGCCGTCAAAAAGAGCATGAAAGGGAACATAGTGGAGCAATCCGTGGGGCACGAAAACCAGATGACTGGCCTTTAGTTGCGAGGCTATCGGTGCGATCAACGCGTCATAGAGTTCTCGCAAATGCGCCTGTGTCACTCGCTGTAGCGAATCGCGAAAAGCCTCGAAGTACTGCGGGTCAAGACGGAACTTGGCGAGCTGAAATTGGAGTAGGCGCAGGCTGCTTGTGACGTTGGGTTCCAGCGAGACAGGAACAATTTCAAGTGTCTCGGGCCCAAGTAAACAAGCGACGAAGCGGTGGCGCACTTGAAAATACTCGACGATTAGCGTATCGGGAGGCATGGCAGCGCGAATGGTTGCAATCGGAACGTGACTGGGCGTTTGCAAACCAGCCTGCAGCACTTCCTCGGCCGTGGCCTCGTGCAACATGCGCATCAATTCCTTTTCGCGATCCTGCGCCTGCTTTTGCAGATTGGCGATTCGGTCCAAGGGCTGCTGCCCAGGTCGGAGCTGCTCTCGTTCAACCTGGTTGTAATACCAATTGAGCTCTTCTCGTGATTCGCGGATCTTTCGCACTATCTCGTTCTCGCCTCCTGAATTTTCTGAGAGTCCGGGTGCGGGCCGGGCAAACAAATCCATCAGGGTGCGAGATTTGGCCTGCTCGATATAAGTGAATGCTTCTTCGGTTACAGCCGGGTCGGAATCGCGGTCCAAGCAGAGTTCAACCAGATTTTCGTACACCGCCAAACGATTTTTGATGAAGGCGATTTTCAGTTCTTCGCCGCGCAAGCTGCCGCGAAGTGTCTCCAGCGCTTGGCGCGCGGTCTGATACGAGGCATAGGCAGAGTCTCGCTCACCCCTGGCAGAGTGGACATTCCCTAAGAGGAGATATGCTTGATAGGCGAGAACTGGAGCCTCAAGCCCGGTAAGTTGCCCGAGCGCAGCCTGCGTGTAGCGCAGGGCTTCGTCAGTGTCCTTCGTCTGCAGAGCAATCCGCGCCATCAAGAGCTGAGCCAGGACCGCCTTGTTCCATAAGTTCAGAGCCGGGAACGAATCCAATGCCTGCCTGCAAAGGTTCCACGCTTCATCCAACCGGCCTTCATTGAAGAACACGAGGGCTCGGTACAGATCAATCATAGATGGCCAGATCTGATTCTTTTCCCGAACAAAAATTTCTCGCGCCCGAGAGAAAAGATCGAGCCCTTCGAAAGATTGGCCTTTCTGCGTCGCCGCGATCGCTGAAAACACCAGGCACTTCGCGCCTTCGTAACCGATGCCCAGCTTGCAAAATCCTTCATAACCCTGTTGCGCAAGCTCGGCCGCCTCGGAGCTTAGGTTCAGCTCCAGGTAAAGTTCCGCCAAATCAAGGTCACACAGCGCGGCGTGATATCCGTCGCCGATCTTCTGTGCATGGAGGCGTGCGGTCCGAAGCATCGCAATCGCTTTGCTGTATTCTCCTCTGAGGTAGTGGAGGTAGGCGACGTTGTAATCAGCCTGTGTGACCAGCAACGGCATGCCGTGTTCTTCACAGAATTGACGAGCCTGCTTATAGGCTTCGAGGGCCTGGGGGAAGGCGTTCAGACTGATGTAGCAAGTGATCATGTTGCTGAGAACTGCGGCGACGCCCTCGGGGTCCTGGTTCGCTAATAAACCCTGGCGGGCACGTTCATAACAAGCCATGGCCTCAGCGAATCGGTCTTGGCGGTAGTAGATATTGCCGACGTTGATTTCGAGACGAGCGAGCCTCCAAATATCACCCTCGCTGGCAAAAATCGTACGGGCTCGGTCACCGGCGGCGAAGGCCTGCTCATAATCACCCGTCTGCAGCAACGGCTGAATCGATCCGCTTAGCGTACGAGCTAACTCGTGCGTCTTCCCGATAGCCTCGAATAGCACAACTGCTTGTTTGTGCAGCTCAACCGCCGACGAAGGCTCTCCTTTTACGTACAAGGCGTTGGCCTTCGCGCGCAGGGCCGTCGCAATGGATTCTTTATTTCTCAGTCTGCCCGCGATAGCCAAAGCGGCTTCTGCGAACCGGAGCGCTTGCTGGGCATCGATTCGCACTTGCTCTCTCACCTTATCGGCGACTTCAGAGACTATTTCGGGCCGGAGCAGGGATTGGTGTCCGCGAAGAAACTTCTGCTGGCTGGCATGGTCGGTAAGGCTGGCTAGTTCTTTCAGCAGTTGCTCCGTATTTTTGGCACGACGGGGCGCGGTCACTTGAAGCCCTTGTCTTCGAGCAGCGCTCGCAATTTCTTCAAGCACCTGCCCCGAATGAAACCAATGGAGCCGGTAGCGAGCTTTAGTTCTTTGGCAACCTCTTCGTAGGGCCGAGGTGGATCCTCGAAGAACAGCATTCCCACCATTCGCTTGCATCGTGGAGGGAGAGCAGCAATTGCCTCACGAAGGCTCTGTTCGCGTTGCACCTGCGACAGGATTTCTTCCGGCAATTCGGAGCTCCCGCTCTCGGGTTCCTCCGTCACCTCGAATCTTTCATCCGAAACTGACAGCCGATCCTTCTTATGCCGTAGGCACTGGTGAAAGCTGGTCTGCATCAGCCATTTGGGGAGAGCCTTCGGTTCACGCAATCGTGGCAAGCCTACGAGCAAATCGACGCACACGGCTTGAAAGACATCGGCTGCATCCTCTCGAGGCAAGCCAAACTTGATCGGAATTGAAAAAATGAGGTTCTTGTATTTCTCGATCAGCGCAGACCACGCCGCTTGGTTGCCCTTGTTGCATTCCTGCACCAGTCGCTCGTCCGGCCAAGACGATTCTCTTGCGGCTGGCTGCGGCTTCACCGTTGTGCACCAGACTTTCTCGCGCCCGCGAGTTCGCCGTTGCCAGACAAGAAGTAGAGCTGCTCCACATTCCACAAAGTGGTTGGTTCCAGAATCGCGGGCTTGAAATTACCGAGATTCTTTTTGGCTCCCACGAGGGTGTCAGGCGTGCCGAGAAAAACGAACGGATCGTTGGCGCTGATGATCTCCTGCGCCTCGTCGTAAAGATGTTTACGCTCTTTATATTTGAGTTGGACCATCTGCTGTTGCATGAGCCGGTCGATCTGCGCCTCCCAATCCGTGGCCGGTTTGGATTCGCCAAGATGCCAGAGGTGGGTGCTTCCGTTCGAAAGCCAGACATTCATCTCGGTCGTTGGATCGGCGTCGCCGCCTCCCAAACCCATAATGCTGACCTCGTAGTAGTAGGATTGAAACACCCGATCGATCAGTGCTCGGAATTCGAGGGGAACGACGTGAACATTCATGCCCAGCTTGCTCAAATCGTCCTGAATGAGGGTTGCCATCTTCGTGCGCTGCGTGCTGGATGAGCTGGTAATGATGGAAAACTCGACCGGCTGTCCCTGATGATCGAGAAGCTGACCGTCTGCGCGCCAGGAGAATCCCTCCGCTTTCAGTAGTTCCCTCGCTTTATCAATTGAGCGCGGCGGATGCGGCAAGGCTTGATCTACCCAAAATTTGTTGGATGGACTGACATTTCCCCAGAGCGCCGAGCCACGCCCCCCAAAGACCAGCTTTATGATGCTGTCTCGATCAATAGCGGATGAAACCGCCTGGCGAAACTTAAGATCGGCAAACCAAACTTGCTCTGCCGCGATCTTGTCCAGTTTTCGAGAGCTGACATCGTTCAGATTGAATAACAGAAAGTTGTATTCGAGGCTTGGCCCCAAATCGAAGAGTTCGATGCCGCGAGCCGTTGCGTCTCTGGACAGCAACGAATAGTTCTCCGCGCTCAGCCGGCTGATGAGATCGGTGTCGCCAGCTTGAAAGCGGATCACTTGGGCATCTTCATTTCCCACAAATAGAAAAACGATTTCGTCGAGGTAGGGAAGGCGGTTGTGGTCGCGATCGGCTTTCCAATAATACGGATTGCGCTCCAGCACGAACTTCTGGCCCGGCACATACTCTTTTACCCGGAACGGTCCCAAGCCCGCGATTTCCGCCGGCGGGGTAGTTAGCGTCCACGCTTGCGTAAATGAGCCTTGTTGGTAAGACTTTTCCAGAAGATGCCGTGGCATCATCGCCAGGCTATCGAAGATCCTCTCGGCGGCGGCGTAGGGTTGCTCCAAGGTAAAGCGAACTGTGTACTGATCCAGCTTCTGGACCTCGATCGGTTTCCCGCCGACAACCAGCAGATCGCGCTGAGGAGAGTGAATCTTGTCGTCCAGATAAACCTGAAAAGAGAACACTACGTCGTCGGCGTCGAAGGGCTGACCGTCGGAAAAACGCAGACCATGGCGCAACTTGAGCGTAAACAGTCGGCCATCCTTTGATACGGTCCACGATTTGGCCAACGACGGTTCGATTTGCTGAGAGGCCCGGTTGATGTGAATAAGGTCCGCCATCAGCCGGCCTATAACTTCGCGAGACGGAACATCTGCGGCGGTGACCGGATTCAGGGTCTTAGGCTCGCTTCTTTGGGCGACGACGAGAGTCCCCCCGTAATGCCCAACCTCGTTGTCGGTAATTTGCAGTTCTTCGCCGCGTTGCGCAGCCTGAGGAAGGGAAGACGCAAAACAACTAAGAGCACAGGCAAGCAGAGCTGTGAGTAGCTCCCCACGACGCATATAGGCTCTCCTCCCGAACTTTTACATCGAGCCGGCTTGTGGTCGTTTCAACCTATCGAATGCCCGAACGCGCCCACCTGGTCCCTATACTTTTGCCTTTTTGTTTGGTTCAGTAGTGGTAATCACTTCCATCGGATCCCTGAGCTTGATCTCATTGTCGAATATCACCGCTGCGATTACCGGGCTGGTACGCTTTTCGCCGCGTGTACAGTCCTCTGTATCGAAAACGCGCCACGCCGCTTGTAGGGCATGCTCACCGAGAATCGCTTCGTCGTGCCAGTGCATGCTTT
The DNA here is from genome assembly GCA_035601995.1 of Terriglobales bacterium. GTDB lineage: Bacteria > Acidobacteriota > Terriglobia > Terriglobales > Acidobacteriaceae > JABDBE01. Next base: position 92,783 of record DATNNE010000131.1, read on the forward strand.
TGAGAATCATAAGATTGTGTCATGCGCGTCAGGCCAGTCCGCCTGCGGGTCCACAGCTGTTACGAAATCCGAACATAGCTGTAGCATGCCTAGGTCGAAACGATGCCGCAGGGAATAAGGGATTAGAGAATCAGAAATCGGACCGGCGTCGAAAGCGTCGGCGCATCCCCAAAGACGCCTACGCGTGCCTTCGCTCCGCTGTGCAGGCTGAGAACAAGGGGAAACGACACAAGGGGGAACGCACGCGAGGGTAACGCCGGCGTTATAACCCAAGCAATACATATGCGTTCGCCAATTTAACTTCTAGATACCGGATTGTAACCGGTCCTGAAAGATGTTGGCCACATTAAGGTAACCAAGAGAGACAACTACAAGGGCGAATGCCGGGGAAAACATCCACCAATAAGAAACCAGGACATTGTATTGCTGTAGGTTCGCCAGCAGGTTTCCCCAGCTGGGCGTTGGCTCGCCCAGTCCCAGCCCCAAAAAAGACAGCGTGACCTCTGCAATCACATATTGAGGGACGAGCATCGCGGCCTGGGTCGACAGAATCCCCGAGACATGGGGCAGCACGTGACGTCGCAGAATATAGGCGTCAGACGCCCCAAAACCGCGGCTCGCAATCACGTATTTTCGAGTCTTGGCACCGAGGACGATACCTCGAATCAATCGCGCTGGACGAGCCCAACCGATCGTACCGATCACTGCAACCAGGAGGAAAAAGGCCTCGGTTGGACTGATGTGGAGCGGCAAGAACGACCGTACGGCGAGTAACAAATAAAGCCAAGGCAGGACAAGAAAGAGGTCGGACAGACGCATGGTAGAGTCGTCAATCCATCTTCCATAGAAACCTGAGAGGCAGCCAATTACCAGCCCCAGGCACAGCGAAATCCCTGTCGCAAGAATTCCGGCAGCGAGCGAGATTTGTCCTCCATACAGGACTCTCGAGAACTGGTCGCGACCGTAACCGTCGGTGCCAGCTAGAAAGATATGCGCGCCAGGCTCGACGCCGAACAAGTGAATGCGTGAGGGCAGGAGACCCGCAACCTTGTATTGAGGCCCCCTAACGAAGAAGTGCAGCGGATACTCGTGCTCACGAGATTCTTGATAATCGTAGAAGCTGTCAGGGCGGGCCACCCATGGGTAAATGAAGGGGCGCACGTGTAAGTGTCCGCCGGCATCCATAAAATAAAGGCGGGTCGGGGGGGCGTAAGGAAAATCGCGATTCTGGGTCGCCGGATCGCAAGGCGCGAAAAATCCCGCAAACAGTATGGCTAGGTGCAGTCCTAGCAATAAAACAATTGCGGCAATTATTCGCTTGCCGAGCATATGCTATTCCACCCGGACCCTCGGGTCCGCGATCACTAACATTACATCCGCCAGAAGACTTCCCGAGATCATGAACACAGTTGAGGCCAACACGACGCCAACCACAACGTAGAGATCTCGCGCGAAAGAAGCCTCCAGCAAGAGCGGTCCCAATCCAGGCCAGCCGGTGACGATTTCAACCATAAGCGAACCGCTCAGAAGCCCCGCAACCGATAGACCGAATAAAGAAATCAGCGGGTTTGCGGCAGCCGGCAAAGCGTACCGTAGGAGCGCCCTCGTCCGGCCGATTCCGTGTCCCCGCGCGGCTTGAATAAATGGAGCCTTCAAGACTTCGATCATGCTTGAGCGCACATGTCGCACGAGGATCGGCAAACTGGAAAGAACCAGCGCAGTCACGGGAACGATCAAGTGCATCGCCAAATCGCGCGTCCGTGCCCATGGGTCGAGTCGGTCGAAGCTCACCGAGACCATGCCACCGACAGGCAACGCATGCGTGCGAATCGCCAAATAGAGTAGGCACAGCGACAGAACGAGTTCTGGTACAGAGAGCAGCAGCGCCGTGCCTCCCATCGTAAGCCGGTCGCCCCATGTGTCTGCGCGGTTGGCGGCCCAAATTCCGAGGAGTAAGGCAATCGGCCAAGCAAGTACACTCGCAAACCCAGTTAAGAGGAGAGTATTGCGCGCGCGCACCACAAGCAGACTTCTTACAGGAGCGTTATATGCGAAAGAGTACCCCCATTCTCCCCTGAGAACGGACTTCACCCAGCGGCCGTATCTTATTGCCAGAGGTTGGTCAAGCGCGTAGGCCGAACGCAGCGCAGCAATTGTGTAGGGCGAGATCTGAGGATTGAGTTTCATTTCATCGAAGAAACTTCCTGGGGCGAGATCGCTAAGAAGGAAACAGAGTATCGAGGCTCCAAGCAAAAGCAATACGGCGTGGACGGCGCGGCGCATCAGGTACCTCACGATCGCCCTCCCGCCTGCGCGGCCCGAAAAGCTGACTCCAGGATGCGGACGGAACCCAGCAACTCTCTGGTGTGAGCGTGCTGCGGGCTGGCGAACACCTGTTGCCGTGGTCCCTGCTCGACAATTCTCCCTTGATGCATCACGGCGACAAAGTCCGCGATCTGCCCTACGAGACTCAGATCGTGAGAAATCAAAAGGTACGTCAACGAGTGAGTGGCCCGCAGATTCAAGAGAAGATTCAGTATCTGAGCCTGCGTCGACAAATCCAAGCCGGACACAGACTCGTCGAGTATTAAGAAAGTTGGCCTCAAGGCAATCGCCCTCGCAATTGCCAGCCGTTGCCGTTGGCCTCCGCTAAGAGCGAGCGGCGAGCGCTTTGCCCATTCTGGCGACAATCCGACTTCTTCCATCAATTCGCATGCACGCGCGCGCAATCTTCGCCCAGTCTCTCGACGTTGGATTTCCAGCGGCTCTTCGATAATTTCTGCCGCAGTGAAGCTTGGGTTCAGGGCGCCGGCCGAATCCTGAAACACCATTTGAATCTTGGAGCGTAGTGGCGCCAGCTTCCGAGCGCCCCAACGGGATATCTCGCTTCCCTCAAACCAAATCTCGCCACGGTCCGGTTTTTCCAACATCCCCAAGCAAAGCGCCAGAGTGGACTTCCCCGAGCCCGACTCACCAACAAGAGCGGTCACGCCCCCGAAGGGGATCTCCAGATCCACGTCGACGAGCGCATTGACCGTAAACTTTCCTCGCGAAAACAATCGATGTTGCCCATACTGCTTGCACAGCGCTCGCGTTCTCACGAGTGCCGGCTTGATTGCGCGCTTCGCTCCTTGTTCAGTTCCCATGGTTGAAACATCTCACTCGATGCCCCGGCTCGGGCATGACTTCCTTTGGAGATTCTTCCCGGCAAATGGCCGTTCTTGCGCAACACCGGGGTTCGAAAACGCATCCCGCAGTGGAACGATCGACATCGGTGGAACTCCCCCGGATCACCGGCAGGAGTCGTTGGGGATCGGGACTCTCGGGCTGCCGATGTGCCCTGACTAACTGCAACAACCCTTCGGTATAGGGGTGCAAGGGCTGCCGAAAGACAGAAGATACCGGGCCATCCTCGACGATATGGCCCGCATACATGGTGATGACGCGGTCGGCGAATCCTGCAAGGACTGTTGGGTCATGCGTAATAAAAATGAGAGCCGACCGAAACCTGCGTTTCATCTGCCCCAGGACGTTCAGGATTTCCGCTTGCACCGCAACATCCAGGGATCGAGTCGCTTCGTCGGCGATCACCAAGTCGGGCTGGCAGACCAGCGCTTGCGCGATCGCGACTCGATGAAGTTCCCCACCGCTAAGCTGATGCGGATACGCCTTGGAAATGCGATCCACATCAGAAAACCTCAGGTCCGTCAGGATGGCCTCGCACTCGACCTCGCGCAGCTTTCGTCCGCCGGGTCGATGTGCCCGCAGCACTTCCGCGATTTGGTCGCCGACGCTCATGACTGGGCTCAGACAAAGTCCTGGCTCTTGGCCGATCAACGCGATCTTGGCGCCGCGAATGGTTTTCCATCGTGGCTCATCGATCTGGAGCAGGTCTTCATTATTTTGAAAGACAATCGAACCTTCAACGCTAGCGTTTGGGGGCAGCAGCCCGAGAATCGAAAGCGCAAGTGTGCTCTTTCCGGACCCTGATTCGCCCAGGATTCCGACTATTTCTCCGGGCGCTATGTCGAGATCAATGCCCTGCAACGCCGGAGCGGAATAGCGATCACAGGGATACTTGACGGTGAGCCCGCGTATCCGAAGCAATGGCGGGGGACGAAACGGCGCGATGGCAGACAACATCGACATCAACAGACAAACTCCCACATCCTATTTAAGGAGATTGTGGGGGAAAGCGTGAGCTTTTCTAAATTACGGAAGTAACAATGCCTAATCAGCCGGACGGGGGAGGTCCGGATGTTGTCTGCGCCGGTCACCTGGGAACGGAGGCTTCGCGCGGTTTGAAGGGCAACTACGTGCTATGAAGAAAATCTCCCAGGCGGGGAGCCTGTTTGGAGAGAGCTGCGTGGATGACCGGGTTGTCGGGGCGAAGAGAAGTGCGGTAGCCGGGCTGATCCAAGGCTCTGGCGATATTCAACAAAGCACGAGAACCACAGGCGTGGCAGTTCGTTTGCGCCGCCGTGATCGTCTCGCAGTCCAGACAAAGGCTTGCCTGCTGCAGGGGTACCAGACTGAGGTTTGAAGTATTCATTACTTTGCCTCCTGACTCTTATTACGGATCTCGTTCCGGCCTCCAGTGTCGGTGAGTTCGCTCGAGTCAAAGAAATGGCTCGACGACGGGCCTGCGATCCCGAATCCGACCAACCTGGGATTAAAGCGGCGCAATAGGTCTTGCGCCTCTGTTGGCGATGTCAAGGCGCCAACATATTGCCGGGCTTGGGGTCTGAGTTTGCGCTCGAAACCGGAACGAGATTTATCATCTGCGGAAACCAGCTGTCGGCTGTGCATGCCTTGACTCAAGCAATCGCCCCGCCATCCCTGTGCACGTTTGCTCACAAGGACTTGAGAATCCTACCAGCCGCCCATGTCTGAAGGTTACGAATCGCATTTTGGAAATTGAACACATCCAGCCAGACCTTGCGAACAGTTCTCCTGCTCCGTTAGGGTTTCCGGATGTTCTTGGCCTTCACCAGAGAAGACCGATATTTGCGGCCATGCCTATATTTCCTGGCCTCCTACAGACCCTTATTCATTAGATCGAGAGCTTGTTATCGCTAATAGGGGTGTTGCCGGCTACTTGAGGATCGGCGACCTGGAGGCAGTCACGTGAATTTATCGAATCATCAAAGTCGCTCTGGAGAACTGGCGTTGTCGGTCGACGTCGTCAGAGCCAGCTTCGCGATCCAAGAGTTGCCTTTGTTTTCTGCGGAAACACCAGAAATAGCTTCACTGGTATTCGACAGTTCGCAGTCGCCCGTGACCAGTGGAATACGGGGCACATTGCCTTCCGCCAGACAGCTCCTCTACAGGTCGGGCAGCGTCTGCATCGATATGCGTTTGCAGCCCAAACCAGGCACAGACTCGGTGGTCCTCATCGGGCAACTTCTTGACTCCGCCAGTCCAACTCATGGAATGGGCGACGTCGCCGTGAGTCTCGTTTGCGAAGGGGACACAGTGGCGTGCAAGAAAACCAATAACTTTGGGGAGTTTGATTTCGGGTTCGAGACCCTTCACCATAGCCAGCTCATCTTCGGGATCGGTAAATCTAAGACAATTGTCGTGCCAGTTCCCGATACAGGGTTCGAAGTAAAGTCGGGCCCCGTAGAATAGTTCTTCTCGCCTCCAGGCATACTGCTCTTCGCTTTCGCTCGCCGCGACTTGGTTCTCGCTAGTTTCCAGTTACGAAGGTAATCTGTCGCCAGGCTCCCTAAGCAGATTAGATTCTCATTAGGAATCGCGACACCCCTGCAAGTTGTTGGGGGTCCTGCCGCTAGTCAAGCTCTACGCGCCGCGAGGACGGCGGCGAGTTCTTGTATGTCGAAGAAACAGATAGTCGTCGGCGAGGATGACAGAGCAATTCGTTCTGCCCTCACCGAATTCCTCCAATCGCTCGAATACGAAGTTGTCGAGGCCAACAGCTGTGAAAGCATCAGAGAGGCCTTCAAGAAATCATGTCCCGACGCGGCGATCCTCGATTACTCTCTGCCCGATGGGACCGCACTAGATCTTCTGCCTTACCTCAAACAATCGTACCCCTCGGTACCGTTGATCCTGCTTACAGGAAATGGAACCATCCAACTCGCAGTCAAAGCGATTAAAGAAGGAGCGGAACAGTTCCTGACCAAGCCGGTGGAATTGGCTGCGATCGCCATCGTGTTAGAACGGGCCCTGAAGAATCAACGCAACAATCAGAAACAGCTTGCTGGGAAGGCCAGGGAAAAACGAGAAACAGTGGACCCTTTTCTGGGCACCAGCGCTGCCATCCTCCAGTTAGCAGAACAAACCGAGCGCGTGTGTGGCAGCCACTGCCCGGTGCTCATCGCTGGAGAAACCGGTTCGGGCAAAGGCGTCTTGGCGAGATGGTTGCACGATCACAGTCCTCGATCGGACGAGCCCTTTGTCGATCTAAACTGCGCCGGCTTTGGACGAGAGCTCCTGGAGACCGAGCTCTTCGGACACGAAGTGGGGGCTTTTACGGGGGCGGTGCAACGTAAGATGGGGCTCTTAGAGGTTGCGCAGCGCGGAACCGTGTTCCTCGATGAAATTGGGGATATGGATCTGCAGGTACAGCCTAAGCTTCTCAAGATTCTGGAAGAGAAGCGATTCCGCAGGCTAGGCGATACGCAAGAGCGGCATTTGGATGTCCGGCTAATTGCAGCCAGCCATGAGGATTTGGCTCAGTTGGTCCAGCAAAAAAAGTTCCGCAGCGATCTCTACTTTCGCGTCAACACGATGATCATCCGTGTGCCACCGCTACGCGAAAGATTAGAGGATATTCCGCTGCTTGCCGAGCACTTCTTCCAGCGGGTTGCCGTAGACCTCGGACGGTTGCATCTTACCCTGTCGAGTCAAACTCTGGAAACGCTAAAGGCATATTCGTGGCCGGGAAATATTCGGGAGTTGAAGAACGTCATGGAGAGAGCGGTCCTCTTGGCTACTGGAGACGCGATTCGTCCGGGGGATCTGCACTTAGAGTTTCACGGAAAAGCTCCGGTCAACGGCGAAGAATCCTCGCTCAGCTTCAGGGAGATTCAACAGCTCCATATCCAGAAAGCGCTCAGCGCCGAACGGGGTAACGTCGGGCGGGCTGCAGCGCGTCTGGAGATGACCAGGAGTACTCTCTACAATAAGATGAGGACATTCGGAATCAATCCTCGCAGTTACCATAAATAGCGGCTTCGCCGGTCTCAAATCGGTTCGCTCCGACTTACACGAGTAGCTTTTGGTCTTGGTACTCGAACCTTCCTACGTTCCGCTTCTCCGTGGTTGTCGTCGTCAGGGGTACGGATGCGGAAGCCCCAAGAAGACTGTTCGCCCTTAGACCCTCGATCGAGAGCGCCCCACACAGGAGGTTTGCCTGAAACAGCTCGACCCCCATTTTCGCAAGTGTGACCAAGCATTCTTGTGATTCTGCGCCTTCCGCCACAACACAGCCGCCCATCGATTTCGCGAAGCTGACGATCGAACGAACCACAGCGCGACGGTCCGGATCTGTGCTTAGACCACGCACGAAATATGCATCGAGTTTGAAATAGTCGGGACGGCAATCCAGCATCATGCGGTAGTTAGAATGGCCCAGGCCCACGTCGTCAAGAGCAATTCGAATACCGGAATCGCGCAATCTCCGAATGGTGTAAAGGAGCGCGGGGACGTTGTAGGTCGGAGAGTGCTCCACGATCTCTGCCGTAAAGCGATCAAGTGCAAGCGAACGCTTTTGTGCTTCAGTGCGGAAAAAATCGGCGAAGCTCGGATCCTTTCCGAGTGTCGAGGCGTGCACGTTAATATTGACGCGAAAGTGAGACGGCAGATTGGAAATCGCATCGAAAATCGCGACGACGCAACTTTGATCGACGGCAGTTTCGGCTTTCTTGCGGCGCACATAGTCGAACAAAAGGTCAGCCCTTTCGAAATTTGTGCCTAGCGGTCCTCGAATCAAGGCTTCGAGGCTGTCGACGCGGCTTCCTCCCTCTTTAATATGAAAAATTGGCTGAAACCGTACCGACAATTTGCGCGGATCGCGAAACGTGTCTAATAGTGGCCTCTTCATGCTCTTGCTCCTGCGAGATCGCAAACGGCTTCCCCCAGTTCGGCGAGCCGCACGGGCTTTCGGAGGAAAGCGTCCGCTCCTTGAACCGAAAGCTCAGATTTGAGTTCGGGCCAGCCATAGGCGGTGATTACGATAATGCGAATCGGCAGCGACTGTTCACGAATGTGCTTAACGAGATCCAAGCCGCCAAAACCTAGCTTACTAAGTCGTAGATCCGTGACGACAACCGAATATGGAAAGTACGCCAGCAGGGTCTGTGCCTCTTCGAGTTCTTGGGCGCAATCGACCTGAAACCCGCGTTGCGACAGATATTCTGTGTAGGCATCCACGAGTTGGTCGTCGTCATCGATGATAAGAATTCTGTCCCGCATGCATTGATATTCGCACGCATAGCGCCAAACATTGGCTACCTCCAAGCCTCTGATAAGACGGGGATTCGTGTCTGATAAAGGGCCGCATTGTTTGGGAACCAACCACCGCTTTTTGGAAACTGGACAGCGCAGTCTGCAAGGGAATCGCTCTTGATTGGGATCCCAGCCCGGCCCCCTTCGCTCGTTACCACAGTAAGTTGAGAGACCTTGCGGCAGACCAGTATCGTAATGGGATTGCTGCGAGTAAAAACCGAAATGGGAGAGATACTCTGATGGCGGACGTCCTGACTACCAAATCGGCGAGCGGCTCCCAGTCGTCTGACCTTCGGACCGCATTGCTCGCACAGAAGACCGAGTTAATCGGCGAACTCGCTGAGGCGGCAGCCAACCAGTTCAACAACATCATGATGGCCATCACCAGTTATGCCGAACTGGAGTTGAAGAAAGCGCCTCCCAAAGGACGGCGCAGTCTGGAACAGGTTTTGAGCAACGCCGCTCGGGCAACCTTCTTGATCCAGAAGTTGCTGGCCATCAGCCGCAAACAGGTATCGTCTCCGCAGCCCCTTGAACTGAACAGCGTAGTTACAGAAGTCAGCGACTTAATTCGGCAGATAGTCGGTGAACGCATCGAGGTTGTGCTCAGCCTCGATCCACAAGTCCAAGGAATCAAGAGCGATCGCGCCGAACTTGAACAATTGATATTGAGTCTCGCCTTGGGCGCCCGCGACGCGATGAGTGCCGGAGGAAGACTTACAGTGTCCACGGAGTCGGCGGACCTGAACGACGGATTTATCGGAACGAACGACAATGCATTTCCAGGCAAGTACACGATGCTCTCTTTCTGCGAGGTCGCGCATGGCCGCAACGCGGAGGAAACCGCCGGCACCAATCAGGACATGCGAATTAATCTGGCATTGGCAACGGTTCATAAGATCGTGGAGGAAGCTCATGGCCTGGTGAGAATCTCCAGCGACCCGGCCAAAGGCGCCAGTTTCAAGATATATTTCCCCGCTCTCGGCAACCAGATCGCGGACTCATCAGACCTCACCTCGTCGAAAGATGCGCCCACAGCGAAAACAATTCTGGTGGTTGAAGACGATGATGCAGTGCGCCTGCCGGCCGCTGAATTCCTCATGATGGAAGGATTTAAGGTTTTGCAGGCGAGGACTGGCGCAGAAGCCATTCGTGTCGCCCAACAGAACCGTTCTCCGCTGGACCTGTTGGTAACAGACATCGTCATGCCGGGGATGGGCGGTCAGGACGTGGCCGAGCAACTGTTCGAGATGTGCCCCAGCCTTAAGGTTCTCTACATGTCCGGCGACGCCCATCAGGTTGCACGTGCGAGCGGAGCCGAGGGGTCACGGGATTTCATCCTGCAGAAGCCGTTCCGTCTCAACAAACTCAAAGACAAGATCCGCGAAGTACTTGGACAATAAGTGCGTTGCTAATGGCTGAATCTGCCGTGTGGGGTAGGACCGCAGAGGTTTGAACTCGAGGCGAGGATCATGGCATCGGTTGCAGAGTCGCGTGACATTCAGCAAGCCCGCCAAGCGCTCGAGGAAAGCGAGGCTCGCCGGCAGGCTCTGCTGGATTCAGCGCTGGACTGCATCATATGCACCGATGAGCAGACCAGAATTATTGACTTCAACGCCGCGGCAGAGAGAACGTTTCGCATCCCTCGGTTTGCAGTCTTGGGCAGGGACCTATCCGAAACGATCTTGCCCGCCGAATTACGGGATCGTCATCGCCGTGAATTATTCGTTTGCGGCGCATCCGATGGTATCGCCGTCATAGGCAATCGACTCGAGACGAAAGCATTGCGCTCCGACGGCACCGAATTTCCCGCCGAGCTCACGGTTACCAGCATTGTTATCCATAGAAAACCCACGTTTACCGTTTATGTCCGCGACATCACTGCGCGCAAACGGGCCGAAGAGGCAGTCGTCTGGCTAGCGGCGATTGTCGAGTCTTCGCAGGACGCAATTATCGGCAAGAATCTCGATGGCAGGATTACGAGTTGGAACAAAGGCGCTCAATCCATGTACGGTTATGCCGCCGACGATATGATCGGCAAGAACATTACGCTGCTTATTCCTCCCGGCAGCCCGGACGAAGGTCCCAGGATTTTGGCTGAGTTGAAGGCTGGTCGTCGAATTGAGAATTTCGAAACCGTTAGGATTGCAAAGAACGGAAACCTGGTCGATGTTTCTTTGACGGTATCGCCGGTTCTGGATCCGGATGGAAGCATAATCGGCGGCTCCAGCATCGCCCGCGATATAACCGCACGTAAGGCCGGCGAGGAAGCTCTTCGCAAGGCCAACGAAACCAGCGTGTATGCGTCGCCAATTCCGATCATCGCTGCCGATGCCCAAAGCCACGTGACCATCTGGAATCCGGCGGCAGAAAAGCTGTTCGGCTGGCGCGAGGAAGAAGTCATTGGCCGGCCCAACCCGATCATTTCCCAACCCGAAGCAGCCGCTGCCGCTGCCTTACACCAGCGCTTGATCTCGGGCGATACTCTTACCGGGGTGGAGGTGCACCGTCAAAAGCGAGATGGATCGTTGGTCGCCATCAGTCTGTCCGCAACTCCACTCTGGGATGCGAGCAACAGAGTACGCGGCATCATTGGATTCTTGACTGACATTACGGAGCGTAAGCGTGCCGAAGAAGCTCTCCGGGCGGCGGAGGAGAAATATCGCGGTATTTTCGAAAATGCCTTGGAGGGTGTCTATCAATGCACCCCAGATGGCAAGTATTTTTCGGCCAATCCAGCTCTCGCGCGTATGTTCGGCTTTGACTCGCCGCAGGAACTCATAGACACACGTAACGACATAACCAACCAGGAGTATGTTACGCCGCAGTCACGCGCCGATTTTGTTCGGGAACTGGAGAATCGTGGAGTCGTCCGAGGTTTTGAATATCAAGCTTATCGTCGGGATGGGAAGGCAATCTGGGTCTCGGCGAATGCTCACGCCGTCAGGGATTCTGAAGGCCGGATCCTTCATTTTGAGGGAACCGTGCAGGACATCACTCAAAGCCGCGAACTGGAACAGCAGTTGCGACAGATGCAGAAGATCGAAGCGGTCGGCCGATTGGCAGGCGGAGTCGCCCACGACTTCAACAACATTCTCATGGCTATCAGCAGCTATGCGGAGTTGATGTATGGGAAAACTCCCGAGAACGATACTAGGCGGAGATACATTGAGGAAATCTCAAAAGCTACCGATCGTGCAGCCTCATTGACTCAGGGATTGCTGGCTTTCAGCCGGAAGCAGGTGATCTCCCCGAGAGTGCTCGATTTGAATGCGCTGATCGCACAGCAGTCAGAGATGCTCAAACGCCTCATCCCGGAAAATATCGAACTGCGCTTCGTGCCGGGCGATGCTCTCGGGCGAGTAAAAGTAGACCCCGGCCAGGTGGAACAAATCGTGATGAATCTCGTCATCAATGCGAGGGATGCCACGCCCAGCGGCGGGACGATTCTCATCGAAACCAGTAACGCGGAGCTCAGTCCAACCGACTGTGGTCTGCAAACTCCAGCCCAGTCTGGAAGCTACACCATGATTGCGGTAAGCGACAACGGTTGTGGTATGAGCGCAGAAACCCAGGCTCAGATCTTTGAACCCTTCTTCACCACAAAAGAACAAGGAAAGGGCACCGGCCTTGGCCTCGCTATAGTATTTGGCATTGTTAAACAGAGCAATGGATACATTTTTCTGCATAGCGAGCCCGGCCGCGGCTCGACCTTCAAGATCTACTTGCCTCGGGTGGAAGCTGCGGCCCAGACAGACGATAGCGAGAACAGCGACGTCTCGTTCAGGGGCAATGAAACCATTCTCCTGGTCGAAGACGAAGACGCTGTACGAGAGTCTGCATCCGAATATCTCGCGGAGAATGGGTACAACGTGCTCAGGGCTAAACATGGACCCGCGGCCCTAGAGATTGCAGAGCAACATCCACGGCCGATCCATCTGATGCTCACGGATCTGATAATGCCGCAGATGAGCGGCCGCGAACTCTCCGAACGCATCAGCAGCATTCATCCGGAAACCAAAGTACTGTTCATGTCGGGATACTCCGATAACCTGCTCTCGAACGAGCAGGTCCTGGACCCAAAACATGTGTTGTTGCAGAAACCCTTTCGACTGTCAACTCTGGGCAAACGCATAACAGAGATGCTAGGCCGCGGCAATGCTGCGAGTGCGAGCGCGTAGCGAATCCGAGTGTCCCGCTTGATCAATTCGACAAGATCGTGATCGATGCCGCTGCTTTTACCCGCCCGTAACTGGAGACTCTCCGAGAGTAATCGCGAGTGCCGCTTTGGTGTTTCGCAAGCTTCCCCGCTTCCCGAGCCTGCCCGGCTGAAAAACCGCGACCCGAATGTCCGATTTCCAAAACTCAAACATCCTGATTTAGACATGGGGCGACGGTGTGACCTCTAAGTCATTGTGGACGAGGGCTGAGGGCATCTTCTGAGCCTGGCAGCGGAATTGCTTTATAAGCTGGCATGTTGAACTCGAGGTGTTGCAAACAGAATAAACAGAGTTCCCAGCCTCAAGCAGTTGATTCCTTTCCCAAGCGCATCACTCAGTTTTGCAAATCACCGACCGCGGAAGACTTACTGAGACGCTTCAGTTCCAGATTGGCTGGACTCATCGGTCCACAGGGCGTCTGCAATCTCGCAAGCGAGGAACCCGCCGGCTCCTGGCGCCAATCTGCGCCGCGAAGGCGAGGAGGAACGGCCACGAATTCACCAGAGCAGAGCCTGATACCTCTGCAGCTCGCAAGTCTCTGCCTCGACTGCGAAATGATTACTCCTGCCCACACGAGATGCACTGCGTGTGGCTCCGTGGCTCTATTGAGCATCGCGAATACTTTGAGCCATCCACCTGTCGTACAACTCCCCCGCGAAAACGCTCTAGCGATTAGCGATATTGCTTACTTCAAGATGACTTGTTGTGGAAGCCTCCTCCAGAGCACTTAGGCGACACAACGATTTGGGCCGGTTTGAGAAACAAGTCTGACGGCACAGATGAGTAAAGCCCGGCCGCGCCGTCTCTTGTCGATTATGTGAAACAGAAAAATGTCTGGCTTCGCAACGCGAGGAAAGGGTCGAGATGAAGATACTTTTGATCGATGACAGCAGGGTGCTTCGACTCATTCACGAAAGAGCGCTCATCAGGGCCGGCTACGAGGTCATTAGCGCTAGCGACGGAGAGGAGGGCTTGCGTATTGCTCGTGAGGACAGCCCCGATCTAGTCCTGCTGGACATCATGCTGCCAAAAATTGCCGGTCAGGACGTGCTGCGAACCCTTAAGCGGGACCCACGAACGAAGCAAATTCCGGTGGTCGTCTTGAGCGGTCTTTCCCGGGCGAATGCGGCAAAACTGCTGAATCAGGGAGCAGTTGAGTTTGTCGAGAAGACGGACGAACTTCTGGAGAACAATTCACAGAGCGTGGTCAAGGCAGTGCAAGTGATCTTGTCGAAAACAAATCAACTGAAGGAAATAGGCTGGCACTAAAGAAACGCGCCGCAACAACCGAACAACAGCTTTGAAAGTGCTGCGACTCAAAACACACGGAGGAACCACATGGTATCGACGCCCTTATTACGGAGAAGTTTAGGAGTGAAAGTGATGACCTTACCATCGTCGCCCTCGATTGCCCGTTCGCTGCTGGTGTCCAGCGATCCAACCACCATCGAGCAAATCACTGATGCCATGGAGAGACTGGCGGTCACCACTGACGTTTGTGTCGATGTTGCCAGCGCGCTGCAAGTACTAAACACCAGAAAATTCGACGCCGTCATGGTGGATTTTGACTTAGGCGACAACGCCCCAGGAGTGCTGGGAGAGATGCGCCAATCTCGATCGAACCGGACTGCTCCCACCATGGCAATTATCCGGAGTAAGTCCGAGCTTGCGCTGGCCTACTGTGCTGGCAGCAACTTCGTGCTGGAGAGACCGCTGTCAGCCCAATCGCTGGACCGCACTCTATCCGTCGGCTACGGGTTGATCGTGCGCGAACGCCGTCGCTATTTCCGATGCAAAGTCAAGACACGCGTGATGCTACGCAGAGTCGATATGCGCCAGGCACAATCCCACACTGTGAACATTAGCGAAGGAGGGATGGAGATCACTGCCGCGCCTGCAAAGCTCGTACTTGGAATGCGAGTACACGCGGAATTCACATTGCCCGGGCGTATGGGCAAGTTGACCAGTGCATGTGAAATCGTTTGGCGGGACAAGCGAGGCCACGTAGGTCTTCGCTTTCGTCTTCTGCCTCTTGAACAACGATGTGATCTGCAAGAGTGGTTGGCTCAAAAATTGGAGGAAAGCTTGCCGGAAGCGGTTGCCGAGAGATTCCGGCAAGCCAACGATCGTTTCCCTCAGGGATAAACAGCCCCAGAACAGAGCGGCGTGCCGGATGAAAGCGCGGTTAGTTTCTAACAATTCGCTTAGGAGCTTTTTCAATGTTATGCAGAAGACCATGGCCGCTTAACAATCGATGGCGGCGTTTGTTCATTCTCGCATTGTTATTCATGTCGGTCTTATCTGCCGCGCAAGTAGGTCCCGCGACTACCGGAAATGGGGACTCGATTCCGGGCGCTACGTCATCTTCCCCTTCGATCGTTTCTGCCCAGGTCCCCTTCGTAGTAAAGCTCAACGGCAAGCTCAAGCCTGATGGGAGCGAGGCCGCCAACGGCTCGCCCGTACAGGTTACTTTCAGCATTTTCAACGAACCCGAAGGTGGCACGCCAATATGGACTGAGACTCAGAATCTTCCGCTCGATCGTCAAGGGCATTACACGGCCCTCTTAGGATCTCTGAGCGCTCTCGGTTTACCTGTTGACATATTTGCCAGCCGCGAGGCCCGCTGGGTCGAGACAAGCGCGCAGGGGTTTGTACTAACTGCGCGTGTTCCCCTGGTGAGCGTTCCGTACGCTGTGAAGGCTTCTGATGCCGACACCTTTGCGGGAAAGCCAGTCTCGGACTTTGTTCAGATGGAGCAACTCACGCAGATCCTGAACAATGCTCTTTCTCAACCAGCTGTTCGCGAATCGGCGTTAATCCTTCCGTCCAATTCCGTTCCGGCAGCAGGGTCTGGCTTGCAAAATAGTTCTTTCGCCCGCTTGGACGCGTCCAACGAATTCTCGCTGGGCCAAGCCTTGCAGGGAGGCGCGATCCTTCCGGCGATCGCCACGGCGCCTCGGAATAGCACCGCGGGAATGCCCTCGACTGGCCTCGATTTTATTGCTTCTGCATTCAATCTCAAGACAAATTCAGCACAGAACGAACTTTTTCGCTGGCAGGCCGAGCCCGTGCAGAGCGCCACTGCCACTCCGTCCGGACGCCTGAGTTTACTCTTTGGTGCGAACGGAGCTACTCCCAAAGACACCGGTTTCTTCATTAACTCTGACGGCACGCTCGGCATAGTGCCGGGGCAACAAATACCGCTCAATGCGATCCAGACCGCGCTCAACGATGCGGGCCTGACAACACCGTCGAGCACTCCGGGAGAAACGCCAACCGCACCCGTCGTGAACACGGCGTCGTACTCGTGGCAACAGAGTCCGGCGAATCCGCTAAAAGCTGGGCCGAACACAGTCACCATGAGTCCCTGCCCGCGCGGTGTGAATGGAACGGATGCGTGGCACTATTTATATATCTCCGGCACTGGAACTCCTGAAGCCGTGTTGATAACAGGCGGTACGTGCACATCGGGAGCGGCCAGCGGAACCGTGCAGTTCACGGCAGCGTCCGCTCATCCTGCAGGCTATAAGTTAGAAAGCGCAACTGGAGGGGTCCAGGAAGCCATTAACGCCGCCGTCGTCCAGGGATCGGGCGGGCAGACTTCGCGCTCAGTGTTAATCGATCCCAAAGACTATGTCTTCTATGCGAGGCTTTCGATCCGCGCTTCAAGCATCACGGTTTCCGCGTCGGGAGCTACGATCACTTGCGTGATGAACGACACTTGCATCATGCTCGGGGATCCCACGAGTGCGACCCTTTTTAGCGGCATCAAGATCCAAGGACTGCGGTTGAGCGCGGGCGTGAGCAATGGCACTTGGCCTGCGATTGTAGACAATGCACAAGGGTCCGCCCTGAGTAATCTGGCCACAGTGAATGCTGCCAAGTCTGGCGCTTCGTTCGGGTACCTCGTGCAGGTGGATAACGACCAAGCGGCACTCATCGATCAACTGAACGCCAGTTCAGGGTCGTGGAGCAGATGCGATGCGTCGTTCTGTTCGACTGCGATTTATGGTCCAGGGCCGTTTTCAGTGAACGCCGGCGTCATATGGGTGCAGAACTCGAACCTTTCCTTCCAATGCGCAGCAAACGGAATCGACAACCAAGACGGGAACACGCTGCAAGTCTCGAATACTGTCGTGCAAGGCTACGCGCAGTTCGGAATACGTTCATACCAGGTCTACAACAATCCCTCTGTCCAATTGAATAACGTCTATGAGGAAGTGGGAGACTGCACCAATCCACTTGGAACCGGCATCGCGGGATTGATTGCGGAGGGCGGTTACGCACAGGTATCCGGAGGCGTCGGTCCGTCGGGATCTCTTCCTCAGTATGCGAGCACCGGGCAAACGCAATACAGTTACTACATTGTTGTGCAAAGCAGCACGATGGGCACGTCCCCAGCGTATCTCGCCGGAGATGCGTTAACCAATGGGTCGGGAGCGATCAAGGTCCAGTGGAACCAGGTTGGGACAGCGGGTGTAATCACGTATGACGTCTTGCGCATTCCTGGTGCTCCCAATGCAAACACTGCCGCTCCCTATGGGACGGGAAACTTCGCCATCGCAACTGGAGTAACCACCGCCAATTGTTCAAACAAAGTATGCTCAATTCTCGATAGCGCTGCCGCCGCGCCTTCGCCATACTCGATTCCAGCGACCACTTCTTACTCTCCCGCACTCATCAACTGGCCAGGCTCAGTCATATTGACGAACAACAAGGACGTTCAAAATACCGGCGGTTTAGAGCCCACACGTTACTACGCGCAAACGATCACCCAGGGGGGATTCGTCAACTCTGACGGGGCCAATCAGCCGTCTGTTTTTGCCCAAGAATGTGACCCCATGGTTCAGCAGTCAGCGATCTGGACCCAATGTCAAAGTGGAAACGCGGTATCCAATAACTACGCTCCGATCGTTGGTACGCTCTTTCAAGACAGCGCCTTCGGCGGGCAACCCGGTGGTCTCAAGGGTAGGGTCATCTTCGAGGAACCTCCCCAAAGTTCCGTGCCGGCGACCCATATTATTACGCTCGCCGATTCTAATCCCTCGAAGACACTCGCATCGCCGATGCACCGACCAAGTTGGGATGCAGCGGATTCGTATATTGGATATGATCAGCCTAATAATCAGTTCACGAACGCGACACAGATTTCTATCGGCGCTCCGGTTTCGATTTCACTCTATATTGACAATCCAGGAGATGGAACAAATTGGCTCGAGCGTCTAACGTCTTCGCTTAAAACATTCAAGGTTCCAGTCAACGCTACTGCATTTCAGACCGCCTCAAACTGCTCGTCAAGCGTTGGCTCGTGCGGATCCGCAGCCGCTGGGATGGTTTCGATCGCACCGGGGACAACCAGCGTGACAGTCCTTACCAGTGCCGTTACCGCGACCAGCGAAATTCACATCGACGAGAATTTTACGTATGGTCCCGCCTTGGGGATTACTTGCGACAAGACTCTAGGCCGGCATTATGGGATCGTCGAACAAACGCCCGGCGTCAGCTTCGTGATTGCGAGCGATGTGTCTCCGACAAATTCGGCGTGCTTGAGCTACACAGTGGTGAATTAGATAAAACTCAGGTCAACTTGTTTACCACAGAACCTCGCACGTCGAAGGCTAAACTCGGAACCGCTAGCCCAACTTTCATAACTCCCCCCAAATTTCTAGGCGGATTAGAATTCGCAAAGTTTCAGCAGCGAGCCGTACCGCATGGATCATCAGGCATTTCAGGAAGTAAATCAGAATAGCCCCGAGGCGATTCCCACTCAGATGCGCCAAATCGAAGGGCGCGAATGGTGGTTGTGGGGGTTCGCCGTAGCGGTGACGCTGGCGTTGACCTTGGGGATCGTATCTTTTACTTTTCCCTGGTTTCGCTGGGACAAGGACGCATCTTATTGGTTCGACCTCAAGGAGTGGGTACGCGGGCTAGCAGCCCTGGTTTTACTCTTCGACTTTTATACGATCTACCAACACTTTCAACTGCACCGCATTCGACGCCAACTGGCGGAGCGGGATCAGCTCTTTCAGCTCATCAGTGAAAATGCCGCTGACATGATCGCGCTGGTTGGCAGCGATGGCCGCCGATTGTACAACAGTCCCGCTTATCAAAAAGTCCTCGGGTATTCTCCCGAAGACTTGAAGACCACTTCGTCGTTCGACCAAATTCATCCCGACGATCGCCCGCGAGTGTTGAAAGCGGCGGAACAAGCCCGGCTTACCGGCCGCGGAAAGACGCTGGAGTACCGGATACGCCATAAGGACGGATCCTGGCGGACACTGGAGTCGACCGCCAGCCCGATCCGCAATGGCAAAGGGCAGACCGACAAACTGGTAATCGTGAACCGCGACATCACCGAGCGAAAGCGGGCCGAGGAACTGCTTGCGCACAATGCATTTCACGACGGGCTCACGAACCTGCCCAACCGCGCTCTATTCCTGGACCGACTGCAGCATGCACTGACCTTTTCTAAGAGGCATGCAAACTACAAGTTCGCGGTGTTACTCCTAGACATCGACGAATTCAAAATTGTCAACGACAGTTTGGGACACACGGCAGGCGATGAGCTGCTGATCAAAATCGGACAGAGATTGAAGGATGCGGTACGCCGAGCAGATACCGTCTTGCGCCCATACAGTGACAATGTGCCGGACAAGCCCGCCAACGACGACACGCTGGCCAGACTTGGTGGCGATGAATTCACCATCTTTCTCGACGACATCCGCGACCCCATTGAAGCGGTTCGGGTGGCGGAGAGAATCCAGGTAGAACTGGCAGTCCCATTCGCAGTAAACCACCAGGAAATAGTGATTTCAGCGAGCATCGGAATCGTTTCGAGCGCCAATCCGCATACTCAGGCCGAGGACTTGATGCGGGATGCGGACATTGCGATGTACCGTGCCAAGCGCGCAGGAAAGGCTCGCTGCGACGTATCCGACCCGGCCATGCACGAGACTGCCGTGAAGCGGTTGCGTCTAGAGACCGATCTGCGCAAGGCCTACGAGCAGGGAGAATTCCGCGTTTTCTACCAGCCGATCGTATCGTTGCAAACCGGCGAAATCACTGGCTTCGAGGCCTTGACGAGATGGCAACGGCTGGAGGGCATCGTTCCACCGGCTGAGTTCATCGCCGTGGCTGAAGAGATTGGCCTCATCATCCCCATGAATCGGCAACTGCGGCGCGAAGCCTGCCAACAACTGCAATCGTGGCAGTCTCAGTTTCCTGCGAGTCCGCCACTCACCATGAGCGTCAATGTCACCGCTAAAGAATTTATGCAGCCCGACTTGGCCAGCGAGATCGGCAACACTCTTGAGGAGATCGGCCTTGATCCCGCCTGCTTACAACTTGAAATTATCGAGACGATCGCCATGGACGATGCAGAGAAATCTAGCCAGGTGCTGGCGCGGTTGAAAGCACTCGGCGTTTGCTTGAGCATCGATGATTTTGGCACGGGGTATTCCTCACTGAGCCGCTTGCGTCGCATTCCTGTGGACACCTTGAAAATCGATCGCGCTTTCATCATGCACATGGACACCGACCCGGAAAACCTTGAGATTGTGCGGGTCATCATTACGCTCGCTCACAACCTCGGATTAAAAGTCGTCGCCGAAGGGGCGGAAACACAGGAGCATATCAAACTACTCAAGCAGCTCAATTGCGAAAAGGCACAAGGATACAGGTACTCGCGTCCCGACGACGCGCAAGCCATGATGAAGCTGCTGGCAGTGTCCGCCAACGCTTAGGAGCCGCCGCGCAATGTTTGTGAGAGTCGGAACCCAAGGTAGGGGCAATTGTCTTGATCGTCGAAAACTGCCACAGCTTGAAAATTCCAGCGGGCGGCTATATGGCCGTGGTTCTCCCCGGGTTTGCCGATCTCCCGATCCACCACATGCGAGCTACCCTTTCCTGCCGCGTAGATTTGTGCATGATAGAGGACGTTAGCATTCGCAATGCCAGAAAAAGAACGCGACCACGCCGGGGGATCGCAAGTATGAGGTCACAACTTCGCGGATGAGAACGCCATCCCGCTGACTATGCCGGCGGGCAGTCCCAAGTGAGCGATTGCTTTCATATTCGACGTCGCTCCACCGATGCCGGGCAGAATTGTCTCTCTGTTGTCGAAGGTATCTGTCAGGGATCGCGCGAAGCGCTGGCCTCATTACCGACCATCGATGAGAGCAATTGGATTTCGCTCGAAGGCCCTAGCTCAGAAATTTGGCGCACAAAGTGGAGCACAATAACTGCCGAATGAGGGCCCCTGAGACCTACTTGGAGGCTACGTGTCCGACTACAAGTCCTTGAATACGAGTGAGGGCGGCGAGAACGATTCATTTGCTAAACCGTTATACGGGCTAACACCTGTATCGAGGGTTCAAATCCCTCCCTCTCCGCCAGAAATTCACCAACTATGTAAACAGGAGTGTCGCAGCCATGCGGCTACCGCGCCAGTCAATCTCACGGCTACCGGAATAATCCTGAGTTTCTCAGAAACCTGCGTATTGAGCCTCCGAGGAGAGGTCAATGCTTCAGGAACAATCAGTCACCCTGTATGCGCGCATCACGAGAAACGAATGCCGCTATTACGAGCGAGTCGACCGCAGGAATCCTCAGATGGGACCGGGGACCGTTTGCAAGGCGTAGGCCTCCCAAAGTTGACGTCCGGGCTCGCGGACGAAGCTACCTGGATGCTGCTTGCCCGAAAAGAGGATGTAGCGAACGCGGCCGTCTGCCGGTCCCAAACAATTAACTAGATTTTCACAGTCGCTCAACCGACCCACAAACATCCAATCTGTATCGTCAATTTCACAACCAAGAAACCAAGGGGTGGTGTGCGCCCGGTGCCCGCCGGCCGGATAAGGAGTGCAGCTTGAAGTTAGATCTGGAAACCCGCGCAATGAATGACGTCACAGTGCTTTTCTGCAGAGGCCGCTTTACCTATCGCGATGAAGCCACCGCGTTCTCTCAAAAAATAGCGGAGCTTCTACCGCACGCACGTCAAGTCGTAGTCGAGTTCAGCGATTTGGAAGCAATCGACAGCGCCGGTCTCGGCGAGTTGGTGGTCGTCCATATGTGGATTCGAGCCAGTGGATGCTCGCTAAAACTGGCTGGGCTCAATCCCCGAGTACAGCACACGCTCGAGCTCACGAACCTGCTTTCGGTCTTCGATGTTCATCCGACGCTGGACGATGCCTTGCATTCATTCCAGCGGAAAGTTCCCAAATCCTCAGTGCAAGCCGCTTAGGGTTTCAGAAGTTTCTCCGTTGATCAATCGAGAAGGGCCCGCTGCCGACCAGTAAAAGAAATATCAAACCGAGAAACATACAGTAGTCTGTGCGCGCGTCGTGCACCGTGCTCCAAAAGCCCGCCCGAGACAGCATGGGAATCTTGGTCGTGGCTATGGCGACGCTGATGTCGATGAGCAACGGAATCGTGGCCAGCCGAGTGAACAACCCAACAATCAATAGCGTTCCGCAAACGATTTCAACCACCCCGACAAATGGCGCAGAAAACTGCGGAGCGGGAATGCCGATCTTTATGAAACGCCCTACGCCCAAAGTTGCGGGGAAGAGGAACTTTTGAATACCCTCCGCCAGGAAAACGCCTCCCACCAACAACCGGATCAGGATCGTAGCGCGTGGAGCGTTCGTGTTGAGCAAAGCATTTGGCATAACACCTCACGCATACTTCATCAGAACCATAAATCCAAAGTCCATGTGTAGCTGCTGATGGCAGTGAAACAACGTATTCCCCGGATTGTCCGCTGTGAAGTCGACCTCAATGACTTTATTCGCGTTCACGACGACGGTATCTTTCAGAACCCCAGAGGTGGCCTTGCCGTACACCTTGGTCAATTCAAAACTATGCCGATGCAGGTGCACCGGGTGAGCGTCGTCACTCTCGTTGCGAAAGATCATGCGATATCGATTTCCGGTGTGAACCATCATTGGATCAGTATTGGGATAAGGCTTCCCGTTAATCGTCCAGCGGTTGAAGCCCCCGTGACCGCCGGGAATCTTCTTGAAGACTAATTCAAACTGGCCGTCGGGCGCGACAACACGGCTTGTCTCTCGCCCGAAGAGCGTGTAGTCCCATTGCGACTTCTCCGGCTTCGCCCACTGTGGAGCACCCTTTTGATTGGCGTACTCAACCACTACGCCGAAGCCATTTTTGCGATCGTCGTCATCCGTTGTCCCGAGAATCCATACTCCCGGTGAGTCCGTGCTCACGATGGCATCAACACGTTCTGCCGCGCCGACCTGGAGCACCTTCACTTTCTGCGGCTTCGGCACGGGATTGCCATCCAGAGCCACGACTTCGAATTCGTGTGAGGGCAATGCCACGTTCACCGTTTCGGTTGCGCTTGCATTTAGAAAATGGAATAAAATGCGATCTCCCTGCCGAACTTTGATGGGCTCGCCGTGTCCGAGAGCTTTGTCGTTAAAAGAGAACGCGCGATAACCAACTTCGAGTCCGTTATTCGCCGGAGGAGGCGCGCTGCCTTCATCCGATTCCTCCATCGAGGCGCTGTAATAGGGTTCCCACTGATGCATCGCCAGAAAAACTTCACTGTCATAACGCCCGGGATCGTTCTTGGGTTCGATATAAACGAAGCCGAACTGGCCAGTATAGAGACTGCGATGAAGATCTTTCCCGGCAAACGCGTGGCTGTGATACCAACGCGTACCCACGGGCTTAGGAGTGAAGTTGTATCGTCGATGCCCGCGCGGTGGAACCGCCGGACTGCCTTCCTCGGTCGCGCCGTCAGCCTCCACGGAAATCATTTGGCCATGCCAATGGACGATCTCTTCGTGATCCGTGTCGTTGAAGACATCGACCGTGACCGGAACACCTTCCTTCATTCGGAGTAGTGGACCCGGAACTTGGCCGTTGTAACCGAAAGTGTGAATAGTTTTGCCCGGAGCGATGTCAAACGAGACGGGAGAGATGCGCAGGGTGAAGTTGGCTTTTGATTGGGGCTTCTCGTTCGTTTCAGCAAACATGCGACGCGAAGCAAGGCTTGCAACGGCGATCCAGGCATTGTTGAGAAAATCCCGGCGTTTCATGTCTCTAAACTCTTCTCGAATTCGTCTGCGAAAGTCCGCTCCTAGAGCGGCTGGGAAACCGCATTCGAAGGAACGTAGTTTCCCTTCAGCGCGTACCAGCGCACCCTCAACAGTTCGACAAACATACGGATGCCGTCGCGAAGTGGATGGATGCGTGTTCCTTCACGATGCGACCATGCGACAGGAACTTCGCTGACCGTGAAGCCGAACTTTCTCGCCAGGTAAAGCAATTCCGGATCAAATCCCCAGCGCTCGATCTTCTGCTGCGGGAAAATTGCCTGTGCGCTGCGTCGGGTGAAAGCCTTAAACCCGCATTGTGTATCTTTGAATTGCAAGCCTAGAATGAGGCGCAATGCCAGATTAAAGATTCGCCCGAAGAGCCGGCGATGCAACGGTTGCCTGCGGATCTGCAGCCGCGGATCCACCCAGCGCGATCCAATGGCGATGTCCGCGCCATTTACCATGGCCGCGAAGAGCTTGTCCGCCTCCTCGATTGGCGAGGACAGGTCAGCATCGCTGAAAAGCAAAACGTCCCCCTTCGCGTGCAGCATTCCATTGCGAACACTAAATCCCTTGCCCCGATTCCCAGGATTCTCCAGCAGTCGCAATACAGCATGCTTCTTCGCGTAATCGAGAACGATCCCTGCCGTGCAGTCAGTCGATCCGTCATTTACCACAATGACTTCCACATTCCAGCCGCGCTCGGCAGCGTGAGCGAGAATTTTGTCCAGCGTGGCTTCGATGCGCGCGCTCTCGTTGTATGCCGGGAGGATAATGCTATATGTGGCAGGTTCCAAGTGTCAGCCGTCAGCTGTCTATGAGACGCTAGTCTCGGAGATTGCCGCTTCACAGTCAAGCCACGAAAGACGGGAGCGTGGATTAAATCTAATTCCCAATGATGAAAGCTGACGGCTGATAGCTGACAGATCCTACGCCACTTGCCGTTGCTTCTGCAGCATCGACAAGAACTCGGCCACCAGTTCTTCATCCCACAGTCCGCCGCTGGCTTCCTGGCGCATGGTAAAAGCGGCATGCTCATGGCTTAGTGCCGGTTTGTAGGGTCGCGCAGTCCGCAGGGCATCGTACACGTCAACCACCTGCAGAACGCGCGGCAGCAGAGGGATCTCCGCCTTCTGCAATCCGTCCGGATAGCCGCTCCCGTCCGAGTGCTCATGATGATTGCGGATAATAGGCAGCACCAGCCGCAACGATCTCAGCGGACGGCAAATGTTTTCCCCAGTCACCGGATGCTGCCGCATAATGGCCCACTCTTCTTCGGTCAGGTTCGTTCCCTTTTTCAAGATGTCGTCGGGAACCGCTATTTTCCCCAGGTCGTGCAAGTATCCGCCGCGCCGCAATGCGATAATCGATTCTTCATTCAGCCCGAGATGGCGCCCCAGATTGCTCGCATTCTCCGCCAGGCGCTCGCAATGACCTTCGGTATAAGGATCGCGACTTTCTACGCTCAAGCCCAAGGTGCAAAGCACCGATTCCGCCGTCTCCAGTTCGTCGGTGAACTCCTTGAGTTTGAGCAGCGACTTAACCCGGGCAAACAGCTCTTCCGAAAAAATAGGCTTATTCAAGAAATCGTCAGCCCCGGCTTCGATTCCCCGCAGCTTGTCCTCGCGGTCACTCAACCCCGTAATGAGAACGAAAGGAATAAGGCGGGTGGCTGGGTTGTCTTTGACTTCGCGGCACAGCTCGTAACCCGACTTACCCGGCATCACCACATCGGAGAGAATGAGGTCGGGAAGTTCCCGCCGAATCTCGCTTTCCGCGCGAGCCGCGTCCGGAACCGCCACTACTTCATAACCTCGAGTGGACAGCAGTTCGCGCATTAGTACCATCGTGTCCGGATTATCGTCGACCACCAACACACGTGGAGCGCGACGCGGCGAAAGTTCCCCCATCTCTTTATAAGACGAAGAATGACTGGCAGGAGATGTCCGGAATTTATGGGGAGGGCTCATAACTGTGGTCGAGCGCTTTCCTTATTGTAGCGGATTTAGCGTTGACCCAGATACGTTGCCTTGTTATCTCTGCAAGCACGCGTCTGGTTCTTGGACGAGCCGTTCTGGGAAGTCCCGAGAGGCAATGTGCGATCTGACCTTGCACTGGCAGGCAATCGATGCTTAGCTCTTTGGATGAGTCTTATTTTTCGCATCGCACTCTGCTTTTTCTTTCTCACGGCCACGGCCCTGGCTGCCTCCAAGCCACACGTCATCGCTTTCGGAAAATGGACCAACGTCAAGACGTCCCCCGATCTCGACCAAAATCATCCCGAGGATTTGAAGGTCAGGCCTCTCTATATTGATACGCGGTTGAAAGAATTTACTTTCGGCATTCCGCATGAAGTAACCGAAGAAGTGTTCGTAGTGCGACGTGTCATTCGCGTGAATGATACTTTGCCCCAGGAAACGACCGCGCGCTGGACTTGGCAGCGCGGGGGATGGCTCGTCGTCGATCGCGTCACCGGACATATTTCGCAAGCCAGCCTTCCGGAGTTCGATCCCGACTCGTCCTCAGCCAGCTGGTACCGGGACTATGTTGCCTACTGCGGAGTCTCGGAGGACGGTCGCAAACTTTCTGCCATGGTGATGCAAGTCGGGCGTCGCAAGCCCATCCTGAAAAAGCCTCTGGGCGAAGCCGCTAACGACGAGGCGTTCGGTGCAGAATGCGCGCCGCCGGCGTGGCAACGCGCGCCTACGCGAGTAAGTTTTGTCTCCCAGGCAGACCAGAAGTTCACTTTCGCAGTCCGTGGCCGTACCGTAGAAGTGGTCTCTGACGACGAGCCAGAAGAAGGAACGCAGTAACCGGTGTCGGATTCTAGATGTGGGCGCGAGCGTCCGCTCGTGCAACGACGAAGCTGGCCATTCCCCGCTACTGGACCGCCATTCCATTCACATGCTTCACCCACAGGAACGCCAGGAAAAGGACAAGGGCAGCTGCGGCAAAAACTCCGTTGCGCCATCGATTGCGTATTTCCGGTGGTGCCATCAGATGCTTTGCCAGCAGCGCTCCGATCGCCAGCCCGGCTAACAGTCCGCCGATATGCGCCGCATTATCGATGCCGATCCCTGCCAGCAAAGCCCCGAAGAACAAATTGTAGCCGGCAAACGTGAGCAGGCTTTTCAGCGTGCTCTGCATCGCCTGCTTGGGTATCGGCAAATGGCCGAGATAAAAAGCTGCAATCAGTGCTCCGGCCAATCCAAAAATTGCCCCCGAAGCGCCCACACCAACCGAAATCGGGCGCCACCACAAACTGGCAAGACTGCCAGCGATCCCAGAAAAAGTGTAGGTGAGCACGTACGTCCAAGGCTCGAAGATTCGTTCGGCGAGGAAGCCGAGGTTCCACAAACACCACATGTTAAAAAAAATGTGAATGATGCCGCCATGAATGTAGTTCGAAGCCAGCATGCGCCAGGGTTCGGGGCCGAGCGAGAGCGGCCCGTAGTTCGCTCCCAACTTCAGCAGCTGCGCCGGGCTGGGGCTAACGGCGGAAACGCCCGTCAGCACCATCACCACGAATACGGCAACGTTCATGCCAACCAATGTGGTCGTAATGGGTGCTTTATTTCCGTTCATAAGCATTTGGCGCTAGGGCGCTCGATTTCGTCCTTGATCAAACCTCATCAACACAGTAACAGAGCGTACGAAACTTTTGCCTTTCATTGGGCAGCTGACGAAGGTAAGACCGGGCGTGGGATCATGCTATACAATTCCGCGAAGCGGGCCCCTGAGTCTGATCTTTTTATGCATGAATACGCGGCGGCTTCCAGTCAGCGAAACCCTCTGTTTCGCACCAGGGTGATTACGAATTTTTGGCCGCGCGCCGATGAGGCACGTGCCCGATACGAACAGTTCATGGGCGATCCTGGCGCGCACTCGTTTCACAGCCAACATCAATGTTGGGATTACTGGTATATGCCAGACGTCTATTGCTATCTACGGACTGACGCTATTAAGGTCTTGGGCGCCGAGCTGATCGACGATTTCTTAACCCGGCTGGAACAACTTTGCCACTCGGAGTTGAATGGAGTGTCGCCTCGTTCCCCCTGGCTGTCTCTGCATCTCGATGGAATGCGACACGAGATACACAACGACAGTTGCAACGGTGTTTACGGATACGTGTATTCATTGACGCGAAACGCGAGCGCATTTAGCGGCGGCCAAACTTGCGTGGCGAGGGAAGAAGTTTTCGATGCCTTAGAGCCTCGGCAGCCCAAGGCGTGGCAAGGGTACTTCGAAGTAATTCCTCCGGTTTACGATCAGCTCACGCTTTTTGACGATCGCTTGCCGCACATGGTGCCCGTAGTCCAAGGAACGATGAACCCACTGGAAGGACGGCTGTGTTTGACGGGCCACCTGGTTTAACGGGGTACGCTGCCATTCAGCGCCGCAGTTTTCGGCGGCAACGAAAATAATCATCCCTACGGTATGAGCTTGAACACAACCCCGCAACCGTCCGCGCAGGACTTCTTCCCACCGTACGCGGTTGTCCCGTAAAAGTCGCCCAGGCTGTCCATAATCAGCCCCGTGGGTTCCGACCCGATACCTCCGCCAAAGGCGTACAGCGATTTAAATTTACCGCCGTTATCAAATTCGTATACTTCACCGTTACTTTGTGACGTGGTGCCATACAGGTTGCCCGACGAATCGCGGATCAGAGTTTCGCCGGGATACGCGTTAATCCCGCCGCCGAAGCTGTACAAAACGGTCTCCTTACCGCTCTTGTCCAACTTGAATATGACTCCGCATCCGTAGGTGTTGCATGAAAGATCTCCGCCATAGGATGTTGTTCCATACAAATTACCCGCAGCATCACCGACGAAACCTCCGGAGGGCATTCCTCCATCGGCCTTTCCTGAGAAGGAATACAAGATTGTCTCCGTACCACTCGGGTCGAGCTTGAAAACTAATCCCTCGTTCGACGGGCCACCGTCAACCGTAACGCCATAGAGATTTCCCGCTGTGTCTCGGACCAAACTTCCGTAGGGGTCCGATCCGTCGGTAAACGCAAAGGCGTGGACGACGGTTTCTTTGCCGTCCTTGTCCAGCTTGAACACAACTCCGCAACCGGGTAGATAGGAGTCGCAGGAAAGATCACCGCCTCTATAGGTAGTGCCGTAGAAATTGCCGGCTGCGTCGCGAACCAGAGCTGGCCCGGGATTTCCCCCATCCGTGCCGCCAGTAAACGCGTAAAGTATGGAATGTTTGCCGCTGCTATCCACTTTGAACACGGTGCCGCACCCGTGGCGGCAATGTCCGCCCTCCGCTGTGCCGCCGTCGAAAGTGGTCCCATAGAGATTGCCATCGGAGTCCAGGATCAGATTTGCAGCCGGCCACATTCCGTCCGCGCCATCAAAAGTGTGCAGCACTGTCTCCTTGCCAGCTGTGTCCAACTTGAAGAGAACGCCAAATCCTAATGCGCCACCCATGGAGGTTGTGCCATAGAGGTTGCCGTTCGCGTCCCGGACCACACCTCCAGTGGGACTGCTTCCGTCGTCTCCGCCGGTGAATTCGTGGAGCACGGTGTAGGTCTGGGCTCGAGCTGTTTGAGCTGCGACGAGGAGTGCTACCAGCTGAGTCGCTAGAAGTAGTGCAACACTTGCTCGCCCCCCACTTTACTAATCATGGCTCCCTCCGAATGGCGACGCCCTCA
The DNA here is from genome assembly GCA_035601995.1 of Terriglobales bacterium. Taxonomy (GTDB): domain Bacteria; phylum Acidobacteriota; class Terriglobia; order Terriglobales; family Acidobacteriaceae; genus JABDBE01. The sequence goes on from DATNNE010000131.1 coordinate 122,200, forward strand.
GCGCCGAGAGCGAGCGTGCCCAACGATACCGGTAGCGGGGCGTTCGCGTTGGCTACCGAGACGCCGGAAGTGGAATCATCCGAGTCCTGCGAGAACCGCTCGGCTGTGGAATCAGTGCCCGTCGTCTGCCCCGCGAGGATGCCCTTGCCGGGGATGGTTTCATAGGCGTATCCCGTCAGCGTCGCGGTAATGTAAAGCGGTTGCACTTCTACGCTCAGCCGCGCCCAGCCGTAGTGGACCTTTCCATTAATGTTGAACTTCAGCCCCAGATAGCGGCTGTTGACGTTCACCCAGGAACCAATCGTCCCCGTGTGCCCGTCGTTCATAAAAACCGAGGCCATCATTTCTCCGCGATACCCTCCCCGCGTGAACTGTTGGCCGGGACCGATCTCGGCATTCTTTTTCAAGGCTGCCGCAAGAAACTTCTTCCCCGCCACCGCATTGCCCAAAGCCTCTTTCGCAAAAAAGGCATTGGTTGTCGTGTCGAGGCGCGACGGATATCCCCACTCCTGAAGAGCGAAATCGACGATCCCGTCGTGGTTCAGGTCAAGGGGGTAAATGCCATTTGTCCCGATGACTTGGTTGGTCTTGGTGTATATGATTTTGGCCTCACGGTTGTGCCAACGCCAGCATGCCAACTCCCGCCGCACTCGCCGCAAGCGCATACGTGTTTAGCCGACGTTGCAGCGATGGGGAAAGAATGAAGGGCGTCTTGATTGCCCGGGGAGACTGTTTCATGAAGCCCTCCTGCGAAGGGCCTGCATTATAACCCGGATTCAGCCCTTCACCATCAGTGCAATACTTTGCACGGTTGTCTGCTTGAGAGGGAACGACGGCCCATGGGATTCAATCTCCGGTCGTCTCGGCCATCGCAATTTCGTCTACGGCCGGCTTCTTCGTGACCTGCGCGCTAGTCACGAGAATGACCGAAGCGACCACGATTGCACTGCCCGTGAGGATGTATCGGTCTACGTGCTCGTTCAGCACCAGCCATCCCAGAAAAACCGCGACTACCGGATTTACGTACGCGTAGGTAGAAACCTTCGCCGTGGGAACATGGTTCAACAGCCAGATATACGCGGTGTATCCGATCCACGATCCGCAGACCACCAGATACAATGTGGCGCCGACTCCGCGCGGCGTCCAGAGTACTCGCGAAAAATCTCCCGCTGCAATGGCGAATAACAGATTCGCCAAGCCTGCTGCGATCATCTGCCAAGCTGTGGCCGAGAACGGATCGACATCCGCGGACTTCCAGCGCTTGGCCAGCACCGAACCCAACGCCCAACTGAACGACCCGCCCAGCAGGCTGATCGCGGCCCACAGCTGTAACCGCCCGAATGAAGTCGTCGTGGTTAGATCGGGCCACAACAATATGAGCAGCCCTACAATGCCCAGGGCCAGCCCAGCTTTGCCGCGAATCGAAACGTGATGGTCGCCGAGCAACAGCGTATCCAGCACCAGGAACCAAAGCGGCGTCACCGCGATGATCAAGGCCGCCAAACCCGACGCTACATATTTTTCCGCGTACGAAAGCGTGAGATTGCCGCCCATGAGCAAGAGCACGCCGACTGTCGCCATTCGCGCTAGCTGACGCGGGCTGTACCGAATGTTTCGGCCGCGAAATCCGCAAAATGCCAGCATGAACACGCCGGCAATCAGAAAGCGTACAGCGCACATAAGCGCGGGTGGGATGCGCTCCACTGCGATATCAATCGCCAGATACGTCGATCCCCAAAAGAAATACACCAGCCCAAAGGCAAAGATCACAGCAAAGCGACTTTGGCGCTGGGCTTGAGTCATGAGGTCATCGATCAACGATAATGCTACAGTTTTTCTTGGTGAAACCAGCCTAGGTATCAGACAACCCAGAGGCAAGCTGAGATGCGGGATATTTCGAACCGTATCGAATGCGTACGAAGGTAACAACCCCGGACCGAATGGGGGTTACGCGGCCGCACCCGTCGCGCTATAATAATCTTGGAATGATTCCCGATGCGCCGCCAAAATCCAAATTCGCACCTGCCCGCGTGCTGGCTCCATTTCTTGGTGTGCCCGCGCCGCTATCTGGCAGTGTTGCCCTCGCAGGCGCGTCCCAGCCTGTTCGGTAGCGACTAACTATTCCATCCTCCTGTATGCCCTCGGTGTCCTGACTGACAACTGAGAACCGGCAACTGACAACTGTTTTTGGAGGATTCTATGCCAGCTCAAACTCTTATTGGTCCTAAGATCACGACCGCTCTACCCGGTCCGAATGCCAAGCGCGTTCTCGCGGGCGATAGCAAATACATTTCGCCCTCTTACACGCGTTCCTATCCGCTGGTTGCGAAACAAGGACGCGGCATAGTCGTCACCGACGTCGACGGAAATGAATTCTTCGATTTTTCCGCCGGCATCGCAGTTACGTCGACCGGTCACTGCCATCCCCACGTCGTAGCAGCGATTCAGAAGCAAGCGGCCGAACTAATTCACATGTCCGGCACCGACTTCTATTACGAGAACATGGTGACTCTCGCTGAGCGGCTCTCGAAGATCGCACCCATGCCGGGACCGCATAAGATTTATTACGGCAACTCGGGCACAGAAGCGATCGAGTGTGCTCTGAAGCTCGCCCGCTATCACACCAAGCGGCAAAACGTGATCGCGTTCTTCGGCGCGTTCCACGGACGCACCATGGGCGCTCTGTCGCTCACCGCGTCGAAGCCGCAACAGAAGCGGCGTTTCGGCCCATTGGTTCCTGGCGTAACCCACATTCGCTATCCCGATGTGTATCGCGGATGCGAGGGTGGGCCGCAAGATGCCGAGGCCTTCGCGCTGGGCTGCGCCCGCTTCATCGAAGACAAGCTTTTCAAGACCACGCTTGCCCCCGAGGAAGTAGCCGCAATCTTCGTCGAGCCGGTACAAGGTGAAGGCGGATACGTGATCGCTCCCACGATCTTCATGCAGGAACTGCGGCGCATTTGTGATCGTCACGGAATTCTGCTGATCGTGGACGAAGTGCAAAGCGGTATCGGCCGCACCGGGAAATGGTGGGCCATTGAGCACACCGGCGTCCATCCCGACATTGTTTGCTCGGCGAAAGGCATTGCCTCAGGGATGCCGCTGGGCGTGACCATCAGCAAAGCTGAAGTCATGGATTGGGTTCCGGGCTCGCATGCGTCGACGTTTGGAGGCAATCCGGTTTGCAACGCGGCTGCGATGGCCACGCTGGATGTCATCGAACGCGATGGCTTGCTGCACAACGCAACCGAAGTTGGCAATCACATGCTGAAGCGCATGGCGAACTGGCCGAGCAAGCACAAGCTGGTTGGGGACGTTCGCGGTCGCGGGCTGATGATCGGAGTCGAGATTGTCAAAGACAAGAAGACCAAAGAGTATGGCGCGGCCGAACGCGACCGCATCATCCAGATGGCTTTCGAACATGGCATTCTCTTCCTGGGCTGTGGACCGAGCACGATTCGCATCGCGCCGCCGCTCATCGTGACCAAAGAAGAAGCCGACGTCGCCATGGATGTACTCGAAGAATCCATTTCGACTATCGGCCAGAACGTTTAGCCAGCCGGGCGGGATCTCCTCCCTTGTGCCGGCTGCGTGGTGGGGCGGATCATCAAGTTGATTCGCCCCTTCTTTTTTGCTGAGCACCCGCCAAAGCGAACAGTTTGAGAAAGTGTTCCACGTGGAACACCTTCTTGGGTCTTGTTTTCTGTGTGATGAGCATCACATCGGAATGTTTTCGGCCGGCTCTATAATTACCGGGGCTTGTCATGTTTTCCGCCTCTTCGCTTTCGGGCTTTTCAGGGCGCGTCACGCGGGCTACGGTTCGGGCACTGGACTGGATCGCGGAGCGGACGCTTCCGGCTGAGAATATTCCTGCACATCAACGGACAGGTCGGCGCGGAGAGGAAGCCGCTTACTTTTACTTGCGGCGCCTGGGGTACGTAATGGTGGCGCGGAATTTTCGCTCACCCCGCCGCCGCGGCGAGATCGACCTGATCGGCTGGGACAACAACGTGCTGTGTTTTGTCGAAGTGAAGACGCGCACTACGCGCGATGTAAAGCCCGCCGAAGCGGCCGTCGACCGCCACAAACAGCGTGGGTTGGCTGCGGTCGCCGACGAGTACCTCCGTTATGTGGCACCTTCGTGCCGGTGGCGTTTCGATGTAGTGAGCGTGTATTATGAACGTCAGTCCAGCCGACCGCTGATCGAACTGTTTCGCAATGCCTTCCCTGTGGCGTAATATACCGGTTTGGCTTTGACCAACTTCACATGCCCTTATTGAAAGGATTTAATCTTTGCCCGAGCTTAGAAAAGATCCGATTGTAGGTCGATGGGTAATTATTTCGACCGACCGCGCCAAGCGTCCAACCGACTTTGCCCGTGACGGCGTGAAATTGAAAGGGGGCTTTTGTCCGTTTTGTTATGGGAACGAGAGCAAAACGCCACCCGAGATTCAAGCGTACCGTCCGAACCCGAACGGCGGGCCTGCACCGCAGCGCGACACGCCAGGATGGACAGTGCGGGTGGTTCCCAACAAGTTTCCCGCACTCGGGATCGAAGGTAGCCTGAACCGCCAAGCTGAGGGTATGTTCGACCGGATGAACGGGATTGGGGCGCACGAAGTCATTATTGAAACTCCAGATCACCAAGCTAGCCTCGCGACTCTGCCTCCCAAAAGAATCGAAGATGTGCTTTGGACTTTCCGTGACCGCATTCTTGATCTGAAAAAGGACCGGCGGTTCAAGTACATTCTGATTTTCAAGAATCATGGAGAGGCTGCTGGCGCGTCGCTGGAGCATGCGCATTCGCAACTGATCGCCTTGCCAATTCTTCCAATCTATGTGGTCGAGGAGTTGGAAGGCGCGAAGCAATATTACATTTACAAAGAACGTTGCGTGTTCTGCGATGTGATCCGGCAGGAGACGGAGACGAGTACGCGCGTGGTCGCGGAGAATCAGGACTTCCTGACTTTGGCTCCGTACGCGCCGCGGTTCCCGTTTGAGACTTGGATCATGCCGAAGCAGCATGAGTCGGCATTTGAGAATTCTTCGTCGCAGTTGTTTGAGAATTTGGCGAAGGCGATCAAGACGCTGCTAATGAAGGCTGACCGCGTGTTGGATAATCCGCCATACAACCTGGTGATTCACACTTCACCGGTGCAAGACCCAACCAACGATCACTACCACTGGCACATCGAGTTCATGCCCAAGCTGACCAAGACAGCAGGATTCGAGTGGGGCACGGGGTTCTACATTAATCCAACGCCACCGGAGGAAGCGGCCAAGTTTCTGCGCGAGGCCAGCGTGGAAGAGCCGGTAGCAGCCAGCGTGGGTTAGACCTTGTTAACCCGAAAAAAGGGCACGGTACGCGCCGTGCCCTTTTGCTTGAGGAGAGGAGACCACGTGCGATCTCCGTACCAAGCGACTCAGGAGACAACAGCATAGGACCAGACGGAACAGCGGTTGTCATAGGGAAGTAATAAGCTTGTTAACAGCGGGTCTTTTCGAGCGGATTTACGCCTGGGTTCTGTCCAGGAACTCATCATGCCAGGCCATTTGGATGGCCTCGAGCTTGCCCTCGGAAGATTTCTTGGGATCGTCTTTGAACTCGGGCAGCGCGATTACGTAGCCATGGAGATCGGTGAAACGGACGGAGAGCGGTTCGAGTTGCGGATGCACCTCCGAAAGCAGGATGCCGATGTCCTCCGCGTCGTCCCAAGTCAGATCTTTTGGCATGTGGCTCCTTGAAAAGTCAGCACTCAGCATTTAGCACTTAGTCTCTGCGATTCTGCAGCTGGCAAAAATCTTGACTGGCTGAATGCTGAGTGCTGATTGCTAACTGCTGATCTTCTAGTGTTCTTCCGACACGTAATTTCGATTCCAGGACGGGATCTCGACCACGACTTTGCCGGGTTTGGTGATCACGGCCTGACAGCCGAGACGAGAGTTTAACTGTAAATCGGCTGCCATGTCCAGACGGTCGGCTTCGTCGTCGTCCATTTCGGAAAGATTCTCGGCGCCTTCCTTGACCCACACATGGCAGGTGGTGCAGGCGCAGTTGCCGCCGCAGGCGTGGTCTAGGCGGACGCCGTAGTTCAGCGCCACATCGAGGATCGACTGCTCCTTGCCGTGATCCTTGTAGGGTAGCTTGTCGTGCTCGAATTCGACGGTCTTGCCCTCAGGTAGAAATGTTAGTTGGACCGTGTTCTCGCCGGGTGAGTCCACGGTTGCGGTTCCTGATCCTTTTGTTTTCTCTTCTGCCATGAATGCTCCTTGACGCCATCATCGCGCAAAGCACCCGGACGATGCGTCTGGGTCTACGCGTTCAACATCGTTTACTCGAAATCTGCTCTGGCCACGGGGTGGCCGGTTTCTGATCTTTCACCCATGTCGGCTTCATCCATCGTCTTGCCTTTGAGCGCCGTGCTCACGGCGGTGTCCATCATTAGTTCCGCGAGCCGCATCGTGCCTTGATTCAAAAGGTCAATTGCTTTGCGGATCGCTTGATGGTCGTCTTCACCTTTGACCTGGATCAATGCTTTTTCCAACTTGGCGATCTTTTTCCTTTCATCGCTGGTAAGTTGGCCCAACGCTGGACTCTGCTTGCCTTTTTCGAGTGCAGCCAGAATCGTTTCAGCTTCGTTGCGCGCTTCGATTACTTGGCGCTGGCGAAAGTCTTCTTCGGCATAGTCGAAAGAATCGAGAATCATTCCCTCGACTTGATCGTCGGTCAGTCCGTAGCTGGGTTGCACTTCGATCTCGGATTCCTTGCCGCTGCGTTGTTCGCGCGCCGAGACGTGCAAAATGCCGTTGGCGTCGATCAGGAACTTGACCTCAATGCGCGGCATTCCCGCAGTCATGGGCGGAATTCCTCTTAGATCGAAACGGGCCAGGGAGCGGCAGTCTTTCGCCAGTTCGCGTTCGCCTTGCAGAACGTGAATGGCGACGTTGGCCTGGCCATCGATCTGCGTCGTGTAGTACTGCGTAGCTGAAGCTGGGATGGTCGAGTTGCGCAGAATGATTTTGTCGGTCACACCGCCGGCGACTTCGATGCCCAGCGAGAGAGGAGTGACGTCGAGCAGCAGCATATTCTCTGTGGCTTCGGAACCACCGCCGAGAATGTTGGCTTGCACCGCAGCGCCGAGAGCTACGACTTCATCGGGATTAAGGTCAGTATGCGGCTTGCGCTGGAATAATTCTTGGACCAACGCCCGCACTTTCGGGATTCGCGTCGAACCCCCGACGAGCACGACTTCATCAATCTGCTGCGGCTCTAGCGCGGCATCTTTCAGAGCCTGCTTGCACGGTCCGACTGTGCGATCAATGATTGGCTGGATCAGTTGCTCGAACTGCTCACGCGTGATCTCGCGCTGATAGCGCTTGCCATGGGGCAGTTCAATATCCAGTTCTGTGGCTGATTCGGAAGACAACGCGATCTTGGCTTCGATGACAGCCTTGCGAATCGTGGCGACAACTTCGCTATTGCGAGAGATATCCAGATTCGCGTCGCCGAGGATGTCGTTGATGGCAATCTTGATCAGCAGATTGTCGATGTCGTCGCCGCCGAGGTGCGTGTCTCCATTAGTGGCGATGACTTCGAATATTCCGTCGTGCAGCTTGAGGATGGAAATGTCGAAGGTTCCGCCACCCAGGTCATAGACCGCAATAATGCCGTTCTGCTTCTTGTCGAGACCGTAGGCGAGGGACGCAGCCGTGGGCTCGTTGACCAGGCGTAACACTTCGAGGCCGGCAATGCGGCCGGCATCTTTAGTGGCTTGGCGCTGGGCGTCGTTGAAGTAGGCCGGTACCGTGATGACTGCCTTCGTGACCGGAGCATTGAAAAAACGCTCAGCGTTGCGTTTGAGCTGGCGCAGAATGAATGCCGAAATCTCCGGCGGGGTGAAGGTTTTCTCTCCCAGCGTAATGCGCAGGACTTCTCCAGCTTGCAGATCTGGCGCCAACTGAAACGGAAATAGCTTCAGTTCCTCTTGGATGTCTTCGACGCCGCGGCCCATGAGGCGCTTGATCGAATAGACCGCGCGTTCCGGCGTCTCGATCAGATACTTGCGCGCGGCGTTGCCGACGATGATCTGATCGCGCTCATCCAGTGCGACGACCGAGGGGACGAGGTTCAACCCGTCCTCACCGGGAATCACGACGGGGCTTTCCCCCTGCATGAAAGCCACCAGCGAGTTGGTGGTTCCGAGATCGATGCCGACGATGCGATCAGTGGCCATTCTGTAATTTAGTAATCGGGTAATTGTGTAATTTGAAAACCTTGGGCACTTGCGCCCGAGTCAGGTAACGTGAACAATTACACAATTATCCGATTACACAATTGCTCAATTTTCTAATACTTCATTCGCGTCCCGAACCAGATTTCTGATGTACGAGCGGCGATTCAGCAGGTCGACCATTTTGTCGCGAACCCTGTGCCGGCTTTCTTCGGCGCTGTCGCCCGGGAGACGGTCCCAATCGTTCCAATAATTCTTCAGCTCCTCCGACAGCGACTCGTACTTTTCTTCCAGTTCCAGCTTTTGTTTTCCTATTTCTTCAACCAAAGCAGGATCGTCCTCACCGAGCTTCTTCTGCGCGCGGAGCTCTTCGAGTTGCATATTCAGCTCAAAAACTTCTTCCAACAGATCTGGAGGTACAACCTGCTTCTTGATCTCGCCCGAGACTCTTGCCTTTTCTGTCGCGGTCTTTGACTGTTCTTCGAGTTCCACGCCTTCGAGCCGCAGCAGATATTCCGTTCGCTTGATTGGGTCTTTCAGGGTGCGGTAGGCGTCGTTCAGCAGGGAACTCTGCTCCAGGCTCCATTCCTGTTCCCGTTTATCGGCGCGGGCGCAGAGGTCGGGATGAAGTTTCCGGCTCAGCTCGTAGAATTCCCGCTCCAGAAGCGCAGTATCAAGATTGAGCTTGCGGGGCAAACCGAAAAACGTGAAATAATCCACCGGCACCGGGGGCTGCACTTTGCCGCAGGCGCTGCAGAAATGGACGGCGCGCATGGTGCCGCACGACCAGCAGGTGGCAGTCGCTTCGCCTATCACTGTTAAAGAAGAGCTCGTGTTGGATTCCAGACTCATAAACACACTTCCAAAATCGCTTCCATATTTCGCGTGGGCTGGCCAGCCAGAATAGCGGCGCTATGGAAAAAGACTCGCGGACGAGGGCGTCCGCGCGACACCATCAGCCCGAGAACGACGTGCCGCAACCGCAGGACTTCGACGAATTCGGGTTCACGAACACGAAGCCCTGCTGCATGAGCGTCTCCTGGTAATCCAGGGTCATGCCGTGCAGATAGATGAACGACTTCGGATCAACGAACACACGCACATCACCAAATTGGAAGATGCGGTCGCGCTCGCGTGGTTGCGTGTCGAAGCGAATGTTGTAGCTCAACCCGGAGCATCCGCCGCCCTGCACACCGAGGCGCAATCCGCCCTCTTCGGGCGAGATGCCTTCTTTCACAATGGCGGTGCGGATTTTGGCCAAAGCTTTGTCCGTTACCTGGACACCTTTAGCCGGAGCCTTTGGCGCTTCCGTTTTGGTTTCTGTTTCGATCATGCTCTGCCCACATCAATGCCGCGACGTGCATCCGCACGTCGTAACGGGGCGAGACGCCCGTTCTCCACAACCTGGACTATTGCGCTGCGACAGCGGTCGGCTTCACCACGTCCTGCTTCTTCTTCCAGTCGTGGATGGCGGCGCGGATCGCGTCTTCCGCGAGCACCGAGCAGTGAATCTTCACTGGCGGGAGCGAAAGTTCCTTCACGATTTCGGTGTTCTTGATTTGCAGGGCTTCGTCCACGGTCTTGCCCTTCACCCACTCGGTGGCAAGCGATGAAGACGCAATGGCCGAGCCGCAGCCGAAGGTCTTGAACTTCGCGTCTTCAATGACGTTGGTTTGCGGGTTGACTTTGATCTGCAGCTTCATTACGTCGCCACATTCGGGTGCGCCGACGAGTCCGGTGCCGACTTCGGTGCTATTTTTATCCAACGATCCGACGTTGCGCGGATTCGAATAATGATCTAGAACCTTATCGCTGTATGCCATGATTTTGCTTCTCCTTAAAATTTGTTTACCCAAGAAAACATTGCAAGCAATGTTTCTTCGGTCCAACATCCCCACGGTAGAGACGTAGCTTGCTACGTCTCGGAGGGAATCTACTCCGCTGCCCACTTCACGCTCTTCAAATCGACGCCTTCTTTCGCCATTTCATAGAGCGGCGAGAGTTCGCGGAGGCGAGCTACCGTTTCGACCACTCTGTCGGCTACGTAGTCAACTTCGGCTTCGGTGTTGAATCGTCCGAGGCCGAAGCGGATGGAACTGTGTGCCAGATCATCGCCGGTGCCGAGAGCCTTCAATACATAAGATGGCTCCAGCGTCGCCGAGGTGCAGGCCGAACCGCTCGATACCGCGATGTCGTTGATGCCCATCAGCAACGACTCGCCCTCGACATAGGCGAAGCTAATGTTCAAGTTGCCGGGCAGACGATGCTCCCATGAGCCGTTGATGTAGACCTCGTCGAGTCCGCCCATAATCCTGTCACGGAGCCGGTTGCGGAGGCCAGCGAGTTTGCAGGATTCCTTGGCCATTTCCTCTGAAGCGATCGCACAAGCTTTGCCCAGACCCACAATTCCTGGGACGTTGAGCGTTCCCGAACGCATGCCACGCTCGTGGCCGCCGCCATCGATGATGGCGGAAATCTGCACGCGCGGATTCTTGCGTCGGACGTACAAAGCGCCGACGCCCTTGGGCCCATACATTTTGTGCGCCGAAATCGACATGACGTCGATGTTGCTCTTATTTACGTCTACTGGGATTTTGCCAACAGCCTGAGTCGCGTCGGTGTGGAAAATGATTCCGCGTTCGCGACACAGCTTGCCGATTTCGGCAACCGGCTGCAGCACACCAATCTCATTGTTCGCCCACATGATCGTTACCAGGATGGTTTTGTCATCCATAGCACGCTTCAGATCTTCAAGGTCGATGAGCCCGTCTTTTTGTACCGGCAAATACGTGACGCGATAGCCGTACTTTTCCAGACGCTTGCAGGTATCGAGCACGGCTTTGTGCTCAGTCACGGCAGTGATGATGTGATTGCCCTTTTCCTTGTACATCTCGGCCACGCCCTTGATGGCCAGGTTGTCGCTCTCGGTAGCACCCGATGTAAAGATGATTTCCTTGGTGGTGGCGCCGACGAGTTTGGCAACGCGTTCACGCCCGGTCTCTACGCCTTCCTCTCCCGCCCAGCCGAACGAGTGATTGCGGCTGGCGGCGTTGCCGAACTTCTCCATGAAATAGGGCAGCATTTCTTCCAGTACCCGCGGATCCATGGGTGTGGTGGCGTGGTTGTCCATGTAGACCGGCAGCTTGACTCCTGCGGGAGCTACGTGTTCTGCCTGGGGGATCGTCTTTACGTCGGTGCTCATGATTGCTCTCCTACCTTTTATGAAATCGTCACCAGCTCAGCTGGCTTCTTTGTTTCCAAATCTTCCTGGGAATGCGTCTCTTCCTTCATCTCTGAGATACTGATGCGCCGCAACACTTGTTCGATGCTCTCATTGACCCGGCGCAGCGGCTCGCGAATCGTGCAGCGATCGGTTTGATCGCATTCACCTCGCACGGTGATGCATGAGGTGATGAACAAGGGACCGTCAATCGCCCGAATTACTTCGAACGCGCTAATCGTTCCCGGATCGCGCGCCAGCTTGTAGCCGCCGTTCATGCCGTGTTGCGAGTGCAGCAGCCCGGCCTTGACTAGTCGCTGCAGAATCTTTGCCAGCGCTTCCTGCGGAATGCCGTAGGCGTCGGCAACATCCTTCGCACTGCAAGCGCCGTAGGGAGCGCGCTCGGCCAGATGCTTCATCGCCATCAAGCCGTAATCCGCTTTCTTGGTTAACTTCAGCATCCGAGTCCGTTTGGTAATTCCGACCTTTTCAGTCGGATATCATTATTCTAAGGGACACCGCTTCGGATTGCAACTGTCAGCAGGGAACAGCAGAATTCACCATCTAACGGTAACTATATTGTCCTTAGCGGCTTATGGGGTGGCGATCTTTTCGGTCGTATTTTTGTTTCTCTGAATTCGGCACGCGCTGGACAGACATTTCCGAAAGTACCGTCCGAACCGTTGGCCATCGAGTCGAAAACGACTTTTCTCCGAAAAGACTTGACAAGCCAACCAGTCAGGCTAAAATACCGCCAATTTCCGGCAAACTTCACCTCAGCCTCGCCAGGCCGACCGTGACCGTCCGGGTTTATGACTTCAATCCCGCCGTCGCAACCCCCCGAGAAGAGCAACACCATGAATCAGTGTAAGCACCCGCGCGTGCAGATCGTGGCCCGCGAGCAAGATGCGGAATTCGTTGAATGCCTGGAGTGTGGCGACATCTTCGAGTCGAGTGAGTTTAAGGACATGATGATCGAAGACACCCGGCTGAAGAACGAATCCTGAAACACTTCCCTTCCGTTTGCGGCGAAGAGTGACGAAGGTAATCTTTCGTGGAGGCCTTTCTCTTGTTTGGATCATTCACAGTTTGTTAGTGTCAGCCTGGGCGTAATTACCCACGGAGAGGTCATGCCAGTTGTGGCTTTGGTTGTGGACGACTCTATGCTCATTCGACATACCGTGTGCCGCTTCCTCGAGGAGCGGGGCTTTACCGTGGAGTCGGCGACCAATGGACAAGAGGCTCTAGAAGCGCTGAAGCGGGTGCGGCCGGACATTATCATTACCGATATCCAAATGCCGAAGATGAACGGCAGCGAGTTCATTACGGCAGTGAAAAGCAACCGTGCTCTGGCTAGTATTCCGATCGTAATCGTTGCTGGCAAACAGAGTGGCTTTGAGCACACGGAAAAGCGCGCCAACTACACGATATTCAAAGACATCGACATCGAGGACCAACTGGGCAAGGCGCTGCAGGTGCTTCTGGGCGCAAAAGCACAGGTGGCGAAGAACAGCACTTAGCAGTCAGCAGTTGGCCCTCAAGGGCCGGCGGTTCGAGACGTGCCGTAGTTCAGGGCTAAGTGCTGTTTCACTTCAACACCATTCCGGCTTCCGCTGAGAAATCCATTGGCGCGAAATCACGAGTCAAGAACTTGGGATAGGCTGCCGCTGCAATCATCGCGGCGTTGTCCGTTGACAGCGGGCGCGAAGGGAAATAGACGAAAAGGCCTTCTCTTGCCGCATCGCTCTCGAATTGCCGCCGCAACTCCTGATTCGCCGCTACGCCCCCGGTGATGAACAAGGTCGCGACGTCATAGGCGCGCGCCGCAGACAACGTTTTCCCCACCAGGTCTTCGACCAACGCTCGCTGGAAGGAAGCCACAAGGTCAAGCGTTTGTTTGTCGCAATTCGATAAATAACCTTCCAGTTTGGGTTGCGGGATCGTTGCGAGCGCATTGCGGCGCGCAGCGATGGAACCTTGCATGTTGTGAGTTTCGACGTAGCGCAAGACCGCGGTCTTGACCCCGCTATAAGAGAAATCGAAGCGGGGGCCCTCGTAAGTCCGCCCAGACTTTTGATCGTTGCGATCCCGGTGTTTGAGCTGCGATGGCGGAAACTTTACGGCCTGAGGATCACCGTGACTCGAAAGCTTGTCGATGATCGGGCCGCCGGGATATCCCAGCGCGAGCAACTTCGCGACTTTGTCGAAGGCTTCCCCGGCAGCATCGTCGCGGGTGTGGCCGATGTTCTCGTAGGACCAGCTGTTGTCTTGCCGCGTTGCCAAATAAAGATGCGTGTGACCACCAGAGACGACCAGCGCCAGCACTGGGAAACGCAAATCGTGATTTCCCTTGCGGCGCTCCTCGAGCAGCACGGCATGAATGTGGCCTTCGAGATGGTTTACAGCGATGAGCGGCTTATCGAGAGCGAACGCGAGCGCCTTGGCATAGCTGATGCCGACAAGCAGTGCTCCGGCGAGTCCCGGTCCCTGCGTGACGGCCACCGCGTCCACGGATTGGTAAGTCTGTCCGGCATCGGCAAGCGCCTTGCGCACCACAGGCACAATCGCGCGCAGATGCTCACGCGACGCCAGTTCTGGCACGACTCCGCCATAAGGCTGATGCGTGGCGATCTGCGAGAACACAACATTGGAGGTGATCTCCTCGCCCGATCGCACCACGGCCGCCGCAGTCTCGTCGCAGGAGCTTTCGATCCCGAGAATGTAGGCGTCGGGCATAAGCCATATATTATCTGCTAGAGCGCATCGCGGCTGCCATGCTCAAAGACTTCGCCATCTCGATCGTCGGAACCCTGCGGAAGCGGGGGCACAAGGCCTATCTTGTGGGCGGATGCGTGCGCGATCTGCTGCTCGGCCGCGAGCCTGCCGACTACGATGTCACCACTGATGCAACCCCCGACGAGGTCATGCACATTTTTCCCGAAACCTATGCGGTCGGCGCGCAGTTTGGCGTCGTGCTCGTGCCCTTGCCGGCAGGAGACGTTGCAAGCAACGTTTCTACAGAAACCGGTAGAGACGTAACTGGTTACGTTTCACCCAAGGCCGACGTGGTTGAGGTTGCCACATTTCGCAGTGACCTCGGATACAGCGACGGCCGTCATCCCGATCAGGTTCGCTTCACCAAGGATCCGCGGGAAGATGTGGAGCGCCGCGATTTCACGATCAATGGCTTGTTGCTTGATCCGACCACAAACGAGGTTCTGGATTTTGTCGAAGGCCGCAAGGATCTCGAAGCTGGCATCATTCGAACCATTGGCGATCCGGAGCGACGTTTCACCGAGGACAAGCTTCGGATGCTGCGCGCTGTGCGCTTCGCGGCGCGTTTCGGATATACGATCGAGCCTCTGACTTTTCAGGCGATTCAAAAGCTGGCATCGCAAATTAATCAGGTCTCTCGGGAGCGAGTGCGCGATGAGCTCACCAAGATGCTGACAGAGGGACATGCGCGCCAGGCTTTTCTGCTTCTCGATCAGACCGGCTCGCTGCATGAGGTCTTGCCCGAGATCGAAGCGATGAAAGGAGTTGAGCAGCCGCCGCAGTTTCATCCTGAAGGCGATGTGTTTGTGCACACGCTGCTTTTGCTCGACAAGTTGCCGCACCCATGCCCTGTCACGTTGGCTTGGGGCGCGCTGCTGCACGATGTGGGCAAGCCCGCGACATTTCGAGTCGCGCCGGACCGCATACGCTTTGATGGACATGTCGATGTAGGAGTCAAAATTGCCGAAGACATCTGCCGCCGTCTGCGCTTCTCCAATGACGATACCGAACAGATTCTTGCGCTGGTCGACAACCACATGCGTTTCGCGCACGTACAGCAGATGAGCGAATCGACGTTTAAGAGATTTGTGCGGATGGCACGGTTCGACGAGCATCTGGAATTGCATCGCCTGGATTGTCTGTCGAGCCACGAAAATCTTGCCTCCTACAATTTCACGCGCGACAAGATTGCGGCCATTCCACCGGCGACCATTCGGCCAGCACTGCTAATCAGCGGCGACGACTTGATCGCACTCGGCCACCAACCCGGACCACAGTTTAAGAAAATTCTGTTGGCCGTGGAGGATCGACAATTGGAAGGCCGACTGCGCAGTAAAGAGGAAGCGATCGCATTTGTGAGGATCGAGTTTCCTAGCGCAGAATAGCAAAATAGAAGCGGCTGGCGTCCCTAAACGAATTGCACCGAAAATGGTGCAAAAAACGCTTTTTGCCAAAATCTTGTCAAGCCCCCTTGGAGGCATAAATTCACTTAAGTGGCTGACAACAATGGCAATATAATGTTGGGAACTTGGCGGGTTTACCTTGCCCAAACTGCTATTCTAAAAATAGGGCGTCACACGAATCCACACCCATCCGAAATGAAAGTTACGGAAAAAGACGTCGTCTACGTCGCCGATCTGGCAAATCTGGAGTTGACTCAAGACGAACGCGCAAGCATGCTGCGCGATCTGAATTCGATTCTCGATTACGTCGATCGGCTGAACGAGCTGGATACTACCGACGTGCCGCCGATGGCGCAAGTGTCCGACAGATACGGCGTTGATGAGTCGAAAACCGGCAGCGCACGCTTCGCGTACGCCAGCCGCGAAGATATTCTCGAAGGCCTGAGAAAATCGTTACCGCACGAAGTCGCGTTACAGAACGCTCCCGATACGGACGGAACATTTTTCAAAGTGCCGAAAGTGATCGAGAGATAGGCCAACGGGTTCGGGGCGAGTTGTTTGTTTCCATTCGCCAACAAATCACCAAGCACATACATTTCTCTTATGGACTTGAATTCACTCACAATCGATGCCGCTCGCTCCGCCGTGCAGGAAAAGACTACCACGGCCACGTCGCTGACCGAGGCGTTCTACTCCAAGATCGAAAAGGACGATCCGCGGATTGGCGCGTACCTCACTCTTTCAAAAGAGCGAGCGCTGGAACAGGCTGCGCGGATCGATTCGCTGGCTGTAAAGGGCGAGAAGCTGCCGCCGCTGGGGGGTGTCCCAGTTGGCATCAAGGATGTGATGGCAACGCAGGGTGTGCGCACAACCGCTGGCTCAAAGATTCTGGGCAACTATATTCCGCCGTATGACTGCACGGCGGTGGCTCGGATGGAAGCCGCGGGTGCCGTCGTCCTGGGCAAGCTGAACTGCGACGAATTTGCCATGGGATCGTCAACCGAGAATTCGGCTTGGCATCCGGTTCACAACCCCCGCGATCTGAGCCGCGTTCCCGGGGGTTCCTCGGGAGGATCAGCGGCAGCAGTTGCCGCGGACATGGCCGTGGCGGCGCTCGGCTCGGATACCGGGGGATCTATCCGCCAACCCGCGTCGTTTTGTGGAGTGGTTGGCCTGATGCCGACCTATGGACGGGTATCGCGCTACGGGCTGATCGCGTTTGCGTCATCGCTCGATCACATTGGGCCGCTTGCAAAAACCGTGAAAGATGCAGCCATCGTGCTCCGCACTATCGCCGGCCGCGATCCCATGGATGCTACGTCTGCCGAAGTGCCGGTTCCCGACTACGTCGCGGAACTGGAGAAGCCGGTGCGCGGGCTCAAGCTTGGCGTGGCCAAAGAATATTTTGGCGAAGGATTGGATTCAGAAGTCAGAAAATCCGTAGAAGGTGCGATTCAGAAGTTGGCGGAACTGGGCTGCGAAATAGTTCCGATCTCTCTGCCCCACACGGAATACGCGATTCCGACTTACTACATCGTGGCAACGGCAGAAGCGTCGTCGAACCTGGCCCGCTTCGATGGCGTTCGCTATGGGTACCGGGCTGGCGATGCGCGCACACTCTCCGAAATGTACCGACGCAGCCGCGATCACGGCTTTGGTGCCGAGGTGAAGCGCCGAATCATGTTAGGCACGTATGCGTTGAGCGCTGGATATTACGACGCGTACTACCTGAAAGCGCAAAAAGTGCGAACGCTGCTGGTCCGGGACTTCGAGGAAGCGTTCAAGAAGGTGGATGCGATTGTGACTCCAACCAGTCCGACGGCCGCATTCAAACTAGGCGAGAAGGTCAATGATCCCTTGGCGATGTATCTCGCTGACATTTTCACGGTTACCGCAGACCTGGCGGGGATTCCCGGAATCTCCGTCCCGTGCGGACAAACCAAAGAGAATCTGCCGGTCGGATTACAGATTCTGGGCAAGCATTTTGACGAAGCTACCATCTTGCGAGTGGCCCACGCTTACGAGCGGGCAGCGTAGTTTCGTTAGCGCTGCCGCCTTGCTTGTTTATAGCGGTTTGTAATAGCGTTCACCGGCGCAGGCGCGGCAGAGTAATTTTCCATCACGGCGCACTTCGCGGCGAAAATTAATTCCTTCGCCGCAGACTTCGCAAACAATTCGTTCGCCTTTGTATCCGGGAAATTCTTCCGGGGGTAGATCGACTTTCACCCATTCCGTGGTGAATAGATCGTCCTCGCGCATTTCACGATAAGCCAGCATCTGCTGGCTATTTTTATTTGCCAGTTCAGGATGCATCTGCCGAGCCAAGGCCTTCGATGATTCTTTGGCCGCGATGCGCACGCCTTTGCCGGTGTTCACGTCGACGAAGGTCGCAGCCATCTTGCCCCAGTCGCGGAACTTCAGCGCGCGTTTACCGAGACGGCAGCCGGTCACGACCGCGACCGCATCCGTCGCGCAACGATCGATTTCCACAAAAGTGACCAAGCGTTTGCGATCGCTGCCGCGAGGATCGTCAATGCCGAGCTTCGCCAGGCCGAGCATGGCCAGGCGAACCCCGAGGACCTGCCCGGCGCAGAGATGACCATGCGCCACTTCGGCCTCCTGAAGATATTCGTCGAGAGATTTCATTTCAGCTGTTAATTGCCAGTTGCCGGCTGCATTCGATTGTAGTCCGCGAACCGGCGAAGAGTCAGAAGTCGCAACCAGTATCAACCAAACCAAGGAGAAGTTTCCTCATGAAGTTAAGCTCAAACTCAATTTCGAAGTCGAAGACAGTTCTCGCGATGGTGTTGTCAATTTCGCTGATAGCAACTGGCTGCAGCGCGCAATGGATCAGCGTCGCACTCGCGGATTTGCCCGTACTAACCCAGATGGCGCTGAACATCGGCACCATCATTACTACCTTGGAATCCGGCCAGCAGATTAGCCCGGGAGAGGCCGCCGCCATCCAGAACATCTCGGCACAAGCCGGCAAGGATTTGAATCTGCTGGCCACGCTTTACAACGAGTACAAAGCGAACCCGAGCGCGAGTGTCCTGCAGAAAATCCAGAGTGCGATCGCGGACATAAACCAGGGCCTTCCAGCCCTTTTGCAGGCAGCGCACATCAGCGATCCAATTCTTTCTTCTCGGCTCGCAGCGGGAGTCAATTTGATCCTGACCACGGTCGCCAGTTTTGCCGCTCTGATACCACAAACGTCCACGCAACTCGTCGCGGCAAAAGTGACTCGCTCGCAGGTTACCATCCCCAAAGCGAGCGACTTGAAGAAGCAGTGGAATCAGCAAGTGTGCGGACCGACCAGTAACTCTGCGCTGGACTTCGGCGCCGCGGGCTGCACGGTCAGATAGCCATTTGCAGCCCATGCCTCTACCTGCCGTGTCATATATGAGAATGCAAAAGATGCACAGGTAGAGGCGCTATTTCTTATTTTCGTTTCCACCGCGCGCCGTCTTTCGTGATTTCTACGGTGATGCCAAGAGCGCCGAGCTCGGCACGGATCGTGTCTGATACTTTGAAATTACGCGATCGTCGCGCCGCTTCCATTTCTGCGACTTTATTTTCAATATCGACGTCGGAGATTTGCTGCGCTCCAATAGTTCCGAGTAATTCCTGGCTGATCTCGTTCTCGCGACCTTCTGCTTTCGCCCATTCCACAATACCGCGAATTTTCGGACCGTCGTCGTCTCTCAGCACCGCAAACAGCTCGTCAAACCTCTGAAGCGATGTAAGCAGGGCCGGAATGTCATCTTTCTTGAATTGTCCTCCATCCATCGCGGCATTGGCCTTGCGTACCATGTCGAAGATCGCTGCCTGAGCCTGTGCCGTGTTAAGGTCGTCGTCCATGCCCGCGCGCATTCGTTCGGCGGTTTCCCGCGCCAACTCGGCCATACTCTCAGTCGCACCTTCCGGAAACTGTCCGCCAGTCAAACGCGATTGAAAATTCCGTAACCGCTCCACCGACACGGCAGCCTGCTTCAGTCCATCAAACGTAAAGTTCAGTTGGTTGCGATACGGAACGGAAGCCAGCAGAAACCGGATCGACGACGGCTTATGTCCCTTAAGCACGAGGTCGCGCAGCGTGTAGAAGTTGCCCAGGCTCTTGGACATCTTCTCGCCCTCGACCAAGAGAAACCGCACATGAAACCAGAAATGGGCAAACGGTTTTCCGGTAAGCGCCTCGGACTGCGCGATTTCGTTTTCATGATGAGGAAAGATCAGATCTTCGCCGCCAGCATGCAGATCGAAGGTCTCGCCCAACTCCTCCATCGCCATGACCGAGCACTCGATGTGCCAGCCCGGACGCCCGGGGCCGATCTCTGTCTCCCACGAAGTCTCGCCCGGTTTCGGCGCCTTCCACAAGGCAAAATCGCGTGCGCTGTCTTTCTCGTACTCATCTACATCTACACGCGCTCCGTCTTCCATTCCGGCAAAATCTTTCTTAGAAAGCTTCCCGTACGCCGGAAACTTTGCAATCCTGAAATAGTAAGATCCGTCCTCCATCCGATACGCGAACCCTTTTTTCTGCAGTTCAGCTATGAATTCCGCCATCTCCGGAATATGCTCCGTGGCGCGCAC
Source organism: Terriglobales bacterium (assembly GCA_035601995.1). Lineage (GTDB taxonomy): Bacteria > Acidobacteriota > Terriglobia > Terriglobales > Acidobacteriaceae > JABDBE01. Next base: position 142,422 of record DATNNE010000131.1, read on the forward strand.
CAGGATCGGCTGCTCGATGTTCAGTGCAGAGATATCTTCGAGAAACGCCTTTTCATACTTTGCCGTGTATTCTTTGACGCTCACGCCGTCACGCGCTGAATTACGGATGATCTTGTCATCAACATCGGTAATGTTCATTACGTGACGCACGTTGTAGCCGCTCTGACGTAGAAAACGACGCAGAATATCCACCGCGATGAACGTACGAAGATTACCGATATGTCCGTAGTCGTAAACCGTGGGCCCGCAAGCGTACATGCGAACCTCGTTGTCCAAGAGCGGACGAAACTCTTCCACCTTGCCAGAAAGTGTGTTGTAAAGACGAAACGCCATAGTGAGGACCAGGACCGAAAGCAGAACCGTTCATTCTAGGGGCACAAAAGAATGAGGGTCAAATCCTGCCGGGGGTTATGAGGGTTGGGAATGAATTCTACCGCACCCCATTCGTGTGTGTAAGCGAAATCGCCAGTGTTCATACGGCTCCGCACGTGCATGGCGCACGCGTCCGTAACGGTTGACAAAATTCGAGAGGGGTGGGCGCGGAGAGAGTGGGATTTTGAGTGTAATGGCCTGTTAACAACAGGAGCGACTCTTCCCTGACGGCGGTAAGCTTCCGGCCAAAGGCACCCCAACCGCGTCTCATAGGCTTCGCCCATACTGCTTGCATTCTTTTATTGCCAAGTACTACAGTCTCGACCAGCGGTTACAAACCACAAGCGGAAGGAGCTATCCATGCTGAGGCAGGTCGCGGAGGGTGTGCTGACCCAGCAGAGCGAGTTCTGCCAGACTAACGCTATTGTCGTGCAAGGCCGCACTGGCGTGTTGCTCATCGACCCCGGGATACTGGGCTACGAAATGGCCGCCCTCGCGGACGACCTTCGCGAGTTGGATCAGCCCGTTGTGGCAGGGTTTTCTACGCATCCGCATTGGGATCACCTGCTCTGGGACGCTCGGTTCGGCGCACCGCCGCGTTACGGCACGGCTCGCTGCGCGGCCACTGTCCGAGATCGGCGGCTGACGGACGCAGATGCGAAGGCCCGCATCGCCGCCGTCTTTATACCGCCGGACATCGCCCCGCAGGTATCGCTGGACCTGCTCGGCCTGATTACCGGCCTGCCCGCCGAGGTGGCGGAGATTCCCTGGGATGGCCCTCAAGTCCGGATTATCGAGCATCAAGCGCATGCCCCGGGCCATGCGGCGCTGTTAATTGAGGAACGCGGGTTTCTCGTCGCTGGCGACATGCTTTCTGATGTCTTGATTCCGTTGCTCGACTTGAACGACACCGCGGACCCGATCGAGAACTACCTCGCCGGCCTGCGGCTACTCGAGGGCGTGGCGGGCGACGTCGATGTCTTCATCCCCGGCCACGGGTCCATCGGTGGAGCTGATCAGATACACGCACGGATCGACCAGGATCGGGCGTACGTGCATGCCTTGCGTGACGCCCATGTTACCAGCGACCCGCGGGTCGGCCCAGCGGCCACGTACGATTGGCTGGCTGGCGTGCACGCAGGGCAACTCCAGCGTCTCGCCCAAAGAAGCGCGCAACGGGTGCGGTAGAATTCATCCCCAACCCCTATAACCCCGTCAAATCCTGCCGCTGCCAAGTCCCTCAGTCGCGCGCCATCTGGGTGATTTGGGCTGCCGAGTGGCATTCTCGCTGAAGTAGGCTCAGCAACTGCTCCATGTGCTCGGTGCGGGTACGGAAGTTCACGGGGTTAATCCGGAACCACGTTTTTCCTTTTAGTTCAGTCGTTGAAATCCAGAATTTTCCGCTTTGTTCGACCCTCCGCACGACCTGTGCGTGCAATTTCTTTGAGTCTGCTTCGCTCAAGCCCTCCCCACGATACCGAATGCAGATCGCCGACATCGGCGGATTGCTTGCCGCCTCGAACTCGGGATGGTTCACGACCATCGAGTAAAGATGCCTTGCCTGGCGCACGTTGTTGTCAATCCACTCTCCGATCTGGCGGGCGCCGTACCGTTTGAAGCTCATCCAGATTTTGAGGCTGCGGAAGCGCCGCGACTGCTCAAATCCATGGACGTAATATTGATACCGTTCTTTCGCGTGATCCAGTTCATCGGTGAGATACGATGGCTTCATTCCAAACGATGCAGTCAGTCGCCGCTCATCTTTCACTAATATCGCACCTGCATCCAGAGGCGCGTAGAACCACTTGTGGGGATCTATTGTGACGGAGTCCGCCAACTCGAGTCCGCGATCACGCATGGGCGATTGGTTAGACAGCAACATGCCGCCGCCATACGCGGCATCAGCATGGAGCCACATCTCTTCTCGACTGGCAATCGTTCGCAACTCGCGGATTGCATCGACGGCGCCGGTGTTAGTGGTTCCGAAAATGCCGACGATGCACATCGGACGAATCCCGTGTCTGCGATCTTCGGCAATTGCAGATTCGAGCGCATCCAACCGCACGCGAAATTCAGCGTCGGTGGGCAAGGCGCACAGCGCCGTCCGGCCCAGGCCGACGGCGTCCACGGCTTTGTCTACCGAGACGTGACGTTCTTCCGATGTGTACACCGCACATTGGTCCCGCACTCCATCTTGTTGCGCGCGATCGCGGGAAGCCCAGTCGCGCGCCAGTTTCAGCCCAATAAAATTCGCCGTCATGCCGCCGCTCGTCAGGTTGCCGCCCGCCTCCTCGCCGTAACCGACGAGATCAGTAAGCCAGCGGATCGTCCTGCGCTCCACGGCCACTCCCGCGGGTCCGATCGAATAGGCGCCGACATTTTGGTTAAGCGCTGAGCAGATGAAATCCCCAATGACACCGACCGGGTTCGGCGAAGGAGTAATCAAACCCATGTAGCCGGGGTGGCCAACGTGTGTGCAATATGGGAGAAGCTTCTCTTCGATTTCGCTGAGAACTTTCTCCGCCGAACTGGGAGCCTGCGGCAACGGCTCATCGAACAACGCAGTCAGCATTTGCGGTTCTACATCTGGGAAGACTGGCTTTTCTTCAATGTGCTCGAAATATTCCGAGAGTAGGTCGACGACCTGATGGCCCATTTGTCGAAACTCCTGTGCGTCCATGACTCCCCCTGATGCTTCAGTTTAATCGAGGGCTCGGGCAGATGCTTGATGTCGAAGAACGGCGGCAAGAAACTAATCGCCGTGAGCGACGTGGGGGCCGCGTTCTGATGCGAGATGTGGACGGTCGGCTAGAACGTGAATCGTGCGGAGAATTGCAGCACTCGTGGAAGGCCGTTGGGGCTGATTTCTTGCAGCGCTCCAAAGTTGCCTGGTCCTGAGTTGGGCACCAGATAGCAGGTTTGCTTCAGGGTCGCTCCGTCCCCGCAGTTGGTCCCGATCGGGTTGTATTGCAGCGGGTTGATCCCGTCACCGTTCTGCACGTAGTAGTTGGCGTGGTTGAACACATTGAACGCTTGCACCTGGAATTGCAGTTGCTTGCCTTCCCTGATCGAAAAACTACGGGCCAAAGCGACATCGATCCGCTCCAGCCACGGGCCGTAAAAAGAATTCAGTCCGATCCCCGGCGTGGGGCCGGCGCCATTGATGCCGCCCGCGGTGTTCGCGGTGTCCTGGTTAAAGGCGGTGTCATTTAGGTTGTCATTGGCGCCATTGCAGTTGCTGAATGACAAAGTCGAACTGGTACACGCGGGACTCAACAGCCCCGCGTAGGGACGGCCGGAAGAGAATTCCATGACACTGCTCAGCGTCCAGCCCGAGAGCAGCGCGCGGCCGGTGTCCGAACCGGTCCATTGTTCCAGCCCGGGACGGAAGACGCCGGCAACACTCACCCGATGCCGCTGGTCCAGCAACGAAGGAGCGTGGGTATTGCTGAAGTCGAACTGATTGTTGAAGTCCATCCCATCCAGCATGATGCTCTTGGCAAAAGTGTAGGAAAATTGCAAAGCAAAATGGTCTGACATGCGGCGTTGCAATTGCACGAAGAAAGAGTTGTAGTAGTTTTGCGCGGGGCTTATCAGCTCGTTGATCTGGCCTAGATTCGGGTTGATACGACCTTCGGTCAGCAGGTCGTTGTCCATGTTCGGCATGGTAATAGACTGTCCACTGCACGGCGCTGTGGTGGCGCCGGGAGGACACACGATGTAGGTCGTCGTACCTTGTAACGGATTCAGGTTCGCGTCATAGGCACTCCCCGAAAGGATGTGCACGCCGTGATTCCACATGGTGCCGATACTCACTGTGGTGTTTTCGGAGATCTCTCGCTCGATTTGGAGACTAGCCTGAAGTATGTAGGGCACTCTGAACTGCGGAGAGACCAAAGAAATATCCGGAGAGGCCGAGAACAGAGGGGAATTACCCGGGAGGATATTAGGGAATGTTGGCAGCTGCTGGTTCGGCGGACCGCCGATGTAGCTGACACTTGCCGAGGACTGCTGTGACGCCAGACCGTTCGACACCACCGCGTTGCGGTAGTTCAGGCCATTCATATTATCGTAGAACTGCCCGAATCCTCCGCGCACTACGGTTGTCGCAATGGGCTGCCAGGAAAATCCGACGCGAGGCCCGAGGCGTCGAAACTGGTTGGGATACTGTCCCGTAAGCGGGAACGCGGGATTTTCTACTGGCTGCGGGTAAACCTGAAAGTCCTCGCGAAGGCCCATTTCCAGCGTCAAGTTCGGCAAAGCCCGGAACGAATCCTGCACGTAGAATCCGTAGTAGGGCACGGCAAAATGAAAAGTCGGATTCCCCGAAGACTGACTGAAAACGTTGTATTCGCCGAGCGCAAGAGCTTCCAGATTGGAGAATTCATAACTGCCCAGGAACGACCCGAACTCGACGGCCTCATTCGGATCCGCGCCTCCGTCATTGTTGTCCGAATCCCAGGCGCGATTGAAATCGAAACCGAATTGCAACGTGTGTTTGCCAATTACATAGTCGACCCGGTCGGACAGCGAGTACTGTCTTTCAAAAACTCTTCCCACCGAGAAAGGAGCGTTGCCCAAAACGAAAGCGGCTGGGCTGTCCAGTATTAATGTGGGGATGTTTGGAGCCAAACCGGTCGGGGTCGAGATCTCGTTGTCCTGCGAGGTGCTCACGTGAAATTCATTCAGCAGGTGGGAAGAAAACGTGTGCGTCCATCCCACGCTGGCCTGGAAGGTGTGCACGTAGGCGTTCGCCAGCGTCTGCTCCCCATAGTTTCCCACAGTAGGATCGGTGATGACTCCCCCAGGGGAGTTGAACCGGTTCAGATTGAGGCTTAGGAACAGGCTGTCGCGGGATGTGGGCTGGTAGTCCAGTCGGGGCGTAATCACCCAATCATCGCGCTTTCTTGCTTTGGAACCGAGATTGGAGTTGAGCGCGTTGATAGTGTTTGCCACTTGCTGGAGATATACCGGATTGGTCGGGTCGGGTGCGGTGTCGTTGCCCGGCACCGGCAAAGGCCCGTTCGGCGCGGGAAGCGTCGTCCCAGCCGGAATTCCGAAATTAGCACTTAGGAAGGAAGCTAAGTTCGCAGGCGTAGTGGCCAATGCCGTATTGATGACAGAAATCGGATTGTTCCGCAGTTGCTGCTCATAGTCCACGAAGAACCATAAACGGTTTCGTAGGATTGGCCCGCCAACCCCGGCGCCGAATTGCTGCAAAGCGTCTTCCGGTTTAGGAAAGCCGCTGGCTTTGTCGAGGGCGTCGTTGGCTCCGGTCACGGAGTTCCGGTTGTAATAAAACACTCCGCCGTGGAACGCGTTGCTTCCTGACCGCGTCACCGCATTGACGAACCCCGCTCCACCCCCGTAGACCGCCGAGTACGGACTCACCGAGACTTGAAATTCCTGAATCGCGTCCTCACCAAACAGGTACGGGATCCGGTAACGGCCGATGATGTCAGCGAAGTAGTTGTTGGTGGCGTTGCTTCCATCGACGGTGAAAGCATTGGAGCCGTTTCCGTTGGCGTAGCCCGAGTCTTCTCCCCCCTGCTGCCCGGCGATGCTCACCAGGCCGGTGTCGCCGTCGTAGCTGGTATTCGGGGTCAGCGTCGTGAAATCGGTGTAGCGGCGCCCATTGAGCGGCAGTTCATCAATGAAAGACTGGTCAAGCACCGTGCTGGCTGAGGATTCCGCCGGCCGAAGCAGCGGCGCCGTCCCGCTTACCTTGACTGTGTCTCCGCTGGCTCCCACCTGCAGCTTGACGTCCTGCAACGTAGTGTTTCCTATGCGGACTTGCACCACGCCCTCGGCATCGCGAAATCCTTTGAGACTCGCCGCGATGGAATAGAAGCCCGGCGTAAGCACTGGAAACTGATAAAGTCCCGTGTGGTTGGACTCGGCCGATTGGGTCACGCCGGTCTGCAGGTTCCGTACAACCACCGACGCTCGCGGCACCACGGCGCCGCTCTGGTCCGTAACTCGTCCGCCGAGCGCCCCGGTCAAAACCACATTCTGTGCAGTCAGCAATATGCAGCTCGCCAGTACCACCAAAACGCTGCATATCGCCAAGCCCCTGCCAATGGGACGCCCATTATGGTTTGGTCGAAAGACAGATTCCTTTATCATTGCTGGTTCCTAAGTGGCCGACTTCAGTGCAGGCCAGTCTGTGCAGAATCGAAACTCCGAATCTGCCGGCCGTGCCTTCCCAACCCTGCTTCAGGATACTTCACCGCCCTGCGCCTTGTACAAGACCGATGAAACTAACAAAAGCCCTTCCGCAACTACCAGAACACGTAGGTCCTTAGCGCACGGGAAGGGGATCTATACCGGTCCCCGTCGACCGGAAGCTGCCCGGTCCACTCTTGAAGTAGCTCAACTGAGCTGTTGTTATCGCAGCCATGGATCGGATTGTTGATTTGGTCCGAGACGACACTTTGATGACCGTCTGTGGTTTAAGCTGCCAAACGACGAGAAGAAGTCAGTCGTTCTTCCCATGTCTGCATTCTCATCCTGATTTCACTCGAACGGCTTTACGAAACTTTGACTGGCGTGTGAAATTGTTGTGAATAATTGTCCGGCGAGACAGCCGCCAACGTTGCCCTAATCAAGCGTCACCCGTTAGAATTGAAACCGCAGCCATCCATGTAGGCCCGTAGCTCAGTCTGGTTAGAGCGCATCCTTGACACGGATGAGGTCGATGGTTCGAGTCCATTCGGGCCTACCATTTCTTGAAAAACAAAACTGACCCTGCGGACGGCGCGAATTCTAGCTCGAGTTGCAAAGCGGCCTTCTCCCGGCGACAATCGCTGTGGTGGAGAATGCGAATCAAAGCGACGTGCCTGTACCTGGGGGCGGGAATCCATTCCGCCCCGGCATTATGGTGCTCGTAACTTTGGGCAATCCCAGGGAAAAGTTTTGGGGAGCTATCCTTTCTCTTAGTCCGGAAGGGCTCAGCCTTTGCGGGGTTGAACTGGCTTCGTTCGACGACCTCGTCTCTCTAGTCAAGGATGGGGAACCGTTTTCTCCCGGCGTCGTCTTTGTGCCAATGCACCGTGTAGAGCGTATGGAACTCGACCTGCCTGACGGTAACATCCCGTCATTATCACAGCGTTTCGCAAGCAAGACTGGTCTTGATCCTGCGGGGGTGCTCATCCGACACATTGCCGTGAGTTCTCCAACGCTCGAGGAGCAGAAGTGAAGCTGTCACAACTTCTGACCGCTCCCAATCAACTCACGCTGCTTCGGATGATGTTCGTGCCCTTCATCGTGATCAAGTTGGTCGAAGGGCACTATTTGTTGGCGCTGATTCTGTTTGTACTGGCGGGGTTCAGCGACGGTCTCGACGGCCTACTGGCCCGGACTCTCAAGCAGCAAACGGTGTTGGGACAATATCTCGATCCGATCGCAGACAAACTGCTGCTGAGCACGATGTTCATGGTGCTCTCGATCCTACACAAGATACCGTGGAAATTTACGGTTCTGGTCTTCAGCCGTGACATTACCATCCTGCTCGCCAGCGCTGTGCTCTACGCAATCGCTGGACTCCGCGACTTTCGCCCCAGCATATTCGGCAAGGCGAATACGTTCGCGCAGGTTGCGGCTATCTTCTTCGTATTGCTGTTCGAAATAAACAGATCGCGATGGGTTGCTATTGGCCGACTCTCGTTTTTACGGGCGACCTTTGCCTTCACTATTATTTCTGCAATGCACTACGTATTTCTGGTGGGACAGCGCTTGCGGGCCACTCACCAGGTTTCAACCGCGACCTCCGCCAGCGCTAGGACTTAACGGGAGTATCGGATGTGCGGTTTCGCGTCGGGAACTTTGTTCAAACTCCTAACTCCGACGCACACCTAAATTCACATCGCCCAAAAGTCGGCGAGATCGATGTATTCATCCACCGTCACCGGTTGACCGGTCGAGCCGATATCGATTTGCACTTGGAAGCCGACTGCACTCGACCATCCGTGTGGCAGAGAGCCCGCGGGATAGACGGCGTTTACCGGATGGACGACACCGTCCACCATCAACGTATCGTAATACATGCAGGGTTTGCCGCTGCATCGATCGGTGTCTCCAGACACGCGGTGAACGTCCCAGCGCACGTGGTGCCATTGATTCGGCTTGAGCGCGCACTTAACCGCGGTATCCATCCAGTGTCCGTGGAGCTGATCAAATACCTGCCAGAGGCCGTTGACCTGATTGCATTGCGATCCCCACATAAATTCGATCCCTTCAGACTTCGAGAAATCGAACTGGTCGAACTCGAACGACCCAGCGACGGAGGCCTTATCCGTTAGGTAGACCCAGAGGCTTGTGCTAAGGGAGGTTGCGCTGTCATCGGCGCCGGCAACGTAGGTCCACAAGGCATTGCTATACTCCGGCCCGGTGATCGAAACCTCCATCGAGTGGCCATCCTTTGACGGATGGACGTGGTCGATTGTGTGCGACGTCTTGGTGGGGATTCCATTTCCTCCCGGATTGCAACTTGGCAGCACACAGACAGGCTTCCATCCATTCAGGGAGTCGTCTACGTTAAGCCGGGTGATGTTGGCATCGCCGGACGGCGCCTGTGCTACAGATAATGCAGAAAACAAGGCCGCGAGGCAGAATGCAGAGAAAATTCTATGCGCGATACTCATCTTGTCGTCTCCGAAGTGGTGGGAATTTGAGCGGAGACGATCCAGTTCCCAGACGGCGACCAGGTCCGTCCGGTTAATCGCTGCGCCCCGGTGGAAAACCTACCTTAGGTGGAGCGCAGCACCCTAGATGCCGGAAGTACATAAACGTGACTGCGGTCACCTAGGAGAGTGTAGAAAATTCCTTTGTTACTCAGAGCGGGACACAGGGGCCGGCTTCAGGTCGCGGATCTTTGGGCCGGACACGAACTCGTTGCCGGCGATCACATAGCGCAGCGGGCGCTCGGCAGCCTTGGTGATCCCGATTCGCGGGGTTGTGAGAACACGACGGACGCGGTATCCATCATCCGCAATAAAGAGGTCGGAAGAAGCCTTGGTCAGGTCCTTGCCGTTATCTCGTTCTCGGGTAATGCCAAAGGCCTCAGCCAACCGGCCGGGACCGCTGGTCAACTTGCGCAGGTCGCGAGGTGAATTGATCGACAGGCCTCGAAGCCGCGCCATTTCCTCAATCCCAGCCAGCGGCTCGACGGCGCGGAACAGAATCCCGCCGGCCACTCCATCAGGCAAGCAGGACACATTCAGGCAATAGTGATTGCCGTAAATGAAATACACGTAAGCATGACCCGGAGGCCCAAACACTATGGCATTGCGAGGCGTGCGCCCGGCAAACGAGTGTGCTGCGGGATCGTTTTCTCCCAGGTAAGCTTCGACTTCGACGATGCGGCCGGTCCGAACTTGCTTTCCTTCTTTCCGCACCAGCACTTTGCCAAGTAATTCGCGACTAACTCGGCGGGGGTCGCGATCGTAGAATTCACGCGATAAAGGAGTTCGAGGGGGGGGTGTAGGAGGCGAGATAAAAGGTCCCCGACTCGCGAGCCCGCCGCTCACCTAGGCTCGCTTTTGCCGCGGTGAGAGCATGGCGAGAATTTCGCGGAGTCCCTGCCGGATTTGCTTCAGATCGGGTGCGCCGCGTTCGGGGAAAGGCAGTGGCGCCTGTTTCTTGTCCCCTTTGTGATCTGCGCGCAAATGTTGCCGTGCACCCGCTATGGTGAATCCTTCCTCGTACAGAAGTTTTTTTATGCGCAGCACATTTTCAACGTCTTTGTGGCGATACATGCGCTGACCGGTACTGCCTTTAACCGGTTTGAGCTGCGGAAACTCGGTTTCCCAGAAACGCAAGACATATGCCGGCAAACGGCAAAGCTGCGCAACCTCTCCGATCCGGAAATAGAGTTTGTCCGGGATTACTACGTCGGCGGTCTTCACAGATTTAGCCGCGGCTTTGTTCCGAGCGCTCATCGAGGTTCTAGAAGTGGCTTGCATCGCAGACTGCGCCTCACTCCCCTATCCGCGTTTCTAGCACGACCGGGCGTCTGGAACAACCCCTCATTTCGGGCAAACCATTCTTTTCTTGTGTTTCGGGATTAGCGAACCAAATAAAAAAACCCCCGGAGAGGTGCTTCTCTCGAGAGGCTTTTCTGAACTTTCTGTTTGTGCGAAGTATCGTCTCGCCGACGGTTAGTGCTTCTTTTTCTTGGCAGCCTTTTTCTTTGCTGGCATGAAGTTTCCTCCGTGAACAATTTTCCCTTGAAAGGGGGCCCAAATTCAAAATCGTTGCCCAATTGTGGTAGGCGCAACGATGCTACCCCAAGATATTGAGGACTATTACTTTCATTGTCAACAGAATTCTTCAATGGCGAGGTTCCAAGTGAGCGACCCAGTCGTCGAGGTGTCGTACACTTGCAACCGCCGTCCTATTCCGCCATGCGTTCCGCCACGACCAGACGTGATCCCATCGAGCTAGAAATATTCAAGAACATTTATCACTCCATTGCCGAAGAGATGGGCGCGGCCCTGCGCCGGACTGCATTTTCCCCCAACATCAAAGAACGCCGCGATTACTCCTGCGCCGTGTTCGATTCGGGCGGCGAAGTGATTGCGATGGGCGACCACATGCCAGTGCACCTGGGTTCGATGCCAATGTCAGTTCGGGCGGCAATTGATCAGTTTGACCTGGGGCCGGGAGACGTGGCGATGCTGAACGACCCATTTCGTGGCGGAACTCATCTGCCGGACATCACTCTGGTGGCGCCGGTGCACGTGCGGCCAGGGAACCCTCGTTCAAAAGCAAAGAATATGCGGCCGGATTTCTACGTGGCGTCGCGTGCGCACCATGCAGACGTTGGCGGAGCTAATCCGGGTTCGATGGGTCTTTGTCGCGAGATCTATCAGGAAGGACTTCGTATTCCCCCGGTAAAGATCATTCGCGAGGGGAAAATGCAATCCGATGTTCTCGCGCTGCTTCTGAGCAATGTCCGCACGCCGCAGGAACGCGAAGGAGATTTGCGTGCGCAGATCGCCGCCTGTCATACCGGGGCGCAGCGCCTGGGAGAAATCTGTGGCCGCTATGGCCTGGAGCGCGCACAAAAGGCGGCGCGTGAGTTGCTCGATTACTCGGAGGAGATGATGCGAGCGTTCCTCGATCAGGTGCCGGGGGGAACCTACCAGGCGGAAGACTTTCTGGACAATGATGGAATCACCGCGAAGCCGGTGAAGATCGCGGTAACGCTAAAATTTCATGAGCGGGGCCGGTCTTCAGACCGACTCGGGGCGGGCCGAAGACGCGTCCCCACACGAGCGGTGACCGTTGATTTTACTGGCAGCGACCCACAAGTCGAGGGAAGCGTGAATGCCGTGGAGGCAATCACGTATTCGGCTTGCTTTTACGTTTTCCGCTGTCTGCTGTCCGAAGACGTACCTGCGACTGCGGGCCTGATGCGCCCGATTGAAGTCATGGCGCGGGGAGGAACCGTGGTCAACGTCCGTCCTCCGGCTGCAGTGGCGGGCGGCAACGTGGAGACCTCGCAGCGCATCGTGGATGTACTGCTGCGGGCGCTGGCGCAAGCGATCCCAGAGCGAATTCCCGCGGCAGCATCGGGAACCATGAACAACCTGACCATTGGCGGAATAGATCCTCGAACCAACGAGCCTTTCGCTTACTACGAGACTATCGCGGGCGGCATGGGGGCGCGGCCATCGAAGCCTGGCGTTTCGGGCGTTCACACCCACATGACGAATTCGCTCAACACACCCGCCGAGGCATTGGAATATGCGTACCCGCTTCGCGTGCAGCAGTATTCGCTGCGTCCCGGCAGTGGCGGTGAAGGGAAGTATCGGGGTGGAGATGGAATCATTCGCGAAATCGAAGTTCTCGCCGATGCCGAAGTCACGCTTTTGTCCGACCGGCACGAGCACGGACCGTATGGGCTTGCGGGCGGCAAGGATGGTGCGCCGGGCAAAGCTATAGTGATTCGCGAAGATGGCTCATCGCAAGACATGCCGGGCAAGTTCAATATCCGGCTGCGCAAAGGCGAACGGATTCGGATCGAGACGCCCGGCGGCGGCGCTTGGGGCGAGTGATTCGCTGCCATTTTATTTGGCGCAGCCCGGGAAGAATCCGTAGCGCTTCGAAACGAATCCAACATTACGATCGACTTCACACCCAACTCAAGAGGACGCCTCACAATGAATGCCGACATCGCGACGCATTACCTCGATGAAATACGCCGCCAGTTCAGTGGGCACAAACGCCTGGCCGAACGCGCCATGGCTCAGCTGAAGGACGAAGAGTTTTTCGTCGCGCTCGATCCCGAGTCGAATTCAATCGCAATTCTGGTCAAACATTTGGCTGGCAATATGCGGTCGCGGTTTACAGACTTCCTGACTACCGACGGCGAGAAGCCGGATCGCAATCGTGACCAGGAATTCGAAATAAACGGGGCCACAACTCGCGCCGACGTAATGCGATGGTGGGAGGAGGGCTGGGCGCGTGTGTTCGCGAGCGTCGAAGCACTCAAACCAGAGGACGTCATGCGCACGGTGACGATTCGCGGCGAACCACATACCGTTCTGCAAGCCACCAATCGGCAAGTCGCGCACTATGCGCAGCACACCGGACAAATCGTTTTCCTGGCCAAACATTTACGGTCGAGCGAATGGAAGACGCTAAGCATTCCGCGTGGCAAATCTAAAGAGTTGAATGCTGTAGCCCAGAAGTATGACAAAGGCGTGCTTCGGGAAAGCCCGGAGGGACGTTGACCTTGCCGCTAGCGCTTTCGCTTGCCCTGCCCAGCGGGATGCTAGAATTCAGGGTTTTGGTTTTGAATCTGAAGTCATAAGTAAAGGTAGGTTCATGTCCGATACCATGCTGGCGGTCGTAAAAGAAAAGGCCGCACCCGGGGCGGAGATTCGCGAAGTCAAGATTCCCGGGTTCGGACGGAACGACGTTTTGGTTAAAGTCAAGGTTGCGTCGATTTGCGGCACCGACCTGCACATCTACGAATGGGACCGCTGGGCGCAGAAGCGGATTCACCCGCCGCTTATCCCCGGCCACGAGTTCTGCGGCGAAGTCGTGGCTTTTGGCGATGAGGTCACCAGCGTCAAGGAAGGCGATTTCGTTTCTGCGGAAATGCATGTGGCTTGCGGAAAGTGTCTGCAGTGCCGCACCGGCGAAGCGCACATTTGCCAGAACGTGAAGATTATCGGGGTCGACACCGATGGCGCATTCGCGGAGTACGTGGTCATTCCAGAATCAAATATCTGGAAGCTCGACCCTGCGATCCCGCAGGAATACGCCTCAATCCTCGATCCGTTGGGCAACGCCGTTCACACCGTGCTGGCAGGCGAGGTCGCCGCTAAAACAATCGCCATTACGGGATGCGGCCCGATCGGACTGTTCTCCATCGCTGTGGCGCGGGCCGTGGGCGCGGCGCAAGTGTTTGCTATCGAAGTAAACGACCACCGGCGACAGCTTGCGGAAAAGATGCACGCCGATTTGGCGCTCGACCCGTCGAAGGAGGACGTGAGATCGATCATCATGGAGCGAACCGACGGCTTGGGTGTCGACGCGGTGCTCGAAATGGCCGGGCATCCCGACGCGATTCGAACAGCGTTCGACATCGTACGTCGCGGGGGGCGCATTTCTCTCCTTGGTCTTACCTCCAAGCCAATCTCTCTCAACTTTTCCGAGGACATTATTTTTAAGGGCATCACTATCCAGGGTATCAACGGGCGGCGCATGTACCAGACTTGGTATCAGATGACGGCGCTGCTCAAGAACGGCAAACTCGATCTGCATCCGGTGATCACGGACCGCATCGCGATGAAGGATTTTTCTACGGCTATGGAGCGCTTGAAGACGGGAGAGGCGAGCAAAATCCTGGTTTATCCGAACGGAACAAAATAAGTGGAAGCTTCAAGACTCAGCTATGCTTCGGCGGGCACGTGTACGATCTTTTTCTGGATCGCGTAGGTCACGAGCTGAGCTTTGTTGTGGATGTCGAGCTTCCGCATCAGATTGAACCTGTGAGCTTCCACGGTTTTGACACTGAGGCCCAGCACGGTGGCGATCTCTCTTGCGGAGTTGCCTTCCGCAATCATTTTGACGACCTCACGCTCTCGCGGCGTCAGGCTGGAACGACGTAAATTCGCGACATGCTCCACAAACACAACTCCCTTACGAAAGTAAATCGGGAGGGCTCCGGGCGGCGAAAAGCGCGCCGGACGGCCCAAGACGGGTTTCTAAGCTTAGGCGTATTGTACAAGTCTTTACCGCATTCGTCACTGCAGAAAGTTTGTGTTTCGAGCCCGTTAATGCTGGGGGGAAAAACAACTCTTCAATTCATCGGATACAATCCAGAGCAATGCTCCGTTATTTCACATCTGGGGAATCCCATGGGGAGGCTCTGGTCGCCTTCCTGTCGGGTATGCCTGCCGGATTAAAAGTCGATCAGGCCTTCCTGGATCGCGAACTCTGGCGCCGGCAACAGGGCTACGGACGCGGCGGACGTATGAAGATCGAGCGCGATAGCGCTCATATTATTTCTGGAGTCCGCCACGGGTTGACGATCGGCTCACCCATCGCTGTTCTGCTGGAAAATAAGGATTGGAAAAACTGGCAGGAATCCCTTCCCGTAGAAGAAGGCGATCCGGCCAAGCACAAGCGCGTGGCTTCGCCGAGACCAGGCCATGCGGATTTGGCAGGCGCTCTGAAGTACAATTTTCCGGATGCTCGCTACGTGCTTGAACGAGCCTCTGCCCGTGAATCAGCGGCTCGAGTTGCGATTGGCGGTCTGGCGAAGCTGCTGGCTCGAGAACTTGGAATTGAAGTCCTTAGTCACGTAGTCTCGGTTGGTAATGCGTCGATCGAGAACTCGGAGATTTCCTGGGAGCGTATTGCGCCCTTGCGGGACCGCGAGGAAATTCTGCTCAATTGCGCTGATGCGGCGGCCGAATCGCGTATGAAGGAAGAAGTTGATCGTGCGCTCAAGACCGGAGATTCCGTCGGCGGCGTGTTTGAAGTGGTCGCCCACAATGTCCCTCCCGGGTTGGGGACGTATGCGCAATGGGACGAGCGTCTGGATGCGCTACTGGCGGCTGCGGTCATGTCGCTGCAAGCGGTAAAAGCGGTCGAGATCGGCTCGGGGATCGCGGCTGCTGCTTCTCTTGGCTCGGCCGTGCATGATGAAATAGGGTACAGCGAGTCGAGTGGGTTTGCCGGATTTACTCGCAGCCGAAACAACGCTGGAGGAATCGAGGGTGGCGTGTCGAATGGAGAGGACGTGCGCGTGCGGGGTTATCTCAAACCGATTTCGACGCTGCGTCGTCCGCTGCAGTCGGTGGATTTTGCCACGCGCGAACCGGTCAAAGCTGCCTACGAACGTTCCGACGTATGCGTAGTGCCGGCGGCAGGCGTGGCCGCAGAAGCCATGGTAGCGCTGACACTGGCCCGTTGCGCGCTGGAAAAGTTTGGCGGTGACTCCATGGGAGAAACGTTGCGAAACTTTCAAGGCTACTCGGAGCAGTTAAGAAAGTACTAACTACTAACCACTCAATGATCTATCCCATTGTAAAGTTTGGAAACCCAGTTCTGGAAAAACCGGCAGAACCGGTTACGGTCTTCGACGAGCAATTGAAAAAATTGGTCGAGGATATGTTTGAATCCATGTATGAGGCGCATGGAGTCGGCCTCGCCGCACCGCAAATCGGGATCTCGCAACGGCTCGCTGTTATCGACGTGACTTTCAAGGAAGATCCAGATGCCAAACTAGTGTTGGCGAACCCTGAGATTCTCCACACGGAGGGCAAACACACTCAGCCCGAAGGCTGTCTTAGCATTCCCGAATTTCGCGAGCCCGTGAGCCGTCCCCGCAAGGTCACGATTCGCGCCCAGGATGTGAACGGAAAATGGTACGAGAAAACCACTAAAGAAGGTGAGGAACTGCTGGCACGCGCCTTCCTTCACGAAACCGAACACCTGAACGGCAAGCTTTACATCAGCCACATCAGCGCGCTGAAGCGTGACCTGATAAAGCGAAAGATCCGCAAGCTGATGAAGGCGGGAGAATGGTAGGGATTGAATCATTGAGTGATTGAATCATTTGACTCAATGACTCAATGACTCAATGGATCAATGACTCAATCGCTCACTCTCGTCTTTTGCGGCACTCCTCGCTTCGCCGTCCCTACGCTGGAAGCGCTGGTTCACGCGGGCTTCCCGGTTCGTTTGGTGGTTACGCAGCCGGACAAGCCTCGCGGACGCGGCCTTGCGCTGGCTCCATCTGCCGTGAAGGAGTCTGCTCTCGCACTTCAATTACCGGTTACACAGCCGGATAGCATCAAGAACAACGATGAATTCCGTGCACAGCTCACCGCACTCAAGCCCGACGCAACCATCGTGGTTGGTTATGGCCGAATCATTCCGCAGTGGATGATCGACTTGCCGCGTCTTGGCAACATCAATCTGCATGCGTCCTTGCTGCCCAAATATCGCGGGGCTGCGCCCATTCAGTGGGCGATTGCTTTCGGGGAAACCGTAACCGGGGTCACTACCATGCGAATCGACGCAGGACTTGATACGGGCGACATCCTGCTGCAAAAAGAAATGCCGATCAAACCGGCGGATACTGCCGAGACCGTTGCTCCCATGCTGGCTGCAATCGGTGCGCACCTAATGGTCGACACTTTGCGCGGGCTGCAGGAGGACACAATCAAGCCGCGTCCGCAGGATCACACGAAAGCAACGCTAGCGCCCATCCTCAAGAAAGAAGACGGCCGCATTGATTTTCGCCAAACGGCACAAGAAATTTGCAATCGTCTACGCGGCTTCCAGCCTTGGCCCGGCGCCTTCACGATGTTTCGTGGGAAGAATCTGCACGTTTGGGATGCGGCGGCGGCTCAGGGTTCACTCTCGCCGGGAGAATCGCTGGTCGAGAGTAATCGCTTGTTTGTCGGATGTGGCGAAGGCACGACCCTGGCGCTGCTCGAGGTCCAACCGGAAGGCAAGAAGCGCATGCCAGCGGGAGACTTCGTTCATGGCTATCGTCCTCGAAGCGGCGAGAAGCTGGGTTTATAACACGAGGAGAACTGGATGCCTATCTCTCCCGCTCGCGTCGCGGCTTTCGACATTCTGCTTCGAGTTGAGCGCGAGGACTCTTATGCCTCGGAGCTGCTGCATTCTTCACGCCACGCAGTACTGACCTCTGCCGATCACGGCCTAGCCACTGAGTTAGTTATGGGCGTTCTCCGCTGGCGATCCTGGCTGGACAGCCACATTGCAGAACGCTCTTCGCAGAAGCTCACCCGACTTGACCCAGAGGTGCTTACCGCTTTGCGCCTCGCCGCCTATCAATTGTTGTTTCTGGATCGTGTGCCCCAGCGTGCGGCCGTCCACGAGAGCGTAGAGCTCGTGAAGCGTGCCAGGAAACGTTCGGCAGCACCTTTCGCTAATGCCGTTTTGCGAAAGTTCGCTGGAGTCGCCAGTGGCAATGCTGGCGCGTCCATCGACACAGCCCAAACGGCCGCGGAGTTGGCTTCGTCTTCCGCGCACCCGCTTTGGTTGGTTGAACGCTGGATTCACGAATTCGGGTTTGAGTCCGCTAAAGAAGTCTGTACGTACGACCAGCGAATCCCCGAGACCTCTATCCGCCTGCTGGATCCGACCATAGCGGAGGAAATCAAGAAGCAGAAGATCGAGCTATCTCCGGGCCATCTGCTGGCATCGGCGTATCACGTCGTCTCTGGCGATCTCACCGCCACGCGCCAATTCCGTGACGGCCAAGTAATGATCCAGGATGAAGCATCGCAACTGGTTTCGCTCCTCGTCGGTCATGGTGCAAACATCCTTGACTGTTGCGCGGCACCCGGCGGGAAGACACGAACCCTCGCGGAGCGCAATCCGAACGCCCGCATTATCGCGACGGAGTTGCATCCGCACCGCGCGCGGATGTTGCGCAAGCTGGTTGCCGCGATGAACGTTCAGGTGATCATTGCCGATGCCCTCAAGTTCCCGACCACTGCACTGTTCGACCGCGTGCTGGCTGACGTGCCTTGCTCGGGCACCGGTACGTTGGCCCGCAATCCTGAGATCAAATGGCGGCTGAAGCCCGAAGACTTGATAGACCTCCAGGCTCGGCAGCTGTCCATCCTGCAATCCGCCATGCAGCGCGTCTCGCCAGGTGGGAGGATCGTCTATTCGACCTGCTCGCTGGAAAAAGAGGAGAATTTAGCGGTCGTAGAGAGGTCAATGTCCGTCGACCATTCGTTCCGCGTGCTCGATTGCCGGATTGAACTGGAGCGACTCCGCTCCCAGGGAGAATTGCGTTGGGAAGATATCGATTCGCTAGCCAGTGGACCGTACTTGCGCACGATTCCGGGAGTGCACCCTTGCGATGGTTTCTTCGCGGCAATCTTAGAGAAAATCTAGCCGCAGATTTAGCGTACTTCGAAGTTGACCGCTGAGCCGGCGACGATCTTGGCTCCGGGCGCAGGATTCTGCGAGACGATGACGCTGGCCGGCGTGGGTTGGGACGGAGGTACCGGTGGTGTGGGCGGCGGCGCGACTGGAGATTCTACGGCGGGAGCAGGAGGCGATGTGGCGGATGGAGCAATGTTGACGCTCCCCAATCGGAAGCCGGAATCCTGCAAAACCAGGGTTACGCCTCCGAGCGCCTGCCCGGTGAAGTTGGGCATCAGGAATGCCTGTGGTGGTGCGGACTCGGTCGTCAAGAGACTGATCTTGGGCGCCGCGATGCCGCTGGCGTTCGGCGCAGGGGTTTGTCCCAGCACCTGGTCTGGGGGTGGGCCACGCATTTCGATCTGTGCTACCGAGCCTACATCCAATCCTCGGCGTAGTATATTGATCGCCGCTGCACGCGGACTCTCCCCAAGAACGTTGGGAATCTCGACCCGCTGCGGTCCCAAACTGTCCGCGACCCGTATCTGCCAGCCCCGGCGCACCTGTGTTCCTGGGGCTGGGAGTTGCGAAAGAATTCGCCCTTCGGGAATCGACGGACTATAGTACTGCCGTTCGACTTCCATTTGGAAGCCCGCCGCGTCGGCAATTCTTCGCGCCTCAGTTGGCGTCTTGCCAACCAGATTGGGGACGGAAACCTCGCGTCCGTGAATGGCAAAGCGCATCGCCGTCAATGCAGACACTAGCGCAACCACCAGCAGCACGAGCGTAAGCAAGACGAATCGAAAAAAGGCCTTCATCGCGTTTCGTAATTATAGCCAGAAGTCGCGCGTCGGCCATCCATCTTTGGAAATGCGCTCCAAGTTATGGCTGCCCCTGTGCGACCCAAGGCCGCGGCCATCCTATACTGTGTGAATGCCGTCCGAGGCTGACCTTATTACGCTGCTGCAACGCTACTGGGGCTACGGCACGTTCAGACCCTTGCAGGAAAAAATTGTGCTCAGCCTGCTCGGCGGCCGCGACACCTGTGTGGTCATGCCCACCGGGGGTGGCAAGTCGCTGTGTTACCAACTGCCCACGCTGGCCTCGGGCAAAACCGCCATTGTGATCTCGCCCCTAATCGCACTGATGCAGGACCAGGCAGCCCAGCTTGCGCAGATGGGGATTCCGGCGGCCGTTCTGAACAGCACCCAGACGAGCGGGGAACAATCGGACATTACGAAAAAGGCTTGCGCGGGCGAATATCGTCTGCTGTATCTCTCGCCGGAGCGATTGGCCCGCGCGGACACGGTCTCGTTGTTGCGGCGCATCCCAATTGCATACTTTGCCATTGATGAGGCCCATTGCATCTCAGAATGGGGACATGAGTTTCGCCCTGAATATCGCCAGCTCAGTTCGCTGCGAGTCAATTTCCCCGATCTCCCGATCGCGGCCTTCACGGCGAGCGCGACCCGGCGGGTCCGTCATGACATCCTTACCCAGCTTCAACTGCGGGACCCGGCTAAGTACATTGCGAGCTTTCATCGCGCCAATCTGCGATATATAGCGCGGCAATGTGAATACGGAGAGCAGCCAGCGCTGCTGGTGAACGCACTCCGCAGCTACGCTGACGGCGCCATCATTGTGTATGCGCCTACCATCGCGCGCTTGGAAGAGACGGTTGATTTCCTTGAGGAGCAGGGAATTCCCGCCATCGCTTATCACGGCCAGATGGAAAAAGATCAGCGGCGGCTCAACCAGGAACGATGGATGGCCGACGAGGTGCGCGTACTTGTGGGAACCATCGCCTTCGGCCTCGGCATCAACAAGGCCACGGTGCGTGCCGTGATCCACCTCTCTCTGCCCCAGTCGATAGAGCAGTATTATCAGGAAGCCGGTCGCGCCGGTCGCGATGGCCTGCCTGCCGATTGCCTGTTGCTGTGGCAGAAACGCGATGCCGGTTTGCTGGCGTACTTCATCGAGAAGATCAGCGACGCTGCTGAGAAGGAACGTGCCTGGCAGCGCTACCACACCATCCGCCGCTTCGTTGATTCGGCGAGTTGCCGTCATCGTGAAATCTGCCTGCATTTCGGGGAGACTCCCAAGTGGACCTCGTGCGACGCATGTGATGTCTGCAGCGGCCTGCCCGCATTCCTGTTCGCGCCTGCTCCCACTCCGCGACGCAGGCGGCGCAAGGGTTCTAGCAATGCGAGTGCTATGCAGCCGGTCGCTTCACCGAGTCCGGAGCGAGTGGGAACTTCTGTCCCGGTTTCAGATGTTGATCTCGAGTTGCGCGAGTATCTTCGCGAGTGGCGGCGCGGAGTAGCGAAAGAAGAGAAAATGGCTTCTTTCGTGGTCATGCATGACAGTTCGCTCGATGAGATTTGCCGGCGTCGACCAATATCGCTGGCGGAAATCCGCGGCATTCCAGGATTCGGCGAACGGAAAACCGAACGCTACGGCCAGCGGATTCTGCAGGCGCTGGCAGAGTTCAACAATGGCGCACGCGCTAGCGCGCCTCTGGAATTGAAGTCAAAGCCCGCCGAAGAAACCATCCGCTTATTGGGTGAAGGGCGCTCGTTTCTTGAGATTGCAAACCTTCGCGGTCGCCACATCGGTTCTGTCGTCGGTCTAATCGCCAATCTGGTGGAAAAAGGAGAGCTGCAATTCCAGCCGGAGTGGGTCGACGAAGCCAAACTGACTAGCATCGAAGAAGCCTGCGCCCGGCTAGGGACGCGAGCGTTGAAGCCTCTGAAAGACGCTCTGGCGTCCGACATCAGCTATGAAGAGATTCGGCTGGTGGTGGCTAGACTTCATAGTCAGCGAGAAAAATCCGCATAAAACCACGTAGGCTGGACGCACGTCCGGACGGGCGCAAGCTTGCCTAGCTGGGGAAGCACAACTTGCGGAGCTCCGTTCCGCTGGGCGAACAAGGGCGTCCGTCCCTACGCGTTAGCCGCTGGTTTATGATGGAATCCGGTCCTGAGGCTTCATCATGAGCGCTCCCACGATCCCCGCTGAGAAAACGCGACTCACCCGCGAAGAAATCAATCGCAAGCAGAAGGAGTACATATTTCCTTCCGTCACGACTTATTTTTCCGATCCGCTGCCCATGGACCACGGCGTAATGCAGCACGTCTGGGACGTTGAGGGCAAAAAGTATCTTGACTTCTTTGGCGGCATCGTGACCATCAGTGTGGGCCACTGCAATCCGCGCGTCACTTCGCGCACGAAAGCTCAGATCGACCGTCTGCAGCACGTCTCCACCTGTTTCCCCAATGAGCCGATGGTTACGCTGGCGGAAAAGCTGGCGCAGATCACGCCGGGAGCCCTGAAGAAGTCCTATTTCACCAATAGCGGCACCGAGGCTAACGAGACCGCAATTCAGATTGCGCGCATGCACACCGGAAACTTCGAAGCGGTCGCCCTGCGTCACGGTTACAGCGGACGTTCGTCATTGGCGCGCGGGCTGAACGGCATGAACACCTGGCGGCGGGGCACGATCGAGGTTGGCATTGTTCATGCCATGAATCCATACTGCTACCGTTGCCCGCTGGGGTTGAAGTATCCCGACTGCGAGGTCGCGTGCGCCAAGGACATCGAGAATACGATTCAGTTTTCGACCTCGGGACGTATCGCCGCGTTTCTCGCTGAACCGATCCAGGGTGTCGCGGGCTTCGTCACGCCACCGAAAGAATATTTCAAAATAGCCTTCAACATCGTGAAGCAATATGGGGGCGACTTCATCGCCGACGAAGTGCAGACTGGTTGGGGACGAACTGGCCGCAAGTGGTTCGGAATCGAACACTGGGAAGTTGAGCCCGACATGATTACCGCGGCCAAAGGTATGGGAAACGGCGTGCCGATTGGGCTCACCGTCGCTAAGCCTGAGATTGCCGATTCATTTCAGGGTCTGACGATCTCGACGTTCGGCGGAAATCCCGTCACTTGCGCGACCGCGAAGGCCGTCATCGACGTGATCGAAGAGGACGACTTGCGAACCAATGCCGCCGAAGTTGGAACCTATTTCCGCGAGAAACTGGAAGAACTGCAGCAGAAGCATCCGCTGATCGGCGACGTTCGAGGAATGGGTCTGATGCAGGCGCTCGAATTGGTCGAGGATCGCACGACGAAGCAGCCTTCACCAGCGAGCACAAATGCCTTGATGGAGGAATGCCGCAAGCGCGGTCTGCTGGTCGGCAAAGGTGGCTTCTATGGCAATGTCATCCGCATGTCGCCGCCGCTGAACATCTCGAAGGCGGATGTCGATGAAGCGGCGCGTATTTTGGACGAGAGCTTCGCAGCGGTGAATCAACACATCCATTAGGCTTGTCGCTGCACATGAGGATAAAAAAATGTTGACTTCCCGTCGTCCATACGGCAGTATTCCGCACGCGGTCATCGAGGGGGATGAACCGCCCGGGAGGAGCCGATGGCCCGCCTCGTCCTCTGGTTGCCCCTCTGCCTGCTTTTCTTCACCGTTGCCTTAGTCTCTGCTGAATCGAGCGCTCAAACTCAGCCGACGAAAGCACCCGCTTCGAAGCCGAAGAAGCAAGCTCAATCAGGAAAAACACAAACTTCACCAGCGACCCAACAAACCCAGCCGAAAGGCGCGGAGGCTCAACCGGCTGCCCCGCAAGCCCAGCAAGCGAATGCGCAGAATCAGCCGGCCACTGGACAAGCCCAGCCGCAGAATACTCCAACCCCAAAGATCACCAGCATCAACTTATTCCAGGCTGCGGCAACGCCGGACGGCAATGCTTCCTTTTACCTTGAGATCAGAGGAGAATCCCTTCCTACGGCGAGCCCGACAGTGTTCGTCGCCCCGCAGAAGGGCGTAACTGGAACGCTGGATGTCGTGTCCGCAAAAGACTCCCAGATTGTCGTCAAGTTTACGGCGTCGAAAGATTACTTCCCTTCGACAGTCGGCGTGGCGGGCACCGGCGGGACCGCCTATAAAGACGTCGATCCTAATACTAATATGAACTCCACCCTGCCTCACATCGACGACGTCGAAGTGCTGCAACTGGACCGAACTTTAGGTACGGGCAGCATCAAGATTGATGGGAAGAATTTTGGCAATGACCCGGCCAAGATCGCAGTGACGATCGTGCCCCGTGATCCTACGTTACCAGCCTTTGCCCCAGTTTCGCCGACCCCGGTATCCGGCGGAGCATATTACATATGTCCCGCCGCCACTCCCGCGCAGCAAGCACTGCCTCCAACGATCCGAGCCGCGAAAGACGACATCGTCATCGTCGATTTCTCGTTTCCGTGCGTTTCAGGCTATAGCGAACCATTTCGTATAGCCAGGGTCCTGCTGACCGTCGCGGGTCAGACACTATCGTCAACGTCCTATGAAACATTGCCGGGACGCGACGAAAATTTGACTTATCGTTCTACGATAATGAGCTTTGATCAAGCCTCCTCGCGGTTCGGCGCAGGCATCGCAAACAACTTCTACGTTGTACAGCTGTCGATCACAAATAAAGGACCGGTGAAGCTGCAGATCCCGCTCGCATCGGTTCAGGCTGAGGTTGAGTGGTTCGCGGGAACGGTGAAGAATAAGTATTACCGGGAAGGACCGGCTACGGTTGCCCCGGTGCCCCTAGCGGGCGCGGTTAGCTACTTTTCCGTCTATCGACAGGCCCGGGGCCGGCGCGCGATCTTTTTCAACCTCCTTCAAGGGATGACAACGATTGGTAGCGCCATCCAGCTCTTCTTTGGCCCCGGCTTCGCGCAAGGGGTTGGAATCGCCGGAGGCGGCTTTCGCCAAGGACTGGGACAGATTTTCCAGGACTTGTCAGACCAACAACTGGCCAATCTGACATCGCAGAGCTTCGAGTCCATCGAAACCGTCAGTGGCAACGGAGGCGCAATCGATAAAGTGGTATTCATCCAGAGAAGCGTTGGCGTATTGCAGTCAGGAGGGATGCCAGTCAAGTTTAGAACTGCTGTTTCAAACATTCTAAGTTTCGAGATCAACGGATACGAGGTGTCCGAAACTGCACCCAAGGTTGCAACCCAGAAACCTTAGGTGAGGGCGGGCACGAAAGAGAGTGGCCATGCCAGATACGGCACCTGATAGGTGATGAGACGCCGAAACAGCTTTCGTAATGGGAACTTCGGCCTTTCTGGCCCTCCCGGACCAACGCCTGGACCACGCCCTGGCCCAACGCCTGGACCACGCCCTGGTCCGACGCCAGGGCCGCCGCCCGGTCCCACACCGGGACCACCGCCTGGCCCGTTGCCAGAACCATCGCCCGGCCCAGCACCGAGACCGCTGCCGAGGCGTAAAACGAAGCCCTAGGCGCAGATTTATCTCAAATTCAAGCTGCTAGTGTGCTTCTTCCGCGGCTGGCGCTGTGTCTGCAGTGTCTACTTGTATTGGCCTGGGCGGCAGATCGGGCATGGGCTGAAACGCTCCCGGATCCTTGCCGGCCAGCGCAACTTTCATGAAGTCCATCCAGATGGGGAGCGCGGCGCGGGCTCCGGTTTCCTTGGCTCCGAGCGATTTCTTTTCGTCATAACCAATCCACACTCCAGTGGTCATGGCGGGCGAGAAGCCAACAAACCAGGCATCGGTGAAATCGTTGGTGGTGCCGGTTTTGCCCGCCAGCGGATACTTCATGCTGGAGGCGGCAATCCCGGTTCCGTGCAGCACCACTTCGCGCAGCATGAAGGTCATGATGCGCGCTGTGCGAGCGCTGATCACATCTTTTACGTCGGGGAAATCTTCTTCCAGCACCCGGCCTTCGTAGTCCTCAACTTTCGTGATGTAGCGCGGCATGATGCGGACGCCATCATTGGGGAAAACGCTGAAGGCGGAAGTCTGCTCGAACAATGTGACTTCGGCTGCGCCCAGCGCCACGGGCAGGTAAGCTGGAATATTAGAAGTAATCCCAAAGCGATGCGCGAAGTCGATGACGGTTCTTATCCCGAGACGGTCGGCGAGCTTGAGTGCGGGAATGTTGCGTGATTGCGCGAGCGCCCTCCGCAGCGTGATGGTGCCTTCAAACTTCTCATCATAATTGTGCGGAGTATAGGGGCCGGACGCGGTCTGGAAAGTGACAGGTGCGTCGAGGATGGTGTCATCCGGTCTGGCTCCCTGATCGATGGCAGCGGTATAGACATAGGGTTTGAAAGACGATCCTACTTGCCGTAGAGCCTGCGTAGCGCGGTCGAATTTGGACAACTCAAAGTCCCGCCCACCGACCATCGCCTTGATCTCGCCGGAGGCATTGTCGATTGCGATCAAGGCGCCCTGCGTGCCGGAGTCCTGTTCCAGGCTCACTCGTGCTTTCCCTTCGCTGCCAAGGGACACGATTTTCAGATAAACAATATCACCGGGCTTCAGAATGTCGGGGAGCTTGTGTTGAGTCCAAGCCGCATCGGCTGGAATGAGGGTTGCCGTATAGCGGCCGAACTTGATAGTGGCTGATCCGGGCGCGAGAGCCATGACCAAAGCGTGGACGTAGCCGTTGACCTCGGGTTCCTCATCCCAGTCAGGATGCTGATAGTTGGCAAGAGATACGTTCTCCGTCAACACATTTTCCAGATGACCCTTCCATCCATGGCGGCGTTCATAAGCGGCCAGACCGTCGAGCACGGCCTGATTTGCTGCCCGCTGCAGATCCACGTCCAGAGAAGTGTGAACCCGCAATCCGCCCTCGAGAACCTGATTGCTGCCATATTTATTCTCCAGATAGCGTCGAATTTCTTCGACAAAATACGGCGACAGCGAGTTGGGATCGTGCTGCAGCCTTAACGCGATGGGTTTGTTGCGAGCCTCGACGGCTTGTTGCGCTGTGATCTTGCCGTCTTCTAACATCCCATTGATGACGAGGTTGCGACGCTTGATCGCGCGATCGGGATGATTGATCGGCGAATAAAATCCCGGCGCTTTCGGCAGTCCTGCCAGCAGTGCGGCTTCTTCAAGCGTGAGCTGCTTGGCTGGCTTACCGAAGTAGTATTCCGAAGCAGCCTCGAACCCGTACACTCCATGGCCGAGAAAAATCTGATTGGCATAAAGAGTGAAGATCTGTTCCTTGGTAAAACGGCGCTCGATTTGAATCGCCAGCAAGGCTTCCTCGATCTTGCGATGAAAGGATCGATCGGGCGAAAGAAAGAGGTTGCGCGCAAGCTGCATAGTGAGAGTCGATGCGCCTTGGACTCTGCCTCCGGATTCAATGTCCCGGTACGCCGCGCCGGCGATCCGCCAGACATTGATGCCCCAGTGACGATAGAAATCCTTGTCCTCAATCGAAATCAAGGCGTTGCGCAACACCTGTGGAAAATCGCTGTAAGACGCCACCACTCGCCTCTGCAGCGCGAACGAACCGATGATGCGGCCCCGGCCGTCATAAAGCTCGGTAATCGAACTTGGACGGTAATGTTCCAACTCTTCCACCTGGGGAAGATCGGTGGAATAGACGAGTAACAATCCGGCGGTGGCGCCCACGAGCGCAGCCACCAGCACTAGCAGGCCAAACAGGACACGGCCCACCAGTTTCCGTCCGGCGACTTCCACGGGTGGAAGGTCTTGATAGATGACCTTCATGGGAAATTGACCTCAGAATAGCATGGATAGCTTTTGGTCTCTGGCCATTTAACCGAGAGGAGTGGTCTGCGTTCTGTGATATCCGACGTGGACGTCGGGTCACGATTTTACGCAACCGCTATCGTCTTCTTATAGCGCTGCACTACAATGCTCTCGCCGACATCCTCCCGGTTTACGATGTCAGAGAAGCCTCGGCGATCCGGTTGCACACTTCCGGGGCGCGGAAAGGGAAGAAGCGAGCACGAAGCTATGCCTCAACTTACCTATCTCGAAGCTATTCGCCAGGGAATCTGGGAGGAGATGGAGCGCGATCCTGCAGTCTTCTGCATTGGCGAGGATATCGGCATCTACGGGGGCGCTTTCAAAGTGACTGATGGCTTCATCGAGCGCTTCGGTCCCGAACGTGTAATCGATACGCCCATTGCGGAATCCGCCATCGTCGGCGCGGCGTTCGGCGCGTCACTCACTGGTATGCGCCCCGTTGCCGAGTTTCAGTTCATGGACTTCATCGGCTGCGCCTTCAACCAAATTGTGAACATGGTTGCCAAAGCACATTACCGCTGGGGTGCGCCTGCTCCGTTGGTCATTCGGGGGCCGAGTGGCGGAAACGTCCACGGGGGGCCGTTTCACTCGCAGAATCCAGAGATGTGGTTTGTGCATGCGCCCGGGTTGAAAGTCGTTTGTCCAGCCGGCGCTTACGACGCGAAGGGTCTTATCAAAGCCGCGATTCGCGACAATAATCCGGTGATCTTCTTCGAGCACAAGTATCTTTATCGGCGAATCAAAGAGGAGGTTCCCGCCGAAGATTACATCGTGCCGCTGGGCAAGGCGCGAGTTGCCCGGGAGGGTCGCGACCTGAGCATCATTACTTATGCCGCGATGGTGCACGTTGCGCTCGAAGCCGCCGAGATTCTGGCGAAAGAGGGAACGGAGCTGGAAGTGGTCGACTTGCGCACGCTTTCGCCACTTGATCGTGACGCGATTGCCCAGACCGTGGGCAAAACAAATAAGGTGATCCTGCTCCATGAGGACGTGCGTACCGGCGGCATCGCGGGCGAGATTGCGGCGATCATCAATGAAGAGGCATTTGACGATCTCGACGGCCCTATTGTCCGCATCACGGCGCAGGATTCTCCTGTGCCATTCTCCCCGCCTCAGGAGGAATATTTTCTGCCGAAGGTCAGCGACGTCGTGCGGGAGGCGCGCCGGATGAAAGCGTATTAGTTTGAATTCGAGTTGCTGTCTTCTGCAGCCTGGACGCGGCCTGGACTTACTTACTCTGCACGACGTGGTTGCAACGGCAGGCGTATAAGCTAGTCGACTGGGATTCGCGAAAGAGCGAGGAGGGGAAATGCGCAATTTTATTCTCGGAGTCGTGGTCACGCTGCTGGTGCTCGGCTTGGGTGCACTGGCTGTAGCCACTCTGGGCTTGATGCCGACCAACGCGGACGCGATTCCGCCTCGGCTCGAACACCGCGTTCTCATGAGCGCATTAGACGCTTCCATGGAACGCCATGCCCCGCGAGTCAGCAATCCGATTCCGCCTACCGACGAGAATTTGATCGACGGTATGAAGGTTTACACCATGAACTGTTCCACGTGCCACGGGACGCTCGATAATAAGCCCAGCCCGTTGGAGAAGTCATTTTATCCGCCTGTGCCGCAGTTGATCCTTGATCCGCTGGATGATCCGGAGTGGCATATTTACTATGCGGTCCGCACGGGAATTCGCTACACGGGAATGCCGGCTTGGAGTAAAGCTCTCAGCGACCAGGATATCTGGAAAGTCACGGCATTTCTGTCGCGAATACAAAAGCTGCCGCCTGGTGTGCAAGACTATTGGAAAAAATCGTTTGGAGTTGGTCCGCTGCCGGGCGGTTCGGAAAAAGACGAAGACAAGTAATCATCGATGGCCAACATCTGGCCTTGGATATAATGAAAGATTACGTTTGGTCCGAGATTTGTCACCGGGACCGCGTGGAAGGAATTTATGCCTACCGATATCGTTATGCCCCAGATGGGCGAGTCTATTTTTGAAGGGACTATTACGAAGTGGCTGAAGAAGCCCGGCGACAAGGTGCAGCGCGACGAACCGCTGTTTGAGATCTCAACCGACAAGGTGGATGCCGAAATTCCCGCGCCCGCTTCGGGTATTCTGCAGGACATCAAGGTGGTCGAGGGCAACACTGTACAGGTGAATACGGTAGTCGGAACCATCGCTGGCGATGGCGAAGCCGCCGCCGCTCCCGCTCCTTCGAAGGCCTCTCCGCCGCCGGAGAAGACGCAAGCAGTTGCTCCTCCAACCCCCTCCCCGGTGGAACCCCAGGCGATCGCCGAGCCTGAGCCAGAAGAAGATGAACATGCTCGCTCTTCGCCCCTGGTTCGGAAGATTGCTCGTGAGCACAACGTGAATCTGTCGCAGGTGCAGGGCACCGGCATGGGTGGACGCATTACCAAGCAGGACATCATGGCTTTCCTGGAAAAGACGGAAACTCGTGTTGCTTCGGTTTCAGCTCACGCGAGTGCGCCCGCAGCTTCGTCGCCGGTATCTTCGCCTCGACCTGCGACGCCACCACCGCCGTCCATCCCCGGCGACTTAGTGCCGATGACGCAGATGCGCAAGATCATCGCTCAGCGAATGATCGAATCCCGTCGAACCAGCGCGCATGTGCATTGCATGTTCGAAGTGGACATCACTCGCATCGTACAGCTGCGTAGCAAAACCAAGTCTGCTTTTGAGCAGCGTCACGGCGCGCGACTGACTTTCATGCCGTTCTTCGTCCGCGCCGTGATCATTGGGCTGCAGCAGTTTCCGATTGTCAATGCATCCATCGAAGGCGAAAACATTCGGTATCACCGGCACGTCAACGTCGGTATCGCGGTCGCACTCGATTGGGGCCTCATCGTTCCTGTACTGAAAAATGCTGATGAGCTGAATTTCCTTGGGTTGCAGCGCGGGATTTCCGACTTAGGCGAGCGGGCGCGCTCGAAGAAACTGAAGCCCGACGAAGTGGAGGGTTCAACCTTCACCGTCACAAACCCCGGACAGTTTGGAGCTGTTTTCGGACTGCCCATCATCAACCAGCCGAACTCGGCAATTCTCGGTGTCGGCGGCATTACCAAAGCGCCTCTGGTGGTCACGGACAACGACGGCAATGACTCCATCGCTATCCGCTCTGTCGTTCACTTGACGCTGGGCTACGACCACCGCCTCATCGACGGCGCGGTTGCGGATCAGTTCATGGCTTTTGTGAAGAAGACGCTGGAGAACTGGAGCGAAGAGGTGGGATAGCGGCGGTATTCAGCGATGAGCGTGTTGAGGCGTCGCTTGTGGTCCCTACTTCGCCTTTGCCCAAACCGAGGCATTCAGGCACTCGACTACGCCATCGATTACCTTCCCCATACCGTCCTTGAACTTCTCCTGATCGACGATCTGTCGATTGGCGACCGCGTTACCCATGGACAAGGCTGTCTGCAGGAATGACAAGGCTGCGTCTTTCTTTTCTGTTCCTGGCCGATGGCTGAACAGACCTTCAATCCCGTTCACCAGCGTCGGGACAAAGGAAATCGTCTGCAAAAGTGTGGCTAGAAAATCCATCGCTATACCTCCTGAATTTCGAAGCAAGACTGCATTTTGTGGGGAATGGGAAATGGAGCAGTTCAGACAAGCGGACGGAAGAAGCAAGTTCTATTTCGGAAAGCCGATCAATAACGCCTTGGCGAAATACATGAAGAGTCCAAACAGGGCGCTTAGAGCCAACCCTCCGATCGCGCCCGCCAGACCAGAGGTCACCGAGGCTTTGCCTTGCCGATTGGACAGGGCAGAGTTGACTTCATCGCGCCACTTATTGTTTTCCTTTACCTGACTCTCGTACACTTCGCGACCGACGAAACTGGCTTCTTTCTGGCGGGCGTCTTCGTGCGCGTGATTCAAGAGCTCGAGACGCCGAAGCATTTCAACATGGTCTAGTTGCAGCGCTCTTTCGGCGAGCTCAAAACGCAGGCCGACGAAAGTCCTCTCGCGGTTGGCCAATTCGCGCTCGATGGCTATCAAGGAGAGCAGGTGTTCCTTCAGGGAGACGGAATTGCATTGGTCATTCGGATTCATGGGCACCTCTGCATTGAAATTTGCTGTTCGCGAGCTACAGTGCCAGCGCCTGTTTTCTCACGGGCACACGTATTCGAAAGTTTTGTTGATTGCGCTTAAAGCGGATAATCCACATGCAGAGCGGCACTGTACCTCGAATATTTCGGCGGCACGGAATTGTCGTATTGTTGCAAATAGCAGTCCTGCACCTCAGACAGTCGCGGAATAGTAAGAGCTTGCGTCGTGAACCGTCCCACGAGGTTGCGGTCGTTGCCGGGGCCCCATCCAGCATCACTCCAGCGGACCTCAATTCCGCCGCCGCTGACTGGCGCTAAGCCTGCATCGACGCTAATGGCAGTCGAAGTGACCAGCGTGATTTGTGCCGCGGTCAAATCGGCTAGGTACGTCACCCCGACCTGTGCATTGGTGTATTGGTTCACGAACAGAGAAGTTGTGCCGCTAGCGGCTTCGAATTCAAAGGCCAAAGCTTTCGCCGCGTCGTTGGCAAACTTGATTTTGTAGCTGAAGTGCTCGCCTTCCGGATTGTTTACCGTAATCTCGACATCGCTCACGATAGCGGAAAATGCCGCACCCCGTGATGGAATGGCGATGTTCAACCCGTCTCCCGGGAAAATGTCGGTGGCATCTCCCGGCAAGAAGTCGCTCCAGACGTCGTACTCACCGGTCCATGCCTGACCAGTGGTGTCATCCAAAAGCGCCAAAGCTGCCATCTCGCAATCCGCAGCGGTGCGTGCGGGTGGCTCTTTCGGATGGCGAACTGCTCCGTGCAAACCGTTGTCGATTCCACGCTGTTGAGCGGCGACGCTTGCAGGATCTGTGATCCTCGCGAGTGCGTGGCCAAGGCTTCGATAGTGAACTTCGCTGATCGTCGTGGTGGGGATCGTTTGTGCTGATGCAGCCAGCGCCAGCAGCAAAAGAAAAAGCCACCCAGAAGGGCGGCGCGCTTCGAACATAACTCCTCCGTTGCTAGATACAATTCACACTTCAGCGCCCCGCGGCAGGCGGCTAAATGCGCTGAGTTGTTTTGGGTTAAAGTGCGAAGTCGATTTGCTTTTCGAACTGAGAACCAGGAACTGGGAACCGAGAACTCATATCCCTACTTCGCGGCTCTTACCTGCTCCTGCAAAAATTTCTTGACGCTGTTCACATACACGTCCGCGAAATCCACGACCGGACGTCTGGCTTCGATCAACCGGAGCGCGTCTTCCAACTTCCAACTCAGGGAGCACAAAATCGCCAGAGTCATCATCGGTGCCCGATGCACTCCGGCCGCGCAGTGAACGAAGAGTTTGGTTCCCGGCTCATCAAGTGCTTCCAGCGCAAAATCCACACCTCGCTGGAAAACCTCGGGAGACTTGGGTTGGAAGTCATCGTCAATCGGATTCCATAGCACCGTAATCCCGTGCGGCAAGGCCAGCGTCGTGTCGTCGAATTCAATCTGCATGTCGATGACATGCGTTACCTCGGCACGCGCCACCTGCGCCATGTTCTCCGCCGTCCAGATGCCCCCTCCGACCGCTATTCGACCGGTCACCCAACTCATGTCCATCATGAAAGTCCTGTGTGGCAAGTTTTTCTTCTGCGCCGGAGACCGCGACCGGGCATCGCCCCGATTCCCCAACGCCGTCGACCAACGGCCCGCGGCCAATGAGAAACTTTGCGTAACCTTTGACCAGTCACTGACTT
The DNA here is from genome assembly GCA_035601995.1 of Terriglobales bacterium. Classification (GTDB taxonomy): domain Bacteria; phylum Acidobacteriota; class Terriglobia; order Terriglobales; family Acidobacteriaceae; genus JABDBE01. The sequence goes on from DATNNE010000131.1 coordinate 175,517, forward strand.
TCATTTTACGGCATCACTCTCTTGCTCTTGCTCAACCGGCTCCGACACACACTCTTTGGTAACCTCGTTGCCGGCATCTGTCTCTTCCGGAAACCTCAACCGACGCAACAAAGTCTTGGCCAGCGAATCTTCCTGGATCTCTCCTTCGGGAGCCGTTGCCGGACACAATCCGATCATCTCGAACAGGTACTTCATCGCCAGGTAGTGGCCCTTATTGACTTCGTCTATCGTGATCTGAACCATCTCGATCGCGCGATTCCCTACCAGATTCGTGATTCTTTCCCCGATGACCCCGAGATCAACCCGCTTCAGCGCCTTCTTTGGCACGGACGGAGCTCTCTTCGGGCGCTTGCGCACCCTCGTTGACTTAGCTTTGCTCATTTGATCCTTTGGACTATGACTCGAAGGATAGCCAAAAAATAAAGGGCGCTTGGGGCGCCCTTCGAAATTCTTGCGATCTATATTTAGAATATCAGGTTGAAAAGGAAACTATGACATGATTTCAATATTTATTTTCGGTTTGTTCTGAATCACTTACGTGAAATTCATCGCCTTTACCCCCTTGACAAGATTTTTCCGCCTCCGGCTTCACGCAGGGCAATCGGAGGAGCAACCGCCTGTTCAGGAATATTTCAGAGACTCGATCCAAAGCCTCGACATAGCACCGAGCCACTTGACGATGTCCACACCCTATCAAACGCGCAGCCTCCTCCTGCGGGTATTCCTGCAGCACGATCTTTGCGATCAGCTTCTTATCGAACTCGCACAGTTTTTCCAGGCTTCGTTCTACGTCGTGCACAAAGATCACCGCGTCTTCGAATGTAGAAGATCGGTACGAGGTCACTCGGGTCCGAAAAAACTCCCGCCCCAGCAGCGAGGGCAGCCGGCCTACTTCGATCGAAAGCCGCATATAGCGACGGAGTAGCCCAACCGTACGTTTTCGGTATAACCAGAGATCAGGATCGCCGGCGGGAGCCGGAGTGTCCGGCAAGATCGCCGGGTCGTCCGCGGGGATTGTTAGGTTTTCCTTCGCGGCATCTTCACGGATCAAGTCGGTCGGTCTGAAATCAGTTTGTTCGCCTACAGGATCTTCACTTGCATCCGCAAAAGCATGTTCGGAATTAACGCATGGCGGCATCCCGGACGTCTCTGCAAATGCATAAAGCGAGGCAATCACGTTGGCGCTCATGCGTTCCCCCCTTCGCCGCAAACTGCTGACCAGTCCTCACCCTGGCTCTTAAGGTCGACCCGGTCGTTCACCAGCAGGCGCAGCTTTCGCCTTCTTCCCCCGATGGGAAGATCGAGCACTTCCACGGCACAGGCGGGACAATACGCGTCTTCCGTTCCCCAGGTGCGCATCCACAACCCGCCACATCGTTCGCAATACTTCAGTTCCAACCGGATGATCTCCAAACCTTCGATTTCCATGATTGCCTCCGTGGCAATGAATTCGTTGTTGGGGGTCAGGCTGATGCCTCAGCCCAAATAAAAAAGCCCTGTGCCGATTTCTCGGTCACAGGGCCCGTTTCTCTTACGGAGAACCTGTTAAATTTATTTAGCTATGAGTAGAGCACTCCGACTAACCAATGCACCGCAAATCACACGGCCGATCAGGTCAGCGGCTGGCGAAAATAGCCCTCCTCGTATCCGGACTTCAACACGCGGCCGTTTTGCACGACCACGCTGACTTTACCGGTAAACTGCAGCATTCGAAGCAGTTGTTCCATGGCGCCAGAGAGTACTTCGGCCGAGCGGATCTTGCGGCGAAACTCGACAAAGCCCCCTGCCTCATTTTCGGGTTGTGGGTTGCAGGTCATCGATTCATTCCCATTACCAGAGTAGTTATAACGAGCTAGTTATGATATAACTTCGTGTTCGCCATAAAGTCAAGAACTATTTTTCTGTCAGATGTGTGTGATGACCATCACAATAGCCAGATGCTATTGACCATTTTGGCTGTGGAAACCGATCTTGCCTTTTGCACAGCCCTTCGGCATGCCGTTTCCTTTGAGATGTTAGAATGACATTATCAATAGCGATCCGCTATAAGCCGTGGTATACTGCGCGTTATGAAATTCAAAGTCTTGCAAGAAAACCTACGCAAAACTCTTTGGCATCGCATCGAAGAGGAAGGATTGACCGGGCTGCGCCTGGCTGAACAGACCGGATTCAAACAAGCGCACATCTCGAACTTCCTCAATCGCAAGCGCGGCTTGAGTCTAGAGGGCATGGACAAGGTCTTGAGGGTGCAACACCTATCCGTGCTCGACTTGCTCGATCCAAATGAAGTTAACAAGCGCGCCAGCATCCTGCCGCCGAGCGAGGACGAGTTTCAGAATGTCCTGGTCGTCGACGGCGCCATCGCCGCTACCGAACCTCTGGTCATGAGCATGAACGTGAAGGAAATTCTCAAGTTCAAGAAGAGTTTCCTTGCGAGCCTTCGGGCTGAGACCGAGGGACGCCGCGACGACTGGGAACGCTTCGTTGTGATTCAGGTTGATGGCCGCGATGGCATGAGCATGTATCCTCGGCTTCTGCCCGGGGCCACCGTCCTTATCGATCGCCATTACAACTCGCTCAAGCCTTATCGTAAGGGCGAATCCAACATGTACGCGGTGAGCAAAGATGGCACGTCTACGGTTAAGTACGTGGAAGTAGCCGGGAACAATCTGGTATTACGTCCGCACAACCAGGCCTACCCCGTCGAAATCATGCCCATTGAGGCAGACAAGAACGCAAGCAGTTATCTGGTCGGCCGCGTTTGCTACGTGGGAATCGAGACCTGAACGCGACCATGAATATTGGGATCTCGCGCATCGGCCAAATCGCTATTAACGCGCACGACCTCGATCGTGCCACAGCATTTTATCGGGACAAGCTGGGCTTGCCGCTGTTATTTACCGCGGGGAAGTTGGCTTTTTTCGACTGCGGGGGCGTGCGCCTCATGCTCGATGTTGCCGAGAAACCGGAATTCGATCATCCCAGTTCAATTCTGTATTTCTCCGTTCCCGATATCGCGGCTTCGCATCGCCAGTTGCTCGCGAGCGGAGTGCGCTTCGAGGACGAGCCACACATGATCGCAAAAATGCCTGACCACGATTTGTGGATGACCTTTTTTCGCGACTCGGAACAGAATCTGCTCGCGCTCATGAGTGAAGTGTCCCGCGCAGCGTAGCTCTGGATAAAGTCTCAAATTTTAACCACAGAGGACGCGAAGGTTCACAAAGGTTTTGATGCCTTGCCTTGTGAACCTTCGTGTTCTTCGTGGTTCATGGCCTTCTTCGTGTTCTGCTATCATTTTTCTGCCGCACTTATGTCGCGCAGTATGGACGACGAAATACCCAGCATTCGCGTTCCCACGGAGGAATTCATGGACGAAGTATCCGCCAGCACCGCCGGTTCACGCCGCAATGAAGACATCGCCCTCGACCTGATGAAATTTGTCGCCATGACCACCGGCTACGGCCGGACGAGTTCGTCCGGCGTCGGTTTTCAAGGCTCAGGGGCAGCGTCAAAGCCGGAAGACTATGCCAATCATCTGCTCGAGCTTTATGGGAGATGTCTGGAGGCGGTGCAGCGAAAGAAATAATGCGGGGAAGGTTCGTGGCGAGCGACGCCGAGCTCGCCCGGACGGGTTCCAGCGACGCTTCGCATTCAATCGTTTGCTAAGACAAAAGAGCCGCAGCACACAGCTGCGGCTCGATCCTGAGTCACATTTCCCTTCTTCGTTTTCAGCGACGGCGTCGCGCGGACTTCTTGCTAGCCTTTTTCTTCGCCTTCTTCGCCGGTTTCTTCTTTGCGGCCTTCTTCTTTGCGGCTTTCTTCTTTGCCGCCTTACGTGCAGCTTTCTTCTTAGCTGCCTTCTTGGGCGCTTTTTTCTTCGCCGCTTTTTTGGGGGCGACCTTCTTCGCGGCAGGTTTAGACCCGCCACCACCACCGCCAACAGGCGCCGGTGCGGGTATCGGCGTTTCCGCACCCACTTCGGAGTCGGCTACGCCGGGCAGTTCTGCTTCCTCTTCTTCCTCTTCTTCTTCGTAATCTTCTTCCAGCGATTCGCCATAGGCGCCGCTGTCGCCAAACTCATCCATTTCGTCGTCTCGTAAATAGAGGGTTTCGTGAACGTTCATTTCTCCTCCTGAATTTTTCCTCGCTACCGCATGCGTGAAGAATTTAAAAAAGACTACCGAAAGTTGTCGCCATACTGAATGGGCCGCGATTATAGCACAGTAGTTTTTCGCGATGCAGTGACGAAAACTACATGCTGCCTAACTGCCCCATGCATATTACACCGAAGTTGAATTCCTGTTTCCAGTTGTCTTTTCGTCGTGCAAGAAAAATACCTCGCCCGAGCGAGACCAGATTTATCGTGACCAGGATTTGAGATCGGAATGCGCCTAACGGTTGGATGCGGGCGGAACTATCTGCTGGGAGTGCCAATAACCAGAATCATCCCCGGCCTGAGGTTGGCCAGATTCCCGTTGTTTTCTTTTAGATCGTCCACCGTGACGTTGTGAGACTTCGCGATCGAATAGAGAGTTTCGCCGGGCTGCACTTTGTGATGTACGACGCTGTTCGAAGCATTCGCCTGTAACTTCTTTTTGGAGTGCGACTTAGAGGCAGCTGCTTGATGGCTTTCCGCGGCGTCGGGCGCTATCGGCAAGTGAACATATAAGACACGCCGTCCGAGTAGACTGTCGCTCTTCAGATGATTCCAGCGGCGAACCATAGCGGGCGGAACGCCAAAATTGTCGGCCACAGTTTCAACCGTGTCGCCCTTGCGAACTTTGTAGGCCGTGGCACGACGCGAATAACTGGCCATCTCGTCGGCGGAATGTTTGCCCGGAGCAACCGGGATGATGAGTTCGCTTTCGGCCCGAAGATTCTCATCTCCGTCCAAGTTATTCGCCTGAACGATGGCCCGCGGGCTGGTATGAAAAGCTCGGGCGACCGAGGACAAGGTATCACCAGGTGCGACTTTGTGATATCGCCACCACACCCGCATGTCCGGAGGGATTGCGGTAATCGCCGTCAGGTAGCGATCTTTCATGCCAGCCGGAAGATGCAGTTCAAACTCCCGGTCTTTTGGCGTGGTCAAACGCAACAAGCTTGGGTTCAGATCCTGCAGGGTGCTGGCCGACACGTCGACACATTCCGCTACTAAGCGCAGATCCACGGGATAATCGATCTTGACCGCATCGTATGGCACCGGCTTCTCCGTGACCACCTTGTCCAGCCCGTATTGTGCGGGATTCTTGGCCATAATGGTTACGGCGAGAATGATGGGTACGTAGTTCCGGGTTTCCTTGGGCAACACATTACGCTTGTAGAGCTGCCAGTAATCGGCATATCCGGTGCGCTTGACCGCATTCTGCACTGTGCCGGGACCGGAGTTGTAGGCAGCCATGGCTAAATACCAGTCGCCAAATTCGTTGTAGAGATCTTTCAGATGATGCGCAGCCGCTCGCGTGGATTTTTCGGGATCCTGGCGCTCGTCCACCCACCAGTCGCGTTCCAACCCGTATCCCGTTGCGCGGCTGGCCATGAATTGCCACATCCCACGAGCTCCAGCGCGGGAAAGCGCCAGCGGATGGAACCCAGATTCAGCCTGAGCCAGGTAGATCAGGTCCTGAGGAACACCTTCTTCCTTCAGAACCCTGCGAATCATATCGTCATACTGCCCGCTGCGGGCGAGAGCGCGCTCCAAAGTTCCCCGTCCCCGCGTCGAAAAGTAACTGATGTAGCCGGCTACCGGGTCGGTCATCATCAAAGGCAGATCAGAATGCGTAGCTTTGACTTCGGCTTCGGCCTTCGCCTTGAGGTTCGGGTCAACCGGGAACGTGACCTCGTTCGCTTCATCGATCGGCGCGGGCTCCGACTTTTGCTCGGTAAACCCATCACCCTCTTGCAGAGCCTGCAGCTCGAAACCGTTTATGCCGTCCAGGACACGGTCAAATTCCTGCTCCAACCGCTCGTCCGAACGTAAATCCAGCGAACTGCCCAACAAAAGATTGAAGGCGCGATCGAAATTCTCTTTGGCAGCTTCGAGGTGACCGGCTTTGTAGTTGTCCTGCCCGACTTGGTATTCATTCTCGACCTGCGCAATCAACTGAGCTACGGGATCAGGTTCTGCCTCAAGCCGAGTCTGTACCTGGGGAACGTTCTGAGTATCTGGATTGGCCTGAGGAGCAGGCGCAGGAGCCGCGCTCAAAGTTGGAGCGGTTGCGGTCCCGGGAGGCAACAGCGTCGCCGGTCGCTGCGCCGTCTGACACGCGATGCAGCCCAAAACCAGGGCAAACACGGGCGCGATCAGAAGATAGAGTTTCCGAATCCTCATGTTTCTCTATAACTTACCGCGATCAACCCCTGGCTTAACGGAAGCCCACTTAATGCTACTACCCATGATTTGATGGGTCAATCTGCAAGCGAGTTGGACTGGGTTACTTTAGGAATAGGCGGGAATATTACTTCAGCGACCGGGCCGGATGCAACCATTGTGTGACGGGATGGCCTTTTTTGGGGGGACGGCTTCGTCGGGGAAACCCAAGGCTGCCTAGAAAGTCTGAATATGACTATGGGAGGTTTCCGTTGGTCTTGTGAATCTCCCTCGGCACAATACGAATCGAAGTCAAACATGAAAGCCATCCAAGTCAAGCAATGCGGTGGGCCGGAAGTCTTGCAGGTTGTGGATTTGCCGGTCCCTCAGCCGAAACCGAACGAAGCGGTGGTGAAAGTCGCGGCTTCAGGTGTGAACTTTATTGATATTTATCAATGCGAGGGCAGATACAAAGTCCCGCTGCCGTTTGTGCTCGGGCAGGAGGGCGCGGGTACGGTCAACTCCGTTGGCTCGGAGGTGAAATCGTTGAAAGTGGGCGACCACGTGGCTTGGAGCAGCATCCTGGGCTCTTACGCTGAGTACGCGGCGGTCCCCGCTGAACGGCTGGTACGAATTCCGCAAGGTGTGAGCGATCAGCAAGCAGCCGCGACCATGCTGCAAGGCATGACCGCGCATTATTTGGTTTACGACACTTTTCCCCTCAAGCGCGGGCAAACCGCGCTGGTGCATGCGGCGGCAGGCGGCGTTGGACTACTGCTGGTGCAGATGGCGCACAACCTTGGAGCCCGCATCATCGCCACAGTTTCAACCGACGAAAAGGCCAAGCTCGCACGGCAGGCGGGCGCGGACGAGGTGATCCTCTACACGCAGACAGACTTTGAGGCCGAGACCAAACGTCTGACCGGCGGCCACGGCGTAGACGTGGTTTACGACAGCGTGGGCAAAACGACATTCGACAAAGGTCTGAACGTACTGCGGCCGCGGGGAATGATGGTATTGTTCGGCGGATCAAGCGGAGCCGTCCCGCCATTCGATCTGATCCAGCTTTCGCAGAAGGGTTCACTCTACCTTACGCGGCCAACCCTGGTGAGCTATACCGCGACGACGGAAGAGTTGCAGGCGCGATCAAGCGCTCTTTTCAAGATGATCGCTGAAGGCAAGCTTAAGCTGAGGATCGAGCACGTTTATCCGCTGGCCGATGCGGCCGTCGCACACAAGGATCTATTGGGGCGCAAAACGACGGGGAAGTTGTTGCTGATTCCATAGCATGAAAACCGTGTCATCCTGAGCGCAGCAGATTCTCCGCGGAAGCGGAGAATCTGTGGAGTCGAAGGACCCCGTTAACGATGGCGCCACGAAAAAGGCGCAAGGTATTTCCGCGATGCCGGACCCGGTGAAGAACGTCAGAAGTCCCTATAAAACGAAGCACAGCTAACCGAACTTACGAGCCGCATCCGAAACCGGCGCCGTCTCCAAGTGGTCCGCTTCGTTCACCCGCCACACTCCGTCGAACTTCACAAAGTAAGGCTCGACGGAAATATTCGCGAAGCTCTTGGTGAGCAGGTCTTTGGCTCCAAGCAGTTCGGTGCGGTGATGTTCGGCCTCGGCGTCGCGGTCGCCGTTGAAATGAGCCAAGCCGCCATAGGTGGCGCAATCGGAATGGCTCATCACCAAGACGCGTTCGGTCCGGTGCAGGCGGATCGACAGCCGCACTTGTTCAAGGATGAATTCCTGTTCGAAGTCGTTGCGCGGAGACGCCAGCGTCTTAGCTCCTCCGGCGACGATAATCATGTCGGCACGCTCGATGCCGTGCTTCTTCAGAAACTTTCGCACGGCCCTACTGATCCGGTGATCAAAGCAGCAGAGAACGGCGGCATCGGCCACATACGGGCCGGATGGCGACTCGAAATGGAAGACCTTGCGCATTAAAGTCGCTCTCTGATTGTAACCGCTCGTCCACAGCTTCAGCGCTTGCGCGTATATCCTTGCGCGTATTCCGGCACTTTTACACCCGGCATGAGCCGTGCGTCATCGATCGGCTCGCCGGCCACAAGGGTCAATGGAATGACGCCGGCCCAGGTAGGAAACGCGTAATCCTCTTCATCATCCACAACCGGCCCTTGCCGCACTTTTGCGGAGAACTCTTCAATCGGCAACCGCATAACCAGGGTCGCTTTCAGTTCTTTCTCGTTGGGCTGGCGCGATTCCGCCCACCGCCCCGGCAAGATGTGCTCCGACAAAAGCCGCAAAGCCTCCAGCTTTTCGTTAGGATCGTTCACCGCGCGAGCTGTTCCCAGAATCACGACGGACCGGTAATTCATGGAGTGATTGAAAATCGAGCGCGCCAGCACCAGACCATCCAGCAGCGTAACCGTGACGCAGACCGCGATACCCTCATCGACGCGACGCAGCATCCGGCTCGCAGCCGAGCCGTGAATGTACAAGCTGTCGCCGACACGGCCGTAGCTGGTCGGAATGACAAAGGGTTGCCCATCCACCACAAATCCCACGTGGCAGATGAAGCCCTCATCGAGAATCTTATAAGCGGCAGCCCGATCGTAAACCGCGCGATCAGCTTCGCGGACAAGCCGCGTCCGCGTACTTGGAGCAGAGGGTTGTGGCATTCAGGAAAAGCTCCCGGCAATCGCGAAGGATGGAGAAAGTGTAGCAGAGCAGCAGTTAGCACTCAGCCGTCAGGATTCAGTCAAACCAAGAAACGCTAGCTAGACAATGCTGAATGCTGACGGCTGAGCGCTGTTCCTCTACCAATTCACCTTCATCGCGAACTGGAACTGCCTCGGATCGTAAGCCGCCGTCGGCTGCCCAGCATTGGTATAGAGCTCGTTCACGGCGGCCACGTTATTCTTGTTCGCGATATTGAACATGTCCACGATCAGGTCGAGGTTTACGCGTTCGCCAAAGTAAATCCGGCGCGCAATCCGCAGGTCGTTGAACACAGTCCACGGCTGGAATCCGGCATTGCGGCCTAGCGTGCCATCCAGCAAAAGCAACGCGTTTGGGGAAGCCAGTTGCGCCGGTGTGAGGTCGGCAAAACATACTTCCTGCAAGAAACCGCTGGGCGAATATTTGGAAGCGACCGTGGGATAACCGCAAGCGTTCGTCGGAGTTCCCTCCGCAACCACATTCGGACGGCTGCCGCTCGGGTCGAACTGCAGATTGTCGCTGCTTCCTGTCAGGATGTTAAAAGGCCGCCCAGAGCCAACTTCAAGGATCGGCGCGATCGTCCAGTTGCTAAAGAATCGATCGACGAAACTGTCGCCCCCGAGCTTGCCACTCTCGTACACTCCGCTAAAAACAAATCGATGACGCTGGTCAAACAATGAATTCGACCGCTCCAAGCCAGGGTAGTAACTATCCTGCGGCGCCAGCGGCGACTGCAAATCGGTCGAGTCGTCAATCGAATGCGAGTAGGTATAAGACGCCAGGAATTGATAGTGCCGCAAGAATCTCTTGCGCAAATTCGCCGTGAACCCGTTGTAGTTGGAGCTGCCATTTGAATAGTTCGCGTCCATATCGCTGAACGGAACGCAATTTGCCAGTCCAGAAGCGCCCGGGTTGCACCCTGTGTTCAGCCCGTTCGCCGCCAAATCCGCCAACGCCAGTGGAATGCACTGCGCAAACGGCCCGCCTGCCAGCGACGGATTCAGTCCCGACGGCCGGAAGAAGCTGACCAAAGCTGCCGGAACGTAATAGGGCAGCTTCGATCCCGGAATCGGGTTCACGCCGCAAGACGCCACCGACAACGGGCTGTCCGTCGCCGCTGCCGCCCCCTTCGCGACCGCAGCCTGCCAGTTCGACGTCAGCAAATCACCACGCGCAGTGTTGGCGTTAATCGGACGATTGAGGTGTCGTCCGCCGTTCCAGTTATAAGCCAGACTCAAAGCGAAGCCGCCGCCCAAATCGCGTTCCACCGTGAAGTTCGCCTGTTGCGAATATGGATATACGAAACCCTTCGCTTGCGGATAACCGAAGGGCTGGGACACGAGCGGCACTCCATTCGTAAGGTATCCCTGATTGATGAATAGCGAATTCGGATCGAACGAGTTGAAGCGCTGTTGGCTGGCCTGATATCCAAATGCAGATACGGCTGCCGGAAAACACGTTCCCGCAATGCCCTGGAAAATATTGTTTGCCGTCATACTGAGTGGCGGAGCCGCAGGGTTGCATCCCGGCGTGCCGCCGAAGAACAACAACTGGCCGCTCTTGGAACCGTCGGAAGCATCGCCCAGGAAATACAAACCGAGCAGAGGATGATCATAAAATATTCCAAAGTTTGCCCGGATAACCGTCTTACCGTCGCCTTTTGGATCCCACGCCAGCCCAATTCGCGGCTGGAACATGTGGGTATCCGTCTGAATGCCTTTCTGCAGGCCGAGTTGGTTATAACCCGCTTGCGCAAGCGCACTGGGCTGCGAGAACTGGGGCGGGAACTCGATGTCATAACGCAGGCCATAGTTGAAGGTCAGGTTCGGCGAAGCTCGCCACGAATCCTGCCAGTACACGCCCAGAGGCTTGTTCGAAAAAGAATCGCTGGGATTGCCAATGCCTTGAATAAAATCTTGCGGAATGCCCAAGCCATAACCTTGCACCGGAGAGAAACTAGGGAAAGGCGACGGAAAAAGGCTGAGGCTGCCGAAATCGTAAACCCCGCCGTAGTTCACCGTGAAAGTTGCCGTGATCGGAATGTAATTGAAATCCACTCCAAATTTCGTATCGTGTCGTCCCAGTGTCCAGGAGAAGTTGTCGGTGAACTGGTAGCGTTTCTCCACCCGGTCAATGTAGGAGTAAGGTTCGCGCCCGATAAAAGCGTAGCCCGGAATATCTACGGCCGGGTCCGATCCGCCCGGCGCACTGGAATAGTTGTATAGCAGTCCGCGTCGGGCAAATTGGAAGCGGAATTCATTCACCTTGTTGTTCCCGATCGTCCACGTATCCTGCGCCACACCAGTGACGTCGCGGTAAGTTTGTTGCGAAGTTCGGGAGTACGAATTCTGTCCGAATACCTGGTTTTCGCCATTCACCTCGATGCCTGTCACCGTGCTTGGACTAACGTTTCCCCGCAGCATAAGCCGATTGTTGCTGCTCACGTTGTGATCGATGCGTAACGAATAGAGGCTGGTGCCTTCGAACACAGGGAAGTTTCCCACCTGCGAGGCCAGCGTCTGAAACGAAGCTGGCAACCCGGCACAAACGGGTGCGAAGCCTCCGGCTATGCCAAAGGCTGGGTTACAAGTTGAAGGAAACTGCTGCAACCCCGCTGGCACAAACGCCGCCGGAAGCAGCGCAAAGGAAGCCGGATATTTCCCATTGAGCGCGATGCCAGAAGACGCGCCCGCCATAAACGCGTAGGTTTGCAATGTGGGCAGCAATCCCGCCGGAACGACTGGTATAAAGCTTTGCAAAAATGCCGCCTGCTGCGGCGTTGCTTGGATGTCGAAAGTCCCCGCCGGAGCGCCAAAGAACGGAGACGCGTCAAACGGAACGAATCCAAAGTTATTCTGGCCGATGCTGGAAAATCCCGTCTCGTGCCGTCGCGTGATTTCATACGCGAAGTAGAAATATGTTTTGTCTTTCTTGATCGGTCCCCCAAACGCTGTTCCTGCCTGTACTCGCGTATAAGCCGGGTTGGGCGTAGTGCTGAACGGATTGACCGCCTGAAAGTTCCGGTTGCGCAGATAGCCGTACACGTCCCCGTGAAAATCGTTCGATCCCGAACGCGTAATGATGTTGATCACGCCTCCCGCAGCGCGTCCGTATTCCGCCGCATAGCTGTTGGTGATGATCTGAAATTCCTGCACGGCTTCCTGCGAAACCGTCGACCGCACACCGTTGGTAGAGTTGTCGATCGCATCCGCGCCGTCAACGTTGACCAGGTTCGAGCGCGCGCGTTGTCCGCTAATGTTCAGCCCCGACGTAGGAGCCGCTCCGGTAGCCGGAGCATTGTCGCGCAGCACCTGCGAATCCGTCAGCGCAAAGTTAATGTAGTTGCGCCCGTTGATGGGAAGGTTATCGATGCTCCGCTGCTCGATCGTGTCGGTGGTCGAAGTGCGGCTGGTTTCGATCAGGTCGGCCGCGGAGCTGACATTCACCACTTCTTGCGTACCCGCGACCGCGAGCGTAACCGGCAAGTCCGCCATCTGTCCCACCGTGACCACCACATTATCAACCGTGGTTTTCGCGAAACTCGGAGCTTCGACCACGACCTGGTAAGTGCCCGGCGGCAACAAAAGGATTCCGTATTCGCCCTGGCTGTTGCCCGTGGCCGAACGCTCGACGCCTTTCGCCTGATCTCGCGCCGTAACCGTGGCATTCGTCACCAGGCTGCCCTTCGGATCTTTCACCGTGACGTGCAGGTTTCCGGTAGCCGCGCTTTGCGCGAAAGCGATTGCAGTTGACGCCAGCGTCAGGACGAATAGCGAGACCAGCTTCCGCATTGTCATAAAGTTTCTCCGTGGAGATGACTGAGGAGGGAGACGCCCGGCTTTTGCGGGCAGAGGGCCACAGCCAGTCCGAATTCGCCGGCAGGCTTCAGGGCAAACATTCTTGAGAAAGCACGTTCGGCTGCTTTGTACATCAAGCCGTAAGCAGAAAGCAAGCTGGATTATCGAAGAGCATCGGGATGGTTAAATCGGCGCGAGCGTCCTCGCTCGTGTGGAGACCCTTTTGGAGGAGTCGAGCCGTTTCTTCACTTGACGTCATCCTGAGTGGTCGTCAGGCCGCGAAGGATCGTGCGCGGAGTGTTGGGCACGCGGCGTAGGCCAAACTTTTTCGGCCTTTTGCTCAACAGTGCCTGTCCCCCGGGGACGTACATACAGAATGGTATTGACAGTGTTCCACGTGGAACACTTCTTCTTAGCCATTGCGCGTAATGCCGACACTCTCCTGTATCATTGTTTTCAGCGCCCAAGCCATGCGCGGTGTGTTGTGCGCGATCCCGAAACGCCCGCGAGCATCGAGCAAAATCATGCCGCCGTGTCCGTTCACCCGCGCCTGCAGATAGTTGATCGCCTCCGCCGCGACCCATTCCGGCAGACTGCCCGAGGCCACTCGATCCGCCGCCCACTTGGCCAGCACCAGCTTCATGATGGGCTCGCCCCACCCCGTGGTGGAAGCCGCCGCGGTTTTGTTGTCTGCGTAACAACCGCATCCGATCAAGGATGAATCTCCCAAGCGACCGGGAGCCTTGTTGAGTGTGCCTCCGGTCGAGGTTGCGGCGGCGATGTCGCCTTTGTTGTCGAGGGCGACTGCGCCCACGGTGTCGTGCGAGAGTGTCGCGGCAAACAGATCAGGCTTCTCTTCCGCCGAGTGTGATTGAAACTCGCGCAAGCGTTCGATCTCGCGTGGAATGATTAGGTCTTCGTTCTTGCACAACGCGATGCCGTGCTCGGCCGCGAAGCGCTCCGCGCCCTCGGCAACGAAATACACATGCGGGCTCTCACTCAGGATCTTGCGCGCTGCACGCACCGGATTGCGCAAATGTTCGACGCAGCCCACGCCTCCGGCGCGCAAGGTCGCGCCTTCCATGATTAAAGCGTCGAGTTGCACTTTGCCTTCGCGATTGAGAAAGCTGCCGCGCCCAGCGTCGAAGGTCTCGTCATCTTCCATAATCACGACCGCTTCCTCAACTGCGTCGAGCGATGAGCCGCCGCGGTTCAGCACCTGCCAGCCCGCAGCCACGGCATTGCGCACACCGTTGAGATGAGCTTCGACCATGTCATCCGGAATGGCCCAGGCGCCACCATGGAGAAGCAAAACAGGATCCATCGACAAAGAGAGTCCTCCGCGAGAACGACCGATCAGTCTAACACCGGGGGATGGAGGCGTGCGCCATCGCGTAAGCATGGGCCACCCCTAACGCGGGCACGAGTGGGCGCGGACACGATCAGCGGCATGGCGCAGCAAAATTAAAGATTAGATTTCGTTGAAGCTAGAACGTAGAGGAGAACCCGTTGTCAGTTCTCGGTTCTCAGTTGTGCGATCCCTTTACATTTTGTCCGACAGGAGCATTTGCTCGACGATCTCGGCGAGCACGCGATAGCCTTCGGGATCAAGCGGCTGTCGCGTCGCTTCCTGAAACTTGCTGGTTCGCTCTTTCTGATCGAGGTAATAGACGACGTCGGGTAGCACGCGGCGGACTTCGGCGCAGAGGGCGCGCAAATGCATCGAGCCGTCCACATCCAAATCAGACGACTGCAATTACGATATCTCTCCGAGCAACTTCCTGATCTCGCTCTTCCATTGATCCAAATCATTTTCATACTTCAAGAAGTACTCGGCGTCGCCAACGATCAGCAGTTCCAGGGTTTTCAAATCATCCGGCGTAAGCGGCTTCCCCGCTTTCAGTTTTGACAACAACGACGCAATGTCCATCTTGGCTTGAAAAGCCTCTCGCGCCTGACCTTCGAGTTCTTCGACCTGATCGCCCAAAGCGCCATAATTCTCGCTGGTTTCAAGCTGCGCACAACGGGACGCGAGTTCGAGCGTCTTCTGGATGGTTGCGTTTACCTGCGGTACATCCCCCATAGGAGCCTTCCTAATGTCCGATAGTCTAGCATTTGGACGTGCGCCGGGGAGCCGGTCCCAATTTGGGAACACGCTAGATTGAACATTCTGTGAGAGATTGATTGGACGACAAATAGAAAGTGCATGCGCGCGCACTTTTTTGTTGACTCTCATTCTTCGTCGTACTAACCTCTGGCGCACTTCGGTTGCTGCCACGCAGCCGAGTTTTGTCGCAGCTTCCGCGTCTCTTCGTCGACTGCGCGCCGCCTCAGCAAAGATTGCGTTGGGTAATCTCCGCGTTGAAAGTCAAGACGATTTCACTGGGGCTTGCTCCATGACTGGATGCAACTTCATACGCTATTCGTGTGCCTGAAGCTGCCCACCGAAAAACCCTTCAGCCGTCGCTTTTTTGGTGGCCCACCCTTAAGGTGGTCTGCGCGACGGAAATCCCCCTGGGTATTTTGCGGGACACAGATCAAGGAGAAGCAATGAGGAATTCGCGAGAGGCGTTACAAAGAAGCATCGTGATAAACATCACAAAGCTGGCATGTGTTTCAACTTTGGCGTTGCTGTTCCTGGTGGGACTGGCATTCGCTCAAACCGACCCCGGAGTTCAGACTGCCAATCGCGGCACCGGCGCCACAATCATTACGAGCGACCCGAACGGCTTCCTGCCGTTTTTCCAGGACGGACAGATCCGCTTCCAGGCAGTGGAAACGGTTTCCAACTCCGCGAACGTCGGTCTGGGACCACGGTTCAACTCAAATCAGTGCAGCTCATGCCACGCACAACCTGCGGTGGGCGGGACAGGTTCTGCCGTCAATCCCCAGTTCGGGTTTGCCGGCAGTTCGGTCGCCCCTAAAGACTCAACCCCATATTTCATTACGGCCAACGGTCCCACCCGTGAAGCCCGGTTCCCATTCTTCTTTAACGCGAACGGCTCAGTGAACACCAGTGCTCCGAACGGCGGAGTGGAAGACCTGTTCACGGTGAGTGGGCGCAGCGATGCTGGCAGCTGCAGTCTGCCGCAGCCGAGTTTTAGCGCGGCAGGGGAAGCGAACGACATCATCTTCCGCATTCCCACGCCGACCTTTGGTGCGGGCCTGATCGAAAACCTGGACGATTCAACCTTGTTGAAAAACCAGGCGGTGAACAACAACAACAACCTTGGTATTTCCGGCTCCTTCAACCACAACGGCAACGATGGCACCATCAGCCGTTTCGGCTGGAAGGCGCAGAACAAATCGCTGCACATCTTTTCCGGTGAGGCCTACAACGTCGAGATGGGCATCACCAACCTCTTGTTTACCCAAGACCGTCCGCTGCCTGGGGAAGACCAGCAACAAACCGGGCTGCCGACGAACTGCCTGAATCTTTCCGGAACAGGTTATCCGGAAGACACGTCCAACCCGACGCAGACATCAAACGCGGCGGTTCTGGATGACGTCTCGGCGTTTTCCAACTTCATGCGGTTCCTGGCTCCGCCTCCAACCGGTGGAGTGGTGCTGAATGGACAGCAGGTCTCCGCGAGTTCGATCTCTGCTGGCAGCCAGTTATTCAGCGCGATCGGCTGCGCGACCTGCCACAACGCGACGCCAGGCAGGACGCAAGTGTCGAGCATGGTCCCAGCGTTGAGCAATGCCCCGGTGAATGCGTTCTCCGATATCGAGATCCATCACATGGGCACGGGCTTGGTGGACAACGTCTCGCAGGGCGGCGCGGGCGGCGATCAGTTCCGCACTGCTCCTTTGTGGGGATTGGGGCAGCGGATCTTCCTGCTGCACGATGGCCGTACTACGAACCTGAATGCTGCCATCGCGGCGCATGCGAGCCATGGTAGCGAAGCCACCTCGGTGGAGCAGAATTTCAGCAACCTCAATACCACTCAGCAGCAGGAGATTTTGGACTTCCTGCGCTCGCTGTAATTGTTTGACGGATTCAGGCGAGACACGGAAGTGTCTCGCCCGAGTTTGCCGGGCGTCCCGGTGTTCTTCGCGCCGCCGGCGGAAACCGAGATTCCCCGTTGCTTCGGTCCTCGGAATGACAATGGTGCGTGGACTGGTAAGAACACCTGGCCACTTCTTCCGCGAGACGCCTTGGCGAAAACGAACCTCGTCTAGATTGAGTTGGAGGGGATATGCGTTGTGGATTTTGGTATTTCTTCGTCTTGGTTTTGTCCGTATCGTTGCTGGCGTCGGGTCAAAGCGCCTCGAAGAACGGCGGCGATTTCTCTAGCAACACGCAGCCCGTGACGAAGGTGCCGACCGGAGTCATCTTGGTGAAGGGCGCATGGTCGAGCGCCAGCGACTCGGTAACTCCCGTGCCCGAAGGCAGCGCCGTGACCAACAATGTGTTCCGCGACCCGTATTTCGGTATGACTTATGCTCTACCCAAGGATTGGATCGAGAAATACAAAGGACCGCCTCCGTCGGAAAGCGGGCGCTACGTGCTCGCCCAGATCAGCCCTGGGGACACGTTTAAAGGATCTGCTCGCGGCAGCATCCTGATTACGGCTGACGATATGTTCTTTACCACTCTCCCCGCGACCAATGCGCTGGAACTTGTCAATTACTCGAAGGACAATTTGCAAGCCGATTACAAGCTGGAACTGCCGCCTACTCCGACCACGATCGACGGTCGTCCTTTTACTTTCTTTGCCTACTGGTCTCCGGTAGCAGGGCTGCATTGGTACGTTTTGGCGACCGAAATCCGGTGTCACACGGTGGAAGTGGTGCTGAGCAGCCGGGACACGAAGCTGCTGTCGAGCCTGATGCTCGACCTCAACAGGATGGATCTGCCCACGGAGGCCAACCCCGCAGCGGGGACGGGAGGGGGAGATGTTCCGGCGTGCATTAAGGATTACGCGCGGGACGAAAATGTGATTGCGCGGGTCGATCCGATTTTCACTGAGCACCGATTCAATGCGGTTCCAGTTCGAATCATCATCGATAAAGAAGGTAAGGTGAAACACGTTCACTTTCTAAGTGCTTTTCCCGATCAGGCAAAAGCCATAACGGATGCCTTCAAACAATGGAAATTCAAGCCCTACTTGCAAAACCGGAAGCCGGTTGAAGTGGAAACCGGCATTATGTTCGGAAGGGCGCTGCGTCCGGCGACATCCGTGGCCGGGAATGCAGCGGTCGAATAAATTCACAGTGAATTGGAGCATTGAAAAGGTTCAGACCGAATAGATGGTTGGTGGAGCACAAGCTGCCACCCATGATGCAACGTTACATGCGCGAGTCTTGGTCTTCGTGAAAAAGTCAAAACCTCAACGAGAGCGAAATGGCGCTTCTTTAAAACCCACAGCGTCGACGCTCGTGCGCCCTTGACACCGCCGTCTTTGTTATAGACGGGATGACAATAATCCGCCAGGATTAGCTAGGACCTGGCGGGCTTCGTTGGCAGACGGGCGGCGGGGAACGCCCGTCCTCCATCATGAATCTGCTGGTAGAATTAAAAGGCGATGGTCTTGCCTTTCGTCCGTGATCTGTTCGCGGACGTGGAAAAGTTGCCTGGCTTTTTGCGTGTAGCCTCCCACCTCCGAGAGGGCACGGGGCGGGTACGTGTTTCCGGACTTACTCCCACCGCGAAAGCGTTGCTTCTGGTTTTATTGCAGAGAAGCGCTGGACGCCCATTCATTCTGGTCGTTCCCGACAACCGCGCCGCCGAAGAGTTGATCCCCGTGTTGCAGGCGTTCCACGAGTTGATCGGCGGGAACGATCCGGATTCCGTGATCGCACTGCCGACTCGAGACGTTCTGCCGTTCCAGAATCTCTCGCCCCATCCTGAGATTCAGGAAGAACGCGCGGTCGCGCTCTGGAAAGTCGCCACTGGCGCGGTCTCGATTCTCGTTTCGCCAATTGCGGCGACTGCACTTCGTCTTCGTTCGGCAGATTACTATGCCGATCTGGCGCGAATGGTGCGACGAGGCGAGACGCTGGACACCGAGCCGCTGCTGCGCCATCTGAATACCATCGGGTATGCCTCGACTGACGTGGTGGAAATGCCTGGCGAGTACGCCATACGAGGCGGCATTCTCGACGTGTATTCGCCTGAGGCTGATCGACCGCTGCGCATTGAATTCTTCGGCGATGAGGTCGAGTCCATCCGAAAGTTCGATCCGGCTACGCAACGGTCCTCGACTCCGGTCGACGAGGCACTGCTGCTTCCGCTTACTGAGACTCCGATCAGTGACGATCTGCTGGGCGCGATTCATGTCCGCTTGTCGGGAAAGCGCATCACGGGCGCTGAAGAGGTCGTCGAGCAAGCCGTGCGCGCTGGGGGAGTCAGCGTATTTCCTGGATGGGAGTTCTACGCTCCGGTCGCCGGCGCGGACCGCACCATATTCGATCTTCTGCCTAACGCTGTGGTTCTCGCCGACGAACCGGATAGTCTCAAGCAAGAGTTTGATCACACCTGGTCGCGAATCGAAGAGGCACACGAACGCAGTGAAGTTGGGAACCTGGTGCGGCCTACCGATTTATATCTTCCTCCCGACGACTGGTGGCAGAAACTGGCGAGCCTGCCGGGAGGCTCGATAGAACATCTTGGAATTGCGCGGCCCGATGAAGGCGAAAGCGTCAGCTTTCATTCGCAGCCGGCACAGCGCTTTCATGGAGCAGTTCCGGCCATGCTGGAAGAAGTGAAGAAGCAGATTGCGGAACAGAATCGAGTGTTGATCGCGGTCCCGAATATCGGCGAGGTCGAGCGATTGGCCGACGTGTTCAGCGAGTACGGGCTTTCGTTCCGCCTAGGTAGCCGCACTCGCGGCGGAGAAAGCTACGCCGACGAAACCGCCTATTTCGCGGGCGAGATTCTGACCAGCACGCTGGCCAAGGCGTATGTGCCGGACGGCGTTATATTGCCCGACGCTCATCTGGCGATTCTTGGCTCCCGTGATTTGTTCGATGAGTCAGACTCGGTGGTTTCGCGTCCGCAGCGCACCAAATCGAAAGTTTCGGCGTTTCTTTCTGATTTCCGTGACCTGCAAGTGGGCGATTACGTGGTCCACGTCGAGCATGGGATTGGGCAGTATCAGGGACTGAAGGAAATCAATCAGGGCGACGGCAACGCTGAGTTCATGTTGCTGGAGTATGCGGAGGGTGCGCGGCTGTATGTGCCGCTAACGCGGCTTGACCTGATACAGAAATATCGATCGTCGGAGGGCGCAAAGCCGCCGTTGAGCCATCTGGGAACGGCCGCCTGGGCGAAGACGAAAGCTCGGGTGCGCAAGGCCATGAAAGACATGGCCGACGAGTTGCTTAAGCTGTACGCTCAGCGCCGAGCGGCCAAAGGGTTCGCATTCTCGCCTGATAATCAGTGGATGCGCGAGTTCGAAGACGCGTTCGAGTTCACCGAGACTGAAGATCAGGAGCTCGCGATAACCGACGTGAAGCGCGACATGGAATCGTCGCAACCCATGGACCGGCTGCTCTGCGGGGATGTGGGCTACGGCAAGACGGAAATCGCGATGCGAGCGGCGTTCAAGGCGGTTAACGACAACAAACAAGTCGCCGTACTGGCACCAACTACTGTGCTCGCTTTTCAGCACCTGGAAACTTTCAGGCGGCGCTTTGCGGCGTTTCCGGTCAAGATCGAAATGATCAGCCGCTTTCGCACTGCGAAGCAGCAGAAAGAAATTCTGCAGAAGGTCGAAGCCGGGAAAGTGGACATCCTGATCGGCACGCACCGGCTGCTTTCAAAGGACATCAAATTCACCGACCTCGGCCTGCTGGTTGTTGATGAAGAGCAGCGCTTCGGAGTGCGTCATAAAGAGCGGCTGAAGCAGATGCGGAAAGAAGTTGACGTTCTCACCATGTCCGCCACTCCCATTCCACGCACTCTGCACATGTCGCTGGTCGGAATGCGTGATATGAGCGTGATCGAGACGCCGCCCAAGGACCGAATTGCGATCCAGACTGTGGTCGCCAGTTGGGACGAGAAGCTCATTCAATCTTCGCTCGAGCAGGAACTGGATCGCGGCGGCCAAGTATATTTCGTCCACAACCGCGTGGAAAGCATCTGGGAGATCGCAGCGAAACTGCAGGAATTAGTTCCGCGGGCGCGCATTATCGTGGGACACGGGCAGATGTCGGAAGGAGAGCTGGAAAAGGTGATGCTGAAGTTTATGCATCACGAGGCTGACATTCTGGTAGCCACGACCATCATTGAAAACGGGCTCGATATTCCGCTCTGCAATACGATCGTGATCAATCGCGCCGATCGATTTGGATTGTCGGAGCTTTATCAGTTGCGCGGAAGAGTGGGGCGGTCTAATCGGAGGGCGTATGCGTATTTGTTGATTCCGGCGGAGATTGAGCTTACGCCGATTGCGCGCCGACGGCTGGCGGCGTTGAAAGAGTTTTCCGACCTCGGCGCAGGCTTCAAGATCGCTGCTCTGGATTTAGAACTGCGTGGTGCCGGCAATTTGCTGGGTGGAGAGCAGAGCGGGCACATCGAAGCGATTGGTTTTGAGCTGTATACGCAAATGCTCGATCGTGCTGTCCGCGAAATGAAGGGCGAAGCTGGGCCGGACGAGGCCGAGACGCAGCTCAACCTTGGGCTCAATATTCGCATCCCGGTGAACTATATTCCGGAGGAGAACCAGCGCCTGCGAATGTACAAGCGGGTTGCCGGAGTCGAAACCGAATCGCAATTGAGCGACGTCGGCGCCGAACTCGAAGACCGCTATGGCGAGCCGCCAGCCGCTGTGCGCAACTTGCTCGACTACGCCTCGCTCAAACTGCTGGCAGTGCGAGTGGGCGTGAATGCGATCGAGCGGAAGCGCGACCTCGTGACCATCAAGTTCCGACAAAATGCGGTGATCGATCCCGGGAAGCTGGCGCGGTTTGTGTCCTCACAGCGGGGCGCGCAATTCACTCCTGATGGGATGTTGAAATTCACTCTCAAACCTACCGCCGCTGAGGAAATGTTGGACCATCTTGAAACCTTGTTGGAAAAACTAGCCGCGGAGGTTCCTGAGGCGGCTTCTACTTCGGAAAAAGTCAGCTAGACGCATCGATTCCAAACGGACACCTAGTATCTCGTCGCGTGCTAGTCTCATTTACTCCGAAAATATAAACACCAATGACGCTGCCATCGCTAACCGTGCCCACCAGTTTCAGCCTGACCGCCGTCTTCGCGTGGGGCACGAGCGACTTTGTTGGCGGATACGGCGCGCGACGCGCGAACGCGTTCGTGCTCACTGCGATCGCGCATCTCAGCGGCTTGTTGCTTATGACAGGAATAGCGCTGGCGAGCCATTCGCCGTTCCCATCAGGAAACGCAGTCGCGTGGGCCTTAGCGGGAGGCTTGTCGGGAGGCGGCGCGCTGGCCATCTTTTATCGCGCACTGGCCACTGGAAGAATGGGTCTGACCGCACCGGTGGCGGCGGTGCTGGGCGCCGCGATTCCGACCGCGTTCGGGATGCTCCGCGAAGGGCTGCCACAAGGTCCTCAAGTCGTCGGTTTCGTATTGGCTGCAATCGGAATCTGGCTTATCTCGCGCACCGAAGACGACAGCGCTCCCGAAGGAATTGGAATGGCCGCGCTCGCGGGCATCGGCTTCGCTGGGTTCTACCTCTGCGTCAAGCAGGCCGGCGACAGCTCGGCACTGTGGATTGCAGCTACATCGAAAGTGGCGTCGTTCACCCTAACTGGCCTGATCGTTCTGATTGGACGGGGCGCTCGCGACATTGACCGCCGTGGGATCGCCTTTGGCGTTCTGGCAGGCTGCCTCGATGTTATCGGGAGTGTGTTGTTCATCCGCGCCAGTCAGACCGGCCGTCTCGACGCGGCGGTCGTGCTCAGTTCACTTTATCCAGCAGTCACCGTACTGCTCGCCCGCTTCATTCTGAAGGAGCACTTCACCCGTTGGAAGGCACTGGGCATGGTCTCGGCACTGTTAGCGGTGCCGATGATCGCGTGGCGCTGAGGACAACGCGGCCACGGATTTACGCGGATTGACACTCATTGATCGGCTTGATCCATGCAAAATCAGTGGGAATCCCGGGCTAGTTCTTGCTGTTACCATCTTCTTCGTGCCCCTCGTTGAGATCCACAAGCTGACCAAGATTTTTCCTCTGGGTGAATCTGTTTTTGGGGGAGGCGCGAGAGGCGAAGTTCGTGCTGTCGACAATGTATCGCTGGATATTCAATCCGGCGAAACCCTCGGCTTGGTGGGCGAGTCGGGATCAGGCAAGAGCACTCTCGGCCGGTTAGTGCTGCGGCTGATTGAACCGACCTCTGGTAGCGTTTTGTTCGAAGGCCGAGATCTGCTTGCGGCCGGTCGCGGCGAGATGCGCCGCCTGCGCCGTGACATGCAAATCATTTTTCAGGATCCCTTTGGGTCGCTCGATCCTCGTATGCGAGTAGATGACGTCATCAGCGAGCCGCTAACCATCCACCAGGGCATGAACGTTTCTGCAAGACGCGCACGCGTGGCCGAGTTGCTTCGCGCGGTGGGTCTGGACCAGTCCGCGATGGGTCGGTTCCCGCACGAGTTCAGCGGGGGTCAGCGCCAGCGAATCGGCATTGCCCGTGCTCTGGCGTTGCGTCCAAAATTCATTGTGGCAGACGAACCGGTCTCCGCTCTCGACGTCAGTGTCGGCGCACAGATCGTGAATCTGATGGCACAACTGCAACGCGAGTTTGGCTTGACCTACCTCTTCATCTCGCACTCCATGCCTGTCGTGCGCTACCTGGCGACTCGAATCGCTGTGATGTATCGCGGAAAGATCGTCGAGGTCGGTGCGACCGAGCAAATTACACAAAGGCCAAAGCACCCTTACACTCGCAGCCTCCTCGAAGCCACGCCAGAAGTGGTGGCGTGACCCAACCGCCGCGCTACAAAGTACGACGATCCCCAAGGCAAGGACGCCCAAGTGAGGCCAGTGGCAACGGCACCGAAAACAACTGGACGGGCGACTACCCTGGCAACACCTGGACCGGCGACACTTTCATCGCCGCCTGGATGGACAGCAGCAACGGCGTCGACATGCAGAAAGTAATCGGCGGGGTGCGGCTTAGGTGACCGCGCGCAGGTCGTGCCGGATCACGCTGCCCGCTTGCTTCGGCTCTCTTTGGTGATCTTCTCCACCTGCCCCAAATGGTTCAAGTCGTGGCCGGCGAACATGCGGACGATGTGAGTGATCGTCTCCTTGCCGCGCTCCTGATGCATGCCGTAGTTTTCCCAGAGATTTTTGGGCAGCGCCTTCAGCATGGCGAGGTTGTTCTCCCGCAGCACGCGAAAGGTTTCGAGAGAAGCAGATGGATCGCGTCGCGAATAGACAAACGTTTCGGCCCAGACGTCCTGGTCGAAGGGCTGCAGGGACACGCCATTGTTGCCCAGGATCAGACGCATGCGCCATCCACCGACCAGCTCGGCGTCGGCGAGATGAGCGAGAATCTCCGCGATCGACCACTTTCCCGGCTCGGGCTTTTGCGTCAATTGCTTCTTGCTTAGCGGCCTGATCAGTTTTTGAAGCTTCTTCGGCGTGTCGCGCTGGACCTGCAACGGGTCTTTGCCATCGATGAAGCCGAGAATGCGCTGTATGTACTGCTGCGGGGTCTCCTGCATAAGGTCCTCCAGCAAAGATTGCGACGCTTGATTTTGACTTCCAGGCGCAGAAAAAGAAAGCGGAAAAATCGGAATGTTCCAGTGCGAGTCCGGGACCGTATGTTATATCGTTCCGCCCCCGTGCAGCTGCGGCATCACCATCCTCAAATTCTGGCGTGGGCACATGATCGTGCCTCGTAGTTGTTGCAAGTCCATCAGTTGCGCGCGCTCGGCTTGAACCTTGGCCAGGGCAGCCTCGTGGCTGGCGAGCACGGTCTCGACGGAAGCCAGCCGAGTCTGAGCGCAAGCCATTGCGTTCTGCGCACGTACAAAGCGGACTTGACCACCCCCAAGCATCATTTCCGCCGTGGCCATAACGCGGGTCGCTTGACCGGAAACCTGTTCGACTGCCGCCAATGACTGGCTGGCTAGGCGACGGGCGCCATCCTCGTACCGGCCTGCGAGATGATTGCTGACCAACAAAGCCAATACACCCACCGCCATCCAGTACGCTGCCTTTTCGAAAACCATATGACTGCCCCCCTTCGCTAATATGAACCAGTTACCGGTTAGACGAGGCACCGTAGAGTTCGTTATCCGTGCCTGAACAAATGTTATGTACGACCCGGCGATCCGGAAAGTTCCCGCAAAAAGCGGCCCACGGGCAACTGCCGTGGGGCCCAGTTTCTTACGGAAGGCGATGGACAGCCCGCCGGACTACTTGACGGCAACCAAGGTCGGCTGACTGGCATTTATCTGATCCTTGACCTTCCGCAGGCTTTCCGTCGTGGCACGGACCTTCGCTTCGAGCGCCCTCACACTTGCCGCTTGCTTGCTGATCAGGGCTTGCTGATACCTGATCTGCCGCACGGCTCGGGCGAGTTCCGAACTCTGCTTGCCGATCTGGGCCTGCTGCGTTTTTACGGCTTCGATCAGTAGGGCGGTGAGGCGAGCGTAGTCCACGCCGCGAGCATCTTTGCCATTGTCTTCCCAGCTCACGATTTCGGGAACCACGGCACCCACTTCTTCGGCAATGACGCCGATTTCGTGTTTGCCGGTTTCCTTCAGGTCGTAGGAAACGCCCCGCAGATTCTCAACTTTGGCGAGAGCGTCGGACAAGAGGCATTGGAGAGGTTACTCGCTACATTGTCTAAAGCGACATCTCTCGGCGAATGCCCTCAATTATTTTCTGGGAAGTTCGGGCCACGAGGTCTGCTATTTAAGACTGTTTCAGCGTGAAGCCAACCAGCAGGCCGCGCATCTATAAAGCATTGCGGCACTTCAGCAGCGAAAAGAATTCACGGGAGGCAGCATGGAGAAAGTGAACATTGCCCAGAAGTTCGCGCAGATTAAGGAATCCTGGAAACCCCACATCGCAGCCGAGCTGAACGGTCAGATGGTGAAGCTCGGCAAATTTACCGGCGAGTTCGTCTGGCACCATCACGAGAATGAAGACGAAATGTTTTTAGTGGCCAAAGGCCGCTTTCGGATGGAGTTCCGCGACCGTCACGTGTGGCTGGAAGAAGGCGAGTTTATCGTGGTGCCGCGTGGCGTCGAGCACCGTCCCGTGGCCGAGCAGGAATGCTGGGTCGTGCTTTTTGAGCCGGCTTCTACGCTGAACACGGGAAACGTGGTGAACGAGCGCACGCTGCATGAACTGCAGCGGGTGTGAGCGAATCTTTGTGACTCCCGCGTGGAGTTGGTCACTCCGCGCGGGATCCTTCACCGGCTGCCACCGGTTCAGGATGACGTCACTATTCTAAGAGTTTGATCATTTGGCTGACGTCATCCTGAGTGGCCGCCAGGCCGCGAAGGATCTTGCGTGGGTTGACAGGCTCCGAGTCGCACGCCGCCTAAGCGGTCGATGAACTCGTTGGAGCTCCGTTGCTCGATGCCGATTGGAAATCCTGCTGCAGCGTGGTATAAGCCTGCTGCGCCGCGGACAAATTGCCGGATTGCAGCGCCTGTCCTAATTCGCTGAACAACTGGGCAATGGGATTTTGTTGCGCCCCGCTGGAATCCTGTGCGTGACTGTGATGATGGTGCCCGCCACTCTGGGTTTGCGTATCCTGCTGAATAGTTGAGAAGTCTTGTTGCGCCGCCGAAAGATTTCCCGACTGCAGATCCTTGGCCAACTGCTGAAAGGCCTGAGCAATGGGATTGTTGCTGGTTGACGAGGTTGCGGTGCTCGCCTGTGGATCATTCTTCTGCAAGGTGGCAAAATCGGACTGCGCGGCGGAAAGGTTTCCCGCCGACAGATCCTTCCCCAACTGTTGGATCTCTTGCTGCACCTGCTGCTTCGGGTTGTGCGCGCTCGCAGATTCAAGCAAATCGAAAAGACTGCTGCTGGAAATACCTGAAACCGACATAACAATCTCCCTTTTTCTAAAGGTGGCAATGTGCCTCGAATTCCACTTGCAGAATAGATCTGCACCAACGTCCTAGACTTTAGTTTGGCGGTGCAGCTCTATTCTCGATGATTCTCTGAGCAGGATGACGGCCAAAGCGGGTACGATATGGCCCTTAGTGCACGTCTGATTGACCATCAATGTAGGCGCGAGCATCCGCGCTCGTGCGGCCCTGTCTGAAATCCGCAGTTGATAAGAATGCCCTAGAAGTACGCCCAACCTATTGCGACGCCGGGCAACATGGACGCGAAGCCTAGTCCCGCCGGGCAGATCTTGTTTACGTTCGAAGACCGGACCGGGGCGTCCGGGGCTACCTGTGCATCGTCAATGCCCCCTCGGTTCCATTGTGCGAAAATAGCTGTTCTTGCCGAACTCTAAGGAATTCTTCATGAGCCTATACCGCATTTTCCTGTCTCTCGTCATCGCCGCGCTCTCGCTCACTCCCCTGGGCGCCCAATCGAAACCTCAATATGAGATCTACGCCATCCGTTATGCCACGTTGCCCGGCTTCGATGTCTCCGAACTTGTGCCCGACGCCGACCCCGGTCGCAAACTCGATCTCGCCATGATGATCTGGCTCATCCGCGGCAACGGACGCAACGTCCTGGTCGACTCCGGTTTCTATCACGATCGCTTCTTCAAAGATTGGCATGTCAACGATTTCATCAAACCCTCCGACGCGCTGAAGCCGCTCGGCCTCAAGCCTGAGGACGTCACCGACGTCATCATCAGCCACATGCACTGGGATCACTCCGACGGCATGGATCTGTTCCCTAACGCCCGCATCTGGATTCAGAAGGACGAGCTGCAGTACTACGCCGGAGAGGCATGGCAGTCGAAGGACACGCACGGAGGAATCGATGCTGACGACGTGCTCACGCTGGTGAAACTGAACACGCAGGGTCGCGTCGGCCTGGTCAATGGCGACGCTCAGGAAATCCTTCCCGGCATCACCTGCTACACCGGCGGCCGCCACACCTATGCCTCGCAATACGTCGGCGTGAGCACCCGTGCGGGAACCGTCGTGCTCGCCAGCGACAACATGTATCTTTACGAAAATCTGGAGAAGCACGTGCCCATCGCGGAAACCTTCGACGCCGCTTCGAACCTACGGGCCCAGGATCGCATGAAACAAATCGCCACCAGTCCCGGCCTCATCATTCCCGGACACGATCCCGCGGTCATCGCGAAGTTCCCGAACGTCGCGCCGGGGATAGCGAAGATCGAGTAGATCGATCAACCCGTAGCGCGAAGCCTCGTCAGGGCAGCAGAGACGCCTGCGACTTTCCACTCGATGCCAGCATCTAGATGTGACGATGCAAGTAACTGTCTATTCCGCCTTCTGGTGCCCGGATTGCCGCGAAGCCAAGCGCTTTCTCAAGGAGCACAACATCGCGTTTCAGGACATCGATATCGAAAACACGCCTGGAGCCGCCGAGGAAGTGGTGAAACGCACGGGCAAGCGCGCCATCCCGCAATTCGTCATCGACGGCGAATGGGTCCAACCTTACCGGCAAGGCGAAGGCTTTCTCTACGAAGAAATGGCCAAGCGGTTGGGCATTAAAGAGCCTTAGCGATTGCATCTGCTCGAAGAAAATCGGTTACTTCAGTTTCGCGAAATGCGGTACTTTCCGGCCATTGGTCAGCTGCACCAAGCAATGTACCCTCGAATGTATCGATGTCCCAGCGGACAACACCACCCGAATCGCTTGTCGTAGGCGCTGATCGTCGTCGCGTCCCACGTTATTCCTGCAGCGGTCGCGTCCAAATCGCCAGTCTTCCGCTGAATGGAGTCTTACTCAGCGGCAGGATCCGCGATCTAGGCCTGGGCGGGTGTTGCATCGAAAACATCGAAACAACTTCTCCGTTCGACCTCGGCGCGCGGACCGAGATCCTGGTGAAAGTGAACTCCCTGTTCTTTCGCGCCATGGCCCACGTAAAGGCAGTTCGTGAACGCTCCGGAATCTCGGTGGAGTTCGTACGCGTGAGCGCTAGCGGACACGGAATGCTGGCAGAGCTCATCGCTGACTTACAAAGGCCCCGAATCGGAGTGATCCGTCACAAACGCGACGCGCGTTCGCCTCGGCGTCTATCGTGGAACTCGAACTTGCCAGCGGGATTGAACCACAGCCGAGCCATCGTCGGAACTATTGTTTCCGCGGAATCCGCCGAGGCTGCCCTAGCCGCGAGTCGCCACGATCGGGCTCGGTATCTGGATCCCGAGACGAATACCGTGGATCTTTTCGTCTAGTTCATCGCTTCCTTAGCAAATTCTCATGCCGTCGTGATTACCACAAGGTAAACCATGCAAACCGCGTCCACCGGATCCGGCTCCGGTTGTACATCGTCCTCCGTACCGTAGGAACTGTGCAACGCCAGGCGCAGAATAGAACTCACACATCCGGCAAACTGGCGCAAGATTCTCCCCTCCAACTCGCCGCGGCAACCGTGCAAAAAGGGGCTCATGGCCGAAATTGATTCACAAGTTCGCGAAGAGCGGGTCTGGGCTCTTTGGCAACGGATGCTTGAAGCGGTTCTGGGAGTGTGTCTGCTGGTTGGCCTGATTTTCATGGTCAGCTATTCCCCAGCTGCGCACCCGCGCGATCTAGAGAAAACCGGTTCTCAGAAGGCCGAACCACAGAAGAGCGACCAACAGAAAGACGATCTGCAACGCCAGGTGCTGCAACTCGGACACCAGGTGCAACAGCTCGAGCAAGAGCAGGCCATGCCGGCGCTGGTCCTGAACCGTTATCGCAATTCTATTTGCTTCATCTTCGGTGTCTACCGCGTCGGATTCCCCGGTCGCCAGCCCGAATTTCGCGCTCGCATTTCCGGCACCGGCTTTGTAGTTTCCGACGGACTGCTAGCGACCAATCGTCACGTGGCCGAGCCCTGGTTCGAAGATTCTCAGTCCGCGTTGCTGATTCGCAGAGGCGCAACGCCGCGCCTCGAGAAACTCTTAGCTTTCTTTCCCGGACTGCCCACGCCGGTCAACATCACTCCTGCGGTCCTGTCCTCCCAGGGAGATCTGGCTGTTCTCCGCATCACCCCTCTTCATATTGAAGATACGCAAGCCGTGCATCAGCTTCGGCCGCTGCCCCTGGCCGCCGACATTCCGAATCCCGGCGAGCTGGTCGCCGTAGTTGGATATCCCATGGGCGTATTGGGCATGGTGGCGAAATCACCGCCCGCCGTCTACGAGCGCCTGGCCTACCGTCGGGATGATCAAGGAGCCGCGAACGAACTGGCGGCACTCTCGTTAATCCGGCCGTCATCGACCTGCGGACATTTAGGAGATGTGGTTGGCGACAAACTCATCTACGACGCGCCCACCGCTCACGGCGGCAGCGGCGGCCCCGTCTTCAACTCGCAAGGCGAAGTGATCGGCGTCAACGCCGCCTATATCGACGGATTCTCCGGAGGCACTCTGGGGATCTCCGTCCGTGCCTTGAAGCCCCTGATCGAGGCAGCCATGGCTGGCACAGCAAAAGCAGTCTCTCAGGAAAGTAAATCACCGCTGGATGACGCGACAGTGTCGACCGATCACTGACACGAAGATTCCCAAACAAATAATCTTTCCCAGCCCGACGTCATCCTGAACCGGCGCAGCCGGTGAAGGATCTCGCGCATAGTGGCAACACTTCCTCCCCAACTAGAACCCCTTAATCCATCCCGGCTCCCGCACATGCTCTTCGTCTAGCCGGCGCAAGCGCGCGGCCATAATCCCGGGCCGACCCAGATAACCAACCACTTTCCGTGGATCCTTGCGATCCACGACGGGTAGACGGCCAATGTTATTGCGCAGCATCTTGGAGGAAGCGTCGTGCAGCATCTCGTCGGGATAGGTGACCACGACATCGCGCGTGCCAGCATCGAGTACAGTCGACGCCCCGCTCGGGTCCGCATCGAGGGCGCGCATGACGTCGCCTCGTGTGATCACGCCGGCCAGGTTGCCGTCGGAATCTAGGATAAGCATTCCCTGATGCCGACTGACCGAAGGATCACGCCGCGCAATCAAGTCTGACAATTCGCCGACTTTCATGTCTGCGGGCAGTGTTGGTGCATCTTGATCCATAGTCTCGGAAACCCTTACCTGCTGCAGCACGTCGGCTTCGTACTCTTGATGGATGTGCAGCCCGCGACGCGCCAGCTTCTCCGTCATGATCGAAGCCCTCGGCATGAGCCACATCGCGATCCCATCGGCAATCACGCTCACCAGCATCAGTGGCAGCACCGAGTTGTAGTCCCGCGTGATTTCGAAGGCGAAGATAATGAATGCGAACGTAGCCCGAGACGCCGCTCCGAAAACTGCACCCATCGCGACCAGCGCGAAAGCCCCCGCAGACAGATTTGCCGCGGGGAAGAGTCGATCCACGCCGATGGCGAACACCCCGCCCATGGCCGCGCTTGACATAAACATGGGCGCGAGCAGTCCGCCCGATGTGCCCGATCCCAGCGAGATGACCAGCGCCACGGCTTTCGCAACCATGACCACCAGCAGCAGCTTCCAGGCCAGATTCGCATTCAGAATGTCACTGATCGTGTCATAACCGACGCCGAGAACGCGGGGGACGAAGTAGCCGATGATCCCCAGACCCAGCGCCCCAATCGCCGGCCACCAGAGTTCGTCGACCGGCAGTTTTTCAAACTGGTCTTCTGTCCAGTAAAGCAACTTGCTGAACCCGACGGCTGCCAATCCGCAGACCAAACCGAGCACCAAATAAAACGGCAGGGCTTGCGGAATGCCGAAAGCCATGGGAGTAACCTTGAACATCGGCCCCGCTCCCAACAACTGCATGTGGACCGCGGTGGCAAGTGTGCTAGCAATGACGAGAGGAATAAATGATCGCGCTTTGAATTCAAACAGCAGCAGTTCGATGGCGAGAATCACGCCCGCGATGGGAGTGTTGAAAGTTGCCGACATGCCTGCAGCCGCGCCGCACGCCAGCAGTACCTTGCGTTCTGAAGCCGTGGTGTGAAACGCCTGCCCGACCAGTGAACCGACCGCGCCCCCGGTTTGAATGATCGGCCCTTCAGCGCCAAACGGGCCGCCGGTGCCGATCGCAATGGCAGCGGAAAGAGGCTTCAGAATCGCAACCCTCGGCTCGATCCGGCTGCGGTTCACCATCACCGCTTCCATGGCCTCGGGAATGCCGTGCCCTTTAATTTTCGACGTCCCATACTTCGCCATGAAGCCGACGATGATTCCGCCAATCACTGGGATCGGGATCACCCACAAGCCAAACTGGTTATGGCGCGCGCTGATGAAGTCGGCAGCGAAGCGGTGGTAAAAGAAAATGTTGGTGAACAAGCCAATCAGTTTGTACAACACGAACGCGATTAGACCCGCGAGTAGCCCGATCCCTGCCGCCAGAAATGATATCAGCACCATGCGGAACTGCGCCGGTTCCGCGATTCTTACGTCTCCAACTTGCCCTCCGGTTGCCGCAATTGTGGCCGGACGTGGATCTGCGCTACTGCTGCTTTCTGGCATCTTTATTTCTTTCTCCCGCTGTTTGACGACGCCTGGACCGCAGTGCATCGGCGCCGTTGGCGCTTTGCATAGCGCGTTTGAGGGCAGCGACCAACGCCGGCCCTCGCATTTGCAATTCGGCCTTGTGATGGAGCGAGAGCTCGCGCAAAATCTTTTCGCCCTTTGGAGTCAGGGAAAGAAGCACCTCGCGACGATCTTCGCCGCCGCGATGGCGCCTCACGTAACCGCCCGCGGCCAGCCGGTTCACCAGTTCGACCGTGCTGTGATGCTGAATCTGCAGCCGCTCCGCCAGTTCGCCGATCCGGGGCCGCGTCCCCGCGGGTAGACCTTTCAAGGTCAGCATCAACTGGTGCTGCCGAGGCTCCAGCCCGGCTTCCCGGGCAGCTTGCTCGCTGAAGTAAAGAAAACGGCGGATCTGGTAGCGTAGCTCCGCCAGTGATTGATAATCAGCCAACGTCAGCGACTTTTCCATGGAGGCGAATTATATCGTAGCAAGACCCATCTCCGACCACAGTTATATCGTAACACGATATATATAAAACAATAAAAACTAGTCGCAAAAGATGGACAACCTCGTACTGTCCCCCGGGACATTTCCCGGCGCGATCACCGCCGCTGGCAACCAAGGTTCCCAACCGTTTAGAATCCCTAGTCCATAAGTTTTGCCAAGAACGAACGATGGAGGTGATGCTCCGTGATCCCGCGCTACACCCGCCCAGACATGGGCCGCATCTGGAGTGACGAAAATCGCTTCCGCACCTGGCTAACCGTGGAAGTCGCCGCCACCGAGACTTTGGCCGAGGCAGGCATGGTCCCGAAAGATGCTGCCAGGGCTATCCGCAAACGCGCCAACTTCGACCTGGAGCGTATCCACGAGATCGAAGCGGAAGTGCGCCACGATGTAATCGCCTTCACCACCGCAGTGGCCGAGATCGTTGGCCCCGAAGCTCGCTGGTTTCACTACGGCCTCACTTCCAACGACGTGGTCGACACCGCGCAAGCCCTGCTGATCGGCCAGGCGTCTTCCATCATCGCTGCCGATCTCGAACGGCTTTCCGATGTCCTAAAACGCCGCGCCTGGGAGTTCAAGGACACGCCCATGGTCGGCCGCACCCATGGCATCCACGCCGAGCCGATTACGTTCGGCTTCAAGCTTGCCAACTGGTATTCGGAGACGCAACGCAACATCGAGCGCTTCCAGCGCGCCGGCGAAGACATGCGCGTGGGAAAGTTTTCCGGCGCCGTGGGAACCCTGGCCCACCTCAGCCCTGAGCTCGAAGAAAAGATTTGTGCCCGCCTGGGATTGAAGCCTGCGGCCGTTTCCTCCCAGGTCATCCAGCGCGATCGTCACGCCTATTACCTGGCTACGCTGGCGGTAATCGCCAGCACGCTGGACAAAATCGCCACGGAAATCCGCCATCTGCAGCGCACCGAAGTCCGCGAAGCCGAAGAGTTTTTCAGTCAAAAACAAAAAGGCTCGTCGGCGATGCCGCACAAACGCAATCCCGTCACCTTCGAGCAGATCAGCGGCTTGGCGCGGGTTGTGCGCTCGAACGCGCAGGCGGGTTTCGAGAACGTCGCGCTCTGGCACGAGCGCGACATTTCGCACTCTTCGGTCGAGCGCGTCATTATTCCCGACTCTACGACGTTGGTCGATTACATGCTGCAAAAGACTTCCAACCTCATCGACACATTGTTCGTCTACCCCCAGCGTATGAAGCGCAACCTCGAGAGCACCGGCGGTCTGGTGTTCAGCGGACAGTTACTGCTCGACCTGGTCGAGCACGGAGTTTCGCGTGAAGACGCGTATCGAATGGTGCAACAGCACGCCATGCGCGCCTGGAAGGAAGACTTGAATTTCCACGACTTGGTGCTGAAAGACAAAGAGATCACGCGCCGGGTGCCGCGCCAGCAGATCGAATATGCGTTCGATCTAAAGCGGCAGTTGCGCAACATCGACAAGATTTTCGCGCGTGTTTTCGGCAGTGATCGGACCCACTCGAAACCGAGTCGAAAGCGAAAACACTAGCAGTTCCGCTGTCTTCATTCTAAAAAGACTTCCGACTCCTATGTCCAAAATCACATGCACGCTCTTCCTCACCGCCTGCTTCTCATTAGCAGCCGTAGCTCAGACTTCACCTTCGACATCGGCCAATGCACCCGCCAACTCCAAATCAGCCGCGGAACCGACGCCTGCAACCATCGAGCAAACGGCTACGTCGGCGAAGCCCGTGAAAGATCAGGCATGGTCCCTGCTGCTCCACGGCACCGAGGACGACAACACGACCAACCGCGCCACCGCCGTGCGCGTACTTTCTCTCTTGTCCGGCGAAAGAAGAGCCGTGACGCTGGCCAGGCAAGCGCTGTCTGACGCCAAACCTCCGGTGCGCGTGGCGGCGGCCATAGCGCTCGGCGAGTTGCACGCAAGATCGGCGATTCCAAAACTGCAAGAGGCACTGGATGACAAGGAGCCAACTGTCGTGCTCGCCGCCGCTCACTCTCTGGTCACCATGAAAGACGAACTTGCTTATGAGGTCTACTACGAAATTCTCACCGGCGAGCGGAAGGGCAGCAAGGGCTTAGTGGCGGGGCAACTCGACACACTCAAGGATCCGAAAAAGATGGCGCTTCTCGGTTTTCAAGAGGGCATTGGTTTTGTCCCCTTTGCCAGCATGGGATACACCGCCATTCGCACCATCGTGAAAGATGACAGCTCGCCCGTGCGCGCCGCCGCTGCCAGGGTTTTGGCCGACGATCCCGATTCCGACACGGAAAATGCGCTGGTTACCGCGGCGACCGGCGACAAGAATCCGTTGGTTCGAACCGCGTGCCTGGATGCGCTGGCGCGACGAGGCGACCCCGCGGTTATCGACCGCATCGCGCCTGCCCTATCGGATGACAAAGATCCCGTGAAGTACACAGCGGCTGCGGCGATTGTCCACCTGAGCGATGTTGCCGAACGCAGGAGCCAAAGAAGAAAATCTTCAGCGGCGCATTAGCCCGACTCAATGGAAGACATCTTCAAGAAGTTCTGGAATCTGTCCACGCGTCGCATCGAACAGCTGTAAACGATCGGCTTACAACTGCTACAAATCTTTACATTCTGGCCTGTCTCCCCTGCATCTCATCATTTAACTAACCAGTTAGTAAGTGGAGCAGGGAGGACAGACACATGGCAACTTTTCGGCGCAAGCTGGGTTTTTTCCTTGTACAGGATCGGAGGATCCAGTTTATGAAAGCGTTTCTTCGGAGTTTCGGTTGGTTTGTCGGATTGGCTGTCTTAAGCGTGAGCATGGCCGCGCAAACCACGAGCGCGAGCCGCTACGACGTGTCCATTCAAGCCAAGGTCACGCAGCAGCTGGCAAGCAAGAAAGAATTTCACGACGTCACAGCCACGGTTGAGGATGGCATCGTCACCCTGAGCGGCGACGTCGATTTGTATCAACAGAAATTGGATGCCGCCAAGAAAATCCGCAAAGCAGAAAATGTGCAGGGCGTGAGAAACCTGATCGCGGTAAACGGCAAGAGCGTTCCCGACGCCGAACTCACGGCGCAACTCGACCGCAAGCTCTATTACGACCGCCTGGGATACGACATCGCGTTTAATTTCGTCACTGCTTCGGTCGAGAATGGCGTGGTCACGCTCAATGGCGAGACCCGCACCGAGGTTGACCGCGACTCCGCGCTGGCTCTGGTGAACGACACGGCGGGAGTGAAAGATGTAGTAAACAACATGAAAGTTGCCCCGGTTTCTGGCTTCGACGATGAAATCAGAATTCGCGCGCTGCGCGCAATCTATCACGACCCCGCGCTCGGCCAGTACGCGATCGATCCCGCGCGGCCGATCCGCATCGTAGTCGACCGCGGCACGTTAAGCCTCTACGGCGTGGTCAACAGTCCGATGGATAAAGAGATCGCGGGCATCCGGGCCAGGGAGGTCTTCGGCGCCTTCACCGTGAAAAACAATCTCGAAGTAGCCGGGAAATCGTAGCGCAAATTCTAATGGAAGACGGGCGTCCCCGCCCGTCCTTCGATTAAGAAGCTTGTGTGGGGACGGGTCTCTGACCCGTCCGGGCCGAGCAAGGCTCGGCAGCCATTCACAACCGGTTAATCAGCGCTGCCACATACCCCGCGCCAAATCCATTATCAATATTCACGACGCTCACGTTTGATGCGCAGGAATTCATCATCCCCAGCAACGCCGCTACGCCCTTGAACGCGGCCCCATACCCCACGCTGGTGGGAACCGCAATCACGGGAACGCCAACCAGTCCGCCAACCACGCTGGGCAACGCACCTTCCATCCCAGCGCAAACAATGACCACGCGGGCCCTCGTCAATGTTTCACGATTCGCCAGCAAACGATGAATACCGGCTACGCCAACGTCATAAAGATGTTCAACATCGTTACCCATGATTTCGGCTGTGACTACGGCTTCTTCCGCAACGGGAATGTCGCTGGTACCCGCCGAGACCACGGTAATGACTCCCTTGCCATACTTTGTTTCGTCGCGTTGCAGAACAATAGCTCGCGCCAGCTCCCGATATTCCGCCCGCCGCACTTTCTTTTTGACCGCTGCGAACTGCCGTTTACTTGCCCGAGTCGCCAGAATATTGCCTTCATGTTTCGCCAACCGCGAAAAGATCTGCGCCAACTGTGCGGGCGTCTTGCCCTGTCCGAAAATCACCTCGGGCATTCCCGTGCGCAGCGCGCGATGATGATCGACCTTGGCAAATCCCAGGTCTTCAAACGGCAAATGCCGCAAGCGCTGAACCGCTTCATCGGGAGAAAGCGTTCCCCCGCGCACCTGCTCGAAAAGTTTGCGAATGGATTCAGAGTTCAAGGAAGCACTCAGCAGTCAGCCGTCAATTAGATTAGCATCCCCCGAGGAACGACCGGCCGGAGATAGGATTAGTCAAGATTTATTAGCTGAATGCTGATCAAAGATTGCTGATTGCTAAGTGCTGGCGTCACCGAGCCGACGCACACGGCTTCTTCCGGCTGGCACGAACTTTTCGTGCGACTTCAAAGCAGGTCGCTCGCGCTTTTCCCGGTTCCTCGATGCGCGCCAGGAACAGATGTCGCAGGACGCTTCGGCTTACGCATCCCCGCAGATAGCCGTCGTAAAGCTGGCTGCCCAGGGTATAGCCCAACTTCTGGGCGATGAAGTCGAACTTGTTTCGATCGCCGCGCAGCGCCTCGTGCATCAGTCTTTCGCAAGCCGTCCGCGAAAAGTCGCACGCCTCCTGATCGCTGATCGAAGGCCGAACGGGATACAGCACTCGTGACCCAAAGTAGGCCAGCGCGTGCTCGAGCGTCCGAGCATAGAACCTGTCGCTACGCTGGATATCAGGCTCGCCAGGTGCAACCGCATGTCCATTGCGCCGCAACGGCAACCCGCGGCAGGCGTGATGCAGAAACCGCGAAGCCTCCTCGGCCGCACACGTCATCTGAAATTCGCGAACATAAAAAGCATTGATCGCCGGTAGATAAACGCTGCCTCGCGATTCGACCCGGTGCAGCATGGCTTCGATTCGCTCCGCTTCGCCGGTGACGCGCGAAAGCAGGCGCCGCAAGCGTGCATCGGAAGATCCGCAATGCACCTCAGGCAACAGATCGACCAGAAACTTCGGCTGGGTTCCATTGTGCGGCGAGTAGCGGTTCACGTCAAGAAAACGCAGCAAGCTATCGATCAGGTTGTAAATCGTGGGCGCGATGTCTGGCGGCTGCTCGTCTTCCTGATTCCATCGCGCCAGGCAGAGGCGATAGCTCTCGTATTTTTCCAGCGGCGTGGAATTAAAAACGCAGACTACGTCGTCGCTCACCCGCACACCGTCGACCCGCTCTTGCTGCACCTCAGTTGCTTGCCAATACAGCGCGTCCACGTTTTGCAAAACGGAGAGCACGTGTTGCCCCGGCAATCGCTCACGCAGCACCCGAGGAAGATGTTGCGGCGCCAGGTGGGATTCTCCAAACAGCACCAGGATCACGGCATTGGGATGACGCTGACGAATCTCGGCAATCTTGTCCGCAGCATGACGATCGCGCGCCCCGATTTTGCGCAGATCCTCCCGCGGCAGGCAATCCAAACCATACACGGCGTCTGCGTGCTCGCGAGCGGTTACCAGCAATTCGTAAAAGGGCGCCCATTCATAGCCCCAGTCGAGATCAAATCGAATCCGCTGGCGCAACTCGTCTTCATCGATCTCACGACGCCACCATTCGTCGAGGATGTGCTGATGGCGGGAGAAAATCGTCTCGACTCCGAGCACGACCGGGCGGTCGCCGGGCTGCGCCCGCTGCTCGAGCAGAGTCGCGGCAAAACGCTGCGCCGAGGGCAGCGCGTGATAATCGCCGATCAGGATCACATCGGCCGCTCTTACCGTGGTGGTCAACTGTTGTGCATCGATGACGGATTCGTAAGAGCGAAAGGCATTGCTGAAGTCCCGCAGATACTTGCGCCGGCCGCTGGAATCATTCGCCCGAACCTCCCGCTCAACCGAAGCCAGCGCGTGTATCTGCGCGGCGTTGCGGCGGGATCCCAGGTTGGTTGACGTCGCCATATTCTTTTCTGTGGAAGACGGGCGTCCTCGCCCGTCCAGCCGAAGCTCAATTCCCAAGGCCTGCTCCCTTGACTTGCTCGTCGCCAGCTCCCTATGCTCAGGACGCAAGCTGCGTCTTGCCTGCAAAGACATAGCTAGCTACGTCTGTACAGGAAGATCCAAACTAATCGAGGAGCCATTGCCCAACCTTCCGCCCGAAAATCTGATCGTCGCGACCACCGGAGCCAGCGGGTCGTTATTTTGCAGACACCTGCTAGCTACCATCGAACGCGATCCGCGAATCCGCACCGTGAACTTCATCGCCTCCGACAGCGCCCTGCGCGTCATGGCCGAAGAACTCGGACTCCGCGGCCGCAGCAACCTCGTCA
Organism: Terriglobales bacterium; assembly: GCA_035601995.1. Lineage (GTDB taxonomy): Bacteria > Acidobacteriota > Terriglobia > Terriglobales > Acidobacteriaceae > JABDBE01. The sequence goes on from DATNNE010000131.1 coordinate 214,766, forward strand.
CCCAAATTCTCGGCAAGGCCTCCCGCAAAATTCATCAGCAGTCGAACGCCGACATCGCAGCCAACATCGCCAGCGGCTCCTATCCCGCCGACGCCATGGTGGTCATCCCCTGCAGCGTGGGCACGCTCGCCCGCGTTGCCAACGGCATCGCCTCGCATCTCATCGAGCGCGCCGCTGACGTCTGCCTCAAAGAGCAGCGTCCGCTGGTGCTCTGCGTGCGCGAGACCCCGCTCAACAAAATCCACATCCGCAACATGTACCGTGCTGCCGACGCTGGCGCTACGGTCTTCCCCCTAATCCCAACCTTCTACAACCGCCCGGCCAGCTTGGATGCGATGGCGCGCGAGTTCGTCAACCGCGTCCTCGCCCACATCGGCCTGCCCCAGTCCAACGCCTACCGCTGGAAGGGCTGAGCTTTTTCAGCTAATGGTCTTCGCAAACGACCTTCACTGCAGATCTTCACTGCAAGAGATCGGATAATTTTCGAGCGAGACTTCAAGTGTAGAAACACAAAGGTACCTGGGACGAGATGACTATGGGGCATGTCCCCCCGAGCGCGGCGAGCTGTCTCCGGCGCTCCGGAGTTTATGAGAGGAGTCCGAGCAGCGGAAAGACCGAACAATCTTCACGGTCTCCTGGCCTACCAGCTTCTGTTCCTCTTTTTCTGTTTTCGTGAGCGGATATTCGGCCTGCTTTTCGTAGTGCGTGGATTTCGGCCAGCCGTTCGGCGGCCATCACAAAGGCGCGAAAAACGCCAAGGTCGATATTCATTCCCGTCTTAGCCCTACTCTGTCATCTTGAGCGGACTGACGCGATCGCTAGCGAGCCCATTGACGGAATCGAAAGACCTTAGCGTTTGCCTGCACAACAGGCTCGCCATTGAGCGATTGGCATCGGCAGTACTCAAGACCGGCCTGTACCAGTCCTAAAGAATCAACAAAATACGGGTCTTAACTGCCTGGGCCAGGCCTGATCCTCGGGTAGCCGCTATAAAATTAGGCTTTTAATGTAAACAAAAGTTGACATTATGAATGTTATATATTACATAAAGTATGTATTAGCATACTTTAAAGGAGCAGAGAACATGAATTTGTCCTATAGAGAGCAAAGCATTTGGGGATCGCTGGCCATCACCCTGATCGTCTACGGATATTACTTCGCGACCGTTTTCAGTGGTGCGCAACCTTCGCAGATCGATCGCACGGCTCTGGCCCGTCTTATCGGCGCGGTGTTCGTGATTGTCGTGATCGAGATCGCCTATCACATCCTCATTGCATTGAAGTCGAAAGTTGAGCCCAAGGATGAACGCGACATCCTGATCGAAACCAAGGCTTATCGCAACTCCTACCTTCTCTTGGTCGCCGATCTTTTCATGTTGATGGGAACCGTCGTCGTGTTCGGCCTGACTCCTTTGCTCACCGTCAACCTGATGCTCCTTTCCGTGGTGATTTCGGAGATTGTGAAGTATCTCACTCAGTTGTTCTTTTACCGGAGAGGCATCTGAAATGACAAAAAGCCGGATCCGAAACAACATCAGGAAGCTGCGCTTTCACTGCTCCGAGATGACCCAGCAGCAACTGGCGGAAAAGGTGGGCGTGACCAGGCAGACGATCATTGCGATCGAAGGGGACAAGTATTCGCCGTCTCTTGAAGTGGCTTTCCGCATCGCGTGCGTCTTCGCAGTGCCCTTGGAGGAGGTTTTTCAGTATGAGTCCGCCGATCCCGAAGCGCGCGAATGACTCAACTCAAAGTCGCCCGACGACGCTTGTCCGCCCCTTGGTTCGCGCATTACAATTCACGCCGGCATTCTTCCGCCGGCATTTAAGGAGGCCCGCATGGCAGCTCTACCTATAACCCCTATGCCCACGCCCAAGCCCGAAGAGCCATCCCTTTCTGAAGGCTCGCGCATCGTCGACACCTTCATCGCACCTAGCAAGACCTTCGCCGATTTGGGCCGGAACGCCAACTGGTGGGCGCCATGGCTTCTGATCTCAGTCGTCTCGCTGCTCTTCGTTTTCGCGATGAGCAAGGAGATTGGGTTCGAGCAGATCAGCAAGAACGCAATCGCGCAGTCGTCGCGCGCCGAGCAGTTCGAAAAACTTCCGCCCGAGCAGCAGGCCAAACAGCTGCAACTGTCGATCACCCTGACGCGCTACATCTCCTATAGCCTTCCGGTGATCAATCTGATTATTTTCGTGGTCATCGCGGCTGTGCTGATGGCCGCTTTCAATTTCGGCGCTGGAGCCAGTGTGCCTTTTAAAACCTCTTTGGCGATCGTGATCTATGCCAGCCTCCCGGGCATCATTGGCGCTGCGCTGGGGATTGTCTCTATGTTCGCCGGAATCGACCCGGCTGGCTTCAACGCTCAAAATCCGGTGGCCACGAACCCGGCGCACTTCATGGATCCTGCGGGAAACAAGTTCCTCTATGGCATGGCGTCGGCCCTGGATGTTTTCATCATTTGGAGCATCGTGCTGATGGGCATTGGTTTCGCCTGCAACAGCAAAGTGAAGCGCTCGACGGCCATCGCCATCGTCGCGGGATTGTACCTTTTCTATAAGCTGGTGAGCGCGGGGTTGGGTGCCGCAATCTCGTAGCGCTCACAACAAGACCGAGGTCGAATCTGGCGAAGGCAACTTGCTCGGAAGTATGCTTGGACGGCACAATGGAGGCGTCATGAAAAAAATCATTGCTTTGCTCGCTCTGCTTGTGTCCATTGCCTTTGCGTATGGGCAAGATAAGCCAGAACGAACTAAAACCGAACCCGCCAAAGCTGCGCCAACGAGCGCGGCGTCGACCAAGAACCCGGTATCTGACACGGTGAGAGAAATCCTGGCACGCCAGAAGAATAATCTGCTTGCGGCGGTTGACGAGATGCCAGCCGACAAGTTCGGCTACAACCCCACGCCCGCACAAATGACGTTCGGGCATCTCGTGATGCACGCGACCATGTCCAACATCGAACTCTGCAGCAAGGCCGGGAGCATGCCCCCTCCGCCGATGAAACCCGCGCTCGAGACGGATAAAGAGCGGTTGCAGGCGGGGCTGACGAAATCGTTTTTGTACTGCGAGGCTGCCTTGGGCAGAGTCGACGATTCGAAACTCGGCAACCCGGTTGTGCTCTTTGGCGGAAGGCAAGGCACCGTAGCATCCGTGCTGATCAGTCTCACCAACGATTGGGCAGACCACTACAGCGCCGCCGCGATTTATCTTCGCTTGAACGGATTGTTGCCGCCCACGGCGAAGCCGGAGAAGTAGCAGAACTGGCCCGGTAGAGACGTAGCGTGGCTACCTCTCTTTGCCTTCCAATGCCGACAACTGGCCCGGGTTTGCCGGAGAGGTGAGACGTAGCAAGCTACGCCTCCACAGCGGAAAGTCTTCGCGTGCCTACCGTATCTGCACTAGGTCACCCGCGCTCGGTCCATTCTGTGCGGGATGCTGCGGAGCGCGCCAGGAGTCGAAGATTGACACTTGATGCACGCACGAAACCGTGCAATGTGGCGCGCAGGATTTCTCGCTCACATACTCACGGCGAATATCATGGACGGTATAGTTCTCGAGCGGAATTCCAGGATAGCCGCGCTGCTGGGAGCAATAGTGAACCAACCCCTCCTCGCAGATGTATAGGTAACGCGCTCCCGCGCGGCAGCGCCACTGATTCGGGCGCCCCTGCGCAATGTTGTCCTGAAAGCCATTGATGCGGGTGAAGCTGCTCTTCTCCATCGCTTTCATCTCGTGATACACACGCTTCTCTTCTTCCGCCAGCGCTTGCAGTTGTCCACTGCCATCGTGAATAATGCCGATGGTCGAGCTGAAACCCAGTTCCAGTGCGCGTCGGCCGATGGTTAGCGCATCCTGCGGATTGCACACCCCGCCGCCTACCACGGAGTTGATGTTCACGTGAAAATCGGCGTGCTCGGCCAGGAGTTCGAGCTTCTTGTCCAAAACCTTGAGGCTTTTTTTGGACACATCGTCCGGCGTAACGTTATCGATCGAGATCTGCAGCCATTCAAGTCCCGCGCGATTCAAACGCTGAATCCGGTCAGCAACCAGCAGGTAGCCGTTGGTAATCAGGCCCGCGATCATCCCACGTTTGCGAATGCGGCGAATGATTTCGTCCAACTCGGGATGCAGCAGCGGTTCGCCGCCGCTGATCGTGATCACGGCTGTGCCCAGCTCGGCCAGCTTGTCGACCCGCGCGAACATCGTCTCCGTCGCGACAGGCTTGGAAAAATCGTCGTACTCATTACAGTATTCGCAAGCCAGATTGCAGCGCCGGACAGGAATAATATGCGCCAGCAGCGGATGATCGGTCGAGACGAAGGCGCGAGCAATCATGCTCGCCCCGCGAAGATTGCGGTGGAGTGCAAGCATGCGACGGCGCAGAGTTGTAAGGCGGGTAGGCATGAAGTTTGCGATTGTTCTATTAGACCATAGGCAGCCCTCGAGTTCGCTCTTCTAGCATCAATCGGAGGGTTTTAGAGGTCGAACGGAACATTCAAAACAATGGAGGACGGGCGTCCTCGCCCGTCATTAAGCACAAACTCCGCCGGTTGCGGGGTTTGGCCTAGGTCAGCAACTCGTGCCCGGCATCCTTCAGAGCTGCCAAAGTGATTCCGGCGTATTCCTCGCTCACCAGCACATAGTCGGTGTCGTAGGTGGACACGGCGAAGATGGGAATTCCCTTCTCTGCCAGTGGATCGATGAACGATGCCAAAATGCCGACTTCAGAAAAAGCGAACGGCCCTTCGAGCTTGAAGCACATCCAGTAATGTTGTGAGTGGACACCTGGGGGAAGGTTGTCCGCTAAGCACACGATCGACAACTCGTCAGCGGTTCGAGTCACAGAGGCAAAAGGGCCAGTCCATGCCCAGTCTGGTGTCGCTGCGTCGGCCGGTAGGCGGCAAACGGCAAACGTTCCCCGGATCCAGCTGAACTTTAGCTGGATTCGTTTTGGAGATGGATTATCGTCTTCGCCCGAGATCGTGGACATGCGTTGTATTGTCTGGCCTCCATCCACGCCCTGTCGAGCTGCGCTCGACTTGGATGGGGGGACGCCCGTCGCTCCATTGACTGCGCACGAAAGTACGTTCACGACCTCGCCGCAGCGGCGTCAAACAAATTCAGGAAGGCCAGCTTCTTTTCAGCGGGAAGAAATGATGCCTCAAAAGAATTGCGCGCTAGCTCGCGCAAGTGCTCGTCGGTAAAGCCGAAGGTATCTTGCGCCAGCTGATATTCCCGGCTCAGAGAAGTCTCGAACATCGCGGGATCGTCCGTATTGAGCGTGACCATCACACCTTGATCGAAATAATTGCGGACTGGATGCTCAGCAACGGTCTGGCACACGCCAGTGCGCAGGTTGCTCGTGATGCAAATCTCCACCGGAACCTGACGGGTGGAAAGTGCCTCGACCAGTTCGGGATCTTGCGAGGCGGTGAACCCGTGACCGATCCGCTCGGCTGGGAGATTCAGTGCGCCCCAAACTGATCCCGGCCCGGCAGTTTCGCCGGCGTGCGCGGTAAGCCGAAGGCCATTCGCAGCGGCGTAGGCATACACATCGCGAAATAGTTCGGGAGGAGCTTGCCTTTCGTCGCCGCCGATGCCGAATCCGACCAGGCTCGGACCTCTATAACGCGCCGTTAATTCGGCCACTTGCTGCGCTTTGTCCGCGCCGAACTGGCGGACCGCATCAAAGATCCATAGCAACGATATTCCAAAGTCGCGTTCCCCGCGTTCGCGTCCGCGTTCGAGACCCAAGAAGATCGAATTAAAATCCCGCTTACGCCATAAACAGACGCCCACCGAAACGGTGACTTCCGCATGCAGCACATTTTCCGCTTTGAGTTTTTCCATCAGTCGATAAGTGATGAGCTCGTAATCCTCGGAAGTCTGCAACTCTTCGGTCACAACTTTGAATGCCATGAGAAAACCAGTGAAGTCCTTATACCGGTAAAGTTGCTCAACCTCTGTAAGAGTGCCATTTTTCCCGTGCCGCTTCTTCAATTCGAGCAATGTGGTGGGACTGATCGAACCTTCAAGATGCAGATGCAGCTCAGCTTTGGGCAGGGAAACGATAAAGGCGCTCGAAGCAGTAGACGCCATAAACATGATTTTACAACTCATCTCCTCGCCTCATGAAGAATGTGTCGCGCCATTACGGCGTCTGCGCTGAACGGAGGCTCGCCGCGTGACTGTGCCAGAGTAGGAGAACGAAGAAAGCAAGATGTCACGACTCGGTCGTATTCTTGTTCATTTTTCGTGACACTGGCCGGTGCGGGAGAGTTGCAACGAAGTGACTGGGCTAAACGTTCACACTTCGGATTCTAGATTCCGGACCGCAGATTTTCCGAACCCTTCAAATCCAAATGGCACTTTTACGTCGCTCCAGGGTTTACGTGCTCAGGACGAAAACCGAGGCCGATGGCCCGTGCCGGAATCCGTCTCAGAATTGGGCAAAACCGTAAAAGTTTCATTGGCCACGGAAGCGAAAAGGTTTTGGCATTGCCTAGAACCCGCCGGATCACATTGTTCTGAATGAGGATCTGAAGGCGTTGTGTGGCTCGAGTCGGGAAAGTCCTGCGTCGTTGAACCGCTTCAAGATGGCTTTCAGTAACATTATTGTGCAGAAGTTTGGGACCTAGTATGTTTGCCGCCGCGACCGCATCCTGAATTGCGAGGTTGATTCCTACGCCGCCAATCGGTGACATGGCATGCGCGGCATCACCGATACATAAAAGTCCAGGCCGGGACCATCGTGCCAGCCGGTCGACAGTGACGGTCAAAAGGCTGATCTCATTCCAATCGCGCAGCTCTTCAACTCGGTCTTGTAAGAATGGCTCAAGACGCGCAATTTCTTGCCGAAACGCTTCCAGCCCGCGCCGCCTGATTTCACTGACCGTACCTTTCGGGATGACGAAAGCAAACTGCCAGTAATCCTCGCGATTGATCAGAACCAGAATCCTGCCACGATCGAAATGACCCAGAGTCTGCTGCGGATCGGTTGGACGGCGGCTAATTCGCATCCACAAAACGTCCATGGGAGCGCCAAGATCATTCACTTTTAGGCCTGCACGCTGGCGGACCACAGAGTGCCGGCCGTCCGCGCCGACCGTCAGTGGAGCGCGAATTTCGAGAATGCCACGCGGTGTCTTTGCGCGGACGCCTGCTACGGTGCCGTCCACTTCAACAAGATCAGTCACCTCGGCCTGCATCCGCAGATGAAATGTGGGATAGCGGGTGGCCTGCTCGGTAATGAAGTTCAGGAAATCCCATTGCGGCATCAACGCCAGAAAGTGGCAATGAGTCGGCAGATGCGTGAAATCCGCAATTGTGATGGTTTCCCCGCCGATCTGGCCAGCAAGTTCGGTCACTTGCTGATGCGGACGTTTCAGGAACTCGTCCAGAATGCCGAGTTCGTACATAATTTCGAGCGTTGATGGATGGATCGTGTCGCCGCGGAAATCACGCAGAAAGTCCGCGTGTTTTTCGAGTACGAAAACGTCGACGCCCTGGCGCGCAAGAAGGAAGCCCAACATTACGCCGGCGGGGCCACCTCCAGCGATACAACAGCCAGTGTGGATCGCATCATCCACGCGAACCACTCTTGACGAAGATTTGCATCACGCAATTGGCCGGTTACGGCTTTCCGGCGAACTCACTGTGATGCCGGCTATAGAGGTAATAGATGCTCAAGCCGATGGCGAGCCAGGCGAAGAATCGTAGCCACGTCAGAATAGGCAGACCAGACATAAGCAGAATACAGAAGAACACACTCAAAACTGGCGCCGCGATGCCGCCCGGAGCACGGAATCCGCGATGCCGGCCGGGATCGCGATAGCGCAAGATGATGACGCCGATCGAAACCAGCACGAAGGCGAAAAGTGTGCCGATGTTCGAAAGATCAGAAAGCGTGCCGATATCGAGAAACCCTGCCGGAACGCCAACCAGGATACCGGCGATCCACGTAGCTGTTGCCGGAGTCCGAAATCGCGGGTGGACACGCCCGAACAGCCGCGGCAGCAAACCATCCCGCGACATCGAAAACCAAACCCGCGCCTGTCCAAGCTGAAAAACCAGCAGCGACGAAATCATGCCCATCATTGCGCCGAAGAGGACTCCCAGGTGAATCCAGCTCAGAGTGTGCGAACCGGTTTGCACCGTCAACAACTTCATCGCGTTGACCACGGGAGCGGCATCGTCACGCACCGACGCCCACGGCACGATGCCAGTAAGCACAACCGCAACACCAATGTAGAGGACGGTGCAGACCACCAGCGTGGCAATAATTCCAATCGGTAAATCGCGCTGCGGATTACGCGCCTCTTCTGCGGCGGTTGAGACCGAATCGAATCCAATGTAGGTGAAGAAAATGATCGAGCCGCCGGTCAGAATGCCTGACCATCCGTTGGGCGCGAACGGGTGCCAGTTGCTGGGATGCACGTACTCTGAGCCGACAACGACGAATGCAAGGATCGCCGCAATCTTGAGAATGACCATCACGTTATTGGCTTCAGCGGACTCGCGGATGCCCCGAACGAGGATCACCGTTAAGAACATGACCACGAGAAACGCCGGGAAGTTGAAGCCAAAGTGCAGGCCCGGCGTGTAAAGCACATTGCCCCTCAGATCGGTGAGACCTCCGGGTAAGTAGGCCGGCGAAATCCAACGCAATGCGGGATGGAATCCGAACCAATCAAACATGCCCACGAGGTGCGCCGAGAAGCCCACGCTGACAGCCATGTTGCTCACGGCGTACTCCAGAATCAGGTCCCAGCCAATGATCCACGCGATCAGCTCGCCCATGGTCGCGTAGGTGTAGGTGTAGGCGCTGCCGGCGATTGGAATCATCGACGCCAGTTCGGCGTAACAAAGTCCGGTGAAGGCGCAGACGACGGCGACCAAGACCAGCGACAGCGCAAGGGCTGGACCAGCACCGGGACGTCCCAGAGTGGCATGATGCGTGATCAGAAAATCGAGCAGAGGCGCGTTGAGAATGGAAGAGGTGTCGAAGCTCTGCCCACCAATGGCCGTCCCGATGACGGTAAAAATGCCCGACCCAATCACCGCGCCGATTCCCAGGGCGGTGAGCGAAACCGGGCCCAAGGTCTTTTTCAGCTTTCGCTCCGGCTCTTCCGAGTCGGAGATCAGCTTGTCAATCGACTTGCAGCAGAAAAGCTGATTGTCCGAGGTTCGCGGGCTACCTTCGGACGTGCGGTTAGTGGTGATTGGTGTCTGTGCCAAAAGGCATTGTCTCCTGCACTGCAACACTCAGCGATTAGCACTTAGTATTTGGCCCTAACGTTAGAGGCCAAAGACCAAGTGCCAAATGCCAAGTGCTACCTTTTACCGCTTCGCCGCGCCGCGCACCATCTTCTTCACCTTGCGCTTCTTCGAGCCACGGGCGTACTCACGGGGCTTTAGCGGCTTTTCCGCTTTCACCTTCTTGCGCGCCGTGCGTTTTACTTTCTTACGTTCTTCCTTGGTCAACTTCTTTGTGTTTGCCATGAATGCTGTTCATTTCTCCTTAAATGATTCGCGATTAGCTGCCGAGCCTTGCTCGGCTGGGCGGACGAGGGCGTCCGCCCCTACGTAATTCACGCCCGTTCTAATTGGGCATACTTCTCCACCAGCTTCTTCAAACCGAAGCGAGGGAATTGTACCGTAATCTTGGCTTCTTCACCCTCACCTTCTCGATGGTACACCGTCCCTTCCCCATATTTGGGATGCCGCACCTTTTGCCCCGGCTTGAAACCCTTCTTGCCCTTGGGCTCTTCCACCAGCGTTTTCGGGACGCTGAATTTCTTCCCGCGCGACGCGAAAAACTCTGCAATGTTGTCAATCGAATTGTAGCTGCGTCCAGAATAGGCGGGAGCCTGCGGGGGGTTACGTGCGGCCCAGTTCGCGCTGCTCTGATCTTCGTCTTCGTAAGCGTAGTGCACCTGCGGCTCAGGCTCGTGTGGTGCGGACACTTTTGTCCGCGAAGACTCACGCTTACGTCGTGATCCACCCAGTTCTTCGACCAACCCTGCAGGAACTTCTTCCAGGAACCGCGAAGGGACGCTGGCCTCCGGCAAATCCGTTCCGTAACGCCGACGATACACGGCCCGCGTCAAGACTAAAGTATCCATCGCCCGGGTCATGCCGACATAGCACAACCGTCGTTCTTCCTCGATATCGTCCGGCTGCAAAAAAGTACGCGAATGCGGAAACAATCCTTCTTCCAAGCCGCACAGAAATACCAGCGAAAACTCCAGTCCTTTGGCGGCATGCAGAGTCATCAGCGTGATCTGCGCCCGCTCATCGTAGGCGTCCGCGTCGCTCACAAGCGCCGCATGATCGAGAAACTGATCCAGCGTCTCGCCCCGGTCGCGCGAATCCATTGCCGCATTCACCAGTTCGCGCAGGTTCTCGATCCGCGAATAAGCCTCGGGCGTGTCTTCCTCCTCGAGTTGCTTGATGTAACCCGTGCGATCGATGAGGAATTTCAGGATTTCGGCTGTGTTCGCTGCCTCACCGGGAGTGCGAAAGCCAGAGTCCGCCGTAGCCGGTGTGGAGCGGGGGCCCTCGCCCGCTAAGTGTTGGTCAGAAGTCGCAGCCGGAGTGTCGAGATCACTAGGTCCGAAGTCAAACGAGATGTTCTCGTCTTCGTCGGGATCGAAGGAAATGTCAGCGTCCTCCTGCGATTCGTCCGGCGAGACCTCTACATCTTCTTCGGCAAGTGCCGTCTCCTCCAACCGCTCCACATAGGTGCCCGCCAACATGGCGCGCCCATCTTCAATCAAACGTTTAAAACTTTTGAGCGCCGCCAGCGCCCGCTGCGGCAAAAGCTGGCGTTTGATGGCCTCGCTTATTGCGCCCCACAGCGAAACGCCAGTCTCGAGAGCAACCCGCTCCAAAGTCTCGATCGTCGTCTTGCCAATCCCGCGCACCGGCGTGTTGATCACGCGTAGCAGCGAAATCGAGTCATCCACGTTATGGATGACCTTCAAATACGAAATCATGTCTTTGATTTCGGCTCGCTCGTAGAACGAGAATCCACCCACCACGTGATATTTCAGCTGATACCGGCGCATGGCCTCTTCAAACAACCGCGACTGCGAGTTGGTACGGTAGAGCACGGCCGCGCGCACGTTCTCGCCTTGGTCCACCGCCTCGCGCAAATATTTCGCAATGTAGTCCGCGGCGAATAGAGCTTCGTTCTCGCCATCGGGGGCCTCGTAATAGCCGAGCCTGGCTCCGCCCTGCCGCGACGTCCACAGATTCTTCCCTTTGCGCTTGAGGTTATTCGCGACCACCGCCGACGCTGCCTGCAAAATGTTCTGCGTTGAACGATAGTTTTGCTCCAGCCGAATGATTTTGGCCTCGGGAAAATCTTTCTCAAACTCCAGAATGTTGCGAATGTCCGCGCCGCGCCACGAATAAATCGACTGATCTTCGTCACCGACTGCGCAAATGTTGTGCCGAGTTCCCGCCAGCAGCCGCATGAGCTCATACTGCGGACGATTCGTGTCCTGATACTCGTCGACCAGAATATATCGAAACCGCCGATTGTAGTATTCGCGAACCTCGGAGGCGGCTTTCAGCAAACGCACGGTTTCGAGCAGCAGGTCGTCGAAATCGAGTGCATTCGCCTTCGCCAGTTCTTTTTTGTACTCAGCGTAAATCTGCGCCACACGCTCGGTCTTGGGATCGGCCGATTGCAAGTACACTTCCTGCGGATCGAGCATGTGATTCTTTGCCCACGAAATATGGGCGAGCACAGAGCGTGGCGTGGTCTGCTTGTCGTCAATCCCGAGCCGCCGCATGACCGACTTGACCAACTGCTGTTGGTCATTTTCGTCATAAATCACAAAGCTTTTGGTGTGACCGATCGGGGGCACGCCCGGGACACTCGAAGGAATGCGAAGCGCCTCGATGTCCCGCCGCAGCACCCGCACGCAAAAAGAATGAAACGTAGAGATCACTGGCTTGGCGATCGACAACCCGCCGACCAACTTGTCCACACGCTCCACCATCTCCGATGCCGCCTTGTTGGTGAACGTCATGGCCAGAATGGATTCCGGCATCACCCCGAGGTTCTCGATCAAATAAGCGATGCGATAAGTGATGACGCGAGTCTTCCCGCTCCCGGCGCCAGCCAGGATGAGCACGGGCCCGTCGGTAGTTTCAACGGCTTCACGCTGCTGCGGATTGAGTTGGTCGAGGAAAGACAAAGTCGGGAAAAGCTCCAAAGCCAGCCATTTAGATTTTACAGGGATTCTTGGGTGCGATTCCTCTTTTGACCCGCACGCCGGTTCGTTGTGACATCCAACCGTGATAATTCTCGCGGAACGTGAATAAACTCTAACCGTGCCCGCGGTGTAACGGGAACAAAGGGCCCTGCGACGGTAGCAGATGCGGATTCGAACCCCGTCGACTCCACGCTCAGTCTTTCTGGGCGCGGGTTCTGTGGGAAGCGAATGCAGGGATCGCTTCCCTACAAGAGTAACTTGACTGAGAACGGTCGGGGTCTAAACTGAAAGAGTCGCAGGGTGCTGTAAGTACCCGAGAATTATTTGGCCCCGAGAAATCGGGGCCGTTGCATTTTGGATCAGCACCAGCCTCAGACAGCGCGCGCCGCCTTGCACTCCTCGCACGGACACCAGTCCCGCAAGAACTGCCACGAATAAATCCCCAACTCGTGGTCATCGTTGAAATGAAACTTGATGGCGTACTTGCCCACGCCTTCCGCCGAAACCGCTTTGACAGCAGGCTTGAACATCGGCAAAGCCCCGGGCGCAAGTTTCGGAGGCTCTCCCGGCTGCTGGTGAGTCTTGCCTCGCTGCTCGTCGCACAGGGCGCAAGGACAGGCATCGCGCAGGAACGGAAAGGAATAGTGCGACCGGTGGCCATCCTTCCACTCGATATCAAGACCCGTGCCGGTGCTTAGATTCACTTTCACTGACTTGGGGTCCGCCGCGACTGTCATGAATTCAGTATCGCACAGCGTGCCTGCAGCATTTTCTAGGGACGTGGAGGGCCTCTGTGACTGCCCGCGTGCCAGAAAAGTATCGAAAGTAACCGGAAAGGGGTGACCTAAACACTCGCGACGTGGTATCAATAAGTAGTGGCGATGGAACGACCTCGAAAGGGTCCCGAAAGCGACATCCGGAAGCGCGCTGTTTGCCTCCGTTCGTAATCCCAAAATGCTTGATTCTGCTCAGATAGAGGCGGCGATGCCGCCCGAGGTCAGTTGCGCCGAAGATGTATCCCATCTCTCGGGCAAGATTCCCGACCGGCACGGATACGTTACGTCCGTCGACCAGACTCGGCTCTTCTATCGGCACTGGCCTGCCAGCACGGCGTGGAACGGCCGCGTGGTTGTTGTGCTGCACGGCATTGGATATCACAGCGCGCCGTACAAGGTCATCGCCGACGCGCTGAACCCGCACGGCACAGACGTCTACGCCTTAGACTCCCGAGGCCACGGACTGTCCCAGGGGTGCCGCGGATTTGTGGGCACTTCGGAGGAAGTCGGAGCCGATGTCGAATGTATGATCCGTTTCGTACAGCAGCAGCGTCCCACAGCGCGGATTTTTCTGCTGGGCGACAGCATGGGGGCTGGCCTTGCCCTGAATTACGCGAAACGGAATAGCCGCGAGCTTGCTGGCTTGATCCTTCTAGCACTGGCTCTGAATCTGGACATCAGCCAGTTCCTGAGCCTGGAGAGTTTGAGCCTGATGCCTTACTTTGCGCTCGCGCACCGCGAGCCGGTGATCAATCTTGTAGGCAGGCGTCTTGAAGAGAGTTCGCGCGACCCGGAGTTCATCGCTCGACGCCGCGTGGACCCGCTGGCTTACAAGCACGTCAGCTTCGGCTATTTGCTTGATGTGCAGCGCATCGTCTTCGGGTGGAGATGGAAAATTGCGCCTCGGGTTCACGCTCCTACGCTGCTCATCAAAGGCGGCAAAGATCGAGTAGTGAGCCACCGGGAATGCGTCGCGTTCGATAAGCTCTCGGCCTCGCCAGACAAGTCTTTCAAAATCTATCCGGAGGTGCCACACACCACGCTCTGGGATCCGGAAACGCCGGAGATGCTGAACGCGGTCGGGGAGTGGATACTGGAGCGCTAAACTATTGGAGAAAGGGTGTCGTCGCCCCGTCTCAAGTTGCCGAAACCGCCCCAAGTCCGGTAAAATCTATCTTTTGCACATCAAGTTCTAAATCTGTCTGGAGTCGTCATGGCACAAGTTTGTGATATCTGCGGCCGAGGGCCGCAATTCGGAAATACCATCAGCCACGCCCACAACGTGTCCCGTCGGCGCTGGAACATCAACCTGCGTCCGGTTCGCGCCAAGGTGAAGGGCGGAGCCAAGCGCATGCGCGTCTGTACTTCCTGCCTCCGCAGCGGCAAAGTCGCCAAGGCGTAAGACTAGACAACCACAAAGATTCACAAAGGAAAATCTTCGCCGCAGATTTCCTTTGTGAACCCTCGTGTCCATTGTGGTTGAAGCCTTAGCGCACGCCCAGCAGTTGGACGTCGAAGATCAGCGTCGCGTTCGGAGGAATCGGGCCACCCGGGGTTCCGCGAGCTCCGTAGCCGAGCTGAGGCGGGATTCGCAACTGCCGCTTGCCTCCAACCTTCATCCCGATGATGCCTTCATTCCACCCCTGGATGACCGGCGCGGTGCCCAAGGGCTCCACCGTAAAGGGCTCGCCGCGGTCCAGGGAGCTGTCGAACTTCTTGCCGTTGGTAAGCCATCCGGTGTAGTGGACCTTCGCGATCTGGCCCGCCGCTGCGGTGGGGCCAGTGCCCACTTTGATGTCCCAATATTGCAGGCCATCGGCGGTCTTGGTGCCGTCTCCCGTGACCTTCGTAGGCGAGCTGTTGTCAGGCTTCTTACTGCTCTGCGCGAAAACCGCTGCAGCTAAGAACACAACAATTGCGATCAAGCACACACTCTTCAGCATCAATTTTCTCTCCCTTGGTTGATTTTCAATTAAGTCGAACGTTGGATTCTAAATTGTCGCTCAAGAAACCGCCAAACCTATGCCAAGGCAATTACATCAATCTCGACCAGGACATCTTTCGGCAGACGGGCCACCTCCACTGTCGATCTGGCCGGCGGGGTGGAAGTGAAATAGCGTCCATAAACTTCATTCATGGCGGCGAAGTCGCCCATGCTTTTCAGGAACACGGTCGAGCGTACTACTTTAGGTAACTCGCTTCCTGCAGCCTGCAAAATCGCGGAGAGGTTTTTCAGCACACGATCAGTCTGAATGGCAACGTCGCCGCTGATCACCTGCTGCGTGGCTGGATCAATCGCCACCTGTCCGGAAACAAAGACGAATCCGTTCGCCCGGATCGCCTGCGAATACGGCCCAATCGCCTGCGGGCCGTCTTTGGTAGAAATTACATCTCGCATTCGTCCTCCAACTACTGTTGCCGCTGCTGATTAACGCAGATGCGCGCTGATGATGTCAATCGGCCAAAGGAGGGACATCAAGAAAAAAAACAGTTGGCAGTTGATAGTTCCCGGTTCTCAGTTCGACTTTGGCTAACGACCAACGACTAGACCTTCTGCAGTCTTTGCACGTCATGCACGCCCGGAATCTTGCGCACGCCGTTGATGATGTTCTCCAGATGTTTCAGGTCGGCGATGTCGAGAATAACATCGATGTTAGCTTGCCCGTTCGAGCTGCGTACCTGCATATCGCGGATGTTGGTTTTGGCGTCGCTGATGACAGCCGTAATCTGTTTCAACATACCGAAGCGGTCGTCGCAGAAGACGGTAAGCTTCACCGGGTACGAACTCGGCGTTCCCTCGTCGCGGGCCCATTCCACATCGATACGGCGCTCCGGCTCGTACAGCAGGTTCACCACGTTGGGGCAATTGACGGCGTGGACGGCCACGCCTTTGCCGCGAGTGACATAACCGACCACGCCCTCGCCGCGAATCGGGTTACAACATCGAGCGCGATACACGAGCAGGTCGCCGTGGCCTTTCACGCGGATGGCATTGTTGCCGCTGTCTCCTCCGAAAACTCGACGCACCACGCTCGCAATGCCGCCGGACTCACTGTCGGCGACGGGCGCGGCGGAAGCCGGGGCCAAACGAGCCAGTATTTGGCGTGCCGAATACTTGCCGTAGCCGATCCCGGCCATCAAATCGTCGATCTGTCCCAGGCCGTAGTCAGAGGCGATCTTGCGCAGTTCCTCGTCCTTGATCTCTTTCAACGCGACTCGGTATTTGCGCGCTTCTTTTTCGATCAGCTTGCGCCCAATCTCGATGGCGCGTTCGCGCTGATGAATGTTGAGCCAGTGCTTGATTTTGTTGCGGGCGCGCGAAGACTTGACCACGGCCAACCAGTCGCGGCTGGGCGTGCGTCCCGGCTGCGTCACGATCTCCACAATGTCTCCGCTATGCAATTTGTGACGCAGCGGCACCATGCGCCCGTTGACCTTTGCACCCACGCAACTGTGGCCCACCTCGGTGTGAATAGAGTAGGCAAAGTCGATAGGCGTGGATTCTCGCGGCAGCACTACCACTTTCCCCTTCGGCGTAAACGTGTAAACCTCTTCGGGATACAGGTCGATCTTGAGCGTCGAAAGAAACTCGGTGGGATCAGACACATCGCGCTGCCACTCGACGACTTGCCGCAGCCAGGCCAGCCTCTGCTCGTCCTGGGCAGAGACTGGGCCATCCTTGTACTTCCAATGTGCCGCGATGCCTTCTTCCGCCATGCGGTGCATTTCCTCGGTCCGAATCTGCACTTCAAAGGGCGTGCCGTCCTCGGTAATCACCGAGGTGTGAAGCGATTGATAAAAATTCGGCCGCGGCATAGCGATGAAGTCCTTGATCCGTCCAGGGACGGGCCGCCACACGTTGTGCACGATCCCCAGCACGCCGTAGCAATCCTGCAATGACTTCGTGATCACACGCATGGCGTAGAGGTCGTAGACCTGATCCACGCTGATTTTCTGCCGCACGAGTTTCTTGTGGATGCTGAACAAGCGCTTGATGCGGCTTTCCACTTCGGCCGTGATTCCTGCTTCTTTCAGCTTGTCGCGAAGAGTCTGTTCGACCCGAGCCAGGAATTGCTCGCCCTGCTTTCGGCGAGCTTCGACGGCGTCGTGCACTTGCTGGTGAGTCAGCGGGTCTAGATAACGGAATCCGAGGTCCTCGAGTTCGCCGCGAATCTTACCCATCCCGAGGCGGTGGGCGATGGGACCGTAAATCTCAAGCGTTTCCTTCGCTATCTTCTGCTGGCGTTCCGGGGCGAGATGCTCGAGGGTGCGCATGTTGTGCAAGCGATCGGCAAGCTTGATCAAGACGACCCGGATGTCGTCGACCATGGCGAGCATCATCTTGCGCAGATTCTCGGCCTGCTGCTCCTCGCGCGTGGCGAAGTCAATCTGGCTGATTTTAGTGACGCCCTCGACGATGTGGGCCACCTGTTCGCCAAACTCCTTGCGAATGTCGACGATGGTGACAGAGGTGTCCTCGACCGAGTCGTGCAGTAGGCCGGCAGAGATCGCGACCGCGTCCATCTTCATTTCCGCTAAGACTTGCGCCACGCTTAGGGGATGGACGAGGTAGGGTTCGCCGGAGGCGCGGGTCTGACCCGCATGATTTTTCTGGGAGAACTCGTAGGCTCTGCGCACCAACTCCAGATCGTCGCCGGGACGGTTGGCACGCATGGTGCGCAACAACTCCCGGAACTTGGTCACCGTGAGGGCGGTGGTCGCGATCTGTTCGCGCAGCGTCGCCATAATGGATTATAGCCGGGGAACGCGACGGTGCAAGCAACGTCTCTACAGCCCTAGGGACGCGGCTCTCCGCGTCTGTTCTGGGCGTCGGCGAACTGATAGAGTTGATCCGTTGTTGATTCCATGCCTGCCAGGATTCTAGTCAGCGGTTCTTCCGGACTGATCGGCGCGGCGCTGATCCCCGCCCTCAAATCGAGAGGATACGACGTCACTTGCCTGGTTCGTGGCGCCGCATCGGGCAAAGATCAAATTCAATGGGATCCAGCGCGGCCTCTCGCGCCCGAGTCACTTTCCGGCTTCGATGCGGTTGTCCATCTTGCCGGCGAATCCATCGTTGGCCGTTGGACTGAAACCAAGAAACGTCGCATTCGTGAAAGCCGAGTGCAGGGCACACGACGTCTGGCCGAAGCTCTTGCCCAAGCGTCACAGCAGCCGCGGTTGCTGATTTCGGCTTCGGCGATTGGATATTACGGGGATCGCGGCGAAGAAACCCTACGCGAAGACAGTTCTTCGGGTAAGGGATTTCTGCCTGAAGTATGCCGCGAGTGGGAAGCTGCCACTGAACCCGCTACCAAGGCCGGAGTCCGTACGGCACAGATGCGGTTTGGCTTGGTGCTGAGTCCTTCCGGCGGAGCGTTGCAAAAGATGCTGCCACCCTTTCGCCTAGGACTCGGCGGAAAGATGGGAAACGGGCGACAGTGGTGGAGCTGGATTGATATCGACGACTTGGTGGGCGCGGTCCAGCACGTCATCAAGACCGAGACGCTGCGAGGTCCGGTCAATGTAGTAGCGCCGAGACCATTGACGAATGCGGAATTCACCAGGACGCTGGCTTCGGTGCTTTCGCGCCCAGCGATTCTTCCGATGCCAGCTTTCGCGGCTCGCCTCGTATTTGGGCAGATGGGCGACGAGCTCCTGCTAGCCAGCCAACGAGTGGAACCCGCCAAGCTGTTGGCGAGTGGCTATGTCTTCCAGAAGCCCGATCTACGGCTTGCTCTGCTGGCGATCCTGAAACAATGAGTTTCACAGTAGTGTGATCTGGGTCACTGACCATCACCAACTAACCTGACAAGCTAACTTGTAGTGCTTGGTCTCACCATGAGGAACAAGTGGATTGCCGGGCTGGTGTTAAGCTCCTTGCTTGTCTGGGCGGACGCTGCGGCCTGGTCCGACGCGAGTCTACGGATGCATTCGCCTGCCGCTGCCGAGGCGCTATCGGTTCACCGAACCGCACATCACGGTTGCTGCCCCGGCCTCAAATCCAACCCCGTGGCGGAGATTTCTCCCTTGGCAGACCCGTGCGGCGGGCAGCATCGTTGTTGCTTTTCTCAGGCTCCGGCTTTTCCTTCCAGTCTGCCCGTGAACTCGGAGCGGGTGATTGCCGCGAGGACGGTTTCTGTAATCGATTGCGCGAAAGCGTCCATTTTGCCTGCTCGGAACTTTACGTGCACCCACGTTTCCAGCCTTTACCCCAGCCTAAGTATGGTTCTGCGGAACTGATTCGTTCCATCTCTCCGTTTATCCGTTGTTGATACCTCAATGCTGTTCGAAGGGACAATCCTCGGGCGGCGGTAAGTTTGCACAATTTAGAAAAGGAGATTTGTTATGAAAATCAGATTGAACGCCATTATCTTTATCTTCGCCCTTGCTGCATCTTCCTGGGCTCAAACCGCCACATCATCGAAAGCCAATCCGGACCAATCCTCGACTGCCGCTGCGCAAGCTACAACTAAGGCAGAATGTCCATGCTGCAAAGCGGACGGCAAAGCGGCAGCATCGTGCTGCGCTCGCCACCAGGAGGGAACTGCCACGTCCGATCAAGCCTGCTGCAAAGGTAAAGAGGGTAAGGAAGCCATGTCCTGCATGAAAGGGGACAAGACAGCCGACGCATGCTGCTCAAATGGAAAGTGCGCTGCCGACGGGAAAACCTGCTGCTCGAAATCCGACAAAACTACCGAGCAGGCCGCCCTCGCGTGCTGCGGAGCAAATGGTGATCGGTGCGGCATCGCTCATAGTGACCATGCCAACATCACCAAGTAAGTGTGAGTGAACCCGAACCCCAGCGTGGCACGCCGGGGTTTTCTTTTCGCGGCTATAAGACAGCAACCTTGCCGAATTCTTCGACTCGCTCGCGCACGCTAAGCACGTGCTTGGGCAAATGCAGATGGCTGCCGGCTTCCAGGATGGGGATCAACCGGTCGAAATCCGGCCCGGAATGCGAGCCAGTGATGACGATACGAATGGGATGAAACAATTCCTTGCCTTTGACTCCGGTTTCTGCCTTCACTTCGTTGACAACTTTTTTGAACTGCTCCGGCGTCAAGTGGCCTGTGCTGGCCGATTCGTCTGCCATAATCTTGACGGTGAATCTGGCGAAGACGGCACTGGTGTTGGGCCAGGCGAGAACTTCGGCATTGTCCGGCGCGGCCAACGCAGCTTTCGCGGCATAGTTGAAAATCGCTGAGGCGCGCTCCGGAAGTTGCTCTAGACGATCCACGTAGGGCACCAGCAGCCTCACGATCTGTCCCAACCAATCTCGCAAATCGTTGCTCACCTGAACAATTGGAAGTCGATGGGAACTCAGCCACGCGGCATCGCTGGATTCAACTAGCCCAGCCTTGGCGAAGAACCAAACCCCAACAGCAATGAGATCGTCTGGGGACCACGTCTTGATGTATTGCCGGTTCAGCCAATACAGCTTCTCCATATCGAAGACAGCGGCCGAGGGCGTGATCCGTTCGAGGGAAAATTCTTTTGTCAATTCCTTAAGACTGAAAATTTCTCTCGTGCCCCCGCTCGGCGCCCAGCCCAGCAGCGCAAGGTAGTTCACCAGCGCTTCGGGCAAGACGCCCATGTCGCGAAAGTTTGCGATCGAGGTCGCGCCGTGGCGTTTCGAGAGACGTTCGCGGTCGGCGCCAAGGATGGTCGACAAGTGCGCAAACTCTGGCACCGGCCAGCCCAGCGCTTCGTACAGCGCCACTTGCTTGGGCGTATTGGAAAGATGATCGTCTCCGCGAATCACGTGGGTGATCTTCATGAGCGCGTCATCAATCACCACCACGTAGTTGTAGACCGGCATGCCATTGGAACGCAGAATGATGGGGTCGCTGACGACTTCGTTGGAAAACTCAACATCTCCGTGAACAATGTCGTGAAAGCGAATGGGATGCTCGGGAATCCGCAACCGGATAGCACAAGCCTCGCCGTCCGTGCGACGACGCCCGGAATCGCGGGGATCAATCATGCGACATTTGCCTGAATAAATCGGTTGGCGACCCTCAGCCATGGCCTGGTCGCGTTCTTTTTGCAAATCGTCCTCAGTGCAGAAACACAAATATGCTTTGTGCTCCTTCAGCAGACGCTCGACCTGTTCGCGGTAGAGATCGAGCCGGTCGGATTGACGATAAGGAACGTACGGACCGCCGACGTCGGGACCTTCATCCCAATCGAGCCCCAGCCACTTGAGGTCGGCGATGAGCTGGTCTTCAAAGCGCGCCTCGCTGCGCTCGACGTCAGTGTCTTCGATGCGTAGCACCATCGTGCCGTGCTTTTGTCGGGCGAAGAGCCAGTTGAACAAGGCAGTGCGGGCATTCCCCACGTGCAGATGGCCGGTGGGAGAAGGCGCAAAGCGCACGCGGACAGGAGAATTTGGGTTCACGAAACGATGTTAACAGGAGAGCCGGAAGTACATCACGATGACAACGATTGGGAATGACAACGTTCGGGATATCTTCAGCAATCTGGAGGTTTCGTCTCACCTTTCGGCAGTTCGTCTCGGTGCATTTCATCCAGCAGTTTTGCCAATACTTCAGCCCGCTGGTCGCTGTTCAATTCGCGCCGCAACTCTTCCAGGGCCAACGCCACGATGTGATAGTGGTGAGCGCCGCAGTACTTGGGGTCCGAAGTAATATCGAGCCACACTTTGTGCATCAGTTCGAGATCCTGCGTACGCATGCGAGGTGCGTGGGGACCGAGCGGGTATTCGTGGACTTTCCCATTGGGTTCGTGAATCTCCACGATCAGCCGCGGTCTAGGTTCAGGCAGGCGTTCCCAAGCGTCCCCCGTGAGCTTGGCCTGCTCGTCGGCGGTGAGTTTGTTGGAGAGGCCGCAAACAATCCGGCTCGCGTCCAGGCGCTGCGCGGTTACTACGATGGCCTCAAAGACATCAGTCGCGGGGACTACGAGTAGTGAAACTGGCTTGCCATCTTTTTCCGCTACCGCGACGGCGGCGGTGAACAGTTCCTGCTCGTAATGATCGAAGACCTGCGAGGCTTCGACGTCCGCGCTGCCGCTGAAGGAATGCTCGCGGTGGTAGAGTCGGGCCGTCATCACGACCACGTCTTGCCGATTGGTGTCGGTGGTGCGGAGGACGTCCCGCAGATAATAGAGATTTCTGGGATCGCGGACGGCAACGAGGATGTTCCCCGGCCTCACTCCCAGCGCTCCGGATCCGAGTTCCTGATTTCCGTAGACCCGGAATTGATCCAGGTTCTCCGGCTTGCCATGCCGCTCCTTTGCAACTCGGTGCTCAGAATAGGCAAAAATGGCGAAGAAAACGGCGCTGAATGAGACCCCTGCGATCGTGGCTTCGGATTTCGTGAACAGATTTACCAACGCGGTAATCAGCAATACGGCAGAGATGGCGATCAGGCCCAGTGGGACTTCAGTGTTACCGATATGAAAATTGCCGGGAACCTTCCATTGCCGATTCTCCGGCTCAGTGAAACGCAACACCAGAACTGCCAGCGACTTCAGGGCGAAGCTCCAGATCACGCCGAAGGCATACAGTCCAGCAAGCACATACACGTTGCCCCGGCTGAGAATGATGGTCAGGAGCTGCAGCCCAACAATTAAATTGATGATTCGATAGCTGGTGCCGAATCTTCTTTGCGGCTTCTGGAACCAGTCGGTGAGCACCCCGTCTTCGGCCACGCGGTTTAAGACTCCGTTCGCGCCGACGATCGAGGTATTTTGTGCTCCCGCCAGAATCAATACGCCGACCAACACCACGAAAGCGTGGAAGAAGAGCTTCAACACCGTGGGACCGACCAGGTACATCGCAATGCCGCCGATGAGGTTGGCGAAGTAGTCGTGCCGTACGCCATCGGGAATAATCATGACGGCGTAGAACGAGACCAGCGAGGTAAACAGCAGGCTGTATATGAAAATGACCAAGCCGGTCTTTTCAAGGTTTTTCAGCTTGGGGTGCTCAATCTCGCGGTTCACCTGCGCGAGCGTTTCCTCGCCGCTCATGGCCAAAACTGAGTGTCCGAATCCGACGAAAAGGATGATCCATGTGAGATGACTGATCCACGTCCCGTCGAGCCAGCCTAGAGATTCTTTGTTGAGCTTCACTACACCCGGATGTAAGGGGTTTGGCGGCAAATGAATCGGCGCGCTGAAGACGGTGATGGTGCACCAGATGATGAGGATCACGACCATGACGGTGGTGACGATCATGATCTGCAGCGCCTTCTCGCTCGATTCATGCATACCCTGGATGTTTTTCCGCCAGAAATACACCACGATCAAAATGGCGAAGCCGGCGGAAAAGTGGTCTTCGGAAAAAACCAGAGGGTGGTGGACGTACTTGCCGATATCTTCGATGAAGCCAGCGAGGTACTGGCCAGCCGAAACGGCACTGATGGGGCCAGTGAGAACGTAGTCGAACAACAACGCCGAAACCGAAAATTTGGCCAGGGTACCGCCCATGGCCTCCTTGACCACGCGGTACACTCCTCCGCGAACAAACATGCTGCTGGATTCGATATACAGAGCGCGCACACAGTAACTGAACAGCATGACCGCGAGAATGAACCACGGGGCGCTCTTGCCGATGACCTTCTCGGCGTCACCGCCAGCGTAATAAGCCGAAGAAGCAAGGTCGGCAAGGACGATGGCCGACGCCCGCCAGAACGAGATGAAGGTCAGCATCACCGTGGTGGCAACGAACACCTTTACCGCGGGACGCCGTACGTTGGGGACGGATGAGGACATTTAAAAGAATGCCGGAAAATGTAAGTCTACGAATTTAGCACAGTAGGGGAGCGGAATCTGTGACCAGAGCAGAAGAAGTTCCAATGGCGACTTGCCCGCCAGGGCCTAGGCAGGCGACGGGCTCTCCGGTTTGGACGGTTTGGGCGCCATGTAGGTTCGAGTGATGCGGTCATGCCAGCAGAGCCGATCCTCGTCGAGAAAGCACCAGGCGTACCCTAACGCCAACGACAATCCCGACAGCGCGGAAGCAAGAACACGCCAACGCCGAATTTTCTTGGGAACCGCGGTGCCATCAAACCGGCTCAGTTGCAGATGCGCCAGTCTGAGTCCCGGAGTCGTTCCTGCATACACGAGAAGAAAATATTGGTAGGCGATCCAGAATAGAGCAATCAGACACACAGAAATACCTGCTGCTTGTTGCAGGGATGGTACGACCGCGGTGATGCGGAAAAAGATGTACGCGAAAGCGGCGAATGCTGCGATTACGAGCAGGCTGTCGATGGCACCCGCCAAGAGGCGTCTTGACATGGGAGCCGTCTGCAGCGGTAATTCGAAACCGCGACGCCGTTCCTGCGCCGGTTCTTCCACCGGCTCCATCAATATGCCACCGAGGGCTGGTGGCGGAAGAACAAGCTCTGGGACTTCGAGGATGCGCGGGCGGTCTACCACCGGCTCGGCGAGCTCGTCGAAAACTGGCGGAGGGGCGGCAGAGCGAGGAAACTCAAGAATCCTTGCGCCGGTTTCCGCCGTGCCCTTTGCCTCCGCGTCAGCAATCCTGAGCGGGGCCGCTTGTTCTTCCTGAGCTCCGAGAGCATCCTGCATCGCAACAGCCAGCCGACCAGAGGGCGCGGGCTGACTAGTGGCCGCTTGAGCAGTCCACGACGGCTCGGGAGGGTCGAACTTCAGCTGCAAGGACGGATAACGAGGTACGCGCGGACGCCTTCGCGCCCGGTAGTCGTTTACGCGAGCCGACACTTCGTTACGCCATGAACCGGAATCCGGCGGTTCCAGAAGTTCCGTCTGAAGCGCAGGGGACGGCGCGGCCGTGTCCAGTCCGATTTCCGTCACCGCCATACCACACTCGCCAAGAAAAGTCGGCGGCTTGTCGGGCTCCTGGCCCGGTTCCTTCTCGCCACCGCCAGCCTGGAGCAAACCCCCGGCTTTCAAGTTGCCCGATGATTCTTGTGCAACATCCAGCACAAACCGCGGAGGCGCAGACTTTTCTTCAACGCTGGCGGCAAAGCGCTGTTCGCTGGCATCGTATGCTTCAGGGTCGATCAACCGAGCCGAGGCAGGCAGCCTCAAGCCGGAATCGACATCGGGTTCAAATCTGGATTTCATGTCTGGAGATCTCGAACTGGGCGGACCGCCGGGCACAACCACGGATTGCCCCGCGGCGCGGCCAGCAGATGGACCGGTCTTCTAACGCTAAATAAGTAACTCAAAACAAGATCGATAAGCGGAACGAAGCCAGAGCTTTCTTCGAGCATATCGGAATGCCAACTTTGCCTCTCGGGCCAGCGCCGTGCTAACTTCACGATACCCCAGCGTGAATTTCACACTCGGGGAGTTCGTGCGCTTTCCGATGACTTCCCGCACACGATTCCTTATCACGGCGGCGTTCGTTTGTCATCTGCTACTCGCGCCCTCCGTAGTTACCAGCCAGTTGCGTTCCACCGCTAGTTCGTCTAATGCAGCTCAAGACCTGCCAAACACGCCCTCTGCGCCCAGAGAGGAAGATGTGACCATAAGCGCCATTTCGCAGGAGAAAATCGGACCTATCTATAAGCTGCACGGGAAAGCTGAGATTCATTACGGCGTCTACATCCTTCATGGCGACGAGGTGACTTACAACGCGGACACGGGCGACTCCACAGCGGACGGCCACGTAGTCCTGGAGGGCGGACCCAACGACGAGCATATTGAGGCCAGTCATGGAACCTACAACGTCCGCGCGGAAAGCGGGCGATTCGAGAACGTAACCGGCAGTATTGGCGTCCGCACTCGCGGAAACCGGCTTATGCTGACGTCCTCCAATCCCTTTTTTTTCACGGGCAAAGTTGTAGAGAAGACAGGCCCGGATCATTACATGGTCTATGACGGCACGGTAACGACGTGTGAGTTGCCTCATCCTAGATGGCAATTCAATGCCAACAAGGTTGTTGTCGATGTCGGGGGCACGGCCAAGATCTATCACAGCCTGTTCGGCTTAAAGGGCATTCCGATTCTGTATTTTCCGTTCGCCACGCTTCCCGCACAACGTTTCCCGCGCCAGACCGGATTTCTCATTCCTAACATTGGGACCTCCTCGGTAAAAGGAACGATCCTCGGTGAATCGCTGTTCTGGGCCATTAATCGAAGCATGGATGCACACATCGGGGCAGAGTATTTCTCGGCCCGAGGATGGGCTCCGCAGGCTGAATTTCGGGCGCAGCCCAGTGCCACCTCTTTTCTCGATCTAAATTATTACCAAGTGCTCGACCGTGGCGTCGGCAATCCGACGGTAAACCAGGGCGGCGAAGAAGTACGTTTGACCGGCGAAGCGGAGTTTAGTCACGACTTTCGCGGAGTCGCCAACATCGATTACCTCAGCTCGTACGTTTTTCGCCTGGCTTTTAATGACGTCTTCGCGCAGGCAGTCGACTCCGAAGTAAAGTCAAAGGCGTTTCTCTCCAATACGACAGACGGTTTTTCCTACAATGCCTCCATGCAGCGTTACCAAGACTTCGAGAGCACGACTGCCGGGGACGTCGTCACCATCCTTCACGCTCCCAGCTTCGAAGTGTCGAGTGTTGATCGCCAACTCGGCCCATCACCTTTCTACTGGTCGTATGAGGCTGCGGCCGAGGGGCTTTCCCGCAGCGAACCTGGTTTCAGCACGGCTGCGTTGGTCGGACGCTTTGATCTTGAGCCCAGCATATCTTTGCCGCTGAAGCTTGGCGGATGGTCGTTTCGTCCGGAATTTTCGCTCCGAGACACCGAGTACACGCAACAACTAGGAACCTCCAGCACTGGGACGAGAGCGGCTGAATCGGATCCTATCAATCGGTGGGCTGTCGAAGGCTCGATCGAAGTGCGGCCACCTGCTCTCAGCCGCATCTTTAATCGCGAGTTCATCGGACGCAAGTGGAAACACGTGGTTGAACCCCGCGTGGTCTACAGCTATGTGACGGGGGTAAATAATTTCGCGAACATTCTGCGCTTCGACGAACGCGACATTCTCACCAATACGAATGAAGTCGAATATGGTGTCGTGAATCGCCTTTATACGAAGCGAACATCCGGCCGAGCGGAAGACTGCGAAAAACCTGCAATGCCCGCTCTGTTTATCGGGGGAGCCCCTGTTCCCAACCGCATCCCCTGGGAACGCCAGAGTGAGGTTGCCGAGGCGCCCTGCAAGACTGAACCGCAAGTGAGGGAAGTTGTCACTTGGGAACTTGCCCAGAAGTACTTTATCGATCCCACCTTTGGCGGGGCACTCGTTACTGGACAGAGCAATGTCTTTACCAGCACGGCGGACCTAACCGGCACAACATTCCTGACCGCGCCTCGTCACCTTTCACCGCTCATATCCCGGCTGCGTATTCAGACCAGCGACCGAACCGATATCGAGTGGGATGTGGACTACGATTTCGTACGCGGCGGCCTCAACGCGAGTACGATTCTGGCCAATTACCGCCTCGGTTCATTCACCGTGGGCGGCGGCGATGCCTATCTGCAAGCGCCTGGGGAATGCGCCGTTGCGACTTGTATGTTCAACACAACCACGGATCCGAATATTCTTTTTTGGCCGCAGCTGTTCAATCAGTTCCGGCTTTTGCTGGGTTACGGGCACACTGGCAAACAGGGTTTTAGTGCCGCGACCAATATTGGATTCGATGCGAAATTGGGATTTGTGCAGTACGCGGCAGCGCAAACCACTTATAACTGGGATTGCTGTGGCATCAGCCTGGAATTCCGCCGCTTCGCGCTAGGCGAGGTACGAAATGAGAACCAGTATCGCTTCACATTCGCGCTGGCGAATCTCGGCGCGCTGGGGAATCTTAGGCGGACGGAACGATTGTTCTAAGTTCGTCGGGGTGTGAGGCTATGACTGCTTTTCGCGATACCATGGACCTCAATTGTGAAAAGTGTGGACGCTACTGCGAGCAGCGCGGCTGACCAAACGGCAACAGAATCCTCTATCCCTCACTCGCCACGGGGGAGCACATCGGCGCTGGACCTGAGTTTGCTTGCTGTCATTACTGGGGTGGCTGCCGCCCTTCGATTCCATTCGCTAGCCACGAAATCCTTCTGGTTCGACGAGGGAGTAAGCGTCGCCATCGCGCGCCTGGACTGGTATAACTTTGCGCGCATTCTATGGCGGCGCGAAGCCAACATGTCTTTGTACTATCTTCTCCTTCACTTCTGGCTGCACTTTGGAGGAAGTGAGTTTTTCGTTCGGACTCTTTCAGTTCTTTTCGCAGTTGCCTCGATCCCGGTCATCTACCTCTTTGGGCGCCGTCTCTTTGACTCGCGAATTGGTCTGATTGCGGCTGCATTGCTCGCCGTAAATGCCTATCACGTCCAATACTCGCAGGACGCACGCAGCTATTCGCTGATGGTGCTTCTTTGCCTGCTTTCAAGTTTGTATTTCCTGAGATGCCAGGATGATCCGTCGCGGCGCAACCGAATTTCCTATATCGTCAGCAGCACGCTTGCTGTCTATGCTCAGTTCTTTTCGCTATTGCTGGTGATTGCGCATTGGACCTCTTTGAAAATGCTGGATCGAGGACAGGTCCCTCGTCAGACCAGAAACGACTGGCGCTGGATCGCACTCTCAACATCGCCGATTTTAGCTTTCGTCGCCACCACGGGTACCGGTCCATTGCGATGGGTGCAACGCCCCGGCCTGAAGGATCTTTGGGTGTTTGCGCTGCATCTGACCGGAAACGGTGGCCCATGGTTGCTCGTTGCATGCGTGGCGCCATGCCTGGCAGCGCTGCTCCCAGTTTGGCGTACACGTAGATTGCGGCGCGTTCCCTGGGATGCTTGGCGGCTCCGCTTTCTTCTGTGCTGGCTGGTTTTTCCAATCGCGCTTACTTTGGCGCTGTCGTTGGTCAAGCCATTGTTTGTCCCACGCTATTTTATTTTCTGTTTACCTGCACTTCTGCTCCTCGTGGCTTGCGGAATTGCCCGCCTTCGCCCGGTGCTGATGGCGCCTGCTCTTTTGCTTGTTCTCTTTGTTTCCTTCAGCGGGACGATCGGATCTTACAAACAGGACATGGACATTCAACGCGACGACTGGCGAGCCGCAACTCGCTACTTGCTAAACCGTGCCCAATCCGGGGATGCCCTGCTGTTTCATGTCCCTATGGGGAGGATGCCGTACGAGTTTTATCATTCCGTGCTCGGAACTACGCCAACAGCTCCGGCTGTTCTTTATCCGCACCACGGCGATCAGCTTACATTTCTTGATTTCGTCGAGAAGCCCGACGACAAGCAGCTTGAAAGTCTGCTTCCCCGGCATCCACGTGCCTGGCTCGTCCTAACTTACGCCGAGACTCAGTCAGGGTTGCCGGATGCGAGGTCGATCGAACTCACCAAGTTGCTAGGCAAGTTCTATCCGGCAGTCGAGCAGTGCGATTTCCCAGGAATCGAGATTCTGCTTTACAGCAAAAGTGATTCTGCACCAGGGCTATCGCCCTAAGGCTTGGCGTATTAGGATATCTGCATGCCGGTGGCGGCCACGACCGTATCCAAACGCGACGCGCTTGACGCCAAGATTCGTAAGTTGGGTCGAACGCTCGTAGCCTATTCCGGCGGCGTTGATTCCGCATTCCTAGCCTGGGCCAGCCATCAAGTACTCGGCGGCGATATGCTCGCGGTGATCGCCGATTCGCCCAGCCTAGCTCGTACCCATCTCGACGAGGCCGTCGCTTTTGCTCGCGAGCAAAGCATTCCGCTCGAAATCATCACTACCAGCGAACTCGACCGTGCTGAATACGTGCGCAACGACGGCTCCCGCTGCTTTCATTGCAAGGATGAACTGTTCACAATAATGGAAGCTTTTCGCACCTCACATGGATTCGATGCGATCGCTTACGGGGTCAACACGGATGACCAAGGAGACTTTCGCCCCGGACAAATTGCTGCCAGCCAGCACCACGTCGCCGCGCCTTTGCTCGAAGCCGGATTGACCAAGCAGGAGATTCGAGAACTAGCGCGCGATGCTAATCTACGGGTTTGGGATAAGCCGGCTTCGGCTTGCCTATCGTCACGCATCGAGTATGGACGGCCGGTTACGCGCGAGGCGCTGAGCACGGTGGAGCAAGGCGAAGATGCGATTCGTGCGCTGGGCTTCCGGCAGTTCCGCGTACGTCACCATGGCGAAATCGTGCGCATCGAAATTGCCAGCGACGAATTGGCACGTGCACTTAGTTCCACCATGGCAGCCGAGTTCACGCGCATTTTCAAAACTCTCGGTTTTAAATTCGTGACTCTGGATCTTGAGGGCTTCCGCTCCGGCTCGATGAACTCTTTATTGCCAGCTGAACAACTCTCCCGCAAGATTGGATCAGCGGATACTCCCGCGCAATTGAAATCTCCGCAAAACCCGCATGGCTAGCCCCTTCGTTGCGCACCGTGTGAGATAATCTTATTTATCCCGTTATTCCCAATGGATAGGCGGTTCTTAGTGACGTTATTACGACGTTCCATCCTTGTTCTCGTCCTCGTTTGCATGGGCTGTTCGGCGCAGTTAGCCCCGCTAGCCCCGCTGCCCTCCGACCTAATCCAGAAAATCGAGCGACAAGTGCGGGTTACTTACAACATTCCCGAGAGTGTGAAGATCACAGTTGGCCCGCCCCGGCCCAGTGACTTCGCGAATTATGACGCCGTGACCATCACCATGGATGGCGATCAGAAAAAGCAGACTTATGAGTTCCTTCTTTCCAAGGACGGCAAAACTCTGGCTCGAATGACCAAGCTGGACCTGACCAAGGATCCGTATGTCGAGGCCATGAAGAAGATCGATCTCAACGGTCGGCCCACGCGTGGCAACAAGGATGCGAAAGTGGTAGTGGTCAACTTTGACGATTTCCAGTGTCCGTTCTGCTCGCGCATGCACCAGACGCTGTTCCCCGAACTGCTGAAGGAATATGGAGACCGCGTGCAATTTGTCTACAAGGATTACCCTTTGACGGAGATTCATCCCTGGGCGGTCCACGCCGCAGTGAATGCGAACTGTTTGGCGGCCCAAAGCAACGACGCGTATTGGGACTTCGCTGACTATATTCACGCTAACCAGCACGAAGTTAATTCGCAGAAGGGGCGCGACGCGCAATTCGCTGCGCTGGACCGATTGACTCTTGAGCAGGGGCAAAAACATAACCTTGACCAGACCAAACTTCAGGCCTGCGTCAAGGCGCAGAATGAAGACGCGATTAAGGCTTCAATGCACGAGGCCGAGGACGTGGGCGTAAGCGCCACGCCGACTTTGTTCGTGAATGGGCAGGAAATGGATGGAGCGCTTCCCGCCAGCGAGATGCGGGCAGCCATCGACGCAGCTTTGCAGCGGGCGGGAGTCCCGGTTCCGTCGCACCCGCCAGCAACCGCTGCCAGCGATCCAAAACCACCCACCAAGTAGGTCGAGAGGATCCATTGAAAACCAACCCGCTAGTTCGTCTTGTCGTGACAGCGCTTTCTGCCCTCGCACTGCTTGCGTTTTGTGTGGGCTGTGGAACCAAGTTGGCGGGCGATGATGTCGCCGCCACGGTCGATGGCCGCAAGATCTACCGGGCCGATGTCGAGAAGTACTTCGAGAATCAAACCGCGGGTTCGCAGCAGCGGCCCGTGGGAGAACAAGCTACCAGCTTGCGCCTGAGCATTCTGCGCGAACTGGTTGATAACGAAATCCTCATGCGGCGTGCGGAAAAACTAGGCCTCCTGGCCACCGATGATGAAGTCGAGCGTAAGCTGAACGAGATCAAGTCGCCTTACACCAAGGAAGAATTCGACGCTCGCATGAAAGAAAAAAAACTAACGCTCGACGACTTCAAGCGTGACCTGCGCCGCTCGCTTACGGTTGATAAGGTTCTGAACAAAGAAGTGACGTCGAAGATCAACGTTTCCGATCAGGACATCACGAATTACTATAACGCGCATAAGGCGGAGTTTAACCTGGTCGAGCCTCAGTATCATCTGGCCCAGATTTTCGTAACTACGGTGCCCAATCCGCAAGTTCACAATCTCAAGAACGACAAAGCGCTAAACGAAGCGGATGCGCGCAAGAAAATTCAAATGCTTGTGAATCGTCTGGACAGTGGCGACGACTTCGGCACGCTCGCGATGAACTATTCCGAAGATCCGGAGACCTCGGGAAATGGCGGCGACTTGGGCTTTACGCCGGAATCGTCCTTGAAGAATACTGACCCCGTCACTCGTGATGCTGTCATCAAGCTAAAACCTGGCCAATACACCACGGTCATCACCGTCATGAATCCGATGACCAAACAGTTAGTCGGCTTCCGCATTGTGAAACTGATTACCAAGGAAACTGCAGGACAACGGGACTTATCAGACCCGCGCGTGCAGGAGGCAATCCGGTCGCAGCTTCGCGACCGGCGGGAACAACTCCTAAAAGCAGCTTATTACGAGGTGTTGCGCGATCAGGCTAAGGTGGAAAACTATTACGCGCAGAGAGTGCTCGAAGGCAATGGCAACGCGAATTGAAAAGCACTTGGCAATTGGAACTTCCCATTTCTTGAGGGCGTAGCTAACAGCCAAGAGCTAACAGCGAAGAGCTTCCCTACTCCACAATCGCTAACACGTCCCCTGCATTCACATTCGCACCCTCGGCAGCCACGATTTTTTGTACCGTACCTTTCTTTGGCGATTTGATTTCGTTTTGCATCTTCATCGCTTCCACGACCAGGATGCTCTGTCCCGCCTCGACCGGCTGGCCCTCGCCAATCAGCACGCGCACAACTTTGCCGGGCATCGGTGCGAGCAGTTTCCTCGGACCTTTTTCGTCCGTGGCCCCACCCCTACGACCGCGCAGTGATCGTGGATCATGCAATTCCGCGAGGTAGCGGACGCTGCCGACCCACAGATGCATGTCCGTCGCCGTGTGCTCGCGTTTGATCTCGTAGGCTTTTCCCCCGATCAGCACCGACAGCACATCGCGCCGAGCCAGGACCGCGTCCATTTGTATGTCGCGACCGTTCAATCGGCAACGCCAGCCTGCCTCTGCCCGCTCGAGTTCGAGGCGGTAGCGTTTACCGTCGATGGCGACGTCGTAGACCATAAGAAATTAGCGCTCCGCGTTGATGTTCGACTGGACGTGGAGAAGCCAGGAATGATTCTTCTCAACCCAACCCTTCTACTCTTGCCGCTCGCTTCCAACTCGACGCAGCAATTCCATTGGCTGGTGTGCTCCCAGTTGTGGATAAGCTTCCATTGCCGGCGACGGCTGACTCCGGATCCAAGATTGCGAATATCCCGGCCGCGATGGCTGCGACTTCCGCATCTTCGCGCCGGATGTGAGGAGGCTCCGACTTCAACAATCGATCCAGGTAGCCAGTGTCTACTTTTCCAGCCCGAAAGTCGGCATCGATCAGAATGCGGCGGAACAGAGAGATGTTGGTCTTGATGCCGCCCACAAAATACTCATGCAGGGCGCGAGTCAAGCGTGAGATCGCCTGCGTCCTGTCAGTTCCATATCCAATAAGCTTGGCTAGCAGCGGGTCGTAATCGATGGGCACGGTCCAGCCTTCGTACATGCCGCTATCGCGGCGAATTCCGGGTCCCGAAGGCGATAGCAACAGCGCGATCTTGCCTGGACTGGGGAAATAATTGTTGTCGGGATCCTCCGCGTAAATGCGGCACTCAATGGCGTGCCCACGGATTCGAAAGTCTTCTTGTGTAAATGGGAGTTTCTCGCCGGCCGCGATCCGAATCTGCAAATGCACAAGGTCCAACCCAGTGATAAGTTCGGTCACGGGATGTTCCACCTGGAGCCGCGTGTTCATTTCGAGGAAATAGAAATTCTTTCCCTGATCAACCAGGAATTCTACCGTTCCTGCGTTGGTATACTTCGCTGCCTTGGCCACTCGGACCGCGACCTCACCCATACGCCGCCGCATGTCCGGGTCAACGATCGGCGACGGCGACTCTTCAAGCACCTTCTGATGCCGACGTTGGATGGAACACTCACGCTCGCCGAGATAAACCGTGTTGCCGTGCTCGTCCGCCAGTATCTGCATTTCGATGTGCCGTGGATTAACGATGGCCTTCTCGATGTACACTTCACGGTCGCCAAATGCACGCTCCGCTTCGCTTTGTGCCGATTGCAGAGCGGATGTCAGCTCTCCCGACGTATGCACCAAACGCATGCCCTTTCCGCCGCCACCCGCCGCCGCTTTCAGCATCACGGGATAGCCAATCTTCGCCGCCACATGCTCGGCTTCCTCGGCTGAATCGAGCGCTCTTGAAGTCCCCGGCACGAACGGGACTCCGGCCTTTTCCATTTGTTGCCGCGCCCGCGTTTTGGATCCCATCATTTCCATGGACGCCGGACTAGGGCCAATGAACTTCACCCCCGCATCGCCACACGCCTGGGCAAACTTCGCATTCTCGGAGAGAAATCCGTATCCTGGATGGATCGCATCCGCGCCGCTTCGTTTCGCAACGTCCAAGATCTTGCCGAAACTCAAATAGGACTCTGCGGCGGCGGCCGGTCCGATGTGGTAGGCCTCGTCCGCCTTGCGAACATGCAGGGAAGCACGATCAACGTCGGAATAAACCGCAACCGAAGTGATCCCGAGTTCGCGGCAGGCGCGGATCACGCGTACCGCAATCTCTCCCCGGTTCGCAATGAGAATTTTCTTGAACAGGCTTGTCAGCCCTCCAACTTTCTTGTCAGCAACTCATTTACCATTTGCGGGTTCGCCTGCCCCTTTGAGGATTTCATCACCTGCCCGACAAAAAAGCCGATGACTGTCTTCTTACCCGCTCGATACTGTTCGACCTGCTTCGGATTGGCGGCGACGATCTCGTCGATGAACTTTTCGATCGCGGAAGAATCAGTGATCTGCTGCGGCTTTTCTTTCTCGTAAACTTCGCCGAAGTCTTTCCCCAGCTCGAAAGACCGGTCGTAGAGGTCTTTCAGCATCTTCCCCGAGATCGCTCCGCTCTCTACCAGATCCGCTGACAGCGCCACCCCTTTCATCGAAATCGGCGACTGCTCAATTTCCAGGCCTTTCGCTTTCAGGCGCCCCATGAGCTCGCCCTGCACCAGATTGGCCACGCGTTTCGGATTCTTAGCGGCCATCGCAGCCGCCTCGAATTGATCGGCAAATGACTTTGTAGCCGTCAGCACATGTGCGTCGTACTCGGTGATTCCGTAGTCGGCGACCATGCGTTTGCGTCGCGCTTCAGGTAACTCAGGCAGCGCTCTGCGAATTTCAGCCTGCCACTTTTCATAGACCACAAGTGGTAAAAGATCAGGCTCGGGAAAATAGCGATAGTCGTGCGCCTGTTCTTTCGACCGCATGCCATAGGTTTTGCCTTCTGCCGAATTGTAGAGCCGTGTTTCTTGCGTGACCTTGCCGCCGGACTCGACAACCCCAATCTGACGTTCAATTTCGAATTCCAGCGCTTCGCGAATAAAACGGAACGAATTTACATTCTTGATCTCAGTTTTCGTGCCGAATCGTTTCTGCCCGCGAGGACGCACGCTGACGTTCGCATCGCAGCGCAACGAACCCTCTTCCATATTGCAATCGCTCACCCCCGTGTACAGAATGATTTCTTTCAAGCGCGTGAGGTATTCGTGCGCTTCGGCGGGCGAAGCGATATCCGGCTCGCTAACGATTTCGATTAGCGGCACTCCGCTGCGGTTCAAGTCGATGGCCGTCGTCTCGGCGGAATCCGCGAAACCTTCGTGCAAACTCTTGCCCGCGTCTTCTTCAAGGTGCAGCCGGGTGATGCCGATCTTCTTGGCCCCGTCGGCAGTGACGATGTCGATCTTGCCGAACTCGGCCAGCGGCTTGTCGTACTGCGAAATCTGATAGCCCTTGGGCAGATCGGGATAAAAATAGTTCTTGCGCGCGAAAATGGAAGTCTCGTTGATGCGGCAGCCCAGCGCCATCGCCGCCAGCACCGCAAAATCTACTGCCTTGCGATTCAGTACCGGCAGAGCTCCCGGAAGACCAAGGCAGACCGGGCAAACATTTGTATTTGGAGGAGCGCCAAAGCGCGTAGAACAAGAGCAGAAGATCTTGGACACGGTCAGAAGCTGGACGTGTACCTCCAGCCCAATCACGGGTTCATACTTGGCGCGAGCCGCTACGGAGATATCCGGCGTGGTGGCCATATCCTGCGATTATAAAGGGTTCCGAGGGCTTATCTCATCTGGAGGTTATTTGGGCTGGGACGGTGCGCTCAGGTATTTCTCCAGCGCGACATCGAAAAACATCAATTCATTTCCCTTGGCATCGCGCACGCCCGTCAAATAAAAATGCGCGCCCGCGAGCGGTGTGGAAATTCCCGACACATCGAAGAACATGAAGCCGGCCTGCGTGCCATGCGGTTCGACCGCTTTGGCGGCAAACTGGGCGTTTTGAACCTCCTCCATCGCGTCCTTGCTCATGCTGCCGTTCGCCTTCTTGGGCCAGGGCAGCGGATTCTGAGAAATCTTACCCGCTGGCCGGGAAATGCGCCGGTAAATGTCCTCTTCCGTGGCCGGTGGAATCTTGGTCTGATTGAACGTAACGAGTTCCGCCTTCATTCCCGCCAACGAGACTGGCTGATCGCCGTCGTTCGTGATCACCAGGAACATCGGCATCAGACCCATCTCGCCGTAGTGAACCGAGAATAGGCTTGCCTTGTCTGCCATATCGTAAGGATCAAGCGCGAGTGTGACCGCTTCGCTGGGATGCTCGTCGTGCGCGGGATAGGTCTTCGCAGGTTGTGCGGCAGGCATGACGAAGTGCTTTGCAGCTAGGCAGACGATTGATGACAATAGCAGAACGAAGACCGCGATCAGCGGCCGAGAAAAAGTTGGACGTGTGCACGTCATCATTTCGATTATAGGATGCACACTTGGTGAACGGTGGTGCCTTGGGTGGCGCGTGTGCAGGTAGAATGTTCCTTCTTGCATGTATTTGATCTACACTGCGCTGCTGGCGGCGGGGCTGCTGGTGAGCCTTCCTTATTGGCTGATGCAAAGGTTACGTCACGGTAAGTACCGCGCCGGTTTGGGTGAGCGATTGGGAAGGATTCCGCGGCGGTTGTCGGCTCAGCCAACGCGGCCCACGATTTGGATTCACGCAGTGTCAGTGGGCGAGGTTCTGGCTGTTAACGGTTTGGTACTGGAACTCACAAAGCGATTTTCCCGGCATCGAGTGGTCATTTCGACTACTACGGATACGGGGCAGAAATTAGCTCGCACTCGCTTCGGCGCGGAGAATGTCTTTTACTTCCCGCTCGACTTTGCCTTCGCGATCCGGCCCTACTTGCGATTGCTGCAACCCGACCTCATGGTGATCGCGGAAACTGAGTTCTGGCCAAACTTCCTGCGGCTGGCGCATGCCAGGGGCGCTCGGATTGCCGTGGTAAACGCGCGCATCTCGGACCGCTCTTTGTCTGGATATCGGCGCCTTCGGCGTTTGCTGGGTAGAGTTTTGCAACAAGTGGATCTTTTCCTCACGCAGACCGACGAAGATGCTCGACGACTTGAGGAAATTGGCGCGCCCGCTGAGCGTATTCATGTAACCGGGAATCTTAAGTTCGACGTACCCGCCCCGGCTGCACCGCCGATCATCGCCAGCCTGCGTGCGGCGTTCCAGCAAGCCAACACCAGCCCGGTGATTGTTTGCGGAAGCACGGTCGACGACGAAGAACCAATGTTGCTTCAAGCTTTCGTGAATGTTCTGGCCAGCCATCCTCGAGCCGCGATGATTCTGGCACCGCGCCATCCCGAGCGTTTCGGCGAAGTGGCCAAATTGCTGGAGCAACTTGGAATCCGGTTCTGGCGCCGTTCTCTTTGGAGCGGCGACCCGATTGTCGGCGGAGTGCTGCTGATCGATACCATCGGCGAACTCGCCGCCCTGTATGCACTGGCGGACATCGCGTTTGTTGGCGGCAGCCTTGTCCCTCGCGGGGGACACAACATCATCGAGCCCGCTCTGCACTGCGTCCCCATCGTCGTTGGCAATCACACCGAGAATTTCCGCGACATCGTAAGCTTATTTCAAAGTGGAGACGCGGTTCGCGTGGTCGGCCCGGCTGAACTTCCGCTGGTGCTCATGGAACTCATATGGAACCCAGCCGAAAGGATCGCACTGGGCCGACGCGCCGGAGAAACTTTGCAGGCACAAATGGGGGCGACGCGGAGGACTCTGCAAGCATTGGAAAAACTGTTGCCTGCCGGCGATCGTGTGGAGATGAGTTAGCCCTGAGCGAAGTCAATGAACCCTCTGTCCTCTATTTTCGGAGCAGGCGTGCGGGCACGCAACACGCTGTACGACCGAGGCATTGCGCGCGCAAACAAATTGCAAGGGCCAGTGATAAGCGTGGGCAACCTATCAGTTGGGGGATCGGGCAAAACGCCGTTTATTCTGGTTCTAGGAGAATTGCTAAAGGCTCGCGGGGTGAAGTTCGATATACTCTCCCGCGGCTATGGGCGAAAAACGCGCGGTGTCGCGCTCGTGGATCCCGGAGGTTTGCCGCAAGACTTCGGCGATGAGCCATTGCTGCTCTCTCGGCGTCTGGAAGTATCTGTCATCGTGGGCGAGGATCGCTACGAGGCTGGCCGGTTCGCAGAAAAAAGCTTCAGCCCACAACTTCATCTGTTGGACGACGGCTTTCAGCATCGCGCCCTGGCGAGGGATTTCGACATCGTGATGGTTACTCCCGAAGACGCGCGCGATCGGCTCCTTCCCGCGGGGCGTCTGCGCGAGCCGCTGGCCTCGTTGGCCCGCGCCGACGCGGTTGTCCTGAGCAGCGGCGCTTCACGGGAATCGTTTCCTTTGGATAACAAGCTGGTATGGCGCGTGCGCCGAGGGATTGCGTTGACCAATGTTCCCGCAAACCCAGTGGTTTTCTGCGGAATTGCACGGCCACAGAATTTCCTGTTGCAACTGCGCACGGCAGGTATCGAGCCTGGGGCACAGGCTTTGTTCCGCGACCACCACGCCTACACTCAGCAGGACATTCACGATCTGCTGAAACTGCGCGGGCAAAGCGAGGCAGAAGGCTTTGTCACCACTGAAAAAGACGCCATCAACTTGGGCAGGTATCTCGACGCACTGCAACCTTTGGCGGTGATTCCGGTGAAAATGGAATTGCTGGACGCGGCTGACGCAGTCGATACCATGCTGCGGATGATTGCGGAGCGACGAGCAAGGCGTGAGAAAATCGGTGCCTGAGAACATGCGTCTGATTCCGCGGAACATGATTTCTAAATGACCAAACATCCCAAAGAGACCGAACAGCTAAAAAAGATCGTCGACTCGTTCCCCAAAATAACAGTCACTGTGGTCGGCGACCTGGTGGCTGATGAGTTTGTATTTGGCGAGATCTCGCGCGTGTCGCGAGAAGCGCCCGTGCTGATTCTGAAGCATCGTGAGCGAACCGTCGTGCCGGGAGGCGGGGCCAATGCGATCAACAATCTCGCGGACTTGGGAGTCAACGTCCTGCCGGTCGGAGTGGTCGGCGATGATGAGGTCGGACGCTTGCTGCTGAAAGGTTTTCGTCATAAACGTATTCCGCTAAGCGGCATTTTGAAAGATAAAAGCTATATGACTGTGACCAAAACGCGCATCCTGGCTGGAATGGCCCACACCGCCCGGCAGCAGGTGGTGCGCGTCGATCGTGAGCCGGAGGCCGAGCCCAACCGTCACTTGAAACGCGAACTTGTGCTGGCTGCACGAGAGTACGCGCGCGCCTCGGATGCGCTGCTCATCTCCGACTACGGCTACGGCGCGGCGAGTCCCGCGATCCTCAACGCGATCCGCGAGCGAGGACGTCTCGATGGAGTCCCCGTAATCCTCGATTCACGTTACCGAATGCTGGAATATTCCGGTGCAGCCGCCGCCACGCCCAATGAGCCTGAAGTCGAAGCCGCGTTGCGTTTACGGATCGGCAACGATTGGTCACGCTTGTGCTCGGCGGGCGAGCAAGTAATGTCTCGCATGAAGTTGCAATCGCTCGTGATCACGCGCGGTCGCGATGGCATGGCGGCATTCTCCGGCAAACACAAACCGGTGGACATCCCGATTTTTGGTTCGGATCAAGTCGCGGACGTGACCGGAGCGGGAGACACGGTGATCGCTACTTTCGCCGCCGCCTTTGCAGCGGGCGCCAGCACGGAAGAGGCCGCGCAGCTGGCGAATTATGCAGGCGGAATCGTAGTGATGAAGCGTGGGACCGCAACCGTATCGCGGCAGGAGCTGCTCGATGCGCTCGAGCAATCGCCACCAGCGACAAGAGCCCACTGAATGTCGACAAAGAAAATCCTTAGCCGCGAAGAACTCCAGCAGCGCGCTGCCGCGTGGAAGCAGGCGGGCGAGGCGATTACTCTCGCCAATGGATGCTTCGACCTGCTTCACGTCGGCCACGTGCGCTACCTGCATGCGGCCAAGCAACTCGGTGGACGATTGATCGTGGCCATCAACTCTGATGAATCCGTACGGGCGTTGAAAGGAGAAGGCCGTCCGCTGATGCCGGCTGAAGAACGGGCTGAGATTCTTTCTGCACTGGCCGATGTGGACGCAGTCGTAATTTTCCCCGAGCGCGACGTGCGAGCTTTGGTCCGTGAAGTTCGACCTAATGTTCATGCGAAGGGAACGGACTACACCGTCGACACTGTCCCTGAGCGGGATGCGGTCGCCGAATGTGGCGGCCG
Source organism: Terriglobales bacterium (assembly GCA_035601995.1). Classification (GTDB taxonomy): domain Bacteria; phylum Acidobacteriota; class Terriglobia; order Terriglobales; family Acidobacteriaceae; genus JABDBE01. The sequence goes on from DATNNE010000131.1 coordinate 255,400, forward strand.
AGTGGAAATTGTGGGCGATCCCAAAGATCATTCAGCAACCGAGATCATCCGTTCGCGGATCGGACTGCGGCGTTCCTGAGCATGCAATTGCCGGCCATAACTCCTTCGAAAAATACTCCTGCACTCGCTCCTCGGAGATTGCTGATCGTACGTCTAGGTTCGATGGGCGACATTATCCATACACTCCCTGCCGTGACGGCATTACGACGAGCGTTCCCCGAGGCCACCATTGGTTGGATCGTTGAGGAACGGTGGGCGGAATTGCTGTGCACTTTGCCCGAGCCCCGCTCGGGGCTGCGTTCGCCGCGAAGGCCACTGGTCGATCGGGTTCACACCGTGAATACGAAGATGTGGCGCAGGTCTCCGTTTTCTGCGCAGACTTGGGAACAAATTGCGGCTGGGTTCAGCGAACTTCGTGCTCAACGATACGAAGTGGCAATTGACTTCCAGGGCGCGGTTCGATCCGCCATCCTGGCGCGTTGGTCTGCAGCGCCCACGGTATACGGATTTGCGCAGCCGCGCGAAAATGTGGCCAGTATGTTTTATACACGCCAGGTGATTGCGCGTGGCAGCCACATCGTGGACCAAAATATGTTGCTGGCGGAGGCGGTGGTGTGCCATTCGTTGGAGGTGCCAAAAATAGAGTTTCCGTGTGACGAAGTGATCGAAAAGCAATGCGAAGAACGATTGCAACGCCTCGGCGATTTCGCGATGCTTAATCCCGGAGCGGGTTGGGGCGCAAAACAGTGGCCGGCGGAACGATACGGGGAAGCGGCCAAGCGACTCGCGGAAGAGGGTGTGACGTCGCTCATCAATTTCGGGCCTGGCGAAGAGCCCCTGATGAGAGCTGTGGAGTCGGCCAGCGCGGGCGCGGCGAGAGGCATTGCCTCTTCACTCACGGAATTGATTGCGCTCACGCGCCATGCGCGCCTTTTCGTTGGTGGCGACACTGGCCCCATGCACTTGGCTGCGGCTCTTGGTGTGCCAGTAGTCGCAATCTTCGGTCCCACGAATCCGGCGCGCAACGGGCCGTTCGGAACTCGCAGCATCGTATTGCGCAGCCCTATCAGCCCGACCACGCACGCCCGCAGCGCACAACCCGATCCCGGCATGTTGGAGATCAGCGCCGATGAAGTAGTTACGGCCGCGCGAAAACTGCTAAGGAGTGACCGTGGCTAGCCTGACCTGGACGAAAATCGCTCACCGCATCCGCGTACCTCTGGGCTTCGCTTTCACTGCCGTCTATTTGTGGCTCGCAATGCCCACGGCAGCATCCATGCTGATCGGCGCTGCTCTGATCATTCCCGGACTCGTGATTCGTGCGCTGGCGTCCGGTCACGTGCAGAAAAATGAGCAGCTCACCACCACCGGGCCTTACGCGTATACTCGGAACCCGCTTTATCTTGGGTCTCTGATTCTGGCTGTTGGTTTTGCCGTTAGTGCACGAAACCTGTGGATCGGCGGTGGGCTGATCCTGATTTTTCTGGCGATCTATTTGCCCGTAATTCGTGGAGAAGAGGCATTTCTGCGAGAGCATTTTGCTGAATTTGCCGAATACGCCCGCCAAGTGCCTCGGCTCTGGCTCCGGCTGAGTTCCTTTGGTAACAGTCGCGGATCATTTTCCTGGGACCTGTACTGGAAGCATCGCGAGTACAATGCGACACTAGGCTCTGCACTGATTATGGGAGCATTGATGGCTAAGCGGCTTTATAGCCAATAAAATTGCGCGACATTTCCGGCCTGGCACTCTGTATCTGACCGGACGCTGGAATACTTCATCTAACTAACAATGCATATTTTCTTAAGATCCAATCCGACGTGGTGTTTGTTCGCAATACTCTTCGTTTCTTCATTGCACGCCCAGACTCAACCCCCGGCGCAGCCCAGCCAACCTCCGCTCCCGACGATTAGCTCGGCGCCTGCGGCGCGAATTATTCCTCCGCCACCGAACTATGCTTTCCCGAACGGGCAAACCTATGTGTATGGCATCGAATGGCATCTGTTCAATGCCGGAACGTCTGAGATGACGCTGGCCCTCGATGGCGGCCAGGAGCACGTTACCGCAATTGCGAACTCGGCGGGCGTGGTGAACGCCCTGTACAAGGTGCAGGACCATTTTGAGGCATTCTTCGACCCCCGCACGTTTTGCTCGCTGCGGGTTTCGAAAAATACCGAGGAAGGCTCTCACTCGCGGCAAACCGAACTGCGCTTTGATTACTCTCGCAACAAGAGCGTGCTCGATGAAAAAAATCTGAAGACGGGCGAACAAAAGCACGTGGAAAACGACCTTCCGGGCTGCGTTACGGATGTAGTTAGCGGGTTCTACTATCTTGCGTCGTTGCCTCTGCAGCCCGGCAATAGCTATACGTTTCCGATCAACGATGGAAACAAAACGACCGAAGTCAGGGCCCGCGTAGAAGCCCGCGAACAGATCAAAGTACCTGCTGGCACCTTCCAGGCGGTGCGGGTCAAGGCAGAAGCAATTTCCGGCGCTTTGCAGGGCAAAGGCACGGTGTGGGCGTGGTTCACCGATGACGCCAACCACACGGGGGTGCAGATGCGATCAAAATTAGGATGGGGGACTCTGCTCTTTCGCTTGCAAAGGATCGAAAAAAAGTAACGGATCAACGGGCGAGAACTATTTCTGCGCCAGTAGCGCCTTTGCCCGGCTGAGTTCCGGACGGACCGAATTCGATCCATCGCATACCTTCACCAGGCGGGCATAATATGTGTTCGACTTTTCACCCTTGCCCACCATCTCCGCTGCTCGCGCCGCACCGTACAGGCCGTTGAAGCGATTCGGATTGAACTTCAGATCCGCCTCATACTCCGCCAAAGCCTGTTCCGGGTGGTTCATATCGAGCAGCATGTCGGCCAGCATTTCGCGCGCGGGAATCGCCAAGGGTTCGTCGCCGTCGGCTTCTTCTTTCTGCGCGACGGTCCGCAACGCCTTAATGGCCTCGTCATTATTACCTTCGGCGTGGGCCACCCAAGCAGCGGCTTCTTGACGATCCTGCTCGACGGCCTCCGCAAAGTCTGTTTTTTTCTGCTTCAGCAAAGAGCCGTGAATCGCTTCAATCGCAGCCACGTCTTTGCGCGCGTCGGCCAGATTGCCGGTCCGCGCCGCGCCGATCGCGCGCGCCCAGTAGGTAATCGAATTGTCCCCGATTTCCGCCCCGGCAACTGGCACGAGGGTAGCAGCATCGCTCCAGTGATGCATCTCAAGCGCGTATCTTGCGGAAAAGGTCACGAGCGCATTGGTGCGCGGGTCGAAATCCATCCCGTACATATCGTCCTTTTTCGCGGGCATGGCCTTTACTTCTTCGATCACTTTTTGGGCATCGGCTTCGCGCCCGGACTGCAGATAAGCGTAGACCAGGAAATCCATGGCATGGAACTGGTGACCTTCGCCGCCCATATGCATGGCCGCGGTTTTCCGTGTCGCCGCAATGGAAGCTAGGTTAGAGTCGATGTCATCCTGCCACAAGCCAAGGCGCACAAAGATGTGCGACGGCATATGCAGCGCATGGGGAGCGGCCGGAGCGATTTTCGCATAACGTCGAGCCGCCGGCAGTCCTAGCTGAGCCAACTGAGGTTTGTCGTAGCTGTGAATTAAATAGTGAGCCACCCCAGGGTGATCGGGCTCTACCACGAAAAGCTTTTCAAGTACCGCAGCCGCCTGCTTTCGATTGGCGAAGGTTGTGTCGTTGTCCGGCTCAGAGGCGAGCAGAGATAGCGCATAGAAAGCGGCTGCCTCACGATCTTCACGATAATCGTTGTAGGTTGTTGCCATCGCCTGGGAATAAGTGTTGGCTCGATCGTGATAGTCGCGCCTCTTGCCGCGGTAGAACTCGTCCACCGCAGTGATGTAGTCGCGCTCTCGATCGGTCTTGGGATGCAGCGATCTTGCGCTCTTGACCTCTGCATGACCTCGCGCGATGGTCGCTGCGTCCGGCTGGTTCCAGAGCTCATGCCAGATGCTCATGGCGATTCCCCAATGAGCCATCGCGCAGTGCGGATCGTCTTTCGCGATCTGCTCAAATTCTTTCTCCGCTTCCTCGTACCAGAACGAGTGCAGTAGCGCGACTCCACGCTCGAACGGTTTCTGTACCGATGCCGCGCACGATACCGGGAAATGCACCGTGCCCAGCTGATCCGTGGTCAGGTCTTCGTGATGATTGCCTTCATCCGCCACCGCGGCAAATGCTGCCAGAACCACCACGACGAAGACGAGCAGAAATCGTTTCATGGAACACCTCGCTGCAAAGCGCAGTCTAGTCCGACGCGGTTAGTAGGGTCAAACGGGCGGATTCATTGCTGATTCCTTGCGGTTGGAGATCGGGACTGCGCGATCCTTCCTGATTTTCGGCCTCGATAGCATAGAATCTTCGCTTGCAACTCACCATCGAAAAACTCGTATATGGCGGCGACGGACTGGCACGGCTGCCTGGTGACGAACACGGTCCGGGTAAAGCGGTATTCGTACCCTTTGTGATCGAGGGCGAAAGAATCGAAGCCTCGCTTCTCGAACAGAAGCGCAGTTTTGCCAGGGCCCAGGCGGAAACGATTCTGCAAGCTTCGTCACACCGAGTACAGCCAAAGTGTCGTTACTTCCTACACTGCGGCGGCTGCCACTACCAGCACATCAGCTACGAGCATCAACTGGAGATCAAGGCGGCGATCCTGAAAGAAAATCTTCGCCGCATTGCCAAGGTAGAGCTGGAAATAGATGTGGAGATTCATGCTTCGCCGCCATGGAATTACCGCAATCGTAGCCGGTTTCAGGTTCAGACCGCTCCGGAGTTCGCGCTTGGATATTACAGATTCGGGTCGCATGAACTGCTCCCGGTCGAAGAATGTCCGATCAGTTCGCCACTGATCAATCGCGCCATAGCCGCCTTTTGGCGGATGGGACGCGAACACGCGGTACCGGACGGAATCCACGAGATCGAGTTCTTCGCCAATGCAGATGACACTCAACTCCTGATTGAGGTTTCCTGCGAACCGGGAACCCCGAGCACTCCAGTAAGAGAATGGGCAGCAACTTTGCCGAGCAGGCTGCCCGAAATCGCGGGCATTGTGGTTTTTAGGTCAAAATTATCCAACGCGATCGGCACCGCCGAGCCGAAGCAAATTTCTGCGTCGGGAGTGAGAGACCTAACCTACAATACGAACGGCGCCTCCTGCCGCGTCAGCGCAGGAGCTTTCTTTCAGGTTAACCGCCATTTAATCAATGAGTTGACGAAGATCGTCACCGAAGGATATTCGGGCGAAACGGCGTTCGATCTCTACGCCGGCGTAGGGCTCTTCTCCACCGTGCTGTCGCGAAGATTTGCACAGGTAATCGCGGTTGAATCGTCACAGACTTCCTACGCTGATCTCCTGCACAATTCTCCTTCGAACGTAAAGGCCGTCCAAGCGACTACCGCTGATTTCTTGCGGAGCCCTGGCAGTAAGTCGCGGCCTGATCTCGTGGTGGTGGACCCGCCACGGAGCGGTCTGGGGGAAAGTGTGGTCCAGAGCCTCGTCGGATTGGGAGCGCACCGGATGACCTACATCTCCTGCGATCCGGCGACTGCCTCTCGTGATCTGGCTGCCCTGCTCAGCGCCGGATACCGCATAGAGCAGGTACACCTGGTCGATCTGTTCCCCCAGACCTACCACTTGGAGAGCGTTTTTCATCTCTCTAGGTAGGCAGTTTCAACCGGGAAGTGCTGCGCCTTTTCCTCCCAACCACGTTGAAGATCAATATCCAAGCCGGTTGGCCAATTCTTGATTTCTTCCCTCGGGCGAACTGGTGAACCCGCAGCCAAATGCGCCTTCAACCAACCCCACAAAGCCTTTGTCGCGGCAACCTATGCTCTGGGCCTCCGTCGCATATGCGAGCGGGATTGTTACCGGCTTTTACATCTGGCGGCCGCCGCTGTGGTGGCTGATTGCAGCCATCGTTTTCGCGGCATCGGCCGCGTTTTTTCTTCGCTCTCGGGCGAAGGCCGCTTTTGCTCTTGGGTTTGCGGCTCTTTTTGTCGCGGGCGCATGGACGATGCAAGTTCGGATGCCAACCAATCACGACGCCGATATTCTCGCCTTCGCGGACGGCCGCGAAGTAATCGTCACTGCCCACGTGGTCAAGGAAGGAATTCTGCAGGAAAAGAGCCGTGGCGATGTGCAGCAAAGGTTAGATCTGCGAACAGAGCACATACAGACGGGGAGTGAGACCGTAACCGTCGACTCCGGCCTTCGCGTCAGCTTCTATGGCCACGAGAATAAGGAGGACGTAAGTAACGAGTCTGAAGCATCAGACCCTCAGCCCATACATTGGTTCCGTTACGGAGAGCGTTTGCGATTTCCCACCAAACTTTATCCACCACGCAACTTCCGAAATCCAGGCGCATTCGACTACACGGCATATCTAGCAGACAACGGAATCGTGGCGATTGGCTCAACCAAGCTGGAGACGGTTGAACTCCTGCCAGGGTTTGCAGGCAGCCGCGCCGAACTTTGGCGGACACGCGTCCGCAGAAGCCTGATTGGGAGAATCCATATCCTCTGGAAGCCGGATGAATCTGCATTGCTCGATGCCATTCTCATCGGAGAGAATTCATTTCTCGGGCGCGAAACTTTGACCGACTTCCAGCGCACCGGCACATACCACATCCTGGTGATCTCGGGATTGAAAGTTGCCATTCTCGCACTTGTAATATTTTGGCTGCTGCGCCGTATGCGGGTGGGCGATCTCGTCGCCAGCGCAATCACAATACTGCTCACGGTCGCATATGCCGTTCTGACCGACGTCGGCGCTCCGGTGTGGCGAGCCACGTTAATGCTCGCGCTCTATCTGAGTACAAGGCTGCTGTATCGCCGAAAATCGATTCTCAACACCATCGGGGCAGCGGCTCTCGCCTTGCTGATTGTCGATCCGACAGCACTGCTGGGAGCGAGCTTCCAGCTCACCTTCCTGTGCGTGCTGGTCATTGCAGGCATCAGCGCGCCTATTCTGGAGCGGACAACGCAGCCCCTGTCTCGCGCTTTGAGAAGTCTGAATTCCATAGGTTATGACGCGGCACTGACTCCCTCATTGGCGCAAGTTCGGCTCGACCTGAGGATGGTTAACGGACGGTTGCAGCGCTTTTTCGGAAAGCGCATTCCGTTGATCATGCTGTCAGGTTCCGGGCGCCTGCTACTTGTGGGATGTGAGTTTCTGATGATTTCCACGGTTCTCCAGGCCGGATTCGCGTTGCCCATGGCTTACTACTTTCATCGCGCGACGCTAGTCTCATTGCCCGCGAACGTACTAGCGGTACCTCTCACCGAAATCATTATGATCGCCGCTATCGTGGCCATCACCACAAGTTATGCCTCGCTCACCCTGGCCAAGCTCCCAGCATTGATGGCTGCGGTTGCTCTTCACGCAATGAATGGACCAGTGCGATGGCTTGGCGCTTTGCGGATTGCTGACACTCGCGTGCCCACGCCGCAACTCGGCGTCATTCTGTTGGGCACCGGTGCGCTGGTTCTGGCAATGGTGTTGAGTCGCCGCCGTCGCTGGTCGCTCGTGGCAGCCGGGTGGATAGCGCTGGCTCTCAGCGCCTTCTGGATCTGCGCTGTGCCGCCGCATCCGCAGGTGCGGCAAGGGCTGCTCGAACTCACCGCCATTGATGTTGGCCAAGGCGATTCGATCCTTCTGGTTTCCCCGCAGGGCCGCACGCTCTTGGTCGATGCCGGCGGGATACCCTTTTGGATGCACTCGGAACTGGATATCGGCGAAGATGTAGTGTCGCCCTACTTGTGGTCGCGTGGGTTTCATCAACTCGACATCGTGGCGCTGACCCACGCGCACGCCGACCACATGGGAGGCATGGCGGCGGTGCTGGCCAATTTTCATCCGCGCGAATTGTGGCTGGGAGTGGATTCACCGAGCCCGGAGTTGCAAACGCTACTGCGCGAAGCGAAAGCCCTGGAAATTCCCATCATTCTTCACAAGGCCGGAGACAACCTTGAAATCGGTGGCGCAAAACTAGCCGTACTGGCGCCGCCACGGGATGCTGAGGCGCATCCCTCCCGGCCGAACGACGAGTCTCTAGTTATCAAGATCAGTTATGGGGCAACGTCCGCCCTACTGGAGGGAGACGCGGAGAAAAAGACGGAAAAGCAGGTTGCCCAGGAGAACCCACAGGCTGACCTCCTAAAAGTGGCCCACCATGGAAGTTCGACTTCGACGATTCCGGAATTGCTGGCCGCAGTGCATCCACGGTTTGCGGTCATCTCAGTGGGCACGCGCAATGTTTACGGGCATCCACGGCAGGAAGTGCTGGATCGACTGGCGGCAGCGCACGTTTTGACTTACCGGACAGATATGGACGGGGCAGTCACTTTCTACCTTGACGGAAAAACCGTCAGCTCTCAGCTGGCGGCTCTTCGTTGATGGCGAACTCCGCAGTCTCAAGTTCGTCAGGCGCTCGCCGATATTCCTCAATCATTCGCCGTGCCTCGGCTGCATCTTCTTCACGCACAAGAATCACGGTACCACCCACGCCCGGCAGAATGTCCTGCTGCGCGTCGAGAGAAGTCAAGTCAGAGTCAATGCCCGCGGATTCGAGCAAGCCGCGCACCACCATAGCCTCTGACTCCTGTTCGGTGTCAAACACACGCACCAATTTCTCATTCGGATTCGGCCGTTCTTTTCCAGATGAAGTCGGATCTGCCATCATTACCTCCGATCGGGATCGATCCGCCAGGACCAATCCGCCGCGCGTATTGCCGGAGCGCGTGTGTCTGATTCTAACTCGCCTACGCCAGTCTGGGGGGCACATTCGTGTTTCGTGGCTTCGCACCGCGCCCGATTTCTTCTAATGGTAACCGAAGGTCTACACCAATGAGGCCATTGCGCTCCGCACGCCTTGCCACGACAATAGTGTCAAAGGGGCGGGCGCAACGCGCTCGCACTGGGAAACATCTAATTGTGATGTGGGGGCCGCATGAGTAGTTTGGAACGGCGGGGACAGCCGACAGTTGGCAGCGAAAGAGAGCAGGAGGCGCGCAATATCCGGCGCCTGCAAATCATGATCAGCATGGTGATGTCGGTGATTGGCCAGGACCCTAACCTCACCGTCGAAGAAGCCTCCGAGTTGGCGGCCGGCGCCAAGCGTGCCGCACTGGCAATGTTTCCCGACAAGGAATTCGCCTACGACATTCTGTACAAGCCCCGCCTGCAGAGATTAATGAACGAGCGCTTCCGCCTGCAGTAAGGATCGTTGCGTGGTCGATTTTCGACAGGTTAACTGAACGATCGCAAGTGCTCGCTTCACATATAAAACAGGCTGAGTCTCGGAAGCCCGTATTTCTCCAACAAACGCTTGTGGATATATTGCTTCTGCAATTGCTCGATTTGAGCTGACGGCATTTTGCGGCGATACGGCCCTAGTTCCCGATCCGCCTCCGCGCGCACGCTAACGATCTGCTCGTCCGGCGTAGCCGCCAGTAGAACCGCAAACAGTTTCTCTTCCGCCACCGTGAGCCGGCGTTCGAGATCTTCCAATCGAGGCAAAGCCTGGTTTGCGTCTAGTTGGGCGGCGATCTCGCGCAATGTGCTCGCGGTCTCTCTGGCTAACGGGGTCGCATTGATCCCTTTTGCTTCTGGAAGCTTCGCGCCCTCGAGCTGCTCCGCATTACGTCGTAGGAAGGCAGAGATTTCGGACTTCTGAAAGCCGCTCGGGCGATGGCTCTGTGAATCGGAGCGCGCCGCTCCCACAGCCGCCTCTTTCATCTCCTCGGCGGCCGTCAGCACTTCTTGCACGCAAAATCCTAGACCATTTGTCTTTCGGGTCCTTCTCGAAGGCTTACGCTCATGGTGTTCAAAAGTCGTGTCAATGCCACGAAGCACCGCCTCTAATGGAATACCTGCGTCTTTCCAAGTCTCCATCAGCATCCAATCGAGTGTCGAAAGCAGTAGCGGAGCTCCCCAGCGCCGCTGAAAATGTTCCTCGATTTCAGTGAAGTAGTTGAAGTAGTTTTCCACGAGGGGTTTGTCTCGACGATCAGCGCGAGCGTGTTTTGCTTCCGGAAGAAGACTTAGACAGTGCGCCCTCACGACCGGGCTTCGTCGTCACGTTTCGTTCCCAGATTATGCGCAGCCCTTCCAAGGTCAAGAACTCATCGACCTGCTTAATATGTTTCGAGCCCGAGCCAAAGAGCGATGCCAGACCGCCAGTGGCGATTACCTTAGTTTCGTTCCCCAATTCTTGAACCAGCAATTCCAGGATTCCGTCGACCAAACCAAGATAGCCATAGTAGAGGCCAGATTGCAGGCTGCCAACGGTGTTGCTGCCAATTACCTGAGCTGGCTTGCGGATATCCACGCGAGTGAGCCGTGCCGTGCGCTCGAACAGGGCGTCGGCGGAGATTCCGATCCCGGGAGAGATGACGCCCCCCAAGTATTCTCCCTTCGGAGAGACGCAATCGAACGTGGTTGCGGTTCCGAAATCCACAATGACGCAGGGGCCACCATATTTTTCGAACGCAGCAACGGAGTTCACGATGCGGTCGGCACCAACTTCAGCCGGATTGTCGTAGTGCACCGGCATCCCTGTTTTTACGCCGGGTTCGATGAAAAGTGGTTTCGTGGTGAAGTACCGTTCACAGACTTGCCCCAGCGTGGAATCAAGCGGCGGCACAACCGACGAAATCACGATGCCGTGAATGCCTTTCGCCTCGAGGTTCCCCATCGCGAAGAGATTGCGGAAGAGAACGCCGTACTCATCCACCGTTTGAGTCGCGACCGTCGCGACTCGCCAATTCGCCACCAGCAAGTCGTAGCGTGGCGACTCTGTTTCGACACTTCGACCGGCGGCCGGAGCGAGTTTTTCCACCTTGGCGAAGACACCCAGCACCGTATTCGTGTTGCCGACATCAAGAACCAGGAGCATATAGTTTAATCGTGTGGGGGCTTCCAGACCCGTCCAGGCCGCCGCGGTTTTGCGGGGGGAGTCCCTTAGGCCGAGCTTGGACAGATGGTAGAGGCCGCGCTTTTAACAAGGTCTCACCACGCCACTCAACACGGTACGCAAAGCCTGCGCAGTACGAACCTGCAGGAAACCGCGCGAATCTAAACCTTCCGTCACGCCTTCGAAGCCTGCATCCTCAACGACGACCCGCTTTCCCCGGGCCGACGACGATCGCTGCTCAAAACGGTGCAGGATTGAAGCGGCTGCATCCGGGTCCTCCAGCAAGTCGTGGTATTCCCGGTCGAGCGATCTTAACAAAGCTACGCACACTTCAACGCGGGACCACTCCGTACCCGTCGCCAAACGCAAAGAAGTGGCGATCGCCTGCAAATCCGCCGGAAAACCCGATTGATTCACATTGATCCCGACACCAACCACAACATACCGCACCCGAGTGACCTCGGCGTGCATCTCGGTCAGGATGCCGCACACTTTCTTTCCATCGATCAAAACATCGTTGGGCCACTTCAAGTCCGGGACCACTCGCGAATTGATCTCCTGAATCGCAGAGTGTACGGCCAGTCCGGCAGCGAGTGTGAGAACCAGCGCATCAGATGGCGACAGCGCCGGACGCAACAGGGCCGAGCAATAAATTCCAACCGAGCGTGCAGAGTACCACTGGTTGGCTCCCCGGCCCCGTCCAGCAGTCTGTTGCTCCGCCAGAAAGACACTGCCCTCGGGAGCGCCGGCGCTCGCAGCTTCCAAGGCAACCGTGTTCGTCGATGCGATCTTGTAGTAGTGATGAATGTGTTTGCCGAAAAGTGTTCCGTGCAGTTGCGGGGCAAGCACATCCGGCAGCAGCAGGTCGGGCATGGACTTCAGACTATATCCGGTCGACGGATGTCCAGCAATATCAACTCCAAGATCGCGCAACTGCTGAACCAAACGCCAGACTTCCGAGCGGCTGGTGCCGATCTCCGCGGCGATTTTTGTTCCGCTCACGACGACGGTGGCGTAATCGATAAGCAGACGCACAATGCGTCCCAACCGGACGTCAGTTTGCGCCGCAGCCTTCTGTGGCGAGGCTACTCGTGCCCGCGACCTCCGTTTTGGGGATGATTGCTTGATGCGGGAATTATGAGGGATAGGCCGAGAAACAGCAATCACGCCGCGAGTATGTGGCTGAACAATACATCAATGCCTGCCGCCGTCTAATCCCTCATTCCACTGTTTCAGTGAAAGTAGCCTCCGGATGGCCAAGTCCAAACTGGCCCTCAGCGGTAACGTGTACGGTGCCCGAGTTTGCAGGCAGCGTGAGTATCACGGGAGCATTTCCATTAGAGTCAGTGTCGACAATTCGATTGGATAGAGAGCCGCCGTCGGTTGTGAACAAGACAGTCCCGCCAGCCGCGCTTCCGCCCGACTTGCCGGGGTGCAGCGTGATAGACAGATTCAGTTGGCTGCCCGGCTGTCCTTTCTGATGGTTGCCGGTTTTGGTGAACGTCGCCGGCGGATTCCCTACCACGATCCAACCGCTCTGGGTTTGGGCAACGCCTGCGTTGTCGGTGCTCGGGACGGTAAAGTGGTAGAAGCCTGGAGCAGTGCCCGCAGTCACGGTGATGCTCCCGTCTTGCGTGGAGGTGAGATTCGGCTGTGTAATCACCAGTGTGATTCCGCTGTCCGACTGCGGAGTACCGAGCGTTACGGTCCCTGACCCGGAAACAATCTTCGGCTGAAGTACAGTCGTTCCGCGGGCCGGCACCATGATCGTATCCGGATTCAGATCCCAGTTCGCGCTCGGCATCGCAGACATGGAACCGGTCACAACCAAGAGGGTGGCGGTGTAAGGCGCGAATTTCCTTGAGGTAGTCCATGCCTGCGGAGAAGACGCCACAATCTTGGTCGGCGACTGGGGCGAAAGCGTATAGGTTGTCACCTGCTTCGGCGTGAATCCGTTCACCGCGAATTGCGTTTGAACCGAGGCCTGAGGCCTCTTGTTGATCACTAACAAAGTCAGAGTCGTGCCCGTCGAATTCAGCGCAGCATAACTGCTAAAGAAGTCCGGGTTGCCGTCATTCGTAGCCGAGACGGAGATCGTCGCAAAAGTGTCGTGCTGTCCGTCGTAGTTGCGGTACAGCTTCAAGGCCTGATAGTTGGGGTTCGTCGGAACGGGCGCAACCCACCGCGAAGCCAGATACATGCGTTCGCGTCCCAGAATTCCGTAGGCATCGGCGTCAGCCAACGCAGTCGAGAAATCGGATTCACCGGCGAACGCCGCGCTCCACTCCGTGAAACTCAACGGAGTTTCCGGGTAAATCATGTTGAGGATTGCCCGCATACGCGGGATGCGGAATGGAGTACGCTTTTTCGGCTGGATAAAGGTGGCCCACTGCTGGTTGATCGTGCTCGATTCGCTCACATATTTCGGATCCCAATAATCGCGATAGATGCGCAACGAGAGCGCCTGCTTCTGCGCCTGGGTATAACCGGACGTATCTGGTCCGTCGGGATAAGCGTGAATGTCGAATACGTCCACCGATCTCGTGTCGGCCAGTTGATCCTGCCAATAAACTTCGTTCAGCCACCAGGGCAAAAAGTCCACGCCCGCATGCGCAGCCTTGTCATTATTGTTCGCGCCATTCCAGTAGAACCACCAGCAGCAACTCACAGGCCCGAAGCGAATGGCACTCGCATCCCAACCCTTGAGCGCGCCCGCTTCTGCAAGATAGGTATCGCGCATCTCATCGTAGGCTGAAGGGATGGGATGGACATCGCGATGCGTGCTGCCCCAGATGTCGATCTCATTGTCCATGTCGTAGAAATGTGGCGCGCTGCCGAACGCCGCCGCCAGAGCCGGCGCCCACTGGTCGCGATACACAGTTCCTGGCGGATCTCCGTTTTGCGGCGAGTCTTTCAGTTCAACATCGGCGTCGGTGGGATCATTTCCTGTTAGGTTCGTCTGACAATCCGGCAGCACACCATCGCCGGCATCGGAGTTGTATGGATCTGCCCCGCACTGCGCGCCGTACTTGGCCACCGAGAAGCTCCAGCCCGAAGTTTTAGCTACCCACGGCAGCATGACCATGGTCATGAGTGGATTGCTTCCCGCTGCTTCCACGTCCTTGATGTACTTGACCGAATCGCTGTCCCCGATCTCGGTGTAGCCAAAATCCTCGAAATACCAATCGGCGGCCGCATTGTAGGTGAACGTCTGCCAGTTGTAACGCGAGGTCGCGTCGCCGCCCCAACGAACCACGGTCAGCCCGCTGTCAGTAATCGTGGCCGCATCCTGGGGGTAGCTCCCACCGTAAACGTATGGGCTGATCGCGTGCCGGTCGCTTAGAACGTCCACCGTGACGTTGACCGAAGTCGCTGGCGTACTGGATGCGGCCATAGAATGACGAGAATTTCTACTCTGTGCAGAACTGGATTCACCTGCAGGCGTCGAGGAAGCGGTTGCTCGCAACCCGCTACCACTTCCCGAGGAGTTATTGGCAAAGAGCAGTGCTATCAAGATTGCAACGGCGGTGTGCCGGATCTGGTGACTCATGGGGAGGGCCTCCGGTTTCCGAATACTTTATACCGTGCCCAAGCCACGAGGGTTACTCAGAAGTGCAGTTCCATGATGGTTCGACCGGACACAAGAGTCCGTTCCAACCGGACTAACAAACGGGCGACCAGATTTCAAGAGAGGGACTCCGTCAGAAAGGCTTCGAACGGATTGTCGGACCTAGACCGGAGCTAAGCGCATGCTCATATCCGCTGCCTTCGCCGAGTGGGTGAGCGCACCGACTGAAATGAAATTCACTCCCGTTTCGGCGTAAGCGCGGACGTTTTCCAGTGTGATTCCGCCCGAGACTTCGAGCGGAATGCGGCGTTCCTCACGCGAGCAGCGCTCGACTGCACGTTTTACCGTGTCAACCGACATGTTGTCCAGCAGAATTGCTTCGCCGCCATGCTCAAGAGCCTGCTCCAACTCTTCAAGCGTGCGGACCTCAACCTCGATGATCTGCTCGCCTCGGCGGTTCTTGTGAGCGCGTTCCAGCGCGGGCACAATGCCACCCGCCAACGCGATGTGATTGTTCTTGATCAGCACGCCGTCCGACAAATCGAGACGATGGTTCTGTCCACCTCCACAACGTACCGCATATTTATCGAGCATGCGCAACCCCGGCACGGTCTTCCGCGTGTCCAGAATTCGCGCCTTAGTACCTGAAACGGCATCGACGAATTGGCGCGTCAGTGTCGCAATCCCGCTCAAACGCTGCATGAAATTCAGAATGACGCGCTCACAGGAAAGGATCACTCGTGCGTTGTGCCGGATCACGGCGATCGACTGTCCCGTACGCAAGCGAATGCCGTCGAATATTTCGGGGTGAGTTGTGACTTCGTAATGCGACGTAACCGCGCCGTCCAAAGCCGCGTAGCAATCCAGGATGCGCGACACACAGCCGATGCCGGCGAGGATGCAGTCCTGCTTGGCCAGAATTGTGGCCGAGGCGCGCTGGTTCGGGTCAATGCAGGCGTAGCTGGTCGCATCGCGCGTGGCCCGATCCTCGAGCAGCGCGTTCTCGATCACAGCGGTAATGCGTCGGCTATTCCAGTCCATGATTGCTTATTGATGGAGGACGGGCGTCCTCGCCCGTCTCAGCCTTATCGCAATTCGTTCAACTTACTCTCGGTTTTCTCCCGCAAGATGGCCAACTCTTGCGCCCGCCTTCGAATTCCCTCCACAACTTTGGCCGGAGCTTTAGCCAAAAACTGCTCGTTACCCAATTGCCGCTGGCCATTGGCATACTCCTTCTCAATCTGCTCCAGTTCTTTTTTCAACCGCTCGCGCTCCGCGGCGACATCAATCTTTCTCTCATAGATAACATGCACGTCGAAACGCGCTGTGTGACGTGTGGCAGATAGTTTCGCTAGCGAATTCTCGACAAACTCGATCCTCTCGACGTTAGCCAGACGCTCCATGGAGCCTTGATTCTGTTGAATCAGATTGCGAATCCCTCCGTCTTCGACGAAGATCTGAACCGGCACGCGTTGCTTCTGATCGATCTTCAACTCCGCCCTTAAATTCCGCACGCTGACGATCAGGTCTTGCAGGATTGCCATCTCAGTCTCGGCGATCAAGTCCAACTGCTTCGCGTTTGCCTGCGGATACGGCGCCAGAGCAATCGACTGCAATGGCGGATTCCCATCGTAAACGGCATGCCAGATTTCTTCCGTGATAAACGGCATCACCGGATGCAACAGCCGCAGCGCAGCTTCAAAAATGCTAAGCAAATTAGCGCACGCGATGCGGGCAGACTGTTGGTCAGCTCCATCCAACAATCGCGGCTTGATTAATTCGATGTACCAGTCACAGAACTCGCCCCAGAAAAAGTCGTAAATCTGATTGGCGGCCTCGTGGAAGCGATAGGTCTCTAGCGCCTCGTTCACAGCTTTCGTGACACGATTAAAGCGCGAGATTATCCATCGATCTTCGAGCGCTTGTGCTTCAAATCCATCAACTCCTGTGTGGAACCGGGTCTCGGACCCGGCCCCGGGCCGAAGGCCCGGCACGATACGGTCGATGTTCATGAACATAAACCGCGCCGCGTTCCAAATCTTGTTGGCAAAGTTGCGATAGCCTTCGGTTCGACTTTCGTTAAACGCGATATCCGTCCCCGGTGCCGCCATGGCCGCCAGCGTGAAGCGCGTGGCATCAGTCCCAAAGCGCTGGATGATATCGAGCGGATCGATCACGTTCCCTTTGGTCTTCGACATTTTCTGCCGCTCGGCATCACGCACCAGGGCGTGAATGTAAACTTGCCGGAAGGGTACACTGTCGTCTTTCTTGTCGCCCCAACCGCTGGCCTGTTTGATTTTCGGATCCTGCCGATGACCCGCCATGAAATGACAGCCAAACATGATCATGCGGGCTACCCAGAGGAATATGATCTCGTACGCCGTGATCAGCAGAGTGGTGGGGTAGAAGACTTCGAGGTCACGGGTTTTCTCTGGCCAGCCCAAGGTTGTGAACGGCAACAATCCCGAGGAGAACCACGTGTCCAGCACGTCGGCATCTTGCTTAAGGTCGGACCCTCCGCATTTCGTACACCTTTTCGGCGTCTCGCGAGCCACAATAATTTCGCCGCACGAGCAATGCCACGCGGGAATCCGGTGTCCCCACCACAGCTGCCGCGAGATGCACCAATCGTAGATGTTGTGCATCCAATTCAGATAAATCTGCTTGTAGTTTTCCGGAACAATTGCGATCTCACCCCGTTCGACGGCCGCGATTGCGCGCTCGGCGAGGGGTGCGATCTTCACAAACCACTGCGTCGAAAGTCGCGGCTCGACTACCGTACCGCAGCGTTCACACTTGCCAATCGCGATGGTGTAATCCTTTTCGCCAACCAGGAATCCTCGTTCGCGCAAGTCTTCGAGCACGCGCTTGCGCGCTTCATACCGATCCAACCCGGCATACGGTCCTGCATTTTCGTTCATGCGAGCCTGATCGTCGATGACCTCAATCTGCGGCAAGTTATGCCGAAGCCCCGCCTCAAAGTCGTTGGGATCGTGCGCCGGAGTTACTTTTACCGCGCCCGTCCCGAACTCCGGCTGGGCTAGGTCATCGGTGATAATCGGAATCTCCCGATTCATCAGCGGCAACAAAACTTTCTTCCCGTGCAGATGTTTGTAGCGCGCGTCCGCTGCATTCACGGCGACGGCAGTATCGCCCAGCATGGTCTCCGGACGCGTGGTCGCCACCGTGATGAAGTCGCTAATGCCGATCACTGGATAACGAATCTCATACAACTTGCCCGCAATCTCCTCGTGCTTTACTTCGAGATCAGAAATCGCCGTTCCACATCGCGGGCACCAGTTAACGATGTACTTGCCGCGATAAATCAATCCTTCTTCATATAGCCGGACGAAGACCTCCCGCACCGCGCGCGAGAGATTCTCGTCCATGGTGAAGTATTCGCGATCCCAATCAACGGACGCTCCCAGGCGTTTCATCTGGTCCAGAATCGCGCCCCCGTAATGCCGCTTCCATTCCCAGGCCCGATCGAGGAATGCTTCGCGGCCCATGTCGCGGCGGTTCTTACCCTCGCTGGCAAGCTGGCGCTCTACCATCATCTGGGTCGCGATGCTAGCGTGATCCGTGCCGGGCAGCCACAGCGTCAGAAACCCGCGCATGCGATGCCAGCGCACCACGATATCCATCTGCGTCTGGTTGAGCATGTGCCCCATGTGCAGCCGTCCGGTGACATTCGGAGGCGGCAATAGCAGCGTAAACACCGGACCTGTCTCTCCCGGCGGAGGCGTGGGCACAGAAAACAGTTTTTCCTTGATCCAGTAGTCCGCCCAGCGCGTTTCAATCGCGCCCGGCTCGTACGCTTTGGGCAAATCGTGGGCCATGAATTCCAGGGAGCACTCAGCCATCAGCCAACGAGGCATCTATTGCAGCATGCAAAGAAATTCGATGGGCTGAGAACTGACGGCTGAGAGCTGAAAGCTGAAAGCGACAATATTTGATCTTACAGGCGGGTTGAAAACGCGGTCAAACGAGGCGTGGGTTTCTCGGGCAGGGAGGGTCACGAATGGAAGTTTAAATGTCCGCGCGAGATGCTTCGGCCCGCTGGTGAAAGCGCGGGCCTTCAGGATGACGCCTGAAAATAAAGGAGCCAAGTTAATCCACTGCGAGAGGCATTCTTCCTGGTTGACCTGGCGTGGGATTTTGTACTAATCTCAGATTACACCGGAAAGGAGGTGGTCGAATGACAAGTTCTGATTGTAGTAACTGTAGTGGGAGTCTAAGACCAGGTGAGGTGGCTGAGACTTAGAGCGGGTTGCTCTAAGCGGGGCTGCTGGGCGTTCGAGCTAAGCAGCTACAGTCCGCACACTAACCGGTGAGTTTGGATTCGTTCCGGCGTCAGGTCGCGCCGGGGCTTCCATGCTAAGACCCGGGAGTTGCCGTAGAGGCCACGTTAGAGTGACCACCTCTTGGTCAATCCCAACAGTCCACCGGGCGGCCCGTGCCTTCAACAAGCGCGGGCCGTTCTGTTTTTGCGGACATCTTTTACGGGTGATCTTCGGTCAGGACTCGATCCACCGACAGCGCGCCCGATCCCTTGAATAGAATGAGCAGCCCGATGGCGATGGCCAGCAGGTGATACTCGAATCCTTCTCCTTTTTGATTGCCGGCCCAGTTCATGAACAAGCCATTTTGCGCATGCACCATGACGATGGCCACGAGCATGTTGCAGATGATGCCGAAGGCAGCGATGCGGCCCAGGAATCCGACGATCAGGCCGAGTCCGCCGAAGAATTCGGCGCAGATGGCGAGAAAGGCAAAGGGCGCGGGGATTCCCATCTGGTGAGTGAAGAAGCCCATGGTGCCGCTGAAGCCGTATCCGCCGAACCAGCCCAGCATTTTTTGCGCGCCGTGAGCGGCAAATACCAGCCCAAACGTCAGCCGAAGAATCGCTATGGCAAAGTCGTTGCTCGTGTTGACTATCTTGTGGAACATGGTCGCCTCGCTTTCGGAATTGTACGAGTGTACTTGACGGCTTAAATCAGAGACTACTGCCGGACTTTTCGAAACCTAACTTGATCACGTCGGCGGTGTCTTGCGCCAATGAAAGCTGGCCGACCTCACCGCGAGTAAACCAGCGAGCCTCGGCCGCGTCGCCTGCTCCCTGGGGCTCTCCTGCAATTCTGTGGCAGAGGAAATCGATGAGCACGTAATGGTAGTGAATGCGCTCGTCCGCATCTCGGAGGATGCGATCATACACGCCGAGCAACTCGCCGACCTCGACGGTCAAGCCGGTTTCCTCCAGGGCCTCGCGAGCCGCCGCTTGGCGAAGGGCTTCGCCCATCTCCAGCACGCCCCCCGGAATCGACCATTCTCCGGCCAAAGGGGGATGGCCACGCTTTACGAGGACTACGCTGTCCTGCTCGATAATGATTGCGCCGACGCCTACTAAAGGCGCGTCTGGGTATTCGCGTTTCATTGATGAGGAATCCGCCAGCAACCTTAAATCATGCACGAGATTCTGAACAAGGCCGTTATATTAGAAGCAGTTCTCAGATACCATTCTCGGTTCTCAGTAGAATAGCTCGATGGCTTTAGAAGAATACAAACGCAAACGCCGCTTTGAAGAAACGCCGGAGCCTCCGCCCAAGGTGGAGAAGAAGAGCGGCCACCGCTTCGTGGTCCAGAAGCATCGGGCTACGCGGCTCCATTACGATTTCCGTCTAGAGATGGAGGGCGTGCTCAAGTCGTGGGCGATACCGAAGGGGCCGTCGCTCGATCCCGGCGACAAGCGACTGGCGATGCAGGTGGAAGATCATCCGGTTTCTTATTTTGATTTCGAAGGCACGATTCCGGACGGTAACTACGGCGCGGGTACCGTGATGGTTTGGGACGTGGGCACATGGGAACCACTGTCGCCGCAGCCGGTGAATGGCAAATATGTGCCGGGACCTGAGGCCGAAGCGGTTGCCATGTTGGAGAAGGGAGATCTCAAGATCCGGCTGCACGGGCAGAAGCTGAAGGGCGACTTTGCATTGATCCATATCAAAGGGCGGAGGCCGGGAAGCAAGGGAACGGAATGGCTGCTGATCAAGAAGCACGACGAATACGCGGTCGAGGGTTATGACATCGAGCAATACGACAGTTCGGTGCTCAGCAAACGTTCTATGGCTGAGATAACGGGCGACGCAGGTTCGGCCCAGTGGACGAGTAGCCCTCCGGTGTCGCGCGGGAAAGTGAAAGCGCCGTGGCTGGCAGGGACCTTGGCCAACCTGGATAAGAAAAAAACAGTAACCACAAAGGACGCCAAGGAACACAAAGTAAAAAAAAACGGCGAGAGAAGGTCTGAAAACGGTTACCCACCCTCTACGGTGAAAGATCTGCCGGGTACGATTCGGAAATCCATGCCGGCCGCTATTCATCCTATGCTGGCAACGTCGGTCGAGGAGCCTTTCGATGATCCGGAATGGCTGTTCGAAATCAAATGGGACGGTTATCGTGCGGTTTCATTTCTCCAAGACGGCAAGGTACGGTTGGTTTCGCGGAATCAGAACGAACTCACCGGAGAATTTCCCGAACTGCACGAACTATCGAAGCTGATCAAGGCGAAGAATGCAGTTCTCGACGGTGAAGTCGTCGCGCTCGACGAGCAAGGCCGGGCTTCGTTCAGCTTAATGCAACAGCGCACCGGCATTCGCAAAGGCGGGCGACGCGTTGGAGCGCGACGCGAACTGCAGATCGTGTATTACCTTTTTGATCTGCTTTATCTCGACGGCTACGACTTACGGCAGGTTGCGCTCGAGCAGCGCAAACAAGCTCTCGCGCAAATCGTTGCCTCCAACGATCTGGTCCGTTACTCCGATCACTTTCCTCAGGGTTTGGCGCTATTCGAAGTTGCGAAGAAAAAAGGGTTGGAGGGGATTATTGCGAAGAAACGCGAGAGCCATTACGAAGAACGACGCAGCCGGGAATGGCTCAAGATCAAGGTTACACAAACCATAGACTGCGTAGTCGGCGGCTACACCGACCCGGAGGGAAGCCGGCAATATTTTGGATCGATCGTCCTCGGACTTTATGACAAAAAAGGCAGGCTGATTCACGTGGGGCAGGCGGGAACGGGATTCAATCAGGCGATGCTGAAGGAAATCTGGCAAGTGATGAAAGAGTTGGAGACAAATCGCAATCCGTTCTACGGCGACGTGGATGCAGCGCATGTGCATTGGGTAAAACCGGAACGTGTGGCGGAGATCAAGTTTACCGAGTGGACGCATGAAACCACCGAAGGTGGGATGAAGTTGCGGGCACCGGTTTTTCTCGGTCTGCGCGAGGATAAAGATCCGAAGGAATGTACGTTCGCCGAGCAATCCGGGATCGAATCTTAGGCTGAATGGTGGTTAACGCAAACCCCGCCTGGCTTCGTTCTCGGCTGCCCGGACGAGGCGTCTGGGTCTACCTATGCGTCGCGGGAAACTGCTATTTAATGTCTTTCATTGGCAGGAGCGAGCCGTAGTCGCGGCCGCTTGGTTCGACGGCGCGGGCTACTATGCCATCGAAGGCATCGCGGAATTCTGGATACTTCGCCAGCAGCGCTTTCATCACTGCACTGTTGTCCTGAAAGGTTTGCGCTGTATTTGAAACATCCGCGGACTGATACTTCACGACCAGATCGAAATCCTGCCCCACTGCGAGGGGAAATAGCGCAGTCAGCCTAAACGTCTTTCCTGCGGCGGCGACTTCCACGGTGCTGCCGTTGGCGGGCAGGTCGGTGGGCTTCACTGTCTCTGACTCGTCGGCCAGCTTATCGGTCAACTGGGTATACATGAACCGCACCGGGACCGCCAGATCGCGGGCTTCGAGGTAGTAGAACCAGGCGTTGCGATGTTGGCCTTTAGTCTTGAAGGCGCGAGCGCGGTCGGCGAACCAGTTCGCGTCATGGCCTGCGATTTGGCTTTCTTTGACGTACAGGCCGCCAATTTTCCAGTCCTTGCTTTCTTGTTGCAGAACGAACGACACCGTGTCCGGCTGCTTGGCGGAGGAAACATCCAAAATCACGACTGCGTAGTTTCCCGGAGGCAAGTTTGGGATCACAAATACGGCGCTATCCGAAGTCTGGCCGGTCCTGCCAAACACACCGCAAAGAAACTCAGCACGTTCGAGTGGAGCGGTTCCTTCGACCTTCAACAGAAATGGAGAACGCGCCGTGGGCTGCACTCCAGAAAAGTTGGCTTGATTATCTTTCACCGCCGTTTCGATGCCGGAGAAATCGGAAGCAAGACTGGCAATGGCATTCTGCCGCAGAGTTGCGGAGTCGCCCCGAGTCACCATGTCGAAGTAGCGTTTCGCCGTGGTCACCAGCGCGGAGCGCGCCGGCTCGTCCATGTCACTGGCGGTCAAACAGGTCTGGGCGCGAGCAAATCCGGCGCAGAGAAGCAACGCCAGTAAAGAAAGGCTCGTCCGCAAGCGAGTTTTTGACGGCCTTCTTCGAAGTGCGCACATGGGCGTCTCTATTCTACGACGCGAACTCGCGGAATTCTCGTCGATCACGTTTTTGGCTGCGTAGCAGCGTCGCGTTTAATTGCACCCGCTCCGCCCTTATGGTACCGTCCCTTTGATTCCCACTTCTGCGGGAAAGGAAACCTTCATGGCCTTGATCATTTTAGGCGTTCTGGTGGTGATCGCAGTTGTCCTGATTGGGATGTACAACAGCCTCGTGCAGTTGCGTGTGCGCTGTGACTCGGCTTGGTCCGACATTGATGTGCAGCTCAAACGCCGTCATGACCTCATTCCAAATCTGGTTGAGACCGTGAAAGGTTATGCCACGCATGAAAAGGGGACGTTTGAGAATATTGCGAAGTTTCGATCGCAGGCGATGCAGGCGACTTCACCCGCTGATAAGGCCGTCGCGGAGAACCAGCTTACGGGAGCGCTGAAGAGCTTGTTCGCCGTGGCCGAGAATTATCCGCAGCTGAAGGCTTCCGAAGAATTCACTCAGTTGCAGAGTTCGCTGAGCCAGACCGAGGACACCATTCAGAACGCCCGCCGTTATTACAACGCCGTGGTGCGGGATCTGAATACCAAGATTCAATCCTTCCCTACGAATATTTTGGCCGGGATGTTTGGTTTCCAGGCACGGCAATTCTTCGAAGTCGCCGAAGCGGATCGCGAACCCGTCGCGGTGAAATTCTAAGCCTGGGCCAGCATGATCAAACTTGTTTATTGCATCAGCAAGAAGGCGGGGTTGACGGACGAGGAGTTCTTTCGTTACTGGGAAAATGTTCACGGCCCAATCGGTGCGCGGATTCCTCAGCTGCGCAAATTGGTGCAGAGCCGCCGGCTGACTGTCCCTGGGGATGCGCGACAGCCCGATTACAACGGCATGGCTGAACTTTGGTTTGACGATATAGAGGCTTTGCTGGCGGCGCGTCAGTCGCGCGAATGGAAAGCGTCAACCGAGGATGAAGCGAATTTCATCGACCACAGCAAAGTTGCTTACTTCGTTTCGGAGGAGCGCGTTATTTTGGACAGAACCAAATGAGAATTCGCTCTAACGGGAAGAACCGAGATTCCTCGTCGCTTGCGCTCCTCGGAATGACAAATGGGTTAGCCGGCGGTTTGAGACGCGGCGAGCTGCGTCTCTACAGAGCTGCTGCTTGCATTTGTCTGTTTCTCGTCCTCGCCACACCTCTCTTCGCGCGAAGCTGGCGCGTGGCTGATTTCAACGCCACCATCTCGGTTCATGCAGACGGCTCGGCTTTGGTGCGTGAGCGCATTACGCTGGCTTTTGATGGCGAGTGGCATGGTATTCACCGCTTCATTCCAATCGAATATCCGGGTGCGAGGGGAACGAACTACACTCTGCTTCTGAATGTCACTGGAGTGACCGACGGCAATGGCGCCAAGCTGAAATACGAGTCGTCCACTTCGAACGGCTTTCGCGACCTGAAGATTTACATTCCTGACGCAGTCGATGCCACGCGCACGGTCGAGATCGATTACACGGTTCGCAACGGCACGCGCTTCTTCGAAGATCACGATGAGTTTTACTGGAATGTGACGGGCAATGATTGGCCGGTGCCGATCGATCATGCTTCGGCGCTGGTCAGCTTCCCGGACTCTGCCGCCGGATCGCTGCGCGCGCAGGCTTTCACCGGAGCTTACGGCTCGGCGGAACGTGGCGCCAGCGCTGACGTCAAAGGTTCAGAAGTTTCATTCGAAACGAATAACCCGCTGCCCATGCGCGGCGGGATGACTGTAGACGTTTTTATTCCTAAGGGCATTCTGACAGAGCCGGGTGGGTTCACTCGGTTTATCTGGTTTTTGGGCAGCAATCCCATTGTGTTTCTGCCGTTCTGGACTCTTGCTGTGATGTTCACGCTGTGGTGGTACAAGGGGCGCGATCCAGATCCCGGGCTTTCTGTTGCTCCAATGTATGAGCCGCCCGCGGGCATGACTCCGGCTGAGACCGGGACGCTGCTCGGAGACGAGGTTCACCCTCGCGACATTACCTCCACGCTAGTGGATTTGGCGGTGCGGGGATTCGTGAAGATCGAAGAAGTGGATGACAAGGGCCTCGTGTTTCATCATAAGGATTACATTTTTCATCTGCTGAAGCCGCGCGATCAGTGGAGCGGACTTGCGCCGCACGAGCAAGTGATGCTGGAGAATGTTTTTGCCGGCGGCGAGGACACGCGGCTGTCCAGTCTCAAAAACCGCTTCTACACGGCGATTCCCGTTATCCGGCAAGATATTAAGTCTGCATTAAAGATCAAGGGGATGTACCTGCTCGATCCCGACTCGGCGAATGGCTACAGCGTGTTTGGCATCGTAGTGATTGTTGCGCCTTTCCTGATGATGCAATTTCTCTGGAACAAACCGGTTTTCAGTTCGATCGGATTGCTGATCGGTTGCGGAATTATTTCCGCGATTATCTGGTGGCTGTTTGCGCGGCAGATGACGGCGAAGACGGTGCAGGGCGGACGCACGTGTGTAGCGATCCTCGGGTTTCAGGAGTTCATGAACCGCGTTGACGCCGACCGGATTAAGCGCATGCCTCCAGACACATTCGAAAAATATCTGCCGTATGCTATGGCGCTGGGCGTCGAGCATCATTGGGCACAGGCGTTCGCCGGGATCGTGAAAGATCCGCCAAGCTGGTATGCCTCGCCTTACGGAGGCACCGGCTTTAATCCGATATTCTTTTCGAGTTCGATGCACAGCATGGCGACGGACATGCATCAAGTCTTTATCTCTGCGCCGCGCTCGAGTTCGACAGGATCAGGCTGGGGCGGCGGTGGCGGTGGCGGGTTTTCGGGCGGCGGTTTCGGCGGAGGTGGGGGCAGCGCGTTCTAGCGGTTCGGGAGGAAGCCTTCAGGACTTCGAGCGTCCAGGTAGGCGCGGTGCGATCGCGTAGTTCAGTTGCACGAGCACGATGAAGCCGATGCTCCAATAAGTGCTGATGACGCAGAGCGAGGCGCCGAAAGCGTAGAGCGCTTGCGCGATCACGATGCGGCTTTTGATGGCATTTGGTACTTCACGCGGCAGATCGTTCTTCACTAATCCTTTTTCTGTCGCGCACATCCAGCTTAGGTACAGGGTTGATCCCAGAAACAAAATGTTCAGCCAGTATGCGATCAACGCCAAGCGGTAGCCGATGAACCCGGCCAGCAGCATGGTCGAAAAGGGCGTGATCGAAACCGCGAACAGGAAGAGGATGTGAATCCACGAAAGACTTCGGTCGGAGCGAGTCAGGTGGTTGAGCTGAGTCTGTTGGCCGACCCAGAAAATGCCCAGGGTCAGGAAGCTCATCAAGTACATGAGGAGACGCGGAGAGAGAGCGGCCAGCGCGCGCCACAGATCGTGCTCGCTGTGGACTGCCTCGGCGGCGGGGACGCGGAGATCGAGGACCAGCAGGGTCATCGCGACGGCAAATACGCCATCGCTGAGAGCTGCAAGGCGTTCCACGCTTTGGCCCGCAATCTGGTTGTAGGATGTAGTCATTGGCTGCGAGTCTAGCAGCAGTGCGGCCGTCTGCGGAGAGCGTCCTTCACAAATCTAAGTTCCCCAGGCGTGAGCAGCCCATCCAGCGATCGCGCCGAAGATCAGGCCAGTTCCGAGGATTCCGGCGTAAGCCTTGAGGGCAAACGCATCCGGCAGGCTGATCAGTAAACCGATAATAGCGCCCGCGACGGCGGGATGCACACGTAACGACACGTTCGCGGCCAACAAGCCGATCGCGAAGCGGCTGGAGAAGGCTTGCAAGAGCATGCCGGTGGTTCGCTCTGGATGGTTTCCGTAGATGGTCATCAGCACATCGATTACGCCGAATGCGATGGTGCACAGTATTCCGAGCACAAGTCGATTCATGGCCAAGCTTGTACACTACAACGCATGGCGGCGCAAGTCGGACAACGAACGGTTTCTCTATTCCATTTCGAACGCCAACCATTGCAACTGGCCGTCGCGCTCCACCTGAAGCACGACCGGCGCGCTGGGTTTGAGGTCTCGCAGCGCGGCGCGAAGTGAATCGACAGAATCGACTGGCGTCTTATTCACACTATGGATCAGGTCACCCGACTTCAGACCGGTCTCGGGACCGATGAGGTCCGCAGCGCGCGCGATTACTACCACGCCACTCGGAATACGCAAATCACCGACGACGGAGCGCAGCTGATCGTTCAAATCAACCGCCAGGATTCCCAAACGCGGCACCAAGCTTTTATCGGGATCGACCGCGTCGATGAGCTTGTCCATCTGATCCCGATGCTCGCTCGCGGCAACGTACAAAGTTTTCTTTTCGCTGCCGCGCAGGACAACCAGTTTCATTACCTCGTCTAGAGGATGTAGATACAAGGCGGCCGTGAGGGCGGGCAGTGTTTCGATGGGCCGGTCATCGGCACTCACGATAATGTCCCCGAGTTTCAACCCCGCGGCTTCCGCCGATGCTCCGGGAGTGACGTCTGCCACAATCACTCCCCAACTGCGCGAAAGCCCGAGACCTTCGGCCAAACTCGGCGTAATGTTTTGTGCGACCGCTCCGATCTCGACCCGATGCACGTGCCCATACTTCCGCAAGCTCAGATAGACAAAGCGCACGATTCGGGCGGGAATTGCAAACCCTAATCCCTCGCTGCCTCCGCCCTCTGAAAGAATCAGCGTGTTGATGCCAAGCACATAGCCATCCATGTCGATCAAGGGACCGCCGCTGTTTCCGGGATTGATAGGAGCGTCCGTCTGGATATAAACCATGGGATGATCGGGATCAGGCTGCCGTCCGACCGCACTCACTACGCCCATCGTGACCGAGTTCTGCAAACCTTCAGGACTACCGATGGCAAAGACCAGCTGGCCTTGATGAATGCGGCGCGCGCTGCCCAATTCGAGCGTAGGCAGATTCTTTTGATCAATCTTGAGTAGCGCAAGATCCGAGTCTTTGTGAATGCCAATCAGCTTTGCCTCCACGACGTGCTCCTTGCCGACCGGCTCAACCTGGGGGAAATCGAGCGAAGGCATGGGCAACACCACACGGATGCGGTGCGCTCCCTCGACCACGTGCGCATTAGTCATGATGTAGCCGTCGGAATCCACGATCACGCCCGAGCCGACTGCGTGCTGGCGCGCGATCAGGGCAGTCTGGCTGCGATTGCTTTCTTCGATCGGTCCATAGCCCGTGACGAGAATCTGGACTACGGCGGGTGAAACCCTGGCGACCAGACTTTCCAGCGCGGTATTAAGGTCTTTCAGAACTGCAGGGGCTTCAGGGGGACGCGAGCCGACGGCCTTCCCCACCTCTGCTTCAGGATTTGCCTTGGGCGGAATGGTTCCTTTGGGAGGCGCTGCCGACGCGGGATTCGGGGCCGTTTGTTGAGCTCGGCCCGGCGTCGCAGAAAAAAGGAATATCGCGGTAAGAGCGAGACTCAGCAAACAAATACGAGAAGGATTTTTCGACGTACCGGCTGGAACAGGCATGGGATCGGCTCCTTGAAAACAATGACTAGTTTATCGGAACAGCAGCGGCGCAAACTCGGCCAGATTGCGACGCCATACCATCCAGGTGTGCATCCCCGGAGTTTCGATCTCGGTCGCCTTCACTCCCTTGGTGTTGAGCCATTCCCGCAGACTGCGGTTCATCGTGATCAGCTGATCCCCGGTGCCGCATGCGATCCAGAGAAGACGAAGTTGCTGGTTTGCTTTTGCGTCGAGAGCTGGAAAATCTTTTTGAAAGTCTTCGGAAAACCCTCCCGAACTGAAAGCGCCGACCCAGGAAAACTTATCGAGGTTGTTCAGACCGCTGAGCAGAGATTCTGCGCCACCCATGGATAACCCGGCAATCGCCCGTGCATTCCGCTGTTTCGCGATCCGGTACTGACCTTCGACCCGCGGCATGACCTCGGTCAGCAAGGCCTCGCGGAAGTTTTCGAAATTGCGATCCCGCATATCGGTGTGTGTCCACGCGTCCCATCCCAGCCGCACGAACTCCATCGTCCCATAGCCCAGCGGCATGACTACGATCATCGGCTTCGCTTTCCCGCGAGCTATAAGATTGTCAAGGATCACATTCGCGAGTCCGACCGTGGTCCATGCACTGGCGTCGTCACTAAAGCCGTGCAGCAGATAAAGCACTGGATAAGTCTTCTTCTTCCCCGGCTCGTAGCCCGGCGGAGTGTAGACATAATAATCGCGGTCATCGCTGGCGACCGTGGACCTGTAAAAATGATGATGGATCACGCCGTGGGGCACATCGTTCAGCTCCCAGGGCAGCGACGAGGGTCCGGGAACATGCACCAGATTTTGCGTAGCCAGTAGATTCGGTTTCAGCAGCGGATTTTCCGGATCAATCAGGCGTACGCCGTCGGCGATAAAAACATACCCGTAGAAGTCCGGAGCTAGCGGAGCGGTTGTCACGGTCCAAACACCGTGGTCATCTTTCTGCATCGACACGGGTTCCGCTCCCTCAAGCGCGAGCTTCACATCCACCGCATTCGGTGCGCGAAAACGGAACGTAACGCCGCCGTCTGCGTGTACTTCAGGCGAGACCAGCGGTGTTGGCTGCGGCGGAGGCAAAGGATGCGCGGGTTTGTCCTGCTGCGCGGTAGATAGGGCTCCAAGCATCGAAACGGTCCAGAAACATAAGCGAGCAAAGAATGAGATCGATCGCATTGGCCGTACCCTTAGGGGATGGCGTCCGATTGAGCGGGCTTGATCTTACTGATTTTGATTCTCTTAAGGAAACCCACAAACCGGATTTGATGGCCATCGATGGCGGAAATCTGGCTCGATCGACCAGGGGGAACCTAGTTTCTACCATGTTACGTTAGTCACTCAGGCCTTTGACTGGAGTGTCTTCCGTGATATAAGGGCGAATAAGTAGAAATCAGTAGAACCCTGGAGTTCGTCAGGAGACGCCACTGTGGAATTGGCTTTTGCACGCAAGCAAGGCCAGGAACTAGGAGGGCTTGTGTCCGAAGCGCGGACGGGAAAACGGTTCCCCCTGGAACTGCCGATCAAGATTCATAAGGCAGACGAGGGCGAACAATCGAGTGGAGTAACCGGGAATCTGAGCGCCGCCGGAGTTTACATTCGGGCGGATGCGGCGCTGGAAGTGGGCTCCAACGTGGAGTTCGAGATCGTCCTGCCGCCTGAAGTTACTGGGGCTAAGGAAAACGTTACGGTGCAATGCAAGGGACGGGTGGTACGCACCGACGAACCTGCCACCGGCGGCAGCAGTAGTCCCGCAGAGGCCCGAGGCGTGGCCTGCGTGATTGATTCGTACGATTTTGTACGCCACCCATAAAGTCGTCACTGACGTCGTTGAACTGGCAATGAGGTGCTGAAGCGATGCTTAAATTGATTCTGGCCGACAATCAGGCAATCTTCCGCGCGGGAATCGCCAAGGTTCTGGCGGTTGAAGACGAGATGCGCATTGTGGCGCAAGCGCAAAACCAGGAACAGATGTTCATGGCGCTGGACAAGTTTCGCGCCGCCGTTCTGGTAATCGCTGGCGGATTCCATGGCGACTTTCTGGCCGTGCTGCAAGCGGCGAACAAAGCTAAGACCCGAGTCGTGGTGCTGGCCGATACTGGCGAAAGCACGCAACGCTACATGGCAGCGGGCGCGCACGGGGTCATCTACCGCAACGTGACTAGCGCGGCGTTGGTCGACTGTGTTCGCAAAGTGGCTCGCGGCGAGACTTGGGTGCAAGATATTGCCGTTCCCAGCGAGCTTACCGAAAACGACATGGTCGGCGTGCGAGTGCGCGATCGCTTGACCGCGAAAGAATTGCGGATCGTCGCACTGATCGTGCAAGGCTACAAGAATAAAGAGATCGCCACCCAGCTCGGAACCACCGAGCAGGTGATCAAGAACTATCTACGCAACGTGTACGACAAGATTGGCGTGTCCGACCGGCTGGAGCTGGCGCTGTTCACCATTCATCACCGGATTCTGAATGAAGCCGCCGCAGCCACGGCTGCAGCCGCGCCGCAGCAGGGGCAGGCGGTGCCGTCGTAGGTTTCGAGGGTACAGCATTTCTGGTCGCCTGATTGGCTTGCCGAGCGTCTCGTTACTCGGATAATAGTGATATAAGTCCCTGCTCTTTGCTGCTTCCCAACCGCTTCAATATTCGGCACTGTTCGCGAGCATCGTCAAGATTGCCCAACCGGAGGTAGGCGACGCCAGCAAGTAGTGAACTTCTGGCTCGTCGGGTCGCAGCTCAAGGGCGCGCTGAAGCGAAGGCACGGCATCGGCGTAGCGTCCCATCTCCACGTATGCGTCCCCGATGTTCGCGTGGGCCTCCATCATTTGCGGGTTAACCTCAACGGCTCGCCCGTAGCAAACCAACGCTGAATCGTATTGTCCCATTGCTACTCGGATGATTCCCTTCATCACAAGTGCGTCGGTGTTGTCGGGCTGCACCGAGAGCGCTTTCTCTACCCAGCGCAGACCCTCTTCGTATTGCTTAACCTGGTAGTAGCACCAGGCAATATGACAACTGGCGTCGGGGATTTCCGGCAGTAACGAACGAGCTTTCAGGTAGGTCTCAATGGCTTCGTCGTACCGGTGTTGCTGGCCGTAGACGTAACCCAAGCTCACGAAAATGCGGAGGTCTCCCGGTTGCAATTCAAGAGCTCGCCGAAAGGCTTCGACGGCAAGATCGTATCGCGCCAATCCAGAGTAGGACACTCCCAAATTGCTCCAAGCTTTGCCATCCGCCGGATTGAGTTCGATGGCCTTGCAATACGCCTCAAGTTCTTCCTCTTTCTTGCCAAGCTCCCCATACGCGACACCCAGGTTGAAGTAGGCGTGACTGTAATCAGGTCTGAGCCGGATGGCCTCCAAGTACGCATCAGTTGATTCTCGAAACCGTCGCAGTCGCGCTAGAACCACACCAAGACCGAAGCGCGATTCGGCGTCGCTCGGGTTCACCGAGACGGCCTGTTCCATACAGCTCAGAGCCTCCGCGAAGTTGCCTAGCTCCAGTTCTGCCATAGCGGCGCTGCATAGAGCCTTCGTGTGTTTCGGGTCCAGCCGCAATGCTATTTTCAGAGGTTCAACTGCATCTTTGGGACGTCCTAGATTGCAAAGGGCCCAACCCACGCCATAATGTGCCTCAGCGTCTTTTGGGTTGAGCTTGACCGCTTCCTCGTAGGCTCGGAGAGCTTCCTCAAATCTCCCGAGTTTCCCTAACACCGATCCGAGGCTGCAGTACGCGTGCACGCTAGGTCTTATTTTGATTACTGCTTCGAAGGATTCCGCGGCCTTCTGCAGATCACCTAATCGCGCCTGAAGGTACCCGAGGTGCTCGAGCAAAGTTCCAAGGTCCGGCAGTTTCGAACGAGATGTCCTGGCAATTCGTACTGCCCGGCTTAGCGATTCCAATGCCTCTTGATCACGGCCTAGCTTTTGATGGCAACGGCCCACATACGCATGGGCCCATGCGTAGTCCGGTTTCGCCTGAAGGACACGGTCGAGCAACCCGAGAGCTTCTTCGTAGTGCTCCAGTTCGAAATAACAGTATGCAGCGTTAGCTAGCCCGTACGGATTAGGGGCGTTCCCGCCCGCGGCGGAATTCACCAGCTTTAGCGCTTCTTCATACCGCTTCTGTCGAATCAATCGGCGCACGCGTAACCGGACCAGCCTGTCGGCGAGCCAATTGGTCATCGAATGTTCCTGTCCAGAGAATTATCCGGATCGTGCGGCAAAAAAGACCGGAGGCCGAAGCCTCCGGTGGTGGAATCAGAAAATTCTACCTGATCTTTTCCGCTACTGACTTCGCCTGCGTAAACAAGTACAGATAGTCCGGGCCGCCGGCTTTTGAGTCGGTGCCCGACATGTTGAATCCGCCGAAGGGATGCGCTCCGACCATTGCACCGGTGCATTTCCGATTGATATACAGATTGCCGACGTGGAATTCTTGGACGGCGCGATCGATCTTGTCTTGCGAACTGGTGTACACCGCGCCGGTCAGGCCGAATTCGGTGTCGTTCGCGATCTCGAGCGCATGTTCGAAGTTCTTCGACTTAATTACCGCCAGCACCGGGCCAAAAATTTCTTCCTGCTCAAGCTTGGACTTGGGCTTGATATCGGCGATCACGGTGGGCTGGATAAAATAGCCCTCGCCCGCGTTCTTGGCCGGGCCGCCGCCCGTAATCAGGCGTCCGTCCTTCTTGCCATACTCGATGTACTCCAGAATCGACTTCATGGAGCCTTCGTTGATCACCGCGCCCATGTAAGCATTTTCGGCAGGATCGCCAACCGTGATCTTTTCCACGCGAGCTTTGAGCTGGTCTAGAAACTTGTCGTAGATGCGCTCGTCAACAATGGCGCGGGAGCAAGCTGAACACTTCTGTCCCTGGAAGCCGAATGCAGCCTGAGCAACGCCCTCGACGGCAGCGTCAAAATCACCGTCGGCGTCGACGATGATCGCGTCTTTGCCGCCCATTTCGAGGACGGTGCGCTTGATCCAGATCTGGCCGGGAACGGCATCGGCGGCCCGTTTGTGAATATCGAGGCCAACTTCGCGCGAGCCGGTAAAGGCGATGTAGCGCGTCTTGGGATGGGCCACCACAGCATTGCCAAAGGTAGCGCCGGCTCCGGGACAGAAGTTGACGACGCCATCGGGAATGCCAGCCTCTTCGAGCAGTTCGACGAATTTCGCCGCGATCGTCGGCGAATCACTCGATGGTTTCAGAATCACAGTATTTCCGGACACGACTGACGCTAGAGTCATACCGGCCATGATCGCGCAGGGAAAATTCCATGGCGGAATTACGGCCCCAACTCCGAGCGGAATATAAAGAAGGGAATCGTGTTCACCGGGCATTTGTACGTCGGGTTTGACTTTCGCAAGGCGTAGCGCTTCGCGGCTGTAATATTCGCAGAAATCGATGGTCTCGGCGATGTCGGCATCTGCTTCCGCCCAGTTCTTGCTGACTTCAAAGACCAGCCACGCGCAAAACTCGAACTTGCGTTCCCGCAGCAGATCGGCAACGTGGAATAGCAGGCTGGCGCGCTCTTCGATTGACGTGTGGCTCCAGTGCCTGAAGGCGCTGAGGGCGGCTTGCATCGCCGGTTCCACTTGTTCCTTGCCGGCCTTCTGGTGCAGGCCGACAACCTGCGACGGCTTGGCCGGGTTTAACGATTTGATCTTGCCCTCAGTCTTGATGCGCTTGCCTCCAATGACAAGGTCATACTCGCGGCCCAGTTGGCCGCGAACTTTCTCGATGGCGGCACGCATCTTGCGCGCATTCTCTTCCTTGCTGAAATCGGTCAGCGGTTCATTGACGAACTGGCCTTGATGAAGGCGAATCTGGGGTTGTGCGGGAGTTTCAACGGTTGCCATCAGTGCACCTCGGAAACTATATGGATGCTGCGCGGGCAGGCGCGGAACTACTTAATTCTAGCATTGAAGAAGAGTTGCGTTGCTCGACCGGACAGCCGGGGAGGCTGTCGCCAGGTGTGGATGACGCTACTGGATTTTTCGGTTGGTGAGGGCCTTCAATTCTTCGACAATCTGCTCCAAGCGGCCGCGGCGCTGGGCGTGATTCTGCTGCGCCGGCAAGGTTCGTCTCTGCTGGGCGTATTGCTCGTTGAGTCTCTGGATGTCGCTGATCTCTGCCTTCAGCAGGTGAACACGACTAAGGATCGCTTCTCTTCCATTTAGCAGCATATCTCTAGCATACCCTAGTTTCCGAACATTCGCTCGGCCTTGTTGTGTGACTTTGGGCATCTACAGCCCGATTTGAGAACAAATCTTTTGCAGGTGTGCTTCTTGCGGGTTTGAGGAACGACAAATTACGGCACTTTCACCGAGTCATGCGTTTCGCTGGTTCGGAAACTCATTTTGGCAGTGCGTTCCAGCTTGTCCCAGGCGAAGCGTTGGCCTTCGATGGCGCGCTTCACAGTCTTGAACAGTACCACCGAGAACAACTGCCGGTAAGCGAAGCGTTGCAGCCAGACCTGGCTGAGCAGCCAGGCGTCTTCGCGAGCTTCAGGTTGGCGGCGTTCCAGGGCAAATGCGATGGCGGACGTAATGAAATCAATGATCAAGAAAGCAGCAAAGAACAGTACGAGTCTCTGGATATCGGCCGGGTCGGTCGAGTCCGGATGGAAATGTTTTTGAATGAAGTACCAGATCGCCCCCACCGCAAACATCAGATCGATAAATGGTGAGACCAGAGGCAGCAAGATCTGGAAAATAACGATATTGGGCAGAGCGACCCAGCCCAGGGCTCCCTTGCGGGCGAACACCGACCGATGTTTCCACACCGACTGCAGAATTCCGAAAGACCAGCGGAAGCGTTGCCGCATCAGGCCGTTGGCATTGATAGGTGCCTCGGTGTAGGCGAGCGCTAGATCTTCATACTGCACACGGTAACCGTGACGCAGCAACGCCATGGTCAGGTCGGCATCCTCCGCCACTGTGTCTGTGTGGTATCCACCGGCTTCGCGGACAACGGATGTTCTCCACGCGCCGATCGCTCCCGGCACCACGCTCACGGCTCCAAGAACATTCAACGCCCGACGCTCGAAGTTCTGGCTGGTGATGTACTCCAGCGCTTGCCAACGGGTCCAAAGGTTCACGCGATTCCCGACCTTGGCGTTTCCCGCAACCGCCGCGACTTGGGGATTGAGGAAATGCGGGACCAGCCGCGAAATCGCATTGCGGGCAATCACAGTGTCCGCATCGATGCCAACGAAGATCTCCTCGTCGCGCAGATGCTCGAGCCCGAAGTTGAGCGCCTCCGCTTTGCCCGAATTCGGCTTGGTCAAGATAAGCACGCGTCCTGAGGCCTCTTCATCCGCAAAAGCTTGGCGAGCGACTTCCAGAGTGTTGTCCGTTGAGCCGTCATCAATCACGATCACGTGCAGGCTGGGATAATCTGAGTCCAGCACGGCGCGCACCGTCCGCTCAATCACCTTTTCTTCGTTGTAGGCAGGAATCAGCACTGCGACCGCGGGTTTGTAGGACGCCACCTCACTCGGACTGCCGTAAGGTCGCTGCCGCAAGCGATCGAACAGCGCAAAAGCTCCGACAAACAGCAAGCGTCCAGTCATGAGCAGGTCGCCCGCGAAGAATATCCAGACGATCGCACGGCTGCTGAAATTCCAAAGGGCGAAACCCATCCAGTCCAACCGAGCAGCCCAGCGCTCGTTACTGGGAATCGGAGGCATGACATCGGCTTTGGTCTTGCCAATCAACTCGCTCAACGGGACGATTTCATCCCCTTTCGCACGCACTCCCTCGATAATCATCGGCAATGCGCGGACGGTTTCGCTGCGATCGCCTCCACCGTCGTGCAGCAGGATCACGCTACCGCAGAGCCGGTCCTTGGGATCGCAGGGCGGAATGTGGGCCAGCACAACCGTTGCAATATGCTCGGCGGGGTTCCCCGGTTCCTTCCAGTCATTGGGATCGATCTTGTTGCCCACGCTGATGTAGCCCATATCCTGAACCACCTCGAGCGGCCGCACCTGGTCTGCGGTATCGGGCTCTTGATCGATGGAATACGGCGGGCGGAAAAGGATGGTGTGGATTCCCAGACGGCTGGCAAAGAGCTGCTCGGTCAGGCTCAACTCCACTTTCATGTAACTGAGGGAGATATTGCTGATGTCGGGGTGAGTGAACGTGTGATTCCCGATCTCGTGCCCTTCGCGGTAGATGCGAGACGTGACGCTGCCGAAATCCTTGGCCTCAAGCCCAATGAGAAAAAATGTCGCAGTCGCATTTTCTTTCTTCAGCACATCCAGGATCTTCGGGGTCCACGTCGGATCAGGACCATCGTCGAAGGTGATGGCAACCGCTTTCGGATTGTAGCCATAGCGAGCGACGCGATAAGGTTGCGGCAGAGGGTCGATGTTCTCATCGCTGATGATTCCGTCGGGGTCAACCGTGATGTCCCGCTTACCGTTCGCCGGACGATCTTCAATGCGCAGAATTTCCCCCTGACCTTCCATATCCACATCCTGCCCAGGGAGAACGTCTTTTAACTTATCGGCAGCTCCGGGGTCTCCGGGAACATCCCAAACCCGCCACAGGGAACGATCTTCAGCGCCCAAGCGCCACAGTGCGAAAGTCTCAATCCCCAGGCGTTGGGCCGCACGCATCTCGTTGAGCGCGGTGACCGCGTCCAGGTACCAAATGTCATGACGCCGGTTTTGCTCGTCCATGTAGCTGAAGTGGGGATTGCTGCTGTCGCCGTCGAAGTCGATATCTTCTTCCGAATCGCGCGCGGCCAGCCACGCTTCCTGCACCGAGACGTTCGTGTCGCGCACGTCAGGCGGCAGTTTGCCGTGCTTCGGCTTGTGTACCCAGTCATAACCGTAATTGCCAATGGCGCAGATCAGTTTGTCCAGCGGAACCGCCTTGCGCGCAAATTCCAGGTTCGCTACAAACCAGTCCTGGGATGCGACCGGCCCCGGCGTTCCTTCCGGATAGTGCTCGTCATAATTCATCAGCACCACGCCATCCACACGGCCTGCCACCGCGGGATAATTGAAATCCTCATTGTGCGGAGGCACACTCACGTACAGCTTCATGCCTTTGCCATGGAGATCATCGGAGATCTCCTGCAGCAATGCCATGTAACCCGGCTGAGCTTCGGGATCAATCTCTTCGAAGTCGATCATTAGGCCGCGATATTTGTCGGTGGCGAGAAACGCATCCACCTGCTGCCGGAAGCGCGCGCGTGCATCCGAGTTGTTCAGGAAGGTCGTGATGTCGACCCAGTTCACGCCGTCGGAATTGTTCACCATAGGGAACACTTCCATGCCGGTGTCTTCGGACTTCAGAAACTTCATGACCTTGTCGTCCACCGGATGGATGCTCGACCCCTGAATCACATCGAAATAGACATTGGTCTGGTCATCGACACCCTGCAGGTGGCCGTCGGGGGTCAAAACGTGAAGCCAGTCGGGATAAAGCAGGTCAACCTGGCGAGCGTATTCACGCAACGAAGCGAAGCTGGCTGCATCCCACGGGGCATAGAAAGCGGCGCGAACACCTTCGTCCGAATTGAGCTTCACCAGCGATGGATTGGTTTGATTCTTATGGCTGCCGCGCAGAGCTGCCTGCTTGCGCCGCCTTTCTCGGGCCTTCTCTTTTTCGTTTTCTTTCAGCGCGTGATACGGCTTTTTCTGGGTTTGCCAAATCAACTCGGGCAATTGCTCGCCGCGCAATGCGTTATAGACGAAGAAAATCACCAGCAGCATGACGCTGATGCCCAAAACGTCAAACAGCCCGCGTAATCGCTTCCAGCGGGCTTGTCGGGGATCGTAAAAAACCGGTTGCGCCATGGGTGAGTTAGAACCATCCTAAGCTGCGGACAAAGTCGGGTCAAACTTTGAAGGGCAGCCTTTGGCTCCGGGCTTCGGGCTTCCGGCTTCCGGCTCCGGGCATTCGAATGCTAGCTTCCAGCCTAGATCTTGTGCTTAAGCCGGAAGCCTGAAGCCTGAAGCCTGGAGCCTGGAGCCGTCTGTTATATTCCCTCCGTGCGCGACTTGCTGCGCAAACATCTTCGATTCTTTCTGTGCGCCACCCTCGCGGGCGTAGCGCTGCGCCTGCTATTTATTTTCCGGTTTCCCGGAGTCTCGATCGACTCGTTCGTGTACGGGGACATTGCCAAGAACTGGCTGCAGCATGGGATTTACGGCCTGAGCGGAATAAATGAGATTTCCCCCACCGACATTCGCCTGCCGGGATATCCCGCTTTCCTGGCCGCGATATTCGCGACCTTTGGCATGGAACACTACCGGGCCGTGCTGGTCGTGCAGATGTTCGTGGACATAGGCACATGCTTCCTCATTGCCGACCTCGCGCGTCGTTTGATCTCTCCGCGTGCGGCGCGGTTTGCCTTTCTGTTAGCGGCCCTTTGTCCGTTTCTGGCCAACTACGTTGCCAACGCGCTCACCGAAACGTTGGAAGTCTTCTTCACCGTGCTGGCTCTGGACTTGGCCATCGTAGGACTCGACACCGAGTCACCTATGAAACCTTGGGTGGGATGCGGGCTGGCTATTGGAGCAGCCATACTGTTGCGGCCTGATGGTGGATTGCTTCTGGTCGCCATTGAAGCATATCTTCTCGTGCTTCTAGTGCGTAGTCGGACGAACAAAACGCGGACGAGAGTGTCCGCACTACACGTTCTTCGCGCTGGACTGATTCTGGCGGTCGTCTCGCTCGCGAGCCTTGTTCCCTGGACCGTGCGCAATCTGCGTGCATTCCACGAGTTTCAGCCGCTCGCGCCGCGCTACGCCAACGAAGAAAATTCCTTTGTGCCGTTGGGATTCAATCGCTGGGTGAGAACCTGGATCGTGGATTATGCCTCGGTCGAAGAGATTTATTGGGGAATGCCGGGCAATAAAATCGACGCCGAGAAACTTCCCACGCGCGCCTTCGATTCGCCGGAGCAGCGGGAGCAGACGCTGCAATTATTGGAGGACTACAACGACGCGCTGCACGTCACTCCCGACCTGGATGCGAGGTTTGTGGCGCTGGCGACCGAGCGCGTGCATCATTCTCTGTTCCGCTACTACGCTGCACTTCCGCTGCTGCGTATCGCCGACATGTGGCTGCGCCCGCGGACGGAAACGCTGCCCTCGGATACGCGATGGTGGGAATTCAACGACGATCCAGAATGGCTGGTGTTGGCGTTGACCTTAGGGATTGTCAATCTTGTTTATGTAGGCGCGGCGCTCGCAGGTCTGTCGCGGGGGCGATTTGCACCTCACCTCGGCCTGCTGCTCACATTCGTAATTCTGCGATCAGCCTTCCTCGGCACGCTGGAAAATCCAGAGCCACGCTACACGCTTGAGTGTTATCCCCTGGTAATCATTCTCGCAGCATCATTGTTCCAACAGACAGACCAACTCCCGGACGCTTGACTGTCAGTCACGCAATTAATCTGAGTAGAAGGGAACTCTTAACCCAAAGGAGAATCGGTCATGCGGAAGCGCGTGCGGACATGCTCGGAAAGAAGTTCGATCGCCTCGCGATTCAATACTGGGTCCGCTTGGGCCAGGTATCTCATCGCTTCGACCAGTTGCCGCTGCCCGTCAACGTAGCGAGGATCGGACGTGCGCTCACGTCGCTTGCGCCCTATTTGAGGAGGGACCGGAATGGTGAAGACTTTAGCCATAAAAGAGTGTGCCACGTGACCGGAGTCTTTTTGCCCTCTCCTCTCTTCTCTACGAGCAGCTTTCTGGCAGTATACCGTCCTGCACCGGGTTTTTCAGCCTTTATCTTTCCACAGGGGAATGAATTGGTCAGACAACCATACAATTCTCCAAACGTCCACCGTCCCACCCCGTAGGCTACCCCTGCGGCGATAACAACTTGGTCTTGCCTGTGGTCTTCAGCTTGAACACCGAATCCGGAATCTTTTGATGCAATTGGATATCGGAGTACTTGGCCAGTCGGTAATCACCCGAAGGCTCGAAAAGTTGTTGCTGAACCGACACACCCCGCGTGAGATCGATCCACAGCCAGATGTGGTCGAAGGTGCTGTGAACTTTAACCGACTTCGGCACCAGGCCAAGTTTTGCCGTTTCGATGCTATTAACCGTTTCGCTTCCGAGATAGCTTACGTCAAAAGACTTGAGCATATCCTTCCCGCTCCCGCCGAAACCCAGCACCAGGAAGCTCTCGATCGTTGCCCGATCCTTGCCCGTGTTGTAAGTCGTAACTTGATCGATTTTCGGTTGGTAGACCTCAACTTTGCTGTCGGTAAAGAGCACGTATTTCGGCGGCTTGGGGTCGCTAATATCGGCCGCCATTTGAACCTCGCTCCCGACCCGGCGAAAATATACCATCCCCTTCTGGAAGTCGTGTTCGTCAACAACCTTCTGATACTGGTCCCACTCAAAGGCGGCCTGGGCAGTAGTGAAGTTCGCTGCGGTCTGGTCCATCTGGCTGAGAACGTGCTGCAGTTCGTCCGAGTTCGGCGTCTGGGCTGACGCAACTAGCACGGAAACGACGACCGCGAAGCCCCATCTCATCTGGCGGCACCAGCCCAATATCAGTCGAGGATTCATTCCAGTTTCACCGAGCCGCTACTCTCGCGCTACCCAGACGCGATAGCTGAGCAGGCGTCCCGAGCCGTCGCGCACCGGCTCAATCTTCGTGATGCTGACTTCACCGGAAATGGGCTCGATGATTTCCAGCAGCTGGTCGCGAACCGCATCGTCATCTTTGCCCGCAACGGCAGCCGCTTCAATCTGGTAAATCAGTCCGCCGTTGCCGTCGGGCACCACCGCGACTCCCGTACGATGCGGATTATGCTCAACCGGTTTGTCCTTGAAATTGATCAGCCGCGGAGAAAGGAGAACAAACAGCAGGATCAGCGTGACCATCACATCGTACTGGATGGTGCCGCGCTCGTAGGACCAGAAAATGTAATCGCGGATTGTTCGCCATATCCCACTCATCGGAACAGTGGGAGCAGCCATAACCGTCGCATTCGCTTTTGCCCTGTCCAAGTCTATTTTTTACTCCCCGTCTTTGCAACGCGCAATGCGTGCGCGCTAATGGCCCAGGCTGATTTCCTTCGCTAGCGCAGACGCGCGACGTAGACAAATCCCACCAATAATGTCCATATGGCCGCGATCAAGAGCAGCATCCAAAACGCGATGATGTTGAACGGGACTACCCGCGCCACATCGTGACGTTGAATGGAAAGCAACGTTGTCGAATGGAAGCACATCCTGAATAGCAGAGCCACGCCAACAAGAATCCCGATTCCAATGGCGTCTTGCATCTTCGCTCCCTCCTGATTCCACCTGAACAGCCTCTACATTTTCCTTGGCGTAAGCCGGTCCGTTCCCATGTACGAGCGCAGAACCTCCGGAATCAACACGCTGCCATCCGCTTGCTGGTAATTCTCGACAATCGCCACCCAAGTGCGCCCGACAGCCAGGCCGCTGCCATTCAGGGTATGCAGGAATTCCGTTTTGTTCTTGCCCACAGGACGATAGCGGATGTTCGCCCGCCGCGCCTGAAACGATTCGAAGTTCGAGCATGAGGAAATCTCGCGAAACAGCTGCTGCCCTGGCAACCACACTTCAATGTCGTAAGTCTTGGCCGAGGAGAAACTGATGTCTCCCGTGGACAACGCGACCACCCGATAATGGAGGCCTAGCTTCTGCAACACTTCTTCAGCGTTGTGAGTTAGCTTTTCCAACTGCTCGTAAGAGTCTTCCGGCCGCGTAAATTTCACCATTTCGACTTTCTGAAACTGATGCTGACGAATAATCCCTCGCACATCTTTGCCATAAGATCCAGCCTCGCTGCGGAAGCACGGCGTATACGCCGTGAGCGAGACCGGCAGCTGCGCTCCATCGAGCACTTCATCACGATAAAGATTGGTCACCGGAACTTCCGCGGTCGGAATCAGCCAGAGATCCTTATCCCCGTGTGGCACCTTGAAAAGATCAGCGGCAAACTTGGGCAAATTCCCGGTCCCGTACAGTGATTCAGAGTTCACCATATACGGCGGCAGCACCTCGGTGTAGCCGTGATCGCGAGTGTGCAGGTCAAGCATGAAGTTGGCCAGCGCCCGCTCCAGGCGCGCTCCCAGATCCCAATAGACGGCAAAGCGCGCGCCGGAAATTTTCGCGGCCCGCTCCAGGTCGAGCACTCCGAGTTGCTCCCCGATTTCCCAGTGCGGCTTGGGTGCAAACTCGAATGTCGGCGGAGTGCCCCAGCGGCGGACTTCCACGTTGTCATCCGCGCTCTTGCCTACCGGAACACTTGGATGCGGAATGTTGGGGATGCCAACAAGAATCTGCTGCAATCGGGTTTCGTATTCTTCGGCGGCCTTGCCCAGTTCTTCGACGTGTTCGCGCAATTGCTTGGTCTCGGCGATCAACGCAGACGCATCCTGCCCACTCTTCTTCAGCTTCGCGATCTCTTCCGTCGAGCGATTGCGCTGCGCCTTCATGGTCTCGGCGCTGGTGATCGCCTGCCGCCGCTGGGCATCGATTTGCGCGAAGTTCTTCAGAACCTCAGCCGGCTTCATGCCGCGCTGGCGCAGCTTTTCCTCGACCAGCGGCAGATTGTCGCGGACAAAACCAAGATCAAGCATGGGAATGAACTACTGTAACGGAAAAGTGGGCGTGAATGCACGCACCTAAGCTGCGTACAATCTCCGCCGAGCAAATCGCTTTGGTGTCGCACGCCCCGCGGGTTACACTACAACCGCGATGACCGCTTCCCCCGCCACCGTCAGACGCACGCCGGACCTCTCCGTCAGCTTCGCTGGTATTGAACTCAAAAACCCTGTAATCGCCGCCAGCGGTACGTTTGGTTATGGCGTCGAGTTCGAAGACGTGGTCCACCTCGACAAGCTCGGCGGCTTCGTGGTCAAAGGATTGTCGAAAGAGCCCATGGCCGGGAATCCGCCGCCGCGCCTTTACGAGACCGCCGCGGGCATGCTCAATGCCATTGGCCTGCAAAACATCGGGGCCCGTGCCTTCGTCGACGAAAAGCTGCCCAGGCTGCGCGAGATCAAGAACATCGTCGTCATAGCCAACGTCTTCGGCTACACCCGCGAGGATTACGAGCGCACCATTCAGATCCTGA
Organism: Terriglobales bacterium; assembly: GCA_035601995.1. Taxonomy (GTDB): domain Bacteria; phylum Acidobacteriota; class Terriglobia; order Terriglobales; family Acidobacteriaceae; genus JABDBE01. Next base: position 298,934 of record DATNNE010000131.1, read on the forward strand.
ATGAAGGCGAAGGCATCGCTGCCTACGAGTTGAATGTGTCCTGCCCCAACACTGCCCACGGCGGAATTCAATTCGGCAGCGATCCCCGTTCGCTCGACGAAGTGGTGGCCACGGCCCGTCATTTCTCGCAGCGGCCGTTGATCGTGAAGCTTTCTCCCAACGTCACCAGCATCGCGCAAATGGCCTACGTGGCGCAGGAAGCCGGCGCCGATGCGGTTTCGCTGGTCAACACTTTCGTGGCCATGGCCATCGACGCCGAAACCCGCAAGCCGCGCATCGCCAACGTGACCGCTGGACTCTCGGGGCCGGCCATCAAGCCGATCGCGCTGCGCATGGTTTACGACGCCGCCAAAGCGGTGAAAATCCCGGTCATCGGCATGGGCGGCATTTCGACTGCGGTGGACATCATCGAGTTCATGCTGGCCGGCGCCACTGCCGTACAAATCGGAACCGCCAGCTACTGGGATCCCGTAGCCACGGAAAAGATCGTCAACGAACTCCAGGATTGGTGCGCCGAACACCGCATCGAGCGATTAGCCAGCCTGACCGGTGGACTTGTCCTCGAATAGCACGTTGCCGGGCAGCCATCTGGAGTAGAGGAGGTCGAGTATGACAACTGATTCGAATGCCACGGACCCCGCAGGACGAAAGCCACCCTCGTTCGGAATCGGACAGTTGGTGTTTACAGTCGTTCTGCTGGTCATCCTTCTCTTGCTTGGCCGGAGCATGGTGCGTCACCGTTTCTTTCAAGGCGGCCGATATCACCAGAACGGCTCGGTCGGGCAATAAACAGGACCGGAGCGACCCGTGGCAGACGCTTGCTCGGGGAGCCGGGTGCCGTCCCGGAGTTTGGGGCCAGGCCCAGCACCGGTCTCAGAGAGAAAGTGCAGAGATCCATCCTCGGCAGTCCTTCGCGTTGCGGTCTGCGCTTCCTCAGGATGACAGCGGGTTCGAGGAGGGAGGGCGACCCTCCAGCGTCAAATTCTAGCGGCCGTTGCTGTACCAGATTGAGCCTGGAGAGCGGAAGTTTTGGCCTTCGCCCCAGACGGCTTGGGTGTGGCCTTGGTTGTCGATGCCGATGCCGAAGTAGTCTCCGAAGGGAAAGCTGAAGCCGCCCGGGCGAACGTAGGGGTAGCCGGGGGCGTAGCTGGACATCTTCGACTCACCGGACCAGGTTGCGCCGCCGTTCGTGGAACTGCGGTAAAACGCATTCCAGAGGGCGTGGTTGCGAGCGTCTACGAAGCGCGAATCCATCCACGCGATTCGCACATCGCCGGCGTCTCCGGCGGCGAGTGCGGGAAAGGCGTGCTCCACGCTCGAGGGCGCGGTCGAAATGTTCAGCCTTGGCGACCAGGTTTCGCCGGCCGTGGTAGAGGATGAGAAATAGATTCGCGCGGGACTCTTGTCCACTGCGCCAGAATTCCACAGGGCGTACAAGGTGCCGGCGGCATCGGAGGTCATGGTGATCTGCGCGCCCAGGTAGCCCCACTCGCAGCGATAAGCTCCGCAGTCGGGAGGCGCGCCGGAGACGTCCATCAGCCGGGTGGTCCAGCTCTCGCCGCCATCGGATGACTTGCTGACATACAGATTCTCGCGTCCCTTGGCCCCGTCGTGCTGGGTGTATCCGGCCCAGGACAAATAAATCGAACCCTGCGGATCGACGGTCGCGCCGCCGGCCAGAGCCCGCACCAGTTTCGATTTCGGACTTACGTTGGCGGAAGCAAACGTAATCCCACGGTCGTGCGACGAGGCGACCAGGATATGCCCGTCGCGGTTGAACCCGATGTAGACGTCGTCGCCGCGAACCGCGAGCACCGGCTTGTCGGCGTCGGTAGTTCCGCGATCGGCCACGACAATGGACCAGCTCTGGCCGAAGTCGACCGACTTGGCAACGACCATGTCGAGCCGCTTACGTTGCAGCCAGGCCGCATACACGGTGCGGTGGTCGGCAGGATCGACGACGATCTGTGGATCGTATTGGCCCGTTCCCGGCGGTGTGATCTCGCGCGGCGGCTGCCAGGTCGCTCCATTATCGTTGCTGACCACTAGAATCATCGAAGGGAGGGGGCAGCCGTGGCATCCCGGTACACGGCCATATTGCGGATACAGAATGTAAGTGTGGCCGAATCCATCGGTTGCGATGGCAGGCTCCCACTGATCGCCCACGGTGAAGCCGACCCGGGCTTGCGGCGTGAAGCCAGCTTTCGCGGCAAATGCGGCGGGAACGATCAGGCAAGCAAATAAGATCGCGAGAGCAAGCCGGGAACTCCTGTGGGTGCGGTGGAAAGCCAAGGTCACAAAACCTCAGGCGAGCTGGGGGGCAAAGCCGCTAAAGCAAGATATCGCGGGGAACGGGGGTGCGTCAATCGGGAATAGGCTGGAGGGCAGTTACTCGGGTTTCGAGAGCCCACCTACTGGCATCGTGCCACTTTCCGAGGCTTGCCGCATCCAATAGAATCGCTACAGTCTAAGAATGGGAGTCATCCTAATGGCTAAAGCTACTTTTGCTGCGGGCTGTTTTTGGGGTGTTGAAGCGACCTTCCGCCAGCTGCCGGGCGTGATTTCGACTCGGGTCGGCTACATCGGCGGGCAGACCTCGAATCCGACTTACAAGGATGTTTGCACAGACCGAACCGGCCATGCCGAAGCTGTGGAAATCGAATACGATCCGGCGAAGCTTTCCTACGACAAGCTGCTTGAAGTGTTCTGGGAGAATCACGATCCCACGCAGCTCAACCGGCAGGGGCCGGACTGGGGGACGCAGTATCGCTCGGCGATCTTCTTTCACACGCCGGAGCAGGAAGCCGAGGCCAAGGCTTCGAAGGAGCAACTGGAGAAATCCCGACGCTTCAGCAAGCCTGTGGTCACGCAGATTGTTCCAGCGGTAGAGTTCTTCGAAGCTGAGGATTATCACCAGCAGTATCTGGAAAAGAAGGGCTTGGCGAGCTGCCACATCAAAGTGTAACCAGAGTCACGCAGGCCCGGACGCCCTCGTCCGGGCGGGTTTCGCGACGCTCTCCCTGGATTGTCTCGAACTGCTGGGTCGGACGAGGCACCCGCCGCTACGTCTTTCGAGTCCGGCGCGGGCTGAAGAGCAGCAGCAGGACGATGGCCACAATATAGAAGGGCGCAACTTCGGAAAGCGCAAAGCCCATAAAGCGCAGCACAAATCCGAACAGAGCCACGGTCTCGCACAAGGCATACGTGAAGATGTAGCCAGTCCTCAAGCGCTTCAGTGCCGCTGCGTCGTCGGGCTGATCGGCCAGGATTGCTTCCGATCGCAATACGAACAGCCGCCACACTGCGAAGATCATGCCCACGATCGTGAGCACAACCAGAGTAATGGCGAAGTAAGAGTTGCGGTCCGGCGTGCCTGTACTCCGTCCTATTCGCTCGCCGATGAAAACATATAGCGCAATACTCACCAACAGGGCAATGCGAACCGTTTGCAGCATTTTCCGCTGGGGCTCCATGCAGCAATTGTGCGCGGATTGTGCGGGCTTGAGCGCCGAAATCTTGGATGTATTCGAATTGACAACACAGGATTCCGCGTTTAGTGTCCGTGCTCCATCAATCCCGGACGCACTCGAATGAACACATGGAAGGACACAGGGTTGTTTCCATAATATTGGTCCAGGACTGCGGGCTTTGAATAGAAAGTTACATCCCCGCCGAGTCCGACTTGCCAATGCTCGTTGTGCACGAAATCGCGCACTCCTCCGAAGGTGTATGCGCCAATGCGGTATGACGGATGCGTTGCCGCCTCGGGAAATAATTCGTCTTTGTCGACAAGTTCAAGGCGAGTGTAAGCATAGTTTCGCGCAAGAAAGTTCAGGGTTGATTCCAGCAGATAACTGTTAAGGGGAAAAGGCTCGAACTCTTTCTGTACTCGCCCCCAAACCAGCGACGTAGCCCAGTATCCTTTGCCTAATCCTGCTGAAAGCGATCGATTGTATTCGAGCGACGCAGTTTGCCTTTGCTGGTCGCCCGGTTCCAAGGCCTCGGGATGTGACAGGCGTCCGCAGCTGTATTGCGCGGTCCAGTTGCGCGTGGGAGCGGCGCTCACGCGGAACGACCAGGAATCGAGGGCCGCGAGTTGAATGCTCCAGCGCTGTTCATTCGGTTCGTGTCCGTTGAAGGCTGAACCTTCAATCTTAAGGAAGCCCAGTTTGGAGAAGTCCAGCTTCGACAGATACAGCTTTGAAAAATCCAGCTTTGAAAAATCAAAAATGAAGCCGGTCGTCACTACCCCAAAACTGGTATGCGTGGAATCCTGCAAATGATGGCCCAGCGGCGCTTCCGGATCCTCCGACGCTGACTGCCGATGCATAAATGTCACTGGCCCCAGCGCCGGTTCGGCCGACGGGCCTCCATAGAGCAGCCAGGTAACTTTCTCATTGACCGGCAGAGTATACAGCGCAGCCAGTTCGGCGAAAACGTTGTGCGGATGCTGATGATCGACCAGCGGCTGTCCATGATAGGTTTCGCCGGTTTGAAAAAGCTCGGGGAATCCCGGATGCGGCGAGGTCAGTGACTCCGCCGAAAACATCTGCCGCAGCAGAAGTGTACCCGAGCCCAGGCGATGTTGCTGCATCGTCATTAAGTAATTCGTCGATTCCGCCTTGCCTTCGCCGCGTGGCCCACCCTGCTGGTTGTAAGTGATGAACACGGTTCCGTGAAACATGAATTCCCAACCGCCGCGAGAGATCATCCACATCGGATCTGTCACCGAGGCCGGCTGCCATGCCGTGCCTGAAGAAGCGTGAAAGGAAGGCATCGATGACGACATGCCCGACATGTTCGGCATGGTTTGGGCAGACTGGTTCTGCTCAGACATATTCCTGTCGTGGTCCGCATTCTGAGCCAGGCACGAGACCGTCAGAACTGCAACCGCCGACAGGTGCCAGATTAATCTACGCATGCATCACTCTCTTGCCGATCCGTCTTCCTCTGTGTCCTTCCTGTCCTAATGCGGTCGCTGCCTTAAACGCCCCAACCACAAAGGACACAAAGGTACACGAACGGGAAATGGGTTTAAGAAGATGAGTTTTCGGGAAAGTTTGAGCGCCAAGCGGCTAGCAATTTAGACGCGTAGGGGAGACAGAAGCGGCGGACCGGAGGACGCCGTGAAACTCGGGAAGAAGTTGAACGCACTTACTGCAGCCGTATGCTGAAAGGATTCAACCTGGGCTGACACTTCGAGCGACGGTTGCAAGGAAGAATTCTGCGGCAGAATTGCGGGATGATGCGCACCCTGACAGCAGCTATGGCTGACCGGCGCAGGCGTGGGAAGGCTCCCGCCGTCGTCGTGATCGGTCGAAAGATGGCATGGCGCGGGCCGGTCGTGCGATGCGGCCTCAGGATGAAAATCCGGCGCCGTTAGGGGAGCGGCAGCTACCGCCGCCAGCAGCAAAAACACCAGCGTCTTCGAGCAAGCATGCATGAGTTACGAGCCGGTGATCTTCAAACGCAGCTCTTCCGGAAGCCGTTCGCGAATTTCCGCTGGCAGGCGATCATGCACATGGCGTGCACCTATCCTGGCCACGTCCACTACCGCCATGGGCGCGGGCGTAGCCACTGCCACAATCAGCCAGATCAACGCAGAGAGTGCGAAACCCGCCAGGGCCGCAATCTCCAACCAGAAAGCGTGGCGCGGACCAAAGTGCCGAATCACTCCGAAGGCTAGAAGAAACAAGCCTGCGGAAACCGATGCCAGCGCAATTAATGCGATATCGATGGTGCGATGCAGGCGCTGCCGGCTGCGGCAGCGTTCGCAGGCCGCAAAATGTTCCTCGTAGTCGCCGCCCATCTCCGGCGCCAGGCCGGAAATATCATAGCGCCACCCTGCCAGAATCTTGCCCACGATGGGATCGATACACTGACTCATATGAACTGCGTGGTGCCTACTCTTAAGTCTTACCTATTACTGATCAATTTACAACCGGATTGGTTGCATAGGTTCGGTTTGCGCCGCCAGCATGACCCGATTCTGCAACAGCGTCCGGCGGCCAGCCAGCGCTTTTTCCGCTTCCCGCAGAGCGCGTTCAGGATGGTTATTCTGCTCCGAGAGATGCGCCAGCACTATATAGGATGCGTTTCCATCATAGCCGGTGGCAAAGAATTCCGCGAGCTTCTCGTTGGACAAGTGACCGGTAGGACTGCCGACACGCTGTTTGACCGACCAGGGATAAGGCCCGTTGCGCAGCATCTCGAGGTCGTGGTTGGATTCGATCACCAGCACGTCGCAAGCCCGCAAGTTATCTTTCACGTTGGCGAGCAGCCGCCCGAGGTCGGTGGCAATCGCGATCTTGATGCCCTCCGCGTGAAAGGTGAAACCCACGGGATCGACTGCGTCGTGCGGAATGGTGAAGGGCGTAATCCCGATATCGCCGATGCGGAAGCTGTGGCCGGAGGAAAAGAATTCCAGCCGGGCCAGCTGCGGACGCTCTCCGGCGGCATCGCGCATCGATCGGGACCAAGCCTGGTGGGTGGCTCCGGTCATGAACACAGGAACTTTCAGCTTTCGCGCCAGCACCAGGAGCCCCGACACATGGTCGGCGTGCTCGTGCGTGATCACGATGGCGGAGAGCGAGTGCGCATCGTCTCCAGCAGCCTTCATGCGCTTGAACGTCTCGCGGCAGGAAATCCCCGCGTCGACCAAAATGCGCGTCGACGAGCTTTGCACAATCGTGCTGTTTCCCCGGCTGCCGCTGGCCAGCACCGAAACCGACACACCCATGCGCGCAGCATACTCCCTCGCGCTGTGGAAACAGAAGTAACTTTCTGGACAGCCGATACCTTTGAGCAGTTAGCTGTCAGCTCTCAGCATTCAGGAGTGAGCATTGCAGTTGGGTTAAGGCTCTCCTGATGCTGCTGGCAGAAATCCAAGGTGCCATATACCGAATGCTAAGCGCCAAGTGCTCCGGAGCTGAATGCTGAATGCTGATAGCTGACGGCTCAAGACTCTCCTACAAAATCACCCTGTCATCCCCGACCCGCCGGGTTACGTGCTCGCGGTCGAGATATTCGAGCAAAGGGATTGCATATTTGCGGGTCACTCCGGTCAGGTCTTTGAAGCGCGCGACATCCAGCTTAGGAGATTTTGCTTTTTCCGCGGCCATTCGTTTGCGCAGCTCCAGCAGCGCATCGCGATGAAAGACCAGATCGTCGGAAATCTTCACCAGAACCTTATCGCGCAGTAGTAGCGTGACAATCTTCTGCGCCCGCGCTTTGTCCACTTTCAATCCTGCCAGCACATCTTTCAACGCGGGCACTTTGAGGCCGGCATTCGCAAACGCCGCTTCGATGATCTTCTTCGACTCGGCTTCTTCGTCTTTCATCATCACGCCGCGTCCCGGCAGGCGGACCAGTTCGCCCGCCAGCTCAATCTTCCCGGAGCGCACCGCCTCGGTGAGCACGCTGTCAAAGACTTCGGGCGCGATCTCGGAAAAACCTCCACGCAACTCTTCCTTGCTCATGCCGGCAACCAGAGGGTTGCGCTTGTGGAAAGCGTCAAGCGCGGAAATGAGACCTTTGCGGACTAGGTCCAAGGCCGGCTTAAGGATGAAAATGTCACCGGTGCGGACAATTTCCGGATCAGCCAACGCTACAGAAATAATCTGTTGCGCCCGCCAACCCGTGCGCGCCACGGCTTCCGCAATGCCAAGACCCCGCGAACCGCTTGCGGTCACGCGGGCGCGCAACGTCCCACCCCGCGAATCTTCACTAAGCGTTTTGAGAAAACGAGCATAGTCAGTCGCATTTTTCACTCGCTTCGGGGGAGCATTCTCGACCACCACCCCACCGCCAATCGTGACTACCGGCGAAAACTGCCGCATGATGAAGCGATCTCCCGGCAACAGCAGCGTTGGCTCACTCAGGCGTAACTGCGCGAAACTGCTTTCGCCCGGCCCCACTTGCCGCTTCCCATACAGGACGACGCCAGCAATGGTCTCGGCAGTATAGGAGTGAAAGTGCACGCGGGCGCGGTCTTTCAGCGGCTTGGCAGAAGGCAGCAGAGACACCTCCGCGTCCACGCGCGAGGTGGCACGAAAAGTCGAAGGGGGAGACAACGCCATGCCTCGCGCCAGTTCTTCGGTGGTCGCGCCTGCGAGGTTCAGCGCGGTTCTTTGTCCAGCAACCGCTTGCTCTGCCGATTTTCCATGCACTTGGACTCCGCGTACTCGTACCCGCCGCCCACTGGGAAAAACTTCGAGTTCATCTTCTTTGCGGATGGCGCCGGAAATTAGAGTGCCGGTCACCACCGTGCCAAAACCCTTCATAGTGAAAACGCGATCGATGGGCAGCCGCGCAATCGCGTTGGAATCTTTCGCTGGAACCTCGGCAGCGACCCTTACAAGTTCACGCTTCAGATCGTCAATCCCTGCGCCGGTCAGCGAACTGAGCGCCACAATGGGATTGGGATGGCCGAGACTAGAGTGGCCAAGAAAAGACTCGCGCAGGAAGTCTTCGACTTCGGCTCGCACTACGGCCAGCGTCTCCGGGTCGACGGCGTCGGACTTGGTCAGCACCGTGATGCCGCGCCGTACCGAGAGCAGGCGGCAGATGTCGAAGTGTTCGCGGGTTTGTGGCTTGATCGATTCGTCGGCCGCAATCACCAGCAGCACCAGATCGATTCCACCCACGCCCGCCAGCATGTTGCGCACAAAGCGCTCGTGCCCCGGCACATCGACGAACCCCAGCCGAAGAGTTTCGCCGCCGGGCATAGGCAACTCAAGATTGGCGAAGCCGATATCGATCGTGATGCCGCGACGCTTTTCTTCTTCAAGGCGATCCGCGTCGATGCCGGTCAGCGCCTTGACCAGCGCGGTTTTGCCGTGGTCGATATGGCCTGCGGTGCCGACAATGACGGACTTCATTTGTGAACAGTATAGCCGCGTACTTCAGCCGTCTTGAGCTTCAATGCACTCGGCGTTCTCAGCGGCCGTTCTCAGCGCTCTCGATTTAAGGTCTTGATAGCGGCAAACACGAATTTAAAACGCAGAGGCCGCTGAGAGACGCCGCAGAGTGCGCGGAGCGGACCGAAAAAGCTTTTTCTATCCAGCGGCGCGCCAAAATGCGACAATAGTATTTCCTCATGACCACGGCCTCCACTCTTGCCATCACTCCAGAAATCGTCCACGAACACGGCCTCACGCCGGAAGAATACGAAAAGGTTAAACAGCTTCTCGGCGGACGCGAGCCCACCATCACTGAGCTGGGCATCTTCAGCGTGATGTGGAGCGAACACTGCTCTTACAAATCTTCCCGCGTGCATTTGAAGAGATTGCCGACGCGCAGCCGACGCGTCGTACAGGGGCCGGGCGAGAATGCGGGCATCATCGATATTGGCGATGGATGGGCTTGCGCCTTCAAGATCGAGTCGCACAATCATCCTTCATTCATCGAGCCGTTCCAGGGTGCGGCTACGGGCGTCGGCGGCATCCTGCGCGACATTTTCACCATGGGAGCCCGACCGGTCGCGGTAATGGATTCGTTAAGGTTCGGCCCGATTAGAGTCCCCAACGTGACGGGCGAGAACGCCCGCGCCACACAAGCCGAGATTCACAAGAATCATTCGCTGCTTGAGGGCGTAGTCAGTGGGATTGCATCTTACGGAAATTGCTTCGGCGTTCCCAACCTCGGCGGTGAGACCAAGTTTGAAGCTTGCTACTCGGGCAATCCGCTGGTGAATGCTTTCGCTCTGGGCCTGGTGCGGCGCGATCAAATCTTTTACGCAAAGGCTGCGGGCGAAGGCAATCCAGTAATTTATGTCGGCTCGAAAACCGGACGCGATGGCATTCACGGCGCCACTATGGCCAGCGAAGAATTCAGTGAGGCGTCCGAAGCGAAACGTCCCAACGTGCAGGTCGGCGATCCGTTTCTTGAAAAACTTCTGCTCGAGGCTTGCCTCGAAGCCATGCAGACGGGCGCCATCGTTGGCATCCAGGACATGGGCGCGGCGGGCCTGAGCTGCTCGACTTGCGAGATGGGAGCGCGCGGCCACGTTGGCACCGAGATCGAGCTCGATCGCGTGCCCCAGCGCGAAACCGGCATGACTCCGTACGAAATCATGCTCAGCGAATCCCAGGAGCGCATGCTGCTGGTGGCGCAGAAGGGCCGTGAAGACGAAGTCTTCCGCGTGTTTGAGAAGTGGGGACTTGATGCCGTCGAAATTGGACGCGTCACCAATGACGGTAAGATGCGCGTGCTTCATCACGGAGAAGTCGTCTCCGAGATTCCGAACGAAGCGCTCACCGATGATGCACCCGTGTACAAGCGTCCGCTGGAACGATGGGAAGCGCCGGTGCCGCGAGAGATGCCTCAGTCGATCAAGCTGGCTGAAGCGGGCGATTTCACTGGCAATCTTAAGCGCCTGCTCGCCAGCTCGAATATTTGCGGCAAGCGTTGGGTGTGGCAGCAGTACGACCACATGGTCCAGACCAACACGGTCGAGGGCCCAGGAGCGGGAGATGCGGGCGTGATTCGCATCAAGAATTCCGAACCCCAGGGCTCGCAGCGTGCCCTCGCCATGGCGCTCGATGGCAATGGACGTTGGTGTTATCTCGATCCGAAACTGGGAGCGATGCATGCTGTCGCCGATGCCGCCCGCAACGTGGCCTGCTCGGGCGCGACCCCGGTGGGCGCGACGAATTGCCTCAACTTCGGCAATCCGGAGAAGCCGCACATCATGTGGCAGTTCTCGAAAGTGATTGATGGCATCACCAAAGCTTGCGAAGAACTGGATGTCCCGATTACTGGCGGCAACGTCAGCTTCTACAACGAAACTCTGGGCGAAGGAATTTATCCGACGCCTGTGATCGGAATCGTCGGCATTCTTGAAGACGTTCACAAGGCAGTGTTCCCGCACTTTCGCGAGCTGGGGCGGGCCATCGTTTTGCTGCTTGCCTCGGAGTCGGGCGATATCACCGATGCGGAATCTGAGTTTGGGTCGTCCGAGTATGCCAAAGAGATCTTAGGCGCCTTGTGGGGATTTCCCCCCGCGCTCGAATTGGAGCGAGAGGCGGCGCTGCAGAAAGCTTTGATCGAGATGATCGAGGCGGGCTTGGTCGATTCGGCGCACGATTGCTCGGAGGGCGGAATTGCGGTGACCCTCGCGGAATCGGCTTTTGGCCAGGGCATTGGCCTCCGAGTGAATCTGACATCCTTGGGGTTGCCGCCAGAGTTTGTTCTGTTCGGCGAGGACGCAAGCCGTGTCGTGATCTCGTGCGACCGGAGCAAGCTGGCGGGAATCCAACAGGTAGCAGCAAAATATCGGCTGTCTGCGGAAGAGATCGGCGAGACGGTTTCCGAACAAATAGAGATTACGCTGGACGGCCGCGTGGTGGTGTCTGCGGCGGTTAGCGAGTTGCGCAATTCGTTCGAGGGCGCGCTGGCGGCGGTTTTGCAGGCCGACTCGGAGTTGGTCGGGTGAAGCTTTTGATCGCAGAGTTCGCGGAGATGTTCCGAAAATGCTAAGTTCCGACAAATTTCGCGATGAATGCGGGGTCGTGGCAGTTTATTCGCACCTGGAAGCGGAGAAGCTCGCTTACCTCGGCCTGCACGCTCTACAGCACCGGGGCCAGGAGTCGGCGGGCATTGTGACTTCTGACGGCATGGCGCTGCACATGCACAAGGCCATGGGCCTGGTCGCTGACATTTTTCAGGAAGCAGTGTTGGCCAAATTGCCCGGCACGCTGGCCATCGGTCACACGCGTTATTCGACGGCGGGTGATTCAGCGTTGCTCAACGCGCAGCCCATCATGGTGCAATCGAACAAAGGCATGGTGGCGCTGGCGCACAATGGCAATCTGGTCAACGCGCAGGATATCCGTCATCGGCTGGAGAACCAGGGTTCGATCTTTCAGACTAGCAGCGATACAGAAGTCATCGTGCACTTGATCGCGCTCTCGAAAGAGCAGACGTTGCCGGAAGCCATCGCCGACGCGCTGCGCCGAGTGGAAGGCGCGTTCTCGCTGGTCATGATCAGTCCCGACCGGATCTTTGCAGCGCGCGACCCGCGCGGCTTCCGGCCACTCGCCATGGGCAGAATCCCAGCCATCGATGGCGAAAAGCAGGACACCATCGTGTTTGCCTCGGAGACTTGCGCCTTCGATTTGATCGGAGCCACCTTCGAACGCGACGTAAAGCCGGGCGAGTTAATCGTGGTCGGTCCAGAGGGAATTACTTCGCGGTTGTATACGCCGGCGCTGGCGCAATCGAGCTGTATCTTCGAGCATGTGTATTTCTCGCGCCCAGACAGCCGCGTGTTTGGGCGCGCGGTGCAAGAGAGTCGCGAGGAACTAGGCCGGCAGTTGGCGCGCGAAGCGCCGGCGGAGGCCGACGTCGTGGTTCCGGTGCCAGATTCCGGTGTAACTGCTGCTGTGGGCTACGCGGCCGAGAGCGGCATTCCGTTTCGCTTTGGGCTGATCCGAAATCACTATGTGGGACGGACTTTCATCGAACCGCGACAAAGCGTGCGCGACTTTGGAGTGAAGCTGAAGATCAATCCGGTTCGCAGCTTGCTTGAGGGCAAGCGCGTAGTCCTGATTGACGATTCGATCGTTCGCGGCACCACCAGTCGCAAGATCGTGCGCATGGTCCGCAGCGCCGGAGCCAAGGAAGTGCATATGCGCATTTCGTGTCCGCCGACGATTTCGCCCTGCTTCTACGGCGTGGACACGCCTTCGAAGAAAGAGCTGATCGCCGCCAACAAGTCGGTCGAGGAGATTCGCGAATTCATCGGCGCGGACTCGCTCGCCTATCTCTCGCTCCCGGGATTGAAAAAAGCCTGCGGCGATGGCGAGAAGACCACGTACTGCTCAGCCTGCTATACCGGCGTTTATCCCACAAACTGGGTGGACGTGGAAGAGATTCAGCCCGCCAGCGTCGGCAAGGTGTAAAGAAGTCAAGCTTCAGGCCTTCGGCTTCGGGTGCTTCCGTCACCCTATTAGCAGCCCCGCTCGTTTAACGGGGACACTGTTTACGAATCCTTCAGGCACGAGCGGCGGCCACGACACGCTCTACGTTTGTGAGGGCGGCGGGGCTTGGGCTGGGAAATAGTTGTCCGTGCACAAAAAAGCCCGCTCTTTGAGGAGCGGGCTTTTCAGCAGGCAGGTGTTTTTAACGTGATCCTCTATCGCAGGGAGCAGTGACATTGCTTTCGTCCTGGAAAGTGAACCAGCTCTTCAGAGAGGTGTTCCTTGGTGCGCCGAAATAGTTGACGAACACCAGATCCTGCATCGAGTAAGCCGAACCATTCTTACCGGTGAATGGGTAAAGGCCATAGTTGGGCTCGGTCTCAAGCGGATCGCCATTTTCCATGATTCCGCACGGGGAGTTGTTGGTGGTGAAGGGATCGAGCAGCCACTCGCCGAACTCGTGGGACAGAGCGCCAGTGCTCTGGGCAAATGTCTCTGGATCAGTTGACGAATCAATGGTCGTCGAAAAGGAATAGGTCTGGCCGCCCGGAGGGTTGGCAAGCGCCGAATGGTAACCGCCGATGGCGCAGCCCTGACCGCAAGCGATGTAGGTGTCATAGACTAGAAACAGGGGCAGCACGTTGGGCTGAATCTGTTTCAATTTGTGAATGTAGCTCTGGACGAGCGCGTCGACTGCGTTAATGTTGGACCAGAAGCCAACCTTCCCCTTACCGAATGGATTTTGTTGGATCGAACCGTTTCCGGGCGTGACCTTAACGGTCTGTTCCGGCAGTATCGTCGGCGTGCTCAGCAGAACGTGGTATTTCTTGTTCGTCTTGACATACTTCCAGAAGCTGCCGCGTTCGTAGGCGTCTTCGTATTGCGTGGTGCCCAGGTTCACGCCGCCCTGCGTAAAATCGATGGGGACGAAAAGGGGTGATTGGGCGATGTACTGGGTGACGGTGAGCTTGGTTCCCGGATAGATATCCTTGTTGGGATCGTAGGTGTGGTTTCCGTTCGTCTTACCAAAAACCAACTTGATCGGGATGATGACTACGGGAGTTGTCGTGCTCTTGTTGGTATTCGTCGCGTTGGTCCCGACGATCACAGGAGCGTATTTGGTCCCCTTATACGTGAAGTTGTAGGTCCATTGGGTCAGTTGGTCGCTGGATGGCTCCACGGCGTAGTAGGAATGGGGCGGGATGGCCAAGTACAAGGCGCGCGGCTTGGCTGCGGCGTCGTCTTGGGCAAGCGCAACGCTAGCCAAACAGCTGGCCAGTGCGACCACGGCGAGCAAAGTGAATGTAGCGGAACGTCTATTCATATCTGAGTTGTTCTCCTGTATTGGGTGACGGTAAAGAGATTCCCCACAAAAATTCCTCGGCGGGCCCAGGGTCAATAGCTGGAAGAGAGCAGCAGAGGTCATGCGATTTTGAATGGGCTTGCAGTGGAAGTCAATGTAAAACTTATCGAATCTTTGTAGCTAGGCAGATTCTTGCATCTATTGCGCAATGGCGTCGCGCATGGGCGGTCACACTCAACAAGAAAAGAGCTTCCAAGCGGTGCGCGACCTGGAAGCTCTTGTTGAGTAGATGAGTTATCTGAGCGACGCCGAGTCTAGTCGGTGCAGGCGCCTTGCGCTGAGGTAAAGGTACCGTCATCAGAGAACTTCTTCCCTGCGCCAATCGAGGGCGGGCCATAGAACCAGGAGTACATCGCAAGCTCTTGCAGGTGATAAGTGTAGCCGTTCGACATTTTCACCGAGAAAGGTTTGCCTCCTCCGGTCAACGGATCACCTACTTCGAGATTGTTTTGACAGCCTGAAACCTGGCCGATGTGTCCCCACGCCGGAGTTGGATTGTTGCCGAGCGGGTCATCCTGCCATTCGTCCACCTCGTGGGCCGCGACATACGTATCCAAAATGTCGCCGCCAAAAGCGTGGGTGGTGTCGAACTCGAAGGGTGAGTATGTCTGAAGCGGGTTTCCGATGCCGAAGTGGTAGCCGAGGACACAGCAATTGCTGGTGCTGCCTTCGTACATGACCACGTTGTACATCAGGAAGGTGACGAAGGTCTTCGGGTTGACGCCCTGGCTGGAAAGCGAAGGGATAATCGTATCCTCCAGTAAGCTCTCGAACGGGCCGAGGTTCACGCCGCCCAGCGGTCCACACGTGTTGGTTAGGATTGTCGAATTGCTGGCTCCCAAGTTAACCTTCACCGGCTTGAGAACTACCAGCTTGAGGTCGTTGTGGTAGGTTCCACCGTTCTTGTTGACAGGGGTCCAGAAGCTGGCCCGCTGAAAAGCGTCGGTGTATGCGGTCGTGCCAACGTTGACGCCGTTCATTTTGAAAGGAGCGGCGTTAGTGATCGGCGACTGCTTATAGATCGTTATTGGAACTTTTCCCGCGAAGCAAGCCTTGTCCGCTTTGGTGGGATCGAAAACGGTCGACCCGATTGTGATAATCAGCGGAACAACCTGCATCGTGGTCGTGGTTGTGGCTTTGTTGGTATAGGGGCTGTTCCCGACCATCACGCCTGCGAACTTCTGTCCTTTGGAACCTGCGCGAGTAGATGTCGCTTTATACGACCACACCTTGAGTCCCGAGCCAGCATCCGACTGAGCCTGGAATGTTAGGGGATCTATGCTCCGTACCGGCTTCGATAGGAAGTAGCCCTTCAACACGGCTTGGTCGTCCTGACCCAGCATTTTTGGCGCAACCGCAATCAGCGCAACTGCGGCAAAGGCGAGAAGAAACAAAACTGTACGCTTCATTGATACATCTCCTTATTGGTTTCTTGAACGGGTTTGAAATTCGACTTTGAACATCACTTCAGCCACATAGTGCGTGCCGTAAAGGTGGCGTTACAGGTCTCAAGTCACGACACGGAAATATCCCGGCAAAATACTTATCAGCTCGGGAATGACGACCGTGGGGGAGCAACAAAGGGCGAAGCGATTTTCAACGGCCCCGTGGCGGAAGTCAATCTTAAAGTTGTCAATTCTTTGCTGTCCGCAACGTCTTGCAGCTAGTGTGCAAGTTCATGCGAGTTATTCGGCAGCGGGGGATCCGAAGTAGTAAGGAGAGATGGGTCGGGCAAGATGCAGAAATCCTTCGCTTTGCTCAGGATGACAGCATGGGAAATGACAACGCCAAATCTCAGACGACAGCATTAGGGCTGCCAACGCTAAATCCGAAACAACAGATCCAGAATCCTAAAACGTCACCCGAACGCCGAGTTGGGCGGCGAAGGGAATGCCGACGGTGGTGCCGGGGCCGAAGAAATCTCCCAGGGCGCCTTCGGGGATCTCGAGCTGCTTCAGGCTGGTGATGGGCGCGGTTTGAGAGCAGCTTGCATTCGTGCAAACGCTGGTGACATTGGTGATGCCGGTGACGGGATTCGGCACCATCTGGGCCGCAGGAACCGGAAGCTGGACTACATTGACCGCGAAGTTCGCGCCGGGATTGTTCCGGTTGAACAGATTGAAGAACTCGGCGAAGGGAATCACCGACCAGCGGTCGTGGAAATTAAAAGGCCGGCTGACCCGCAGGTCGGTCTGAATGTAAGGCGTGCCACGGAATTGGTCGAGGCTTGTGTACACGCCGTTGACGTAGATGCGTTGCACATTGGCAGCGTCCGTGATCGTGATGGGGCGGGCGCTTTCGATCTGGGTGACGGTACTCAGTTCAAATCCACCGGGAATGTGTACCGTGCCAGCCAGCACGAAGCGGTGCGTGACGTCTTCGCCCGATGGTCCATAGTCGCCCGGTCCAAAAGCATTCAGCAAAGGTGGGTTGGGCGGTTGTTGCGGACAGACGCCATCCACATAGTCAAATAGCTCGCCCAGCAGGCATCCCCAGGTCTTCGCCTTGGAAAGCGTGTAGTTCGCAACCAAATTGAAGCGGCTCATATTGCCTTGCAGATGCAGCATCAACCCGTTGTAGCTGGAACGGTTATCAGACTCAAACACATTGACGTTAGGCACTACGTTGGTTTGGTCGGTGGCATAGTTCGGGTCGGTGGTGGGAATGAGCGGCGTGAACAGGCTCGTGCCGCTGGTATAAGGGAAGGCGCGATATCCATGATTGCCCTGCTCGTGCACGTAATCCGCGCTGGCGAGCCAATGCTCGTTGAAAGCGTGCTGCACGCCTGCGGTCGTATGAATCGCGTAAGGCGTTTTGTAAGGGGAGCCAATCAGATTGCCCGAGGCCCCGGCACCCCCAGTCAAGCAGCCCGCGCCGACCAGCGCATAAGTGCCCGGGCCTCCAGTAAGGGCGCACGTTCCGGTAGTGAAGTTCGTATTGTTGACGCCCTGGAATGCGGTGGCCCATCCATTCTGCGCCAGATCGTCGTAGTAAATGCCAAAGCCGGCGCGAATCACGGTCTTCTCGCTGTCGCCTGGTGAGTAAGCGATCCCAAGGCGAGGCGCGATTTGCTTGCGGTAATCCTGCGGAAGGCTGGGCACAACCGGAATCTGCAACGCACGTAGCGTTACGTACGCGGCGTTGTCAGCCTCGCTGCGGCCCGAACCCGTGAATAGACCCCAAGTCGTTTGATACCGCACACCGTAGTTGAACGTGAGCTGGTGCGAGATGCGCCAGGAGTCCTCGGCGTAGAAGGCGAGACGTTGAACGCTCTGCGAAAAAGTTCCGTCGCCAGCGGGAGTGAAACTGCAAGTTGAGCCGTCCGAAGCGGTGAAGTTGACGCACTGCGGAGTGAAGGTTCCGAACACGCCGGGGTTTTGGACATAGAAGGTTGGGTTGTTGACGTATTGAGCGAGAGTCTCAGCCGTGGAAGCAAACGCGCCGCTCAACACCGGTTCGTGAATGAAGTCGACTCCGAACTTGAGCCCATGAGAACCCGCAACGTGGCTCAGGTCGTAGCGGAACTGATATTTCTCCTGATTGCGCAGGTCGGGGAAAAGCGTAATCGGTGTAGCGAATTGGTTGTCGCCGAAAGTTTCGAAGCCGGAAATGGTCAACGCAGTGGAACTGAAAGGGAAGGCCAGCGCGAAGCCCAGATCTGAGTTCCGAGCCTGCGTGAGATGCAACAAGCTGGCATCGAGAACCAGATTGCCAAGCCAGGTCGGACTGAAAGTATAAGTATTGCTGAGAGCCACATTCCAGTAATTGTTGTGCGTGGTAAGACCCGTCGATGGCAGTGTGCCCTGCTGCACCAGGGCGTTGTGGGTGAGATAACTGTCGGCCGATGTGCGCAGGAACCAACTCGATTTTGGCGATTGTGCCCAGTCAAAGCGCATCGAAGCGATGTAGTCGCGAAAGGGAATCGGAACGTTAGCCGGGACGGGAATAGAAGGAACGCCGGTGATCAATCCCTGTGACGCCAATTGTGCCAGCGCTTGAAACTGCGTGGTGCTGGCGGGGCTGTAAGCGATGCTTGCATCCTCGTGCACGGCTTCGAATGAGGTGAAAAACCACGCCTTGTTTTTCACGATGGGACCGCCGATAGTGGCGACATAATTCTGGCGTGAGAACGGCTGCTTGGGATTGGGCGCGGGATTCTCAATTGGAAAGCGGGCGTTAAGCGCTGACGCTCGCTCGTAGAAAGCCCCATCGCCGTGCCAATCGTTGGTGCCATGCTTGGTAGTAATCACGACGGAGCCGGCGGTAGTCCAGCCCGTGTCTGCATCTTCATTCGAAGTGCGCACGGCAAATTCCTGAATGCCATCGGGCGAGAAGTTTTGCAGAAAGCCGCCGATCCAGTCGTCAGAGTTGTCGGCGCCATCGACCGAAAGTTCGTTGTTCAAACCCGAGCTTCCGCCAGTGGAGACGGCGGTTATGCGCGCCTTGGTGGGATCGGAAGGCTCGACGGGCTCGGTTCCGGGCACGAGATATGCGATGTTGGCGAAGCTGCGTGCCGGGAGCGGAAGAGATTCGAGGTCGCGGCTGCCCACAACGCCACCTCGAACGGCGCTTGACGTGTCAATTGTCTGGGTCGTAATCGAGGAAGGAGTTGCTTGCACATTCACCGTCTCACGCCCGGCCGCGGGGTTGAGCGTCACGGCGATATCGCGCACCACACTAACCGCGACATTTACATCAGCCGTGGCCTCCGCGAAACCCTTGGCCGTAACAGATACGTGATAAGAGCCAGGCAGTAAGCCCTCAATGCGAAATTCTCCGCGATCATCCGCTATGCCCTCGCGGGTGATGGAAGATCCGGCTGACCGGACGACCACGCGAGCACCTGGCACACGCGCGCCGCTGGCATCCTGGACCTCTCCCCGAAGGGCACCGTTTGGATTCTGGGCATATCCGGCGACTGTGAGCAATATGGCGCCGAGAAAAACGAAGGTGGTCCTGCCGAGCAAAGATGCGGCTCCAAATTTCGTCTGCATGGTTGAATGCTCCCGATTACGTGCAGGTGTCGCCGGGGAGTGGATGCGAGTGGCATGAGACTAGCGTGTGCGAGTTGACTACTACCAGAGTCCGTAGAAGGAGGATGCCGTTGCGTAATTCCACGGGCGGGGACGCCCGCTCCACACGTCAAACTTTTTGTCCGAAGGCTACGCGTGGAATGCCTTGGAGATCATTGGTGATCTGAACCTGGTGCCATTTGCATAAGAGGAGTTTCACGCTGTCTGCGATGGTTCCGCTGATCTCGATGACCAGCCAGCCCCCGACGCACAGAGTGACGCGCGCTTGCGGGATCAAGCGCTCGATCACTTCCAGTCCTGTGGGCCCAGCGAAAACTGCGTTGCGCGGTTCGAACTTGCGGACTTCGAGTTGCACCTCGTCCTCTTCAGAATCGCCAACGTAGGGAGGGTTGGATACCATGAAATCGAACCTGCCGGGATCGAGACCTTCTAGCAGATCCGTTTGGTGGAACTGAATTCGATTCTCGAGTTGATGGCGGGCGGCGTTGGCATGGGCCACCTCGAGTGCGGCAGGGGAAATGTCAGTCGCGTGGATTTCTGCATCTGGAAGTTCTCTCGCGAGCGCGAGCGCGATGCAGCCCGATCCGGTGCCTACATCGACGATACGAGTTGGGCGGCCGGGCGAGGACGCCCGGCCTCCATCGCTCTTCTTAGCCAATTGCAGCACGGTTTCAATTACGTGTTCGGTTTCTGGACGGGGAATCAGCACTGATGGAGTGACGATGAAGTCCATGCCCCAGAATTCCTGGTGTCCGGTAATGTATTGTGCTGGGACTCCGCGCGCACGCTGGTTCAGGGTTTCCTGGTAGCGGGCTTGTTCTTCAGTCGCGAGTTCGCGTTCGGGATGCGCGAAAAGATAAGCGCGGTCGCAACCCAGAGTGAACATGAGAAGCAACTCGGCGTTCATGCGAGGCGAGGCGACCCGGGCCGCTGTGAGACGTTCGATCGCTGATGTGAGCGCGTCTTTGAGATGCACGAGACTATTTGAACATAGGAACCTTGACCGTCTGCCTTGAACCGTTCCTTCCGCAGCCTTAAACTTAATCTAGATGCACATGCACAGCCATGGCGCGGGCGAACGAACCTCCAAAGTTCTTCGGGTGTCGCTCGTCGTCACTCTGGCCTACATCGTGTTGCTGGTGATCGCCGGCATCCGCGCTCATTCTTTGGCGCTGCTCTCTGAAGCCGGACATAACCTTTCCGATTTCGTTGCGCTGCTGCTCTCGCTGGTCGCGGTGTATTTGGAATCGCGCCCGCCCAGCGCAACCAAGACTTACGGCTGGCATCGCGCCGGAGTTCTGGCCGCGCTAGTGAATGCGGGCTCGCTGGTTGTGGTTTCCTTCTTGATTTTCTACGAAGCCTTCCGCCGTTTGCAGAATCCGGAGCACGTACATGCCGGCGTCATGATTTGGGTAGCGGCTGCCGGGGTGGTGATGAACGGAGTCATCGCTCTGCTCCTCTATCGCTCGGGCCGCGATGTCAACATCCGGAGTGCATTGTTGCATGAGATTGGCGACACGGTTTCGACCGCGGCCGTCATTGTTGGTGGCTGGGTGATCCTGGCGACGGGACAATATTGGATTGATTCGGCGCTGTCGTTCGGCATCGGCGCATTGATTCTGTGGTCGGGATTCGGCATCTGTCGTGAGACCCTCAACATCCTACTGGAAGGCACGCCACGCGGGATAAAGTTGGACCGTGTCGAAGCTGCCATGCGGGCGGTCGAGGGTGTGAACGACGTGCATGACCTGCACGTGTGGAACATTGGTTCGGAGACGCGGGCTTTGTCGTGCCATATTTCGATCGAGGACATTCCGCCATCAGTCAGCGAGCGAATTCTGCGCGATGTGAAAGAACGGCTGCACCAGGAATTTCATATCGATCACACAACTATTCAGTTTGAGCACGTGATCTGCGAAGTGGCCCATGGTTGTGTAATTCCGGTGAGCGAAGAAGAGCACCACGGGCACAGCCACTGAAGGCAGCAATTAGCAATTGGCACTTAGTCCCTAAACACCTTGCCAACCGCCATTTTGCTAAGTGCTAACTGCCAAGTGCTAAGTGCTTGTTTCGTGCTTCTGCTTCTCGAAGATCTCCTGTGCTCTTTCAATCGTGTCTGCTTCTTCTGGTGGTTTGTCAGTTCTTATGCGCACGATTCTCGGAAAGCGGAGTGCATAGCCGCTTTCGTGGCGTTCGGAGCGCATCATGTTGTTGAATGCCACTTCGAGCACAATCTTAGGCTCGACTAGAAGACGAAACCCTTGGTCTTCAATCGTGTGCTCGAGAAACCATTTGGTCATTTCGGCGATCTCGACGTCGGTCAGGCCTGAATAAGCCTTGCCGATGTTGACAAGACGCTCGCCGTTACGCACCGCGAAGGTGTAGTCGCTGAGAACGCCGATGCGCTTGCCGTGTCCGTATTCGACAGCCGTGACTACGACGTCGAGCGTTGCGAGTTCGCGTTTCAGCTTCAGCCAGGATTTTCCGCGGCGTCCTGGGGTGTAAGCCGACTCGGGAGCTTTAATCATGAGTCCTTCGTTGCCGCGGGCTTGGGCTGCTTCGAATATTTGATCAAGTTCCTGGGGAGATGAGGCACGGAACACCGGTGCGCGGAAAAGCTGGGTTGTGATTCTCGATTCGTTCGTTTCCTCGGGCGATTGCAACATCAACTGTCCCTGCGCTTCGGTGGATCTAGCCAAAGTCGGAATTCGGGGAGCTGCCAATAACTCGTCGAGCAGCTTGGCCCGCTCGCGCAGCGGACGATCGATCTGCAATTCTCCTCCGGCATAGAGCAAATCGAAGACGAGATAGGCGACCGGGACCCGCCGCATCATCTCATGGCTGACTTTCTTCCGGCCGAGCCGTTGCTGCAAAGTGCTGAATGGCAGGGCGCGGCCAGTCTCGCCGGATTCGGCCGCCAGATAACTCCACGCCACAATTTCTCCGTCGAAGATTGCGTCTTGGGGAAGTCCGGCTAGCGCGTCTGGCAATTCGGGGAAAGATTCCGTGATTTCATCTCGAGTGCGCGAAAAGATTCGCACCTCGCCGCCTGAACAATGCGCCTGCGCGCGAATGCCGTCGTATTTGTCTTCGACCAGCGCGTTCTCGAAATAGGTGAGAGCTTCTTCCGCTGACTGCGCAGGGCTAGCCAGCATGAATCCCAGGGGATGAAAAAGGCGCATCCTGGCTTGGTCGAGTTTTCCTTCGGCGGCGAGGCGGAGGGTTTCTCCGATATCGCCGAGCAGCATGTCGGCTCGCTGTGCGTCTTTCGCCGAACTTCCATACGCTTTAGCGATGGCTTCTTCGACCAAACTTTCCTTCAGCCCGATGCGTAGGTCGCCGGTGATGATCTTAATAATGTACTTGGCCTCGAGTGGAGTCACTTGCGAGAGCAGTTCGCGTACGAGAAGTGCTTTGGCCGCAGGTCCACGGGCAGCGGCGATCTTTCGAAATGCGGCTTGCACTTCTCGCGGGTTCAAGTCGGATTCGTCGGCTCGGCCTGGACGGACAGGGGTGCCCGTCCCCCATCTAACTTCGGGCAGAACTTCGGCGGCTGCGGCTCCCAAGTCTCCATGCTTGCGGTAAGCGGCGGTCAGTTCCTCGTCGCTTCTTCCGGAAAGTTCTTCGACCGCTTGCCATAGCAGCCTTCCCCCTACCTGCAGTGTGGTTTCCTCCCACGCAGGAAAAGGTTTGCCCGAAAGAAAGACCGCGGCGACGGCGGCTTCTTCCGGCGAGCTTGACCTGAGGTAGTCGGCGACGATTGCGATTTTTTCCAACTTCTTCGTCGTGGCTGCGATGCGTTCGGCGGCTTCCGCGAATTTGCGCATGGTGAATGTTTGAGACAGTATTGTGATCTTCCCGTCAAAGTGCCGGGCGGCACTCGGGCGGTCGGAGCCCCTTCTCCGCGCAACCAATTCCTCCGATGGCGGCCTTGTAAACGCGTGCGAACCTATTACTTAGGGCATCGGCTAGCCCATCCTAAATCAGATCGGCCTGTGATACTCTTAACTTGGTTCTTTGTCGTCGGAGAGACATCCAATAACCATGCGGTTTTTGCGAACATTGTGGCGCTTTTTTGTGGCAGTCCAGCTTCTGCCCGCACTTGAGGGCGGCGAGGAAACCCTTGTCGGCGGACAAGCCGTGCTCGAGGGTGTCATGATGCGTTCGCCGCATGCCTGGGCGATTGCGTGCCGCAAGCCATCGGGTGAAGTTTCTGTTCACAGTGAGCCGCTGGAGCGGCTATCCGAAAAGCACAAGTGGATGGCCTGGCCGGTCGTGCGGGGCGTCATTACCCTTGGTCATGCGATGACGCTGGGCTTCCGCGCGCTGAAGTTTTCCGCGAACGTTGCGCTCGACGAGTTACAGCCGGCGGCCGCGCCTGGTGAGCCTGAGAAAAAGAAGCTCGAAATCAGTGGATGGATTGCCGCGGTGAACATCGTTTTTTCTGTTGGCTTCTTCATTTTCATGTACAAGTTTCTGCCTCTGTTGGCGACCACGGAATTGAAGCGCGTGAATCCGGTTTTCGGCGAGCAGATTGTTTTCAATCTAGTGGACGGCATCATTCGGCTCGTATTGTTTCTGCTGTTTATTTGGGGAACCTCGCTGTGGAAGGACATTCGGCGGGTCTATGAGTATCACGGAGCCGAGCACAAAACGGTATTCGCGTTCGAGAATGGCGATCCGCTGGACACGCCTTCGGTGCAGAAATATTCGACTTATCATCCGCGCTGCGGAACCAGCTTTTTGATGACCGTCATGATTATCTCGATTTTCGTTTACATGCTGGTACCGGTCACGACCTTCTGGGCGCGGTTTGCGGTTCGCATTGTCTTGCTGCCGGTGATTACCGGGTTGTCTTACGAGATTATTCGCTTTGCCGCCAAACATCGCGGATCGCTGTTTGCCCTTATGACTGCTCCCGGACTGTGGATGCAGCGGATCACTACGCAGCCTCCATCGAATGAGCAAGCGGAATGTGCGATCGTGGCGTTGGATCAGGCGATGTCGCTCGAGAAGCAGCGCGGCGGCGAACTGGTCATTGCGTAGCGGCCCTGCCGCGAAAACTCTTTCTGCGTCATCTCCCATTTCTACAACTAGAATAACGCTGTAGAGACGCTGTTCGCTGCGTCTCTTGACGGCAGCCGAAACGTAGCAAGCTGCGTTTCTACGGGGAACAATATGTTTGAACGACTTGACCAAATCGAAGCGCGATACGAGGAACTCACGCAGACGCTGGCTTCGCCGGAGATCATGAACGACTCTGCGAGATACCAGAAGACTGCCAAGGCGCATAGCGAAATCGTTCCGATCGTGGAGCGATACCGCGAATTTAAGGACTTGAAACGGGGCATTGCCGAGAGCCGAGCCGTACTGGCCGACGAAAAAGATCCAGAGATGCGAGCCTACGCGCAAGAGGAATTGGATAAGTTGGAAGGACGTGTCGGCGGGGTCGAAGAAGAACTCAAGGTCCTGCTTCTGCCCAAAGATCCGAATGATGAGAAGGATGTAATCCTCGAAATCCGGGCCGGGACCGGGGGTGACGAGGCCACTTTATTTGCCGCCGAGATGTTTCGCATGTACACCCGATACGCGGAAACTCAGGGCTGGAAAGTGGAAGTGCTCTCGACTTCCGAGTCTTCGGCTGGAGGGTTGAAAGAAGTTATCGCACTGATTGAAGGCCAGCGCGTGTTTTCGCGTTTGAAATACGAGAGCGGCGTACACCGCGTGCAGCGTGTGCCCGCGACGGAACAGCAGGGGCGAATTCATACATCGGCGGTTACGGTTGCTGTTCTGCCGGAAGCGGAAGATGTCGACATCAAGATTGAAGCAAAAGATCTTCGTATTGATACGTTCTGTTCGTCAGGGCCGGGTGGGCAATCGGTGAACACAACGTACTCCGCCGTGCGCATCACGCATATTCCGACGAATACCGTCGTCAGTTGCCAGGACGAGAAGTCGCAGATCAAGAACCGCGAAAAAGGTATGCGGGTGTTGCGCTCGCGGCTTTACGAGATGGAGATGCAGAAGCAGCAGGACGCGCTCGCCAAGGAACGCAAGGCGATGGTGGGGTCGGGGGATCGCAGCGAGAAGATTCGGACTTACAACTTTCCCCAGAACCGCGTGACTGACCACCGAATTGGTTTGACTATCCATCAGCTGCAGGAAGTGATGGATGGGAAACTGCAGCCGCTGATCGAGGCCCTCACGGCCCACTATCAGGCTGAAAAGATGAAGCAGGAAACTGCTGGCGTGGTGTGAGAAGTCGCGACCGCGATTCTTCGAGCGTTGATCAACGCTCATTATTTTCAGCACAACTAAAATTATCAGCGCAGCAAAAAAGCCTCCTGTTTGCACAGGAGGCTTTTCCGGGGGGAGGGCGTCCGGGCTACTGGGCCCGTCGTCCTGAAAACTATTTCGCTGGTGCTTGATCCGGTGTGGTCGACGCCGTCAGCTGCTCCAGATCGTTCTTCAGCAGGCTGATTTCTACGCGACCGCCGCTGGTTCGCTTGGTCTTGGATTGGTCATCGGCACTCGCGCTAGGAACGGGAGCGTTGCCCATACCAACCACATAGATGCGATATACAGGAACGTCGTGGTTCAGCACGAGGTACCGCACCACCGAATCCGCCATCTTCTGCGAAGTAGCGATCGCGGCTTGGCCATGGCCGGAAGAGAATCCCTGCACTTCGATGATGTAGCCGCGCTGATTCTTTAGCGGTGTCGCCATGTCATCAAGAGCGGTCTTGGCGTTCTGGCTCAGAACGCTCTGGCCGGGACGGAAGCGGATTTCGGTCTGGTTTGTAGCCTTGTATTGATCGATATTGCCCACTACCTGCTCGACCGTTGTGAGACGAGTATTGGCCTGCGTCGCGGTCTGCTGCGCCGCTTGGGCTCGATTGCCGGCGTCGACGGCATGCTGATCGGCTTCGTTGGCTTTGGCCGAAGCAAGCTGGATGCCTTGCTGCGCGCGCGAATCCACGTCCTTGATCATCTTGCTGTTATTCGCGGTCAGCTCGTCGAGTTCGTTCACGCGGTCGCGGATGGGCTGGGTCTGGCGTTGCACATACTTTTTGCGCGCAAAAGGATTCATCTTGCCCCAGAAACCTTCGCGAGTTTCAGGCTGCAAAGGCTGCTTTCCGGTAGCGCCCACAGTCGGCGAAGAAGTGGACGAGGCTTGGTCGGTGCTTGACGAAGCGGCAGGCGCGGTTTGAGTGGCCTGTGCGGGTTGGCTGGCGGCCGGTTGATCCTGAGAGGTCGAACTCGTCTGCGCAATAGCTGGCAGAGCAAGCACGACTGCGACGAATAGCGCTACAAGTAGACGATTCTTCATTTTTAACATCCTCCAACGAAGGGAGCATCCTGGAGGCCCCATTCGGCACGCCTAACGGGCGTGCTGCGTGATTTTTGATTGCGTCTGCTAACCGACTGATCGAGGCAAGCTCACTGCGCATTGCCGGCCAACGCCGACGCGATGTATGGCCAAAATCGGAAATACGGGACGCCGTTCGACTCCGGCATCCGCAGGTTTCTATAACAGGTCGATTGCCAAACTGTCGTACCCCTAACCCCTTGGCTTGCAATAACATTGTAGACCTCGCGGCGTCAAAGGCAGAGAATAATGTCCGGCCTCAGGGTAATTTTGGCAAAGCTGATATAAAAACTGCGTGCCCAAAGACTTAGGCATTACGGGAGATTGGATGCTGAGAAGGATCGGGAGAGTGTGCTTTTTTGGGTTCATCTTTGCGATGGTTGCCACACTCGGGTGGTCGCAAACCGTTGCTGCGAGGCATGGGCTTACCTCGGATAGCATTCCTCCAGAACGTCTAAAGCAGTATGCAGACCTTGCGGTGCGGTGGCAACGGGAGTATCTGCGGATCGACACTACGAATCCTCCGGGCAACGAAGTTCGCGCGGGGGCATTCTTCCAGAAAATCTTCGATCAGGAAGACGTTGAAAACCGGGTGTTCAACTATGCTCCCGGGCGGGCCGATGTGTGGGCTCGCGTTCCGCACACCACCTCGTCGCCTCAGCGACCGATTGTGCTGCTCAGCCACATGGATGTGGTCACCAGTGACGCGTCCCATTGGAAGGTACCGCCCTTCAGCGCGGAAATCGTGGACGGATCGATTTACGGCCGTGGGGCGCAGGACATGAAAAACGAGGGACTGGCGCAGTTCATGGTCATGGTGATGCTGAAGCGCGAGAAAGTAGAACTCGATCGCGACGTGATTTTTCTGGCCGTGAGCGATGAGGAAGTCAATGGCACAGGTAGCGACTGGTTCATCGAACATCAGCCCGACCTGCTGGGAAATGCCGAGTTCCTGATTAACGAAGGTGGCGAAAACCTTCTAGAAGACAACGGCCATGTGAAATATGTGGGCGTGGATGTGGGTGAGAAGGCGGCGTTCTGGCTGCACGTGGTGGCCCATGGACGCGCCGGACACGGCTCGCTTCCAATCGCAGATTCGGCGCCGAACCGGCTGATGCAGGCATTGAACCGCATCATCGCCTATCGCACTCCGCTTAGAGTGTTGCCGGTAGCGGAGGAATTTCTGCGTGCCATGGCACCTTATGAATCGCCGGAGCGGGCGGAAAAATTCCGCAATATCCGGCAGGCGTTGGACGACAAGAATTTTCAGCGCGAGGTGGAACAGGATGAATCCCTCAACTATCTTCTGCGCGACACGATTGCTCTGACCATGCTGGGCGGCTCGGAGCAGACGAACGTCATTCCGCCGGAAGCGTGGGCCAACCTGGATGTGCGGCTTCTGCCGGGGGATGATCCGAAGCAGTTTCTGGAGAGTATCCGGCAGGTGGTGAACGATCCGAATGTGAGCGTCGCGCCGCTGAACGCGGACTTCCGCCTGGCCAACTCTTCGCCCACGAATACAGCTTTATTCAGTGCGATTGAGAAAGTGTCGGCGGCGTATTTCCCACGAACACCGGTCGTGCCACGGCTCGATAGCGGTTACACGGAAAATCAACGCTATCGTCCTCTGGGAATCAACTCGTATGGATTTACGCCGTACACGTCGACAGAAGAAGAAGGCAGCACGGAGCATGGAAACGACGAGCGCATCCGCGTGGAAGAGGTGCGGCGTGGCTTTCAGGTGTTGTACGACGTGGTCACGACCGTCGCGAGCAAGTGACAAACCTTCGCCACGGATTTGCGCGGATTTCACGGATTGCTTTCTCCGTTTTCTTGATCCGCGTGATCCCCGCAAATCCGTGGCGATGTTTTGACTTTCTTAATGCCCGCAGTACTTCTCGTACTGCTCGTAAATGTAATTATCCGTCATGCCCGCGATGTAGTCGCAGACGATTCGCGCGAGCGGTTCTTGCGTGGCTTTTTCCTGGTAACTGGCCGGCAGATTCTCCGGCTTTGCCATCCACAACCTGAACAGCTCGCGGATCACCCGTCCCGCGTCGTTTTTCTCTGGGTCGAGGGTAACGCTGAAATAGAGATTGGCGTAGAGAAATTCCCTGGCCGCGCGTCGTTCCTGCTCGACTAATGGGCTTAAAGTGACGAGCCGATGAGGGTAGGCGCGCACATCTTCAAGATTTCTGACACCTGCCAGCCGACTTTGTTCTTTGGTGTGCTCGATCAGATCTCCGACCCAGCGGTCGAGTATACGTTTGACCGTCTCGTTGAATTTCAGCTTGTCGATCGCGTCGGGATAGATCGATTCGACTTCGCCGTAGAAGCGCTCGAAGACCGGGACGCCCTCGCGGATCTGCTCCAGCGTGAGCAGGCGCGATTCGTAACCATCGTCGAGGTCGGCTGTACTGTAGGCGATTTCATCGGCGACATCGATGAGCTGAGCTTCGAGCGGCGGACGAAGGTCGAGCAGATACTCGGCGAGTTCGGGAAACTTTTCGGCAACGTAATCGTGGGAATGTTTGATGATGCCTTCGCGAACTTCGAAGGTCAGGTTGAGTCCGCGGAAAGCGGCGTAGCGCAGCTCGAAGTCTTCTACGATGCGCAGCGCGTGCAGGTTGTGGTCAAAAAATAGGCCGTGCTCGCGCATGGCGGTGTCGAGGGCTTTTTCGCCGGCGTGGCCGAAGGGCGGATGGCCGACATCATGAACTAAGGCCAAAGCCTCGACCAGATCGACATTCAGGCCAAGTTGAGCCGCGATGGTTCGAGCGATCTGCGCGACCTCAATGGTGTGAGTCAGACGATTGCGAAAGTGGTCGGAATAACGGCGGGTGAAGACTTGGGTTTTTGCCTCAAGACGGCGAAAAGCTCTGGAGTGGATGACGCGATCACGATCACGCTGAAAGTCGTTGCGGTAGGGATGTTGCGGCTCGCGATAACGGCGTCCGCGGGATTGCTCCACCCGCACGGCGTAGTCGGCGAGCATGAAGAAAGTTTAACAGAAGCAGCACTCAGGAATTGGCGTTCAGCATTCAACCACAAAAAAGCTTTTGCCGCTTGCCACGAAAACCTCAAGGGACTGAATGCTAAATGCTGAGTGCTGTATTTACTACTTATTCCCCGGCTCTTCCTTGGCCAGTTTCACCTTGGCGGATTCAAGCTTTTGCGTTACTTGGGCCAGGTTATCGGTGTCCACTTCCGCGGGTACAGTTTTGTTCCACTCGTTGACGGCTCTTTCCCAGTGCGCCGCGGCAAGCTTCAGACGCCCGGTTTTTTGATAGAGATCGCCGAGGTGGTCCTGAACAGTGGGATCCGTGCCCATACGCTGGGAGGCTTTCATGAGGTTGTCTTCCGCGAGTTCGTACTTGCCCAATCGGAAGTAGGCCCAGCCAAGCGAATCGAGGTACGCGCCGTTCGCAGGCTCGAGTTCGACTGCCTTCTTGATCATGATGAGCGCTTCGTCCAGTTTGACGCCGCGATCGGCAAGCATGTATCCGAGATAGTTAAGCACGGCGGCATTCTGAGGATCAGTGGCCAGCACTTTGCGAAATACTTCCTCAGCCTGATCGTATTTCTTCTGGCGCTCGTAAGTAGATCCCCGCAGAAACTCTACGTATTCCTTGTCCTCATCCCTGGTGGAGAGCTGGGCTGCCTTGTCCAGAGCCGCTTCCGCATCGGGCCAGCGCTTCAACCGGGTGTACATCTGGGCCAGGTTAATGTAGACGTCGCGATCGTCAGCGTTCCCCTTGAGAAGGGCCTTCACCTGATTGAGTCCAGCGTCTACCTGGCCCATGTCGGCAAGTTGCGCCGCGTAAACCATCTTCAGGCCGCGATCATTGGGCAGTTTCTCGGTTGCTTCCTTTGCAGTGTCAGTCGCTTTTTGCCACTGCTTGGCTTCCCGATAGGTGTCGATTAGTTGCTGGTAGCCTCGCTCGGCGTTGTCGTCGCCCAAGGGCAGCATCTTCTGGAATGTCTCGATAGCAAGCGGGTCGTTGTTGTTGTCGCGATACACCGTACCCAGGCGTTCAAGAAACACAGCCCGGTTGTTCTTCTCGCTCTGGCTGTAGCTATTGTCGGGTTTGTCGGTCTTCTTAACTAAGTCTTGGAGGATTTCTGCGGCTTCGTCGTAGCGGCCCTGCGCTTGGTAGACAGCGGCAATGTTGTAAGGTACTTCCATCGAGTCCTGAACCATGGACTCGGCCTTCTTCAAGTTGTCCAACGCCAGATCGAACTGGCCATTTCTGCGGTAAATCTCGGCCATGCGCAGGTAGGTTTGCGCGTCTTCGGGATTCGAGTCCGCAATAATTTTGTATTGCTCGAGTGCGGCATCCGTCTGACCATCGTTCAACAGATTCTGCGCCAGTCCGCGGATGGCGTCGAGATTGTCGCGATCGAGTTCGATCGCCTTTCTGTACGCGGTGATCGCCTGCTTATATTCCTTGCGCTGCTCGTAGGTGTAGCCGAGCGCGGAATAGAGCTTTGCGGAACGCGCTGCGTCCGGGACCGCGCTCAACGTCTCGGCAGCGCGAGCGCTGTCGCCTTCTTCGTTGTAGAGATACGCAAGCGTGGTGACGGCTTCCTCGGAATCGGGCTGCAGCTTGACTGCGATCTTGAATTCGCTCTCAGCCTTTCGCAAATCGTTATTCAAACGGTAAAGCCGGCCCAGAAGCAGGTGATTGTCCACATTGTCAGGCTCGAGCTTTATGATTTCCTCGTATTGCTCGATGGCCAGTTTGAGCACGCTATCGGAACCGGTTCCGCTCTGAACATCCCCCAGGGAGCGCAGGTAGATCCGGCCGAGCAGCTTGTGGGCTTCAAGATTATTGGGATCTTTCTTGAGAATGTCCTGGGCCTCGAGCACGGCGTCACGGATGCGCCCGGTTTTGGCATACAACTCGGCCAGACCCGAGGTCAGGTATTCAGAAGTAGGGTCGGCGTCAATTGCCAGCCGATATTCCTCGATGGCTTTGGTCGCGAGATCGCTGCGGTTGTACACCGCGAACTGATCCTCGTACATATGAGCGACCGTGTAATGGTAGTAGGCAGCCGCTCGATCCACTTTTCGCGGAGCAGACGCAGTCGCCGGCTTTGCAGCCGTGACGGGAGCAGTGGACGAGGCAGGAGTTTCCTGCCCCACAGCGGCAGCAGCCAAAAACAACACAAAAATAGACCAGCGCATTCTTTTCATCGAGGACCTATCGGATTCCCAAACCTAACGCGTTTAGATGCCGGAGCGCAGTAGGCGGGTGCTCTGTCTTATTGTAAACCTTCGTCAACGAGCATAGCGAAAAAGTGCCCGGGTGGACGGCATGAAAGAAGATTCGGAGGTACAGGGGCGGATGGATTGGAAAACCAGCACTTAGCACTTGGCATTTAGCCATTGGCCTTCAGTGTTGTTCCCGCCTCCCACGATGAAAGCTCGTTGCTGAATGCTAAGTGCTAATTGCTTCTTCAATGCCTAAAATGCCTGACCCCGGTGAAGACCATGGCCAGACCCAACCCGTCGGCGGCATCGATTACTTCCTGGTCACGGACGGATCCACCTGGTTGGATGATCGCAGTAGCGCCAGCCTTCGCGATTTCCTCGACTCCGTCGGGGAACGGGAAAAAAGCATCCGAAGCGGCGACGGTACCCTTTAGCGGCAACACTGCCTTCATCGCTCCGATCTTGCAGGAATCCACGCGGCTCATCTGTCCGGCGCCGACGCCCATAGTTTGCCCCTCGCGGGCATAAACAATCGCATTGGACTTTACGTGTTTGCAGACCTTCCAAGCAAAGAGCAAAGCGCGCTTTTCTTCTACCGTGGGTTGGCGCTTGCTGACGACTTTCAGATCGCTTTCCGTGAGCGAGTGAGCATCGGCATCTTGCAGCAGAATTCCGCCAGAGACGTTTTTCAGCACCCACTTCTGGCGAACGTCATTAACCTCCACCAGCCGCAGGTTCTTCTTGGATGCGAACTTGGCGCGCGCGGCTTCGTCGAATGCGGGCGCGGCGATCACTTCAAGAAATAGCTTCGCCATTTCTTCGGCAGCCTCGCCGCCTACCGGACGATTCACGCCGATCACGCCTCCGAAAGCTGAAACTGGATCGCATTCCAGCGCCTTCTTGTAGGCTTCGAGCAAAGTCGCTCCCGTCGCGGTTCCAGCCGGGTTCGTGTGTTTGATAATCGCGCACACAGGCTCTTCGAATTCCTGGGCCAAATCCCATGCGGCTTCGAGATCCACAATGTTGTTGAAGGAAAGCTCCTTGCCTTGAATCTGTCGTCCATTGGCCACGCCTTGGCCGGAGCCGTCGGAATACATGGCAGCTTTCTGGTGCGGAT
The DNA here is from genome assembly GCA_035601995.1 of Terriglobales bacterium. Lineage (GTDB taxonomy): Bacteria > Acidobacteriota > Terriglobia > Terriglobales > Acidobacteriaceae > JABDBE01. The sequence continues at coordinate 331,951 of DATNNE010000131.1, forward strand.
TTTCGCCGTAGCGCAGGTCCATCACTTTCTTGAAAGACAGGCGTAGCGTTTGCGGGAAGCCAGCAGTTTCTTCATGAAACTCGAATCGTCCGTTGGCGCTGACTCGCTCTAGGGTGGAAGCGATGGCGGAGTCGTACGCCGCGGTGGTCGCGAACGCCTTCAGCGCCAAACGCCATCTCGTGGCTGCGGACAATTCACCGCCAGAGCTGGCCAGCTCTTCCGCAATTTGGTCATAGTCGGCGGGCGAAGTCACAACGGCAACGTCCTGAAAATTCTTGGCGGCGGAGCGAATCATCGAAGGCCCGCCAATGTCGATGTTTTCAATCAAATCGTCGAAGTGCACGTTTGGTTTCGCTGAGGTCTTTTCAAACGCATAGAGGTTCACGACGACCATATCGATCGGAAGGATTCCATGTTCGGCAATCGCTGTACGGTGCGCCTGGTTCGCGCGGCGGTGCAGAATTCCTCCATGCACATTGGGATGCAGAGTTTTGACCCGGCCGTCGAGCATCTCGGGAAATCGAGTGAGTTCGGAAATATCTCTCACGGGGATGTCGGAATCGCGCAGCAGCTTGGCCGTTCCCGCCGTCGAAATCAATTCCACACCCAAGCCGGAGAGCTTGCGGGCGAAATCGACGAGTCCGGTTTTGTCGGTGACGCTGAGAATGGCGCGCTGGATCTTTCCTGGGGACATGAATGCCTCTGACTAATGAGATGGAGTGAAATAAAGTTTATCAGTTGAAGGCTCTGACGGGAAAAGCGAAGCCGAGCTTTGCTCGGCCGCCCGGACGAGGGCGTCCGAGCCTATCTAGATATCGGTGCCCAATCTTCAGGCTTAGGCTTTGGCTTTTGCCTTTAGCCGGACCTGCCCGTCCTGCATCTCGACGCTGTATTCCACGGATTGGCATCCGTGCTGCTTGCGGATCTGGTCGGTCTTCTTTTGCACAAACGACGCAAAGCTCTCGATGTTGCCAGTCACTGATTCGCCGGCTTTTTTCTTTGCCTCGGTGAGCGCATTGTAGAGTTTCTCCACTTGATCGTGTTCGGCGCGGGCGTCGGAACACTGTATGGTGAGCGGACCGTCGTTTGCGCCCGCAACCGCTGCAGAAGCTGCGGCGCGGCTTAGTCCGTATGCCGGACGGCGAGCAGGTTCATGTTCCTCCGATGGACGCACACCTTGTACGGAAAGCAGCGCGTCCTGAGGACGCCGGTAGCCCTCTTCGCGAATACGCGCCTTCTTGCGCCACAGGTCGCTGTAGATAGCGTAGCGCTGCGCCATTTCGTTGTAGCGGAAGCGCTGTTGGAAGCTCATTCGTCCGCCGTCGCTGAACTTGCGCAGCAGACTTAGAACCTTCCACTCGATGTCCGTGGGCGGCTTCTTGGTTGGGTTGCTGAAATAAACCTCGTACTCGATCTTGAGCCGGCGCAGTTGCGTTTCAAGAAGAGTCAGTTCTTCGTCGAGAGTCACTGAGAGATCTCCAAATCACAATATAGGGCGTATGCGGCGGGCGGGCGAGGTACCCGTCGGCCACGGGAGGGATGGAACGGAAGTAACTGAGCTTTCAGCTGTCAGCTCTCAGCCTTCAGCTTTCGGATGCTGGATTAGCAGTTTCACGGCAAGAGTTGGTACTTGGGGATGGAAGCGAAGTTTCAAAAGCTGAGAGCTGACGGCTGATAGCTTGTTTTAACTACTTCGCGTTCGAAGCCATCTTCTTGACCATCGCCAGAACCAGCTTGCGATCGCTGTCGTTGAGGCTCACAGAGTAACGGCGGATCTGGCTCAGGAAGCGGACTTCGTCATCCGAGAGTTGAGGCAATCCCTTGCCTCCGTTGGTGTGGCCGGATTCGGCAAAAAACTGAGATAGCGGAAGTTCCATCGCTCCGGCGATCTTGGAAAGCGTGTCGAGCGAGGGGATCGTGTGGCCGTTCTCGACCCGCGAAAGGTAGCAGCGCAACAGCCCGGTGCGCTTTTCTATGTCGCCCTGGGACATACCTTTCCCCAGCCGGTAGTTTCTGATGGTCTCGCCGATGTTCATGGAAAAAACGGCCAAGTTCGGTTCTCCGAGAATGGTGAATAGTAACCAGAGTAGTACCGTCTGGCAAGTGGAAATTTTGCTGCACAAAGGGTAGTGCAGTGTGAGATCAGCACTCAGCACCTAGCATTCAGCGGCGCTGCACCCTTCGATTAGAAGACAGGTCGACGACGCAGATTCTCGAGTCTCGTGTGTTGCGCTTTTTCCAAATCTTACAGTTGAGCGCAGACCGCCTTGGTTTCCGTATACAACTCCAGCGCGGCGTGACCCATCTCGCGGCCCCATCCAGATTGTTTATATCCTCCAAATGGAAGCGCAGGATCGAATACGTTGTAGCAATTGATCCAGACGGTCCCGGCGCGGAGTTTGGCGGCAATCTTGTGGGCGTTGCTGATGTCACGAGTCCAGACCGCAGCAGCGAGGCCGTAAACCGTGCGATTCGCGGAGCTAACTACTTCTTCCGGCGAGCTGAACGGAATCGCCGTCACCACCGGCCCGAAAATTTCTTCACGCACAACTTTCATTTCAGGTTTCACATCGACGAGCACCGTCGGTTCGACAAAATATCCGCTACCGCTGCGCTTGTGCCCACCAACGACTGCCTTGGCGCCCTCCTTGATGCCCGACTCGAGGTAACCGCAAACACGATCGAGTTGTTCTTTCGAGACTACCGGTCCCAGGTTTGTAGAAGGATCGAGTCCGGGCCCGATGTTAAACTTCTGGGCGGCTTGAGCCACTCCATCGACTACTTTGTCGAAGATGCTCTTATGTACAAAAAGCCTGGAGCCGGCTGTGCAACACTGGCCCTGATTGAAAAAGATGGCATTCGCGGCTCCCGGAATTGCGGTTTGCAAATCGGCATCCGGGAAAACGATGTTCGGAGACTTCCCGCCCAGCTCTAGCGAAACCTTCTTCAGGTTTCCAGTTGCCGCTGCCAAAATTAGTTTGCCCACTTCCGTCGAGCCAGTGAACGCGATTTTGTCCACGTCAGGGTGTGCCGCCAGAGCCGCTCCTGCGGTTTCGCCGAAACCAGTCACAATGTTGATCACGCCGTCGGGGAATCCCGCTTCCAGAGCCAGTTCGCCGAGGCGAAGCGCTGTGAGTGGCGTCTGCTCCGCTGGCTTCAAGACCACGGTACATCCCACCGCGAGCGCAGGAGCCAATTTCCAGGACGCCATAATCATTGGGAAGTTCCACGGAATGATCTGGCCTACAACTCCCACCGGCTCTCGCAATGTGTAAGCAAAATACTGACCGCCGTAGGCTGAGATTGGAATGGTGCTGCCTTCGACCTTAGTCGCCCACCCGGACATGTATCGAAAAACCTCTACTGCGCTGGGGATGTCGACGATGCGCGAAAAAAACACTGGCTTGCCGTTGTCCAGCGTTTCCAACTCGGCGAATTCCTCCAGATGACTCTCCAACAAGTCAGCGAGTTTTGAGAGTAGACGTCCTCTCTGCGAAGGCGACATCTCGGGCCATGGTCCGCTCTCGAAGGCGCGGCGTGCTGCTTTGACAGCACGATCGATGTCCTCGCGATCGCCCTCGGCCACGCGAGCCAGCACTTCGCCTGTCGCCGGATTATAAGTTTCGAAGGTCCTGCCAGAAGCGGCTTCCACCCATTTTCCATCGATGAGCATCTTTCTCGGTTTGCTTAGAAATTCGCTGACACTCTTTTGCAGGTTAGGCAGTGCTGCTGTGGTTGCCATGTTGTTCCTTCCGTTTGTCGCGGGAAATTATCGGAGTATCGAGCTGATCGATTCCGCGCTACCCTTGAGCAATTCTAGGCTAAAGTCCCGTTATGGCTAGTAGACACTTCGAAGTAACTTAGTTCCTCGAACGGCTATAGCGATCTTAACTCACTGGCGATACTGGGTTACATAAAGGTGCCTACTAGCAATAAAGATACTTTTGCCTAGAATCGTTTCTGGCCACCACGGAACTGCGGCTCTTCGACCGTGTGAGCGAATCACGCGCGCCGTCGAAGCGTTCTGGCCTCCCCCGAAGCTGCCGAGCCATGCGATCTCAGAGCCGCAAGTGATCGCCCATGAGGGGTAGGCTCGGCAGCATCAAATCTAGGTTCGCCGCGGGACTGGGAGTCCCGAGTAGTTGTGCCTTACCTGATCGGCAGCCGTTTTTTGTGTCACGATGGGTTAATCCGCATTGCACGAGAGGAAGCTGATGGACACGAAACGATCGGTGGTTTTGTATGGAGCCAACGGTTTTTCCGGGCGTCTCGTCGCGGAGTTTCTCCGCGAGTATAACGTTCCGTTTATTGCTGCCGGCCGGAGCCGGGCCAGAATTCAAGACGTGATGAACCACGTCCCAGGCATCGAGACGGCCAATTATGAAATCGTCGAAGTCGGCGGCTCGGTGGACGAGCTGACCGCGTTGTTCACGGGAGCCAAGGTCGTCTGCAATACCGTCGGCCCATTTATTTACAACGGTCCGCGAGTGCTCGAAGCCAGCTTAAAGGCAGGATGTCATTACGTCGACATTAGCGGCGAGCAGGTGTGGATACGAGAGATTGCCGAGAAGTGGGGAGCGAAGTTCGCAGCCAAGGGTTTGCTTGTCGCGCCGGGAACTGCCTTCATGTCGGCCGTCAGCGATGCAGCTGCACGCCTGTGTCTCGAGTCCGGCGCCATCGACACTCTCGAGACTCTGACGATGTTCAAGGGCATTCCCACCTTCGGCTCGACGCAGACCATTTTCGCGGTCATTCAAACCGACGGATGCTATCTGGAACAAAATCAGTACAAGCCTTGGCCTCGCGCCACTCGCTACGACGCCGCGGTTCCAGGCTACATTCAAACGCAGCTTGCGCTCGCCTGGGGTGGATTTCCTCAACCTGTTTGGTTCAAGGATCACCCGCAGGTGGCAAATGTCCGATCCATCGGCGGGCTTCTCGACCGGCAAATCATGGAGGGCGTCGCGGCAACCGAGAAAATGTTTGAGGAGCAAATTCGCCCTCTCCCGAAAGAAGAACGAGAGCGTAAGCTTGCGGAGATGGCCAGTTCGGTACAAGGCAGTACGCCGCCGCGAGAGAACACACGCGAACAACGCACGATTGACGTTGTGGTCGGGCGCGGCAGCACCGACTTTGTTCAGTGCGTCATCTTCGGGACTTGCTGCTATCGGCAAACTGGTTTGATTCAAGCATTCGCCGCGCACAACTTGGTACACACGCCGCCTCGGAAGGTGGGCTTCGCTTCAGCGGCCGAAGCATTTGGACATCGTGAACTGCTCAAGGTAGTTGAGAGCCATGGATTGGCCAAGGCGAAAATTTATACGTAAACGTCGAAGGAAAAGTATTTCGCCATGAGAGCCATCGACTACTTCGACAAAGGCGCTGACGCTCATCCCGATCGAATCGCCATCATCGACGGCAACGCCCGGTATTCCTATCCAGAAATACAGGCCATCACGCATCGGATCGCCCGTGCCATGTGGGCAACTGGGCTGCGCGGCGAAGAGTGCGCCGCAATTTACTCGCACAATGACGCCCGAGTTCTGTTTTGTATGTTGGGCATCATGCGGGCCGGCGCGGTATGGATCCCGATCAACTATCGGAACGCTGTCGACGCCAATGCCGAGTACATGAATTATGCAAAGACAGCATGGCTTTTTTATCACAGCAATTTCCGTGATAGCGTCGTGGATCTTCGCGAACGAGTTCCGTCTTTGCGCCATGTGGTCTGCATTGATGATGTCCGCGGGGATGACGGTAGTCCCTCGTTGGAGACGTTCATGCAGCGGGGAACCGAGGCGGATGAAATCGACTGGGCGGATGCCTACGGCAACCTGGATCGTCTGGTAGGGTTGGTTCCCACTGGCGGCACGACTGGGCCTGCAAAGGGCGTGCGGGTAACGAGTCTGGCTTGGGGAACCATGACGGAAATGGCTTCTCATTATTGGCGATCGGATGCAGCCGATCCGGTCTGCCTCAACGTCGCACCACTTTCCCACGCGGCGGGCGTGGTCGCTTTTACGATGTTCACGTTGGGAGCAACCAACGTCATCCTGCCGAAGTTCGACGCGCTGGAAGTGTTGCGTAGCATCGAACGCTTTCGATGCACGCATTTGTTTCTGCCGCCGACCGCTTTCTACGCGCTGCTCGCACACCCGGACGTTGGCAAGTTCGACTATTCGAGTTTGCGTCTGTTTCTACTGGCTGGGTCGCCGGTTTCGCCGGACAAGCTCAAGAAAGGCATCGAGATTTTCGGTCCGTGCATGTGTCAGTCGTATGGGCAGACCGAGGCGCCGATGTTGCTAACTTTCTTGGACGCGAAGACCCTAGCCGCGGCTGCCGCCGGAGATCATCCCGAGCGCCTGCGAAGTTGCGGCAAACCGACATCTGCAGTTCGTGTAGCGATTATGGATGATCGCGGGCATACCCTCCCTGCCGATGCATGTGGTGAAATCGTGGCGCGGGGCACCCTCGTCACCGCTGGCTACCACGACCTGCCCGAGGCGACGGCGGAGATACGAACCTACGGCTGGCATCACACAGGCGATATCGGCTATATCGACGAAGACGGATACGTCTATATTGTCGACCGCAAGAAAGACATGATCATCACCGGTGGCTTCAATGTTTATTGCGCGGAGGTCGAAGCCGGAATCATGGCGCTGCCTCAAGTCCACGAGTGCGCGGTGATCGGAGTTCCCCACGACACTTGGGGTGAAACAGTGAAAGCCATCGTCGTGCTTAGAGATGGCGAATTCTTGACCGAAGATGCGGTGCTCGCCCACTGCAAGGCGAAACTTGGCGGCGTGAAATCACCGAAGTCGGTCGAGTTCCGTCCGGAAATTCCGAAAACTCCCGCAGGCAAGACGGACAGAAAGTCCCTCCGGTCGCCTTACTGGGCGCACGCGGATCGCGGCGTTCACTGAAGTTGCTGGAATCCGTTCCCGGAGATGTGTTTGCTGGAGATCGAAACAGTTCAGAAACAACATCGGAGGAAAGCGTGGACCGGGGAAAGTTGCTGCTTCTCGCCAGTCTTGTGTTGCTCGTGACGTGTGCGGGTTGCCGTCCGAACTCCAGCCGACAAGGAGCTAGCAAATCTGCAGACGTGAACGGCGCGCGCATCGTCGCCGCCGATCGCGAGCCAGAAAACTGGTTGGTCCACGGGCGCACCTACAGCGAACAAAGATTCAGTCCTCTGAAACAGATCAGCGATCAAAATTTCTCCCAGCTCAAGCTGGCATGGTTCTTCGACCTGGACACGCGTCGCGGTCAAGAGGCTACGCCGCTAGTCATCGATGGTGCCATGTACTTCACCAGCGCCTGGAGCAAAGTCTTCGCGCTGAATGCTGCAACGGGTGTCCTCTTGTGGTCTTACGATCCCAAAGTTCCCGGCGCGTGGGGAGTGAACGCTTGCTGTGACGTGGTCAATCGGGGCGTGGCAGCTTGGAACGGGAAAGTTTTCGTTGGAACTCTTGATGGCCGCCTCATTGCGCTCGACGCGGCAACGGGCAAGCCTCTCTGGGAGACGCTTACCATCGATCGGAATTTTCGGTACACCATCACCGGCGCTCCGCGCGTGGTGAAGGGCAGGGTGATTATTGGGAACGGGGGCGGGGAGTTCGGCGTGCGCGGTTATGTCTCAGCATACGACGCCGAGACTGGCAAAATAATCTGGCGTTTTTATACCGTGCCGGGTGATCCTGCGAAGCCGTTCGAGAACCCGGTCCTAGAACAGGCGTCTAAGACCTGGAGCGGCGATTGGTGGAAGGCTGGCGGCGGGGGGACGGTTTGGGACGCGATTGTCTACGATCCCGAGCTCGACCTGCTCTATATCGGCACCGGTAACGGTGGACCGTGGGGTGAGAAGTATCGCAGCCCGAAGGGTGGCGACGATTTTTTCACCTGCTCCATCATTGCGCTCAAGCCGGACACGGGCGAGTACGTCTGGCATTATCAGCAAGACCCCGGCGACGACTGGGACTTCGATTCCGCGGAGCAGATCATTCTGGCTGATATGTCGATCGAGGGTCAGCCGCGAAAGGTCTTGTTCCAAGCGCCGAAGAATGGATTTTTCTACGTGCTCGATCGCACCAACGGCAAGCTGATTTCTGCCAAGCCTTTCACCTACATCAACTGGGCAACTGGCGTCGACATGAACACCGGACGGCCGATCGAGACTGCACTTGCGCGATACCCAGGAAGCAATCCTGCGCCGGTCGTTCCCGGGCCTTTAGGAGCGCACAGTTGGCAGCCGATGTCCTTCAGTCCGCTCACCGGCTTAGTCTACATTCCGGTGAACGACGTGGGTTTCGAATACAAATCCGTCGAAAACTTTGAGCCTAAGAAATTGGCTGCAAACTACGGAATCGATGTGGTCGCCGCCGGAATGCCGCAGGATCCGAAGATTAAAAAGGCGATTCTCGATACCGTAAAAGGAAAACTTGTGGCATGGGATCCTCTACAACAAAAGCCGGCATGGGTGGTGGAACGGCCCGGTCCGTGGAATGGTGGCACGCTTTCGACCGCTGGAAATCTGGTCTTCGAGGGCACGGCCGCCGGAAATGTTGAAGCTTATCGTGCCGACACCGGCGAAAAGCTGTGGTCCTTTCCGGCGCAGACCGGAGTAATGGCGGGACCAGTGGCTTACTCCATGAATGGCGAAGAATACGTGGCAGTGCTCGCTGGCTGGGGCGGTGTGTTTCCGCTTGCCACGGGGGAAGTCTCGTTCAAGTCTGGCCGGGTGCGGAACATCAGCCGCATGTTGGTTTTCAAATTAGGAGGCACCGCGAATCTGCCGGCGCTTGAGCCGCTTCAAGAACCTCCTGCCGTGCCCCCGTTGCCAAACCGCGCGAGTTCGGCCGCGATTCACATGGGCGAACAATTATTTCAGCGTTATTGCGCCGCCTGCCACGGCGATGTCGCCGTCAGCGGCGGAGTGCTTCCAGATCTGCGTTACTCGTCCACTCTCGAAAACGACGAATGGTTTTCCGATGTGCTGGGAGGGATGTTGCAGTCGGAAGGCATGGTCTCGTTCGCTAAAGAATTATCACACGAAGATGCCGCCGACATGCGCGCTTACGTGATTTTTCGCAGGAACCAGAGTGTGGGGCAGAAAAAGTCTGCCGCTGCCAAGAATTAAGCGAATCACCTCTGTGCGCTTCGCTCCGTTTCCCGCTGGATGATTCTGCGCGCGTGAACGCCGCCTGCGTCGATCTTCAAGTTCAGCAATGTGCGGTCGGGCCGGCGCAAGAGATTTTCCTGCTGCGCCTCTAAGATTTCGAGATCCTCGGAAAACACTGCGGCTTGTCCATCGCGAATGCGGAAAGTCAGTCCGCGATCGTCGGTCTGGAAATTTCGCGCCATGCCCCAGTGATACCAGGTGGAAGTTTCCGTCTCGGGCGTCATCAAATCCACAACGATTCCCGTGACTCCCTTCGAGCGGTCGCCTTGCGGAGCGCCACTTCCTGCCAACGCGACGCCAACGTCGATCATCACATTTGCCGGCAGAGAGAAATTGCAAATCTGCCAGCGATCGCATTTCTCAAACGACCGAAGATTCGATGCCCAAAACGGCGGCGGATCGATGTTAAGCATCCACCGCGTCACCGTGACCGACCCCTCATCCGACGTCACTTTGATCGGCGCCTCCAGGATTTCGTGCTGGCCGATGCTCGAAGGGTGAACGAAAGTCTCATGGGACAAGTCCATCAAGTTATCGACCAACAGCTGATAGTTACACTTGATATGGTAGGTGCTGCCTTCGAAAACCCAATCGGGATCGGAACACCAAGGCAGGTTGGGAATTTTGTCTTCGCTCGCCAGCGCCGAATCGCCGATCCACACCCAAACGAAGCGGTGCTTCTCGGCCACTGGATAAGTTCTGATCTTCGTGTCCTTGTGAATACCTTCCTGGCCGGGCATCCAGATGCATTCCCCGCCCGAGTCGAATTTCAGCCCGTGATACTTGCAGACCAAAACGTCGCCTTGCAGAAACCCCTTGGAAAGCGGCAACAGCCGATGAGGACAGCAATCCTCGAAGGCCGACAATGCTCCGCTGGTTTGGCGATAGAGCACAATCGGCTCACCACAAACGACCCGGCCAAAGGGCGCGCGCTTGATTTCGTGATCCCACGCCACCGCGTACCAGTAATTCTGCAGAAACATTGATAGCTCTCCCTCGATACGGTTCTCTCAAGTCGGCGTGCTCGTACTCGTGAAGAAGTTGACGCTAACGGTAGCCAACTCCGATGGCGGAAATTTGTGTTGAAACCGGACGTCGGCGTGCAGACCGGCCTCGCGCGCACAGTCCAGAAAAATCGGCTGTTCCACTAGGTATTGATCGGAAAATCCATGCGTGCCGTCGTAAGCCACCGCAGGCGTCTTTTCCAAATTTGCGGCCGTCAGCTCCGGAGGCAGTGTGTGAAGTTCAAGCACGAGCAAACCAAACCGTCCGACGTACGGAGCCCATCGACGCAAATGCCGAACCAGATTCTCTTCCAGTTCATCGGCCGGAATTTCTTCACCGAAGTGCGCAAATGCGCCGCTCGACCGTCCCACCCGGCTGCGCTTGGCATAGTTCGCGAGCGCCACATACGGACGATTGTGATCAAGAAACGAACGCACGTGCAGCAAGTCGTGGATATCGAGTCCGAGATCCTCGAGATCACCAGCTAGCTGTGCGGGACGGTTGATGTCTCCGCCAATGACGTGGAAAGTCGGAATGCCGGCTTTTTTCAGCGTCTGTTTAGCCACGCGGCGCGCCACTTTGTTGAAATCAGCACCGACCAGAATCAGCGGATGCTGATCGAGCACAGCGCCCCGAGCCGTGTGGTTCTTGACTACGAAATAGAGATGCTCCAGAAAACTTCCGTCGCCACAACCCATGTCGCAGATGCCTTGCGGCTGCTGGCTTAGCGGGCGATTGAAGATCTCCACGATGATCTCATCGACTTTCTTGAAATAAGTTTTGTGTGCTCCGCCGCTGCCCCAAACGTTCATCCCCCGGTTGACCAACAGTTCGACGCCGGTATCGTCCAGCCGTGGAATGCGGGGATTGCCGAACAATAAAGTGTTCACGACTTTGAAGGTGGGAAGATAGGAAACAGTGACGCCATACGATGTTGCAATCTGCGCCGCGTATTTTCCGCACGCGGTGAGCCACACCCGATTGTGATCGTGGGCAATCCAACCCTGTGTGGCGAGCAGATCGAATACGCAAGAGAGGCTCTCATGGTTTGCGCGGATGGAGTGAAAGTCCACGGGTCCCTGCTCGAGTTGGCCAAGAATTCCTCCGCGCGCCAGGGCCACTATGGCTGGTCCGACCAACATCCCATCGAGGTGTCCGCGAATCTGTTCGTGAACCTTGGCGGTGAGGGGATCTTGCGCCGAGCCTAAATCCCACCGCGCCTGGGCGCGAGAAACCAGCTCGCGAAGAGAAGCGCGAACCGGCTCATCGGAGCTGCCGAAGAGAAAATCCTCCAGATAAAGCGCTTTCGGAATGAACGAAACGACCTCCCGATACAGCGGAGGAGCAACACTCGTTGCCAATTCTCCCTCGCGAGTCAGCGCGTAGGATGGTTGAGATCCCGAATCGCCGATCCGCTCTTCCATCCAACCTGCCGACTGCAACAGCCGAAGCGCAACGTGGAGATACCCGCGATTGCCGTGCGTATGTTCCACGATTTCGTCGAGTTGTATCCATGACGAGGGACCGCGAAACAGATCGAATACTTTTCGATCCCACAGAGCTTTAACGGTGGGCGCCAGCACGATCCCGGCGAGATGGTTGAAGACCAGAGTTCGAACACTGGCTCTTTCGTCATTCGCCGGTGAGCTTCCAACCATGAACGGATTCGGTACCCGTAAAACTAAGTCGCTATTCCCGTCCTTCGAACAAGTCTCTTCCTTCTACCAGGGCCCGCATCTTGCGGTCCGCGACACTGCGCTGCAGCATCCAGAATCCGCAATCGGGGTGAACATACCGGATGCGCTCTGGCCCCAGAACCTTCACCGCGTTCTCGATGCGCGAAGCGATCAGCTCGGGAGCTTCCACTTCGTTGTCCTTGATATCGATCAACCCCACACCGAGATGAATCTTGGGATCGAGATCATCAAACAACCGCAAGTCCTCATAGCCGTGCCGCGCGAATTCCAAAGCCAGGTGGTCGGTGTGCAGGGAATTCAAGAAAGGAATCAAATCGCGCCAAAAGCCACGCAACTGAGGCTGGCCACCATAGTTGCCGAAGCAGATGTGCACGGCTTTTTCGTTCAAGATTCCATCGAGTACATGGTTGATGGCTTCGGCCGCCCAGGGCGCGTCTTCGGGATATCCGGCGATGCAAGCCTCATCCAACTGAACGACATCAGCTTCGATGAATTCGAGCTGCCGGCGCAGCACCGCGGCAATGTCCATGGCGAGGTCGGCAGTATTCTTGTAGAAGCAATTCGTCAGCACACGCGCCAACATATGCGGACCGGTGCAGGTGAACTTCAGTGGAAGCCTGGTGAGCGTGCTCACCAATTCGTAATCGCGAGGCAAACTGAGCGCGCCATCTTGAATTTTGGAAACGACCATTCCTGCGGTCAGGAGTCGATATCCCGACGCATGATCGGAACGGAAGCGATCAAAGTCCGAAACCGAAAAATGTTTGCGAATGCCATCCATTCGCGAAGCAAAATAGTCAACCATTCCGTTGGTCTCGGGATGGCTGGGATCAAAACGTATCAGCTCTCCATCGGTCACCAGATCGAGGCCAGCCAGTTCCTGCGTCTTCAAAACCGCCATTACCGCATCACGCAACACCAGGCGCGATGTGTTCCCTACCAACCACGAGGGAACTGGATAACTGCCCACCACGGTTGTCTTGATTCGTGGGGCCATGCTTTCTCCTTCCGCACTTCACCACTTACTTGGGAAAAGATCATACTCCCACTCCGCAAGTCGGCTTTTCGTTGTTGTTCGAAAACAATGTTCGAAACAATTTGTTGCCGGTCATTTGCAAGAAAATCGCACGCTGTAACTGGCTGAAGTCAAATGGTTACATGCAAGTTTCGCGGTCTACTGTTCGAATTTCTCCCGCACATTTCACTTGTAGCCGGTACTTTCCGGGAGTAATCTGATGCGCGCTCAAGGCAATTGGGTTTCTTAAAATCATTTTTCGCTCTTGTTCTTGCGAGTTGTGAAACGGAATCTTACGGAGTTAAGGAGGCTCAGGTGTATCGAAGCGATGTGGTAGGGAGTCTTTTGCGCCCCGCGTATTTGAAAGACGCGCGCGATCGTCATGAAGCAGGCCAACTTAGCGAAACAGAATTTAAGCGGATAGAAGACCGCGCTGTGGATGAAGCGATTGCTTTGCAGGAGCGCACCGGCATCGAGGTCATCACCGACGGCGAAGTGCGACGCTACGCGTTTTACGGTCACCTGATTGACGCCGTGGAAGGCTTCGACAAGTTCGGCGGTTGGGCAATTCCATTCCGCAATGAGAAAGGCGAGGAACTGGTTTTGCCAAGGCCCGTGGTCGTCTCCAAGCTTCGCCGTAAGCGGCCGATGTGCGCCGAGGAATTTACCTACGTCCGGGCCCGCACTCATCATCCCGCCAAAACAACCATGATCAGCGCACAGCAGGCGGCCGCTTACTACGACAGCAAGAAATCCGCCGGAGCGTATCCCAAAATCGATGCTTACCTCGCGGACATTGTCGACATCCTCCGCGATGAGGTGCACGAATTGGTCCGGCTGGGCTGCACCTACATTCAGATTGATTCGCCGCAATACGCCGCTCTGCTCGATCCGCAGCTACGCGAAGGATATCGGCAACGGGGAAATGATCCGGATCGGCTGCTCGATCTCTCGACCGAAATGGACAACGCCGTGATCGGAGATTTTCCTGGCATTACATTCGGCTTGCATCTCTGCCGCGGAAACAATCAAAGCAAGTTTTACGCGTCGGGTGACTACCGTCCGATCACTCGGGTTTTTCGCCAGACTCGCTTCCAACGTTTCTTGCTCGAATACGATGACGAGCGCTCCGGCGGTTTTGACCCATTGCGTCAGGTGCCAGAGGATCGCACTGTTGTCCTCGGGTTGGTCAGTTCCAAGAAGGCTGCACTTGAAAGCAAGGACGAATTGAAACATCGTATCGAGCAAGCCTCGGCAGTCATCCCGTTGGAGCGACTTGCGCTAAGTCCGCAATGCGGATTCGCCTCAACCATTGAAGGCAACTTGCTGACGCTCGCCGATCAAGAAGCGAAACTCCGCCTGGTGGCAGAGACCGCAACGGAAGTCTGGGGCAAGCCTGTGGTCGCGACCCGCGTGCCCGCATGAAGCTGTCCGGGCAGTCCGCTGGAAAAATTCCTCGCTGCTCTCGACCGCGAACTGCCCACGACAACTGGGAAATCGATTTTTGTCTTGACAGTTGACCTAGATTGTGAAAAATACTCGGGCTTAGGTGAGTGAACGGACGTTCGATAGGTATCAAAAAGGGTACCTACCGCGCTCGGTTCAAACACCAGGGATCAACTGCTTTATCGGTGGTGAGTAGAACGGACGTCGCTCCGGAAAGGCCTACTATGACACCGCGCCGCGATTTGACTGCCGTAGCTCTGTTGCTGACCGTTGTTTTTCTGGTCTCACCCGCGTTTCCACAGGCCACTGTCAGCTTTGCTCAACTGAATGGTACGGTTCTCGACACCAGCGGGCGGACCATCGCCAGCGCCACCGTCACCGTCCGGAACGTGGAGACGAATAACACGTTCACGGCCACAACCACGGGCGACGGCTATTACGTCATACCAAACCTTTCACCCGGAAAGTACGACGTCTCGGCGGTGTACAGCGGATTCTCGAAGACCACGCAAACGGGAATTGTGCTGACCGTCGGCGAAACCGCGACCATCAATTTGACATTAAAGGTTGCCGCCCTCGGAGAGACTGTCGTGGTCACGGGCGAAGCTCCAATCATTGAGCCCACCAAGACCGAGATCAGTCAGGTGATCGCGACCCAGCAGATCCAATCTCTCCCTATCAGCGGCCGGCTATTCACCGATTTTGCTCTTCTCACGCCCAGCGTTGCCAAAAGCCGAACTAGCCTAGGAACCACGTTCACCGAGTTCGAGGTCACGCAAATCTCCTTCGGCGGCATGCGCTCCTTCAGCAACGAGATCACCGTCGACGGCGCCGATTTCGTGAACACAATCAGCGGCGTGCAGCGCGCCACGCCGCCGCAAGATTCGGTTCAGGAATTTCGCGTAGTCAATAACAGTTTTGGCGCCGAGTACGGTCGCGCGCTCGGGGGCATCGTCAATATCGTTACGAAATCCGGCACCAACAGCCTTCATGGCTCCATCTACGACTACCTGCAGAATAGCGCCACCGATGCGCGATCTCTCTTGCAGCCTGCGCCACTACCACATGCTCTCCGGCAAAACCAATACGGCGGCACTCTCGGCGGACCAATCCGCAAGGACAAGATGTTCTTCTTCATGAACTACGAGGGCAGACGGACCGGCGAATCTCCCACGTATGCTCCTGACCTTTTTAGCAATATTGCAAACATCGATCAGTCCAAAGCCTACTTGGGACTTTCCCCAGAAGGCTGCCATCTTCCCCCCGCGCAATGCACTCTCTCACCCACCCAATATCTTCAGTCGGTTCTGAAGACGATCAACAACGATTACGGTTTCGCCCGATTCGACGATCAAATCAACACCAACAATCGACTCGCGCTCCGTTACGTCGTCGAGGATGCTCGTGACACCGGCGAGCTGATCGGCAACACGGAAGACGGCGGTGGCATTGGCAGTCCGAGCGGCGCTCGTGATCTCTATATTCGCGATCAATCCGTGGTGGCGACTGAGACCGCGGTGCTGAAGCCCAACTTGGTCAACACGATCTTGGGGCAATACGCGAGACGGCACTACAATTTTCCCGGCGCGACCGGTGAGCCCGATCTCAGCGTCGTCAATGACCTCGAATTCGGACACAACTTCGGCACCTACGACGCGATCTACGAGAGCCGGGCACAGGCCTCCGATTCAATCGCCTGGGTCAAAGGCAATCACGTCGCGAAGTTTGGATTCGACGGAAACTACGTTTGGAGTTACAACAACTATCCTGGATTCACGCCTGAGCGCATCCTGTTTCCAAACCTCAATTGCCTGTACGCATTCGCCGATACAGTGAGTCTGTTGACCACGGGCACGTATGGAACGGTTCCTGGAGCCGCGAACTGCCCGCTTCCGCCTCAGGCCGACGGCGTGTCCTTCATCTACTGGGGCGTGGCGCTTCCACGAACCGGTTTTACCAACGGCTACGTTCCCTCCCCCGCGACTGGTGGCGGCTTCGGCAGTGGC
This sequence comes from Terriglobales bacterium, assembly GCA_035601995.1. GTDB lineage: Bacteria > Acidobacteriota > Terriglobia > Terriglobales > Acidobacteriaceae > JABDBE01. The sequence continues at coordinate 348,301 of DATNNE010000131.1, forward strand.
TGGCCCAACGCGTTTCCCACGAATCAGTATTCCAATTACGCGTACAAGTTGAATCACGGATACTGGGGCGTTTTCGCGCAAGATCAATGGCGCGTCACCCACAACTTCACTCTCAACTATGGCCTGCGCTGGGACTTCGAATCCGGTCTGGGAAGCACCGTCAATCCCGACTACCGCGCTTTCCAGCCGCGACTCGGATTTGCCTGGTCGCCCGATTCCAAGACCGTCATCCGCGCCGGGACCGGAATATTCTTCGATCGCAACAACCTGACTTTCTTCTTCACCACCGGCAACCAGAAGACCGTTCCCGGATACTTCTGTAACCCGCCAACCGCCGGGTGCGCTGGACTCACGCCTATCACCGTTCCCATGATTCAAACTGGCGCAGCCAATGGTGGCTGGCAACTGGCAGCGGACCCAGGTTATCCGGGCACGCCTGCGCTGCCCTGTCCACCTTTGCCGGCGTCCTACTGCGCCGGTGCTCCCGGCGGAACTGTTAGCTTCGCAGCGCTGACGGCGCTCGGCATTCTTGCCAACAATCCTTATCCCGCAGTGAGCCTGACGGGTCCTTGCGTACTCACAGCGACTGGGCCCTCCGGAGCTTGCGGCGTTGGCTCAGGCGGAATTCAGCGTAACGGCCGCCTTCCCTACGCTGAGCAGGCCAGCCTCGAGGTTGATCGTCAATTCGGCAAAGGACTAACTCTCGAGCTCGGATATCTTTTCGTGGGCGCGCACAAACTTGTGCGAGGAAATAACATAAATGTCCCTTGCCCCCTGGGTACCAGCAAACCCGGGAATCCCGCGGATGCCCAGGGATTGCTCGATCCCGGCGGCACTCTCACACCTTGCTCGGGAACGCCGACTCTGGGGCCATTCGGGCTGGGACCATTTTTTGGCACCTTGGCCAATCCTTCCGGATTGGAATTCGGAGTGCCCAGCGCCGCTAACCCTGCGCCTACCATCAGCGGCGGGCTTCTGGACTACAACAACAACGTCGCCGACTCCAACTACAACGGCCTGACAGTCACCGCGATCGAGCGCCTCGGCCAGTTGTTCAACCTCACCGCCAACTACACTTACTCGCACACCATCGACAACGGCAATTTCACCACCTTCATCAATCTTCCGCCCAACCAATTCGACTACGGTTCCGAGCGCGCCAACTCCAACCAGGACATTCGCAACAACCTGGTGGTGAACTTTACGGCGCAAGCACCACGCGAAAGTTTTGCACGGAACTTCCAATTCAGCAGCATCGTCACACTGCAGTCCGGGCGTCCCTTCACATTGTTCGCTGGACAAAACACGTTTGGAGACGTGGCTGGCCTGAGCACGGATCGCGTCGGCGGCGCGCCCATTCAGAGCGCCTGCCCCACCGTAACCAATTGCACCACGACCATCGGACGGAACACCTACGTTGGCGATACTCTGGACGCTTGGGATCTGCGTTTGTCGCGATTTTTCCAGCTTACCGAGCGCTACCGGCTGGACTTGTCCGTGGACGCCTTCAACGTTCTCAACCGCCCGAACGTGGACGAAGTGAATTCCATCTACGGCTCACCCGTTTTCTGCGGAAACATTCCCCAACACTACAGAGACGGCACATCGCGAGCCATTCAGAGCGGCTCTGCATCGGTGACTTGCCCAGCAGCGCCGCCGCCAGTCTGGCTGGCCGACGGACTTCTACCAGTAACCGTTCCCGGAACGCCGAATCCAGTTTTCGGCACGCCAAGAACCATGCTGAACCCGCGGCAATTCCAGTTTTCGCTGAAGTTCTCGTTCTAGCGATGAACTCTCGAGGGTGGCCCGTCCAAGCTCCGCTTGGGCGGGGCCATCGTCGGCGCCCGTCCACAACTTACGCGTTGTCCGTGTCCTAATTTGGGAGTTTCGCGACCCGCGCACTTTCCTCTTGAATCGGTCTATCATCCGCGATAATATATGGGTGTAGATGTTATCTACAAGATAATCACAGATCTTTGACAACCTGACGACGGGCGCAGCTCCTCAGCCGCTGAACCCCGTTGAGTCCGACTAATCACGGCACGATGAACATCTCTGTCCGGCTTTGCGGTTTTTCCAAGACGAAACCGCAGACTGACCGGGCATCATCGTCGATGAACAGGATTTTGGTAGATGCCGTCATCCCTGAAGCCCCGCGCTCTCCAGCAGGGCGAAGGATCTCGCGCGGAGTATTTCGAACAATCCACGGCCGAACAGCTACAACCCGTAACTCCAATGTTTTCAAGATTTTTCCTCTAACTACCTTAAGAACCATAGATCTACGAGGCAAGAAAAATTCCAGTCCTTTGTTTTCTGGATTTTAGGCAAAAATGAGAGTTTTTTTTGAGGTAAATTATGCACCAGAATATGTGCAATCAGAGGCGGGCAGCCTGAGCCCCGTTCCGTCACCCCTCCCACTGCCAATCCTGGTAGCGCCGCCGTAGCTCCGCTTTGAGAAGCTTCCCGGTGGACGTATGCGGCAACTGATCTACGAATATGAACGCATCCGGCAATTGCCACTTGGCAAACTTACCGGCGAGGAACTCGCGCAGGTCTTCGGAAGACAATCCGATTCCTTCTTTGGCGACGACGACAGCCACTGGCCGCTCTTGCCACTTAGGGTGGGGCACGGCGATGACCGCGGCTTCACGCACATCGGGGTGGGCCACCAGAGCGTTCTCTAGATCCACGGAACTGATCCATTCGCCACCCGATTTAATCAGGTCTTTCGTCCGGTCGACGATCGCCAGATACCCCTGCGGATCAAGCGTGCCCACATCGCCGGTGCGGAACCAACCGTCCTCGGTCCACTTGTCTTTTTCTTCTGGCAGTTCGTAGTAAGAAGCAGCCACCCAGGGCCCGCGCAGTTGCACTTCGCCCATAGTCTTGCCATCACGAGGGACTTCCCCGGAACCGTGGGCGGAAACATGGACCACCCTTAAGTCGACGAGCGGAACCGGGATGCCGGCCATGGATTGCACCTCCTGCTTCTTCTCAGTGGACCAATCCTTCATGTGCGTCTTCAGCTGGTTGGTCGTCGCCTGCGGACTGCTCTCGGTGAGGCCCCACCCTTGCTGCACGTGCAGGCCATATTGTTGCAGCTTGCGAATCAACGCCACCGGCAGCGGCGCGCCACCCATGATGATCCGCATGCGAGGCAGCTTCCAGCGCCCGGGATGCTTCTCCAGACAGTCCACCACATTGAGCCAAATTGTAGGCACGCCAGCTGCGGCGGTGGTGTTCTCCTTCTCAAACAATTCGAGGAGACTCTCGGCATCGAGATAAGGGCCGGGAAGCACGAGCTTGCATCCCACCATCGCCGCGGCGTAAGGAAACCCCCAGCCGTTTACGTGGAACATCGAGACCACCGGCGCGACGACATCCGCATGACTAACGGCGAAATTGTCCGCCGTAGTCAGAAGAAATGTGTGCAGGAACACGGAGCGATGCGTGTACGCCACGCCCTTGGGCATGCCGGTTGTGCCCGAGGTATAGCACAAGGTTGCGGCCTCGTTTTCGTCGAGCTGTGGGTACTCGAAATCGCCGCTGGCCGTGCCCAAGAAATCTTCGTAGTCTTCGGTGCCCGGCGGAATCGCATTCTTGCTCAGAGCCACTACGAACACCCGCTCAAATCGAGTCGAGTCCCGGATTTGTTCATAGAGCGGTAAGAGGGAGTCGTCGACAATCAGAAAGCGGTCGCCCGCATGATTGGCAATGTACGCGATCTCCCGTGGCGCCAGCCGCAGATTTAGCGTATGCATTACCCCACCCGATACCGGAATGCCCAGATACGCTTCTACATGCGCATAATGATTCCACATCAACGTAGCCACGCGATCTCCACGTCGGAGACCGGCTTTCTGCAAAGCCTCGGCCAGGCGGCGAGCTCGGCGGTAGATGTCGCCGTAGGTGCAGCGATGCAAGGAATGATCCGGCAGGCGCGAAACGATCTCTTGCTCAGGGAAGATCCGGCCCGCTCGCTCAAGAATGTGCGTGAGCGTCAGCGGGTAATTCATCATCGTGCCTTGCATCGAGACCCTTTCGCGATCAGAAACTGCCGTCGGATATCCACCTCCGGCAAATCGCAGTAATTTAAGGATGAACAGCCCACTTTCGACTTGCAAATTATAACGGACGTTCGATAGTGTGTTACGGCATCGCCGTCGCAAGCGGGATCGGAACCATGGGCGAATCCGGATACCTGGATAGAAAAGTCGAGACAGCCAGCCTCGGCGAGATCCAAAAGCTGCAAGCGGCCAAACTGGCAAAACAACTCGACTATCTATTCGCCCACTCGCTGTTTTATCAGGAAAAGTTTCACGCTGCCGGTGTTCGTCGCAAAGACTATCGACAGTTGCACGATGTGCGGCGCTTCCCATTCACGACCAAGGAGGAACTTCGCGAAAGCCAGGTGGCCCACCCCCCGTTGGGCAAACACATTGCGTGCGACGTGAAGAATGTCATTCGCGTTCACAGTTCCACGGGGACCACCGGCAAGCCAAGTTTCGTTGGCCTGACCCATCGCGACGCGAAGATGTGGACGCGACTTACGGCACGATCCTTTTACACGCAGGGCCTGAGGAAAGCGGATGTTGTCATTCACGCGGCGGGTCTGACTTTGTTCGTGGCGGGGCTGTCGTCGAAGGACGCGATTGAATCGGTGGGCGCCATGTTCGTTCCGATTGGCACCGGGGCTTCGGAGAAGGCGCTTATGGCGATCCAGATGTTGCGCGCAACCGCAATCCACTGTACGCCGTCGTATGCAACTTACTTTGCGGAGTGGATCAAGCGCGAGGCCGGGTTGGATCCACGGGAGCTTGGCTTGAAGAAGCTGTTCTGCGGGGCGGAGCCGGGAGCGGGAATCCCCGCGGTTCGTGCCCGATTGCAAGAGGCTTGGGGCGCGCGCGTGACCGAAGGTTTGGGAAATGCGGATATGGCGCCGATTATATTCAGCGAATGTCCGGACCAATCGGGCATGCACTTCAACGGTCAGGAATATGTGCTGGCGGAGATCGTCGATCCCGAAACCACCGAAAGCCTGCCGATCGAGAAGGGTGTCAGTGGCGAACTTGTGTACAGCAGCCTGGAGCGCGAGTGTGTGCCGCTATTGCGCTTCCGCACCAGAGACCGCGTGACCGTGCTCGGAACCACTTGCCCCTGCGGACGCACCAGCTTTAAGTTGCGCTGCGTCGGGCGGACCGACGACATGCTGATTGTGCTTGGGGTAAACGTATTTCCTTCGGCAGTCCGGGATGTCGTTGCCGGGTTTCATCCCCAGACCACGGGAGAGATTCAAGTCGTGCTCGATGAGCCGGGTCCTAAGGTATCGCCACCGCTGAAAGTCGTGGCGGAATACGCGGAGGCCTCGGATCTGCCTGCGTTGAAGAATGCCATTGAGCGGAAGATCAAAGCGACCTTGACTGTGCAAGCAGTGCTTGACTTAGTCCCTTCGGGAACGCTTCCGCGGTACGAGATGAAGGGACAGTTGGTAAAGAAGGTCTACGAGTAGCAGGTTGTGTGGGGACAGCCGCCCTCGGCTGTCCGGTCGAGCGAAGCTCGGCTTGTTATCAGCACGGAGGCTCCGTGTACAGCGTGGATATTGATGTTGGCGGCACGTTAACAGACGGCATTTTCAGCAATGGACAGCGTCTGCTCTGTGCCAAGGTGGATACGACGGCGCACGATCTGACCGTGTGCCTGTTTGATTGCCTGACCCAGGGTGCTATTCAGCTTGGATTTTCCGATCTCTCCAGTTTTCTGCAACAAGTCGAGTTGCTGCGGTGGTCGACCACCATTACGTCCAACGTGCTGGCGGAATTGCGAGGTCCGAAAATCGGCCTGATCGTCAGCCGAGGACACGAACGGGATTTGTACGGCAAGGAAAAGTTCAGTCCGATCGTCAATAAAGTAGTGAACGAGACCAACATCATCGGTCTCGAGCATTCGGGGATCGAGCATTTGAATGGCTCGGAAATTCTCGCTGCTGTGCGATCGTTGCTGGAAGGTGGCGTGCGCCGGATTTGCATCAGCCTGCAGGGCGCTCTGCAAAATCCAGAGCAGGAACAACATATCAAGCGAACTATCGACGAGCAGTACCCCGACCATTTCCTTGGCTCTGTCCCCGTGCTCACGGGCAGCGACATCTGCCAGAACGCCGACGACATGACACGCACCTACACTGCGGTGATCAACGCCTACACGCATAGCGCGTTGGCTGCGACCCTATTCAAGGCGGAAGACGAACTGCGCTACAGCCATGGATATTCGCGCGCATTCTTGATCAGCCACATTAACGGTGGCGTGGCAGGCGTCTCCAAGACGAGGGCCATTGACACCATGGAATCAGGCCCGATCCTCGGACTCTATGGCGCCAGCTATCTGGCTAAGGCCTACGATTTGAAACGTGTGATCGCGTTGGACGTCGGGGGAACCACCGCGAAGGTTGGCATCATTCATGACGGTGAGCCAGTCTATTCGCAGGTCAGCGATCTGTTTGGTATTCCCATCCGCATCAGCCTGCCGTATCTGCGTTCGATTGCGCTGGGTGGAGGAAGCGTGGTCAGCAATCACGGAGATGCTGTTCGGCTCGGGCCGGAGAGCATGGGGGCATTCCCTGGTCCAGTCTGTTATGCGCTTGGTGGCGATCAGCCGACCCTGACCGACGCATTCGTCACCGCAGGACTGATCGATCCGGAATATTTTCTGGGCGGCACAAAGCCGTTGGACTTGTCTGCAGCACGCGAAGCTATCGAACAAAGAGTTGCAAACCCTCGGCGAATTTCAGTCGAACAGGCGTGCCAAGCGATTATTGATTGTGCCTACGCCATGGTTGAAAACATGCTTGCGACCGCGGCCGAGGAACTGAAGCAGGATTTGTCCGATCATGTTTTGTTCGCCTACGGCGGCAACGGTGGCCTGTTTGCGTGTGGCGTGGCGGAGCGGGCGGGCCTTCAAGATGTTTACCTGTTCGCTCTGGGACCGGTGTTCAGTGCCTTCGGCTCATCGGTGTCAGACATCAGCCATGTGTACGAGCGCTCGTTTCACCTGATGCTTCGTGAGGACGCGGATGTGCAGCCTCTCAAGCGCCTGATCGAAGAAATGCGCGGCACAGGAATCCGAGACCTGCTGGGAGAAGGCATCGACCCGGAAGGCGCGGAGTGCCAGCTGGAATTGGAACTTTCGCAAGCGGGCGGGCCTGGCCGGACCGCCAAGTGTTCTCAAATACATTTTTCAAGTGTGCAAGATTTGCGACGAAAATTCGGCCTTGATCTTGGCGCAGACGAGGTTAGCGTTGAAGTAGTTCGTGTGCGAATTAAGAAGGCGATTTCCAGGCCATCAGCAAGCGTAAGTGAACTCGGAGCAGAGGTTCCCGATGCCGCATACCTTGGCAAACGATCGGTGGCCTTCGGCAGTAGCGCTGGAGAAGCCGCGCTCTACAAGTGGGAATCGCTACGGCCAGGCAACAGGCTGCAAGGATGTTCGCTCATCGAGTCTGCGAACAGCACCTATTTCGTGCCCGAGGGCTGGAGTTTGGCGATTGATCAATACGGCAACGCGAAGGTAGGGCGCGAAGATCAGCAGAGTTCAACGCGCACCAAATTGCAGGAGACTTATGGCGAGCAACACTAGTCGACGCATTCGGATGACGGAATATCTTGATCTCGAAATCGATCAGGAACAATGGATTTGCAATCGCTGCGAGCAAGTGCTTGGTCCGGCACGCGACAACTATAAGAAGGGATGCTTGCTTTACGATCGCGACCCGCGTGAAATCCACGCGCCGATCGTCGAAGGCCAGTTCAGTTTTTCGCCTGATCCGCTTTGGGTGCGCATTGTCGAGTTCTATTGCCCGGGCTGCGGCACGCAGATCGACACCGAATATCTGCCCCCGGGCCATCCCCTCACGCACGACATCGAAATCGACATCGATGCCCTGAAGAGGCGATTGGAAACCGGCGAAGTCTTGATCAAAGAGCAACGGCTCGAGGACGCGGCATGAATTCGATCGATATCGATGTCGGCGGAACGTTCACCGACCTGGTGCTGAACTATCGGGACCAGACTGTCATTCGCAAGGTTCCCACCACGCCTTACGACTTGTCAGTTTGTTTTTCCAACGTCATCCAGGAAGGTGCTCAAGCTCTGGGAATGAAAATGGAGAGTTTGCTGCCTGCGATCGACATGATCCGCTATTCCACGACCATCGCTCTGAATCGGCTGATCGAGCGAAAAGGGCCGCGGCTGGGATTGATTACGACCGAGGGTCACGAAGACACAACCCTCATCGGGCGCGGCGCGCAGTGGATCGATGGAACACGCGTGCAGGAGCGCCGGAATCTGAGCGTTCAAAAGAAGCCGGATCCGATTATTCCGCGCGAAATGATCGTCGGCGTAAAAGAACGCGTTGATTCTAGCGGGCAAGTGATTCGTCCTCTCGACGAAAACGACGTGCGCGAGAAGGTTCGATATCTGGTTAGCAAAGGCGCGCGCGCGTTCGTGGTCTCGCTGCTCTGGGGATTTCTGAATCCCGTCCACGAAAAGAAAGTAAAGGAAATCATTCGTAGCGAATATCAGGAATTCCACATCGGCTACATGCCAGTGGTGCTCGCCGGGCAGGTTTCGGGCAAGCTGGGTGAGTACGAAAGAAGCATGGCAGCAATTCTCGATGCCTATCTGCAACGCTCCATGCAGATCGAGCTGTCCACTTGCTGGGATAAATTGCGCGACCGGGGCTACAAGCGGTCGCTCTCGATGATCCAGAGTTCTGGCGGGATCGCCGAAGTGTTCAAGACGGCCGCCAGCCGCACCTTCAACAGCGGTCCGGTCTCAGGCTTGATGGGCGCGCATCATGTAGCCAAAGCGCTCGGCTTTCACAATGTCGTGATGGCCGACATGGGCGGCACCAGCTTCGACGTCGGCTTGGTGGTGAAGGACAGCGTCCGCAGCTACGACTTTCGCCCCGTAATTGACCGCTGGATGGTGGGCATCACCATGATTAAAACTTTGTCGGTTGGTGCTGGTGGCGGCTCCATCGCGTGGCTCAACAAGCTTCTGAACAATCGACTGGAAGTGGGGCCGAAGAGCGCCGGATCGATGCCCGGCCCGGCGTGCTTCAATCGCGGAGGCACCGAGCCCACGGTGACCGATGCCGATGTGGTCCTTGGTTATCTCAATCCTGAGTTTTATTTTGGCGGCAAGCTGATTCTTAACAAGGAGAAGTCTTATCAATCTATCCGCGAAAAAATTGCCAAGCCTCTGGGAATGGAGGTTGAGCAAGCCGCGTTAATTATTCGCCAGATTGTTGACGGCAACATGTCATCCGCCATCATGAAAGAAGTTCATCTTCGCGGATACAGTCCGGAAGAGTTCATTTTATTTGCCGCCGGTGGCGCGGGTCCAACGCATGTGGAAGGCTTCCGCGCCGACATTCCCAAGGCCGTGATCTTTCCTTTTTCACCGGTGTTCTGCGCCTACGGTTCTTCCACCATGGACATTATGCATGTGTACGAATTATCTCGAAAGCTCACGCTGATGGAGCCGGTAACGCGGCAGCTTTCGAGCGAGTTCGAGCCTTTCAATGCTGCCGTCGAATCGCTGATGGAGGGAGCACGCAGAGACTTGGCCGGCGAAGGCCTCGATCCGGCGAGCGCGAGCTTCGTGCTGGAACTCGATATGCTTTACGGCGGTCAATTCCACGTGAAGCGGACATTGTCGCCGTTGCTGTTCCTTCGCGACGAAAACGATGTCAGAACTGTTTGCGACGCCTTCGACAAGGAATTCAGTGAAGCCTTCAGCCCGTTTGTTGTCAATCCGGAAGGCGGCGTATTTGTGGAGAGTTTCATCCTGAAGGCTATCGTGCCTACAAAGAAAGTCAGCCTGCCGAAGCTGCCTCTGGAGAAAAGCAATCCCGAGGCCGCGCTCAAAGGCAGCCGGCCAGTTTATTGGCCGGACACGAAAGATTTCAGCCCGACCAAGTACTACGCGTTCGAGAAGCTGCGACCGGGAAATGTAGTGCCGGGTCCAGCAGTGGTGGAAGGGGAATACACGACGATGGTGATCCCGTTCCCCTTGCGATTTTCGATCGATGAACACGGCTTAGGGATTCTGGAGTAGACCATGCCCATACCCACTTTAGCGGAAAAGTTGCATTGGCTGAAACCCGCGCCGGCCACGGAGTTTGAGCGCGAATGTGTCAAGACAGTGAAGCCGGGAGAATACGAAATCGGCGTCCAGATCACGAACGACATCCTGGACGAAGCCATGGAAATTTTCGTGCGCTCTTCGCGCAGTTATTTCGGCGTCTCCGGCGATTCCATGGTCGCGATCTTTACCCCGGAAGGCGACCTGATCAATGCTTCCTGCGGAACTTATCTTCACGCCATCATTCAGCCCATCATCATCAAGTTCATTCTGAAATATTACAAAGAGAATCCGGGCATCCATGACGGCGATGTCTGGTACACGAACGATGCGCTCTACGGCGGAATCCATAATCCCGACCAGGTGGCGATTGTTCCGGTTTTCCACGAGGGCAGGCTGATCGCGTGGTCCACTGCCGCCTTGCATACAACGGAGACGGGCGCCACCGAACCGGGCGGAATGCCCGTGACTGCGAAGTCGCGTTTTGAAGAAGGGCTGAACATGCCGCCCATGAAGATTGGAGAGAACTTCAAACTGCGCAATGATTTTCTCGAGTTCTACTCCGTCTATGGATTGCGCGCTCCGGCCATGTTCATCTCCGACTTGCGGGCCCGTTGCACGACGGCAGACCGGGTTCGCGTAAGGCTATTGGAGGTGGTGGAAAAGCGCGGAGTGGAGTTTCTTGTGGGACTCATGCGCCGCATGCTAGATGTCGCGGAAGCAGGAGCCTTCCGCAAAGTCCGCCAGCTTCCCGACGGAACCTTCCGCAGTGTCGTCTTCAACGACGCGATGGGCTGGACGCCAGCGCTGGTTCGTGCATGTTTTCTGACGGTAACGAAGAAGGGCGATCGCTTGACCTTCGACTTCAACGGTACTTCTCCCGAGACGCCGTCGTCCTATAACGTGCATCCGCAGGCCGTCGTCGGACACATCGCGAACTTCATGTACGAATACTTCTTCCACGATTTGCCGATTTGCAGCTCGACCTTCTCGCCGATTGATTTTATTTTCCCGCCCGGAATTCTGCTCAATCCAGACAAGCTGGCAGCCACCAGTTGCTGCGTCTACATCGGAATGCAGACGCGCTGCGCGACCCACAATTGCTTTGCAAAAATGATGTTCCCCACGCGCAACGGCTGGTCGCAGGTGGCCTCGGCGCCGGGAAGTCAACACACGGCCCAGATCTGCAGCGGTCATTCGCAGTGGAACCTGGCGGTGTCGGATGTGCTCTCCTTTTCGCTGAACACGCAGGGGCAAGGAGGGCGAGCGGCAACGGATGGCATGGATGCCTACGGCTTTGCCTGGTGCGCTTTTGGCCGCGCCCCGGATTGCGAGCAGGTAGAAAGCGAACTTCCTTTGACAGTGACGCTCTCCCAACACTGGAAAGATTCGTCTGGGCCCGGCCGGCATCGCGGCGGCTCGGGAGCGGTGCAGCAGTGGATGATTCACAAAGTGCCGCAGTTGTTGTCTCTGTGCATGGGCAACGGCAGCAAAGTGCCTCTGGGGCAGCCACTTTTTGGCGGATATGCTTCGGCGCCGATTCCTGGCATCAGCGTTAAAAAAGCGGATTTGCTAAAGAGAATGAAGGAGGGTGATCCATCCCTTACTCTCGATCATCGGCAGATCTTCGAAGAGCGGGATATTCAAGGGGATTGGAAGTTCGAGCTGATCGCGCGCACTCCCGACATGTACGCGGAGGGTGACCTGCTGTTCGGTTTCAGCGGAGGTGGTCCGGGATATGGCGATCCCTTGGACCGTCCGCCGGAGCTCGTGGTCGAGGACTTGAAGAAGAAGATTATCTCGAACTGGACCGCCGAGAAGATTTACAACATAGCGATGGATCCAGAGAGCCAAAAGGTCGATGCCGCGCGAACCGAACAACTCCGTGTCAGCGAACGCAAAGCACGACTGGCCCGCGGGAAACCATACGATCAATTCGTGGCGGAGTGGAGCAAGAAATCACCGCCGCCCGAGATTCTGGAATGTTATGGCTCCTGGCCTGACGCCAAAATGACGCGTCCCATCTTCAGACCGTGAAGGAAAAATGGGGGATGCGAGCACACCGCGTCAGATGGTGAAGGCTTTGCTTCAAGGCGCAACGCCATCGCGTCCGCTACTTGTGCCAGTTATTTTTTCGCTTGGCGCCCGCCTGCAGAATTTGCCTCTGCCACATTTCCTGGCGAATCCGACGAAGATCGTCAACGCGCTCCGGCAGATTCACAGCGTTCTCAAAGTAGACGGGCTCGCCTGTTACTTCGATCCATTCCTGGAAGCCGTCGCCTTAGGGTGCAAGCGTGAGTGGCACGGTGACGGAACATGCACGATTGCCTCTCCGTCCTGCCTGAGCGTGGATGAGCTGCGCGAGCGTATGAAGCCGACCATTGGTTTGTCAGGCGCAGGCCACATCCCGGTTGCTTGCGAAGTGCTGCGCCGGCTCAAAACGATGTTGAAAGATGAGCCCGCGCTGATGGTGCGCGCCAGCGGCCCTCTTAGCTTGGCAGCAATGTTGTCGAGTGACCGGATCAAAGGCGCCTCCCCACCCCGGGATCTGATCGAATTCGCCGCCGAAGCTATCGCGTCGGTGTCGAAAAGTTTTGCTGAGGCGGGAGCTGACATTATCTTCCTGGCAGAAGACTTTCTGCCGGATATGTCTTCTGAAAAACTTGGCTGGTACGGATCGCTGCTGGCGCCCATCGCGAATGTGATCCGGTTCTACGAGGCTTTGCCCCTAGTCTCATGGGGCACGACTCCGCCCGAGAATCTTGCCGCACTTGTTGACCTCAGCCGAGAGTGCGCTCTGTGTCCGTTACTGCCTGCGGACACGGATTCCCTCGGATCCGCATCCCATTCAACTCAAAGCGCGATAGCTTTGTCCGTGCCTACAAAGGCCTTTTATGGAGACTTGGAAAGCCTGCAGACGCCTCCCAGCCTCCCTAATCTTGGGCTACTGACTTCGCTGGAAGATATTCCAGCCACCGTGGATATTAAGCATCTCGCCCGAGGATTGGACGCCATCCGCGGGCGGTTCAACCTTCCGCGCCCCGTCCATGAAACACTTGCCGACCCCACCTAGTTTTGGCTATGATTAACGAACGTTCGATAGATGAGCAGCGGCCCCGTCACTCCCGACCTGCCGAACTCGCGCGCGGCTACGCGCTTTGATCGGCGCTTGTCCAAAATCCTCGACCACGCTACGGCAGTGTTTTATGAAAAGGGATACGAGGGCGCGTCCATGCGCGACTTGTCACGAGTCACCGGTCTCTCGTTGGCTGGCCTTTATTACTACTTCGAATCCAAAGAAGAGTTGCTCTACCTGATTCAGAAACACTATTTCACGGTGGTTGTTGAGCGACTGCAGAAGCGTCTGGAAAATGTGAGTGATGCCGAGGCTCGGGTACGCGCTTTTATCCTGAACCACTTTGAATACTTTCTCGCCGAGAACTACAAAGCGACGAAGGTGCTTTCCAAAGAAGACGACGTGCTCGCGGGCAACCTGGGCACTGAAGTGACGACCCTTAAGCGTCGCTACTACCGCTGCTGCGCCGATCTGGTGGAAGCTCTCAAGCAGCAAAAGGCATTGGAGTTCAACACGCGCGTCGCCGTGCTGGGTCTGTTTGGGATGATGAACTGGATCTACACCTGGTATAAACCGCAGGTCGATCCCGAGGCAGGCGCTCTGGCCCGGCAAGTGGGCGACATCTTTCTGGCGGGAGTAAAGTCCTCGGTGAAGCGACACTGAACGAAATAAATGGATTGCGGATTCTGACTCTTCTGCTCAGAGCTGACGACGAACTTGATCACCGACTGCCACATCCATATTGCGCCGATGGAGATGTTCCATCCCGACGCTTTAGAGTTGATCCGCCGTAAGCGGCATAATTACGAGCAGATTGCCGAGTTCTGCCGCTCGCCCAAATCGTTCCTCAAACACATGGATGCTGCCGGCATTGATCGTGCCGTGCTCATCAATTACGTCGCACCCGAAGTGATCGGCTTTACCACCGAGGTTAATCAGTGGATCGCCGATTACGTCAAGGAAAGTCCCAAGCGGTTGGTCTCCTGCGGCGGCTTGCACCCACGGCATAGCCAGAATATTCTGGCTGACGTCGAGCACCTTCTGCGGCTCAAGATCCGCATGATCAAAATTCACCCTCCCCACCAGCTTCTGTTTCCCAACGACTACCAGAATGGCGTAACCGAACTGGAAGTGATCTATCGGGCTGCCGAGGCTAACGGAGTCCCGGTCATGTTCCACACCGGTACCTCGATCTTTCATGGCGCGCGCAACCGGTACGGTGACCCCATTTTCATTGACGATGTCGCCGTCGATTTTCCGAAGATGAAAATTCTGCTCGCCCACGGCGGCCGCCCGCTGTGGATGCACACCGCGTTTTTCCTGCTTCGTCGCCATCCTAATGTCTACCTCGACATCAGCGGTATCCCGCCCAAAACCTTGTTGAAGTATTTCCCACGTCTGGACGAGATTGCCCACAAAACGCTATTCGGCACGGACTGGCCCGGGCCGGGTGTTCCCGATATCAAAAAGAATCTTGATGATTTTCGCGCGCTGCCCTTGAAAGAAGAAATCAAGCAGCAGATTCTCAGCAAAACTGCGCTCGCCATCTGGCCGGCGTGAGATTCCGTGCTTTTGCCTGCGCCTCTGGGACACTGCGCTGCATTCCGTGCGCCAGTTCATAATTTCCGGATTGCAAACGATACATCCACCGTGCACTGACAGAAGATGCCACCCGGCACGCGCAGCATGTCGGGTGGCAGGCTTTTGCTCAGAGAAACCAGTTACTTCCGGCTGGACGGCGGAACAATGCCGTTCATACGCAAGTATTCCACCATCTGGCCGTAGTGATCGTAAGAGTGGGCCACCACATCCTCGGCGAGTTGCAGACGGGTCTTCTGCTTGGGGCTAGGAAACGCGGACATTGGCTCCAGCAGGTTCGCGTCGTTGATGGCAGCCATAGCCCGATGCAGTGCCACAAACGAGCCTTTGACGTAGTCCATGATCTGGGCCTTGGATTGCACTGCGTCGGGCCCGGTCTCGGACGCCTGTTCAGGCGTCGGTGTCTCGGAGAGGATGTAGGCGGCCATGCGGTAGTTGTTGGCGGCGAGATGTTTGACTTGCTGCGCGAAGGTACGCACACCAGTAAACTCGCCATGAGTTGGCGCGAAGGAATATTTCTCTTCTGGCATAGCATCGGCAGCCGGGACCACCTCATTTTCGGTAGTGGTGATCCAGAAGTCGAGCGCCTGGCCGACCGTGAGCCTGGTTTGCGCCAGGGCAACGTGGCTAGTTACAGCGAGAAGCAAACAGAACAGAATGCGAAATGCAATTTTCATGATAGCTCCTTGAGAACCAAAGGTTCGAAAGTTGATCAAACGCACGAGCACACACACGGATAGCTCAATGCGTGAAGCGGGCTTGGTTTTTCAGGAGCGGGGCGGGCCACGGTCGGTTTCAGGGGAGCCGATCGAGGAAACTATGATCACAGCGTCGGGCGGCCGTGAAATGTTGCCGGTCGCGCGCTGGAGCGGAGCAGAAATCTGGAACGCATGGAATGCCACGAACTGAAATTGGATAAAACTTCGCATGCCGCATCCGCCCGGCAGCGACTTCAGAACGTGGCCGCACCCAGCGCTGACGGGCGATGAGACGACTTGCTTTCTCCCTGTACAAGCTTGTCGGTCGCTCGAATGAGAAGAGGAGGCTTCTTGCTGACCCCATCCTGCCACGCAAGTTGACGCCGACGTGGCAAGTACCAGGATCAGCAGCACGGAAGTGGAAGTGCGGCGCACGAGATCAATTGTTCGACTTGCCAGCGACGGAAAGGTTAGTGGCCCTGAACATGATTCTTTCATCATGGCCGGCATCGGTCCATCTTCAATTCCGCCGCCCGCCATCGATGGCATCAGAGGGGTTTTCCACCAGCAACGCGATTCCCTGGCCTCCGCCGATGCAGGCTGAGGCGATTCCATAGTGTCCGTTGGAACGCTTCAGCTCGCGCGCCAAAGTAACCGCTAAGCGCACGCCCGTCGCTGCGAGGGGATGGCCAATGGCGATGGCTCCGCCATTCACGTTCAGCTTGGCGTGATCCAGGCCGAGTTCGCGCTCGCAGGCCAGCGTTTGTGCCGCGAAGGCCTCGTTGATTTCGACGCGATCGATTTGATCAAGGCGCAGGCCGCTGATTTCGAGGACGGCCCGAATCGCTGGAACCGGACCGATCCCCATAATTTCCGGAGGAACGCCTACGACCGCTCCCGCGATCAGTTTGGCCAACGGCGACTTATTATGCCTGCGTGCGAATTCGCTTGAAGCGACTAGTGTCGCAGCTGCGCCGTCCACAATGCCGGAGCTGTTGCCGCCGGTCTGCACGCCGCCGAACGCGGAAGGCAGGTTGGCCAGCACATCAAGCGGCGAGGGTCGAACGTGGCTGTCCTGGCTGAACGATTCCACTTTCTTCGGAAGGCGGATGCCGCGCGAGTTGTATTGGTCACGTTCGAAAGTTTCATTTACGACCGGAACAATTTCTCCGCTGAGGAAGCAGCTCTTTTGTGCGGCTATTGCGCGGCTGAAACTTTCGGCGGCGAACTGATCCGCTTCTTCGCGCGAAATCTTGTAACGCTTCGCCAGCGTTTCCGCCGAGCCTCCCATGGTCACGCCAGGACACGGATCGAGCAGGGCCTCCCACAGGAAGTCCTTGAATTCTAGGTGACCCATACGAAACCCGCCGCGGTGCGTGTAAGCAGCAATCGGATTTCTCGACATCGATTCGGTCCCGACTACAAGAGCTAGCTCCACCTTGCCCAGCTTGATCGCATCCGCAGCTTGCAGAATGGCCTCGATTCCGGTCCCGCAAACCCGCTGCACCAGATGCGCGGGTACTTCGATGGGAATTCCGGAATAAATGCCGATGTGGCGCGGCAGCACGTAGGCATCGAAACTGGCTTGCGCCATGTTGCCAGCCACAACCGTACCAACTGACTCCGGAGAAATGCCGGAGCGGTGAAAGATTTCCCGTGCGACTTTGATGCCCAAGTCAATCGGAGAGATCAGTCCAAGCACCGTGTTGTATTCCGCAAAAGGTGTGCGGACGCCATCGATGAGCCAGGCGTCGTCGTATCGCGACAGCAACCCTTTAGCACCAGTGTTCATGCGACTCCTTCGCTATGCGGCTGCGCGGACATTCTTCGAAAAGAAATCAGCCGGCAAGCACTTCCTCTACAGATGCCGGCATTCGTTTTATGGTCGCGGAAGTCTTCGGAGCCCGTGGCTGACTCTTGGGGATTCCGTACCGGGCACGGTGCTTCGTTCCCCATGCCGACATCAGCTTGAGAATCGCCTTCAGACTTTCCCCGTGACGGGTCAATGAATATTCCACCTTGGGAGGCACAACGGCGTACACTTTGCGGTGGACGACCTGGTCGCGCTCCAACTCCCTTAGATGTTGCGTGAGCATTTTTTTCGTCAGGCCGGGGATCCGTTTGCGCAGTTCGCCAAATCGCTTTGTTCCTCCCTCGAGATAAAACAAGATCAGCGGTTTCCATTTGCCGCCGATGACGTCGGCGGTCAACTTTACCGGACAATAGAATTCTTCCATCCAAAGCCTCCAAACGAATGCCAGGTTACAAAAAGGTGCCTACTGGCAATAAAGATACTTTAGCCTAAAATCGCCTCCGGGCACCAGAGCCTGATTTGCCTGTTTGTGGAAAGCGCGCTTTAGACGTGCCGATCGAGGCTTAAGAATACGAGTCTAAGCCTCGGAGTGCGAAGGATGCGAAAATGACTGCGCTGACCACTGTTATAGTTCCGAAGTCGGGCGGGGTCACCAGCACCAAGGCCGTTGTCGTGCGATGGCTCAAGCGCGAAGGGGATATCGTCGAGGCGGGAGATCCCCTGGTTGAACTAGAGACTGAGAAAATCAGCTATGAACTGGAGTCTCCGGCCGCCGGGACGTTGCTGAAGGTCCTGGCGCGAGAAACTGCTGAAGTGCCTGTGGGCGGATCCCTATGCCACATCGGTGATCAGAATGATTCTTTGACTGCGCCGAAGGAACCTAAGTCGACGAGATCTAGGCCAAAGAAATTTGCGTCGAAGAAGTCTGGAAGAAACTCGCGATGAAAAAGCAAAAAAAGCTTGGGAAGGATCGACTAACTTGGATGTACACGCAGATGGTCCGCATCCGCGAATTCGAGGAAGCGGTCAAACGAGCTTTCATCGAACACCCGGGAGCGATTCGAGGGCACGCCCACCTGGGCGACGGGGCGGAAGCCAGCATTGTAGGATCTTTGTCCACGCGCAACGACGACGATTTCGTGATGCCGAGCTACCGCTGTCACGGTTATCCCATCGTGTTAGGCACGCCGCTGGGAAAAATGATGGCCGAGATCTTCGGCCGCAAAGACGGACTGTGCAAGGGTTTTGGCGGGTCGATGCACCTAGCCGACCCCGCAAATCATTTCCCGGGAACCTCGGGAATCATTGGTCAAAGCATCGCCCATGCGACGGGCGCAGCGCTGACGGCACAGGTTAAGAAGGCTGGCCAGGTCGTTTACTGCTTTTTCGGAGATGGAGCCGCGAAACAAGGGGCATTTTTCGAATCGCTGAACATCGCCGCAGTGTGGAAGCTGCCGATTGTTTACATTCTCGAAAATAATCAGTATCAGGCTTATACGCATTTCAGTCTCGAGGATGCCAATGCCATCGCGGGCGACCCGCTGTCCAAAAAGGCGGAAGCATTCAGCATTCCAGGCGTGACCGTGGATGGCACCGACCCTCTCGCCGTGTACAAGGCGGTGGATAAGGCAGCGGAGCGAGCGCGCGCAGGCAAGGGGCCGAGTTTGATCGAATCGAAGTTTTACCGCCTGAGTGCGCACGGAAACGTAATCACGGTGCCACCGCTACCTACGCAATTTCCCGAACATGAGGCCGTAGCCGTTTATGGCAACAAGGCAGAGTTCGCGAAGTGGAAATCCAAAGATCCGGTCGCGAAGTTTCGCGCCAAGCTCTTGAAGGACCGGCTTCTGACTGAAGCCAGCGCGAAACGCATCGAGGATGCGGCTCGGGCTGAGGTGAACGATGCGGTGCAGTTCGGGCTGGCCAGTCCATCACCGGCGCCGGAAGAGGCGTTGAACTATGTGTACGCGTAGGAGGAAAATATGGCGCGCGAAATGATGTACGGGGACGCAATCGCCGCAGCAATCATCGAGGAAATGCAACGTGACCCGAATGTTGTTTTCTACGGCCAGAACATGGCAATGACCGAGCGCGATCCCATGCTCAAGAAGTTCGGCAAAGACCGGGTGCGGCTCGCGCCCATCTCGGAGACCGCGGAAATCGGCATCGGAATTGGTGCTGCGATGACTGGCTTGCGTCCGATTGTCGAATTGTGGATGAGCGAGTTCATGCTGGTTGCTTTCGACCAGGTAATCAATGAGGCGCCCCGGTTCCACTACATGTCAGGTGGGCAGGTGAAGGTGCCTGTAGTGTTGAAGGCGGGATACGGTTTTTGCGCCGGTTGGGCGGGACAGCATTCCAACTGCATCTACCACACCATGATGGGAATTCCAGGTCTGAAGGTTGTCGTGCCTTCCACTCCCGCCGATGCGAAAGGCCTGATGACTGCAGCCATTCGCGACGACAATCCGGTGGTGTATCTGCATCCCTACATGCTGACGCTGGACAAAGGCGAGGTGCCGGATGGTGAGTACGTCGTTCCAATAGGCGTTGCCGACATCAAGCGTACAGGGAGCGACGTGACTCTGGTTGCGGTCGGATGGATGGTCAAGAAAGCCCTGGCAGCGGCCGAACGGCTGGCGGAAGAGGGCATCAGCGCGGAAGTCGTGGACCCGCGCACGCTGGCGCCACTCGATGT
Source organism: Terriglobales bacterium (assembly GCA_035601995.1). Classification (GTDB taxonomy): domain Bacteria; phylum Acidobacteriota; class Terriglobia; order Terriglobales; family Acidobacteriaceae; genus JABDBE01. The sequence continues at coordinate 368,325 of DATNNE010000131.1, forward strand.
GAAAACCATCGTGAACTCGGTGAAGAAAACGGGGCGGCTGGTGCTGGTCGATCAAGCCCCTCGGCATTCTTCCGCGGCAGCGGTAATCGCGGGCGAAGTCGCTGAGCACGGATTCGAATATCTGCGGGCCCCTGTCAGAATGGTGACCGCGCTCGATACTTCAGTCCCGTACAGCGAGCCGATGGAAAATTTCATCTTGCCGAACGAAGACAAGATCATTCAAGCCGTCAAGTCGGTGATGGCGCACGACGCAGTCGCCGCCTGAAGCAAACCATGAAATCAGACGTCGAATTGCTGGCTTCCTACTGGACCATTTCTGCGGGACTGCCACACACCGACCGCGAGTACAGTCCTTACGCCTTCAGGGACAGGGTAGAATCCGCGGCCAGAGCGGGCTTCAAAGGCTTCGGACTCTGGCATGCGGATCTCGATCACATCCTTCAGCACATCACTCTACGCGAGATGAAGCAGATCTTCGATGACAATGGCATTCAGCACATCGAATTGGAATTTCTGACCGATTGGTTCCTTGACGGCGATAGAAAGCTCAAATCCGACATTCACAGGATGAAGCTGCTCACGGCCGCTGAAGTGCTGGGAGCAAGGCATGTGAAGGTTGGCGATTTTTTTCGCGAACAGACGCCGATGCCGCGCCTGATTGAGGGGTTTGCCGAGTTGTGCCGTGAGGCGGCAGAGCACGGCACCAGGATCGGCTTCGAACTGATGCCCTTTGCGATGATCGATACGCTCAAGGATTCTTTAACTATGATCGAGGGCGCGAGGGCGAAGAACGGCGGCATCGTCCTCGATCTCTGGCACATCGTGAAGCTGGGTATCTCCTATCAAGAAGTAGCTGCGATACCGCTGCAGTATTTGGTCAGCGTCGAACTGAACGATGGGACTTTCGAAGCGCCGTGGAGCCTTCATGAAGACACCATCAATCACCGCAGGTTATGCGGTGAGGGTGAGTTTGATGTAAGAGGCTTTGTCGAGTGCGTGCGCGAGGCCGGATATCAGGGCCCTTGGGGAATCGAGGTTCTTTCCGAAGAACTGCGCAAGCGGCCGCTGGATGAACTGACCACGCGTTCGTTCAATACCACGATGGCGCAATTCTCACCTCCTTCTTAGCAATGCAACCGTTGAGGTTGGGCTTCGCCCCCGGACTTATCTGATTTGGCACTTTCACCCACTGCTAGCGCCGCGGGATCCATTCTTACGCCGCGTCTCGGCTAGGTTTTCTCGGTTCGAAAATTTCACTTCTAAGGTCGACTCTCGCGCTAGACACTATCCGCCCACGTCGGTGCTCTTGAGCTCCACAATGAGAATGCTGAGCACCGACCCGCCTATATTCTCGACGGTGTGCGGTGGCAATGGATCTGTCCACTGCGCACACGGCACGGTTTGCGGCGGGCTGACGCAGCGGCTGTCGACGAGCACGTTGCCGTCCTGATCGCGGCGAATGAAGTCGCTCCAACTAATCAGGTAAGCCGCGCCCCCGCAACGATGGGTGTGCAGGGGCACGACTGCTCCCGGTGGGATCAAGGTGTGAAGAACGCGTATGCGATCATTTTCCAGAAGCTTGATGTGGTAGGCAGGCGCGGCGACCAGTGCGTCCAGCGAATCGGGCCACGGCCATGCTTCCGCAGTTTCGAGAATGTCTCGTTGGCTCACGTGTTCTCGCTTTATTAGCTGTCACAAAGCAAGCACTACTGCAGCGGCGCTGCGAGCAGCCCCAGGAATGTCGTCCCCAGAAATTTCCCCTGCGCATTAAAGTTCCAGTTAAAGAGGGCAGAGCCAGCGCTGGCGCAGGCGTGGCATCCATTGCGCAAAGGATAGCTCACCACAAACTGGATTCCGCCATTTGGCCCGGCCTGCGAGTTAGGCCAAGTCTTTCCGTCGCGATCGCCGGGCCACAAATTGGCCTGGGGAAATTGATTCTTGAGATCCTGAAATTGGAAACTGTGTTCCATGGTTTTGGCGTCGAGCAACTGCAGATCCTCGACGTTGATAATGGGAGGTTTTCCATTCACAAACAAGAGGCCGTAATTGATGTTGGCGCGCAGGGGATAGGTGATCCATGCGAAGGCGACCGGAGCTTGACTCTGGAAGCCAGTGATGACGCCGAAGTCCCCATGGCTTTGCTTGTAAAGCTCACGCGTGAAGCTTACCGCGTCGGCTGGGGCACCGGCTTTCGCCATCTGCTCGATCATGCATTCGGCGCCCGGGGATGAGTTGTCGCATGCGGCGTGAGCCGTGGCGAGGAACTGCGTCGATACCTGCCACACGGCCGACGAACCGATCTTCGCCGGGCCGCTCTGCGATTGTGCCGAGGCGCATCCAGCCAGGCATGCTACAGCAAGAAGTAAACGGGCATAACGCATGTTCTTCCTCTTCGAGCCAACATTCTATACGTTCCGGAGTGGTTCTCGTATGTATGAGCGAGTGGCGAAGGCAAGAACCAGTCGTCAGTTGCCTGTTCTCGGGTCTCAGTTTGTTACTACACCTGCCGAGGCAGACAACTGTGCTACGGCATCGGCGTCGATGGTGCTTGTCTTGGTCAGTCCGTGCTGAATGTGGAAATCAGCGAACGCTGACAAGGTGCGAGTTCCTGCGAAGCCGTCAACTTGGCCCGGATGGAAATGAAGATAGGTGAGATAGAGCTGCGCGGCACGCACATTCAGGTCAGGAAGAGCCCCGGCAGAATACTTTTGGAATTCGGCGTTCAGGCGAATGTCGTAGCGGTTTATGGCGTAGTTTGGGCCATTGTAGCCGTGAGCGAACGAGACCCAATCGTGCGCCTGTAGAGGAATGTTGAGTCGGGAACCAACGAGAAAATTGCTCATCGCGTCGAGTTGTTGGTCTTCGGACTCGGACATGGCTGCGACCATCTGTTCCACGTCTGCGAATCCAGCCAAAGCATGGTTCTCGCCCATAATCTGGCCGATGCCCCAGGAGCAGCTCTGCAAAGCGGCACTGCGGTTCTTCGCGATGGCGAGCGCCAAACGATCATATTGATGCGCTCCGGATTGGCCGTATCCGCCAGCGGTCGGGTCGCTGATGTTGCCGTCTTCGAACTTGCCTCTTGTAAGGCGGTGGAAGATATGACGCTCATAGAGGATTTGCGGTCGCTTGTCGGGCAGGTATCCGCAGCCCGAGGTTTCGACCGCCAGGACGGTCCAAATTTCAGGCGCGTGTACGCCCAGCTTGTGGCTGACGGCATTGAGCCCAGCGGTAGATAGTGGTCGGCCTGTTCCTTGAAACGGGAGCAGCGGCATACGGAAGTCGTCCTTTCGTTAGGTTCATGTGGAGGTAATCCCGATCGCGCTTCTCGCCTGATCCACAAGGCTGTGGGCATGGGTGTAGATCCGGGAAAATGTAGTTTCCGTCCAAATCTATGAATTGATTGGGTTAAAAAAGAAAGGCCAGGTAAAATATCGCCTTCTAGCAACTTACAGAGAGGGATATCCGCCGGGCCACAACCTGCCTAATTCCGTAACTCTATGAAAACACGTGATGGCAGCTAACGATACCCGCCAAAATCTCTCTTCCGGGGCGGGATACGTCTAGAACATCTGATGTTCTCGGAGTTACCGTGAGACGCCTCGCACGGCTCGGGGAAATCGGGCCAGATGGCGAGTTTTTCTGAGCTTCTTCTATGATTGCTCAACGCATAGGGTAAATACACCAACTTTGCATAAATATATTTTCTTTGGATGCAGCAGGTTGCGGGGATTCGACCGTCTTAGGGGGCTTGACAAGAATTTCGTGGAATGGGCGACGATGCCGATTCCGGCGCTGCGCTTCCCATTTCGGGAGCGACCTTGGTTCGGCAATGACGGTTCGGCAATGACCGTCGTAGGGAAATTGCGGGGAATACTAGCCGACTTGCTCTGAAGGTGTTGCCGCAGCCTCCGCTGGAGGGTAGGCATCGAATGCATCGGCCCGGTCCGTCAATTCCACGTAGGAGTGTCCAATGTCAGCCGCGATGCGGGGCCACAGATATCGCTCGCGAACTCGTGCTTGTGCATTTCGGCCAGCCACCGTTCGGGTGCGCGCGTCCGATAGGAGAAAACGCAACATGCGCGCCAGATCGGTCGCGTCTCCCGGTCGAAAAGTAAAGCCAGCGCCCTCGATCACTTCGCGATTTTCAGGAATGTCGCTGGTCAGCACACAGATGGCAGCCCCCATGGCGTCAAGTAGAGCCAGCGAGAGGCCTTCGAGGTCGGAGGGCAAAACGAAGAGCGCAGCATTGGTCAGCAATTCATCGAGGGCACGGCCATGAACCCAGTCGAGAAATAGAATCTGGTCGCTCTGGTGCTTGCGCAGTTCATCGACATAGGCATTCGTGTAACTCGAGCCACCAGCCAGCACCAGCTTCGCGCGCGTGTCGAGTTTTTCGTAGGCGTCAATCAGCAAATGGCAATTCTTCTCGGGCGAAAATCTGCCAAGAAAGAGAACGTAATTGTCCGGTTCGAGCCGCCACTCTGCCATTTGTGAGGGGGCGACTCGTTTGCGAAGCACAGAGCCGTTAGGGACGTATGTGGTTTCGACCCCGTACGTAGTCTGGTAATGCCGCTGCAGAGCCCGCGAGACGACCATAGTGCGGTTGGGCAGTCGCGCGGAAGCGAGTTCTCCAAGTCGAAGGGTGAACGAGGCAAAGCGGCCCCACTTCTTTCGTTGCCAATCTTGTCCTTGAACAGTAACGACGGTCTTCTTCCCGACCAAGCGCGGGAAGAACGAAAACAGCGCCGGACCCTGCGCATGGTAGTGCACGATGTCGCAACCGCTGAACATGACGTGGACCGTGCTCAGCCAGGTATGCACGAAGGTCTCGAGGTGCTTGGAGCGAAACGTGGGCAGGCGAACCAGTCGCATGCCTTCATGGTTCGGCTGCGCCGGGGTGAAGTAACTCCGGCAGTACACGGTGACATCGTGGCCCATTTCCACCAGCCGCTTGCCGACTTCCTCATAATAGGTTTCGATCCCGCTGTACTTGGAAACGGTGCCGCGCCCGCCGATGAAAGCGACGCGCAGCGGCCGTGCGGTAACGGGCAGGGCCGCGGTTTTATTGGCCTTCGGTGGCCAAGGCCTCATCTGGGTATAGAGTCGCATCAGCGCGCGATAGTGTGCTTCCGGAGCGTGCTGAGCTTCCACGAATCTACGCCCGGACACGCCCATCTGGGCCGTCAACTCCGGCCGTTGCGCGAGAAACGAAATGGCGATCCTCAGGTGTTCTACATTTCCCGCCGGATATAAAAGCCCGGTCTCACCCTGATCAACCAGTTCACGCCGCGAACCGAGGTCGGAGGCGACCACCGGCCGTCCCCATGCGTAGGATTCGAGAATAGTTTTGCCGAGGGTTTCGTAAGCTCGCGAGGGTAGGACAGTAAAGCGGGACGAGGCGATCATGTAGCCCAGGACTTTGCCACTCACATGGCCGGTAAATTTCACGTTGGTTAGACACAGCTCGCGAGCTAAGCTTTCTAGTTCGGGCCGCTGCGGCCCGTCGCCGGCAATCTGGAGCTGCACCTGTGGCAGATGTTTCATTGCGCGCAAGAGGTCGGCGACTCCTTTTTCTGGGGACAGGCGACCGAAGTAGAGAATCGGCGCGTTTGGTGCAGCGTTTGGCGGAGCTTGCGCCGGCAATTTCTGAAAATGGGGAAGAACGGTTATTCTTTGCGGGCTGAATCCATTTTGCACAAGTTTTTCCTTGGCGAAACGGCTAGGAGTCAGGAATTGATCGATGCATTTCCGGTAAGTTCCCAACCAACGATGAAAATACGCTTCCACCATCAGCAGAAAGGCGGAGCCCGGCGGTCCGGCGTAACAGCCTTCAGTCAGAACGTGCCGGAACTGTCCGCCGCGACAGCGCTCACACGCTCGTCCTTTCGCCACGAAGTTGTATGTAGGGCAGAGCAGCTTGAAATCGTTCAGGTGATAGAGCACAGGCACGCCCTGCGTTTTGAGCTCCCATAGAATCGATGGGGACAAGTGGTGATAGATGTTGCGCACGTGCGCTACGTCGGGACGAAAAGCGGCAATGACCTGCCGCAGCCGCCGGCGGGCGTCAGTGGAATAGATGGCGTGGGCCGCGAGTTTGGCACGCGCCATCCATCCCTGGGGAGGGCTCTTGAAATCGATGTGTGGCACGAAGTACCGGTCGTAGGGGGTGGGCTGGCCACGAGGGTCCGCCATGGAAAACAGTGCGACTTCGTGCCCTTGAGCTCGCATCAAGTCCATGAGCTCGAACATGTAAACCTCAGTGCCGCTGAAGGGAAAATTGTATTTATTGCAGTAGAGAATTCTCATATAAAGACTACTCCGCGATTGCGTTGATACAGGGAGGGCTGATGTTTGTGAGAATGAGATTGCAGAAAGCTGCGAGGTTTTTTTCGCGGTTGAAATGCTGAAGCACATGCTGACGGGCTGCCCGGCCCAGCGGGCCGAGTGCAGATTCAGAGCGGCGGACTAGCTCAACCCTTGCTACAAAGTCTTCCAGCGAACCCGGGCGATAAAGAAAGCCATTCTTGCCGTCTAGAACCAGTTCAGGAATGCCAGTGATCGCCGGAGCGAGCACGGGTTTACCGCGCACCATGGCCTCCATCAGCACTAGCGGAATACCCTCGCTGCGGCTGGTGAGCACGACCAGGTCGGCAGCGGCGTAGTGGATGTCGAGTTGTTGGCGTGACAAATGGCCGAGGAGAGGGATGTTGTCTTGGAGATCCAGCTCGCAAATCAGCGCTTCGATGGAGGCGCGCTCGGGGCCGTCTCCTGCGATCAGGCACGAGAAGGAGACGCCGCGGTCCTTGAGCACGCGGCAAGCACGAACCAGGAAGACATGATCTTTAACCGGATGCAAGCGTCCGACCGCGAGCATGGCTAGTGAGCCTCTGCGGGGAAGTTCGATGTGGTTGTTGCCGGCATCGACCCCCATGCGGCGAACTACAATTTTGGCTGGTTGAATCTCGGGATAACGTTCCAGAACATGCTGCCGGTTGAATTCAGAGATGGTCACGCAAAAACTGCAATATTTCAGTTTGATATCGAGATATGCAGGGTGCAGCAGCAAGTCCGACCCATGCAGAGTCATGCTGAAGTCGATTCCCAGCATTCGGGCCGCGACCATTGCTATCCACGATGAGAAATATCCGTGGTGCACGTGGATGTGTTCGGGGCGAGATCGCTTGATCAGTAGGGCATAGTAGACTCCGAGCCAGGTATGGAGAAGAGTGCGCAACCGTTTCCGGAGGGGCTCGTTGCCCTGCAAGATTACGCGACAGAAGAAATCTCTGAGCAGGGGGAATTTCAGGATGCACAAAAAAGCAGCATGGATTGCTAACTTGATCCGTAGCGGCTGCAGGTACAGGGTTTCGGCGTTAAAGAGCCTGAGTTCGGAATCAAGGGCAGGTAAGGCATGGCGCGCGCTGCATGGGATCACAGTGACGGCACGTCGGCGCAGTTCATGGATTTGGTCGGTTACGTAGGGCTCTACTAGAGAGGGAAATTGATTTGCGAGGTAGGCAACGGTAGGCATCAATGTGCCAGAGCAGTGAGCCGGATTTGTTCGTGGCGGCGGTTTTGCGCGACCAGCAGGCCGGCCAGGGTGAACAGAAGTCCATTCACAAATTGGTAATTCATGACCACAAATGACGCGTTTAGCAGGTACACGCCCAAGAGCAACGGCCACAGCGTCGTGCGGAATTCCTGATCGAGGAAATCGCGGTGTGAGAGCGCGGTGGGGCGATTCAGGCGCCGACCCAGCTTGAATAGATCAACCACAATCCACAGATAGAGCACCAAACCCACGAGCCCGTATTGGACAACGATTTCGAGATAGGTGTTGTGGAAAAAGAACTGCTCCTGGTGAAAGTCACTGATTCTTTTGGAGAGCTCCGTCTGCATATCCGCGGCTCCCCATCCGGCAAGCGGTTTCTGCAGGAACATCTGCCAACCAGCCTGATAGATCTCCATCCGGAAGATCACGGGGCCTCGTTCCTCCAGCCGATCGGCCAGGGACGCATTGCGATCTGCAAGAGTGACGGCGGTTGTGAGTCCTATGCCGCCAGCGACTACGAGGCAGAGGCAGGCGCGCCGCAGCCGGCTGCTTGATGAAAAGAAGAGCAACCCCAAAATTGACAGGGCAAAAGAGAGCCATACGGCGCGCGTTTTGGTGGCAACAATCGCCAGCGGTAACGCCGCCAGGAAGAGAAGCGCAAGCATGGCCCGCAGCCGATTGCGCCGGAATGAATTCAGGGCAAGCAAACCGAGCAAATTCAGGGCGACGCCGTTGGCCACAGCCTGCAGGAATGGTCCGCGCGCGCGGTCGGCGTGATAGCCCAAACTTTCGTCCAGAATGTAACGGGGAAAGATGAATTGCTTTGCGTCGATCATGAAGAATATGGCGGTAAGGCTCAGATATCCGAGCACGATCAGCGAGAACGTCTCGAACCTCCGCAACGATTGAGCGTCGTCGAAAATGTATGCGGCCAGCTGATACAAGGTGAAGGGCACCAGCCATTTGGCCGCAAACAAGCTCCAGGTCTCAGCGTCATTGGGTTGGGAAACCACGCCATAGAACGCTAGCAGAACCATTGCCAGCATCGGCCATGTAACCCGGCCGTTGAATCGGAGCGCTTGCCGCAGAACACACGCGCGCAGAAGCACGACGAGAATCAAGAGCCCGAACGCAAATCGATCAATGGAATGGAAATTGAAGTCTGGCGGATGGAAAAGCATTAGTGTCAGCGTTGCCAGGAAGAGCATTGACGGCGCCACAATTAGTGGGCGCATCAGCCGGAAAGAACCACTGACTGCCCATGCGAGGACACCGCTTCCACGAATTCGAGCCGCCGGATACGCGATTGAGGACATGGCTATACGCCGCTTCCGTGCAGAACCACGGAAATCGTTTTGTACAGAATCTGGAAGTCTCTCCAGAGGGTCCAACTTCTGATGTATTCGAGATCGAGCGCCAAGCCGCGCTCAAACGATGGATCACGACGCGCCGTAACTTGCCAAAGCCCTGTAAGCCCTGGCGGAACATCCAAACGTTGCAGATCGCCCAGGTCGTAGCGCTCGAAATCGTCAAGCGGATGCGGCCGTGGCCCTACCAAGCTCATTTCGCCGCACACTACGTTCCAGAGCTGCGGTAGTTCATCCAAGCTGTAGCGGCGGAGAAATCTGCCCGCACGGGTAATCCTGGGATCGTCGACCATTTTGAAAAATGGCCCTTGGCGCTCGTTGCTGGCGCGCAAGTGTTCTTTCAGCTTGTCCGCGCCAGCGTCCATAGTGCGGAACTTGTAGCATCGGAACCGCCGTCCTTTTAGTCCTACTCGTTGGGCCTGATAGAGTATTGTCCCTGGTGATTCCAACTTAATCACCAGCGCAATGATCGCCAGTAAAGGTGCCGTGAGCGCCAGGATCGCTGCGGCCGTCCCCGTGTCGACTATGCGTTTGAGGAACAGGCTGAAAGCCGGCATTCGTTCCTCGCGCAAAGTCACAACCGGAATATTGCCGAACTTCTCAAATACCAGCGGATCGTCAGGCTCAAATCCGAAGAGGTCTGGAACAACTTTCACGTCGATCTGGTTGCGGCGCGCCTCTCGAATGACCCTTCGTGCCAACTCGGGCTGGTGCGGGGCGGTGAGAATAATCTCATCCACGAAATCGGTGCGCGCGATGCGTGCCAGATCGTCAAGCCGCCCGCGTACGTCGCCACCAATGGGCTCATTCTCGTCGAGAAAGCCAATGACCACACGCCTACAGGCAAGGTCCTCGCCTATGCACGCGGCGAGTTTGCGGCCGACCTCTGCGGCTCCAATGATAAGAACGTTCCGCACATCGCGTCCGCTTTGCGGCTGTCCCGCGGGCATATGCCGCCAATGCTTCCTCCATGCCAGCATGATCAGGAAGTTAACCGGAACGCTTGCGGCCAGGGTTGTGAGGGAGATCAAGTGAGGTCCTGACCATCCTACCGCTGCGACAACCAATGCAGCAGACCAGAAAACAACTTTAGCCAGCACCAATCGTTCCTGGTGTGGTATTTGAACGGTTTCAGGATGATAGAGGCGCTCGGAAAAGCCCAGCAAGGTGAACAGGGCTCCGTAGAGTAGCAGCAATCCCGGCCCGGCGGTGGGAAACGGCTCGGGACCGAGCAACGCCGCCGGGTCATGGTAAATGGCGAATTCCAAAAGCAATATCAGATGACCAACCGCGGCAAAACCAAAGATGATTAGGAAAAAGTCCGCGCTGACTTGTCGGGCGAGATTCCAGCGCTGGCCGTGAACCGAAAGTCTGGGAAAGAAAGCTTCTGCGATGACTTCAGAGAGATGACGCTTCCTCGGTTCTCCGAGACCGTCCTGGCCTTGCCATTCCCAGAATCGTCCATCGACCGTGACAGAGGATTTCTTCCGGGGAACCTGGCCAGCCGCTGCTTGCGCTCCGGGAATCAGGCGGGAGGGAGACGCAAGTTTACGGGTCGGGGTTACGGGCTTGATTGGTACAGGGGGACGCACTTCAGACCATTTCCAATTCGTATCCTTCTATAGTGACGGCAACGGCGCGCTGGATAGATTCAATGGAGATCACCAGGTTCTTTTCCCCGCGCTGTTCTAGAATTCCTTCAAGGCCATCGAGGCAGCCGCCTCGAATCCTTACCTTTTGTCCAACCTTCAGAAAGGCGTGCAGGGCGCACGGGACCTTCTGGGATAGCAGCCTTTGCAGATCCTCAATTTGCTTGGCCGGAATTGGAATTGCTACCCCCCTGAAGCAGACCAGGCGGATGACCCCTTCGGTATGCAGGAGTTCCATTCGTATGCCGGCTGACAGATCAAAATGCGCGAAAGTGTAGCCCGAGAACAGCGGAACGTCGACGGGTTGACGGCGATCACTCCAGCGGTGAAATTCTTCGAGCAATGGAAGGAATGTCTGCAGGCCTTTGTGTTGAAGTTGAGCGGTTACTTTTCTTTCAAAGCGGTAGCGGGTTTGAATTGAATACCACTGTTCTCCTTGCAGGGTGAATGGTATTAAAAGGTTGGGTACAGCTGTCATCAAGACGATTCTTTGAGCGCGGCTCCGCTAATTGAGTCCCGACTGATTTTTGCTCTGTTTTTCACGAAGTTTCTAAGTCCCCTCCGACCAGAATTCTTGTTTCGCGCTTTCGTCTTAAACGCTCGTTAAGCCGGCGCCATGGCTCTGTCCACAAACGTCCTACAGCTTCTTATAAATCGTCTCGGGGATCGAGAATGTCCGATCACTGAGAACCGCTCCCAACAGACGGGCATTGGCGGCGTACAGTTTTTCCTTTACCTTTTGGGCAGCCACGCGTCGAGTCGAGTTCGCTTCCACGACGAGCACCATGCCGTCGCAAAGACTGGCCAGCAATGCAGCCTCGCTACCAACTGCGGCGGGCGGCCCGTAGAGGATCGTGTAGTCGAACGTGTGGCGCAGTTCGGTAAGCCGTTCGCGCAGCCATGCACCCGACAAGCCATTTTGGTTCTCGCCAATAAAGACACTTCGGGGAATGAGCCACAGTTCGTTGGAGACTTGGCACGACGGATCTCGGAATGGCGACGACTTCTGAGTCGCAATCAGACCGTGGCCATTTTTCTCGACGACCTGTTCCAATCCGGGGCTGTTGAGATTTGCCTCTACCAGGCAAGTAGTTCCCCGTACTTGCGCGGACAGCGCCAAACCCACTTGCATGCAGATCGAGCTGATATCCGTTTCCGAATCCACTGGGCTCAGAACAACCTGGTGCGCAGGTTTTGGCCATCCCGGAAGAAATACCTGTCGCACTAAGCCGCGGATCTGCTCCTCGGCGAAGGATTCGGAATTCCAAACTACGGGTCCGGGTTGGCGATATTCTTCGCGGTCGACGTCGATGGTGGCTGGCTCGTAGACCTCATCCAACGTCTGCGGCATTAAATCGACAAATGTGCTCATTGTCCCTTTCCTGGAGCAAATGTTCTTGCGATTGCCCACCCCGTCTTGCGATGAGTCATACGAAACTCCGGTCTCCATTGTTGCAACGGGGCATGTCTCTATTCGTTTCTTCGGGGCAGCGAAGCCAGCACCGGACTTCCCAAATAGGCAACGATCTCATCCGGAGTCCGAAAGGCTGGATTCATGTAGTCGGCAACGAAGGCCACCGTGATGCTTAGCGTGCTTGCACCCGCCAGGCCAATGAACCCGAAGCCCAGTGCGGAAAGCTCAGGCAGTGCTGCGACCGCGGGTTGTTCGGCGATAGTTACATTGAGAATGCCTCCTTGATCCAGCGCATCTCCTATCCTTGCCTCCTCGCGCTTGTTGAGATACAGGAGATATTTTTCTTCGGTCGCCTTCAAATCGTGCATCAACTGTTCCTGCTCGATGGCGCGGTCACCCAGTTGGCTCGCCGCTTCCCGGTAGTGAACCAGTAAGACGTTCTCGGCGGCGGCGTGCGCGCTCATTGCGATCAGTTCGACCTGCGTCTTTAATAACTCACTCCTCGCCCATTCGTGATCTGGATGCTGGTCGCTTGAGCGTTCGCGGATTGGGGCCTTATCTTCTGCTGCGATGGAAGCTTTGGTTTCCGCGATCTCCTGGTCGATCTCCTGAACGGGGCGATAGGAAGGTTCGTATTTGGCGAGCAGTTCGGTCCGATTCAGCTGCAACTCGAGCAGCTGCGCCTTCAGTTTTTGCATGAGTTGTGGATTGTCGGAGTCACGCATCACCGTGGTGATCCGCTCGGGCAATGAGTCCAGTTTCTTCTCCAGGATGCGAGCGCGCTCCGTGGAGGACGCGATCGATACCTGGGTTTGGCGAGCGTCCGCATCCGCTTCGCTCAGCTTTTGAAGCACCAAGTCGCGTTCCACCGCGGCTGAAGTCACTCCTTGGTCAGCCCCAAACCTCATGAGTTGCAACTCTGCGTCCTCGAGGGCGCTACGCGATTGAACGACTTGTTGATCGAAGAACTTGAACTCCCCCGAGGGGCGGTGTAGTTGTTCGTGGCGCTCAAGATATGCGGTAGCCAGGCAACGAAGCACCTTAGCCGCCTGAACCGGGTCCGAGTATTTGTAACTCACAGTAATGAGTGTCGCTTTTTTCACCGGTTCGACCGTCAGCCGCTTGTCAATTCGCCGCACCGCCCGAGCCAGTTCTTTTTCCTGGTTGTCACCGACCATGCTCCAGAACCACGAATGCCCCTCAGAAACCAGGCCTGAACGCCGCACCACCGTGCGCAAGATTTCGTCGTCATGTAACAGCTCCACTTCTGAGTTCAGTTCTTCCTCAGTCACACTCTCCCGTTCGAATTCTGCTTGGCTCGGCGTCGAAGTAACCACAGGATCGACGCGTCCCCGACGGACCAACACCTTCATTTCTGATTTGTAAGGTGGTGCGATCAACCCGTAGACAAATATCGCGAAAAAGACTGCGGCAAACGAAATCAACGCTAGCCGTCGTTGTCGAAATACGACCGACAGTAAGTCGCGCAAGGTGGGGGAAGGCACGTGCGCCGATCTTGGGATGATTCTAAGCTCCTCCGGCATATGAGAGTCCAAATAGTCATTTCCGATTCTGTGTCAGGGATTTCCCCGTTGGTTGCCGAACAATTCCTCCTAGAACTGTGTCGGACTCGCGTACATGCTCATGCTGGAAGTCGGCAAGTACTGTTTGATCTTGGAAATCAGATTCTGCGGTATGAATAAAAAGTCGCCGGACTTGAGGCGAACGTCTTCTGCCAAAGATCGCGATTTCATGATCTCCTTTACATTCAGCAAGTGAGACTCGACGAGATCATCGGAAACACGTCGAAACAGCACGATCTGGGAGTGCTTGGCTCGCGGGGTGAGACCTCCAGCTATGGCCACTGCCTCGGTGACGCTAATATCCGAGCGTAATTCGTATTTCGCGGGATGATTCACTTCGCCACCCACGATGAAATACGGCTTATCGAAATCCTGAAGCACGATCGTGACCTCGGGATCATGCAACATGCTGGCATAGGCTCGGCCGATGGCTGTTTGCAACTCGGGAACGGTTGTACCCTCGGCAACCAACTGCTTCACGCCTCTCAAGGTCACGTACCCATCCGGCTGCACGCTCACGGTTTGGTCGAACTCGGGAGAGAACGTGAAAGAAATCGCCACCACATCACTTTTGCAAAGCCGGTAAAGCGGACGGCGCACCCCCGTCAGGGCTGGGTTCACTTTACTTGGAATCGCTTTTGGAGTCCCAGCACCGTCCGCCACTCCGGATTTCGTGGTTACCGCTGGCCCGGTCTGTGCAACAGCCGCGCTTGGCTGCTGTGCTTGAGCCATAGCTACCACCAACCCCTGTTGCGCAAGGCAGCAGGTGAGAGCGAGAACGCAATAGACCACACTATGGTTGATCTTCATTTTCCTTTCTGGCCTCGACTCGCTACCGAGGAACTGCGACCTTTCTATTAGGATTGTCGTACCTCTTGAACTTATCGTCGTGTGCTAGAAGTGGCAAGACATGGGAAGCGCCGTACACAAAAGTATGCAGTTAAGACGATGACCGAATCGGGTTGTGTTCTACCTCGGGCAGCACCGTAAGCCATAACAGGGCGAATTTGAAGACCTGATAAGCTGCATCGCGCCAATTGTGGGCATTTCAATCGGTACTACCTTAGTTGCACCCGCTAAAGTGGACTTGACGAAAAGCGTCATCAACTCTTGAGCCGGAGTTGAGAAGCCTCCCACGCTGGGGCAATCAGGAAGGCTGCTATCAACTGCCGCTGTGCCGTATCGGGAGAATCCCGATTCGTTCCGGTCTCGCGCGAAGTTTTCCACACCAATACGGTTCGCCAGGGCAGCGCGATGTCACAGCGTTTCAATCGACCCAACGTCTATGATTAACGCCAGAGTTATAACATGGATGTGAATCTATGGAATCCGCACGCCCTGCCACTTCGAGCACGATCGGCGTCCTGGTCGCCGACTCCAATCAAATGCAGTGTCAGCTGTTGGTGGGCGCGCTGCGCCGACGGCCGGAATTCCGGATCCATTCTTGCGGCGTGGATATGAATGTTATCCTCAGGGCCGTCGCAGACTTTCAGGTCGATGTCATCCTCATGAATGCCGATCATCCCAAACTCGCTGGCGAAGACATGGCTAACGTCCGACGCTTGCATCTGGCTTATCCGCAAATCGCCAAGGTTCTAGTGCTCAGCGAATCGAATCGCGACTCGGTTGTGAGTGCCTTCCGCTCCGGCGTGAAGGGATTGTTTTGCTTTTCTGACTATCCGTTTCGCTTGCTGTGCAAGTGCATTCAGAGCGTTCATCAGGGACAAGTGTGGGCCAACAGTGAGCAGTTGCAATACCTGGTTGAGACCGTAACTCAGGTACCGTGCTTGCGCGTGGTGAACACCCATGGGCTTCGGTTACTCACTCCGCGCGAGGAGCAAGTCGTGGCCCTGGTTGCGGACGGACTCAGCAATCGCGAGGTAGCCCGCGAGCTTGGGCTTAGCGAACACACAGTAAAAAAATACATGTTCCACATTTTCGATAAGCTTGGGATTTCCAGCCGTGTCGAACTCGCTCTCTACGCAGTCAGCCACAGTGACACCCGGCAAGCGGAGTGGGTGGCAGGAGGGGGAGGATAGAACGGCGTAGCGCCTCCTCATCGAAGACCCCTAGTGTGGGAGTTTCGGCCTTAGGAATCCGTATAGCCAGGTTCCAGCTAACGCACTGCCAATAGCCACAATCATCACCGTGACGCCATTGCCTAGGAGTGCGAACAGTGGTGCCGGACAAGCTCCCGTAAGCGCCCAGCCCAGGCCGAAGATAGTGCCACCCACAGCATAGCGAATGCCGTGCCCCAGGTTCTTGGGAGGAATCGTGATCGGCTCACCTGAGACGGTCTTCAACCCGAGCTTCTTAATTAAAGCGACCGAAATGGCCGCAACCACAACGGCCGACCCGATGATCTCGTACATGCGAGGAGACTGAAAGCGGAACATCTCCTGAATGCGGAACCAGGAAATAACCTCGGACTTGGTTAGCGTGATCCCGAAACCAATGCCGAGGAGAAAGTAAGCCAGCAAACCGATCCCGATTTGGCTTCTGGCTTGCTCGGTTGGTTGTTCGCAACTCAGTTCGGTGGACATTGATTCTCAAAAGAGAAGCGGAAGAATGAAATAGGTGGCGACAAGTCCGCCGGCAAAGAAACCAACGACCGCGATCAACGACGATAGCTGCAGGTCCGCAAGCCCTGAAATGGCGTGACCGGAAGTGCAACCGCCAGCGTAAGCCGTGCCGAAGCCGACCAGGAAGCCACCCAGAATTACGCAGACAAATCCCTTGAGAGTCAGCAATGCGGACCAGGTGAACAATTCGCGCGGGGCCAGCCCGAAGAAATCGTGAATGCCCAGCCTGGTCAAAGCGAATCTGGTCTGTCCCGAGATAGCTACGTACTGAGTTCCCTCCCAGTGCGAAGCGAGAAAGCCGCCGACTAGAATGCCGGCCACAAAAAGAAGATTCCAAAGTCCGGTTCGCTTCCAGTCATAGCGGAAATAATCGAGCTTGCCAGGAAGGATCGCGGAACACAGATGTCGCAGATTGCTCGAGACACCAAACATCTTATTGCCGAGGATCAACAGGGCGGGCACGAACAGTCCGATTACTGGGCCAGCGAGATACCACGGCCACGGGCTGGCGATGGAAGCCACCATATAATGTTAGTCTACTTTCCCCATCCAAAGCTGACGCCGACCGAATCCTGATACATGCTCAGATTGGCCTCGCCGCCGCCAAAGCTGCCCGGGATGGAATTCACGCCGTTCCATGTCTTCTCGAAGGCATGCTGATAGGCGAGATTGATCTCTTTGCCTCCATGAAGACTCCAAGTCGCGCCCACTGACAAGTGGTCTTGGACTACGGCCGGAGCGAGCAGGTTGAAGAAAGTCTGACTGCGGTCGAACGGTAAGCCCGAATGGTTGTACCCGGCGCGCAGCGTTATCGTAGGACTTACTTTGTAAGCGAAGCCCAGCTTGGCGGCGTTTATGCCATGCCATCCGAACCCCGGGCCATTGCTGGCACCCAGAGGAGCCTGGATGGGGAAGTCCGGATTGGCGATCGAATTTACTTGCTCGTAGAAAATGCGCTCTTCATCGAATAGAACCGTTGCCTTCGAAGTAAGCTTGAACGCGACCCCGCCGCCTAGATTGGCGGGGATGTCGAATCCGCCCTGCTCGGCAAACAATCCTTTGTATTTGTCGAGCTTTTGCATATAGGTGCGGCTCTGAAAGGTTGCGCCCACGCTCAAACGCTGGGTGATGGTTCCCAGCCAGCCCACGCGGAATCCAACGCCGAAGGAACCGTTGTAGCCAACGTCGGTCACGTTCCCCGGCGCGATCGAGAAATTCGGATTGGCAAAATTCTGCAGCCCGCTAGCGGAGAATCTCTGATAACCGATATTCAACGCGACTCCGACAGCGTTATGCTCGTTCAGTTTGTAAGCAACGGTCGGAGCCACGAACAACTGAGTGAGATCCACGCCCGCCCTCTTGCTGCCCAGAAGCGGGATGGGAGTGGTGTAAGCGGTGTTCATGCCACCATTGCCGTAGATCGAGACGCCCAGCGAAAGTTTTGGATTGAGCAGGTGGTTGTATCCCAGTTCGGGGATAAAGAAGTTTTTCTTGCGGCTCGCGTCGTAGTCCGCTTGCGGGCCCAGGAGTTCGTTTCCTGTGATCGTGGCGTCCCGAACTGGACGAAACCAGGTCACCCCGAAATCGAAGTGATCCCCAACAAGAACCATGCCCGCAGGATTGATCGCAGCTGCGAGGCTGTCCTGCGGAAGGGCAATGCCCGCGCCTCCTTGCCCTTGCTGTTTGACCCCATAGCCGGTCGAGAAGTACCCGTCAGTCGCAGATGCGGAGACAGCGAGAAGCAGAATGAAAGCCAACAAACGCTGGGTGACGTTGATTCTCATGCAGGACGATTCTCCTAGGTTGGGGTGCAACATAAAGTCAAGTATTTAGATAGACATACTAGCTTATGATTCAGAGATTGGCAACGTCTTCTCTAAGCTCGCTGGGAGTAGCTGGTTCCGAATGGCGATCGAGCCTCTCCCACACGGCGGAACCCAGGATTAACAGTCTGGACAACTATTTGCAGCACGGCTGCCGCAATCACGCCGCGGTAATCCTTCTTTCAAAGAACGAAAACACTGGAGGAGTCTTTCTACAACCTTATGAGTTCTTGAACAGTGGTCAGTTGTCAGTCCCAGTGTCAGGCTGCGGTACCATGACTCAGACAGAGTTTCCAGCGGCCACGGCGTGGACCAGTTTGAATCCGTCGCCAAACCCCTGTATAAATGCGAGGAACAAAACCTCGTGGCCGACAGCCCATCCTATTCTCGCCGCTGGAGTGTGATTGCGTCCGCCTTACTGTGCTGCGGGCTGGGGGTGGTGGTGCTGTACACCAAGCGCAGTGCCTTCTTTAGCCCACTCGCGGTGGTTGTGGTGGCCGCGATCGGATTAGTCGCGGTGCTGCTGCAACTCCGCTTCTACAATCGCGGACACAGCAATCCTGTACGCGCGCCGGTATGGTTAAATATCCTAGGGGTGGGGTTTGCTCTGACTGCGTTCTTTGCCGACTTCCTGGGTTTGAGTTGGCAGATGGCCGAGGTGATGGCGCTGGGAGCTGTGGGCAGTTTCGCGATCAGCAGCGCGATGATTCTGCACGCTTTTCGCAAGAATCGGGTAACGTCCAAATAACGCTGACACAAAGGCTCTTCAAGAAATCACTATCGAAAGACGTCATCCTTACCCTGGCTTCAGCCAGGTGAAGGATCTCGCGCGGAGTGCCACGATGTGGGGTAGCCTTGTAGGAGCGCTCAACCGAATTCACGCCAATCGGAGCTAGATCCTTAGCGGCCTGACGGCCACTCAGGATGACGTCAAAGGAAGAAAAATCCACGCGCCGGTCCGGCTGAGACGGACACTCCGGAATGACCTCAACGGAAGCGCACTGGTCAATTCCCTCTGAACTCCACAGCTAGCTTGGTTTCTACTTCGACGGCCTGGCCATTGGCCTGGTACGGCTGGAAACGCCACCACTTCACCGCATCCACGGCTGCGGGTGTGAGTTCGTCGGGGCCGCTGATCGGGTGCACGTCGACAACCGTTCCATCCCGTCCGATCACCGTGTCAAGGATCACGATGCCCTGTATGTTCGCTTGCCGGGCTGCCTCGGGGTAGATCGGCTCGGTCTTGTGGATCAGCAACCGTTGCATGACTTCCGCCGGAACATAGGCGGGGGGTTGTTGCACGGCTTTCTGACTTGGCGGAATCTGCGATTCCAGTTCGCCCCACGCCTGACGCCAGTGCCACCAGCCGACGGCGGCGAGCAGGAGCGTCCCCAGAAGCACGATCCACGCTGCGCGCCGCAACATCGGCCGAATGCTTCTTCCAACAGAGCTATTTTGACTGATCACTCGACTGGAGAGGGGAAGCGATTGGGCTGGCTTGCCCCCTGGTTCCGACCGCAAGGATGGAGCACTGGCAACTGGCGCAGTGGAATTGGCGACCGACTTCCTTCGCGTCCAGTGTTCAATCAGCGTCTGTTGTTCCGAGGTCAGATTGACGAACTCAAGACCACAATGGAACAACGCCTGGTAGCGCACCACCGCCTTCAAGCGAAACGGGCCTCCTGCATCGGGCAAGCGAAACTCAATGCCAACGGAATCGCCAGGATTAAGCTCTCCGGCCAGCACCAAGCCGACACCGCGCTCCCCGAGGGTGACTGAACGCCCGGGAATTGAGAAGGGAATTCCTGATCGTAAGACGGTGACATCTGCGGGAACTGCCAAGGGAAAGCGAGGTACGCGGCGCGTGTTGGTAAACACTCGAACCGGTGCCTGTGTCGCTGCCGCACTCATGGCTTAACCTCTATCTGCCCCGACACACCATCCCCCGCCTCGCCTTGAGCTGAAGGCGTAATGAGGAAATTATTCGGCCAGAGTTATTGGGTGGAGTATAGCATCGCTCGGGCGCAGATTTGGCGAGCGCGCATTAAACTATTAACCACAAAGGAATCGAAGGTGCACAAAGTAAACTGCCACAACTGAAGGTGCCCGAGGTGCGTTGGTGCGCTTGAGTCCGCCGTCGCAGCAACGACGCTACGGCCAACGCTTGGCTGTGTCTTCCCAGCCTGCCGCACGCGCCGGTTGCGGGCTAGCATTGACGGCCGCCTGCGGGATGCGGATAGGCTGCTGCGCGGTTGTGGGACTCGCGAGTGTTGGTTTGTTGCTAGTCGCTTCCAGCATCGATTCCTTGTCATCGGACAACAACGGGGCGGCTACGCGCAACGCCTCGACTTCCTTTTCCAGCCGCGCCAGTTCGAGTTCCTTCTGCCTCAGAACCTCGTAGACATTCTTCATACCAGGGTCCCTTCTTCAAATGCTCTGGGAGAAGCATTTTGCCGCACTCTAACAGGTATGTTGCTTTTGTCAAGGACGAACACGTGGAAAACCGTGGTTCATGTTGAAGAGACCGTTTCTCCCGTCGGTTGATCCACGCCCTTGTGGGTTGCCGGTCCATCTTCTTGTTGCCACTTGTGCGCCAGTTGGTCTAATTCACCCAGCACCTTCTGAATATCCTTCATGCGCTTCGTGATGCCATAAGTCACGGAAGGCGGGATCGTGGGTTCGTAGTCGCGATAAATGAATCCCTTTTGTTCTAGCAGCCGTAGCCTCTCGGTCAAAACGCGGGATGAGATGCCCTCGATCTGCCGTCGAAGCACCCCGAACCGGGCCGGTCCGTTCGTAGATAAAGCCCACAGAATGTGCATGGTCCAAGGGCGAGTTAGCACTTCGAGTAATCCACCCATAGGACAGGGCGCAGGTGACTCGGCATAACGGCGCACGTTATAACCTCACTTAGTTACTTTAAAGTTCCTACTTTACAAATGCAAGTAGTTATTTAAAGTAACTTTTGAAGGCGGGTGTCATCTATTTCGGGATATCGGGCATTTCGAATCCAGGAATTTTTCAGGAGGGCTTCTTATGGCTAGTAACTCAATTTCGACTTCATCGCAGGGTTCACGCGCTGGCAGCGCTTTGAAGAGTACCGACGTGAGAGCGCTAGCATCCGCCACCGCGTTCGTCACGCTGGCGGGGAGGATCCTGTTCGCCGCCATTTTCATCCTGTCAGGATTCTTCCACTTCTCGCAGCAAGACATCGCGTACGCCGTGCACGCGGGCGTGCCCATGGCCGGTTTCCTGGTTCCCGCGTCGGGAATTCTAGCGTTGCTGGGAGGACTCAGCATTCTGCTCGGATACAGAGCTAGGATTGGCGCCTGGCTGATCGTGCTCTTCCTGGTTCCGGTGACGCTCGTGATGCACAACTTCTGGGCAGTGAAAGATCCAATGGTAGCTCAGATACAAATGGCCATGTTTATGAAGAACGTGGCCATGTTAGGCGGCGCTCTGCTCATTTCCCAGTTTGGAGCGGGCCCACTGAGTCTGGATGCGCGGAGAAATTCTGCGCGCTGAGATGCGAACAACATTTGGCACTTTGCATTTAGCCGTGCGGCAGAAATGTGCAAGGGCTAAGTGCCAATTGCTGAGCACTGAGCACTGCTTCGTCCTCGCGCAAGCAGTATTCGTCCGCGGTTTCCGGCCACTTGTCACATTCTTGTAAACTGCCTCACCTTTCCCGAGCCCTAACGTCAAACTAAGCAGTCAGTTTCGGCTTGGACGAATTTTATCTCGTGCCGGAAACGAGCATGGTGAAGCGCGTGATCAGATCTATTTCTCACACTTGTCTCCAATGGAACTCGGGAGCATACCTCTGCGTATCTAGGCGCAGGAGTGGTGTGCCAGGGCTAGAGAACCGGAACGAAGACTGGTCAGGCAAGTTCGGAGGGTGGGGTTATGCAGCACGGAGCGAATGGCAGTAACGGGACGGGCAACGGAACCCTTCTACATACCGGGGATCCTCATGTCCAGGAAGTGGTCAAAACGGCCCATGAAGAACTTCGCCAGCTGATGCGTCAGCGGGCTGAAATCATGAAACGCATTGGCACCCTGAAGCAGACAATCTCAGGGCTCGCCAATCTGTTCGGCGACGAAATCCTGGGAGAAGATTTGCTGGAGTTGGTCGACCGTAAGACCGGAGGACGCCAGCCGGGTTTCACGAAAGCGTGCCGCATGGTTTTGATGGAGGCCGGCCGACCGCTGGCGGTGCGGGAGGTCTGCGAGCAGATCCAGCAACGTCTTCCCACGATTTTAGTTCGGCACAAGGATCCGCTGGCCTCGGTGACTACCGTGCTTAACCGCCTGGTGGAATACGGCGAGGCGTTGAGCGTTGTCCGAGAGAACGGTCGGCGGGCGTGGCAGTGGGTTTCGGATCCAGTTCCGGTGGAGCGGAGCACCATTCCGATTTCTCAACTGTGAGATGCAGCTTGCTGCGTCTCAGACATTGCAAGCAATGTCTCTATAGCCTGGGTCTTCACTACGCCGGCAGCAGCATTCCTTTTTCCAGGTGTCGCGTCACGTGTGCGTACGACGCTGCGTGCGGATCGTGCGTTACCATCACCACTGTCTTGTGAAAATCTTCGTTCAGACGCTTCAGGATTTCCAGCACTTCCGTAGCGGAATGGCTGTCGAGATCGCCGGTGGGCTCGTCGGCGAGTAACAGCGTGGGATCGCTGACGATCGCGCGAGCAATCGCCACTCTTTGTTCCTGCCCACCTGAGAGTTGTTTCGGAAGGTGGTTCACGCGTTCCTCTAAGCCCACAAGTTTCAGCGCTGTCATTACATGGTCGCGCCGTTGCTGGGCATTGAGCTTGGTGAGCAGCAGCGGCAGTTCAACGTTCTCGAACGCCGTGAGTACGGGAATCAGGTTGAAAGTCTGAAAAACGTATCCGATATGCACGTTGCGCCAGTGGGCGGACTGAGAATCGCTGAAGCGGAACACGTTCTCGCCCAGCACCAGCAGTTCTCCAGAGGTGGGCCGGTCAATGGCCGCAATCATATTCAGCAGCGTCGTCTTGCCTGAGCCCGAAGGCCCCATGAGGGCCATGAATTCCCCCGCGGCAATCTCGATCGAAACATCGTCGAGCGCCTTAACTTCGAATGCGTCGCGCTTGAAGATCTTGCTGACGTTGCGCACCTGAACAACTTTGGTTTGCGTAGCGGTATTGGATAAAGTAGCAGTGCTCATGATTGTCCCTTGATCTTGATTTTGTCGCCGTCCTTCAAATTTGGTGGACCCGCAGTAACCACGTTTTCGCCTCCCACCAGACCTTTTACGATCAAGCCGCCGCTGCGTTGCGACACGACTTGAACCTCACGTTTGATCGCCTTGTCGTTGAACGCGATCAAGACGAATTTCTTGCCACCGTCATCGCGAACCGCCGTGGTCGGCACGAAGACTCCGGATGGTTCGGAACTCGCGTTCTTTTTTTCCTCAGCCAGGAACTTCACCGTGGAGTTCATCTCCGGCCGCAAATAGTCATCAGGATTCAGAATCTGCACCTTCACCTGAACCGTGGCTTTTTGCCGGTTGGCTTCGGGCGAGATCTGCGCAATCACGCCCTGATACTTGCGATCCGGGTAAGCGTCGACGGTCACAATGCCCTTCTGGTTCGGACCGAGCTTGGCAAAGTCGTCTTGCGCGATATCGAGTTCGACCTGAATGTCTTTAAGATCGGCCAAAGCCACGACCGATCCTTGCGGGCCGCCTTCCGCCGAACTGGCAAAACCCGACGTGATCAGCTCGCCCTTTTCCGCCGTGCGTTCGAGAATCGTACCAGTCACGGGCGCGCGAATGATCGTGGCATCAAGCTGCGATTTAGCATAAGCTTGCTGACCTTCTGCCTGCAGCAGGGCGCCTTTGGCGCGGGCAATCTCTTCCTGCCGTGGGCCAATCTTCATTAGCTGAAAAGCTTTTTCCAGCGAATTAACTCGCTGCTGGTCGGAGTCAAATTTGGCGGTGGCGTCGTCAAGGTTTTGTTTGGAGACAACGCCTCCCGCTGCGAGTTCGCGACTGCGATCCAGTGTGAGCTTATCGTTCACCAGCGTGGCGCGAGCTTCGTCCAGATTGTGCTGGGCCTGTTGAATCTCTTCTTGGCGAGAGCCATTTTGCAATTCTTCGAGATAGGCCCGGGCATTATCGGCGGCGCCTTTGGCTTCCTGATACTGCGCGCGGAATTCGTCGTCTTCCAGGCGCACTAGCACCTGTCCTTCTTGCACCTTGTCGCCTTTTTCCACGCCGATCCACGCGACCCGGCCTGTGACTTTGGTATTCACGTTGATCTTATGGTGAGCGACGATGTAGCCCGTGGCCGAAAGAACGATTCCACCCACGTCGCTGCTCTCCGCGGCGGCGCGAGTCACCTGCACTTCGGGAGCGTCGGGCGCCAGCAGACGATAAGCCAGGGCGGCCACGCTTAGCAAAGCCACGACGGCAATCCCGCCGATGATGTAACGGCGAGCCCAAGACGGAGGCTCGCCACCATGCGCGGAACGGTCTATCCGCAGGCTTTGCAGGTCGTCGTGTTTAGCATCAATCGGCATAGATCAAATTCCTGTCAAACCAGTAAACCGAGACGTAGCTTGCTACGTCTCTGCTCCCCGCGTTCTCAATCCCGCAACGCCGCGAGAATGTCTCGGCGAGCCGCATGCCAGGCCGGCGCCATTCCTCCAAACAGTCCCATGATGATGGCGAACACAACCGCGACCATCACCACCTGCGGAGTCATCCGTAAACTGAAGACGATTTCGCTGAAGGTTACTGAGTTGGACGTCCCCGTCGTCATTCCGTTAAACGGCAACATCAACACAATCCCAACTGCCGCACCGAGCAGCGACAACAGCACCGATTCGAATACGAAGGAAGTGAGAATACTCGGGCGCGAAAAACCAATCACACGCAAGGTCGCAATCTCGCGCGAACGGTACGCGACTGCCGCATACATGGTGTTCATGGCGGCAAAACTCGATCCGATCGCCATGATGATCGCCACTACCCAGCCAATATATTTGATGGGAGCGCCGGAACTGGTCTGCTTCGCGTAATACTCGGTCTCCAGCACCCCTTCAAGCTTCAGACGCTGGTCGTCACTCACCCGGTGCTTAAGCGCGTCGGCGGAGACGGGATCGGTAGCCCGCAGGTAAGCGGATGCGAACCCGCCTTGACGATCGAAGTCAGACGCCATCTGGTTCACATCTCCCCAGATTTCCGATTCATAAGCCGAGCCGCCCGCGTCGAAAACACCTACAACGGTCCACGGACCTTTGCCGAATTGCAAAGTGTCGCCGATATTGGCGTGAGCAAAGCGTTTCTTGATCGACTCGCTGACGACTACCTCGCGCTGGCCTGGCGTGAACCAACGCCCCTCAACGATCTTCACCTGCGGACGAAGTTCAAGACCATCCGGCATCATGCCCCGCACCGTGACGTTCACTTCTCCGGTACCGTCCTTGCGTGGCAGCACGATCACGACCACCCATTCGCCCGAGGCCATGGGTTCCCCGTTACGGTCTTTGGCGATTCCGGGCAGAGTTTTCAGCGTCGGAAACAAAGATGCGTCAAAGCCGCCAGAGAGTTCGGCCTGTGAGCCTTTGCGCATCACCAGAACGTTAAGCGGATCGCCGCTGGTCACGAATGCGCGGTCGAGGCCCGCCAGCAGAGCCATCAGAAAGATCGCCGTCGTGACCGTGAGCGCGATGCCGAGCGAGGTCATGATGGTCAGACCCTTGCGCAGCTTGAGATTCCGGATGTTATAGCGAATCGGTATGGCCATAGTCTTAAGCTCTCAGCTCAGCCGTTCATCTCAACCAATGTGACGCAGGCCCTCAACAATATTCATGCGCGCCGCGTTGTAAGCTGGCAAACATGCACTGAAAAATCCCACAGCGGCCGCGACTAAGAGAGCCACACCCATGGTCGGGACGGTGACCGTCAAGCCGTTCGAGACACCAATGCCCACGGGAGAGTGGCTAAAAAGCTGAATCACTCCAGCGGCAGCCGCAATTCCCAACACGCCACCAGCCAGCGACAACGCGACGGCCTCGCCGACGAATAGCGAGAGCACATTGCTCGCGGTGAACCCCAGAGTTTTCAGCACGGCCACTTCGCGGGTTCGTCCGCGAATCGACATCGCCATGGTATTGGCCGAGACCAGAAGAATCGCGAACACCACGGCTGCGCAGATACTGAGAATAAATGCCTTCACATTGCCCAGCATGGCCACAAATGAAAGCTTGAAAGCGTGTTCGCTCTCCGTTTTGGTCGGCTCCGGCGAATTGCGGAACATCTCATCGATCGCTGCCGAGACTTGCGGCACATCATCCGCGGAAGCGACGCGCGTATCAAAGAAGCCGGCTTGCCCCTTGAACCACGGAATCGCTTCCTCGAGATACGCAGTGTGGAAGTACAAGCTTCGCGGTGGCGGATCCATGCAGAATATTGCCCGGATCGTGAGCTCGGGGTTGACGGGCAGGAACGTGCCCTGCAGGGTAATCCGGTCTCCTATTTTCCAGCCGAATTTCTTGGCCAGTTCAACGTCCACCATGGCGCCGGCCCGATCGCGCTGCCACGCCAGCAATTGATCCGCCGGGACAATTTTGTCCGAACCCACTTTCATGTACTCGCTGGGATCGGTGGCAAACTGGGCAAAAGAATTCTCCGGCCGGTCGTCCTTGTATACGCCCCCGAAATAGGTCATGGGCACAATCGCGACCACGCCCGGCAGGCTGCGAATCTTGTCGCGGTAATAGGTCGGCAAGAAAAATGTGAGGGAAACGCGATGGCGCGTGATCACCCGCTTCATAGAATCCGGAGCGCCCTGATCAATGTAAAAACTGCGCCAGATCGTCATCATCAGCGTGAGCAGCAACAGAGAAAAGCCAATGCTGAGCATGGTCAGGATGCTGCGGCGCTTGTTGCGAAACGAATTTCTGATGACGAAACTTATCTTGGTCATAAACAACTCTCAATCACTGCTCAACCAATGTGGCGAAGTCCATCCACAATATTTACCTGCGAGGCGTGGTACGAAGGCACTGCGGCACTCAGCAGACCAACCATCCCCGCCACCAGCATCGCGACCAGCACAGTCGCGGGCGAGACCGACATGATTGTGAAGAATCCGGTCGCCTGCGGCGAATGCGCGAACATATAGACCAGCCCATAGGCCCCGAGTGCGCCGAGCAATCCCCCTATCAGTGAAAGCGCGACTGCCTCGCCGACAAACAGGCCCAGCACAGCGTTCCGCGTAAAACCGAGAGTTTTGAGCACGGCAACCTCGCGCGTGCGCTCGCGAATCGACATGGCCATGGTGTTGGCGGAAACCAGCAACGTGGCAAACACCACGGCAGAACAAATGCTCAAGATGAAAGCTTTCACGTTCCCCAGCATGGCCACGAATTCCAGGCCGAAGGCTTTTTCGCTTTCGGTCTTGGTGGGCTCCGGCGCGTTGCGGAAAGTATCGTCTACGACCGCCGCAACCTTGCTCACGTCCTCCGGAGAATCAGCCAGAATGCCGAACGTGCCCGCCTTCCCTCTGAACCAGGAAACGGATTCTTCCACGTACTTCGCGTTGAAATAGACCGATTGATCGTCGGGAACCGAGTGAAAGATACCGCGAATGTAGAGTTCGAGATCGACCGGATAAATTGTGCCTTTCAGCACAATGCGATCTCCAAGCTTCCATCCATACTTCTTGGCGAGCGTATCGTCGACGACGACTCCCTGCCGGTCACGCTGCCAGTCTGTGATCTCCTTCTGGGAGATGGTGATGTCGCGGTACACCTTGAAAAACTCCTCGGGATCGGTGCCGAACTGGGCGAAAAAGTTTTCCGGCTTGTCGTCCTTGTAGAGTCCGCCAAACCAGGAGGTTGGCACCACCGCTATGACCCCCGGGACCGAACGAATCTTTTCGCGGTAGTAGCCCGGAAGATTAAAAGTCAGCGAAACCTTGTGACGTGTTATCAGCCGCAAGTTGGATTCAGCACTGCCGTTGTCCATATAGAAGCTGCGCCAGAGAGTCATCATCATGGTCAGCAACAGCAAAGAGAAGGCAATGCTCAGGACCGTCAGAATGCTGCGGCGCTTATTGCGGAATGCGTTCTTGCTGACAAAACGGGTTAGAGTCATGGGTCAAACTCCGGGAGAAAACCTGGTTAGCTTACGAGAGCCCCAACGATACCAGTAAGCATAGCCGATGAATGCAGACCCGGACAACCTCAGCGCCTTCTCAATTCCAGCATCGCCGACCGAGACCGCAGATACCAGTGGAGATCGTCACCGGGACGGAATGACAAATGTCACCCTTAAGTAATAACGGCTAAATCCCCCGAAAAGTTATGCCGCCCCAAATGGAGCGACGGGCGTCCCCGCCCGTCAGAGCAAAGCTTCGTAGCTTCGAAACTTCGCTTACGGTACTAAAGTTTCTCCAACTTCCGCCGCAATCGAATTTACGAGCACTTTCGTAACTCCACTTTAGCCCTACTCCCGGACTATCCTGATCACGTCTCTTCCCCCAAGGACGTGCCCGAGGTCTTCCCCACCGAGGGAAAGTCCGTGCTTGTCTTCATGAGGCTACGAAGATAATGTCGAACAAAATCGGGCGCTTCGAAATACTCAGCGAGATCGCGCACTCGGACACAATTTCCGTCTACAAGGCCACCGATCCAGAGAGCGGACAGACGGTGGCGTTGAAGACCGTCAAACTGGAAGCGCTGGGCGAGCAGGCACCGGCCCTCGTGAAAAATCTTCTGGAAGAGTCAGCGGCCAGCAAGGTTCTCAACAGTCACAATATTGCCGTGCTCTACGCAGCCGAAGAAGTGGACGGGATTTTCTGCGCCTCTTTGGAGTATGTGCAGGGCAACAGCGTCGCCACCATGCTGGCCCGGAAAGAAGGATTTTCCATCTGGGACCTGCAGGACATCGCGCGCCAAACCTGCCAGGGCCTCGACCACGCCCACGCCAAGAACCTCGTCCACTACACCCTTGAACCCGCGAAGATTATGGTGTCGTGGGACGGCACAGTTAAGATTTTGGGATTCGGAATTTCTACCATGAGCGCCTTCGCCGCCCAGGCCTCAGGTTCTGCTCCCGGAGTTCTGCATTACATGTCTCCGGAACAACTGCGTGGAGATCCCCTTGGTGGCCCATCCAACATCTTCAGTTTGGGCGCAATTTTTTACGAGATGGTCACCGAGCGTAAGGCTTTCGATGGGGAAGACGCGGACCAAGTCCGGCAATCGATCTCGGAAATGACGCCTGTCGCTCCGGATCAGATCAACCGCAAGATTCATCCCGCGCTCAGCCAAGTCATTATGAAGGCGCTGTCCAAAGCGCCCGAAGAACGATACCAGTCTGGGCAAGATCTGGTGAACGATCTGGAGAGGTGCAAGGAAAGCGCCACCAAGACTGCCGCTGCAGCCAAACCGGGGCAACCCGCGCAGAAGGCGCCCGTCGCGCAGAAGCCTGCGTCAGCCCCGCCGACGATGAAACCACCGTCGCCAGTAGCGACTTCACAACCAAAGCCTGTATTCAAGCCGGCTGCGCCCGTGGCCAAGGTGTCGTCGCCAGCAATGGCTCCGCCTACACCACGCGGCCAACAAGTTACACAACCGCCAGCGACGAGGGCAGCAGCAGCCGGACGGGGTACCGGAAGCGACAGTGCGACGAGCGCCGGCGGACTCAACGCGCCGAACCTCGATCAAGCTGCTCCGATCATCAATAATTCCGAAGGCAGCGTTGAGACGTTTTCCGTCGAATCGTTTTCCGGCCCGTCCGCGAACATGTCTTCGGCCGCGATCGTCGAGCCCGAGGTGGAAGCTCCGAAAATCAATGTCGATCCAATGATGGCCGAAGGCCCGAAAGCTGGGGCGAGCACAGGCCGCAGTTTTTCAGAGATTGATGAGTTGCCGCCACTCAAAGAGGTGCGCATCGCGCCACCACCGCGGCCGACCGTAGAGGAGATTCCAGAGGCGGATGCCGTGCATGCCACGGTATTCAAGAGCGCACCGCCCGAGAAGCCGAAAGTCCAGCCGCGCGAGGTAGCGAAAAAAGCAGTCGCGGAGATTAAGAAGACTCCGCCGCAACTCTTTGTGGTCTCTATTGCGGGCGCCGTACTCATCATCTTGGTGATTGTGGCTGGAATCGCATGGCATATTCACTCGGAGAATGCCGACGACGATGCCACTCCTGCGCAAACACCGGCTCCAACCGCGAGCGCACCAACTCAGCCGAGCGCAAGCCCGGCGACCGAAACGCCCGCGACGAATCAAACTACGGCACAAGTCGCTCCAGAAGCTGTAACCGTCGCGCCTCCGGCAGTCTCGGTACAGCCGAAGTACAACAACAAAAAGAAAGCCAAGGCCAAGCCTACGGCTCCGGCAATTGTTCCCGGACAGTTGAGCGTCGCTTCAACTCCGGCCGGTGCGCAGATCCAGATCGATGGGCAAAACGATCCTACCTGGGTGACGCCCTTCAACCTCGCCGGACTCAATCCCGGGCAGCATTCGTTGACCATCAGCAAGCCCGGTTATGCGTCTGAAAACCGCACCATTGACGTCGGCTCGGGAAGCAAGTCATTTGTCAGCGTACAACTCGCGCAACTCACGGCCACAGTTTCAGTGACCAGTGATCCCGCCGGGGCGGCCATTTGGATGGATGGCAAAGACACAGGCCGAGTTACTCCCGCCCAGATCTCGGTGGACAAGGCGGGCAATCACAGCTTCGCGTTCAAGAAGCAGGGCTACCTGGATGAAACCACCACCGCGAATCTCCAAATG
The DNA here is from genome assembly GCA_035601995.1 of Terriglobales bacterium. Lineage (GTDB taxonomy): Bacteria > Acidobacteriota > Terriglobia > Terriglobales > Acidobacteriaceae > JABDBE01. Next base: position 399,081 of record DATNNE010000131.1, read on the forward strand.
GGCCAAACGTTCCGCTTGGCACAGAGTCTGAAAGCGTTGGGCAACACTGACGACATCAAGATGGGCGGCAAGTTCAAGAAGCTCTTTGGTAGCGGCGACACTGCTGGAATGGGCGCAGTCAGCATCAAGACGTCGCCCAAGGGCGCGCAAGTTGCGATCAACAATCGCATTCTCGATAAGAATTCTCCGGTAGAGCTATACCTCGATCCCGGCAACTACGTGCTCGACATTACCTTGTCGGGCTTCAAGAGCATTCACAAGGTCATCACGGTGGAGAAGAGCGGCAAAGTCGTGATCGACGAAAGCCTCGACCGGGAATAAACCGAAAATAACGGAGCGACGGACGTCCTCGCCCGTCCGGGTCCCAACTAACCCCGCCAAGCAATGCTGGAGGGGTTGGCGCCGCAATGAGAATGTAATATCCTTCGCTTCGCTCCAAAGCAACAGTGCAAGTCTCGGACCTACATTGCCCGTATGACAACGCCTCCCGCATCGAATGGCGAGTCCAGGAAGAAGCAGCTTTCCTCATGGAAAGTGATCCTGTTGGCCGTTTCCTTGCTGGGGTTATTTCTCATCCTCCGCCACAAAGAAATACACGTCTACGATGGCTTCGAGTCTGGTGATCTGAGCTCCCACTGGACCAAAATCCGGATGGTGCCGGGCTCCTTCCGCGTGCAATCGGAAGTAGTGCGAGCTGGTCGGAGTGCCGGCGAAATCACGGTGCATCCGGGCGACCGCCGTGAGGAAGCAAGTGACGACGGCGCTGCCACCGAACGTGACGAACTGATGGAATCTTGGTGGCTCTTTGCCCATATGCATCGTACTTATCGCTATTCGTTCAGCCTTTATCTCCCGCCTGATTTTCCTATCGTTTCGACGCGGCTGGTTCTGGCACAGTGGAAACAGGTGTGCGAATGGGGCCGATGCCGTCCGCAGAATCCGGTGCTTGCGCTGCGATATCAGAACGGAGAACTGGCGGTCACCCGGCAGGATGACTACGCGAAATCGATTCTCTACTCCACAAAAGAAGAGATGCGCGGACGCTGGCTCGACTTCCGCTTCGAGACGCGGTTCTCGCGCGAGCAGGATGGTCGAATCGACGGCTGGCTGAATGGCGAACCTATCGTTCACTTCACGGGACCGACGGCTTATCACGGACGCGGCTACCCTGCACACGGCTATGTTTATTTCAAGACGGGATTGTATCGGGACGAAATGCAGCGGCCGATGACGATCTATGTGGATGAGTATAGAAAAGATGAGTTGAACCGTTGATGTCGGTGAGCGCTGCGTGCGAAGTGCCCTGATGGTCCCAAGGTGTTAGACTCTGGGGTTTTCGTATTGCGGAGATGACCTCATGAACATTCAGCGCGTAGGAGTTGTCGGCGCGGGGACGATGGGCAATGGCATTGCGCAGGTCTTTGCCCGCGGTGGCTACGGTGTGGTGTTGTGCGATGTGGAGCAGCGCTTTCTAGATCGCGGTCTCGACACCATCGCCAAGAACCTCGACCGCGAAGTGGCGAAGAATAAGATTTCGGCCGAAGAAAAAGCCGCGGCGCTCACCCGCATTAAGCCCGTGGTCGAGCGAGCAAAGCTTGCTGACTGCGATTTTGTGATAGAAGCGGCGACTGAGAAATTCGATATCAAGTCAGAAATCTTTCGCGATCTTGACCGGCTCTGCCGGCCTGAAATCATTCTCGCCTCGAATACCTCGTCTATTTCGATCACTAAGCTTGCGGCGTTGACCAAACGGCCTGACAAAGTTGTAGGAATGCACTTTTTCAATCCCGTGCCGGTGATGAAATTGGTGGAAGTCATCCGCGGGCTGGCGACTTCGAATGAAACTTTTCAGACGGTGCGCGATCTGTCGCTGAAATTGGAGAAGACGCCAGTCGAGGTGAACGATGCTCCGGGCTTTGTCTCCAACCGGGTGCTGATGCCGCTTTTGAATGAAGCCATGTATGCGGTGATGGAAGGCGTGGCCACGCCGGAGGCCGTGGACGAAGTCTTCAAGCTGGGGATGGCCCACCCTATGGGTCCGCTGACCTTGGCGGATTTCATCGGCCTCGACGTCTGCCTCGACATCATGCGCGTGCTGCACGATGGCCTGGGCGATCCCAAGTACCGTCCCTGCCCGCTGCTGATCAGGATGGTGGACGCGGGCTGGCTAGGAAGAAAGAGTGGGCGGGGATTTTACAAGTACTAGAACCGGAGGTTGCGGCCGCATCAGTCGAGCGATAACTTCATCGCTAATGAGATGAAACTCTAGATCTTCTCCTCCGGGAACTCCACCTCCAGGCCCAGGGGATCGGTGAAGCGGTTGGTCAGGTTGGCTAGGCCCGACAGCAGGTGCAGGTCAACGATCTCCTCCTTGGAGAAATGCTTCTTCAACTTTTCGACGTCGGCGTCCGTGATGTCGTGTGGCGTTCGCGTCAGCTTTTCCGCGTAGGCCAGGGCCGTTTGTTCTTTCTCGGTGAAGCGGGTATAGCTGCCGTCTTTCAGCGCTTGCCAGTCTTCCGCCGTTAATCCAACACGCTTGGACGAGGCTACGTGCTGCTGCTGGCAGTAATGGCATCCGTTGATGAACGAGACGCGAAGGTAAATCATCTCGTACAGCTTGCGGTCGAGCGATCTGCCCACGCTGGCGTAGAACGGCAGAAACGTCTTGAGCATCTCGGGACGATGCGCTAACGCCTTTTGCGCATTGCCCGGTTTGCCGCGCAGAGTCTTTTCGTAAATCTCGTTGACTTCGGGAGTGGCATTTTCGGGTTCAACTAATGCGATGCGTGCCATGAGGACCTCGCGGGAAATGAGGATTGCACTCCGTATAATAAAGCAATGGTCGTGGGAATAGCTGTCCGTAACAGGTTCTGATCTGCCGTTTGCCGGGCCCCGAGACGTTGCACAGCAACGTCTCTACAGTGAACTCCGATGCTTTCGATTCGTCTTGCCACCATCAACGACGCAGCGTTGCTCAGAACGCTGATCCGCGAACTCGCCGAGTATGAGAACGAACTGGACAAGGTGCTAACCACGGAGGCGGATTTGGCGCGTGATGGGTTTGGCCCCCAGCCCAAGTTCCGCGTGTTGCTCGCGTATTGGGACCAGGAGCCCGCGGGATATGCGGTCTTCTTCGATTTCTACAGCACCTGGAGAGGACGACAGATGTTCCTCGAGGACTTGTTTGTCCGGGAAGCGTTTCGGGGACGGAAAGTGGGCAAAGCCCTGTTGGCGGCGGTCGCCCGCATCGCCCAAGGCGAGGGCTGCCATGCGTTGCGCTGGGAAGTTTTGGATTGGAACCAAAGTGCTATCGAGTTCTACAAATCGCTGGGGGCCGAGTTTCGGGATGCTTGGCGGTTGGTGGTGCTTAAGGATGATCACTTGCGACGGTTGGCGGAACATCAATGACGGCGAGGGTGAGAATCATTGGCGCGGGGTTGGCGGGCTCGGAAGCGGCGTGGCAGTGTGCTCGCCGCGGCGTTGCCGTTGAAATATTCGAGATGCGTCCAGTGCGCTCGACTGCGGCGCATCAAACTGGGGATTTCGCCGAGTTGGTCTGCTCGAACTCTTTGAAGTCTGACACTGAGAATACCGCACCCTGGCTGTTGAAAGAAGAAATGCGGCGTGCGGCATCGTTGCTGATCGGGCTCGCGCGAGAGTGCGCCGTTCCAGCCGGACATGCGTTGGCGGTGGATCGCACGACGTTCGCCACTCGCGTGACGGAAGTCATTTCGAGCGAACCTCTGATCACGATTCGTCGCGAAGAAGTTGTGCGCATCGACGAGGGCCAGATCACGATTGTTGCTACCGGTCCGCTGACTTCGGATGCGCTTTCGCAGGAGATCGGCCGGCTGAGCGGGGCTTCGCGTCTGTTCTTCTACGATTCGATCAGTCCGATCGTCGAGGCCGATTCGATTGACATGGCGAAGGTGTATCTGGCGGCACGCTATGACAAGGGCTCAGCTGATTACATTAATTGCCCGATGTCGAAAGAAGAGTACGACCGCTTCTACGATGCGCTGCTGGCGGCGCAGTCGGTCGAAGAATGCGAATGGGAGAAGCTGAACTATTTCGAAAGTTGCCTACCCATTGAAGAAATTGCACGGCGCGGACGCGACACTTTGCGCTTCGGCCCCATGAAGCCTGTCGGATTGAAAGACCCGCGCACCGGGCGCATTCCGTATGCGGCGGTGCAGTTGCGGCAGGAGAATCTGCGGGCGGATTCGTACAACCTGGTCGGATTCCAGAACCACTTGAAATTCGGCGAGCAGGCTCGCGTTCTGCGATTGATTCCTGGCCTCGAGAATGCTCGCTTCCTGCGCTATGGCCAGATCCATCGCAATACGTATATCAATGCGCCGACACTGCTGTCGGAAACTCTGCAGATGAAAGAGCATCCGCGCGTATTGTTTGCAGGGCAGATTTGTGGCGTCGAAGGGTACGTGGAATCGATCGCCGCCGGGCTGATGGCGGGAATTCACGCGGCAGCGCTGGCAACGGGCACAGATCCTGTTCCTCCTCCTCGGGCGAGCGCATTTGGATCGCTGATGAACTACATCACACAAGCGGACCCCAGGAAATTTCAGCCGGCTAACATAACGTTTGACCTCCTTCCGCCGATGGATCGGAAAATCCGGGACCGCTCGGAGCGGCATCGCAGGCAATGCGAGTTGGCGTTGAAGGAATTTGAAGCCTGGATGGAAAAAGTGGGATCGACCAGCGCGCCGCACGCGTAAGGCGTTAACCACAAAGGACACGAAGTTCCACAAAGGAAAGCTTCCGCGGATTAGACCTTGCCCTCGAAGTCCTGAACAAATCGCAATCCCGCCGCGTATCACCTCTAAGGATGTTTTGCCCGGCTCACGTTCGGTGCGCAGGCGCGTCCAAGGAATCAGGATGGTTCTCAGCGATCTTATTGGCGATGTACTTCGGACCCTGTGGGCGCACAAACTCCGAACATTCCTCACGATGTTTGGTATCGCTTGGGGCATCGTTTCGATTGTCCTCATGGTGGCGGCCGGGGAAGGCTTGCGCAAGGGTCAGGAAGATCAAGCCAAAACCTTGGGCAAGGACGTGATGATTGTTTTCCACGGGCGCACCAGCCTGCAAGCCGGAGGAACACGCGCGGGCCGAGAGGTGCACTGGGTGGATCCTGATGTGGCGGCGGTACAGGCCGACGCGCCGGACTGCCAATACGCCATTCCAGAATTGGAGCAGGAGGACGTCCGGGCGCACAGCAACTTCAACAATGCCGCTTTCTTGGTGACTGGTTCTCAGCCGCCGTTTCAGGAGATTCGCAGCCTCGCAGTCGGACAAGGGCGGTTTTACGACTGGGACGATAATCGCGAAGGCCGGCGGGTGGCGTTCCTCGGCAGTGATGCCGCTAAGCAATTATTTCCTGGGCGTAACCCGGTAGGGGAGAACGTCTATCTGAACGCTTTCCCCTATGTCGTCATCGGAGTGATGGCAACCAAGAAACAGGATTCCAGCTACGACGGCTGGGATGTAAACAAAATCTTTATCCCCTTTGGTGCGATGCGGCGCGATTTTCCGGACAAGCCTCCGGGAACTCCCACGACTTTTGACTATCTCCTGGTAACGCCCAGATCAGTTGAACAACACGAGAGTTGTAAGCGTGAGGTGCAGGTGGCACTGGGGCGCATGCACAATTTCGATCCTAATGACAAAGAGGCTTGCCCTATCTGGGACACGGTGCAGGAGGCGCAAGCGTTCCGTCAGATGACCGATGGCATGAAGTACTTTCTTGGCGCAGTCGGCATAGTGACGCTGTTTCTGGGCGGTCTGGGCGTGATGAACGTGATGATGGTGGCCGTGCGCGAGCGCACGCGCGAGATTGGCGTTCGCAAGGCTTTGGGGGCGCCGGCTCATACCATTTTGAGGCAGTTCTTTCTTGAGGCGCTTCTGATCGCTGTTCTTAGTGGTGGGATCGGGTTGGGCGTCGCTTATGGAATCTGTGCTCTGGTGGATCTGCTGCCAATGCCGGGCTTCTTCGCGGGACTGCTACCGACTTGGAAGACGGGCTTGCTGGCCTGCGGATTGTTGGGAGGCATCGCCGTGCTTTCTGCGTTGTATCCGGCACGCAAAGCCGCATCGGTCGATCCGATCGAGGCCTTGAGATTTGAGGCGGGTGGATAGAAAGGCGAACCACAAGGGACGTTACACAAAAGGAGTGAAGCCGGGGTTCCTTTGTGGACCTTCGTGTCCTCTGTGGTTAATGCTTCGGGCGTGAGTGTGAGCTGCTCAGCCTGATTAGCTCGAAGAGCCGGTCCCGCACAAGCGGAAGCTATGTTAGTCGAAATCATTCGCGAAGCTTGGATCGCACTCAAGCGCAATACCACGCGCAGCTTGCTGACCATGCTGGGCATCGTTTGGGGCATCACCACGGTGACGCTTCTTATCGCTTACGGCAGCAGCTTCCGAGCAATCCTGGTCAATGGCTTCGATGCATTCGGCAAGAGCGCGGTCATCTGCTGGCCACAGCAGACTAGCGAACAACCCGGCGGACAGCGCGCAGGCAAGAAAGTTGTTTTCGAGCAGGCGGATGTCGACCTGATCAAAGAAACCGCTCCTCTGGTGAAGCATGTTTGCCTGGAGACTCAACGCCGGCCCGGTATTGCCTATGGAGACCGGATGGTCGGAACTGCGTCCATCCGCGGTGTCTGCCCGGAATATGGAGAAATGCGAAACGAGGTGCCAGCCGAGGGTCGCTGGATTAATGCCAGCGATGAACTGGAGCGGCGGCGCGTGGCTTTTCTCGGAGGACGCATTCGAGAACAACTTTTCAGCGGACGTCCGGCGGTAGGTGAGACGGTTACGATTGGCGGCGTACGCTTCACCGTGATTGGCATCATGGCACGCAAGATTCAGCTCAGCAATTACTTCAGCAGCGACGACGACTCGGTCTGGATTCCCTATTCGGCGGCGGGAGATCTTTGGAATACGCGAGACGCGGCGGTCCTCATCTTTGCCCCAATTGCGCCGCAGTTTGAAAAGAAAGCGATGGCGCAGGTGCTTGCAGCTGTGGCAACTCGGCAGCAGTTCTCGCCCACAGATCCGAAGGCGATTCAGATGTTCGGGCGCGACGAATTCCGTCCGGTCATCGACGCGCTGACCATCGGCCTGCAAGTGCTGCTCGCGTTTATCGGAACTCTGACCCTTGGCATTGGCGGCGTGGGAGTGATGAACATCATGCTGGTTTCCGTCGATGAGCGCATCCGCGAGATTGGCCTGCGCCGTGCCTTGGGCGCGAGAAAACGTCACATCAAGTTTCAGTTTCTGGCGGAGACCCTGCTTATCATGATGTTGGGCGGCGCAATCGGCGTGTTGCTGTCGTATGCCATTGCGGCTGCCGTAGGCACCTTGCCGTTGATGGGGCCGCTGTTCGAGGACACTTCGGGCAAGGCGGATATCCATCTGCAAATCTCGTTGATGACCATAACGCTTTCAACGCTGGTGCTGCTGGTAGTGGGCGTGATCAGCGGGTTGGTGCCGGCGCTCCGCGCTTCGAAGCTCGATCCGGTGGAAGCGCTCCGATACGAATAGAAAAGTGGCCACGGGTTCTCACGGATTAAACGGATATGCAAATTAAGAGAAGGAACTATCCGTGCCAATCCGTGGCCGTCTTACAAATATCATTTGACCCCACTTCCGGTTAGCGGTACCTTGCTGCCAGTTCCTCAAGACTCCGCGAGGTGCTTGCTTGCCGATTTCCGCGATCGATGCCGTTGGTCCCGCCCTCCAGCACACCAAGCAGCAACTGCTGCAGCCGTTCCGTGTCGCGCAGTGGGTAAAGCTTGCATTCGTTGGTTTTCTTGCTGGTGAACTCAGCACCGGAGGATGTAATGGCAGTAGCTTCCAATCACCGACGCGTCCTAGTGGCGGGCAGCACTTCCCGTTTCCCCACGTGAATCTCTTGCTGTACGCCGGGCTGATCGCACTGCTGATCGGAGTAGCGTTCGTCTTCTGGATACTGTTCCTGTACGTGAGCAGCGTCATGCGATTCATCTTGTTCGACAGTGTGATCGCGAAACGCTGCGAAATCCGGCGCGATTGGTCCCGTCGAAGCGGCGCCGGCTTGCGCTACTTCGTGTGGCAGCTCCTTTTTATCGTGGCTATGGCCGTCGGTCTGACGGTTTTGGTCGGAGTCCCTGCGGCGTTCGCTCTCGCCGCGGGCTGGCTCAAAGATCCCCGGCAGCACGTCATTCCACTCATCTTGGGTGGCATGGTCTTGTTCTTTGTCGTGGCGGGCTTCGTGCTGCTCTCATTGGTGGTCCACGTTTTGACCAAGGATTTCGTAGTCCCGGAGATGGCCTTGGAGAATATTAATGCGTTTGAAGGATGGCGGCGTCTTTTGCCCAGGTTGCAATCCGAAAAGGGCAGCTACGCCGGCTACCTGGGCCTGAAGCTCGTGATGGCCGTCGGAGCTGCGGTGATTGTAGGGATCGCCACCTTTATCGTGATTCTCATTTTGTTGATCCCGGCAGGAGGCTTCGGCGTCATCGCCGTAATGCTGGGAAAGACTGCCGGTCTTACCTGGAACCTGTACACAATTACGCTGGCAGTCGTCGTGGGATGCATCGTGCTGGCGGTATTTTTCTTTGTGATGTCTTTGATCTCGGTGCCAGCGATCGTGTTCTTCCCTGCTTATTCCATTTATTTCTTCGCATCGCGTTATCCGGCGCTTCAGGCACTGCTGTATCCGTCAACAACAGTGGCTTCGCCGCTTCCGCCCGCGCCGCCGCCGTTTTTGCCACCGGAGCCGATTGGGTAGAAACGCTGATGACCTTGGGTTTCATCTCGGGCAGAGCACGGGCGGGGACGCCCGCGCCTCCATTGTCGGATTAATGCTTGCTGTGGTCGTGCGTCCAGGAGAAACGGCGACCGATAATGCACTTGATGATTAGGTGATCGGTGGACGCGGTCGCGCCCACCCCCACTCCGAAGTTGAACTCCCACTCTGGACCTAGATCCAGATCAATCGCAGGAAAGAACTGCTGTTGTTGGTCATGGAGGGGACTGAAATCCGTGATCGGTCCGTAGGACGCGTAATATTCCAGGCCGCCCGCGATTCGTTTTGTGAAGTCGTAACTGAACTTGAAATTGGGAGAGAAGACCACGCCCTGGTTGACGCTGGGGCCGTGAAACGAGCGATCCAGCGCGGGATTGAAGGCCAGGTACCAGCGACCGATTTTCTTGTCCACGATGGGACGGATCTCCCAGGTCCAGGTGTCGCGAGAAAATGCGGCGCGCTGATAGCCGATTTCATTCGACAAACTTACACCCACCGGCCAGTGCCACGACTCCGGAATGCTGAAGCGCGGGCGGATGTGATCGCCCACCCATTGCCAGCCGCCATCGGACTGAATGCTGGTGAAAATGTAGAAGCCGGTCTCGAACCAGTCGGTAATGCCCTGCGTGATTTCCACGGTTTCGTGTTCGGCATGGTTGGTGGGCAGGACGCCGTCGATAGTGGTCTTAGTGCCTTCAACCGTAAAGTTGGAATGCAGCTCGACCATTGTGTGGTCGGGCGCAACCAGATCCGAGCCATAGACCTGGATTTCATAGTTCCCCTGCGCCCAGGCGGGAACCACTTTGGCAAAGAGGAGAATCGCTCCGAAAGCGAACGGCGCGAAAACTGAGTGCAGTCGGGTATGCATTTTTGTTCAGGGGAAGCCTTGGCGCCGCAATTTGATTCTCTAATGATGCACGGCCTCGACAAAGGTGTGCAATTAAGCTGATTCTCCAGTGAAACTTACTCACCAACGCGGGTGTCAAATCTTCGACAGACACGCGTGCCCGAGAGGAGCAATTCCAATGGCGTTCTCGATGGCAGGCGGTGGTCCGTCTAATCCGCAAAATCAACGTTACTCCGCTGATTGATGTGTTGCCGGTGCTGATCATTGTGTTCATGGTGGTGGTAGCGATGTCGATTTCGAATATGTCGCAGACGTCATCGATATTGCTCGGGAAGCCGGCGTGGATCGTGTGGGAAATGCTGACAAAGGAGCGATGACGAGTGGTAGCCTTCTAAGGCAGGTGTCAGCGCCGGCGCATTGGGGGAAAACTTGGAAGCGTTTGAGAAAAAAGTACGGGACAGTTTTGGCCGGCAGCCATTCATGTCGACCATTGGGGCGGAGATGGTTTCGGTTGGCCGCGGCAGCGTGGAGATTCGATTTCCTTTCAGCACCAGATTGACCCAGCAAAACGGATTCGTGCACGCAGGCGCGGTCACAAGCATTATGGATTCGGCCTGTGGTTATGCGGCGTTGAGCGTTGCCCCGGAAGCAGCCGACGTTCTTAGTGTGGAATTTAAAGTCAACCTTTTGGCTCCAGGCGCAGGGGAATCGTTCATCGCTCGTGCATCTGTGAAACGCGCTGGCAAGCGGCTCACGGTATGCACGGCCGACGCTTTTGCCGTGCGCGCGGGCGAGGAGAAACTAATCGCAACGATGCTGGCGACGATGATGAATATGGATTTGAACGCGAATGTCGCTGGTTTAGGAGACTAGTCCCGCGCCCTGTTCTTAATCCAAATCGGAGAGCCCACGAATCCAAAAGCCTTTCGCAGTTGATTCTCCAGAAATCGCTGGTAGGAAAAGTGCAGTTTTACTTTGCGATTGGTGAAAAGCACAAACGTCGGCGGGGACACTCCCGCTTGCGTCATGTAATAGATTTTGACCTGCTGGCGTGCGGGAACTGAGGCACGCTCGAAATCGATGTACTTCAGGAAACGGTTCATCTCGGCGGTCGGAATGCGTTTTCGCCGCTCGGCCGCGACTTCTTCCAGCGTGGGCAGAATCTTCTCCACTCCTTTGCCGGTGGCGGCGGAGACAAACAGCACAGGTGCATAGCTTAAGAATTTGAGGTCGTAACGGACTCTTTGTTCGTACGCCACGCGATCAGTCGGGCTCTTGCTTTCCCGAATACGCGTAGCTTTCGACTCGCGGCCGGCTTTCTTCTGACCGCTGGTGACTAAGTCCCACTTGTTCACGATGACAATTACGGACCGGCCGCTTTCGTGGGCATAGCCCGCGATGGTCGCATCGAGCGCGCTCACGCCCTCGGTGGCATCAATCACCAGCAAAGCGATATCAGCGGCGTCGAGATGCTTGCGCGCCATCACTACGGAAAGCTTTTCCGCCATGAGATGAGTTTTGCCCTTGCGACGGATTCCCGCCGTATCGATAAAACGGAAACTCTTGCCATTGACTTCGACGACTTCATCGACTGCGTCACGAGTCGTGCCGGGAATCGGCGAAACGATGGAGCGAGAGGTCCCAGTGAGTCGGTTCAGCAGCGTCGATTTGCCAACATTTGGATGCCCGATAATGGCAACTTTGATTTCCTTGGGTTCGGGAACGATTTCAGTTTCAGTCGTGTCCTGCGTCTCCTCGCCAGTTTCGACAATTTCGGGTTCGGCGGTTTCGACGCTCGCGGTTTCGAGCTTCAAAGCTTCAAAGACCGCTTCGAGAACGTCGTCCACGCCGCGGCCGTGCTCGGCGGAAACGGGAAATATCTTTCTAATCCCCAGGCGATGGAATTCGTCCGTCAGCGATTGCTGTTTATCGCTGTCAATCTTGTTTACGGCCAAGAACAGCGGCTTGCCGCCGCGAAGCAGTAGACGCGCGACGTCGAGATCGGGCGAAGTAAGTTCGCTGCGTCCGTCCACAACCAGGATTATCGCGTCTGCCTCGGCCAATGCGACTTTGGCCTGACGAAAGATTTCCGCAGGGATAAAATCTTTTTCGTCGGGTTCGATTCCGCCAGTGTCCACAATGCGCAGGCGATGTCCACGGAAGTGAGCTTCGCCGTAGAGCCGGTCGCGAGTGATTCCGGGCTCGTCGCCGACTATGGCGCGCCGTGAGCCAACGATGCGATTGAACAGCGTGGACTTACCAACGTTGGGCCGCCCGACGATAGCAATGGTCGGGACGCCAACCGTAACCGGTGCGCTCATCGAGTTGGAATTGATTCGGGTCAAGGATTTCAGCAACGGTCACGTGAAGACAGTCGCCACGTGTGCAGTGGCTTATTATAGAGACTCCGTGGCTCCGACTTCTCAGCCCGCGTCTGCCGGCATCCCTGGCGTCAAGAAAAAAGACGTCTCGCTTTACCAATTCTTCGCTCCCGGCGGCGTGCTTTCACGCACGCATCCGGCGTATGAATTTCGCCGCGGGCAGCTTCAGATGGCGCAGTCGGTCGAGCAAGCTCTCGAAGAAAAACGTCATCTCATCGTCGAGGCGGGTACTGGCACGGGTAAGACGCTCGCGTATCTTGTCCCCGTAATTCGTTCCGGCAAGCGCGTGATTATTTCGACGGGCACTAAGAACTTGCAGGAGCAGCTCTTTCACAAGGATATTCCTTTTCTGGAACAGGCGTTGTTTCCCGACGGTGAGGGGCGCCTGAATGTCTGCTACATGAAGGGGCGCAACAACTATTTGTGCCGCAAGAAGCTCTACGACCTGACCGGCCAGCCCGTGCTGAGCGGCCTGGAGGAGATTGAGCACTATCGCGCCATCGCCGCGTGGGAGAAGACGACGCAGACCGGAGACCGCGCCGAACTGGCGGAACTGCCCGAGGCCAGCGCGCTCTGGCATAAGATCGACGCGCGCGCCGACGCTTGCGTCGGCCAGAAGTGCAGCTCGTGGGACAAATGCTTCATCACGGAAATGCACCGCCGGGCGATGGAGAGCGATATTATTATCGTCAACCATCATCTATTCTTTGCGGATCTTTCGATCAAGCAGCAAGCGGACTACGCGCCCGACGCTGGCATTTTACCGGAGGTGGGCGCAGTCATCTTCGACGAGGCCCACGAGCTGGAAGATGTGGCCGGCAGCTACTTCGGCGTCTCCGTGAGCAATGGACGAGTGGAAGAGCTATGCCGCGATGTGGAAGCGTCGCTGCAACGCAATCACATGCTCTCGGTGGCGATTTCGAGCGCACTGAAAAGTCTGCGGGAGCGCTCCATGTTTTTCTTCGCCTTGCTTCCTCAAGGCGAAGGACGTTTTTCCTTTGAAAACCGCCGTGATTTCCTGGAGGAGAACGGTGAAGAGTTCATGTCGCTGCAACAATCGTTGACCCGGCTGGGATCGGAACTTGAAAACCTGCTATCGAAGCCGGAAGAAGTCTTCAACTTTGCACGACGCGCGCAGGAGTTGCAGGTGCAGTTCGGTTTCCTGATGGAATCAGAAGACCACAATACCGTCTTTTGGATCGAGCGACGTCGCGGCGGACGCGACAAATTCAATGTCTACTTGCAGGCCACGCCCATCGACGTGGCGCCGATTCTGAAGACTTGCCTCTTCGACAAGCTGGAGTGCGCCGTGCTGACTTCGGCCACGCTCGCCGTGGGCGGCGGCTTCGAATATATGCGCCGCCGGCTTGGCTTGGAACACACGCGGGAGTCCGTTCTGCCCTCGCATTTCGACTACGAAAATCAGGCGCTGCTCTACGTGCCTCCCGATCTGCCCGATCCGCGTACGCCGCAGTTTGCGGCCAAAGCAGCAGATCGCGTCCGCCGATTGCTCGAGATCACGCGCGGCCGGGCCTTCGTGTTGTTCACCAGCTACGCGCAGATGAATGATGTTTACCAGCGGCTGCTGGGCGAGATCGACTTTCCGATGCTCTTGCAAGGCGACGCGCCGAAGAGCGCTCTGCTTGAGGAGTTCCGCCTGACTCCGAACGCTGTGTTGTTCGCGACGTCGTCATTTTGGCAGGGCGTTGATGTGCAGGGAGAACAACTCAGTTGTGTCATCATCGATCGCCTACCGTTCGCCGTACCCAGCGACCCGGTCGTGGCAGCGCGGGTGAAGTCGATCGATGCCGAGGGCGGCAACGCTTTCTTTCAATATCAGGTGCCGGCCGCAGTAATCACACTGAAACAAGGCTTCGGACGGCTCATCCGATCGCTCCACGATCGCGGCCTGCTGGCATTGCTGGACAATCGCATCCTTAAAAAAGCCTACGGAAGAGTCTTTGTTGAGAGCCTTCCGAATTACCGCAAGACAACAGAGCTGGGAGTGGTCGAGGAGTTTTTTGGAGTGGCGTGACGATTCCCGAATCAAGCGATCCACTCGTTCTCAAGTATTCGGTTTCGATTCGCGAATCGTTGCGGGCTTTAATCATACGACCGGCTACATTAATATGACTGGACCCGGCATCAAACAACATGAGAGGACACTGGATGCTCAAGAAAGCAGCACTGATAACTGTTGCATTATTCTTACTTACGTCGCTCGGACTCACCCAGGATGACGGTCATTTCGATGCCAGTTTCAATGGCGGGCCGGTATTTACCAAGTCAACCAACGGAAATGGTATTCAACAAAGCGCAACCGCTGGCTCAAACTTCTTCGGCACGTTCCGATTTAAGTTCAAACCTAAGAACTCGCTCGAAATCAACTTTGGTTCTGCCAGGAATTCTCAGATCTACCAGAGCAACGTCGATTTCCACACCCTGGACTCGATCCGAGAGATCAGTGGCGCCTACGTCTACACTCTTTTCGAAAAGGGCAAATTTCAGCCCTTTGTGCTGGCGGGCGCCGGAGCGCTTAGTTTCTCGCCCAAGACCACATGGCTGATTCTCCCTGATTTTGTCGTCGGTGTTCCAAATCGCGTGCTGACCCCTCTCAATACCACCAAACAGACTAACGTCACATACATGTTCGGCGGCGGAGTGGATTATCGGCTGCCTTGGAGATTTGCCCTGCGGCTGCAATATCGCGGGCTTGTCTACAATGCCCCGGATTTTAATGTGACCGCCGTTTCAGGAAGCTCGGTAAGTTTGGCGACGGGAAGCAAAGCGTTCATGTCAGAGCCTTCGATCGGGATTGTGTTCAAGTTTTAGAGTTTCAGGGGAAATGAAGCGATCGAGGCGCAAAAAAGTCTTGATTCGTGCAAATCCGCAGAATCCGTGGCTGATCTTATGAGTTGAGCGCCGCCTTACGTAGCTTCCGGCTTTCGGCTAGCAAAGCCATCGAGTGCATCAGGTTTTGCAGGGTGACAATGCCAATCAGGCGTTCGTCCTCGACCACGGGGATAATGCTGAGATTACGCGCGGTCAGCTTGCGGAACGCCGAGGCCAGCGATTCCTTCTTCTGCGCCACTTCGAAGATACGGTTCATCACGGCCTGCACATATCCATTTCCCTCGGAACGCAGCGCCGCCAGGATTTTCTGTTTCGAGATCACCCCCACCATATCGCTGCCCCGGATGACGGGGAAATCGTCCTGTAGAGAATGCACGGCTTTGTCCAGCGCGTCTTCCAAAGTATCGGCCGGGGAAAGTGTGGCGAAGTCGGTAAGCATGATGTCTTCCAGGCGCACGGTTTCGAGCACCGACTGAAATACGGCCGAGCGCTCCTCCAGTTGCGCCGCGATGAAGAGGAAAAAACCAATCATGGTGAGCCAGATGTTCCACAGCATGCCTACCAGCATGAACAGAGTCGCAAAAGCCTGGCCAATCGAAACCGCGCGTCGCGTGGCCCGAACAGGATCCATGGTGCGGCTGAACCAGGCTCGCAGCACTCGTCCCCCATCCATCGGATAGGCAGGCAGTAGGTTGAATAGCGCCAGTCCGAGGTTCGCCCAGACCAGGCTGCGCGGCAGGTTTCCCGAGTAAACGTAGGGCTTTGTCCAGAGGAGAACCTGAGGCGCTACAGCGAGCAACACGCCGGCCGCGATCGCGGCAATGACGAGATTAACCAGGGGCCCGGCGACCGCGATGCGGATATCTCGCTTCCATGTCAGCAAGCCCGGTTCGAGGGGACGTTGAGTTTCGTCGAGCAGCGTTACGCCGCCGATAGGGAGCAGAATAATTGCCTTGGCAGGGATTCCTGCCCGCATACTCACCAGCGCATGTCCCAATTCGTGCAGCACGACACTGCCGAAGATAATTCCCACCAGAGCCAGACCGCGCCCAGCGTTGGCTGGCCCATGCGCCGTAGACTCGGTCAGCCATACGAAGATCAGCAGAAAAAAGAATGTTAGATGAACACGGAGTTCGACTCCAAATATCCGCCCCGCGGGAATAGACCAATTTCTCATTGGGAAACTCGAACCTCTCTGACCTCTATTCTATATAGTTAGACGCTGCCGCGTGGCCTGGAGATGCGGCGGCGATAATCGAAGGTGCTGAGGCTGAAGTTGAATGTGTGATCAAGCATGAGAGTGATCGCGGGAAAATATCGGAGCCGGCAGCTAAGGTCGCTACCCGGCTTGGACCTTCGTCCTACCGCTGATCGCTTGCGGGAGACGTTGTTCAATGTGCTCACGGCGGGAAACCCGGCAGCGCTCGAAGGAACGGTCTGGCTGGACCTCTACGCCGGAACTGGAGCCGTAGGAATCGAAGCTTTGAGCCGCGGCGCCGGCATGGTTCACTTTGTGGAATCAACCGGACGCGCGGCAGAGCTGATCAAACAAAACCTGGCCACGCTCGGAATCAAAGGAGGCTTTCAGATTCTTAAGCAGGATTCGATTCGCGCCCTGCGTGTTTTGGAATCGGGTGGTGCGGTTGCCGATTTTGTTTTCCTTGATCCTCCCTACGACATTGAGGAAGCCTATTTACAAACTTTGGCGGCGCTCTCGAAATCGCGGCTGCTGAAGCCCGAGAGTGTCGTTATCGTCGAACATCGGAAGAAGTTTGATCCGGGAGAAGCGTTTGAGGAGTTGCGCAGATACAGGAAGCTGGGGCAAGGGGACGCGGTACTCAGCTTTTATCGGCTGGATTACACCCAATAGAAAAGCGCCCGGAGGAAGCGTCCGGGTCTACGTGTTTTTCACATCAGAAGTTCGTTCGTCCGCCTTACGATGGGGTGCTGCATCTCCTGCAGATCGTTCTTCACCTGGTTGAGCCCGTAAACGCACTGCTCGAAATGATTCGATAAGCTGGCAAATAGCGGCGCCACTTTCGTATACTCGAAATGCTCAAACTTGGAGACGATATAGTAGCTCTCCTTGCCAGCTTTTATCCAATCCACAAAATTCTCCGTCCGGTGGCGGCGCAGGCGGAAGTGATTGATGCTCTCGGGAAACATGCCGGCAAAGAAGAGTGTGTAATCTCCGATGTGTTTGCGAACCTGGCGCTCACGATCGAAAGAAGGCGCGGGACCGTAGACAGGATTGGATTCGATCAGCATCTCGCCCACATCAGTGATTGGTTGGTCGGCAGCATTACGTATTTTGAACAACTGCTCGACCTCGCAAAACTCGGCCATGAGATGCGCGACGTAGTTCACAATCTGAGGGTCGCGAATCCCGATCTCCTCGGCGTAGTGCCGGCCAATCAACTCAATAAACAACTGCTGCAGCGGATGCGATTCCGGAATCATTGTTCAGGGCCCCCGAACTCCGCCTCCAACACGGAGTTCCAATCCTTTGCGTGATGTTTTATCGCGATCACGCCGAGAACGCAAGTGACTTTTGTAAGTCACAGCTATCTACTTTTCTTATGGTGCGCAATTGTTGCAAAAGGTTTCTTAGAGATTATTGGCAGCCGCGGAGTTCGACTGCTGATCGTCAGCGTTAGCCTCAAGTTACAATCACCAGCAGGAGGGAATTTCATTTCGATGGAGCGACGAAACATTTCGAGCGGCACGCCTTGGGAACCGATCGTAGGTTACTCTCGTGCGGTTAAGGTTGGTTCATACGTGCATGTGGCCGGGACGACCGCTACCGGGGCCGACGGTAAAGTGGTCGGATTGGGAGACCCTTATGCCCAGACCGTGCAGGTCCTAAAGAACATTGAATCGGCTTTGCTGAAGGCGGGAGCTACATTGAAAGATGTAGTGCGCACCCGCATGTTCGTGATCAACATTGGCGATTGGGAGAAGATCGGCAAGGCACATGGCGAGTTCTTCCGTGACATTCGTCCTGCGACGTCGATGATCCAAGTGAGCGCGCTGATTTCTCCGGAGATGCTGATCGAGATTGAAGCCGACGCCGTGATTGGCGCTTCCCTGGCGTAAAATGCGCTGGACATTCCGTTGCCATTGATCTTGATTCCTGGAGCACAGCGAATGAAAAGCCGTTGCTGGGTCTGTTTCTTTGCGGTTGTGATTGGTTGCGGCGCTCAAGAAAACAACTCTAGCCCGGTATTGCACCCGTTCACCGTGATCCGAGCCGGCGTGCTCATTGACGGCAAGTCCGATTCGCCGCGCCACAATCAGGTCATCATTCTGCGTGGCAACCGCATCGAAAGCATCTCCGATGCCGCCGCAGCGAAAATTCCAGCCGGCGCAGATGTAATCGATCTATCCCACGCGACGGTGCTGCCGGGCCTGATCGATTCCCACACGCATATCTTCCTGCAAGGCGAGGATCCCACGCAGGGCGGATACGACGTCAACATTCTGAAATATCCGCTGGCGTTGCGCGCGGCGCGGGCAACAGTCTCAGTGCGACGCGCGTTGGAGCAGGGTTTTACCACGTTGCGCGACCTCGAGACCGAAGGCGCAGGCTACGGCGACGTCGGCATCAAGCAGGCCATTGAGGGCGGATACATTCCTGGGCCTCGGCTCTTCGTCTCGACTCGCGCAATTTCCACCACTGGCGGCTACCCGCTCGAGGGCTACGCGCCCGAACTTGACATGCCCACCGGCGCTCAGCTCATTGATGGGCCGGTCGAGGCCCGCAAAGCCGCGCGCGAGCAATTGTCCCATGGCGCCGACTGGATCAAGGTCTACATGACGCATCGATCGTGGGTGGGAAAGAACGGCGAACTGGTTTCCCAGCCCACACTGACGGTCGAAGAATTGAAAGCCATCGTCGATGAGACCCACGGCTGGGGAAAGAAAGTTGCCTGCCACGCTTACGGTGGGATCGGATTGCATCGCGCGCTCGATGGCGGTTGTGATTCGATTGAACACGGTCTCGATCTCGACGACGCAGCCATCACCCAGATGCTCAAGCAGGGAACGTGGTACTGTCCAACTTTGAGCGCGTACTACCACGATTGGGCGCCGGCGGATACTCCTGAAGGCGAGCGCGATCGAAAGCGCGCAGCGGTGCACGAAGTATCGTTTCCTAAAGCGCTGCACGCAGGTGTAAAGATTGTCTTCGGCACCGACATCGGAGGCATTCCATGGAGCGAGCCTATCGCACAGGAATTTCCACATATGGTCGACCTCGGCATGGCGCCCATGGACGCGATCAAGAGCGCAACCTCACGCGCCGCTGACATGCTCGAAATGCAAGGTCAAATTGGCGTGATCGTGCCCGGGGCGTACGCGGATATTATTGCGCTAAGCGGCGATCCTCTCGGCGACATCAAACTCCTGCAAAACGTCCAGTTCGTCATGAAAGACGGCAAGGTCTTTCGGAACGAAATCCAATAATCCGACACTCCCCAGGTATTGTGATCAATGCCCTTGACACCGGCTGCACATAGGTCATAATGCCCGAATCGTTTTTCATCCGTCCCTAAGCTCGAAAAAGGGCAGCGCGGGTACTCCCCCGGAGGCGAGTATGAATGTGCTTGAGCTATGCGATCCCGAAGCAGCAGCAGTTCCAGTAGAAGCCAGCGTGGCGGAAGCTATCCAAAAGATGCTTGATTTTCACGTCGGCGCGGTCGCGATTATAGACCGTGAGCGGCGCGTGGCGGGCATCTTCACCGAACGAGACGTGTTGCGCAAGTTTTCTTTGAGCGGACGCGACCCGGCTCAAACGCCGGTTCGCGAGCTCATGACCACGCCGGTGGAGCTAGCCACTTCACAAACGCGCCCGGGGGAAGCTTTGGTCACCATGGTTGAACGCCATTTCCGCCACCTTCCCGTGGTGGATAACAATGGCAAGCTGCTCGGCATGCTCTCCATTCGCAACGTGCTGGAGTGGCGGATCGAGGATTTGAGCCGCGAAGTCGGCTCTCTCGAACAATACGTCAGCAACGACGCACCCGGCGGAGACTAGCAAATTCGTAGCCTGGTTTCGTCAAATCAGGATATGACCGTCGGGCTAGTCATCATCGGGATCAAGCGGAACATTCTTGTCGATGACCAGTTTCGTCGCATCCATAGGCACCGTCTGAAACGTGAGCGGCGTCTGCGTGAAGTCGAAGCAATCCGACAGATCGTTGGTGGCAAGGGCGTCCGCATAGCCGGAGGACACTGCCTGCAGCCCGAAGGTGTTCTCGATGAACTTGAGAATGCTCCCGAAATCGTAGACCTGGTGGGAGACATACTGAGACTTCGCGTAGGGTGAAATTACGATGAGGGGTACCCGGAAACCGTACTGGTAGGAGTTGAGGATAGATGATGGAGCGACATGGTCATACCATCCGCCCCAGTCGTCCCAAGTCACGATGATGGCGGTGTTGGACCAATATTGGCTGTTACCGATCGCGTTCACGATGCTTGCCACCCAATGAGGCCCTCCGCCGTTATTGACGTCAGCGTGATCGGAAACGCTGCTGTTGGGAATTACCCAACTTACCGAGGCCAATTGCGAGTTGGCAACGTCCGTCAAAATCTGATTGCCGCCCTTCTCAATAACCACGTTGTTGGTCCAATCGGCCCCCGTGCAGGCTGTGCCATTCGGTGGAGGCACATTTGGAACACACATGTGCTGAATGGCATTGGGACCGGTCCAGATGCTGCCGGCCGAAGGAGTGTAGTACTTCCAGCTGATCTGCTGGCTGTCAAGTTGATCAGTCAAGGTCGGGTGTTCGTAGCAGGGATATGCCGGATGTTCAACTCCCGAAGGATCGATCAACGCGACGGTTTCATTCGGAGGAGCGATGCAACCGGTGAGACTGTCCGCGCCTACAAGGCCGACCGGGTTCTCGGCTGCGAACCAGTTACTCATCGACATTCCCGGCGCCGTCGGGGCTGAGGTACCGGAGATAATGAATTGATGGGCAGGAAAGCTCGGCCCCTGGTTACTCTGGAACATCCGGTCGCCGAAGGTATAGGTTTCCGCCAGGGTGAAGTATGGAGTCACTTCACTCGGATTCACGTATGCGTAACCTTGATTGGGCGGAGGGCAATCCATTGCTCCCGGATTACACGTGACCTGGATCAGATCCGTCCCGTCCATTTTCCCGTTGTCGTACATCTGCAGAAAGGCCAGGTGAGCGTGGCTTCGATCATAGTCGGTTTGTATAGATATCGGCACCAACTGGACGGTTTGTCCTGAAGAATTTGTGCCGCTACTGGCAATATCCGCTCCGCGGCCAATCAGCACCGAGTCATGGAATAGGTTATCGGGAGTCCGGTTCTCCTGGAAGATCACCACGACGTGCTGAATCTTGCCGACAGTCGGACCGGACGAAGTGTTTCCCGACGACGTGCCACCGCATCCATTCGCCTCCATGAGAACCGCCGCGACCAACAATAGCAACCCGATGCAAGGAAGCGATATGAGCCTTTTCAGATAAGCAAGATTTTTCATGAAGACGTGTGTCCTTGGCAAGATATGCTGAATTAGAGTAGCGACGATGATTCGAAGTTGCCTGATCGTAAGATGGACAATTACCTAGCTTTATCCAGGCGCATTGCCGACATAGGCTTCTTACGCTGCGAAAACAAAATAGGAAAGGCCGACTTTTCAGCCGGCCTTCGCATCAAGCCAACCCGGCAACTACTTTTTCGCCGGGGGGGCGATCGCGTCCTTGGTAGCCTTTGCCACGCGGAATTTCACCACAGTCTTCGCCTTGATCTGGATGGGTTCGCCGGTTTGCGGGTTGCGTCCCATGCGGGCCTTGCGGTGAGCCTTCACCAGACGGCCCAATCCGGGAATGACGAACACGCCATTCTTCTTGGTTTCCTTTACGGCAACATCGGTTAGGTGCTCAAGAAATGCGGCTGCGGTCTTGTTGTTGCTCTCAAGTTTCTCGGCCAGATGACGGACGAGTTGAGTCTTGGTCATGCCTGAAGCCATGAATCCTCCTCTAGGTGGAACTTTGAATTTTCCTGCGATGCGAGCATGTTATACCATGTTTCCTGTGGAAAAATAGCGTTTCAGCCGCATTTTAAGCGGTTTTTTTCATTAAGGAACCTCGAAAGCCCATAAATATCGCGTTTTTTCGTTGATTGCGCATTGCCGGACGGTCTTCCTGCGGCTTACGCGGGTTCAGTGGGCTCGATTACGTGATCTGCAGAATTACTTTTCCGAAGTTTTTTCCTTCGGACAGTAATCGGTAGGCTTCGGCGGCGCGCTCCATCGGCAGCACGTGGCCGATTACGGGATGCAAATGACCTTGCGAGATCCACAGGGAAAGTTGCTTCCGGGCATCCTTCATCAACTCCTGCTTGGCGGATAGATAGGTCAACCACAATCCGTGCACGCTTGCGCCTTTGGCGTAGAGCAGTCGCGTATCCAGTTCCGATTTTTGCCCGGTTGCGCCTCCGTATACGATTACGCGGCCGAAGTCGCGCAGGCAGCGTACGCTCTTGTTGGTATGTTCGCCGCCCAGCATTTCAAATACTGCGTCCACGCCTTCGCCGTGAGTCAGATCTATGATCGCGTCTTCGTAATCGCGCTGCTTGTAGTTGATGCCGTGTTGCAGTCCGAGCGCTTTCACCCGCGCAAGCTTTTCGTCGGAAGAAGACGTCCCGTACATTTCGACGCCGAGCAGCTTTCCAATTTGCGCTGCGGCCGTTCCAACGCCTCCGCCCACAGCGTGAATCAAGACACGCGGAATCGTGCCCGGCGCGGGGTCATCGCCGCCGATCAAGCCTGCCTTCCAGTAGGCAAAATAAGCTGTAAAGTAATTGACTGGGAAAGCTGCTCCCTCCTCGGCAGTCCAGTTTTCGGGCACTGGCCACAAGAGTTCGGTGCGGGCAAGGATGCGCTCGGCGAACGCTGCCCACTGCACGTAGCCCATCACCCGTTGCCCGTCGCTCTCGCGTACGCCGCTAAACTCGCGGCCTGCGACCAAGGGAGGGTTGGGCGTTCCCGGATAGCCACCTTGCGCGGTCATGAAGTCAGCGAAGTTCAATCCGCCGGCGATGACGCGGACCAATTCTTGTCCGGCGCTGGGCACGGGATCTGGGACTTGTCGTATTTCGAGAACCTCGGGTCCGCCTAACCGACTGATGACAATAGCCTTCATGAGCAAGAGTCTAACAGCAAGGGCCGGTGACAATTTCGAACTCCTCGCGCATCACTTTGCCTTGTGACTTGCGTAATCGCGAAGGCTTCCCCGCCGGTATATACTTCCACAGGAATATTTGTACGATGCCTCTGTCTGACGCTTAGACAGAGAGCGGAGCGCTGTTTCTTAGCCGTCTTAATTCATAGGCTCCGCAATTTAGATCACTGGCCACGATAGATTCGGCGGTTGGGCGGCCAGTGCGGAATTCCACTGGAAGGATTAAGCCTGTGGGTTCCGAGGAGGTCCGTAAATGGACTTAATAGCCGTTCGTCTTTTATTTATTCTTTTTGTTGCGCTTACTTGTTACAAACTTCAGCCTTTCGACCAGCCTGCGAACCTCGATGCCGTAGTCGGAGCGCTGCTCGGCGTGGCCATCGTCACCTTCGAGTGGCGGCTTCGTCTGGTGAGCCTGAAGCGTCTGATCGGAGCCGCGATCGGGAGCGTGCTGGGGATTTTTGGCGCCTACCTGTTCGCCCTGGTGATCCGTAACAGCATTCCTCCCGGGCACACCCAGAGCTTCCTGCAAATCATGGTTATGTTTTTGATGGCGTACGTCGGTCTGATTGTGGGCGCCAACAAAGGCGATCTGCTGAATCTGGCGGCGCTGGGCGGCATTTTCGGGGGCGAGAAGCAATCCCGGAAAAGTTACAAGATTCTGGATACCAGCGTCATCATTGACGGACGCATTGCCGACATCGCCGAAACCGGCTTCCTCGATGGTGTGATCGTGGCCCCACAATTTGTGCTGCGCGAGTTGCAGTTGGTCGCAGACTCGGCTGACTCTCTCAAGCGCAATCGCGGACGCCGCGGCCTCGACATTCTGCAACGTCTGCAGAAGATGGCCTCGGTGCAAATACAAATTGTGGAAGACGATTTTCCCGCCGTCCGCGAAGTGGATCTGAAACTGATCGAACTGGCCAAGCTCTACGAGGGCAAAATTATCACTAACGATTTCAATCTTAATAAGGTGGCGCAATTGCAAGGCGTCGCGGTGCTGAATATCAATGAGTTGGCAAACTCGCTGAAGCCGATCGTGCTCCCCGGCGAAACCATGAAGGTGTTCATCCTCAAGGAAGGCAAAGAATACAATCAGGGTGTCGCTTACTTGGACGATGGCACGATGGTAGTCGTCGACAACGCGCGCAAGATGATTGGCAAGACCATCGACATTTCCGTCACGTCCGTACTACAAACGACGGCGGGAAAGATGATCTTCGGCAAGTGGGATGAACGGGCCATGGCCCGCACCGAGCCCCGCCCCGCCGTGGTAGTGACCACAACAGCGACGATCTCGAATGGGGAGCCTAAGAAGACCCCGCCGGTTGTGCTGGAACGGCCGGTTGAGTAGGCCATCGGAGTCAGAGGATCGGAGAAGATTCAGGTTTGGGGTGGAGAGATTTGACGCAGCTTTAATCTGCGGTTACTGCCCCGAACTTATCGAATCGACCTTGATGGTGTTTCCGTCGAGGCTGCCGATGATTTTCACGCGCTGACCCGCCAGCCCATCAAGCTCGCTCTCGCTTCCCGCCAAGTCGTACTTCTTATCGCCCTCGACGAGCACGTATTTGGAGCCGTTTCGTACACACATCTTCGTACATTCCGTCGTGCTCTTGCCGGAATCCATGTCATGCCTTGCGCCGCAACGATCATCGGTAATCAAGCCGGCAAAAGCTCTTCTTGCTTTGTTAGATTCCTGAGTTGCGGCCGGCTTGGCACCACCTGGGGCTGCGAATGCGACGGCGGCGCCAGCGAAAAGAACGGCCGAACCCAAAGCGACTGCCAGGGCTGGAGTGGCACAGAAAGTTATGAAGGTGAACCAACTCTTGCTCAAATCGTGCTCCTTAACTCGGCCGGCTTTTCTTCCAGCTTGCCTAGCTGTTGGTCGATGCAACTGGACGGCCACGGCATTGTGCAATGTAAGTTATTGAGCGGGCTTGGCTTGGACGGGCGCGGTGGGCGAGACATTCCGTTCGTGGGAAAGAGAGTTCCCAGACCTGAGCAAATGTGGCTAGGGTAAATCCTGTACGGGAAGAGAAGTGAGGCAATGCCCGATCCGATTTGAACTGCGGCCCTCGCACTCGTATACTTGCAGCCCGCTATGAAGGTGGTTGTGATCGTTCCGGCTGCTGGTTTGGGCACGCGCATGGCTTCGACCCCCCGCGCCAAGGGCAAGAAGCCCGCGGCGACCAAGCAGTTCACCGAGCTTGGTGGTGTGCCGATTCTTATTCACACCTTGCGGAAGTTTGTGGCCAGTCCGGAGGTGTCCGAGATTTACATTGCGCTGCGTGCGAATGAGATTGAAGGATTCCGCGTCCGCCTGGAAAAAGATGCCAAAGACATTCTGCAGAAGAGTATTCATCTGGTCGAAGGCGGGGAGCACCGCCAGCACTCCGTTGCTAACGCAATAAGTTCCGTTTCCGCGAGCGATGACGACGTGGTTCTTGTTCATGATGCGGTGCGTCCGTTTGTGACCGAGGAGATCATCCATGATGTGATCCGGGCCGCACAAAAATACGGCGCGGCGATTGCTGGCGTGCCCGCGGTCGACACCGTGAAACAGGTGGAGCGCACATCCGATGGTGCCTTGATCACCGCCACAATCCCGCGGGAGCGCGTCGTCATGGCGCAAACGCCGCAGGGCTTTCGCTACGATGTGATCAAGAAGGCGTTTGACGAGGCAGCAGCCGACGGATTTGTAGGAACAGACGAAGCTTCGCTGGTCGAGCGCTCCGGCCATGCAGTAGCGGTGGTGATGGGATCCCCGAGGAATATAAAAATAACGGCGCCGGCGGACATGGAGCTGGCGGAGTTTTATTTGAAGACGTAAATTTCTCGCCGCGGATCTACGCGGATAAACGCGGATAAACGCGGATCAAAATGCAACCAGGTTCTATAGACCTAAAACACCAGGAACTTACAGAAAAGATCATTGGTGTGTTTTTCGACGTATACAACGAACTGGGGCATGGATTCTTAGAGAGTGTCTACGAGCAGGCATTGGCAATCGCTTTGACCGATGGGGGAATTAAGGTACAGCAGCAGTTGCCGATCACGGTTTGGTTCCGCAATCGCCGCGTCGGAGATTTCAAGGTTGATATGGTGGCTGATGACAAAGTGCTGCTAGAACTCAAGGCAGCTCGCACCATTGATCTGGCGCATGAGAAGCAGTTGCTGAACTATCTACGAGCAACCGAGATTGAGGTGGGCTTGCTGCTTAATTTCGGCAACAAACCCGAATTCAGGCGTCTCGTTTTCGAGAACGAAAGAAAGAAGATCCGCGTTGATCCGCGCAAATCAGCGGCGAGTGGGGGTTGCTCTTGAGAATTGGCTATGGATGGGACTCGCACGAATTCAAAGCTGGCATTCCGCTCAGGGTCGGCGGAGTCACTCTGGACCATCCCAAAGGCTTAGGTGGCCACTCCGATGGAGACGTACTTTTGCACGCGCTCACGGATGCCCTGCTCGGGGCCGTAGCCGCGCCGGATATCGGATCGCTTTTTCCGCCATCCGATCCAAAGTGGAAGGGAGCGGACTCAGCCGTTTTCTTGCGGGAGGCTTTGAAGCGCGTAAAGGCAGCCGGTTATACCGTCGGGAATGTGGACTCAACTCTCATTCTTGCCGCGCCCAAGATCGGTCCTCATGCCGCTGCCATCCGGGAGCATGTGGCGGAATTGCTGGGCATCCCCGCAGATTGCGTTGGCCTCAAAGCCAAAACACCGGAAGGCCTGGGCACTGACAACGCAGCGATTGCGAACGTGGTAGTGCTGTTAGAAAAGAAACACTAGCCACGGATTAAATTATTTCACTAAGACCAACAGTTCCAAATATGTTGTCTGGTTTTCGAACCGTGTAAATCGGCGAAGATCCGTGGCCAAGTTTCTTCAGACCGACTCGAATTCCCCAGTCAATTTCTCGTGCCTCACTCGCGCGGCGTCAACCAACGCGCGGAAGATTGCCCGCGACGGTTCGTCCTCATCGACCGAACGCTCGGGATGCCACTGCACCGCGAGCACGAAGTGATCGAGAGATGTTCCCTCGAGCGCCTCGATCACCCCGTCTTGCGGAGACCGGGCAACCACTCGCAACCCATCGCCGACAACGTCCGCCGCTTGGTGATGGCTGGAATTGACTGGGAGGACAAACTTCCTTCCGTCGGAGGTTTCGACCGCAGACGCGACGATTCCTGCGAGCCCTGATCCATGCGCCACTTCGACGGTGTGCGCCACCGCGATCTTTCTTCCCGCAGCGTGATTCACTGGAGACTCGATGTGCTGGATCAGCGTGCCGGTCCGGTATACGTTCAGGATCTGGAGGCCGTAGCAAATGCCGAGCACCGGCTTGCGCATGTTGTAAGCGTCCTGCAGCAGCAATTCGTCGACCGTATCGCGGCCGGCATCGGCGGCGGCGGTCTGCGGATCACGGGGCGCATCGTACTTGGCGGGATCAACGTCGGCTTTGCTTCCCGGCAGCAACACGGCATCGCAGCGCTCGATGAGCTTCATCACTTCCGAGGGTGGCTGATCCAGCGGGATGCGAACCGGTTCTCCTCCTGCCATTTCGACGGCGCGTTCGTATTGCGGAAGAGACCGTTCGGCGTATTCCGGGTCAGTGGAATGCGGAACGGGAATGGCGACGCGGGGCGGCATGGCGATTATTGATACTCAGGCCGACTTCTTCTTCGGCTTTCTCTTCTCACGTTTTGGTGCGTCCTTGTTTCCCATGCACACAGTTTCACACATACGCGCCCGCTTGACCACACCTTTGGATTTGAAGCTGCTCCGTCGCTTCAGTTTGACGCTTCTCCGCGGGGCACGTTAGAATGGTTGAGTTTGCCTGTACTTGCGGTTCCGTTCTGGAGCCGTCCGCTGTCGTTGCCGAAAGCGCCGACGCGGAAAGCAGCAAGCATAGAAATCATCAGGTTCCGCAGATCGCGCCAGTGTGCGACGGGATGGATTTTGCGTTTCCCCCACAACTGGACGCGCCGGACTTAGGAGATACAAGCATGTACGCGGTTATCCGCACAGGTGGGAAACAGTACCGGGTCGCGCCCGGCGATGTGATCCGCGTGGAGAGCGTGGGTTCGGAAAAGCGTGGTACGGGCACCGACGGTCGAGTCGAGTTCAGCGATGTGCTGGCGGTTTCTGCTAGCGACGGCCAGATCGGCAAGCCGCAGTCCGGAGCAATCGTGTCTGGCGACGTGGTCGAGGAAGGCCGGGAGAAGAAAATTCTTGTCTTCCATTACAAACGCAAGAAACAGTACAAGAAGTTGAGGGGGCATCGTCAGGGATATACGGCGGTGCGGATTACAGAAATCGCGTTTGATGGACAGAAGTTTACCGCTCCGGAACTGCCGAAGAAGGTGGCCAAGCCGAAGATCGTAGCTCCCGCAGCGGCGGAAGAAGTTAAGGCCGAGGCGAAAGCCCATAAGGCTCCAGCGAAGAAAAAGGCTGTGGCCAAGAAGTCGGTAGCGAAGAAGGCTGCTCCGAAAAAGAAGAAGTAACTGAAAGCTGACGGCTGAGAGCTGAAAGCTCAAAACTGGGAAAACTAAGTCATGGCACATAAAAAAGGGCAAGGAACTTCTCGAAACGGTCGCGACTCGAATGCGCAACGGTTGGGCTTTAAGGCCTTTGGCGGACAACTCGTCCCCGGCGGCACAATTATCGTGCGCCAGCGCGGCACGCGGGTGAAGCCGGGCCTGAACGTCGGCCGTGGTAAGGACGACACGCTGTTTGCCAAGATCACGGGCCGGATCGTGTTCAAGGATCGAGGCCAGCTCGGCAAGTACGTGATGGTCGAGCCCGTCGCTGCGGAGTAAGGTTTTGACATCACTACGCGGACGAGGGCGCCCGCGCCACACGGTTTGAAGAGCCTCGCCTTCGGGCCGGGGCTTTTTTGTTGCAGAAGGTTTCTTTCCTTTGTGTGCCTTCATGTCCTTTGTGTCCTTCGTGGTTAAGGCGTTTTGAACTTCAACAACCACAAAGGACACGAAGGTACACAAAGGTAATCCGGCATCCTCCATGTTTATCGATGAAGCCACAATTCGGGTTAAGGCTGGGGATGGCGGCAATGGCTGTCTGGCTTTCCGGCGGGAGAAGTATGTCCCGCGGGGTGGGCCATCCGGTGGCGATGGTGGCGATGGCGGCGACGTGATCATGGAATCGAGCGAGCGCCACAACACGCTGGTTCACTTCCGTTTCAATCCTGAATACAAGGCCGAACGCGGCCGCCACGGCGAAGGATCGAACTGCAAGGGGCGTGAAGGCGAAGACGTGTTGCTGAAGGTTCCCGTAGGAACGATTGTTTACGACGCGGAAACCGGCGATAAAGTCCACGATTTTAGCCACGCCGACGAACGCGTCGTAATCGCTCAGGGCGGCCGAGGCGGCCGCGGAAATGCGCGCTTTGCCACTTCCACCCATCAGGCGCCGCGGGAGCACGAAGAAGGACGGCCCGGCGAAGAGCGCGTCTTCCGGCTTGAGCTTAAGCTGCTGGCCGATGTGGGACTGGTCGGTTATCCCAATGTCGGCAAGTCCACGCTGATTTCGCGCATCTCGGCGGCCCGGCCGAAGATTGCCGATTATCCTTTTACTACTTTGCAGCCCAACCTCGGTGTTGTGGCCGTCGGAGAAGCCAAAGAAGAACGGAGCTTTGTCGTAGCGGACATCCCTGGACTCATTGAAGGAGCGCATTTGGGATCCGGGTTGGGCATCCAGTTTTTGCGGCATATCGAGCGTACGCGGCTGCTGGTCCATATGGTGGACGTGTCGGATGCGAGCGGCCGTCCCGACCCAGTAAAGGACATCGAAGTGATCGAAGGCGAGCTGAAAAGCTTTGGCGCGGGACTCGACCAGAAGCCGGTCATTATGGTGGCTTCGAAGATCGATATCGCTAATAAAGACAAGCTGGCGAAGTTGAAGCGCTATTGCAAGAAGCAGGGGCTCGAGCTGTTTCCGATCTCGGCCGTGACCGGGAAGGGCATTGAAGAGTTGAAGTACGCAATGGCCGATAAGGTGGAAGCGGTGCGACTTCAGGCTACAGGCGGCAAGCTTCAGGAAGTGCCCTTAAACCATTAGCCGCCAGCCGACGCCTCCAACGGCGGTTGTGCACTACGCTTCCGGCATATGCGAGCCGTGCTGAAAGTGGTATTGCAGAATCTTCGCAGCGAGAGCTGGGTTCATCGCGGGAGTTTCGGCTTGCATCGTGCGAACCACCTCACCGCGGCAAACGACCTCCGCCGCTGACAGGCCCGCGATCTCCGCGGGCAGCACCAGATTAATCTCAAGTTGGACGTTGGCGGGAACTAATTCCTCCGCGCGAAACAGCAGGCCCGAGCGGCTGATATTTTCGGTCGTGCCGGCGCGCCAAGCTTCCTCCCCAAGAGGACGGTATTTCAGCGGCAATTGGAGTTTGAAGCGTTGCGCGCGGAAAGGCGACAACTTCCCGTTGACAACACCAGATTCAGCTTGCATGGCTAAACGAGCGGACATGGAGACCTCCTTGGGGAGTGGAGCGTCGAGCACCTCGCGCACTTTTGCCTTGAGCGTTAGGAGGGTAAAGGGCTTCTGGAGCAAGTTGATTCCTGGGTCCAGCGTGCCGTTTTGGCCAATCGCGTTTTCGGTATAGCCCGACATATAAAGCACCCGCATTTCGGGCCGGCGCGGACCAAGATGGTTGGCCAGTTCGCGCCCCGTCATTCCCGGCATAACGACATCAGTCAGCAGCAGGTGAATGGGGCCGGAGTGCGCGTTCGAAATCAGGATTGCGGTCGCGGGATCGCCGGCATCGATCACGGTGTATCCCTGCCGTTCCAGATATTCGCGGGCGAGACGCAGCACGGTGAGTTCATCTTCGACCAACAGCACAGTTTCACGACCTTGCTGAACATCTTTGGCAGCGATCGCAGGTTGCAACGCGGCCGCTTCCCCGGCCTCGCTCACTCGCGGCAGATAAACCTTGAACGACGTTCCCCTGCCCGGTTCGCTATACGCCCAGATGTAGCCTCCGCTTTGCTTGACGATGCCGTAGACCATGGATAAGCCGAGCCCGGTACCCTTCGCGCCCTTTGTGCTGAAGAACGGTTCGAAGATGCGGCTCTGGGTTTCGGAATCCATACCGACGCCAGTGTCGCTCATGGCGAGCATCACGTATTCGCCGGGTTCCGCGGGAGGGTGGAGACGGGCGTAACTTTCGTCCAGCGAAACATTCGCAGTTTCAATCGTGAGCTTGCCTCCACGAGGCATGGCGTCGCGAGCATTGACCGCCAGGTTCATGATGACTTGCTCGATCTGGCCAGGATCGGCCTTGGTCGGGCCCAAGTCGCTGCCGGGGACCATAACCAACTCGATATCTTCTCCGATTAGGCGAGTCAGCATCTTAAAGTTTTCGGTGACGACTGCGTTCAGATCCAGGACCTTGGGAGTCAGCATTTGCTTCCTGCTGAAAGCCAGGAGCTGACGAGTGAGCGCAGTGGCCCGGTTTGCGGCATTGGCGATTTCCTGCGCCGGGCCACGCACGGTGGGATCGGAACCGATCCGCTCCAGCAGGAACTCGCAGTATCCAGAAATAACCATCAGCAGATTATTGAAGTCATGTGCAATCCCACCGGCCAGGCGGCCAACGGCTTCCATCTTCTGTGCTTGGCGCAGCTGTTGCTCCAGCGCGCGGTGTTCAGTCACGTCCTCGGCAAACAGTTCAAAGAACATTGAGTTATGTTCGTCGCGAATAGTTCGTCCGGAAAGCCGCACCGTGATGGGAATGCCGTCCTTGCGGAGCCAATCGGCAATCAACCCGTTGAAGCGCTGCGAAGACCGAAAATGATCGGCTACCACAAACCATTGTTGCGTGTCTGCGTACAGGTTCGCTAAGTTGCCGTCTACAAGTTCGGAGGGCGAAGCATAGCCCAACATGCTGACCAACGCCGGGTTCGCGCTCAGCAGAATGCCGTCCGAATCGCACCGGCAAATCCCGTAGGGAGCATTGGTCACCAGCGAGCGAAAGTTGATTTCCGAGCGCCGCATTCCCTCCTGAGCTGATCGCAGGGCGGCGTTAAAGGAGCAAATCAGCAGCGCAACGAATACAAACAGAGTCAGATGTATGATTGCTTTGCGATATTCGGCAGGAGAGTGTTCTCCTGCTAAAGAAAAATAGGCGCTGACCGTGAGCGCAAAAGACGTTGCCACCAGCCCCGGCTTCCAGCCCCCATACCAGGCGCTGACCATAATGGCGACGGCAAAGACGACCAGGCGGCTTTCGACAACATCCGCCAGCATCAATGCGGGGATCAGGGCAAGCGTAATACTAAGGACGGCGACGCCGTATCGGAGGATGGGCGCCCGAGCCGGGGGAATGTAGCGTGCGCGAAGAAGGGGGAGCTTCAATCGCATACGAACCAACTTTAGTTCCAAAATGGGAACTCCGCGAGTTACGGGAGTTCAGGTGGTTGCTGATGGGTGGGCGCTGACCATATGTACAACCACTGCCACAATCGTTAGGCTGAATCTACAACGAGTAGGCCTGTGAATCGCACTGATCGCGTAAAATTTCGGATTTCGTGAATCAAGAGATACACGGGCACGAAAACGAGGGGCGAGGCAGTATGACTATGGGATATCCATGAATATCGGACTCTTTGGCGGAACTT
This sequence comes from Terriglobales bacterium, assembly GCA_035601995.1. Lineage (GTDB taxonomy): Bacteria > Acidobacteriota > Terriglobia > Terriglobales > Acidobacteriaceae > JABDBE01. The sequence continues at coordinate 431,830 of DATNNE010000131.1, forward strand.
TCGATCCCATTCACCACGGGCACCTCGCTTTGGCCCGGGGAGCTCAGGAGCGCTTTCAGTTGGGTTGCATCCATTTCGCCCCGGCCAACGTTCCGCCGCACAAGCAACAGCACCCGGTTTCCTCCTACTTTCATCGCTACGCTATGGTTGCGTTAGCGACGATGAACGAGAAGGCATTCGTGCCATCGTTACTGGAAGCTCCGGGCGAAGCTCCCACGGCTGCAAGCCCCGGCAAGAAAGGACATGCGCAAGCCGGCGCGAATTACACCATCGACACGGTTCGCCGGCTGAAACAAACACTTCGGAAGAGCGATCGGCTTTTCTTTCTGATCGGGATCGATGCGTTCAACGATATCGGGAAGTGGCACGATGCCGAGGCGCTATTCCGCGAATGCGAGTTCATCGTCGCGAGTCGTCCGGGATATTCCCTGGCCGACGTGGCCCATGCTTTGCCGGAAGCCCTGCGCCCGCGGTCAGCCGTCACCAAGCCGTTTGCCAAACAACCCGCGAAAGGCGACCTTGTGTTGCCTGGGGCGACGGTGCATCTGCTGGAAAACGTCCATCAAAACGTCTCGGCTACGGCGATTCGCGATGCCGTTGCAGCAAAGAAGCCGCTGACCAAGTTTGTCGATTCACCCGTGGCTGAGTACATCAAGAAAATGGGGCTGTATCGGAGCAAGTAGCCGTTGGTCGTTTGTCTGGTCGTGGGCCCTAGCGTGCCGTCCTACAGAAAGAACTCTGTCATCCCGACCGAAGCGAAGCGGAGTGGAGGGACCTTGTGTTTTCAGCGGGACGACATGCCGATCGTGGCTCGTCAGTTAGAATGAAGAGGCCAACGACCACCGACGAACGGCCAACCGACGAAATGAAAAAGACCGATGTGAAGCGACAGGTATCCGAAGCCATTACTGCCTGCCAGGAAAAACAGGCGGAAGAGATTACGATTCTAGAACTGGAACAAGGATCGGGAGCCTTTACCGACTATTTTGTGGTCTGCAGCGGGAACAATCCTCGACAGGTCCAGGCGATTTCCGACGAAGTCGAGGAGCGGCTAGAAAAAGCGGGACAGCGCCCGACTCACATCGAAGGCTACAAACAGGCCGAATGGGTGCTGCTCGACTATGTAGATTTCGTAGTGCACGTATTCTCCGAGAAGGCGCGCAAATTTTACGATCTGGAGCGCCTGTGGAAATCCGCCAAGCGACTGGCGCCGTCGGAGCTGGCAAAAACGAAACGCACCGCAACCAGAAGCGCCGCAAAAAAACGGGCCTAGAAAAACCAGCCACGGATTTCCACTGATTCTCACGGATCATCAGATAAGCGGAGCATTGAAGAAGAGAGCCTGATCCGTGCCGATCCGTGAAAATCCGGGGCGTAGTTTTTTTGTCTTCTCCGCGCCCCGTGTGGTTAAATCCCGATGTGAAGCTGAAAATCGCGTGGATTGGCAAATCTAAAGAGCCAGCCATCCAGTCGTTGACCGATGAGTACCTTAAACGGCTGTCCCGTTACGCGGACGTACAAGGAACAGCACTGAAAGATGAGTCAGCTTTGCTGAAGCTGTGTGGCCGGGACGCGCGTTCCGCAAAGAACACTCTGGTCCTGCTCGACAGTCGCGGAAAGCAGCTTTCCTCCGAGGAGTTCGCCGAGTTTCTCGGGAATCATCAAGACCGCAACCCCTTGCCGCTGCTCTTCGCCGTCGGCCCAGCGAATGGATTCACTCCTGAAATACGGCGGGAAGCGAATTTGTTACTCTCTCTGGGAAAAATGACAGTTGCCCACGAGCTCGCCCGAGTGGTATTGCTAGAACAACTCTACCGCGCGTTCACTATTTTGAAAGGACACCCGTACCACCTGGGACACTGAGACATTCATGAAGTCAGGCAAGTACCTTCGTGATGTTTCTTTCGCCCGGTTTGTAGTTTAGCCTAGGCGTCAGATTGTTGATTTAAGGAGCCCTCCCCCATGAAGAACCCCTTCGACGTTCTGCGGATGAAGGAGCAGGAAATCCAGAGAGTTAAGCAAGAGATCGAAGCGCTGCGCATTACAGCCAAGTTGCTCGGAGAAGAACCTCCATCCAGCGGCGAAGGCAAAGTTGAGTACCGGCAAGTCGTCAATATGCCGTAAGGAACCCCGAGCCTAGCTGTCAGGGTAGCCACGGCCTCGACTGTGTGTTTTCTGTATCCGGGATACCTGTAGAGAGGAAAAATTAGAGAGAGAAAAAATTCCTACCTCCTTAGGTCGCCACTGGATGTGAACGAAGCGCCGCGTCAGGCGGATGACAGTCACTTCTCGGTCAGCGAGCGCCATCGCCTGTTCACCAGCCAAGCGGTAGAGGTAGCACGCCGAGCAGACCTACCGCGAGGCCCGAGATAACAGCGTGATAATCTTGCGGCAATGCGTTGGAACAAAAAGGCATCGGTCACGGCTTTCCTCGCGGCACTGGTAGTCGCCGCTGTTCTGAATATCTACTTCATACGCAATGACGGCAGTGGCGACTTGCTGTGGAACGCCGATGAAGCGTATCTATTCACCGGAGTGACGCGACGCGGACTACATACGAGCTATCTCGCGTATCCTTGGGTACTCTTCGCAGAATTCTTTTACGCGCCTCCTCCTCCAGACGACCAATCCGTTTCCGTCACGGTCATCCGCGTCACGCAGTCTACTGTTGAACGCCATCTCGTGAATGTCGCCGACCCGAGTCCGGGCACAACTCCCGGCGAGTACACACCGTTCGAAGGACGAATCTACGCGAACTGCCCAAAGCTGGGTGGGCTGTGCAAATGGACTGGCGAAGGCTTCGAGGCGGCGACTACCGACGAACAGCGGGGGTTCGGCGGCATCGAACATCTCAAGGTCCTCGAAATCGATAATGTCAACGGTTGGTCTAAGAGGGGGATGCCCGGAAATGGCAATCAGTTTATCGCCGACATTGGCGGAAAGTTTTCACTCTTAGTCAGGAATGAAGCTGGAGATGCTAGGCAATACTCTAGAATTTCAATTTACCTGCAGCGTCCTGGGCGAGTACCTGAAAGAATCTGGTACCTTGACGGGACGCCGCAATGGGTGACCAGGTCAGCGTACGAACATGCTTTTCAACGGCCTTGATTTCGTTCTTTGCCGTGATATGCCCAGTTACACTCGTTTGATGGGAAACAGACGTTGTCCTCCGGACGCATCTCTTCAGTCGGATGCCCGCGCCAGCCCAAGGGGGCGTAGAAACTTTTGCCGGCTTGCACAGCCATTCCACGCACTTTCTTCACACCGTGTCCCAAAATGGAAATGGCCTTCAATTTCGGCCATTCTTCCCTTGACTTTCAGGCACGATGCCAGTTAATCCTGTAACTGTAGAATCAGCCTGAAGATAATGATGGAAACATCTAACTCCTTTATCCGGAAGATTTTGCGCATAAGTCCTTTGAACTCAAAGATCTTGGGGGTAGTCAGGCCCTACTCCCATGATTCCAAAAGATCAGGGGGAGGGGGGTACCAGCTAACGAAAAAGTAAACAGCCTAACCCGCACCGAGCAGCACAAAATAAACCTCGGAGCTTGCAAGGCGCAGCGCCGCTAAACCCTGCCAACCGCCCGAACAGGTACAATCAATTATCCCAAGTATGCCGGACATACGTCGCGGTCTGATCATTGTGAACACCGGGCCCGGCAAGGGCAAGACTACAGCCGCCATGGGCACGGCTCTGAGGGCGGTGGGGCAGGGCATGAAGGTGCTCATGCTGCAATTCCTCAAAGGCTCATGGCATTATGGCGAGCTCGACGCGGTGCAGGCTTTTGGTGACAAGTTCATCATGAAGCAAATGGGCCGCGGTTTTGTGAAAGTCGGAACGGAGAAGCCTGACCCCGAAGATGTAAGGATGGTTGAAGAAGCTTGGGCCGAGGGCGAGCTGGCGATCCAGTCCGGCGCGTGGGATTTGGTTATCCTCGACGAGATCAACTATGCCATCAGCTACGGTATGCTCGATCCGGCGAAGGTCGCCGAGAGCCTGAAAGCCAAGCCGGAGATGGTTCATGTTATCTTGACCGGCAGGAATGCGCATCCGGCAATTGTCGAAGTAGCCGATACCGTCACCGAGATGCGCCAAGTGAAGCACGCCTACGAGAAGGGCGTAATGGCGCAGAGGGGGATTGAATACTGACATTACCAAATTTCTTATGACTTGGTTTAAACGACAATCCGGCGAATTGGATGCCACGGGCGAAAAGAAAGTCCGCACCGAGGGCTTGTGGGTAAAGTGTGAGCATTGCCGGCAGATCATATGGAAAAAGGATCTGGAAGAGAATTTGAATGTCTGCCCCAAATGCGATAAGCACTTTCGAATCGACGCGCGAACTCGCCTGGCACAGCTTTTGGACGACAACCAGTACGAAGTGTTCGACGGGAATCTGGTCTCGACTGACCCGCTGAAGTTTGCTGACTTGAAAACCTATTCCTCGCGACTGGAACAGGCGCAAGCAGAAACCGGATTGAAAGATGCTGTCATAAATGCGCGAGGAAAATTGAACGGGCGTCCGGTGATTGTGAGCGCCATGGAGTACGCGTTCATCGGCGGAAGCATGGGAGCAGTGGTCGGCGAAATGATTACCCGAGCCATTGAGCAGGCCACACAGACGAAGGCTCCGATCATCATCGTTTCAGCCTCGGGCGGGGCGCGCATGATGGAAGGCGTCATCAGCTTGATGCAATTGGCCAAGATTTCAGCCGCACTGGCTCGCCTCGACGAAGCCCGGGTTCCGTACATATCAGTGCTGACCGATCCAACCACTGGAGGCGTAACCGCCTCGTTCGCCATGCTGGGTGATTTGAACATCGCTGAACCCGGAGCCTTGATTGGATTCGCCGGGCCACGCGTGATCGAGCAGACCATTCGACAAAAACTGCCTCAGGGTTTTCAGCGCAGCGAATTTCTTCTTGAACATGGCATGCTCGACGCAGTTGTTCCCCGCAAGCAGTTGAAGCCGTATATCGGGCGAGCGCTCGAATTCATGGCTGCCGCGTAGCTGTCAGCTCTCATGTCAGACTGCTTCCTGTGCCATTCAGTCCGGATCTCTACACATTGAATGATGGACTGTGGCGAACCCCGAATCCAAGCCTGCAAACTGGTAATCTGAAAGCTCATAGCTGAAGGCTGATCACTTGCCCCTATCCTACGAAACCGCGGTTGCGCGCATGTACGCGCTCGGTCATGAACTGAGCCAAACTCCATCGCACAAGTTCGACTTGGCGCATATGCGCGCGCTGCTGCAGGCATTGAATCATCCCGAACGACGGTTTCCAGGCCTTCTCGTCGCCGGGACCAATGGCAAAGGTTCGACGGCGGCTACGCTGGCTTCGATCCTCCGAGCCTCCGGCCTTCGCACTGGGCTGTACACGTCGCCGCACCTGGTGCGAATCAACGAACGAATCCGCATCAATGGTGCTGAAATCAGCGATGGTGATTTCGCTTTGTTGCACGATGTTGTGGATCGCACGGCGGAACGGCTGGTCGAAGACGGCGAGTTGCCATGGCATCCTAGTTTCTTCGAAATGCTGACCGCCATTGCATTTGAATACTTCGCGCAAAACAAAGTGGAAATTGCCGTGTTGGAAGTTGGTATGGGCGGACGGTTGGACGCAACTAACGTGATTGAGCCGCGAGTGAGTGTGATCACCGACATTTCGCTCGATCACCAGAACTTTCTAGGCAACACCGTAACCGAGATCGCGCGCGAGAAAGCGGGAATTATCCGTCCCGGTGGAGTCGTCGTAACCCTGCCACAACAGCCGCAAGCCAATGACGTGATTGGAAACGCGATTCTGGAGCTGGGAGCGCAGGGCGTGAGTGCAGTGCCGTATGTGCCTCCCGTGTCTCCGGGTAGCGATGAGTATTGCATGCGGAGAAGCGAAAAGCCTTTAATCGCAGAGCCCGCGGAGGAACGCGCAGAGAGCGCTGAGAAAAGCCTCGCAAAGTTCGGCGGCCTTGTATCACGCTATCCGCTCCAGGTGATGGGGAAGCAGATTCTGGTGGAAACCCCGCTGGTTGGTCGGCACCAACTTCGAAACATCGCGCTGGCAATTGCGACGGCGGAAGTTCTCAGCCATCAGGGATTCGCGGTTACGCCTGAAGCGATCGAACGCGGCATTCGCGAAACCCGTTGGCCGGGACGTTTCCAGGTCATGCCGGCGAAAGGCGGGGCGCCCGAATATGTCTTCGATGTGGCACACAATCCGGCGGGTGCATGGGCGTTGCGCTCCGCTCTTTCCGCCTCCTACGAAGATCGGCCACTGACCTTCGTATTTGGCGCGATGCGGGACAAAGCGATTGGCGAGATCGCTGAGATCCTGTTCCCGCTCGCCGCACACGTCGTTGCCACCAGGGCTGATAATCCGCGCTCGGCCACGCCGGAAGAAATTCGAGAGGCAGCCTCGCGCACCGCCACCGACATCGAAGATGCTATCGATGTGGCCTCGGCCCTTGATCGCGCTGGTTCTCTCGCAGGTCCACAGGGCGTAGTAGTTATAACGGGTTCGATATACATTGTAGGAGAGGCGATGCGAGCCTTGGGAGTAAAGGTCTAGCGGTTCCGATGCAGGACGTGCATACATCAGTCGGGGAGCCAGCGCAGAGCGAATCGCCCCTGTCTGCGCAGATAGCTTCGGAGCGGAGGGTCGAACTCGCCCGCAAAGACGAGAATTCCGCTACCGTCCCAGCTAGGAAATATGGCTTGCTCAGCGTTCTGCGCTCGTACTTCATCTTCGATGTCCTTATCTGGTCGTACACCGTCATCCTCGGTATCGTTTCCATTCCAGTTTCGCTCTTTGGTGAGAAGAGTCGCATACTGCACGGCTTTGCGCGCTTCTGGTCGTGGCTGATTATGAAGACGATTCTTTCCCCGGTGAAGGTCACTGGGCTGGAGAAGATTGACACTTCGAAAACGCATGTTTACGCCGTTACGCACGCGTCCGCGCTCGACATCCCGGTGCTGTACGTCAATTTGCCGTTCGAATTCCGCATTCTGTTCAAGAAGGAATTGCTCTCATACCCCATTGTCGGATGGCACCTGCGACGGTCAGGTCAGGTGTGCATCGATCAACAGAAACCGACGCGATCGATTGCGCATATTCGCTCGGCGGTAAAGAGTCTGCAAGCCGGGATGCCCCTGGTGATTTTTCCCGAGGGCGGCCGCACGCCCGATGGCGAAATCAAGCCCTTCATGCCGGGAGCGTTCTATCTGGCGATCAAAGCACAGGCGGATATAGTTCCTATTGCGCTAGTCGGAACCTTCGAACTGTTGCCCATGAACACATATCACATCAAGCCGCGTCCGCTAGAGATGCGAGTAGGCGAGCCCATTCCAACTTTGGGATATTCGCTGCGAGAAATGGAAGCATTATCGGAGAAAGTCCACCAAGCGATGGAGGATCTGTACTACAGGGCCAACGCTCACGTACACCCGGACGTCCCCGTCCGGGCGGGCGAGCGAAGCTCGCCTTAGTTTGTGTCCCTAGTAACTTGGGTTTGGAATATTTGTTGCCGGAGATCGCCGAACTTCGCTCGGCTGGGACGGACGAGGGCGGCCGTCTCTACGCTTTGAGTGACATGGACAAATGGACTTCTGGCGCGGCCTACGACCAGTGGATGGGCCGATGGAGCCGCCTGCTTGCAGACGAGTTCTTGAAGTGGCTGAATCTGCCCTCGAACTTGCGCTGGCTGGACGTTTGCTGCGGCAGCGGCATGCTCACAGAAACCATCGTCGAGCGCTTCGCGCCCGCTCGGGTCGCGGGTGTAGACGCGTCTTCCCAGCAGATCGAATTTGCACGCGCGCATCGCGCCAACCCAGCTGTCATCTTCGAAACTGGAGATGCCATGGCCCTCCCTTTCGCCGAAGCCAGCTTCGATGTTGTCGTCTGCGGTCTAGGGTTGAATTACGTTCCGGAGCCTGAGCGTGCGCTCGAAGAAATGCGCCGCATTGCGATCGCGGAGGGCGTCATCGCAGCCTACGTTTGGGACTACGCCGAGGGCGCACGCTTCCTGCGCAAGTTCTGGGACGCGGCAGCGGCTGTCGACCGCGAAGCGTTGGCATATGATCAGGCCCAACGCTTCCCAATGTGCAATCGAGAGGCGCTGCGGAAGCTCTTTGAGGGGGCTGGCCTGGGGCAAGTTGAAGTTCGGGCGCTCGACGTCACCACACGGTTCACAAGTTTCGATGACTATTGGCAACCACTTCTGACGGGACAAGGTTCTGCTCCCAGCTATCTGGAGACTCGCGATGAAGTGACTCGAAGCGCGATTCGCGACCGACTGCGCGCTTCGCTCGTGATCGACTCTGACGGCGCAATCGAGCTCCCCGCCCGTGCGTGGGCGGTTCGCGGGCGCCGCTGAACGAGATCGCTCGCGACCTCGGCTCTTGTTAAGCCTTCGAATCACGTAGGCCCGCCTCTACGTGTTTCGACCGGCACTAATTGCCGTTCAACCACTCTTCGTAAGCTTTGAATGAGTAGGGCCTGCCGAGAAAATCGCTCACCAACCCCGCAGCCGGCTTGGTGCCGCTCTCTTCAAGAACCGTATCGCGATACTTTCTTGCGACTACGGGATTGGTCAGGCCATCTGCCTTAAACTCGGTGAACATATCTTTTGCAATCACCAGCGACCACATATAAGTGTAGTAAACCGCGGAGTAGCCGTTGAGATGATCGAATGCGGTTTGCATGTGGGTATCTGGAACGTACTTGAACGGCGTATATCGCTCCTGTAGCTGGGCCACGAGCTGAGTCGTATCCAGTCCCTGCGGGTTTCGGTTATAGCAATTGAGACTTATCGCAGCGTAGAACATTTGCATGTGCACACCCAAAGCGCGGCCAAATTCATCCGCAGCTTCAGCTTTTTTTGCCAAGTCGGCCGGAATCGGTTCGTTGGTCTTGTAGTGACGAGCAAACGTCTGCAGGACGGCAGGGTCCTTCGGCCATTCCTCGAACATCTGCGAGGGAGCTTCGATGAAGTCGTTTTCCAGATCACCCGTAGGCCACTTCGAACTTCCTCGAAAGATCCCATGCAGCAGATGGCCGTACTCGTGAAAGAAAGTAATCACGTCGTCACGTTCCATCAGGCCCGGCCCGTTGGTGGCTTGGGGGAAGTTACAAACCAGCACGTACTCCGGCGACCGAAACCCTTCTTTGCCGGTGGCCAGGCTGAAGGTGGCGTAGTGCTTGTATTTGTTTTCGCGCGGGAACATATCGAAATAAATACGGCCCAGCAGCTTGTTGCCGTCGAACACGTCGTAAACCGTCACATCCGGATGCCACACTTGGGCCGTGGTTACGCGTTTGTAGGTGATGCCGTACATCTGGCTGGTGAGGTCGAGAATTCCCTGTAGAACCCGCGAGTATTCGAAGTACGGACGCATGGCCTGTGAATCGTACCCATACTTTTCAATCGTCGCTTCGTGCAAAAAACGGTGGTAATTCCAAATGTCGACGGTAGTCGCCGTCGGGTCCTGGCGTTTTCTGTAAGCCAGCAACTGGTCGTAATCTCGCTGGGCGCCAGCCTGCGATGCCGCCGTAATTTTCTCAATGAAATCGGCCGCGTTTTGCTTGGTCGCAACCATCTTGTCTTCGGTGACGTACGCTGCCCAGTCGGAATAGCCCAGCGTCGTCGCCAGTTCATATCGCTTCTCCATCAAACGCGAAAGAACTTCAATATTCTTCGGATAGGCGCGGCGTGTGTAGAGTTCATAGAACTCCTTCTGGGCCGCGTCATTCGTGGCGTATTCGCGGAAAGGCAGGTAATCGGTGTTGTCGGTTTTGAGCGTCACTTTGCCCGACGCGTCCGGCTTGTGTGCCAGTTTGTAGTCTTCAGGAAGACCGTCTAGTTGCGAAGCGTCTAGTTGCAGCGTACGCACATCTTCAGGAATGTTCTGTTCAAACTCCTGGCCAATTTTTACCAGTTCATCCTGAAGCTGCCGGATCTTCGCTCGCGTGGCATCGTCGCGATCGACGCCGGAACGGTGGTAATCCCGCAGCGACGTCCGCAGAAAATAACTGCCAGCGCTGTCCAACTTTGAACCATCCAGCGAGGCGAGGACGTTGTACATGTCCTTATCGAGTGAGATGTCGGTTAGCAGTTGGCTCGCTTCCTGCTCGCAGACCTGGGCGGCATCGCGAAACGGCTTTGACGGATGCACCTGCTCGGCAAGACCCGAACGGGCGGCGGCATCACTCGCAATCAGAATGGCGGTATCGAAGGCTTGAAGCGTTGCCTCGGCATCGCGCGGCGCCTTAGTGGCCTTCATCTCCGCGACTCGCTTCTTCGTCAAGTCCAAGTCACTGTGGCAGGATGCCATGAATGATTCGGGAGTACCCGCCAACATGCTGGAAGCGCCGGGGGCCGGCGTCTGCGCGGCCAGGGCCCCAGAGCAAATAAGAGATAGAACCGCGAACAGTCGCAATACGGTCGTCCTATGATTCATCGTTGACCCTTCCAAGTGCGTTTTGACGCAAAAATACGCATGACCAAAACTAATAGACGAAAAAATCAGCAATAGGTGAGTTGCCAGCTTAGATTTGAATCGCAGGAACGGTCAAGTTCTGCACATCTCACCTAAACCCGGACGCGGGCGTCAGCCCCTACGTGTTTTATACTTAAAGGCTATGGCAGACAGCATTCATATAAAGCTCCCCGATGGGAGCGTGAAAGACCTACCTAAGGGCAGTACCGCACTCGATGTCGCCAAATCCATCGGCCAACGGCTGGCCGATGCGGCCGTTGCCGCAAAGACCAACGGCGATCTCATCGACCTAGCCCGCCCGCTGGAGAAAGATACCGATCTCCGCATCCTGACCGAGCGTGATCCCGAGGCCCTCGAAGTCTATCGTCATTCTTCCGCGCATTTGCTGGCGGCAGCGGTTCTCGAGCTTTTCCCCGAGACCAAGCTCGGTCACGGCCCGGCCACCGAATCCGGATTCTTCTACGATTTTTACCGTCCGACTCCGTTTACACCGGAGGATTTGGAAAAGATCGAGAAGAAGATGCAGGAGTTGGTGCAGCAGAACATTCCTTATGCGCGCGAGTTTCTGCCGCGCGAGCAGGGACTGCAGGAGTTCAAAAAAGAAGGCGATTTCATGAAGTGTCATTTCATCGAGCAATTCACCAAGCCCGATGAAAAGATTTCCATTTATCGCACCGGCAAGTTCACCGACTTCTGCCGCGGACCACACATCCCTTCGACCGGGAAGATCAAAGCTTTTAAGCTGCTGAGCATCGCTGGGGCTTACTGGCTGGGCGACGAGAAGAATCCGCAACTGCAGCGCATTTACGGGACTTCATTTTTCTCGAAGAGAGATCTCGACGACTTCCTGAACAAGCAGGAAGAAGCCAAGAAGCGCGACCATCGCGTGTTGGGGCAGCAGCTTGATTTGTTTTCCATCCAGGAACTCGCAGGGCCAGGGCTGATTTTTTGGCATCCCAAGGGCGGCATCATCCGCAAAGAGATGGAAGACTGGATGCGCGCCGAATACATCAAGCGCGGCTATTCGCTCGTCTACACCCCGCATGTGGTGCGTCGCCAACTGTTTCATGTCTCCGGCCACGAGGGCTACTACTCGCAGAATATGTTCGATTCCATGGAGCTTGACGATGCGGAATACCGCCTCAAGCCCATGAACTGCCCCGGCCACATTTTGATTTACGCAGACTCGCTGAAGTCCTACCGCGACCTGCCTGTGCGTCTGGGTGAGTTGGGAACGGTCTATCGTTACGAGCGTTCTGGCGTGATGCATGGACTGTTGCGCGTGCGCGGCTTCACTCAGGATGACTCGCACATCTTCTGCACCCCGGAACAGATCGAAAGCGAAATTGGGGGCTGCCTGGATTTTGCGCTCGAAGTCCTGAAAGTCTTCGGCTTCGACCAGTACCAGACCGAGCTCTCCACCTGGGATCCAAATGACCGCAAGAATTTCCTGGGATCGGAAGATCAGTGGAACATGGCTAACCGCTCGCTCGAAAATGCGCTCAAGCAGCGAAATATCGAATACAAGGTGATCCCCGGCGAAGGAGCGTTTTATGGGCCGAAGATCGACATCAAGCTGGTGGATGCGATCGGACGCCTTTGGCAGCTTTCGACCGTTCAGGTCGACTTTAATCTGCCGCAGCGGTTTAACCTTGAATATGTCGCGGAAGATGGAACGCGCAAACAGCCGGTGATGGTGCATCGCGCGCTGTTTGGATCGATCGAGCGCTTTTTCGGCGTGTTGATTGAGCATTACGCCGGCGCATTCCCCGTCTGGCTGTCTCCGGTTCAGACTGTGATGATTCCGATTGCGGAGCGCCACGTTGACTACGCAAATAAAGTTGCCGATCAGCTCAAGGCCATCGGAGTGCGTGTCGAAGTCGATGCCCGCAACGAAAAGATGAATGCGAAGATCCGCGAGCATGCTATGCAGAAAGTTCCGTTCTTGTTGGTCGTCGGCGACAAAGAGTCCGAAGCCGGCAAAGTCAATGTCCGTACTCGTGGCAAAGAAAAGACCGAAGACATGCCGGCCGCGGAGTTCGTGGAGAAGATAAAGAAGCTGATCACGGAGAAATCGCCGACGCTGTAGTTACGTGGGGACAGCCGCCCTCGGCTGTCCTGGCGAGCATAGCTCGCCAGAAGGGCTTGGAGCCAGGTGCACGATATTGTCTGACTTTTCAAAGAAGCGCGTAGCAGTTCTGGGTGCTGGAAAGATGGGCGGAATTCTGCTCAAGGCGCTTCTGGAAAAGCAATTGTTTTCCAGCAAGACCACCGTCGCCACCGTCCAGCATGAAGACAAGGCTCGCACCCTCAGTAAGAAGCTGGGAATTCAGGTAAGCACCGACAATCGCGCGGCCGTCCGAAATGCGGACATCATTCTGCTCTGCGTAAAGCCACAGATTGTCGATCAGGTAGCAGAGCAAATTCGCCCGAGCGTGACCAAGAACCAGATCATCATCTCGGTGGCTGCATCGGTTCCGACTAGTCGCATCGAGCGAGTTTTGAAGCGCGCTGTGCCGGTGGTGCGCGCCATGCCCAACACGCCTTGCGTGGTCGGTTGCGGGATGACTGCCTTGTGCAAGGGGAAATTTGCTACGACGCAGCATCTGGAGATCGCTAGCACTCTCTTCGGCGTCGTAGGCAGAACGGTCGTCGTCGATGAAAAACTGATGGATGCGGTTACTGGATTGTCGGCGAGTGGGCCGGCTTACATTTACATCATCCTGGAATCCCTAGCCGAGGCCGGAGTGAAGGTCGGCTTGCCTCGCGACATCGCTACCCTTCTGGCGGCACAAACCACGCTTGGCGCGGCGACCATGGTGCTTGAAACCGGCGACCACCCCGCACAGCTCAAAGACACAGTCACCACCCCGGCCGGCTGTACCATCGATGGCATTCTCGAGCTCGAAGAAGGCAAGCTGCGGGTCACGCTGATCAAGGCCGTTGTAAAAGCAGCGCAGCGCGCCAAAGAACTGGCAAATGGCTGAGCCAAGAGAATGGAGCGACGGGCGTCCTCGCCCGTCCTCCACTAAAATCCTCGAGTGATCATCGGCGTGATCTCCGACACTCATGGCCTGTTGCGCCCTGAAGCCCTCGCCGCATTGGAGGGCTCCGACTACATCATTCACGCGGGTGATATCGGCGACCCGCAGATTCTCGACAAGTTGGCCACGCTCGCGCCAGTGACCGCCGTACGCGGGAACGTTGATCGCGGCGAATGGGCTCAGAAAATTCCAGCTACAAATATTCTTGAGATCGGCGAGATCTCCATTTATGTGTTGCACAATCTTCAGGAACTCGATCTGAAGCCGGAAGTAGCGAAATTCGCGGCGGTCATTTATGGGCACAGTCATGTTCCGAAGCACGAATTGAAGAACGGCGTGCTCTACTTCAATCCCGGAAGCGCGGGGCCAAGACGGTTCAAGCTGCCAGTGAGCGTGGGACGGCTGACGATTGAAAACGGCAAGGTCGATACTCAGATCTTCGTGCTCGAAACAATCACGTAGGCCCGGACGCCCTAGTCCGGGCAGTGAGCGAAGCTCACAGGGTTTTCAAGGTCCGCTACAATCTTCAAGTGTCCATCCGTTTCGAGATCGACGCTCAATCCGGTTCGGCCCGTGCCGGCCGCCTGACCACGCCGCACGGCGAAGTCGAGACTCCGGTCTTCATGCCGGTGGGAACCCTCGCATCGGTCAAAGGCGTTCCGCAGGACATTCTCGAGGAACTCGGGGTTCAAATTCTTCTGGGAAATACTTATCACCTCTACCTGCGGCCAGGAGTCGAGCAAGTTCGCAAGTTGGGCGGACTCCATCGCTTCATGGCGTGGCCGAGGGCCATCCTCACCGACTCTGGAGGCTTCCAGGTGTTCAGCCTGAATGAACTGCGCAAAGTCACGGAAGAGGGCGTGACGTTCCGCTCGCATCTGGATGGCTCTTCGCATTTCTTCAGCCCGGAAAGCGCGATGGATGCGCAAATCGGCCTCGGTGCCGACATCGTCATGGCGTTTGACGAATGCACTGAATATCCGGCGAACCGCGAGCGGATGCGAGCATCCATGGAGCTGACACTGCGCTGGGCCGAGCGGAGCAAAAGGCATTTCGAAGAACATAAGAGCGAAGTGCCATGGAGAAATCACGTGCGGACAGCCACCCAATCCCTCTTCGGAATCGTTCAGGGTGGGATGGATCGCCAGCTCCGCAAAGAATCCGCCGAGCGGACTATCGATATTGGCTTTCCCGGCTACGCCATCGGCGGCCTCAGCGTCGGCGAACCGCGCGCCTTAACGCGGGAAGTCGTCGAGTCGACACTTGAACATCTCCCCGCCGACAAACCGCGTTACCTCATGGGCGTCGGCACGCCCGAGGAAATCGTCGAGTACGCCAATCTCGGCATCGACATGATGGATTGCGTTCTGCCCACGCGCGCTGCGCGGCATGGACTGCTGTTTACCTCAGAGGGGAAAATCTCTATCAAGCAGGCTAGGTATGCGGGTGATGAGGCTCCGCTCGACCCAAATTGCGGATGTCGGGTGTGCCAGCGCTACTCCCGAGCGTATCTCCGGCATCTGTATGCATCGAACGAGGTCTTGGCCCAGGTCTTAAATACCGTTCACAATCTGAGCTTCTACCTTGACACTATGCGGGCGGTGCGTCATTCTATTGCACTTGGGAAAGAGACTGGTTCTCCGTGTGTCCAGTCTCGACCGAAACCATAGCTCGGCATCCCCGGTTCGTGTCCGAAGCTGAAGGAATCTCCGGCCTCATAGCGCGAGAACTCCAGCGGTAAAATTGTAAATGGCGAGTGCGCCAGCGGGCGTAGCTCGAATTACTTAGCGGAAGTGGGTTTGTAGTCCTCAATATGAGTGTGCAGCACTTATTGGCAATACAACTTGGCGGCGGCTCGGCGGGATGGCTGGGGTTTGCTCCGCTCATCTTTATCTTCGCTATTTTCTATTTTCTGCTGATCATGCCGCAGCAGCGGAAACAAAAGAAGTGGCAGGCCATGCTGAACGAGTTGAAAACGGGCGACAAGGTTGTGACCACCGGTGGCCTGCATGGCACGATCGTTGCGCTAAAAGATGAGTACATCCACCTGCGGGTGCCTCCCGACAATTTGCGGATCGAAGTGAGCCGCGGCTCGGTAGCCTCGGTGGCCACCGCCGACGAGGCGACGAAATGAACTCTGGGACTTTTGAATCTCTCAATTTGGCAATTGGAAATCATTCTTCATGAATAAGAATCTGGGCTGGAAAGTTATCGTTATTGTGGGCACGCTGCTGTTTTTCCTGTTCGGCATCTTCGGCATACCGGAAAAATGGTCGGGCGGCGGGTTGCTGGCAGCGTTGCAGAACCGCATTCACCTGGGACTCGACCTTAAAGGCGGCACTCACCTGATTCTTCAGGTACAGGTGAATGATGCCGTGAATGTTGACTCCGACAACGCCGTCGAACGGCTCAAGGCCGATTTGCGGGCGCGCAAGATCAACTACACCGAGATCAGCAAACCCGATCGAGCTAACAGTCCCGATAAGGTTGTCCTGAAGGGTGTGCCGCCGGAATCCAGATCTGACTTGCTCTCCATCGTGCAGGATCGGCTCCCCGAATACGATCTGAGTTCAGGGGCCGATAATACATGGACGGTCTCCATGAAGCCGCAAGCCTTGGCCGACTTGAAAAATCGCGCTGTGACGCAGGCGATTGAGACCATCCGAAACCGTATTGATCAGCTGGGCGTGAGCGAGCCCATCATCCAGGAGCATGGACTGGGGCAGTATCAAATTCTGGTACAACTTCCTGGCGTCGACGATCCCGCGCGGGTCAAGGACATCATGCAGTCCACCGCCATGCTCGAAATCCGTCAATCGTTCGGCGGCCCTTATCCTAGCGAGCAGTCGGCTTTGCAGGATAAAGGTGGAGTCCTGCCGCCCGATCAGATGTTGCTACCGGGCCGCAGCGTGGGCCCGAGCGATAGCGAGGGCGGTCAGGCCTGGTATCTGATTTCGCGGGCCTCGGCGGTGACCGGCCGCGACCTCCGCGCCGCCGACCAGTCCCGCGACGAGAACGGACAACCCTCGGTGAGTTTCACTCTGACCGGCGAAGGTGGACGCCGCTTCGCCAGTTTCACCGGCGCTCATGTCGGTGATAATCTCGCCGTCGTGCTCGACAACAAAGTTCAGGAAGTTGCGGTCATCAAAGACCAGATCCACGATCAAGGCGTAATCAACGGGCGCTTCACCGAGCAGCAAGCCAAAGACCTTGCCATGATTTTGCGCTCGGGCGCGCTGCCTGCCGGCATCAAGTATCTCGAGGAGCGCACCGTGGGCCCGTCGCTGGGCAGCGATTCCATCCGCGCGGGAGTAACGGCTGCGGTCATCGGCATGTTGGCCGTGCTGGTGTTCATGCTGATCTACTATCACGCGGCGGGAATTAACGCGGATATCGCCCTGATCCTGAATTTGATCATCCTCCTTGGCTTCCTCGGTTTTAGCGGCGCGACCCTTACCCTGCCGGGAATCGCCGGAGTCATATTGACCGTCGGTATGGGCGTAGACTCGAATGTGCTGATCTTTGAGCGCATTCGCGAGGAGTTACGCAACGGCAAAACGCCGCCTTCGGCGGTCGAGCAGGGCTTTGGCCATGCCTGGATCACCATCGTGGATACGCACGTCACCACCATCGTTTCGGCGGTCATTCTGTTTATCTTTGGAACCGGACCGGTGCGGGGTTTCGCGGTCACACTAAGTTTCGGTCTGTTCGCGAATTTGTTTACGGCAGTGTTCGTGTCCCGCGTGATCTTTGACTGGTTGCTAAGCCGCAAACAACGCGGCGAGGCGTTGAGCATCGGATAAGAGCACGTGAGCGTTGCTAAAGAAAAGGAGTTCTAAGCGGCGTGGAATTTTTTCGCAATCCAAACATAGATTTCCTCGGCAAGAAGTGGTATTTCATCGCGTTCTCGCTGATCTTCAGCGTGGCCGGCGTATTTTCCATGCTGTTCTGGCATGGCATCCCGTTGGGCATTGACTTCCGCGGGGGCACATTGGTCGAAGTCAAGTTTGCCCACGCCCCTGACGATAACGCCATTCGTGCGGCAATGGATCGTGCGGGGTTGCGACACGCGCGCATTCAGCGCTTCGGGCAGCTCGAATCCAACGAAGTGTTGATTGATTTGTCTTTGCAGGAAACCAGCGAGCAAGCTCTCGACCAGGGCAAAGTTGCGATCATCAATGCGTTGGAATCCAATGCCCCTACTGGCAAGCAGGACCTGAACAACTCGAGTTTTCTGAGTATAAAGAACTACCTCGCCGAGAAAGATCCGCTGCGGGCGGGGACGGATGCTGAGCAGCGCTACACCACTCAAGCCCAAGCCATTGTCAATTATCGTGACAAGGTCAAAGGGGGCGTACTTAATACGCTCGACGAGTTGAAAGCAGCAGCTGATCCCGCAGTCGTGGCATCGCTATCGGACGGGTTTTATCTTTCCGATTTCGGCGTGCGCAACGTGAGTATCGTTGGGCCGCAGGTGGGAGCGCAGTTGCGCAAGCAGGCGTTGCTCGCGACAGTTTACTCGCTGGCTGGCATGTTGATTTATCTCGCTTTCCGGTTTGAATGGATTTACGGCGTCGCCGCGGTCGTCACCGTGTTCCATGACACGTTGATTACCGTAGGCGCGTTCTCTCTTCTGAACAAAGAAATTTCCCTGACCGTAATCGCCGCCATCCTGACCCTGATTGGTTATTCGAACAATGACACGATCGTGGTTTTCGACCGCATCCGGGAAAACCTGAAGCTGATGCGGCGGGAGAAGCTCTCAGACATCGTCAACCGAAGCATCAACCAAACCCTGAGCCGGACCATCTTGACAGCGGGTTTAACATTCCTCACAGTCTTAGCTCTGTATCTGTTCGGCGGTGAAGTGCTGCACGGCTTCTCTTTTGCCCTGGTAATCGGTATCTTGATTGGAACTTATTCGTCGATTGCCATCGCGGCGCCTATTCTGGTGGCCTATCAGGATTGGAAGTCGGGCCGTGGAAAGCCGGCAGCTATGGTTCCCGTCGCCAAGGAAGCAAACCGCCGGGAAAAGATGAAGGCTAAGGCGTAATTTCGTCCCCCGGCGCGGGCATGGCAGGTATAAGTTTGTGATTGATCGGGATTTGAGGTAGTATCGTCCGGTTTTCAATTTGCTGGCCGCGACACTCGAATGGCGGGAGCAAAGTGGGGGCAGTCGGTGTCTAAAGGATAGTTAGGGTCTGATGTAGGAGAAACCTTATGTTTGAAGACAGCCTGATAGAGTCCGGTGGAAGGCTTAAGACGAAGAGAGGCATTTGGACCATCTTCTCGTTTGTTCTGGAAGCCGTTCTAGTCGGAGTATTGGTGCTAATCCCCTTGCTGTTCACCGAAGCACTGCCCAAGACGCAGTTGATGACCTTTCTGGTAGCGCCGCCCCCGCCGCCACCACCCCCGCCGCCCGCCGCGGCTCCGGTCAAGATTGTGAAGCAGGTGCAGACCAATATTATTAACAACCAACTGCGCACGCCCACCAAGATTCCTGAGAAAGTCCAAATGATCAAGGAAGACGAAGCGCCACCGCCGGTGATGTCAGCCGGTGTAGTTGGCGGCGTCCCCGGCGGCATCCCCGGCGGACAGATGGGCGGCGTCATCGGCGGCATCATCAGTTCTACCCCGGTCGCTGTGCCCAAGGTAGCTACGCCGCAGCGTGTGCGCGTATCCCAGGGCGTGACCCAGGGACTGCTGATCCGCAAAATACAGCCGAACTACCCACCTCTCGCCCGGCAAGCACGCATCCAAGGAAGTGTGCTGCTGCAAGCGGAAATCAGCAAGGACGGCTCAATCGAGAATCTGCATTTGATCAGCGGCCATCCCATGCTGGCGCCGGCAGCCATCGAAGCGGTGAAGCAGTGGAAGTACAAGCCATACATTCTGAATGGCGAACCGGTCGAAGTGGAGACCCAGATTACGGTGAACTTCACGTTGTCCGGAGGTTAAACCCGAGGCAGGGAAGTTTCTTTAAGTGGATGTAGATGTGAAAGAGGAGTTTGAGACTGTCTTCCCCCAATCCTTTCTTAACGCTGACTCAGGAGCGGGGCGGTTCGCGGAATTCAAGCCCGTAGCCTCGGCCTACGAATTCGGCAGTTTTCGCACTACAGCAGCAAGCGATTACCAGATTTCTGAGGAGGAAAAAGCAACTCATGTTCGCAGCCCACGTAGCAACCCATACCCTAAGTCATATGTCCACCATGGCGGTCTGGATGTTCCAGGACCAACCCGTGGCCTGGGACCCGATCTCGCTGTGGAAACAGATGGGATTCATCGCGAGAACCGTGGTCGTAATTCTTTTCATCATGTCCGGCTGGTCCATCGGCGTCATGATTGACCGAGCCATGGCCTTTAGCGCAGCACGCAAGCAATCGCGGGCATTCGCTCCCGCAGTAGCGGGCGCTCTGCGCGACGGCAAGATTGACGAAGCCATCAAAGTTGCCGAACGTAACAAGAAGAGTCATCTGGCGAAGGTCGTGACTGCTGGCTTGATGGAATTCCGCGCTCACCAGGAAAGCGGTGAGATTCCGGGCGAGACCATCGAAGCCTCGAAGCGCGCCTTGGAGCGCACCGAGGCCATCGTCCATGCCGAACTCAAGCGTGGCTTGGGCGGCTTGGCTACGATTGGCTCGACCGCACCTTTCGTCGGACTGTTCGGCACGGTGATGGGCATTCTGAATGCCTTCAAAGGCATTTCGGAACAGAAGGCCACCGGTCTGGGCGCAGTCGCAGGCGGTATCGCGGAAGCTCTTGTGACCACCGCCGTCGGACTGTTCGTCGCCATCCCGGCCGTCATGATGTTCAACTACCTGACGGGCCGCGTGGAAGCGTTCGACGTGGAGATGGATAACTCCTCGAGCGAGTTGATCGATTACTTCCTCAAGAAGCGGGGAGTTCGCCGGTCCTAGCTCCTGAGCAGGATTGGTTTTCGACCGTGAGTTGCTGACCGGCGCCGGAGCGTTGCTTCGGCGCTGAGTCTTGACCTCCCCGGGGCCGAAAGCCGGTCAACTGATCAGGGCGACTAGGACACGAGCGCGCAGGAGAGCAGATTATGGCACTTAACAAGAGGAACGAAGGAGCCAAGGTCAACTCCGACATCAACGTTACCCCCATGGTTGACGTGATGCTGGTGTTGCTGATCATCTTCATGGTGATCACGCCCATGTTGCAGAAGGGCGTCAGCGTGGATTTGGCCAAGGTCAACAACCCGACTCAGATGCCGGATGCCGACAAGGAAGACGCACTGATCGTAGCCGTCATGCGGGACGGCCAGGTGTTCTTCGGCAACGACAAAACTCCGCCCGACCAGTTGACCCAGAAAGTCAAAGATCGTCTGGCGAACCGCATCGATAAGCGGGTTTTCGTCCGCGCCGATGCCCGGGCCAAGTTTGGTGCGGTGGTGTCCGTCGTCGATAATGTCCGCGCCGCGGGCGTCGATCAGTTAGGTCTGCTGACCGATCAGAAGAAACAAGGTACGACTCCGCCACCGCCAACGACTGGCGGGCAATAAGAGGAGATTGATATGGGAATGACAGCTGGAGGCAGCGGCGGCGGCCAAAGCGCCGTTATCAACGTTACGCCGCTCATCGACGTACTGCTGGTTTTACTGATCATCTTCATGGTGATTACACCTTTGACCCCGAAGGGGCTGGACGCGCTGGTGCCCCAGCCGCCGCCGCCGAACGCGCCCAAGAACAATACGCCGGATCGTACCATCGTGGTGCAGTTGATCGATCGTGGAGCAGGCCAGGAGCCGGGGGTGAAGATCAACCAGGAAGACACAACCTGGGACGGTCTGCAGGGACGTCTGACCGATATTTTCAAGACCCGCGCCGAGAAGGTGATGTTCGTCAAGGGCGACGACAATGTTCCGTTTGCCGATGTTGCTAATGTCATTGACATTGCGCACGCCGCAGGCGTAGACAAGGTTGGTCTGATTACCGCCAAGATTGAAGCCGGCGGCTAGACGCGGGCAGAGTTTTCATTTACAGAAATTCAGGTGCGTTTACCGATGTGATCTGAACCCGGTCGCGCCGGATGCGGTTGCGCGCTGGTTTGTGCGTCATATTTTCGATCAGATCCCAGCGAATCCTGGCGAGGGAGACTTATAAAGCAATGAAAAAAAGTGGGCGGGTGCTGGCACTCATGGCGGTCGGATTACTCCTATTGTCCGCGGCCGGTTGCGACAAGCTGAGAGCGCGTGACCAGCTCAACAAGGGAGTGGCGTCGTATAAAAATGCCCGTTATGAAGAGGCCATCGATCACTTTCAGCAGGCGGTCACGCTCGATCCCAGTCTGCTGAATGCCCGTCTTTATCTCGCGACCGCCTATGCCCAGCAGTACATTCCGGGAGTCGACGCCGAAGACAATAACCGTTTGGGACAGCAGGCGATCGATCAGTATAAGGCGGTGCTGGAGCGCGATCCCAAGAGCATCAATAGCGTCAAGGGAATCGCCTACATCTACCTGCAGATGAAAAAGTTTGAGGACGCCAAGACTTACTATCGCAAAGCTCTCGAGATCGATCCCAATGATCCCGAGCCCTACTACTCAGTGGGCGTCATCGACTGGACCCAGACTTATCAGCCGCGTATGGAAGAGCGCGCGAAGTTGGGCATGAAGCCGGATGAGCAATTGAATCCAAAGGATAAGAATCAAAAGAAAAGTTGCGACGACCTCAAGCAGAAGAATTGGGCCAATATTCAGGATGGTATCGATGCGCTTAACAAGGCGCTGCAGTTGCGCCCGGACTATGACGATGCCATGGCCTACATGAATCTGATGTATCGCGAGAAAGCAGATGTCGAATGCGACGATCTCGCGGCCCGGGCGGCGGATTTGAAGACGGCCGATGAATGGGTCGACAAAACCATGGCCACGAAAAAGGCCAAAGCCGAGAAACAGCCCGGAGCCCAGGGCATCACCATGGACCAACCGAAGTAAGATCAACCGAAGAATTACCGATGTAGCTTTCTTCCTGATGACCGCTTCCACGAGGGAAGCCTCTGGCCCGATTTGATTTGCTGTTCTCAGTCCGTTTATTCTGCCCTTGGGTTTGAGTATTTACATCGCCGCTTCGTTCCGTGAATGCCTGGCCGTACCGTCTGTGAGTGAGCGGCGGTCTGGCGAATAGGCAACTAAGCCGTCCAGTTTCTCATCAACTAAGCTGCGTTCGCATGTACATTTTGACCCTCAATCCGGGCGAGTCGGCTTTCGTCCGTTGCACTCTTTGTGAGAACCTGAACCTGATGGTGACCAACGAAAAAGAGAGCGATGTAAAGCTCCAGTTCAATACCAAGGATGATCAACTGGACGCGGAGTGTATCCAGTGCAAGCAGCATTACTTCTGGACTCCCGGCTCCGTCGCGATCGTAAAATCCACCGAAAGTTCAAACTGAGAGCCTTCCGAAGCGCTGGCCGCGAAATTCAGGGCCAAAGGTCTGGTCAAAGGTCACTCCCGGACCAGTGCCTTCCGTCACGTGATCCCCGGCTTATCTTCACGGTAACATAGGGCCTAGCGTCGCCGGGAGACGAGTCCATGAAATGGAAGCTTGACCGTATTATCAGCGTGGCCACTTTGGTCACATCCGTGGCGGCCCTGTTCCTCGTATTGAAGAAACCAGCGCCTGTGGCGCCTGTGCAGTCGCCTGCCGCCGCGGCAGCGAATGTCGAGTCAGTGGAGAAGAAACTGGAGCAGTTGGACCAGCCCAAAGAACCTGGACAAGCTCCGGCGCAAGTTCGCTTCAACTCCGACGAAATCACTGCCGCGTTGGCTCAGGCGGCTGCGGCGCTTCCCAAGAACATCACGGCATCGGCGGCGATGGCTGCGTCCGGCTCGGCGTCGCAGACTGGCGCAGGCCTGCCAACCTCGGTTCCGTCTTCGGCGGATGCGGTAATCGGGGAGGGCGAGCCTCAGGTTAAGGACTACAAGGTTAATTTCGATGGTGACGTCGCCCGCGGCCAGTTTGTTACTCAAATTGGCGGCAAAGACGTTTACGTCACGCTCGCCGGACACCTCGGTTCCAAGGATGGCTATGCGACTTTCGATCCCACCGAATTCAAAGTCGGAGATCTCAGTATTCCGGTGTCCATGGTCAGCGGCGCTCTGCAGCAAAAACTAACCGAACAGCGCGACCGGCTAAAGCTGCCGGACGATGTGGGCGACATCAAAGTCGAGAACGGCCAACTGGTCGCCACGCAGAAATAGTTTTCGCGCGGATCATGTGAAGGCGGGCGGGCTGGTTTCGCTTTTGCACATATTCTGGTGCACAATCTCCCTCAAATAAATCACTCGTTTTCGCGCAAAATATTGAAAACAAACGACCGGAAATTTTCTTGCCTCCTAGATCTATGGTTCTTAAGGTAGTTAGAGGCAAAATCTTGGAAAAATTGGAGTTACAGCGGGTCGCAGCTGCCGGCGGTTCCACTTTGGAATCGCTAGAGAACTGGGGGCAGGAGCCGTTCAGGGCGATCGGCCTGGGGCTTAGCGCATGGGGGGCTGCGCCCTTGATCAAGTTGTCAAAGATTCTACGATTATCTCTGAGATAACCTATACGTCTATATGTTATCGGAGTGATTGGCGTAAATCAAGAAGAAAGGGAGGAAGCTGCGGTCGCGGTTTCAAATCGGGAATCTCGCGCCCACCGGTCCGGGAGCTAAGCCGAGTCTAGCATGGGCACGGTGATGAGAAATTTGACATGGTGAGAATTTGACATGGTGAGAATTGACTTGGGGAAACTTGACTTGGGGTGCCCCGTCCTTTGCGCTTTTTGCAAAGGGCGGGTGAGCGCGCGGCTCATGCCGCCGGCGTACGCACATTCAACCCCATAACCGCGCAGTCATTGACGCGCACTTTTCCGCGATCATTGCAGAAGTAGTGACGAAAGCTGCTCCAAGCCCACTGCTCGGGCGCGCTCACGAGTTCGCGCTTCACGGGGTTGCGATGCATGTAGCGCAGCTTCTCCATTCGCTTGCCCTCGGTCCGCACGTTGAAGTCGTAGAAGCGAGGCTGCCAGATTCGTGCTTCCGGGCCGTCTAACGAGAGCTGACCATGGTTTTGCGCTCGACTGCGAAGCTGATGCGCAAAACGCTGCTTCAACACCTGCATCACGGTCGATGGAGTTCCCACCTGCGGTTCGCTGATCAGCATGTGGAAGTGCTCGGGCATGATCACGTATCCGAGTATCACGAAGCGATATCGCCGGCGTGCCTCTTCCAGAATGCTGAGGAATAGATTTCGTTTCGAAGACGTTCCCAGGATGTGCCTTCGCTGGTAGCAACTGCAGGTGATGAAGTGGAGATCTCCCGAACCGTAGTATCGTTTCAGGCCCATCGGCATTATGGAATTCTAAAGCTGCCGTTGCTCAAGGGATGTGACGTTGCGCACACACCCGCCCTTTGCAAAAAGCGCAAAGGACGGGGCACCCCAAATCTGTTTATTGATTGTTATAAAGGATGGGCCACCGGCCAATACAACCCATTTCTCGCTGCCCGCCCCGCTACGGCTCGACCTCGAAGATTGTTCCGCAGCCCTGACAGGCTTGCCCGGTACCGCCCCAAATAGTCGTGCCGTAAAGATTACCTAATCTGTCGAAAACCAAGCTTGCCGTTGGATGGTCTCCGTCCGGAGAACCGGCGAAGTTGTACAGCGTCGTTAACATCGGGGACGGTGCCTGCATCGGCAGGTTGAGCCGAAAGACCACTCCCAAATGTGTTCGCCCTCCCAGAGCTGTGCCATATAACCTACCCCGCGTGTCTCTAACAACAGCCGCGTCGGGGTTCGCACCGTCATCGGCGTCCGTAAAACTGTATAAGATCGTCTCGGTCCATGAGTTGACTTTTCCAGAGGGCTTCTTCAACTCAAAAACTAGCCCGTACGGTCCCGGTCCAAAGAATGTGGTGCCATAAAGATTGCCGTTTTCGTCGAAAATAACACCAGCAGCGGAATTTGAGCCGTCATGACCATTAAATTGGTGGAGCATCTTCTCCGTCCAAGCGCCGCCTTTCTTTGTAGGAGGCTGGAGCGCGAATACGATGCCGCAGCCAGTACCCCCGACCCCACCCTTGCATTCACCCTTCACGTTATTGCCACCGAAGTAGGTCGTGCCGTAGATTGCGCCCTTGGCATCCAGAACCAGACCGCCGTTTGGGTTAGCGCCATCGCCCGAGAGCTTCCCTGCAGCAACCCCCTTGAAGCTGTAAAGCACCTTCTCTGTCCACCTTCCGTCCTTTGCTTGGGGCGGGCTCAGCTCGAACACGGTCCCGCAGTGCCGATAGAAAGGCCAATTGCAGCTTCCGTATCCACCGCCGTACTCCGTCGCGCCGTAAAGATTGCCCGCGCCATCGAAAACCAGATCACCCTGGGGAAGTTGGCCATCCTTGCCGCCTTTGAAGCTGTACAGAATCTTCTCTGTCCACGAGCCCCCTTTGGTACTTGGCGGCTCCATCTGGTAAACCGTCCCGCATCCTACTTTTCCTCCGAGAGGGCAGTTTCCGCTGCCGCCGTAGGCTGTTGTGCCGTAGAGATTTCCGGCCTGATCGAAGATCACTCCACCCGCCGGAGTGTTTCCGTCTCCGTTAGTGTCGCCTTGAAAGATATGGATCACGGTCTCGGTCCAGGGGTCGCCTTGCTCGGCCGGCGGAGCAAGCTGAAAAACAGTGCCGCACTGCGTGGGAGCACAGAAATTCGCGCCACCGTCGGTGGTTGCTCCGTATAGGTTGCCGTCTTTGCCGAAGACCACGCCCCCTGCAGGCGTGGCTCCATCCGGGACGCCCTGGAAGCTGTAGAGCACTTTCTCCTTCCACTCGGCCGAAGCGGGCGAGTGGAGGGCTAGAAGAACGAACAGCGCCAATGCGCCGCCGGACAGTCGGGTAGATATTTGGCGGGTCATAGCCAGTGCCAGACTCCTGATGGGTCCCCGGCGTTGCGGGGAAGGCCAGAGACGGCGAAGCTTCACGAGAGTTTATACCGGATTACGACGAGCGTCCAGAAGCTGAGATGAGGCTCAATCGGGAATCTCGCCACCCGCGGGGCTTGGTAGACCTGTCGCCCCGCGCGCCTTGGCCTCCCACCCTTCCGCACAGAACGCGGAAGAATGGGGCACCCCTCTTTTATGTGTGATTTAGAGTTGTGTTTGGAATGGGTGGGCCACCCGCCCAGAGGCAGCGCAGCTTCACGAGAGTCTACACCGGATTGCTGCGAGCGTCTAGAAACTGAGATAGGGCTCAATCGGGAGTCTCGCGCCCACCCTCTCCGCAACGTACGCGGAGAAGGATGGGCCACCCGCTAAAGAATATTTACTGCGCGAGCTGCTAACAGAGCTACCGTGGTCAGGGAAATGAGCGATTGAATCATCATGAGTACTTTGGCCCATCCGGATAATACGGGACAGTCGGTTGGTGAAAATGCGGTACTGGTATTGAAGGCGAGAAAGAGGTAATCGACAAAACCTGGACTCCAGCATTGCTCTCCCATCTCGCGCTTGGCTTGCTGATCGAGAGTCATCTGGGGAAAAAGGAATGCGCCGTCGGTATGTACGCCGCGTAACTCACGTTCGCGCGGGCCACCTGCATCCAAACGCCAGTACCACGAAGCGAAGACCAGAATATTCGTAATCCATAAGGCAGCTGCGGAACGCAGGAGTTCCTTAGGAGACTGGCGATGCGCGGGTAGGCCCGCGACCAGCAGTCCAAGCGACCAGATCATGTCGGCAGTCACGATGGAGCTCAGCAGATAGCCCATAAACTTATTGAGCTTATCCTTGCCGCGCTGGCGTGCCCAGGTTGTGGGAATCAGAAGCACCGCGACGACCAAGAGGAGCATCCAGTCGGGGCCGGCTGAGAGGGATTCGGGCAGAGAAAGGCGCAGTCCGCCGACGGCGAGGAGAGCAAGCATTGCAGGCCAGCGCGGCTCTAAACGTTTTGAACTATTTGGCATCTGCTCACGGAAAGGGCTAGAGACAGCGCAGCATCACGAGAGTCTATACCGGATTACCACGAAGGTCCAGAAGGTGAGATAAGGGTGGTGGTGCAGTTTGATAGGGAAGCGAGCCAAACGCGCGATTATTGTGTCGCAAAGAACGCGACACATCCCGCGGCTCGCCCAGATCCTTCACTGCGCAAAGAACCCTTGTTCAGGATGACAATCAAACTGCAGAACTAATCTCCGAGCGAGCCTTGAAACAGAGGATAGAGCTGGTCTCCGATAACGCGATAGATGACGAAGGCGCTGCTGGTGTCGGAAACCTCGCGGAAAAGGAGTTCTGCCCGGCCGTCTCCGTCGACGTCGACGGCGTCGATCAGGTCGAGGCGGGGAATCACGTCCAGATGCTGGTTGTCGGTTACGTTGGCCAGCGCCTTGTGAAGCTCGCCGTTCACATCTTCGCGAACTACTAACGTGATCATGTATTGCCGGTCTTTATATTTCAGATCTTTATGTTGCAGATCAGGATTTGTACTGTCTTTTGCGCGCGAGCCTTGCGGCATACGGGCTTTCGCTGTCAGCACCAGCTCGGGCTCGTTGATATCGGCCAGATCAAAAACACTCAGCTGTACGTCGTCAAAAATGGGCTGCACTGGCTTAGCTGCTGTTGCTTTGCCTCGCGGTGGAGAAGTATGAACAGGTTTTGCCGCGCTGGCGGGCGTCGGCTGCGCGGCGCGGGCTCGGATTTCGTCGGCTGCCATCGCCAGCATCTTTTTGCGGAACTGCTGCTCTTCCTGCGGACTCATGTTGTAGCTGTAAGGCAGAGAGTCGGACGGGTGCGGGTCGGAGATTGCGGGGATCAGTTGAATCTGGTTTGCTGGCTGAGTCCCGGAGGACGACGCGGACGTTGTCGGGGTGCTCGTCGTCGTCGTGCCGGTCGACGGGACAGCCGGACTAACCGCTTTGGCTGAGGCGGAAGCGGACGCATTCTTCTGAGCTTCTTCTGCAGATACGGCACCTGCCTTGCCTCGCTTCAGGGTCGGACGGTCTTGGTCCGCCGGAGGATTGTCTTCTTGCGCCTGCTCCTGTTGGGTTGGAGTCGGAGGTGAAGACGATGTTGAAGCAGTAGCCGCTGGCGGAGTCGCGGCGGGAGTCGTCGCAGGTGAACCAGTCGACGCAGCGGGCGTTGGTTGAGGTGTTGAGGGAGCAGGCGGCGGTTCCGGCGGTTTCGGCTTTTCAGCTCCTGCACGCCGCAACAACACGGGAGGACCCTCGTCGTCGTTCATCCCGCGAGGGGTCGACGGCACCGGCTTCTTTTTTGCTGCCATGGCCTTGATGGAATCCGCCGTCTGCCATCTGCCTTCGGCCCACCAGACGGTTTGCCCGTCCTCATCTTTGCTTTGCAGCGGCGCCGTTACGGTAAACAGTCCCAGAGAAACTCCGGTGTGTATGGCTTCATAGACGGTGTCGCTCCACAGCGCCATGGGCACGGGAGCGGCCTTGTAGGCGCTGGCATCGTAATATTTGCCGTCAATCAGAATGGCGATTGGAATCAGGCGCGCCTTGCCGTTGGGAGCGAGCTCGAGCAGACCCAGCGCTCGCGGACCCTTGCTGGTCTTGGCGGCATGCCCAACCTGCGCGGGCAGGGTTGGCGGCAGCGCGATTTGCAGAAGAAAGCCCAGGGCGAAAAGGCCCGAGATGACGCGCCACCCAGTGGTGCGGTATAACGTTGGTCGAGACGTTGATCGAAAAGGAGAGATACGCATGGATATCAATATCAATGATAAAGCCCCGGAGTTTACTTTGCCTGACCAGAATGGCGACGAGGTCTCGCTGAAGGATTTTCGTGGGAAGTATGTGGTGCTTTATTTCTATCCGCGGGCCGACACGCCCGGATGCACCATTGAGGCCTGCGAGTTCCGCGATTCTTTCAAAAGGGTGGAGAAGATTGGCGCTGTAGTTCTGGGTGTATCGCCCGATGAACCGAAAGCCTTGAAAAAATTCGAAGAGAAGTTTGGGCTTCCGTTCACCCTGCTGGGCGATGCCGACAAGAAAGTTGGCGATGCGTATGGCGTGATCCAGGAAAAGAATATGTACGGCAAGAAAGTCATGGGCGTGGCTCGAACTACGTTCATCATTGGTCCAGACGGCAAGATTAAACACATCTTTCACAAAGTGAAACCCGAAGGCCATGCGGAAGAAGTGCTGGCTTACTTGAAGAGCGCTGCAAAAGGCGCCGCTTAGATTCGACCCTTCGGTCTCGGCGGACGAGGTCTCTTCACAATGATGAAGCTTGAATTCACGGTGAAGTTGGATGGCAAAGGCACTTCTGTCGCTTGGCTGAACGCGCCCTTCGACGTGGTAAAAGTATTTGGTACGCGCGCGCGAGTGCCGGTTCGCGGAACCATCAACGGATTCCCGTTCCGTTCCTCGTTGATGCCCATGGGTGGTTGTCATGGGATGGCTATCAACAAGACTATGCGCGACGGAGCGGGAGTCAAGGCGGGCGACACGGTCAGCGTGGTCATGGAGCGTGACGAAGCTGAGCGGATCGTGGAAGTACCGCTGATTCTGAAGAAGGAGTTGGCCAAGAGCAAGGCGGCGCAAGCGAATTGGAAAGAGCTCTCATTTACGAGTCAGAAGGAGATCGTGATTTCGATCAGCGGAGCCAAACAGGAGGAAACTCGCGCGCGTCGGTTGGCGAAAGCAATGGATATTTTGAAGACGGGCAAGAAATGGACTGGCTAGGATTTCAAGCGCCGCACCACTTCGGCGACATCGTTCTCCTGAAATAGGCGTATGGCGGCAATGCCGGCCGCGCCCGCATCGAGGCAGGCCTGAGCGTTTGCCAGCGTGACGCCACCGAGAGCTAGGACGGGAATCTTATGGCGGCAAGCTTCGCGTAGCTTGTCGAGGCCAGCGGGGCCAAAGTGTGGGGCATCCTTTTTTTCGAAAACTGGGGCGAACAAGGCGAAATCGGCACCCTCGACGGCAGCCTGAGCGACCTCGGCCGCAGAGTGACAAGAAACAGTAATCAGCGGCCGGATGGGATGTCCGGCCTTCGCCCAAATCTCTCGTACTACCGAGGGCGACAGATCGTTCGTCGGCAAATGAACTCCGGCTGCGCCGCAAGCAATGGCGACATCGCTTCGTGAGTTGATGAGCAAAGCAGTTGCTGGTTCCCGGTTCTCAGTTCCCAGTCGGACGGCGTGGCCGAGGGTTTCAAGTTCGCGAGTGGGAAGATCTTTCTCGCGCAATTGAATGAAGTCGACGCCGCAGCGAGCCGCTTCTGCAATCTTGGCAAGGAGAGAGCGCTGGCGAGCGCCCTCGTCGCCGGGAGACTGCTTGCGATCGGTGATGTAGAGGAGGAGCAAGCTCTTAGGGGTTGGTTTTGGCGATTTCGGGAACTCGCTCACCGGATTCGCCCTTGTGCTTCGCTTCCTGCACCAGGTGGTACTTGGTCAGGCCATCGCGCAGAAACTCAAACCCTTCTTCGGGCGAATCCACGATTTTGAAGAGTTCGAGATCCTCGGGAGAAATGGTTCCCGCGTCCACCATGGTCTGGAAGTTGAGCAGCCGGTTCCAGTATTCGGAGCCGTAAATGACGACGAGAATCTTCTTGGCCAGCTTCTGGGTCTGCGCCAGAGTAAGAATTTCGAAGAGCTCATCCATAGTGCCGAAGCCGCCGGGAAAAATCACTAGTGCCTTAGACAGGTAGGCGAACCAAAACTTGCGCATGAAGAAGTAATGAAACTCGAAATTGAGCGACGGAGTGATGTAGGGATTGGGGCTCTGCTCGAAGGGCAAGGCGATATTGAGGCCGATGGTCTTCGCGCCCGCTTGCTGGGCTCCGAGATTGGCCGCTTCCATGATGCCGGGGCCGCCGCCGGTTGTGACTACGAAGCGCCGGCGACGCGCGGGAATTTGAACCGACCACTTGCTTAAGAGAAAAGCCAGTTGGCGCGCGTCCTCGTAATAACGAGCCATGTCCACGGCCGCAGCCGCGCGTTTGCGAATGCTCTCGAACTGGCCGCCAGAAAGCTGCGCCGAGCTTGATTCCAACTCAGCAAGTTTGTCCTTGGCGGCGGTACGGCTGTGAAAACGGGCTGAGCCGAAGAATACGACTGTATCCTGAATTTGCTCGCGGCGAAAACGGGCGATAGGTTCCATGTATTCGGACAGGATGCGCAGGATGCGCCCATCGGGGCTGTTGACAAAGGTTTCGTTTTCGTAGGCCAGGGGCATACGTTTGTTATCACTTTCACTCATAATCGTCTTTCCGTGAAGCTTGATTTTCGGTAGCCCGAACGGCGAATCCGCAGGTCGGAGCTTTTGCTGTTAGGGACGTTTTTCCTCGTGGTAGTGAATTGCTTCCGAGAATCCAATCCAGATGTCGAGGATTCCCAGCCCGCTGCAGACTCCGCGAACAAAGCCGTTAGCCACGAATGCCCGCAGCTCCGGATATGCCATCAGAAGACGGTTGTCCGTCCACTCCGGCCTCCAGGGAAGAATTACCAGAAGCACGCCTACGACGGCGCACACCAACCCAAACGTCAGCACAGTAATGCGATGCAGCCAAAGCTCCAAGCTCACATAGCGCCTTCCCTCGGGATGCGTTGGCGGCGTTTCCACCGCAGTTGCCGAAGCATCACTGCGTTCTGCGGAAGGCAACTTCGACCCCAGGGAAGTTGGAGGAATGGCTTGGGGTGTATTCGGATCCGCCGTCACCGTGAGCTCCCGAGGAGCGCCAGCGTTGCGGGCCGGGTTCTGCGAACGCACATTCCCAGCGTAAGAGGATAGAAACCCATTCGGACATTCTACGACTTCAGGGTCTTAATGCGCTCGGCTACATCCCGGTAATCGATGTTACTGCCGTAGACTTCCATGAAATGGTGGAGGGCGGCGGCTTTATCTCCAGCGCTCTCGTAAGAAGATGCCAGTTCGTAGTGCAGGGCGGTGCGGGTCTCGGCATCGATGGTCGACAACTTGAGCGCCCGTTCATACCAGCGGATGGCAGCTTCGGGCATGCCTTTATCGAGGAAGCACTGGGACAACCACGTGTAAGTCTGCATGATTTGCGGGAAGGGATTACCACGATCGACCGATTGGCAGACTTTCTGGAGTTCGCCGATGGCTTCGTCAAGGAGTCCCATCTCGCGGAACGCCACACCGAGGTTGTAATGGGTCTCCGGATCTTCATCGGTAGCGGCGGAATCTTCTTCGAGTTCGTGTTTCAACTCGCCGAACATATCGGCAAGGTCGACTCCGGCGCCGGAATCAAACTTCGGCAGGGATGCACCTGGCGCGGGCTTGCTCAGGGGCCGGACGGCTGAAGGCTGATAGGTAAAAGTTGGTGGAGCGGCCACGGGTTCGTGCGTTGGGCCGGTTTGCGTGGCGGCGGCCGCCATTGCGGCCGGAACCTGCGCAGGCGGTGCGATGGCCGGGATAACCGTCGCAGACTTCGCTGCAACCGGCTCCGGTTTCGCCTCGGGCTCTGGGACAGCGCGCAGCTTGCTGTGGGGCTCGGCCTTTGCAACCGGTGCTTCGGCCAGGAAGCCGTCTCCGAGGGAAGCTTCGAGGTCGGAAACGAAGCTGTCGAGCTTTCCGACCGGCTGAGGTTCGGGGGCCGTCGCCGCGACCTCTTCCGCTTGCGGTTGTGGCTCTGGTTCTGGTTCGGGAGCTACCTCATGAGTGGTGGTTTGGGGCAAGAATCCATCGCCGAGCGAGGATTCCAAGTCGCTGACAAGTGCATCGAGGACACCGGGCTTCGGCTCGGGAGCCAGAGTCGAATCTTCCTCAGACACGGCCGGGATGTCGGCAACTGAAATTTCTTCAATCGTCTCGGCCTCTGGGGTTGCAGCCTGCGCCGAACCGGCTTCAATTTCATCGCGCAAAGCGGACAACAGAGAAGGCTCTGGATTCAAGTGCTCGAGCTTGGTCAACGCCGCGCGAGCTTCTTCGTGCATCCCATTCGAAAGATAAAAGCGAACCTCTTCGGCGGCTTCGTTGATCGCTTCCGGATCAGCGGAGCTCGCCTGGTGAGCTGCTGCGGCAACCTCGGCAGCTTCTTCTTGCGGAGCAGGCGTTGTTTCAGATTCGTCCGAAAGCGAACCTTCCCACTCTGCTGAAAGATCGATTTCCTTCTCTTCAGCAATCGGTTCGGGACCAGCGGATTCTGGCGCAGCGGAGCGGATTTCAAACTCCGCGTTTTGTGGTTCCGACGCAGCAGCAGGCACAGCGGGAGGATGGAAGAAGACTTCCGATCCTGCGACAGCGCTCATCGCAGCTTCGGGTGCAACCTCTGCGACCGTCGGTTCCGGAATAGCATGTGCAACCAGAGTCTCGGGAATCGCCGGCGCCGGTTCCACATGCATCGCCGGCAAGCTGAGATCAGGAACCGCGGACGCGCGTTCTTCATACTTTGCCGCGAGTTCGCCGTAGCGCGTGGCTTCGTCCGGATGTCCAGCGTCGTGGTAGATACTCTCGAGCGTACGGCAGCAAACCGCGGCCTCGGTGAATCGGCTGGCTCGCGTATGCAGAGCAGCTAAGCGCTGGTTTACGCGCAGGTCGCGGGGCGCCTGGGGCAATGCGGAAAGCAACGGACCCAGTGCTTTCGCCGGCATGTTATAGGAAATGAAAAGTTCGGCATCGGTCAGAGCAGCACGAACGAACAGGGCGACATCATCGGCGTAACGTTGATCGATGAAAGGCGCAGTGGCTTCCAGTTCGTCCACCAT
Source organism: Terriglobales bacterium (assembly GCA_035601995.1). Taxonomy (GTDB): domain Bacteria; phylum Acidobacteriota; class Terriglobia; order Terriglobales; family Acidobacteriaceae; genus JABDBE01. The sequence goes on from DATNNE010000131.1 coordinate 466,040, forward strand.
GACGGCGCCTTCTTCCGGAGTAATAAGGTGCGAACTGGACGGCGTACCCAGCCTGCCCACCACCTGCTGATAGTTGCGGGCGTGCAACTGATTTTCAGGTTCGAGTTGCGTTAACTTCAGGTAGTAGTCGCGAGCTTTTTCCAGTTCTCCCGCTTGTGTATAAGCGTGGGCAAGGAGTTCATAGACTTCGGTGAGATGAGTGTTGTCCCCCGCCTTGTTCAGCAGGTCCAGCAACATTTCAAGCGCTGGCGGATTCTCCCGCACCGGTCCAATGAGGGAATGGAGGTTCTCAAGAATTTTTCCCGAGTCCGCCGCCAACAGCCGATCCGAGTGCTGCTGATATAGCCGCAAAGCATCCTCTGCCTGGCCGGCTGCGATCAGGGCGTCGGCGTAGGACAAAATTGCACTGATGTCATTGTGAACGGAGAGAAGCTTCGTCGCCAACGTCCCGGCCTCGGGCAGACGCCCGGTCTGCAAGTAGGCTTGCAGCAGAATTCGCAGGCCGTCGGGATGGCTATCAAGGTCCGCAACTTTCTCGAGACACTCGACTGCGGCCGCCATGTCGCCCGCGTCGAATGCATTGCGGCCTCGCATGAGCAAAGCGTATCCGTTGCCCGGATCCAGCGTGATCATGCGTTGCAGAATTTCTTCCGCAGGACCAAGTTGGCCCTTGGCGCGCAGAGTTTCGGCCGCCGCGGAGAAAATCTGCCAAGCCTCGGTCTTCTTGCCTAAGCGGACGTAAACTTCAGCCAGCCGTGTCCGCATGGCAACGTTTTCGGGATCCATTTCGAGAGTCTTCTGGAAGATCCGTACGGCTTGTTCCAGTTGACCCTCACGCAGAAATTCTTCAGCGACCTGCAAATATTGAGCGCGCGCGTCATTGAAAAGACCTTGCTGAGTGTAAAGCTCGGCTAGCCTGAGCACGCTTTCGAGCGACGACTGCAGCTTGCTCAGCTTCTTGTACATGGCAATCGCCTTGACGGTGAAGCCTTGCGAAGCGTAAGCATCGCCCACACTCTTGAAGCATTCCACGGCCTTTTCAGCATTGCCGAGACGCGAATAGAGGTCGCCCACGGTGTTCATGACCGTGAGGTCCTTGGGGTCGGCTTTGAGGACTTTTTCGTACTCAGTGATCGCGTTTGGCAACTTGCCCTGCTGGACAAACTTCTCCGCAGCACTGAGAACCTTTTGTTTGTTGAAGCCAAAACCAAACGCCATAGAGATGCGGACTCCAGCTCCGGGTTCGTCTCTCTCGTCCGAGAACCTGCTCTACCACACGAGAGTGCGTGCCCAAGTTGACCATGCCATCGGCAATTCCGCCTGGCATCAGGGATGGTCTTTAGGACAAGGGTAATTGTACGGCTGGGTACTCAGAATCGTATGGTTACTAAGGGTTACCGAAAGGGAGTGTACGACCGGGTAAGCTAGGAAACGCTGTCGACAGGACGGTCTCACCGTAGAGACGTAGCGTGCTATGTCTCGAGCGATTCGTATCGGGACATGGCCTCAGCCGCTGCGCTTCGGTGGAGAGTCAACGAACAGCGAGTGGTAAATGAGATGCGTTGCTGAATCGATCCATTGATTCAGTTCGACTGCAGGCATGCGCACGGCTTGCGCCAGCAAGCTCCAGAAGAAACTGTCCATGACGAGCGCCAACCCGGCAACGTCTACTCCCGCGCGCGCACCGGGCAATTGTTGCAGAAGCTGAAACACTGTCGTGACGCGGGCCGTCGTCCAAGCGTGAATCTGCGATTGTTTCCGCGCCAGATCTCGATCAGAAAGCACAGCCTCCTGCCAGGCGCGGTATGCGCCCAGATAGCGGAGATCGCGCGAAAAAGCGCGCGACAACAACTCGTGGACGACTGCCCGAACATCAGCAACGCCAGTGGGACGAAAATCGAGCTGGCTCAACTTCTCTAGCAACTCGTCCATGAGCGCAAGCAGCAATTGCCGCTTGGAGCGGAAATGCTGGTAGAAAGTTCCTACCGCAAGTTTCGCTCGCCGGGCGATCTCGTCGATGGAAGTGCTCTCATAACCTTTTTCGCCGAACAAGGCGAGCCCGGCCGTTTTCAGTCGCGCTCGCTTTTCGAGACTGCGCTTCTGCCGCGGCTCAGGCGGAAGATCCTCACCGGCGAGTAGGTTCGGACGCAGACTCACGTCCGGACGCCGGGACGAAGGGTTACTCCAACCAGGGCGCCAGCGCAGCACCACAGCATCCACCCGCCGAAGACGCCCGCCACTTCGGGAGACATATTCGGAAACACTACGGGGAAGAATACGCTGGAAAACGGATCGAGCAGGAGGGTTGGCAGAGCTATCGAGATCGCACCGGCAGGCCATTGCTCGGGCCGGGACTCAAAGCGGCGGCATAGACGACGGACGAGCCAGGCCATTAAAGGAAAGCTAATCAAGAACAGGATGAGCGTGCCCTTCACATCGCCGGGGCGTAGCAAGTGCTGTCCGGTGACCCGCAATCCGATAGTAGCCATGATCCAAATCCCAAGGCCGTAGAGAAAGAGGCGAAGATTCATAATAAGAACATGAGTTCGTATTCATGTTAACAGACGAGCAATCGAAAATGCAACTCTTGCGAAGACGGCGCCGAAGCACGATTGCCAAACCTCGAGGATGCGCCATGAACGGGCGTGTCATGCCTGTTCTCGACAGTTGATTTGCTTCCCGGCGGCCAACGTCGAGACTACAAAATGTGCAGATGTTCCGAGCGCGATGCTTGCGCGGTGGGGCTATAATGGCTGGCGTTCGGCGGGAAAATTGGCGACAGAAAGTCGGATCCCCCGCGGAGGCCAGCCATGCGCCTGGACACCTTGTTCTCCGGATCAACCCACAAGTCTTTCAGACTCCTGACATTCCTTGCGGTATGCATGGCGCTCTCCATGATGCTCCCCGCGCAAGCGCAGACTTTCAGCGTCCTCTACTCTTTCGCAGGACCGCCGGATGGCAAGGCTCCCAACAGTACTCTCCTACTGGATGGCGCAGGCAACATCTATGGCGTTACTTACGGCGGCGGGACATCCTACGAGGGAACTGCATTTAAGCTCACCTCCTCCGGCAAAGAGACCGTGCTCTACAGCTTCCTTTCGGGGTACGGCAATCGTCCGAATGCGGTGGTACAAGACGCGGACGGCACGCTTTACGGCACCACGACTTACGGTGGTTCCTTTGGTCAGGGGGCGGTGTTCAAGATAGACAAAAAAGGAAATGAGATCGTTCTCTATAGCTTTAGCGGAGGGGACAAGTCTTATGGCTTCAACCCCAACGCACTGGTTCGGGATCAGCAGGGCAATCTATACGGCACTACGATGTTTGGCGGTCAGGCTGGTGGCTGCTTCGGAGGGGGCTGTGGAATCGTGTTTCAGCTGGATCCCGCCGGCAAGCAAACGGTCTTGTACACCTTCAAGGGAGGAACCGACGGCGGCTATCCTTCCGGACCCATTGTGCGCGACGCGGCAGGAAACTTGTACGGCGAAACAGCGTATGGAGGCGACCTTAGCTGCTTCCCCCCTTACGGCTGCGGGACAGTTTTCAAGCTGGATCCGGCCGGTAAAGAAATGGTGCTGCATACTTTCACTGGTACCGGGGGCGACGGAGAACACCCCTATGCAGGCTTGGTCCGCGACAGCGACGGCAATCTTTATGGCGCGACGGTTGAGGGAGGAACGGGTCCAAACTGCACATCCGCGGAGAACGGCTGCGGTACGGTTTACAAAATCGACAAGACCGCCAAGGAGACGATCCTGCACAGCTTTACCGGGAGCGGAGCTGACTTCCCGCCGATATACGCGGCTCTGGCTCTGGATGGAAAAGGAAACATCTATGGGACTACTCCGGAAAGCGGCAGTCAGAATTGCGGCTCCGGCTGCGGCGCCATATTCATGCTGGATCCCACTGGCAAGGACACCATCCTGTATGAATTCATCGGAGGGACGGAGGGAGCAACCCCTGGGGCAGGAGTCACCGTTGATTCTGCGGGGAACATCTACGGCACAACAGGCGTGGGCGGCGATTTGAGCTGCAATAGTGGCACTGGTTGCGGAACAGTATTTAAGCTCACCCGCTAGGAGCATAGGCAGTCCATTTTCCCTGGCTCTCATCCTGTTAGCCGTGAAGCCAGAAGTCATGAAGGAGATTATATGAGCCAACGCGTCCGAACTGCCAAGCAAGTCCGGAACCTCGCTGCACCCTATCAACAGCAGTTGACTGCATACGCGCTCGCCGCGGCTGCCGCTGGAGTAAGCGTCCTGGCGTTGGCCGCACCTTCAGAGGGGGAGATCGTCTACAAGCAAGTTCACCGGGTGATTAGCGACGGCACCAGCTTTAAGCTGGATCTCGCTGGCGGTGGAACCGTCGACCTGACTATCGTAAACAAGCATCACCACCACTGCACGACCGATGGCTTTTGCAGCAGCACGCAATTTCTCAACGTCAAAATGGCTGGAGCCAATCAGGTGGTGCACAACGTGTATGGCGCGGTCGCCATGAAACCGGGCATGCAGGTCGGACCCAAGAACGCATGGCGCGGGGGCCTTCAAAACATGGCGGTCATGCTGGGTAGCTTTGGGACTTCCGGTGTGGGCGGAAGCTGGGTCAACGTCAAGAATCGCTATCTGGGCGTGGAGTTCGAGATCAAAGGTCAGACGCACTTCGGCTGGGCCAGGCTGAGCGTGCAGGTCCAGGTGCCGCAAATCATCATCGCGACGCTCACCGGCTACGCGTATGAAACAGTCGCGAACAAGCCAATCACAGCCGGACAGACTAAGGGTCCCGAAAATACAACCATAGGAGAGCCGACTGAGTCTCTGGCGGCGCCTTCGCGTGAGCCCGTCACGCTTGGCGCACTGGCCATTGGAGCACGCGGACTGTCAATTTGGCGGCGGGGGGAGATGGTCACCGGCTGACAGTACGTGAAATAGCAAAATCCACCCTGCGCCCGGCAAACTGCGGCCAACACAAAGAACAACAAAGCCAGCAGCAGCGGCTTGGGCAGCGACGCAGGACCTTCCAGACCACGATGCTCATCGACTCGATTCTCCGCGCGGGGGAGTACCGCGAATGAATCTGTGCGCCAAGGCTGACTAATACAATTTGGGTATTGGCACTTCACACCGCTTCAATGTAGGTTTACTGGCCAAGAAATCTTCGGTCCCCAATTTGGAGGCAAGTTCTTATGACGTGGATTCGCACCATCCCGCTTTCCGAAGCGGATGAAACGCTGCGCAAAGCCATGGAAGATCAGAAATTGCTTTATCCCAAGGAGTATGCCACGCCGGTGCATCCCGTCGAAGGCGGCGGATCTTCGATCGTTGCCTCCCACAGCCTGATTCCGGACGCGCTCTATCACGCCTTCGCGACCTTTGGCGCGCTCATGTCGCCCGATTTGCCGCTCGGCCGCCGCCAGCACGAAATGATTACCACGATGGTATCCGTCACCAACCGATGCGTTTATTGAATCGAGTCGCACGCAGAGTTTCTGCGTCGGGTGACGTTGGATGACGCGCTGATTGAAGCGCTGAAGCAGGACTACACGACCGCTCCCATAACCGAGAAAGAGCGCGTGATGTTGGATTACGTGGTCAAACTTACCAAAGACGCCACCAAAGTCTGGAAAGATGACCACGACCGCTTGCGTGCCGCTGGATTCGACGATAAGGCAATCCTGCAGATCACGCTGATCGCATCCTGGTTCAACTACATCAATCGCGTCGCAGACGCTTTGGGAGTCGGACGAGAATAATCTGGGCCACCTCGCCACAAGCTGATACTCGCGTTGCTGAAAACTGAATCGCAACCATAGACAATTTCGATTGGACTAGGGCTTGATCGTCGCCTAAAGTCCTGAGAGTGCAGCACAGCCGTACTCGAACTCGAAGGGTCCTTCGACCCGTGGCCCTACCGGAATCTGCCCGCGCGCTGTTCCGTCCTCCTTTCAGAAATTACCAGTTCGATGCGGCCTACGATGAGATGTTCGAGGCTCCGGGCCTCCCGCGTGCGCATTATCAAGCACTTTTTCAAACTCTTCTAGGATTGCCTCCCGAGGAAATGCGCAAGAGCCAGCAAGCGGCGGACCTGTCGTTTCTGCATCAGGGAATCACATTCACCGTCTACGGAAATGACGAGGGAACCGAGCGCGTTTTTCCGAATGATCTCTTGCCGAGAATCATTCCCAGCCAGGAATGGCGCAAGATCGAAAGCGGGCTCATTCAAAGAATCGCGGCACTGAACCTGTTCCTCGAGGATGTCTACAATCGTGGAAAAATATTGGCGGCGGGCGTGGTACCCAGGGAACTGGTATACAGTTGCCGCCACTTCCGGCGCGAGATGCGCGGCCTGACCGTGCCGAGAGGGATTTACGTCAGCGTCTGCGGCACCGATCTGGTGCGGCTGCCCGATGGGAGCTTCGCCGTGCTCGAAGACAATCTTCGGGTGCCGAGCGGCGTCTCGTACATGCTGGCGAATCGCAAAGTTCTGAAGAAAGTGTTCCCCACCCTTTTTCGCGATTACGGCGTTTGCCCGGTGGATCATTATGCGCAGGCTCTTCTGGCAACACTGCGTGCGCTGAGCCCAGCCAATTCCGCCAGCCATCACGAGCCAACGGTGGTGCTTCTGACACCCGGGGTTTTCAATTCGGCCTACTTTGAACATACGTTCCTGGCCCAACAGATGGGGATTGAATTGGTCGAAGGCCGCGATCTGCTGGTGCACGATAACGTCGTTTATATGCGGACCACGGCGGGGTTGAGGCGCGTGGATGTGATTTACCGGCGGGTGGACGATGATTTCCTCGATCCACTTTGCTTCCGGCGAGATTCCAGCCTGGGCGTGCCCGGATTGTTCAACGCGTATCGCGCGGGCAATGTGGTGCTGGCCAATGCGATCGGAACCGGCATCGCTGATGATAAAGCGCTTTACGCATACGTTCCCGCGATCATTCGCTACTACCTCGGAGAAAATCCAATCCTGGCCAATGTGCAGACCTATCTGCTCACTGATCGTCTGCAACGCGATTATGTGCTGGGACGTCTGGACGAAATGGTCGTGAAAGCGGTGGGCGAGTCCGGTGGTTATGGAATGTTAATCGGTCCGCAAAGCACGGCGGAGCAGAGGGAAGAGTTTCGTCAGCGCATTCAAGCCGAGCCACGGAACTACATCGCGCAGCCGACTTTGAGTCTTTCACGGGCACCGTGTTTCCTGGAGGGAGAAGCGCAAGCCCGCCACGTCGATTTGCGTCCTTACATTCTTTGCGGCGAGAACATCACGCTGGTGCCGGGAGGGCTTACGCGCGTAGCGTTGCGGCGCGGTTCGCTCGTCGTCAACTCCTCACAAGGCGGCGGCAGCAAAGACACTTGGGTGTTGCGCGCATGAATCAACGCCGGGAAACCACCATGCTCTCCCGAGTCGCGGACAGTCTGTATTGGATGAGCCGTTACCTGGAGAGAGCCGTGCACACCGCTCGCCTGATGGACGTGGACTTTCAGTTGCGCCTTGACCAGTCTCCGGAAGCCAGCGCCGGACGATGGCTGCGGCTGCTCGAAGCTTCGCAGGCGCCCGCACCTGAGGACGGCAAGATCGGTGCAGCGGCTCTCTCGCATATTCTCACACTCGACAAAACCAACCCGTCGTCGATCATTTCCTGTGTAGCTGCAGCGCGGGAGAACCTGCGTCAGGTGCGTGAGCAGTGCAGTTCGGAAATGTGGGAACAACTCAATCGCCTTTATCTGCAGGTGAATAGCACGACTTCGACTGAAGCGTGGCTATTGCATTCGTACATATTTTTTCGCGCAGTGCAAGAAGGAGCACATCTGTTTCAAGGCATGACCGACTCCACTATGGCGCATGGGGAAGGATGGCAGTACATTCAGCTCGGCCGCTTCGTGGAACGCACCGACGCGCTAGCCAGGTTGATTGGCACGCACTTCACCTGGCTGCATAATTCCTTGGACCAGGCGGTTGAGAATGAGGAGTATTTGGAGTGGATCGGCCTACTCAAATCCTGTGCCGCGTTCGAAGCGTATTGCAAGACGCATACCGCGGAACTACGACCGCTGAGGGTCGCGGAGTTTCTTCTGCTGAACTCGAGCTTTCCGCATTCGGTGCGCTTCTCGGTAGACAGGGTGCATGCGGCTTTAATCGCGATCGGTGAATTAACCGAACGAAAGGCAGAGCAGCCGGTTCGCCTGGCTGGACGGCTGCGCGCAACTCTCAGCTTCAGCCAGATCGACGAAATCATGGCTGGGGGGGCGAACGCCTATGTGGAAAGCGTTCGCTGGCAGTGCGCGCAGGTGCACAACTCGATCCACCAAATATATTTTGACTATCCGGTCGAATCGGCCTTGGCATCGTGAAGAATTGACTCTTTGAGGCATTGAATCATTCGATCCAGTCTTTTAATGATTCAGTGATCCAATCACTCAATGGTTCAATGACTAAATTGAGAGGGCACGTTGATCTATTCAGTCCGACATACGACCACCTTCCAATATGAGCCTGCGGTGCGCGAGAGCGTCATGGAAGTGCGCATGCAGCCGCGAAGTGAGGGAAGGCAGCGCTGCCTTAGTTTCAAGCTCGACGTGAGCCCCGCGGCCAACATAACGCAGTACCGCGATTTCAGTGGGAATACGGTGCATCACTTCGATATTGCGGGAGCGCACACCCAAGTCAAAGTCACCGCTCACTCGAACGTGGAAGTCCAGTCAGCGCGGCCACCACGCAACTCCGATGCGGGCGACTGGGCCGATCTCGACGCCCTGGCTGTAGCCGACGATCACTGGGAAATGATGTTGCCCAGCGAGTTCGCCCGGAACGGTGCGGCGCTCGAATGCCTTGCCGCAGAACTGAAGTGCGAACGAAGCAGCCGTCCGCTTGAGCTGCTCACGGAGCTCAATGAAGGCATCTACAAATCGTTTGCCTATGTGCCCAATAGCACCAAGGTCGATTCGCCGATCGACGAAGCGTTGCGAACCCGCCAGGGAGTATGCCAGGACTTCGCTCACATCATGATCGCGCTGGTGCGACCTCTTCGCATCCCTTGCCGCTACGTAAGCGGCTACCTGTTTCACCGCGACACGGAGCAGGAGAGGGACCGCTCCCTCGAAGGAGCATCGCACGCGTGGGTCGAGGCCTTGGTTCCGCGCTTAGGCTGGGTTGCTTTCGACCCTACCAATAACCTGGTCGGCGGGGATCGGCACATTCAAGTTGCCATCGGCCGCGACTACGCGGATGTTCCCCCTACGCGCGGCGTGTACAAGGGCGAGGCCCACAGCAAGCTAAGCGTTGCAGTCAGGGTGAGTCCCTCGGACGCTCCGCCGCCGGAAGAGTCCGAGCCCAGCATCGTCATCCAATCTCGTCCCGTGTTCGCGCGCGTCAACTCCCGTGCCCAACACGAGCAACAACAGCAACAGTAATCGCGGATGGAGGACGGACGTCCCCGCCCGTCAATTCGCTATCACCTCTTCGGCAGGCCGATAAAGCGCTAACATCGATATGTGGAGCGCCGCTCGCTTTTCGAATACCTCGACCATTTTCTGCAACGTGGACATGACACGGCTTACGTGCAGCGTCACGGATATCGCACCGTGTGCTGGTCGTATCGGCAAGTCGCTGACCTCGCGTTTCAATTCGCGCGTGAACTGGATGCTCGGGCCATTACCAAGGATGAGCGGGTTCTGGTCTGGGGGCCGAACTCGGCCGAATGGGTTGCTGTATTCTTAGGATGCGCATTCCGTGGCATAGTGGTCGTCCCGATGGACGATGTTGCTACGCCTGACTTTGCGTTGCGCGTCCATCAGCAAGTCGGCGCCAAATTGCTAGTGTGCTCGCGAGAGCATGTGCAGCAGTCGATGCCAACGGTCATTCTCGAAGATTTACCCGAAACGTTGGCGTCGCAGTCGCCAGCGGCCTATCCCGCCACTAGCATCGAGCCGGCCGACACGCTGGAAATTGTCTTTACTTCCGGCACCACTGCCACGCCCAAGGGAGTTGTGATTTCGCACGCCAACGTTCTGGCTAATATCGCGCCGCTGGAATTGGAGATTCGAAAATATCTGAAGTATGAACGATGGGTACATCCTGTCCGCTTCCTAAATCTCTTACCGCTCAGCCACGTCTTCGGGCAGTTTCTGGGAATCTTCCTTCCGCAGTTAATGGGAGGCACAGTAATATTTCAGAACACAGTCAAACCCGCCGACGTCATGAGGACGATTCGTCGCGAGCGCGTTTCTGTATTAGTCGCGGTGCCGCGGGTGCTGCAATCCCTTAAAGAGAAAATTGAACGCGACCTCGAAGACGAAGGTCGTGGCGAGCAGTTTCAGAAAGAGTTTCGAGCCTCCGAAGGCAAACACTTTCTTCGTCGCTGGTGGATCTTCCGCCGCATCCATCGTGAGTTCGGATGGAAATTCTGGGCCTTTACCTCCGGCGGCGCCGCTCTCGACCGTGACACCGAGGAATTTTGGGGACGCCTTGGATACGCCGCGATTCAGGGTTACGGCCTCACCGAGACCACTTCGCTTATTAGTGTGAACCATCCTTTTCGACTAGGGAAGGGTTCGATAGGAAAAGTGTTGGCGGGGCGCGAAATAAAACTCGCCGCGGATGGGGAAATCCTGGTGCGCGGAGGCGGTGTCGCTGCGGGCTATTGGAATGGAACGGATCGGCAGTCCGTTGCCAGCGAAGACGGCTGGTATCGCACCGGGGATGTCGGCGAACTTGATGGCGAGGGCAATCTTTACTTCAAGGGACGAAAGAAAGAAGTCATCGTCACTTCAGCGGGAATGAACATTTATCCCGAGGATCTCGAAGCAGCGCTGCGCCGTCAGCCGGAAGTGAAGGACGCGGTTGTGATCTCGCTGCCCCGTGACGGAAACGCGGAGCCATGCGGAGCAATCATCTTGCGAAACCGTGATGCCGATCCTGAACTCATCGTGAAGCGCGCAAACAAATCCCTGGCGGAGTATCAACGGATGAACGCTTGGGTCTTATGGCGTGAGGAAGATTTTCCCCGTACCTCCACGCAGAAGCCGCTCCGGGGCCTTATTCAGCAGGCGGTGCAGGCGCAGTTGGCGCACACATCTGTCAACCCGATGCCTTCGGGTCCTCTCGCGGAATTAATTGCGCGAATCACCAAGCGTTCGCCATCACAGCTCGCGCCGAGTGCGAAGCTCGAATCCGATTTGAACCTGAGTTCTCTGGACCGCGTGGAGTTGCTAAGCGCGCTCGAAGATCGATACCAAATCGATCTCAGCGAGACCCGGTTTGCGGCTGTGAACACGGTTGGCGAGTTGGAGCGCATGTTGCAGGGCAAACTTCCGCCGCGAACGCCTTACCACTATCCCCGCTGGGTACAGCGCTGGCCGGTCACCTGGGTTCGCCTCGCGGTGCATTACTTGTTGTTGCGTCCGGCGGTATTTCTGTTGGGATGGCCGCGCGTGGAGGGTCGACAGAATTTGCGCGGAGTGGCCGGGCCGGTCCTTGTAATCTGCAATCACATCAGCGACGTGGATCCAGGCTTCGTGTTGACCGCTCTTCCCGCCCGTCTACGGCATAAGCTGGCAATCGCAACCGGCGGCGAGGCACTCGAGATACTGCGCACTCCGCCCGCGACACGAGGTTTCGTCGGAAGTGCGTACGACGGTGTGAAGTGGGCTCTGGGCGTATCGTTGCTCAATCTGTTTCCTTTGCCGCGCGAAGCGGGATTCCGCGAAAGCTTTGCCTACGCCGGAGAATCCGTAGATCGCGGCTACAGCGTGCTAGTGTTTCCTGAAGGCCGTCACACTACTGATGGCAAGCTGCTTCAATTCCGCGCGGGCATTGGATTGTTAGCCAACAACCTGCAAATCCCGATCATTCCCATACGCATCGACGGGCTATTCGAGGTGAAGCAGACAGGAAAGAAATTTGCGCATCCAGGCCAGCTGAAAGTAAAAATCGGAACGCCTGTTCAATTTGCGCCAGGAAGCGATCCCGAGTGGATCGCGCACGAACTGCAGGGTAAGGTCGAACAGTTGTGAGTTGCCGTCAGTGCAACGCCCGACAGTAACGAATGGCGCGCAAGCCAGCGGCTTGGTTATAATCTTTGGCCATGAAACACAAACGATTTTTTATTGCTGCCGTATCGTCCATGATCATTTTCTGGTCGCTGTCCAGTGCGGCCAAGACAGTGGTCGAGATGAAAGATGCTCAAGGCCATAGCGTCGGCACGGTCACGATATGGGAAAGCGGAACCGGGGCGAAGGGCACCGGCGTGGGGCTTGACCTCGACCTGCATAGCTTGCCGCCGGGCAGACACGCGATCCATTTTCATCAGACCGCGAAATGTGATGGCCCAGATTTCAAGTCCGCGGGGCCGCACTTTAATCCCGATGGAAAAAAGCACGGCCTTCAGAATCCCGAAGGACATCACGCTGGTGACATGATGAACTTCAGCGTCACCGAACAAGGCATTGCCAAGCTCAAGCTGACTGACAATGACGTGGTCCTGGGAGACGGAAGCGATAGCCACTCGCTCTTCAGTAACGGCGGAACTGCGCTGGTCATTCACGCCGACGCGGACGACATGAAGACCGATCCGTCGGGAAACTCGGGCGCTCGCATTGCCTGCGGTGTGGTGACCAAGTAGATCGGTGGCCTAGTGAGCGGGTGCGGGCTGAGGAGGCTTGGCCGGCGCGATGTTGACTTGAACCGCGGGGGAGCTGTCTTGTTTTCGAGTATCAACAGACACCACCCCGAGATCGCCATTCGAATCTAGCGATCGAAGCGTCTGCGTCTCCCGAGTTGTACCGGCAGTGCCTGGTCGAATGATGTCGATAGCCTCCTGCGTAACCTGCAGACTGTCGCTTGGCTGCGCAGGGTTTCGCTGTTCTACCTGCGTTGCGGTGGATTGCGTGCCGTCCTGAGCCTTGCGATGAACCGTCGTGACCTGCTGGTTTAGACGCAAGCTGCCATCAATCGGAGTTCCGGGAAGATTAGTGGAGTAGGTTTCGACCGTCTCGCGCGTCTCGCCCGCGACGTTTTCCGACTCCTTGCTTACCGTCCGCTCGACCACAGACAGGTTCCCGTCAGTGCCCGGGCGCAGAACGCTTTCTTCTTTGGTCTGAACTTTGCCGTCGCCTTTAACTGTGCCCTCTCGGACCTCGCTGAGCTGCCAGTTGCCATTGGAGTCAGGCAACGAGGTGGATTTATGAAACGCGACATCGTGATCGCCAGTCTTAGTTTCGCGGTCGGTGGTCCGCACTGACGGGGTTAGACCGCCATTCGGCGAGGCTGTAAGAATCGTGCTCTTGGTCTCCTGCACGCTCGAATTGATCTGCCGGGTATCTCGAAGCTCCTGCTGAACCGTCTGCAGAACGCCGTTGGTGTCGGGATCCGATGTGGTACGCACGACTTTCACCTCGCCTCCCGGCAAGGTGCGCTTTTCCTCTTCGGTTACTTGAACCAGGGTTTTCCGGCCCTCGGAATCTCTGCCGAACGTGCGCTCAACGGTTCGGACTGTGCTGGCGTCAACTTTTACGGTTTCCTTTTGTACATCCAAATAGGGCTCGTAGCGGCCATCCATCCCCATGCTTTCTGTATGCAGATTATCCACTGTGCGGCCGCCGGATTCAGTGTGAGTTTCTGATGTTCTGGTGGGATTGTCATTGCTGGGCAATTGCTGCTGAGTGGTGGCCGTCCAGGATTGGCTTGTGCTGCCGGTCGAAGAGTCGGAACCGCTCTGGGCTTGCGCGCGTGCAGACGGTTGGGGCAGCGCGAAAATTAAGACAACGATAAGCAGGAAATACATGATTCTTGTTAAGCGGCCGCGGCGTCCATTTCTCACTGAACCCGCCAAAGTTCAGAATAAACCTATTGTAAAATCTCTTCCAGGGGCTGCCGACAAACCTCGGGGCGTTGGAGCTTTGAAAGGGAGCGGCGTACTAGCCGCGTCCCTTCAAGGCTCAAGCGAGTCACGCGGCGTGGTCCGCTCGATTTTAACCTCGGGTAAGTCGAGGGTCCAGATTCAAGCCGTTTTCCGAATGACTTCCGCTCCGCGTGACTCCGCGGCCTCAATGATGAGATCGACTACCTCTTTGGGATGTGAAACCAAAGACGCGTGGCTGGAAGGAACTGTGAGAGTTGTCGCGCCCATCCTCTTGGCCATGAACTCCTCGGCTGGCGGCGGGATCACTTGATCGTTCGCGGAGACCAGATACCACGACGGGAGGTGTTTCCAGGCCGGCGGACCGGCCTTCGCCGTGAACGAACTGATGCTCAAAGGTTTCTGTACCACTGCCATGATTCGTGCTTCTACGGGATCCACGTCAGCCGCGAAGGCCTGGGGGAAGCCGTCGCGATCAATCCACAGGAAGCCATGATCGTCTGGGCGTATCTGGGCAGCACCCGCTGGAGCCGGTCCCTGTTTGCTCAGACCTTCGATGCTCTCACCTTCGTCCAGACCGAACGCGGAAATATAGACCAAGGCGGTGACATCGGGTGCGTCGTTTGCTGCCCCCGAAATCACCACGCCGCCGTAGGAATGGCCGACCAGCACTGTGGGCCCCTTTTGCGCCAGCAGCAGGTTGCGAGTGACCGCGATGTCATCAGCGAGAGAAGTTAAGGGAATTTGTGCAGCGCTAACGTTAAATCCTTTGCTTAGCAGGAGCGTGATCACTTTACCCCATGAAGATCCGTCAGCCCATGCTCCGTGAACTAGCACTACGTTGGTTTTCGGTTCCATATTGATGTCCTCTTCTTTCGATTGTCTTGACTTACTTTCGAGACGGTACGGACTGCACGCATGAGAAAGCTTCGAGGCATCTCAGTACCCGGACAAACCTCTACATTGTACCGCTGCTGATGGCTTCTGCTAGTGGCTGCGTGCGTTGGCTTACTGCGGTTTCTGCGTCGCTGGCTGGTTCGAGCTTGCCTGCGAGGGCGCACCTGCCGCTGTTTCCTTCTTAGGCGGGATCTCGGTTCCGGCTGGATAGATAAGAATCTGCACTTTGCCCCAGTCCTTATCCGAGTTCGTGTCGGGCTGCTTGCCCAATCCCAGAGTCTTCAGCTGACTGTCGTCGAATCCGAAATTCTCGACCAGATACTCACGAACAACAGCCGCTCGCGCTTCCGTTAGGACCAAATCCTTCTGAGTGTCGCCTTCCATACCAGTGGCAGAAACGACGACAGCAAACCCGAACTGGTTGTTGGCAAGGAACTCGCCGCCATTATTCAGGGATTTCTGGTTTTTCAGCTTGGCCGAATCCTGCTTATCGAAAAGCTGCTTCGCCGGATAATCAAATTCCTTCACCGGCGTGCCTTGCGGCAACCGCTGAATCTCATTGTCCGTGAGCTCGCTGCTGTCTTCATAACCGCGACTTTTGAAGAATCCGCGCAAGAAGAAGTTGTGCTTCATGGCTTCCATGTTCTCCTGGAAGTCGGTAACTCCGGCTTTCGCTTCGGTCATCGTGTCGCGCATGGAGCTCGAGGTTTGTTCGAGGTTGTTATAGAGCTGTTTGTCGTTAACCAGGGCGCCTGCGGTTCCCTGGCCACGATTGATCTTCGCACTTATCGAATCTAGATTCGCCGTTGCACGAGTTGCGTTTTGGATGGCTTGCTGGCTCCCGTCGAGGAGGCTGCTTGCCTTTTGCAGCAGATCTGACATTTCGAGTGGTGGCTGGCTGGCAATGATGTCGTTATCGCGCACATCCGCGGCGTCGGGCGATCCGAACGAGATCGCCAAATACTGGTTGCCTAACAATCCCTCGGTTTCGATGGAAGCTACGGAGTCTTTCTTGATGATGTCATGGGTTGACTTGCGGAGATCCATGAGTACCGTAACCTTGTCGTCGGCCTTGCGAGGCAGCACGATCGTGCGCACGGTTCCGGTGTGAACTCCGCCCACCCGCACGTCGCCACCCTCTTCCAAGCCTTCTACATTGGCGAATTGCGTCTGCAATCGATAGGTGGAGCTGAAAAGATATTGCTTGCTCCCGATAATGAAGATGCCGCCGGCCAGAATTGCCAGTGTCGCAACGATGAAAGCTCCTAACCGCGCCGCCCTCGACATATGTTCTCCTACGAATGCTTTAAGAATTCCTTAACAAACTCGACGTCGCTCTGTTGCAGTTCTTCAAAGCTGCCTTCGATCACTACGTTTCCTTCGTTGATCAGGGCCAGTCGGTCCGCGATCGTCTTGGCGCTGTGCAGATCGTGAGTCACGACGATGGATGCCATGTGATGTTCTTTTTGGAGCTTGAGAACCAGTTCGTCAATCTCCCCGGAACTGATTGGATCGAGGCCCGCCGTAGGCTCGTCGAGCAGTAGAATGTCGGGACCCAAGGCCAGAGCGCGTGCCAAGCCAACTCGTTTCTGCATGCCGCCGGAGAGATCCGAGGGCATCTTTTCGAGGTTGCCGTCCATTCCTACTTCCGCCAGCAACTCCTTGACTCGGTCGCCCTGCTCAGACTTCGACATTTCCTTTTTATGGTGCTGTAGCGGAAACGCCACGTTCTGTTCGACGGTCAGCGAATCGTAAAGCGCGGCGTGCTGAAATAGAAAACCCATTTTCTTCCTGATTTCGCCGAGTTGGTCGAGATCGAGATCAGTGATTTCTTGATCCTGGATGCGAACCGATCCAGAGTCTGGCTTCTGTAGGCCGATAATGATCCTCAGCAACACGCTCTTCCCCGTACCGCTGCGGCCCAGCACGGCAAGGGTCTCGCCACGGCTTACGGTCAAGCTGATCCCATTCAGAACTTTCTGAACGCCGAAGGACTTATGCAGATCCTTGACCGCGATTGCTGGAGCGCCGTCCTTGTCGGCTCCTTTTGTCTTCGTCGCGATTTGATCGCTCGTCTGCATACCTGTTTTTGCGAGTCGTCAGTCAACGTTACGGGAAAAATATGATAATGAGTTTCACCAGCACCACATCCGCCAGGATCACGAATAGCGACGACAGAACTACCGAACTCGTGGCTGCGCGACCTACGCCCGCGGCGCCTCCCTCGGTCCGCATTCCCTGAAAACATGCAACCAGTCCAATAATCAGACCGAAGAAAGCGGTTTTGAAGGTGGGTGGCAGAAAATCGTTGAAATCGGCGCCGTTGAAACCGCTGTTGATGAACTGATGGAATGACAGCGGCTCAGACAGCGCCTGCGTAACCCATCCCATCACCACGCCGCAAAAATCGGCGGCCAAGGTCAGGAGCGGCAGCATCAGGATACAAGCCAGAATGCGGGTTGCCGCCAGCAGTCGATAAGGATTTACCGCAGAGGCCTCGATAGCATCAATCTGCTCCGTCACTTTCATCGACGCCAACTCCGCGCCAATGCCCGCACCAACACGGCCGCTCACGACCAGGCCGGTGATGATCGGGCCGGTCTCGTGGATGACGGAGAACACGATGGCGGCGGGAAGCAGCGACTTTGCTCCAAAGCGAGTCAGACTGTAACGAGCTTCCAGGGAGAGCACAACTCCGGTGGCGGCGCCAGCCAAAGCGACCAGCGGTAGGGACTTCGATCCGATCTCGTCGAGCTGCCGAAACAGTTCGCGAAACTCAAACGGCGGCGTCACGGCAGCCCGCACAACTTGCCAAGAAAATGTGCCCAGATTGCCGAACCACTCGAAAAACCCGTTGATCACGCCGCTAGAGGAGTTTGAGGACATGAGTGAGACTTATCCCGTGGAGCGTCCATCCTTGCGACCTCCCTGAAACCTCCGGTGGAGCTCATCTGGCAACTACTTCATTGTACTGCCTGAGGCCTGAAGAGGCTGCCGAATCAGCCAGTGTTTTCGCGTGTGCGAGAAGCGCCTGTATAGCCAGGCTCACGATAACCCGCAGCAAGAGCGCACTCCCGCCTATTCCCATCTCGGGATTCTCATTGGCCAATCTACGATGCGAACGGCACGCCAAAGGTTACTTTCCGCCGGGGCGGGCAGCTAAGGACGAGGAATGCGGAGTCGATCGCCGGCCAAGGCAAAATCGGGAGCGTCATGGTGGGGAGCGTGCTGAAGCCTAGGCTACTGCCTTGGTTTCGGGAACTTCAGTTCCAATCAGCTTGAGCTTTGGTTCTCGATCCACTTCGGCAAATAGTTCATGCATCAGATGGTCGTCGATCTCTCCCGCCTTCTGCAGAACCACGGGATAGCGAATCATAACTTCGATCCCTGCCGTCGTAAAATGCAAGCTAGCTTTCGGTTTCAGCACAGTCGGCGAAACATAGGTCAGGCTGCGTTCCATTTGTAGGCGCTGCCGCTCCAGATTTTCTTGATACGCGGAAAACGCTGCTTCCACCGCGTGGTTTATGCGCTCGCGTACCATGTGATAGTCGTTTTCCGGGGCGAACGTGAGCTTGACCTCGTGCCACACGAAGCTGGTTCCAGGAATCTGTTTAAAAAGACCTGCGGTGGGTTGAAAAACAATTGAATTCGAAAACGCCACCACCCGCCCACTCGGCTCGGAATCCATGGCGCCTGCGACGAGTTCCATAAGGTGGAACCGCACCATGCCGATGTCAACGACTTCGCCCATCACGCCCGCCACCTGGACGCGATCGCCCACCCGAATTCCGTACTTCCCGATCAAGAAGAAATAGCCCACGATCGAAACGATTACGTTTTGCAGCGCTACCGCGACCCCTGCCGTAATCAAGCCTGCGAACGTCACTACCGAACCCAGCTCCGTGGCGAAGGTGAAGACCAGGATGATCGCGATGGCAATCCAAAGCACAATCCGGCGCAACAGAAGGAATTGATAGCGCCGCCGGGTGTCTTGCACGTAGCGGAAAATAGTTCTTCGCCAGAGTTCGCCGATGGCGAGGACGACTCCAATGACGACGACCAACCCTGCGAGCCTTAGTAACAGATTCTTGAGGTCTTCCAGATAGTCATTCTTGACGCTCTCAAGCCATGTGCTCAGACTGCTTTTGTAGATGTCAAGCAGGATGGCCTGCTTGCTCAAAGGCACGAGCGCCGCGGAGATTTGCCTGTACTCGGCGGTGAGTTGGTCAAGTTTTTGCTTTTCCTGGGCCAGCGCGGCGGCATCACTGGTGTCCGCTTGATGTTCGAGCTGATCTCCATTCTGAACCATGGTCTTGAGACTTGCCAGCAGCGGATTACGTAGTTGGATGGCCTCCTGAACAAGAGCATCCGTTGAAGCAATCTCCTGCTTCAACGTGCCTTTTTTGCGCGAAAGACGGAAAAGATCGGCCGTGTACCCCCAAATTCCGTTCGGCGTAGGTTTCGGCGTTTCTGTTTTTGCACCTGACTGCGCCGGAGGCGAGGGTTGATTGCCGCCCTTGTTCACAGGTTCGCTTAAATACGACGGCACCGAGCGCGCCAGTTGATCGATCTCTGCTCGCAGCCCAATGGTGCCCAGACCCGTTGTACTAGCCTGCCCCACAAAATCGATCATGTTGTGAAGCACATCACGGCGCGCTTGCATCAATGCCAGTTCACTGTTTAACTCTGCAATCTGCGATTCCAAGTCCTGGCGTTTTTTCCCGGTCACGGTCTCTTTTTTCTGCTCGAGTTGCGACAGTTCTGTCTGGGTCTGCTGCACCTGTTGATCCGCATTGGCAGCGGCCCGGGCAAGACCCTGATACTGGGACAAGTTGGCGTTCGCGGTTTGCGGCTGGTTCGGCTTCGCCTGGGCTGAGAGCCATCGCTCTTGTTGGCGCGCAAAGTCAAACGCCAGGCGCACAACTTCGTCGGCGGTGCGGCGATTGTTGTCTGCGAACGCCAGGTCAACCGGGTCGGTCGCGATTTGCTGCTCGACAGAAGCGGCTTGCCGGTACCAATCGATGGTCTTGGATAAGAACTGAACGACATCCGACGAACTAGGGGGCGCAGACGCACTCTGTCCGAGCGTTCGAGAGGCAAAAGCAATTAGCCATGCCCCTAGGAAGAGTGCGGCTGCAGACCTGCTGTGCTTCAGAAGCTGTCTGGACCAGGGCTTTTTTTCTGACTTCAAGAACGGCGCCATCGCACGCTCATCTCGCTGCTCGCGACCTTGTGAATGATTTTCATCCAATGATTTTTGTCCCCTCGAGTGCTCCGAATTGGATGCGTTCAATGGGGCGGTGGTAGGCTCCACGGTGCCTTCACTCCCATTGTGATTTATGGCGTTCGAGCCACCAGCATGCAGGATTCCCCTTCTGCGGGAAAATTGACCGGCTGCACGTTTTCTGAACCGTTCCCATCAAGTCATATTCGACCTTGCTGCCCTTCAAAGGTGTAGCCAGAAACTGATTAACTTCCACGACGCCAAACGCCGTCCCACGCGAAAGACGAAAGCGCATGACCGCCCAGTCGCCGACATACAGCAATTCCAGCAGGACGACGATCACAATTGCAACTCGGCCCAATCGCCGCGCCCAGACGCCTATCACGCCGAGTACTCCGTGCGCATAAAGAGAAAATAAGCCTTAGCCGAAGATTTCATAACGGCGCCTGACTCCCCGCCAGCATCAGAAGCGTACGTCCCGATAGAAGATGCAGTGGCTTTCCAAGTACCAGGAAACGATGAAGAGCACGAGCATAATGCTTGAAGCCCAAACGAACAGTTGAACGGGAAGTGTGGTCACGAGCCGAGCGTTGCCAGCGTATGGCTCAGGCATTGCGCGCAGAAAAATCAATCCACTTATGAGAGATAGCCCGGCTGCAACCATCAATAGACCGAGACAGTCGCAAATCCTCTGATGCATATCACTGGTTGGAACCAGAAAAGCGGTCATGAATAAAGCGTACAAACAGAGAATGCAGAAAATGAACGTGACCGGCTTGGCGAGCTCTATCAACACGCTCCGACCCTCGCACGAACAGACCAGTTTACCGCCATTCCGGGCCTCCTGGCGAAAGCCTGGCACGTTCTCTTCTGCACCTGAGAGCATAAGGCTCGAACTCGCTCTCTGATAATCTATTGAGAACAAGATACGGAGAGGTGGCCGAGTGGTTGATGGCACCGGTCTTGAAAACCGGCATACCCGGAAGGGTATCGGGGGTTCGAATCCCCCCCTCTCCGCCAGTTCCTGCTCGATGGGCGACTGCGAACCTTTGAACTTGCTTCCTCTCAGCGTGAGAAGTCACTTGGTGAGGCGCGCCAGAACCGGTCCCAGGATTGCCAAGAGGAGCACGTAGGCGGCCGCGAGCGGTCCCAGGCTTGGTTCGAGTGCTGCTCCCAGACCTGCAATCACAATCGAGAACTCTCCGCGCGCGACCAATGCCGTCCCCGCCCGCAAAGCTCCTTGCTTATCGGCGCCGGCTCGCTTCGCTGCCCAATATCCAGTGAGCACTTTCGTCAAAGCCGTGACCAAGCCCAATGCCAGCGCGACCGGAAGCGCTGCAGGCAACGAGGCGGGATCGATCTGCAATCCGAAAAAGAAAAAGAAAGTCGCGGCGAAGAGATCGCGTAGCGGAGCGAGAAGCCTATGCGACTGTTCGGCGATGGGTCCGGATAGAGCGATGCCAACCAGAAACGCGCCGATGGCCGCCGACACCCGGAAGCGTTCAGCCAAACCAGCCACGAGAAGTACGGTGCCAAAGGTTGTCAGCAAAATGATCTCGTCCGACTCATGGGCGAGAAACTGGCTGAGCTGCTGTCCATACTTCAGGGCCACAAAGAGCACGAGCAGGACCACCGCGACCGCAACCGAGACCGAGATCGCAATCTTCGCCGGGCCGCCGCCCAGAAGCAACACTCCGACCAGAGGGAGATACACAGCCATGGTCAGATCTTCGAGGACAAGAACTGCCAGGACCGTCGGTGTCTCCGGATTGTTGATTCGGCGCAGTTCCTGGAGCACCTTCGCGATCACGCCCGACGATGAGATGTAGGTGATGCCACCCAGCAGGACAGCAGCCAGCGGCTTCCATCTCAGAAGAAGCCCGGCCACAAGCCCGGGCGTGAAATTCAAAAGAAGATCCGCAATGCCTGCTGGTAGCCCGAAGCGCAGGTTCTTCTTCAAGTCTTCGCCGCTATATTCCAATCCCAGCATGAAGAGCAGCAACAGGACGCCAATCTCTGCCCCAGTTCCAATGAATTCCTGGCTGAGGGAAAGAGGAAGCAGGCCACCGTTACCGAGGGCAAGCCCGGCTAACAGGTAAAGAGGAATGGCGGAGAAGCACCATCGGTTCGCCAGCCGCGCAAGAATTGCCAGCAGAACGATGGCAGCGCCGATCTCCTCAAACAAATGGGAAGCATCATGGGGGGCAGCGGTCATACTCTATAGGAAGAATAAACTAAGGCCACCGCCGCGGAAGAGACCCGCCTCACCCGCAACCCGACGCCAGATAACAATTGTTATTAGTTATTTGTCACTCCTGGTGACTTATGGCAACCAGCACAGGAGTCGCGGGGGCCAATATCGAAGAATGTGCAAATCTAGCGGGTTGCTTGAAATTTTCGGCAGGCTCCCAATTCGCCAATCCAAACCACGCTGAATGCAATTAAAGTATTACAGTTCAATTGTTTACGGACGTTCCGCCAGCCGTTCCATTGCCGGCGCAATGATTGAGAACGCGAGTGACGAGCATCACCATGCACGGTTCCACAGCCTTTCCACAGCAACATCATTGCCAATTGTGACGGAGTAAACATGCTATTCCGGTGATGCCATGCCGTCTGCGAGCATCGATTCGAAGCGCGTCGAATTCTTCAGGAACGCCAGATTCACACGGCCAGTGGGGCCGTTGCGCTGCTTGGCGATGATTAGTTCCGCCTTACCTTGCAGGTCGGGATCATCCTGCTTGTAAACCTCTTCGCGGAAAATGAAGGCCACGACGTCGGCGTCCTGCTCGATTGATCCCGATTCGCGCAGGTCGGAGAGCTGGGGACGGTGATCGCCACCCCGACTTTCGGGTGCGCGGCTTAATTGGGAGAGTGCAACCACGGGGACCGTGAGTTCTTTCGCCAATGCTTTCAGGCCACGCGAGATGGCGGAAACTTCCTGGGTGCGATTTTCATAGCGCCTGCCGCCGCCCGACATTAGTTGCAGATAGTCCACGATTAACAAGTCAAGTTTGCCTTGTGATTGTTGCAAGCGGCGCGCCTTGGCTCGCATTTCGCTTAGCGAGATGCCAGGTGTATCGTCGATGAAAATCGGCGCATGCGCTAATTGCTCCATAGCATTTACAACTTTAGTCATGTCGTCGCGCCAGAGCGAACCGGTGCGCATCTTATGCGAATCGACCCGGGCTCGCGAGCACAGCAGGCGCAAGAGCAATGCTTCGCGCGACATTTCCAGCGAGAACATGCCAACCACTTTCTGGTCTTCAATGGATGCGTTCTCGGCGATGTTCATGGCGAACGCGGTTTTTCCCATCGACGGGCGGGCGGCGATAATGATCAGGTCTGAGCGCTGGAAGCCGCTGGTCATCTCGTCTAGGTCGGTGTAGTGAGTGGCCAGACCCGTAATGCGCTGGCCGCGCTGCAGTAGCGCATCCACCGAGCCGAAAGATTCTTTGACGATCTCCTGCACGCCCATGAAGCCGCGGCCGATTCGCTTTTCGGAAAGCTGGAAGATGGCGGCTTCGGCGTCATTCAGAATTTCTTCGGCCGGATCGCTTTGATCGGAGGCGCGCGCGATAGCGGCGTTGGCAGCATGAATCAGCCCCCGCAACAGCGCCTTGTCGCGGACGATTTTGATGTAATGCTCGATACTCGGCCGGTCGGGAACGCCGTCCACCAACCCGGAAATGTACCCAACGTCGCCAATCGCCTCCAGTTCCTTGCGTCGATCCAGCTCTTCGACAAGAGTAATCATGTCGATCGGCCGCGAAGATTCGGACAGATCCACCATGCGAGTGAAGATCCGGCGATGAGAATCGAGCGAGAAGTCCTCCGGCTTCAAATGCTCGGCGGCTTCGTTGTACGCCAGATTGTCGAGCAGGATCGCGCCCAGGATGGAGCGCTCGGCTTCCACGTTCGCCGGAAGGGTGTGAGCGGGACTGTAATCAGCGGTTGCCAAAGTTATTTACTTGCCCGGGCGAAGTGTTTAAGAACGTGAGAGCGATACTACTCACGGACGAGTTGTGAATGCACAGCAAGATCTTCGGAAAACGAAGAACAAATTGAATTCTTTCGGTGGTCCAGTTGCGTGGCAAAAACTGAATTGTCCAACGCCGTTCCATTCAGTCGAAGTATAGGTGAAATAAAAGCGAAGATCAATTTGAGGAAGCATCTCCTAGGAAAACACCTTCGCGATGTCCTTAGATCAGTCTTGATACGTGAAATCCGTGGCGGATTGCTCTTCCAGCCAAAAAATAAATGCGGCCCAGGCCAGCCACCCGGGCCGCATGCTTGTGGATGTCTTGTTCGCGCTCTCACTGCCCAATGCAGTAAGGCGCCGTCGTGAAACCGCATTCGCGGAGGAACGCTCGTTTCTCGGCGCGCCCTTCAAGTCTTCTATTCGCGGACCTGAGCCCACGTTCGATGACTTGCAGTGATTGCTCAAGTTGACGGCTCAGTCCCTGTAAGAGGACTATTCGAGGAGGCCGCGGGCCCGGCATCCCAGAACCTCCCATTCGGCATTCTGCCGTGACATGTCCTGGGAAACCCTCCGGCAGTTCACTCTCGAGGACCACCGGAAACGTCAACTCGGCCGCAATCTGACAGCGCTCAAGACACCGCACATCTGCGCTGGCGATACTTTGCTTCAGCAATCGAATCATCGCAACAGAAAATCGCTGCTCCCTTGTGCACAAACTGTGGAGGACAAGACTTCTTTGTGGAAACCGCAGGAAAAACGGAAAAGAATCCGTGACATCGCGAGGCACAATCACATGACGGCGACACCGTAAAATACTGCCGAACGGCCGAGGTTTACCTGAAAAGCGTTCTTGAGTAGTTCGCCGCTTCTCGTCTGGCCCGCCAACGACGGCACCATCGCACCGCGTGCGTCGCCGGAAAAAACAGCCACGCCAGAACTAGAGCAATTGCAATCGCCAACTTCATACAAGCTCCAAGAGCAAAAACTTTCGATCGCACTAAAAATACGAATCACGAAAACGCGATGAAGCGTCCTCAATCCACATGCTCACCCACTTCAAATCCCTCTTCTGCCCTGGGCAGGACATCCCGCTCGCCCGCGATCCAGACATACAACGTCGGCAACAGGAAGATGCTCATCACGAGAGCGGCGATTAGCCCTCCAACAATTACGATCGCAAACGGCCGCTGCGAGTCCGACCCAATCGCATGGGATAGCGCAGCTGGCAAGAGTCCGAGCGTTGCCACCAGCATGGTCATCATGATCGGGCGCAGCCTCAAAACAGCCCCCTCCACGGCGGCATCCTCGATGGAATATCTTCGTGCTCGAAGCTGATTGATGTATTCCAGCATGATGACTCCAGTCTGCACGCACACGCCGAACAACGCCAGAAAGCCCACACCAGAGGAAACACTGAAATGGGTGCCAGTCATGAGCAGAGCCAGCAGACCCCCAATCGGCGCCACCGCTATGTTTAACAGAATCAACAGCGACCACTTGAAGGATTTGAACATCGTGTAAAGCAGGATGAAGATAATGAGAATCGTTACTGGCAGGACAATAAGTAGACGCGCGTTGGCCCGCTTCTGGCTGGCGTATTCCCCCTCCCACTTGACCCCGTATCCGAGCGGCAATTTGATTTGCTCATCGACCTTTTTCATCGCCTCTTCTACCGTGCTACCGAGATCGCGCCCGCGGACGCTGTATTTCACGGCGATATAGCGCCGGTTCCCTTCGCGATAGATCTCGGAACCGCCATCCTCTTCTTTGATCTTGCAAAGCTGCGCCAACGATACGCGCTCCCCGGTGGGTGCAAGCAGGCGAATGTTTTCGATCGCTTCTTTGGTATTCCGGTATTGCGGAAGATAGCGAAGGACAAGGTCATAACGTGCCTCGCCCTGGAGGACCTGGGTCAGTGCGTTGCCGCCAACCGCAGTCTGAATGGCGTCCTGCACATCGGAGACGTTGATCTGATAGCGAGCTGCTTGATCGCGGTCCACGGTCACATTCAGATTGGGCTGGCCGAGCACTCGCAGCACTCCAAGGTCCTCAATGCCTTTGACGTGACTCAAAATGCCGACGATCTCGTCGGCCTTTTCTTCAAGAACTCTCAGGTCGTCGCCGAAGACCTTGGTGGCAAGCTCGCCCTTTACCCCACTGACCGCTTCCTCCATGTTGTCTTCAATAGGCTGCGAGAAGCCCCAGACGACACCCGGGATCTTGTCCAACTCGCGATTCATGGCCGCAATGAGTTCATCCTTGTTCTCGTGGAAGACGGGACGCCACTGATCTTTTGGTTTCAAGTCAACAAAATATTCGGTATTGAAGAAGCCCGTTGTATCGGTTCCGTCATCTGGACGCCCCACTTGGCTGGTGCATTGCGGGACCTCGGGAAAAGAGCAAAGCACGATTCGCGCCTGGTTCGCGACGCGTATTCCTTCGTCCGGGCCGGCGCTGGGAGCAAGTGTGCCGCGAACCCAAAGGGCGCCTTCATCCAAGTGAGGCAAAAATTCGGAGCCGATGACACCGCTAAAAGCGAGGAAACCGGCCAAACCGATTCCGAATACGCCCACTCCGACGGTGATGAAGCGATGGCGAATAGCCCAACGAACCGCGACGCGGTACTGACTGATCACGAATTCCATGACCGGGTTATGCCATTCTTTTGCTCCCTTCGCGAAAGCGAAACTTGCCAACACGGGGGCAATCACGATGGAAAAGATCAACGCACCGAGTAGCGCGAACGCGACCGTCCATGCCATGGGATGGAACAACCGCCCTTCTACTCTCTGCAGCGTGAAGATCGGCAAGTAAGCGGTAATGATGATGCCGATGGCATAGAACACCGGGCGTTGGACTTCGTGGGATGCGTCACTGATCTTTTCGGCGGGAGTCTTCATTCCGTTGGTTTGGCCCAAATGGCGCACGATATTTTCAACCATCACTACGGCACCATCGACGACCATGCCAAAATCGAGCGCACCGAGTGACAGAAGATTCGCAGGGATCTGGCGCAGGTCCAGGCAAATCGAAGCAAAGAGCAAAGAAAACGGAATCGTCGCAGCGACGATCAGAGCGCCCCGGATATTGCCGAGAAAGAGGAACAGAACGATCGATACCAGGATCATTCCTTCGGTAAGGTTGTGGAGGACCGTGTGAGAAGTAAAGTGCACGAGATCACGGCGATCGATGAAAGGGACGACTTTCACGCCCGGGGGCAAGATGTGAGTGTTGAGCTCGTCGACTTTATTGTGAATACCTTCGAGAGCGGCATCTGCCGCTGCGCCCTTCCGCAATAGCACGATGCCGGAGATGACATCGTCGTTATCGATAATCTTTCCATCCTCGCGGTGAATGGCTTTCGCGAACTGGCCGAGTCGAATCTTCGGGCCCTGTTCGACGACGGCGATGTCCTTGACCCGGAGCGGTGTGCCGTTCTTGGTCAGGATGACCGTCTGCTCGATGTCCTGAGTTCGGTCCACTAGCCCAACCGAGCGGACATTAATCTGCTGCAAACCCGCCTGTATGAAGCTTCCACCTGCATTCCCGTTACTGTTGGTTAGCTGCTGCTCGATCTGGGCCAAGCTCAATCCGTAGGCGACAAGCTTATTGGGGTCGAGACGGACCTGATATTCGCGGGTTGGGCCGCCGAAGCTGGCCACATCGACAATGTTGGGGACAGCTTTGAAATTCTTTTCGATGACCCAGTCTTCAATGGATTTCAGTTCCATCGGGTCATAGGCCGGATTGGTGCTGTGCAGGGTGAAGAAATAGATCTGGCCGACCGGGCTCCAGTCTGTGCCCATCTGCGGGTTCACACCCGGTGGCAAAGTCACTTGACTCAGACGTTCCAAAACCCGTTCGCGATTCCAGGCGTCGTCGGACTCGTCATCGAAGATGAGTTTTAGATCCGACAAGCCGAACAGCGAGAACGAACGCAGGTGAACAACCTGCGGGATCCCGTTCATGACCACCTCAAGCGGAATCGTAACCTGCTGTTCGATCTGCTCTGCGGAAATCCCCGGCCATTGGGTAATTATCTCGACGTAGTTGTCGGCCACGTCGGGATACGCTTCGATTGGCAGGCGCTCAAACGAAACGATCCCGGCGGCGAAAAGGATCAGCGCCAGGCCTACGACCAGCCACCGGTTGCTGAGAGCAAAGTCAACGACTCGACGAATCATTTATTGCTCCACAGTGTTTTGTAGCGACAGAGCATTTGAGACGACTTGATCCCCGGGTTTGACCCCTGAGACTACCTCCTGCATGTTGTCGGGAAGCATGTTCCCGGTAACTATTTCCAAGCGTTTGAAGTGTCCGGAACCAATTGGCGTGTAAACCCACTGGCGGTCGTGCAGGTGCAGAATCGCACTTGCCGGGATGGCGGCGTAGGTTTCAGGCAGCTTGCCATAGAATGTCGCAGTAACAAACATCCCGACGCGCATCAGTCCCGGGTTAGGGACTTCAATTCGGACTTTGGCAGTGCGGATATTGGGATCGAGAACCGGCAGGATGTTATCGATCCGGCCCTTGAAAGCCTTGCCTGGGTAGGCGTTCAGGCGAATGTCCGCGGTCTCGCCGACTCGCACTGCATCGAGATCATTTTCGTAAACGTCACAAATAATCCAGACATAAGAAAGATCGGAAATGGTGAATGGATTCGGACCAGACAAACCCTGAATGCCGCCAGCGTTCGTAATCTGCTGATCCGTGATTACCCCGGATATGGGTGCGGTAACGTCGACGATCCCCGAAGGGTGGTCCTTATCGATATTAAGAAGGTGCAGTTGTTCGATTGCGGCGTCCAGATCGGTTTTGGTGTCCTGTTCTGCAGCCTCCGCCTGTTCGAGGGCGCTTTTGGCAACAGCGCCCTTGTCGTAAAGAATTTGCGCTCGTTCGAGCTGTACCCGCGCTAAGCGCTCGTCGTTCACCGCTTTCCGATAAATCTGGTAAGCTCCCGAAACATCGTTGCTCTGAACTCTGAGCAACAGTTGGCCTTTCGTTACCAAATCACCAAGTCGAGCCTTGACTTCCACAACTCGCCCCGCCGCAAGCGAGATTACAGGCACGGCGCGCGCGATATCGGGCTGCACGACGCCGGTCACATTCAGAGCGGGTGCGGCCTTGTATTCAGTTGCTGTCACCAACGGAAACAGTTCGGGATGGTCTACCTTAAAGTTATTGGCGTCCAAATCAGCTTCTACGACTGCCTTGGGCGGTGCTTCTGCTTTTGGATCGGCCTTGCCTTCATTGCACCCGAGGAAGAACACGCTCGACAGCAGGCAAAGAGTCGCAGCCAGAGTTGTGACGACAAATCTGGATGTCATTTTCATGGAATTACCTCCCGGCCTACGGCCATATTCAATTGAGCCGCCGCCGTCAAGTACGAGCCAACCAAGTTCACATAGTTCAACTGCACACCGCGGTACTCCGACTGTGCATTCAGAAAATCCAGCAACGAAGCTCCACCGTTTTGATAAGAAAAGAAGATCGTGTCCCGCACCCGCAACGATTGTTGCAGGTACTTGGCCTTGTAGGGCCGTAACAGAGTCAGATTGCTGGCGATCGTGGCGTAGCCGGAATCTACGTCGCTCAGCACCCCTGCTTCGGCTGCGTCGCGCAATCTCTCATTACGCGTGATATCGATCTGCGTGCGCAGCTTCTCTCCCTGGTTGCGGTCGAAGACGCGCAATGGAACGCTCACGCTGACGCCGACAGTATTTATGGCAAATGGATTGTTGGTAGAAGAGTTGTGCGTGTACCATACGCTGAACGTGGGATCGGTCGAACCGTTCGAAACTGCCAATTGGTGATCGGTCTTCGATTTGTCGACGGCTTCCGCGGCCGTTTTCAGATCCGGCCGAGTATCCAGAGCGATCTTTCGAAACTCGTCTCGAGTCATCAGTTGATCGTTGAAATCGAATGTCCCGACGACGTCAAATTGTTCAATCGGACTTCGATCATTCAGCAGCGTGAGCAACTGGATCTTCGCGGTGCGCAGATTGACCTCCGCGGTTTGCACGTCTGATTCGTACTGCACGCGCTGCAGTTCCAATCGATCGAGATCGATTTGGGCGATGTCGCCAGCCTGATATCGATTTCTGCTGATCTCGAGCACGTGGTCGTAATAGTCAAGGTCATCTTTGGCTAGCTGCAGCACGGCTTTCGCTTGCATGGTCGACACAAATGCGGAGCGCAAGTTGAAGAGCAGAGTTCTCTCCAAGTCGGCGTGAGTCGATTCGGCAATCAGGGTCGCCTTTTGTTGGCTTTCTCTACGCAAATCGCGTTTGTGCCGCCGTTCGAGCAAATAACTGATCTCTGGAGTCTCAAAAGTCCCCGCGAATGGCTCCCAGACGCCGTGACTAGGAGCGATTTGGGTCCCGTCCGCCGATAGGGTGAACGTCGGGTTCGGGCGCAGGAACGCGGTAATCTCCTCGGCTTTCGACTCGTCGATATTCAGGCGGTCTGCCAACAGCGTCGGGTTGCTCTGCTCGAACCGTGCGCGCACCTGTTCCCAAGTCAAAGCCTGCTGCGCACCAGCTTTCAGGCCGCAGCAGAGCAAAACAAAAAGCCCGGAACATCTCCAAAGGGTCTGGTTCATTCAGTACTCCGCAAATCGATTGTTGCCGGGCTAAGCCGGTAACAGATAGGCCACAGCGAAACACATTGCCTATCGCAACCACACGGGGCTCACTTCGAACCGGGGAATGCAACGCAGAACTAGGCGGCGAAACTAACGCGTTCCCCGAGGTACGGGAACGGTGGGGCGCGAGAAGCGCGCTCGCCGGAGTGCGCTTGTTGGGGAAGGGCGACCGGCACAACCAAGACTCGTCCGCAATCCTGGTCATTGAAACCAAACGGCACAGGGGAAATCCAAGCTGGCAAGGCGCCAGCGATGCTTGGGGCGGCGGTTGACTTATCACCGACGGCCTGCTTGACCATTCGCTTCGAAGAACTGGATTCTTCAATTTCCTGCCGCATCGCGTGCAGGTCGTCGGTAGCCGAAATCACGGGGAAGAGCAACACCAGAACGCAACTCAAAAGCAGAAAGGGACGAATCCGATTCAAGCGACAGCCGTCCGCCGGGCAAACCGATTCGTGGCGCCACATCCAGATAGCGGGTAACGCTAGTGTCAGCCAAACGAGATTGAGCATTAATTCCATTGTGCCGCGGAACAACTCAAACAAAGCCAGCGACCTGAAGCAAGCGTACCTTAATATTCAGATTTAATAAGTCTTGCAAAATATCAAACACAAGTCAATGTAAACGCAAGGACTTGTACGCTGGTGCGCACAGTGGCAAGGGAAAAAAGAAAGGCACGACCTGAAGTCGTGCCCTTCCCAGTTTGATTCCCTCTCTGACTCCGCGCCTCTGTGGTGAAAAGCCCCTAATCCCTCACCCCGTCCATGAACGCGCGCAACTTCCGCGAACGCGATGGATGGCGCAACTTGCGTAGCGCTTTGGCTTCGATCTGGCGGATGCGCTCGCGAGTCACGGCGAACGATTGGCCTACTTCTTCCAGCGTGTGCTCGCTGCCATCTTCTAGGCCGAAGCGCATCTTGATCACTTTTTCTTCGCGTGGCGTTAGGGTGCGGAGCACCTGCGAAGTCTGGTCTTTCAAGTTGACGTTGATCACGGCCTCGGCTGGCGAGACCACGGCGCGGTCCTCGATGAAGTCGCCCAGATGCGAATCTTCCTCTTCGCCAATCGGGGTTTCGAGGGAGATCGGTTCCTGCGCGATCTTGAGTACCTTGCGCACCTTGGCCACCGGAATGTCCATACGTTTGGCAATTTCTTCCGAGGTAGGCTCGCGTCCCAGTTCCTGCACCAACTGCCGCGAAGTGCGGATCAGCTTGTTGATCGTTTCGATCATGTGCACCGGGATGCGAATCGTACGCGCTTGATCAGCGATGGCACGAGTAATGGCCTGCCGAATCCACCACGTGGCGTAAGTGGAGAACTTATAACCGCGCCGGTATTCGAATTTGTCCACGGCTTTCATCAGGCCGATGTTGCCTTCCTGAATCAGATCGAGGAACTGCAAGCCGCGGTTGGTGTACTTTTTCGCAATCGAAACGACCAGACGGAGGTTGGCCTCAATCAGCTCGCGCTTGGCCTGCTCCGCATCCATGTCGCCCTGGATGATCTCGCGCTGGGTGCGCTTGAGCTCCTGGAACGACACTCCGGCTTCGATTTCGAGCTTCTCCAGTTCGGTGCGGATGGCTCGCGACTGCCGCCGATATTCTTTGCGCTGCTCTTCACTTCGCGTCGCGTCGGCTTTTTTTTCCAGATTCGTCGACTGCCGGTCAAGCGAACGCATCATGTCGACGGTTTTGTTGGCCCGGTCGATGAGGCGCTTGCGCTCGGTGTTGGTAAATCCCAGTCTCCGGACGCACAGCGACACATCAACGATGGCGCGAGCCAACGCGATGCGGTAGCGGCGATAGTCCTTGGGACGCTTCTTCTGCGAGACTGCGGCAAACTTCTCCAGAAGTTGATTGGCCTTTTTGTAGGCCTTGGCCAAGTCGTCGATCTTCCCAGTGAACTCTTTCAGCCGGTTCTGCAGAATTTCGTCTGTGATTTCCTCCTCATCGAAGGTGACGACTTCCTTGATGGAGCGGACGCCCTTCTTGAGATCCTCGCCCATCGCCAGCAGTTCGTTGATGACAATCGGTGAGCGGGAAAGTGCCTTCAGAACACGCAGTTGACCACGCTCAATGCGCTTGGCGATTTCAACTTCGCCTTCGCGTGTAAGCAGTGGAACCGTGCCCATCTCGCGCAGATACATGCGGACGGGGTCGTTGGTTTTTTCTAAAGCGCCGGGAGTTAAATCGAGTTCGACGTCCTCGCCGACTTCGTCTTCGTCGAACTTCTTATCGAGCGCGGAGGAGGGAAGTTTTGGTCCCTCCAGCACATCGATTCCTTGCGTACCAATCGTCGTGAGCAGATCGTCCAGGTCCTCAGGAGAGTGCACATCGTGCGGGATGAGATCGTTCACCTGGTCATAGGTGAGATATCCCTTTTCCTTGCCTGTATCGATCAGCTTTTTAATGTCGTCGTACTTGTCGTCAAGAGCCAAGACGGATTATCCTCAAGTCGTCCCATGGAAGGACGTCGAAACGTCGTTTATTGCGGTGGGAACGTGAAGTGGCGGGGTTAGCGCCGACACAAACCTTAAAAGTATAGCACGGAAAAAGCCTCGTACCAGACACAAAGTCGCTGCCAGAAACCGCCCGCCGCCTATGTTGCCCGCCGTTAATAACTTAGATGGCGCAACAGCCCATTTAGTTTCAAGGCTCTCCATTTAGTTTCAACGCCCTAGCTTGATTCATGCGGGCCTCTGGACCGCCCCTTGATCCGATAAACCAGGGTCCATGAGGGCCCGCTTCAGCCGGTCTTTTTCTCGCAGCAAGAAGCGCAACTCCTCGGGTTCGTGCTTTTTGGCGGATTGAAGCTCTCGCTGAACCGCATCCATTTGACGTCTGAACTGGATGCGCCGCAGAGCCCGTACGGCGCCCTCCAAGCGCTCGGCCGTGAGTTCCTCCTCCTCTTTCATCAGGATTGCCGCCAAAAGACTGCGGTCGGAGTCGGGCAGCGGCAATTCCATAACATGAACCGCTTCCCCGGCAGCATTCAGCAAGTATTCGATGAGCGATTCCGTTGCTAGTCCGACGTGCAGGCTCTCGTTCGTGAGCACAAAATGCGCCTGACGAGCCGGATCGAACTCTTCCTCGGTACCATCGCGCGCTGAGATACGTTCTTCCGACGTCTGCATCTCGCCGGCCGAGGTCAACGCGCGGATCAAGAGCTTTTCTGCATCGGTGACTTGCGCCTCAACCGTCGCTTTCAGGCTGGCCGTCGAGCGGTTGGCGGCCACATGCTTGAGTTCCTGCCGTAGAACGGCAGAATCGATCCCCAGCTTTTGCGCGATCTCGCGAGCCAGTTCGTCGCGGACGATCCGGCTGGGCACTCGCTGGATATGCGGCAGAAGGTAATTCAGCGCCTTCACTTTTCCTTCCGCACTGCGAATAGGGAATTGGCTGCGGGCGCGCTCGATCAAGTAGTCAAAATAGCGCTGCGAGTGCTTCAGCGCCTCGCCGTAGGCATCTTTGCCTTTGCGACGGATGAAAAGATCAGGGTCGAAGCCAGCTTCGAGAGTCAATACTTTGATCTGGAATTCCTCTTCGACCAGCAGACCCAGGGTGCGCTCCGTAGCCTTGGTGCCGGCTGTGTCGGGATCAAAATTCACCACTACATTCTTGCTGAAGCGGCCCAGCAATTTGGCTTGCAGTTCGGTGAAAGCCGTTCCGGAACTGGCGATCACGTTATGAAACCCGGCGGCGTAGACCGAAATGCAGTCCATCTGGCCTTCGACCAGAATGGCGTAATCCAGCTTCCGAATGGCTTCTTTGGCCTGGTCGAGATTGAACAGCACGCGCGACTTGGAATAAATCGCGGTTTCAGGTGAGTTGAAGTATTTCGGCCCGGCCTTATCGTCGGTCGAAAGCGTGCGTCCGGTGAAGGCTATGACCCGTCCGGCCTCGTTGGTGATGGGGAACATGACCCGGTTGCGGAACTTGGAGTAAATATCGGCGAGGCTGGCTTCAGGCTTCGGGCTTCGGGCTTCCGGTCCTTCGTCATTCCCCGCCCCACGCTTTCCTTGGTCGTCCTCCCTTTCTTTGTCATCCCGAGCGGAGTCAAGGGACCTTGCGTCTTGCTGAGAGCCGACAGCTGACGGCTGAGAGCTTTCTTTCCACGAGAACAGTCCGCTCTTGCGGAGCGCTTCCTCCTCAAACTCCCCCTTCAAGCGGTCTTTCAAGAAGAACCCCGAATCGGGGGCGTAGCCGATGCGGAAAGCCTTGATGACATCCGGGGTCAAGCCGCGTCCAGTGAGATATTCGCGGGCACGAGCACCCTCGGGCCGTCGCAGGCACTCTTGAAAAAATGCCGTGGCACGCTCGTGGAGTTCGAGCAGGACCATGCGCAGCTTCGCTTCTTCGACTTCCGCAGGACTACTGTAGCTAAGTTTTGGAAGGGCGATTCCCAGCTTCTGCGCTATTGTCCTCACGGCCTCCGGGAACGTGATGTTTTCGATCTTCTGGACAAAACTGAAGACATCGCCCGAAACCCCGCACCCAAAGCAGTGATAGAACTGCCGCGTGGCATGAACGGAAAATGAAGGCGTTTTCTCGTCGTGGAACGGACAAAGTCCTGAGAAATTCTGCGCTCCGGCCTTCTTCAGTTTGACGTAGTCGCCGACCACACGGACGATGTCCGCCTGCTGCTTAACGATTTCCTTGAAGTCGCCGGCGTCGGTCATGAGTGGAGACAGCTCTCCGCAGGAATTCTGCGGGAAAGAGGAGCTGAAAGGAATATAGCAGCAGCTTTGGGGTGGCGGAAAAGCTGTGAATTTTGACAGTTAACGGTTGACGACGGAGGAAAACGCCGATTTATTCAGCTCTTGTTTCTTTCTATCCCCCCCAACGCATTCAGGTCCTCCCTTGTCTGATCCGCAATTGACGACATATCAGCTACCGTGGCCACGTGCACGCTATTGTCGTTGAAGGCATCGAGCGCAAACTCGATGTCGGGACTTGCGCGATCAAGGTCGTTTGCGACAACCGCGGTAAGCAGAGCGCGTGAACCGTTCCTGGCATGGATGGAATCCGCAACCTTAGGAAAGCGGTGCGCAAGAATAACCGCCTGATTGGTGTTTGTTTTTAGAGGTACGGCTTGAAAGAATCGGACCTCGGTGCCGACCACATATCCAAAATCAAAAACTAGCGGGTCGCCCCTCTTTTTCGTGTATTCTGCTGCCGCGGTTTTCTCTATGCACAAACCCCATATTCCGGCTCGGGTGAAAGCGTCTTTTATCTGATGGTGGATTATGGCGTACTCGCCCTTTTGGCGGCCAGCGGCGGGCAATGACTCCAGTTGCGGCTCTTCCAGATAGATTGATCGCAGCCTTTCAAGCTCTCGGGTTGGCTCCGCCGCCAGGCATACGTGCCGGGCAGAGATCTGGATCATGTTCGCGAACGACTCTTCAAACTTACGCACCAACAAGGCGACATCCTGAGAATGCCGCAATTGCATTCGGATATAGGGTTCGAGATCCTGCAACACTTCGATATCCACTTCTTTGTCGAGGCGGTAC
The DNA here is from genome assembly GCA_035601995.1 of Terriglobales bacterium. GTDB lineage: Bacteria > Acidobacteriota > Terriglobia > Terriglobales > Acidobacteriaceae > JABDBE01. The sequence goes on from DATNNE010000131.1 coordinate 502,162, forward strand.
ACGCGGCCCCAATCGCTCGTCATACGCACGTCAGCGTATCCGAAACCATGGGGCTGCGGTTCGAACAACAGCACTCCGATATCCACAAACTGCCCGCTCACCAGGTAAGGAACATACCGTAATAGATAGAACTCGAGTTTCAGGTCAGTCGTTGACATTGGGATCAACTTCACGCGTCTTCCTTCCAGTTCGGAAATGGCTGTCTCGCGGACATCCGAAAGGCTACGATCAGCTCGCGTACTCTCGCTCTTCGATCAAGCAGGCAGCGGACCAGCTCTTCGAGCGCGCCCCAATCACTGGCATACCATTCTGGCGGAATTTCAGCAGCACAGTTCCAGATTATGCTTTCATTCATTTCTTCTATCGTCGCGAGCCATGGCTGAAATGAATCCCACCCGCGCACGTTCAAGTACACTTCGTTTTGCGCGTAGACTCCACGCAACGGATAGTCGGGAAATGTCCATTCGCCGGCGTTGAAGCAGTATCCCTGATCGATAAAAGTTACTGTGTACTTTCGCTCTCGCATCCTCCGCCAAAACGCTGCTTGCCTGCCATTCGAATTCGCGGTCCATTTATCGAGCGCCAGCATTCCGGCAAAGGTTCCCAGATTTCGCACTCGTTCCAGCATGGTTACAGGAAAATAATCAAAGATCTGTCCTTGCAGCGGATCGACTACATATCGCGAGCCGAATTGCAGGCCAGGCTGGCACCGAATCACGCTGCCGGAGAGTTGAATGTTGAGATCAGACGAATTTTCCACCAACCAATCGCCTACTTCGACGACCTCCGTGGATGGAACGGGCAATCCGGCAGCCTCGGCGAGTCGCGTTGCGAGTAACTCATTGGCCAGCACGCGCAAATGCTGAGGGTTGTTGCGAAACTTGACCACGTAGAAATTTCCATCGGAGCAGCGCATCATATGCCCCTGTGCACCGCCTCGCATTCGTCGCACGTGTTGCACGGCAAGCACTGCCAAAAGGCAAGTCCTCGAAACTACCCAAAAGGCTGCATGCTATTCCTACTTTCGAGGACTTGGATGTGATGCCTGGACATTAAAGGGCTGTGGATTTAGTGGGGAAGTGGTTTGTGGGCATTTTGGTGACTCAAGCCGACAGTAGATTCTTCGCTTCGCTCGGAATGACAATGGGCATGGAACTAGACTCGCAACTCGACGACAGTCGCGCCCCCCCCGCCTTCATTCTGCGCAGGCTCGGTAACAGATTCTACGTGGGGATGCTTCTGCAGATACTGACGCAGCGCCTTTCGGAGAATTCCCATACCGCTGCCGTGAACGACCCGGACGCGAGGCAGCCCGGCCAGGAAGGCGCGGTCCACGAATTTCTCCACTTCTCGCGTGGCATCGTCGACGGTACGCCCGATCACGTTGATCTCTGACGACATGCTCTGGCTCTCGCTTTCCAGCGACACCGAGATTCCACGCGCACGCGCGGCTTTGACGGGAGAATCTGAAGCGTGCACCAGCACATCCGCAATGTCATCGCGCGCAATCTTCATCTTCATGGCGCCGATCTCGACCTCGAAGTGGTTGTCATCAATTCGACGTGCCACCACAGCTGGCCGGCCGACCGACTTCAGCTTCACTGTGTCGCCCTCGGAGACGTGCTTCACTAGCCGCGGCTGGGCATGAGGGTCGCCCTGGTCGGCGCCGCTAGTGTGGGCCACTACCGAAGAATCGAACTGCTCGCGAAATTCGCGGCGCAACTTGGAAATGCGCCGTTCCGCGTCTTTGGACAACTTTTGCGCTGCCGCGCGATCCTGAATTGCGTTGACCATCTCGCGCGCGTGGTACTCGAAATCGCGCAGCAGCTTGTCCAGTTTCTTTTCCATCTCCTTGATTTTTGCCTGTTGTTCTTTTTTCCCTTCGGCGGCGAGATGATTTTTCTCTCGTTGAATTTCTTCCTCGCGAGCGCGCAAACGCAAACGTTCGGCTTCCACATCGCGCAATTCGGCATGCAGACGATCGAGGAATTGGCCGACATCCCGGGCTTGCGAGCCCAAGCGCGCACGGGCCGCCTCAATGATGGTCGGATCGAGTCCGAGCCGCTGCGCGATGTTGATGCCGGCGGACGCTCCCGGCACGCCGATTTTCAGTTCATAAGTCGGCTGCAGTGTGGCTTCGTCGAATCCCACAGAAGCGTTTATGACACCGGCTGTGTTCGCGCCAAAAACCTTCAGCGACGTGTGGTGCGTCGAAATAACCGCAATGCATCCGATGTCACGGAAGCGTTCGGCAATCGCCACGGCCAAGGCTGCGCCTTCTTCGGGATCGGTAGCGGAGCCGAGTTCATCAAGTAACACCAAGGATTGCGGGGTCGCGGTGCGCGAAATGAAATCAATGTTGGTGACGTGCGCGGAGAAAGTCGAAAGATTCTGCTCGATGGATTGGTAGTCGCCAATGTCGGCCAGCACTGCGTCAAATACGGGCAGCTCGGCCCGGTCGGCGGGAACTGGAATTCCGGACTGCGCCATCAGAGCGAGTAGGCCAACGGTTTTCAGGACGACAGTCTTGCCTCCCGTGTTCGGTCCGGTAATGACGAGTTCGCGCGCTTCGCCTTCCAGTTCAATGTTGGTGGGGATCACGCGACCGCCGGTTGCCTTCAGCTTGCGTTCGAGCAGGGGGTGACGCGCTTGAATAAGAACGAGCCGAGCAGCGCTCGACATGGACGGCCGGGGGCGGCCGTCCCCACGTGAGTCTTCGGAAAAAACTACCGGGACGCAATTGTATTCCTCGGCGAATCGCGCCTTCGCAAACTGCAGCTCCAGTTCGCTTAGCACATCGACTGCTGCGAGAATTGGGGTGGCATTCTCCCCGATGCGTCGCGTCATCTCGACGAGGATGCGGTGAATTTCCGCCTGCTCTTCGTCCAGCAGTCGCACCAGTTCGTTGTTCTGTTCGATGGTTTCGAGTGGCTCGACAAAAACGGTCTGACCGCTTGAACTGGCGCCATGCACCACGCCCTGCACTCGGCGTTTCTGCTCGACTTTTACAGGGATAACGAAGCGCTCCCCCCGAATGGTGACGAGTTCGTCCTGAAGCGTGCCTCCCTCGGACAACCGGCGCAGATAACCTCGCAGAGACTCCTGGATCGAACGTCGCTGCTTTTCAACTTCGCGGCGTATGCGGGATAGCTCCGGCGAGGCTTTGTCGTCGAGCGTGCCGTCGGGCAGGATCTTGTTGCGAAAAGCTCGCAGCGTATCGGTGAAATCTGAGATTCCCAGCGATAGCTTCGCCACTGCCTTCCACTCGAACTTCATCGCGGCGGGAGGGTTCAGCGCGATCTCGCGCCACTCGGCAGCGCGATCGACCATCAGCACCACGTCTCGAATATCAGTGGTCTCAAGCGCGGCACCCGCAATGCGAGATTTCTCCACCAGTTTGGTGATGTCGAGCAGGCCGGAAAAATCGAAGCGGCCACCGACTCGGCGGAACTCGCGAATCTCGGTGGTAAGTTGCTGCTGATTCTCGATCCGTTCGCGATCGGTCGACGGCGCGAGGTGAGCGATCAGCCCTTGTCCCAAGGGCGACGAGGCATAGCCACGCAGCAAGTCGCGAAGAGAGTCAAATTCCAGCACGCGGGCACTGGTCTGGGAAAACGGCCGGGGAAGCATCAGAAGTAATGTTACAAGAAGCAATCGAGCCTGGCTCTGCTAGAATCGTTCGTTGTGGGACGGGTCCTGTGCCTGTCCGGGACCTGCCGCCATGGCTTTTCCAATCACTCGCCTTCGCCGCCTTCGCCAAAGTGAACAGCTGCGATCCATGGTCCGAGAAACGAGGCTTTCACCGACATCGTTTGTCTACCCAATGTTTGTTTGTCCGGGCGAAGGCGTGCGCAAAGAAGTGCGCTCGATGCCGGGCGTTTTTAACCTCTCGGTCGATGAGGCGGTGAAAGAGGCGCAGCAGACGTACTCGCTGGGAGTGCCATCGATCATCTTGTTTGGGCTGCCGGAAAAGAAAGACGAACTAGCCACAGGCGCTTGGGCGGAAGACGGGATCGTGCAGCAGGCGGCCCGGGCCATCAAGCGCGAAGTTCCCAAGCTTGTCATCATGGGCGATGTTTGCCTGTGCGAATACATGTCGCACGGCCACTGCGGAATTGTGCGTGCAACTCATCCGCAGTCGCTCGGCGCTGCCGTTGCCGCGCCACCCGCAGTCGCAACGGACTATGAAATAGTCAACGATGCCACCCTCGAACTGCTGGCTCGTACTAGCGTCTCTCTGGCTCGCGCTGGCGTGGATGTCATCGCACCCTCCGACATGATGGACGGCCGCGTGGGCGCGATCCGCAACGCGCTCGACCATGCCGGACTGGCCAATACACCGATCCTTTCCTATGCTGCAAAATTTGCGTCGGCTTTTTATGGGCCGTTCCGCGAAGCCGCTGATTCGACGCCGCAGTTCGGAGATCGGCGCTCTTACCAGATGGATGGAGCAAACTTGCGCGAAGCCATGCGCGAGATCGAACTCGATGTTCAAGAAGGCGCGGACATGATTATGGTGAAGCCGGCGATGCCATATCTGGACGTGATCGCCGCGGCCCGCGAGCGTTTCGACCTGCCCTTGTCCGCATATCAGGTCTCCGGCGAGTACGCGATGATTGAAGCCGCCGCCCGCAACAACTGGATCGACCGCGACCGAGTGATGATGGAATCGCTGCTTTCGATCCGACGCGCCGGCGCCGGCATTATTCTCACCTACTACGCGAAGGAAGCGGCAAAACTGCTGGCCTAAATTGCAGAAACGTAGCTTGCTACGTTTCTACAGAGTGGGCGGATTCCCGAATCCTACGCCCCTGTCGTAGAATCACCTACTTGGATAGTCGTCATTATTCTTCTTCTTAGGGAGCATTACTTTGCCTGAAACTGTTTATGACATCGCCATTATTGGCAGCGGTCCTGCGGGATATACCGCGGCCATCCGCGCTGGACAATACGGCCTTAAGACAGCGTTAATCGAGAAGGACGGATTCCTAGGCGGCACTTGTCTGCACGTGGGTTGCATTCCAACCAAAGCTCTTCTGTTCAATGCCGAGATTTGGGACCACTTGAAAGACGCGAAGGAGTTCGGCATCGAGGGCGTGGATTCACGCAAACTCAACTGGGCCGCGATTCAGGAGCGCAAGTCGAAGATCGTTACTAAGCACGCCAAAGGCCTCGAATTCCTGATGCGCAAGAACAAAGTGGAGACGATCAAGGGCTACGGCAAGCTGACTGGCCCCGCGCAGAACGGCGTCTTGACCGTCGAAGTCACAGACGGAGGTAAGAGCAGCGCCGTTAAGACTAAGAATGTGATTCTGTCCACCGGCTCGGAAGCACGCATGATTCCCGGCTTGGAGCCGGACGCGCGCGTGCTCACCAACATTGAAATTTTGAGTTTGAAGGAAATTCCGAAATCATTGGTCATTGTTGGCGCGGGGGCAGTGGGCGTTGAATTCGCGTCGATTTTTCGCTCCTTCGATTCCGAAGTCACGATTCTCGAAATGCTGCCCCGGTTAGTTCCGGTCGAGGATGAAGATGTCTCGAAGGAACTTGCGCGTGTGTATCGAAAGCGAGCTATCAACTTTCACACCGGGGCCAAGGTCGAGAAAGTAGAAAAGACGAAATCTGGAATTGCGGTGACTTTTTCCGTCGGCGGCAAGCAGGAGAAAATTGAAGCCGAGAAGATTCTGATCGCGGTTGGCCGCAAGCCGCGCACCGAAAATGTCGGGCTGGAAAAGACGCGCATCAAGCCTGATCGGGGCTTCATCAAGACCGATAGCTGGATGCAGACGAGCGAGCCCGGAGTTTATGCGATTGGGGACATCGTGCTCGGAACGCCGCAACTGGCGCACGTCGGCGCGATGGAAGGCATCGTGGCCGTGACCAAGATCGCTGGCAAACCGGGCAAGCCGATCAACCCGGAACATATTCCGAATGCGACGTATTGCCATCCAGAAATTGGCAGCGTTGGTCTGACCGAAGAGAAGGCCCGCGAGGCGGGCTACAACTTGAAGATCGGGAAATTTCCGTTCACGGCGAACTCGCGAGCGTCGATCGTCGGCCAGCACGAGGGTTTTATTAAGATTATTTCAGATGCCGACTATGGCGAAATTCTGGGCGTACACATCATCGGGCCGCAGGCAACCGAGTTGATCGCCGAAGCCGTAGCCGCGATGGAACTCGAGGCCACCGTGGAAGATTTAATGTGGACCATTCATGCCCATCCGACGCTGGCTGAAGCGATGTTGGATGCATCGAACAGTGTGTATGGAATGGCGATCAACGCGTGAAGCGTAAAGCCTGGCTCCGGTGCAAACCTTTTCACATTGAATGCAGGCCACGTAGACCATATAGTGGTACCCGCCTTTGGAGGCAAGAACAAGAATCGGGACTCTCCACCATCCCCAACGGACCATCATGCAAAGCAAGAGACTACTGACCCTACTCGCTGCAGCGTTCATCGTAGTTTTCGGATTTCTCACCATCGCAACTCCCCTCTTTGCAGCCGACACGGAGAAAGTGCTCTACAGCTTCTGCAGCAGTGGCTCAAATTGCGCCGACGGACAAACCCCCCAAGCCAGCTTGGTCTTCGATGCGGCTGGCAATTTGTATGGCACGACTTTCGACGGCGGTGCTCATGGTCTCGGTGCCGTCTTTCAGCTCACGCGAAGCTCAGGCGGGACGTGGACCGAGAAAGTGCTGTACAGCTTCTGCTCGGCCACTAATTGCACCGACGGGACCAACCCCGAAGGCCTGGTCTTCGGTGCGGCTGGCAAATTGTATGGCATAGCCCAAACCGGCGGCGGTAATGGCTTTGGCGCTCTCTTCCAGTTGACGCCCGGCAAAGGCGGCACCTGGAGTTACAGGGTGCTGCACAACTTCGATTTTAATGACGGGGATGGGTACTATCCCTACACTGGCCTGATTGTCGATGCGGCGGGGAACTTGTACGGCGTAACAGACTGGGGTGGAGCTTATAACAGTGGCACCGTCTTCGAACTGACTGCCGGAGCTAAGGGCAAGTGGACGGAAAAGAAGCTGCACAGCTTTAACGATAATGGCAAGGACGGGTACGCCCCCTTCGGCGTTCTGATGTTCGATGCGGCCGGGAACTTATACGGCACGACGACAAGGGGTGGGTCCTCCGGCACCGGCTGCGGTGGCTCGGGCTGCGGAATCATCTTCCAGTTAAAGCCCGGCACGAACGGTAAGTGGACGGAGAAGGTGTTGCACAGCTTCCAGGACAACGGCAAGGATGGCTACGACCCGTGGGGCGGCGTGGTATCCGACAAAGCCGGGAATTTGTACGGCGCGACGAACGCGGGCGGCGTTTCCGGCTGCGGCGCGGTCTTCAAGCTTGCGCCCGGCGCAAGTGGCAAGTGGACAGAAAAAGTGTTGCACGGTTTCGAAAATGACGCCCAGGACGGGTGCGGATCCGTGGCTGGCCTGACTGTTGACGCGGCTGGGAACTTGTACGGCACAACGTTTTACGGCGGCCTTTATAACGACGGTACGATCTTTAAGCTGACCCTAGGCACCAACGGCAAATGGACGGAGAAGGTTGTGCACAATTTTGACTGGAGCCTCACGGTGAAGGACGGGACGTACCCTGCAGCTGACCTGGTCTTTGACACGAAGGGGAACTTGTACGGCACAACCGAGAATGGCGGCAATTACAATTTCGGCGCCGTCGTTGAGATGACGCCGTAATCAGGATCGAATTCCGGCCGAGATCCCAAAGCGTGGGTTCATCGAGGCCCCCGCATTCGTCTACACTGGATCTGGTGGATTACGCGGTTGCAAAATCGCTCGTCCCGACTCGATGATCTCTATTCTCCCACTTGGAACTGTTGACTATGCGACCGGCCTACGCCTGCAGCAGCGGCTAGTCGAACTGCGCAAGGGTGGCCGCATTGGCGATGTTGTGCTACTGCTGGAGCACACTCCGGTCATCACGCTTGGGCGGAACGCGAAAGCTGCCAATGTAATTGCCTCGCGCGAACAACTTGCGGCACGCGGCGTAGACGTCTTCGAATGTGATCGCGGTGGCGACGTGACCTTCCACGGTCCGGGACAGTTGGTGGGTTATCCCATCTTTGACTTGCGAGGCTTCACTTCGACGGATGGTAAGCGAAAGACGCTGGGGGCGGTGGAGTTCGTGCGCCGATTGGAAGAAGTTCTGATCCGCACCTGCGCCGACTTTCGCATTGTTTCGGAGCGGGTGGCTGGGTTGACGGGTGCGTGGACAAGTAACGGGGAAGCCAAGATTGCTGCGATTGGTGTTCACATTTCGCGTAGCGTGACCTCGCATGGCTTCGCGTTGAATGTGAATGTCGATCTTGATTACTTCAACTTGATCGTTCCATGTGGCATTACATCGAAGGCCGTGACATCGATGGCGAAGCAATTGGGTCGGCAACTCTCGCTGCAGGAGGTTGCGCATTCGGTATCGCGCAATTTCGGAGTGGTGTTTCAGAGCCAGATGCTTTGGCTGGATAATCTGGATTTGCTGCTCGGTCAATCAGTCGGTGTGCCCATGAAGCCTCCATCGGAGTTGCGGAAATTGCGTGGGGAAGAAGACACGTTCTGGGCCTAGTCCCTGGCTCGGGCAAGCGCTCGCGAAGATTAGCCAATTTTCTCGACCCGGGTTAGGATTCTCCTGAGACCTAATCGCACACATCGTCAAACGAATGGCTAAGAAGAAGAAAAAGATTGTTCCGAAGGCTTCCGTCCGACACAGTTCAAACGGCCGGGGCCAGCGCGCTCCGCAATCCCCTATTCCAAACTCCTCCGAGCGCACATACACCATCCTCGACTATCGGCTTGAAAAACCCAGCTTCAGCATTCGTCAATTCCGCAAAGGCGATGAAGTTCGCTACGAGGTAGAAGGAGACCTCAGCGCGCCGGTTCCGTCCATCCGTGAATCGAAGTACCTCGACAAGAAGCAATGCCTCGAGATTTATCGGTGGATGCTTCTGAATCGGAAGATGGAGACAGCGCTGGAAAATTTGTACAAGCAGGGCAAAGTCGTCGGGGGCGTGTATTTCGGTCTGGGCCAGGAGGCCTGCTCGTGTGCGTCGGCTTACGCTCTTCGTGAGGACGAGTGGCTCGGTCCCATGATCCGCAATCAGGGATCGCTCTTGGTACGCGGCTTTTCCGCCCGCGACATCATGATGCAATACATGGCCAAAGCAGGTTCGCCAACCAAGGGACGTGACGCGTCGTCCCACTTCGGCGATATCAAGAATCGCAATGTGGTCGCGCCTATCTCGACTCTGGGCGATCTGATTCCCGTGCTCGCCGGTGTGGCTCTGGGCGCGCGTTTGCAAGGACGCAATATCGCCGTCATGACTTACATCGGAGATGGCGGCCAGTCCACCGGAGTCACTTACGAAGGCTTAAACTTCGCCGCAGTGCAGGATCTCGGCTTGGTGCTCTTCGTCGAAAACAATCTTTGGGGATACTCCACGCCCGCCGACATGCAATTCCGCGTGAAGGATCTGGCCGAGCGTGCCATCGCCTACGGAATCCCAGGAGTGATTGTCGATGGCACCGATGCCTGCCAAGTCTATGACGCGGCCCATGAGGCTTGCGAACGGGCTCGACGCGGCGAAGGCCCGACACTTATCGAGGCGAAAATGATGCGCATGAAAGGCCACGCCATCCACGACGCAGCGGAGTATGTCCCCAAGCCTCTGTTCGACTACTGGCGCAAACGCGATCCCATTGCACGCTTTGAAAAGTATTTGCTGAGCAAGAAGTGGCTGACCTCGCAGGAAAACGAAAACTTGATTGCCGACGTGGAACGCGAACTCGAAGCCGACCGCGACTTCGCCGTGGCGTCACCGATGCCAACGCCGGAATCAGCAGCAGGTGGTGTTTACTGCGATTCCGGCTGCCACGAGATCAAGCCAAAGTACGGCGAGCCGAAGGTTAAAGCAGGGAAGGCCGGCGCAGTTAAGAAGACCGAAGCGGCCCTGCACTTCAAGTGACGAAACCATCCGCCGGAAGAAACCTCCTCACGGAAACAGCTGTAGGAATTTCTCCCACAGGATCAGTGCCGAAGCATTGTGCGTATTGAGCGCGGCAACGCCATCCTGCACCGCCGCAGGATCATGCAGCAGCCCGACCGCCTTGTTGGCAATGTCGCAGGCGTCGTCGCTAGCGGCTTGCCAGTTGCGCGGGGCCCACGCGATCGCATCCGAGACCACCGAAGCCACGCCTTGCGCGATACCGTCTGCCGTCACCATGTTGAAGCCTTCGGTATAGGACGGCTGCAACAGCAGGTCCATGGATCCGACCGTCGTCAGGAATTGCGGCCATGATTGCCAGTTGCGCTCGACTACCTTGGCGCGCGGCATATTCAGATACATTTGCTGGATGGCGGCAAGAATGGTTTGCCCGCCGCCCTCGCGACGGCCTCCCGAGATCCAGAACTCTAAGTCGGTCACGCGCAGGCGCTGTCCTACTTCGAGCGCGGCCGCCGCGGCGGTGAGCACGTTCTTGTACGGGCGGATGGCGCAGAAGCATCCCATGCGCAGCGTGCCTCGCTGCCACATTGGCCGCGCCTGCGCCGGACCCATGGGATACATATTCGGCAGCAACGTCATCGCGGTGCCGTAGGTGGCCTGCCACCAGGTCTGGAATCTCTGCGAGTTGCCTCCAATGTGGAAGTTGGGACAGCCCTGCTCGAGTTCCGCACCCTGGCGCAGCAATTCGATGGCGCGAGGATCGGCCTGCAGGAATCCGATATTGCTGTGGCTCACGACGGCAATTTCCAAGTCGGGATTCTGTGAGGCTAGACTGGCCAAGCTCGCCGTTGGAATCCACGGCGCGCTGATCACCAGATGCGACAGAGGGACATGATGTGCCAGGGTTCGCGCCTGAAGTTCGGCTTTCATCAGGGTCTGCAAGTCGGGAAAGGAGTTAATAGGCCAGATTTCGACAATGTAGCCGGCCGCGCGTAGCGCCTTGGCGTTCTGGGTGGCGCTGACTCCCAGGCCAATGTGGCTGACATTTTGGGCGGCGGCGAAATTCTTGTAAGCGATCGCCAGCCGGGGCGTGTGGTGCTGCACTCTTAGCATGTTGGACCTTTCACTGAACACTAGTGGGCTGGCTGACCCACGAGCGGATGGGCTGAATCGTGGCGAAGGCTTTCCCCGGAGTCGGCGGACTCCCGAAGTGGCCAGTTTTTAAAGGGTTTACGGAGGAATGCTTCCTAGGGTTGTTTTCTTACTCTCTACTTCTAGTGTGACACATCCGAGGGGGTAAGTATGACATGCTTTTGAACTTTATTTTCATAATGAATTCAATGGGTTGCGGGGAATTAGGCCTCTTGGGGGGCTTGACAAGATTTTGCCTATAATCGGCTCAGACAAGAATTACGTGGGCACAGCCGCGCTCGGCTCGGGGTGTGAAATGGATTTCCATACTTTTCAGTGTTTACTCCCTGCCCTTTAGAATAGCAGCCATGACACGCGGGTTACGGCTGCCGTGCAGGACGGCAACCACCCACAGGGGCCGCTCCTGATACGCATAGGCGATAAGGTAATCCCGAACGCGCCAGAAACGCAACGGGCGTGAAGTGAGATCGATGCGAGTGTGACCCTGGGAAGGAAAGGGCACCAGCGCATCAACGGCAGCGAGAATATCCGCAATCACCTTGTCGGCGGTGTCGGGATTGTCCTCTGCGATGAAATCCCAGATAGCGTCAAGATCTAGGTAGGCTTCCGGGTGGAAATCGTATCCAGTCATCAACGCGGGGAACGGCGGGCCGCGCTTTTTTCGCGCAGGCGGGCGATAACTTCTTGCCCGCTAATAGGCTTTACTTTGCCGCTTTTCAAGTCGTCATAGCGGCTGTCGAGCATTCCGCGCGTTTGCTCAAGCTCGTCCAGATAACCGGGCATTGCATCCTGTACCAAAGCGTCTTTCGGGCGCCCGCTTTCGGCGGCCAGGCGGTCTAGCCTCGCCTGAATCTCGGGAGTGAAATGGACTTCCATGCCTTCAGCGTAAAGCCCTCTCTTTACTTAGCTTGTCCTGCTCTTCAGGACTTCAATAGCCTTCTGCATCTGCTGGTCCGGCTGCGGAGGCTGCACCTTCTTGGTGGCGTCGTCTGCCGGAGTGGCATTTTCGTCTTCATCCGGCACCGGCCCCTCGTCGTCCGTGTCTGCGACCAGCACATTCGGTGTTACGGCTGTATCCTGAATCGCTTTGCCCGTAGGCGAGTAGTACTTGGCGATGGACAGAATGAGAGCAGACCCATCGCGGAGTTCCATGGTTTTCTGAACTGAACCATCTCCAAAGGTCTTGTCGCCAACAACGTCGCCACGAGCGTTTTCAAGAACCGCCGCGGCGACAATTTCCGCCGGGCCGGCCGTCCCTTTGTTCACCAGCACAACTACGGGAAGGTTGGTAATCGCCTTGGAAGGGTCCGCATTAAAGGCTTCGCGGGGATACTTCTGCCCCTGAAGGTAAGTGATGGTTCCGTGATTCAGAAAAAGATTAGCGGTGGCGATGCCTTCGCTTTCGTCGCCCTCAGCACAGTTGCGCAAGTCGAGGATAAGCTTCTTCGCTCCTGACTTCTGCACCGCCTTAATCTTGTTTGCAATTTCCTGGGACTTGCCCTTGGTGAAGGCATCCACCTGGATCACAGCAATGCCATCTTCCAACATCTTATCGGTCACGGGTGGAATCGCAACGACCTCGCGCGTGATGACGACTTTCTGCGGCTCGGCGCGTCGGGCACGGACCAACGAAACGGTTAGGTTCGAGCCCGGCTCTCCCGAGAGCAGGTTGCGAACTTCGCCGACCGACATTTCACGAGTGCTCTTGCCCTCGATGGCCTCGATGATATCCGTATCCTGAAGCCCGGCTTTATCCGCTGGTCCACCCGGAATGACTGAGATCACCGAGGCATAACCAAATCGCTTCGAGACCGCGGCTCCGATGTCGGCTTTCCCCTCGGTTTGATGAGATTTGTATTCGGCGTACTCAGTCGCGCTCAGATAACTGGAATTAGCATCCAGAGACTCGAGCAATCCGTGCAGGGCGCCGGCGGTCACGACCGGGATGTTGGGATCTTCCACATATTCGCTGCGCACGCGCGAGAGCACTTCGCTGTACACCTGGAGTTGCCGGTAAGCACCGTCGTTGCTGGAAGCGCGAACGCCGTCCATTCCACCGACCACCATGAACAGCAGCACTAGCGCGGACGAAGCAAGAACTACAGCCTTGGTCTTTATAGACATCGGATTCGTTTTCTCAGAAAGGAAGTCACTTCCTAGTGAAGTGTTTGCATTATATCTGGTTTGATGCCGGTTTTTCAGAGTTTGCTTCGCCTAAATTGTGCCCGTTGGTAACTAGTGGCCGCCCCGCCCCGCGCAGGCCGCACGAAATAGGAATCTCGGATCAGCATTGCGACACCAGACTCTGATAAAAAAGGACTTAAGTTCGTGCTGGAATGTCGTAACTCGAGCGCCTCGGACTTAGTGCGGATCGGCGGATACGGCAGCAGGATTTGGCAGAGTCGAGCTTTCGCCGGGACTGCGTGGGCCTGGTCGATTTACCCCGGTGACCTGATAGTCGCTGTAATCGATGGTCAGGACAGCTTTGCCTCCCATGCGAACCTGGGTTTCAGACTGATTGTAGACGGGAAGCCAGAACTCTCCGACCTTGCCCCACCGATATTCGACTTCAGTATGGCTGACCCAGAGGGATGGATTCCGGGCAGGCTCACCTTGCATGCGGGCAACCGCGAAATCCTTGGCGTCGACCCACATTTTTCCCCGGTAGAGATACTTGCTCGGGCCCTTAGGACGCACGGCAAGAACGTAGAAATCCCCGCTTGGAGTGTGTTCGGTTCCGACCAGCGTGAAGTCGTAGTTGGTCGGGCTGATTTCCAGCTCTTTCCGATACTTCTCTTGTTGCGCTTCCTGCTCACTGCTGAGCAACTTCAGCAGCACATGGTTGATCAGCAACTTTGAACCACTTTCGGAAAGAATCTTGAATTCCTTCCGGTCGGGCGCGCTGTAAGTGGCTTCGACCTGCATTCCGGCATCGTGGGAGCCGAAAATCCCGTGGTAGTCCAAATGATAAACGCGCTTGCCGCTGTACGCGCGCAGGGCCTGGGAGCGCTGAGCGTTTGCAGCCATCAATCTTTGTACGATGACATCGGTTGACAGAAGAGGAGGCGAGCGCAAATCCGAGTCAGCGAAGCTAAACGTAGCCAGGACGGTGAGCAGCAACACGCTGGCTTGGGCCGGAAAAGCGCAACTGCGCTGTTCGAAGCGCCGCCACCGGGGCAGTTCCGAAGAGTAAAGGAAAATCCGCAACAGATTTTCAATCTACCATATTTGGAAGACGCTTGAAGTCACGGAGGGAGCAGAGTCTTTTGAGGCTTGAGTAAAGAAGCCAAATGGGGCCGGTGTCGGCGTTTCTCCGCGTACTCCGCGGAGAAGAAATCGAAAATCGATGAAATTCAAACGTTCCGCAATTTATCGCACCGCCGCTAATTGCGTACGCAACTTGTGCGTGGCCCGGAACAGCGTGTTCTTGATCGTGCCTTCGCTGGTATTCAGAATGCCGGCGACGGTTCGCAGTCGCAAGCCATGATAATGCTTCAACTCGAACACCACTCGCTCGCGCGGCGAAAGCCTCTGCATGGCGCGAACGATGTAGCCGCGCAGTTCGCGGCTGGCCATGTTGCGTTCAGGACTGGCTCCGGCCCGCTGATCGGGAACGCGGTCGAGCGCCTGTTCCTCTTCGCCGTCAGGCGAAATCGTGGTGGTCAGATCACGATAACGCGAAGATCGCTTTCGCAAGTGATCGAGACACAGATTCGTCACAATGCGGTAGATCCAGGTATAGAAAGAGCATTCAAACCGGAAGCTGCCGATGTTGATGTAGGCCCGCAGGAATGCCTCCTGATAAATGTCCTGGCCGTCTTCCTGCGAGCCGGTGAGATGAACCGCCAATCGCAGCACGGCCCGGTCGTATTGGCGAACCAACTCCTCGAAAGAGGCGGTATCGCCCAACTGAGCCCCGCGGATGAGCAGCGTGTCATCGATAAGGGCAGGGCCGACCTTTTCTCGATGCTGGCCTCGAAGTTGAAGAACTTTTTCCACTTTTTCTTCTCCGCAAAGAACGGTTCAGCCAACGAACTTGTAACCCGTGCCATGCACGGTCAGAATGAATCGAGGTTCCTCCGGCTTGGGCTCGACCTTCTGCCGGAGGCGAACAATGTGCGCATCCACTGTGCGCGTTGTGGGAAAGCGATCGTATCCCCAGACATCTTCGAGCAGGCGATCGCGGCTCAGAGTCTCGCCCGGATGAATCAGGAAATACTTCAAAAGTTCAAACTCCTTCGACGAGAAATCCAGCACCCGCCCTTTGCGCGACACCTGGCAACTGCGCAAATTCACTTCGACCTCGCCGAAGGAATATTTCTCTTCCGTCTTGGGAGCGGTCTTAGCGCGGCGCAGCACCGCCTTGACCCGCGCCAGCAACTCGCGAATGGAAAACGGCTTAGTGACGTAGTCGTCCGCGCCCAGCTCGAGACCGACCACCTTGTCCACTTCCTGTCCGCGGGCAGTCAGCATGATGATCGGAATCGACGGCCGCTTCGCCTTGAGCTGCTTGCAAACGTCCAGCCCGCTCATCCTCGGCATCATGACATCGAGGATGACGAGGTCGGGCGACTCTGCGATTGCGCGCTCCAGGCCTGCTACGCCATCGCCTGCGGTGATGACCTGATGCCCTTCGAATTCGAAGTTGTCGCGTAAGCCCGCGACCATGTTGGGCTCGTCTTCGACAATCAGAATTTTGGCCATGCTCTTGGTCTCCGGCGCTTACGCCAATGCTGCCTTGGTTGCGTTTGTCCGCACAGTCACGGGTAGGTTGATGGTGAACTTGCTGCCTCGACCGGGCACGCTATCGACCGAAACCTCTCCGCCGTGCGCCTGCACAATGTGACGAACTAATGCCAATCCCAAACCGCTGCCCTTGGTGTTGTGGACCAGCGGATCTCCCACGCGATAGAACTTGTCGAAAATCTTCTGCTGCTCGGCTTGAGGAATGCCGATGCCATGGTCTACCACTTCCAGCTTGACCGAGCCATTGTCGCGAAACAGATTGACGCCAATATATTTCTGGTCCTGTGAATACTTGAGCGCGTTGTTAACCAGATTTAAGAGCGATCGTGCCATGGCCTCGCGATCGACGCTGAGGGGTGGTACGTCATCAGCAATCTTCTCCTCGAAAGCAAATCCGCTTTGCTCGATCTGGTAGCGATAAGAATCGAGCGTATTGCGTACCAGTTCGCGCATATCGGTCTGGCGGAAGTCGTATTCCTTGCGGCCAGCTTCAATCCGCGAGAAATCCAGGATGTTGTTGATCAGCGCGCTGAGCCGCTCACTCTCCTTGCGAATAATGCCGTAATACTCCTGATATTTTTCAGGCGATTTCAATCGTCCCATCTCTAGTGTTTCGGCGTAGAGCCGGATTAGCGAGAGCGGGGTTCGCAACTCGTGCGAGACATTCGACACGAAATCAGACTTCAGCTTCGCCAGCGCCATCTCACGCGAAATGTTTCGATGAGTCATCACGATCCCACCGGTCAGCAACAAAGAGATGGCGCCAAGAATGAAAAAGCTGGTGTGAACAAAGTGCTGACCCAGGGCAGCCAATGTGGTACCGTGCAACTTGATGGCGAGCGTCAGCCCTGGAAACGCGCCTTCGAGATTGCGCTCCACTTCAGGATCACCGCCATCCCACCCCACCGAAGCCGCCAAGGGCGCGGATTCATGCCGGGGATGGACCATCATTACGACGTGATTTCTCTCGCCTTTTTCTTCCTGGTGGCTTAAGAGTGTCTCCAGCATTTCCGGAAAGAAGCGATTGCTCAGGTACTCGGCATCAAACACCATCCCTGCAATGGCCTTGTGCCCTCCCTGACTATCTGCCGAGAGAAAGACAGCGCCTGATTGATACAAACGCTTTTCGCCTCGCGGAGCCCAGTTGGGAAAAAAGGAGTAAGGCTTACCGTTCTTCGACATTTCCTCGAGTTCTTTGACTTCATCCTTGTATCCCACCTGCATCCATCCGGTGGTCATGCTGGAAAAATCGTCGGCCTCGGCACGAAACGAATTATCCCTAAGTCGCGACGGCTGGGAGCGGAACGTCAATCCCCTGCCCGGTTCGTAGATGAAGATGTGGGCAATGTAAGGGTGGGTCGAGAGAAGCCTATCCATCGTTTCCACACAAGCCTCGCCAGCGCTGGGGAATTGGCTCCGCACATCATCGGCAAGGTCGTAGGCTTTTTGGTTGATGTCCTTCTCGGAAATCGCGAGCACCTGGTTGAAATCGCGCTGGAAGGCGGCTTCCACGCCGCGATCGCGTTGAATTTCAGTCAAGTGCACGGCGCTTAGGATCACAAGCGCGGCGGCCGGCAAGACCACGGCGAGCTCTAATGTCAGCATCAACCGGGTTCGCTCGCTCCAACGCCGCTTCGATTTCATCATGGTCTCTTAATCTGGGGGTTCTCGATCAGCCCCGAAACAAACATAGTTGAACAGGCAGAGGTATGTGTCAATCCGCAGTAAAAACAAGTAAAAAGTTGTGAACTCGTCGATTGTTAGCGGACGGCACGGCACGGCCAACCGCGAGGGGAGGAAAGAGCTCTACGGCAGCCGGAAATTCACCGTCACGTAGGTCTGGGCTTCGACGGCCACCCCGTTTCGCAGGTAGGGTTTGTACCGCCATTGTTTAACCGCCTTGACGGCAGCTTGCCCGAGAAGCAAGGAGCCGTCGAGCAGTTTCAAATCTCGGATGCTGCCATCTTTGCCAATCCATGCCTGCAAAACTACGGCACCCTGAAGGCCAGCTTTCAAAGCCTGTTCCGGATAGCTGGGGATTACTTTCTGCAACAGCAACGCTCGCGACAAGTCTTCCGGCAGGCTCACTGGTTCTACCTGGCTGAGCAGCGACGGGGAGCGCCTGAGGCTTACAGGTTGAAGTTCGGTAGGTTCTGGCAAAGGCGTCTGCAAGCTTTCGGGAATTTGGATTTGCGATGCAGTTGTGGTCAGACGATTCTGATCCAGATGGGCATCAGCCTGCAGTGTTTCCGCTGGAGGCTCCGTAACTTGATCGGGTACCGAGGTTGTTTGAGCAGGAATCCCACGCAGCATCGATCTGCTTGACCCAAGGCGTTGCGAAACAGCTGCTTTAGCTAGAGCCGAGGTATCCGAAGCGGTCTCGCTTTCGGATGCGCGCAGCTTGCTCGGTTTCATTTCCAGAGCTTCCTTATAAACGGCAGCTACACTGGCGTAAACGCTTTGAACCCGCAAGGGTTGGCCGAAGATGTAGCCAACCGAAACAAAGGCCAAAGTCAGGACAGATGCCCACAGGAATCGATTGCGGTTGTATCTCTTGACCTTGCCCGGTCCAGACACGCCATCATTCTGCCTGTTCATGGACCGGAACAAACCCCGGTCCAGAGTGGCAAACGTAAGGTGGAGGGGGGCGCTGGTTTCGCTGCGCGAGTGGCCAAGCGTTGGGGAGGGCTGAGCCGGGCGGGCCGAGGGTGGTGTGGGGGAGGGCTCCAACTGCGGCCGCCGCTGTTCAACACTAATCTCGCCATTTGCCACCGAGGGAGTCGCTGGCTTGCCTTGAGCAAAATCGCCCCTCGCGATCCAGGCCTTCATGCAACCCAGAAAACGATCGTTGCTCAGCACGGCATACTTGACCTGATCGGGAATCAGTGGTTTGGTCAAAACCAGATCAGGGTTGTCTGCGTCATCTGCGATGTTGGACGGTCCACTGGTAAGTGCAAGCGTGAAAGCTGCTTTATTCAGCTTCAGCTCGCGAGCATTCTTCAGCAAGAATGCGGCTTCCGGCCCGCTGTCCCAATCGGCCACAATGACGTCGAAGCTTCGACTGGTAAGCCATTCGATGGCGGTGAAGACGTCCGGACAGTGTTCGATTTCAAGCTCAAGTTCGCTTAGAGCCTGAACCACCCGGTGCGACGTTTCCTCGTCAGAGGAGAACAACAAAGAGACTGGTGACATCAGCTATCAGGCTAGTTTTCAGGCCGCCCCGTGACAAGTTACGAACTACCACCATTGTGCTATATCAGAAGACGGGGTAACTGCCGGGGCGATTACCTGTACTATTGGAAGGGTATGAGAAGCCCTGACTCGGCATTGCGGAGGCATTGCGAGTGAGGCGCGATCCGGGCAAACAAGCATTGCCATTGGCTTCGCCCGACGAATAGAATCCTCTGTTACCGAAGCTGAAAGAGGCCTATTGAAAAAAGTCATCGCGATGTATCCCGGCTCGTTCGATCCCCCGACCAACGGGCATCTCGATTTGATTGCCCGGGGCAGCAAGATCTTTGATGAACTGGTGGTGGCGATTCTGCGCAATGCCGAGAAGGCCCCGCTGTTCAATTTGCCGGAGAGGCTGCTCATGCTCGAAGCAATGACCGCGGACTTCAAGAATGTCCGCGTGGAAACCTTCGACGGATTGATGGTGGACTACGCGGCCAAGGTGAAGGCCAGCGCCGTACTTCGCGGAATTCGCGCCATCAGCGATTATGAGTACGAATTGCAGATGGCTTTGATGAACCGCAAATTGCAGCCCGAGCTGGAAACCGTATTCATGATGCCGGCAGAGCAGTATTCTTATCTGAGTTCCCGTCTGGTGCGGGAGATCGCCCAATTGGGTGGCTCGGTCAAAGATCTGGTTCCGGAATTGGTTGAACAACGTCTAAAAGAAAAGCTCGACCCAGCCATTAAACTGGCAAATGCCAGAAAACTGAAGCCGAGGAAACGACGATGACTCCAGTTACAGAAACACCTCTCGCGTTAAAGCTGACTGAGCGTATCAACCGCATCCAGCCCTCCGCCACAATGGCGGTTGTGGCCGAGGCTGACAAGCTGCGCCAGCAGGGGATTGACGTGGTCGATTTCGGAGCAGGCGAACCACACTTTGCCACGCCACAGCACATCAAGGATGCCGCCATCGCCGCGATTCAGGGCAATTTCACCAAATACACAGCGGTGGCCGGCACGGCTGAATTGCGCGACGCGATTGTTCATCGTCATGCCGTGGATTTTGATTCGGATTACCGGCGCGAAGAGGCGATTGCGTCGACGGGCGGTAAGCAAGCCTTGTTTAACGCTGTGCAGGTGCTAGTCGATCATGGGGATGAGGTCATTCTTCCAGTTCCCTATTGGGTTTCCTTCAAAGATATTGTCCGCTACGCCGGGGGGAATTGCGTATTGCTGGAAACCGACGAAGCGCAGGGCTTTCGAGTCACGGCGGAAATGATTGAGCGCCTGATCACTCCACGGACCAAGCTCATCATCTTGAACTCCCCGTCGAACCCTTCGGGCGCGGTCATGGCGCCGGAAGATCTGACGGAAGTTGTTCGCCTGGCGCACGAGCGGGGCATCTGGGTGCTTTCCGATGAGTGTTATGTCTACTTGAATTACACCGCAAAACGATTCTCCGTGGGATCGCTCCGCGAGTTCCGCGAGCGCATGGTGATTATCGGATCGCTCTCCAAGACTTACGCGATGACTGGCTGGCGCTTGGGTTACGCGTTGGCGCCCAGCGCGGTTGCGAGCGCGATGCAAAAATTGCAGAGTCAATCCACGTCGAATCCGACGTCGATTGTGCAGAAGGCGGCAGTCGCCGCTCTGAAAGGCCCGCAGCAATGCGTAACCGACATGCGGGCGGAGTACATCAATCTGCGCGATCACGTGGTTAACGGGCTGCGCGCGATTCCCGGATTGAAGTGCACGTTGCCCGAAGGGGCGTTCTATGCTTATCCGAACGTGTCGGCGTTCTTTGGGCGCAGCGGAGTGAATTCGGCGTCGGATCTCGCAGGAAAACTACTGCGCGAAGCCCACGTAGCCACGGTTCCCGGTGAAGGCTTCGGAACTGGCGACCACATTCGCGTTTCCTATGCCACGTCAATCGCCGAACTGGACCGGGGATTGGAGCGCATGCGGAAGTTTCTCGCGGCACTGTGAGCCTAACGGCACGATTCTGAGAACCGGGAACTGAAAACTGATTACTGATTTCCCCGGTCGCTGCTTTTCCCCGGCCGTACCTTGTAATCTTGCGTTCGGGGCCGCACTCATCACCGCATGGCCGATCTCTACCCACTCTTAATGTCGCCCATCTTCGACCCACGTCCCTGGGGTACGACGGACTTGTCTCCCATCTATCCGAGTCATCGTTTCGAAGAAAAGATCGGAGAATCGTGGCTCACCGGAGACAATAGCAAAGTGGCGAATGGTCCTTTGCGAGGGAAATCACTGGCTGAGGTGAGCGCGCAATATGGCCGGAAACTGGTAGGAGAGGCGGCCAATGATTCCACCCGGTTCCCGTTGCTAACCAAGTTTCTCTTTCCCCATGAAAAACTTTCGGTGCAAGTTCATCCCGATGACGAAGCAGCCCACCGCGCCGGTCAGCCCTGCGGCAAGACCGAGTGCTGGTACGTGGTGTACGCCAAGCCGGGCGCGCAAATCGGTCTTGGCCTCAAGCCGGGAGTCACGCGTGAGCAATTTGAGCAAGCGATTCATCAGCAGCGCGCGGAAGAGCTGCTGAACTGGATCAACATATTTCCAGGCGAAATGATTTATGTTGCTGGGGGCACTGTACACACGCTGGGGCCGGGCTCGATCATCGTAGAAACCCAACAACAGTCGGACACAACCTATCGTTTATACGATTACGGTCGGCCGCGCGAATTGCATCTGAAAGAAGGTCTGGCGGTGTTGAAAGAGCGTGTGGCTTCGGGCAAAGTGATCCGCCCCGCGCCGACAATAATAAATGGCACAAAGAATCGCCAGTCGCCGCTGGTGGCTTCATCCTTTTTCGTGGTGGAAATGTTTGAGTTGAAGGAGCCGCAGGTGTTCGCTACGACGGACGGGGCGGAAAAGAGTTCAGTCCAAATCCTGATTGCGGTTGAGGGTTGTGCGGTGATCGAAGCGCACGGCGCCGAACCGGTCACTCTGGCCAAGGGAGATGCGGTGGTTGTGCCCGCGTCGATAGGCGGCTTCCAAGTGCGCCCGCAGTGGACAGTGGAATTCCTGAAGGCAGCTCTGCCGGGCCGGGAAGTCCCGGAGCCTGCAACCCGCATATGACGGACCATAAAAAAGGCCGGGAGAAATCGGCAGGAAATTTCTATCCCGTAATTCTCGCCGGTGGGCGTGGCACGCGGTTTTGGCCCCTGAGCCGCAAGCGTCGCGCCAAGCAGTTGCTGGCGCTTGATGGCAAGCAGACCATGATCCAACAGACGGTCTCGCGGCTGTTGCCGTTCGCGCCGGCCAAACGTTTTTGGATTATCACAAATGAAGACTCGCGGCGCGAAATCGCGCGCCAGATTCCGCGGCTCAGCAAGCAACAAATCATCGCCGAACCGGTAGGACGTAATACTGCGCCCGCGATTGGCCTGGCCGCTTTTATTCTTCTTCGCAGTGATCCGGAGGCTGTGATCGGACTGTTCCCTTCGGATCACGTTATTGGAGACGAAAACCGTTATCGCCAGGTTCTAGAGAAGGGCATCGAGATTGCCGCTGCGGGCGAGAACATCGTGGTACTGGGCATTCGGCCAACCCGACCTGAGATCGGATACGGCTATATCGAAGCTAACTTAACTGCGGAGCAAAAAGCGTTCCGGGTGCGCCGGTTCACGGAGAAACCCGATGCCGAACGCGCCGCCAAGTTTGTCGCGGGAGGGAACTATTTCTGGAATAGCGGCATGTTTCTCTGGAGTGCGCGAACCTTGGCCAATGCCGTACGCGAACATCTGCCGAAAACCGCGCCGCTCCTCGAAAAGATCGCGAGCACCTTTGGAACCGGGAAGTTTACTGGAACCCTTCGCCGGTTGTATCCCATGTGCGAAAACATCAGCATTGATTACGCCGTGCTTGAGCCGCGCTCATCCAAAGGCGAGCAGAACTCGAACATCTTTTGCCTGCCTGCCGATTTCGGATGGAACGATCTCGGATCGTGGACCGCATTGCACGAACACCACGTCGCAAAGAGCCAGCCATCGGACGGCAATCTGATCTCGGGTGAAGGTTCTTTCGCGCTAAACGCGACGGGAAATTACGTTCACGCTCCGGGCAAGTTTGTCGCCGCCGTCGGAGTGAATAATCTGGTGGTCGTAGAGACGGGTGATGCGCTGCTCATCACGACGCGCGAACGAGCGCAGGATGTGGGAAAGATCGTGAAGTATCTGGATGAGAAAAAACTACATAGACTGGTGTAGGGAAAAGGGTCGTTGGTCGTTCGTCGTTGCTCGTCGCAAGCTCGAGAAGGCATCCTGCTAACGACCAAGGACCGACTACCACAATGACCGCTCCCATCAAATTCGGTACCGACGGTTGGCGAGGCATCATCGCCGACGATTTCACCTTTGACAACGTGCGGCGAGTTGCGGGTGCGATTGCGGCTTATGTTCTCAAGCACGAAGACGCCCGCCGTGGAGTAATCGTCGGTTACGATACTCGCTTTGTGTCGCCACAGGCCGCGCGAATCGTGGCGGAAGTTCTGGCCGGGTCCGGCGTTCCAGTGAAGCTGGCGAATGACTACACGCCTACGCCCGCGATTTCCTTTGCGGTAAAGCAACTCGGTGCCGCTGGCGGCGTGGTCGTGACGTCAAGCCATAATCCCTTTGACTGGAATGGAGTGAAATTCAAAGGCAAGTTCGGTGGCTCGGGCTCCCCCGCTATGATGAAAGCGATTGAAGAAGAATTGGGCGCGGGCGCGATGCCGGGCGGTCCAAAAGCTGCGATTGAAGACGTCGACTTGAAGCGAGCCTACATCGAAGCCATCTGCCGCTTCGCCGATCTTGAGGCAATTGCCAAGGCGAATTTCAAGTTCGCGGTAGATTCGATGTACGGCTCCGGACGCGGTGTGCTGAAAGGGATTTTCAATGACCGCGGCATTCGGCACGTGGCCATCCGTCAGGAGCTGAACCCGCTGTTTCCGGGCATCAATCCCGAACCGATCATCCCTCATGTGGCGATGTTGCAGCAAACCGTGGTGAAAGAGAGCTGCGATGCCGGGCTTGCGACCGATGGTGATGCCGATCGCATCGGCGCCGTGGCCGAGGACGGCGGCTTTGTCGATTCGCACAAGATTTTTTCCGTTCTCACGCAGTGGCTGCTCGTAAGAAAGAAATGGCCCGGAGAAGTCGTGCGCGCCTTCAACACGACGCGCATGGTCGATCGCATTGCCGCCAAGCATGGGCGCAAACTGAACGAGTGCCCCATCGGATTCAAATACATTGCTGACCTGATGATGGAGCGTGAAATTGTCATCGGCGGCGAGGAGTCCGGCGGAATTGGCTATTCGCGCTTTTTGCCGGAGCGTGACGGTCTTCTGAATTCGCTGCTGCTGGCCAACGTCATGGCCGACGAACGCAAGCCTCTGGGTCAGCTGGTAGCGGATCTGCAGCGCGAATACGGTCCGCATTATTATGGGCGGCGCGATCTTCATATCCCCGAAGATGTGAAGCAACAAGCTATTTTGCGAGCCCGATCCGACGGAACCAACCATTTGGGAAGTTACGCCGTCCTAAAAAAAGAGAGCCTGGACGGGATAAAGTTTTTTCTCGATGCGCCCACCGGCGGCAACGGAGCAGAGGCATGGGTTCTGTTCCGGGCATCGGGCACAGAGCCGCTGCTGCGCGTATATGCGGAGGCAGCTTCGCCTGAGTTAGTGAACGAAATCTTGTCCGGCGCGGAGATGTTTGTCAAGAATGGATAAGCAGCAGAATCACGCTACTCACGGTTCACAGCACTTTTGGGTATCGCATTTGAGGTCCTCGCGTACGATAATCAGCTTACGAGTCAGCCCAGAATGAGCACTGCAGTCGCCACAATCCCGACTCCAACAGATTCATCCGAAACGCGGCGCTATAACCGCATCCGGAGGTGGCTTGGTGTCGCCGATTTTGTTCTCGGCCTCGTCTTTCTCGTTGTGCTGCTGGCAACGGGATGGAACGGCACACTACGCGATTTCGCCATGCACGGCGCTTACGATCACTACTCGCTCGCGGTTTTTTTCTATGTGCTGATGCTCATGCTGATTGGGAAGCTGCTCGGACTCGGGCTGGACTACTACGGCTACCGAGTCGAGCACCACTACAATCTTTCCAATCAAAAGCTGCGAGCGTGGGTGTGGGACGAAACCAAAGGATTTCTGGTCGGCGTCGCGTTGGCGTCGATTGTTGTCGAACTTCTCTACTTCATTATTCGCCAGTTTCCGCAAAACTGGTGGCTGATCGCGTGGGCTGCTTTCCTGGGATTGTTCGTGCTGATGGCGCAGCTCGCCCCGGTGGTTTTGTTTCCGATCTTCTATAAATTCGAGCCGCTCGATAATGCTGAACTCAAGTCCCGCCTGGTTGCACTGAGTGAGCGCGCCGGAACCCGCGTGCGCGGCGTCTACAAGTGGAATCTTTCAGAGAAGAGCAAGAAGGCCAACGCAGCGTTAACCGGGCTAGGCAATACCCGGCGCATCATTCTGGCCGACACGCTTCTCGAAAACTACTCTGCCGACGAAATCGAGGCGGTGCTTGCCCACGAGCTGGGTCATCACGTGCACCGGCACATTCTGAAAAGCATCGCAGTGCAGGCCGGGATTACGCTACTTGGATTCTGGGCGGCAAATTGGGTGCTGCACTATGCCGTGGAACGAACCCACATGTTTGAAACAGTGTCGGATTTCGCAAATCTGCCATTGCTCGTCTTGGTTTCGACCGTGCTGTCGTTCCTGCTGCTTCCGGCCCTCAATGCGTATTCGCGCTACAACGAACGCCAGGCTGATCGCTATGCGTTTCAATCCATCGCCAGCGTCGAGCCATTTATTTCTTCCATGAATAAACTCGCTGATCAGAACCTGGCCGAGCGATCTCCCTCCCGATGGGTGGAGTGGTTTTTTCAATCGCATCCAGCAATCTCGCGGCGCGTGGCAGCCGCTGAGGCGTGGGCGAAACTGCAGACGGCGGCCCTCCGAAAATAGAACTTAACACTTCTGCAGGGACGTAGCTTGCTACGTCAAGCGTTACGTCTTTCGATGTCCGAGAATCTCTTCCACCCTTCGCAAGTCCTCCTCGGTATCCACGCCAACCGCATCGTAAGGCGTCTCGGCCACATGGATGGAAATCCTATTCTCAAGAAAACGCAACTGCTCAAGCCGTTCGCTACGTTCTAAGGATGACTCGGGCAAGGCGCAGAAACGGTCGAGCGTCGCCTTGCGATAGGCGTAGAAGCCGAGATGCTTGAAGTAGCTTGGACTTGATCCGTCCCGGTCAAAAGGAATGGTGGCGCGTGAAAAATAGAGGGCTCTCCCGGCACTATCAGTGACAACCTTCACTGCATTGGGATTGCTGATGTCATCCGGTGATGCTGAGGTCTTTAAAGTCCCGACTTGAACCCTCGTATCTTCCATCACCTCGAGCAGGGCGGCGATGTGCTCGGGCCGAGTCATCGCCTCGTCTCCCTGCACGTTGACGTAGACATCCGCAGCAACGGATTCGGAAATTTCGTGTACCCGCTCCGTCCCGCTGCGATGAGCAGCCGAAGTTATACGCGCATTCCATCCATGCTGACGGCAGACTTGCAGAATCTCGTCCGAATCCGTGGCGACAATGACGTCGTCCAAAAGCGGCGAGGAGCGAACGGCTCTATAGACACGCCCAATCAGAGGTTGGCCGGCAATCTCACGCAGCATCTTTCGCGGCAACCGCGTTGAGGCAATCCGAGCCGGAATGACCGCAATCACTTTCATGCAATCAGTGTCAATTTTCTGGCGATCAGTTTCAATAGAGGATTCGGTGCGCGGCTCGCGCTAGATTCCGAGCAGGTTTGTCCGTAGCTTCGTGTATCCGTTTTCCTGCGCCCACAGGTTCAGAGGGATCGTCGCGAGTTCGTCGACGACAGGCACCGCGTGGCCGTTCTTGGTGAGATCCACCGTCTTGATGTAACGGTGGCACGTGTCGCAGCCTTCAACTCGCACATGGTTGAACTCGTTTGCCGTGTAGACGGCAAGCTTCTCCACGGATTCTTCGCCGCATGAAGGACACAGAATCCGACGGAACGGCCATTCGGTGGAACATAGAGCGCAAATTAGAAATCGTTTTGCCCCGTCTCCCTCGGGACGCAGGACGCCAACCAGAGGTTTACCGCCGCAGAAAGGGCAGAGTCCGATGCCGTCGTTGCCAGGTTTTGCTTCGCCATGATCGGCAAGGGATTCCGCGTAGGCCTGCAGGAATATCCAGGCCAGCAGTCCTTCGGTTTCGCTGGAAAAGATCTGGGACTCCGCTGCATTCCGCCAATGAAAGTTGAGCAATTCTTCACAGCGGGCGGCGGGCTGCTTCCTCAAGTTAGCGGCGGACTCGGTGACTGGGCCAGGACTGAAAGCGCCGACGCGCGAAAGAAACTCCGGGAACTTGGGCAACAACAGAGGAAGATTAAGACTCTCGTCGAACAATCCCGCAACTTTCTTCTGTGAACCATTGCCGCGGGCCGCGCCGATATAGGCGTAAAGCTCTTTCTGGAAACTAGCGATGCCTTTGTAGAAGCGCAAGCCTTCGGCTGCAAAAGAATGGGCGGATGCCAACTCATCCGCACGCTGAATTCGCTGATCCCACTTGGACCGCTTCATTTTCGCGGAGGCAGTTTGCCGGTAACTTGCTCGTACCAAAGTCGGTGGTGTGTCTTCGCCCAGGCGACCGAAACTTCGCCCCGGATGATTGAAGTAAATCCGCCACGAATCATAGCTGTGCCCATGTAAACGTGAATGATGAAGCCGCCGATGGTTGCAAGGGCGGCGACAACATGCACGGTGACACACAGAAGTCGGAGCCAGTGCAAACTCCACGGGATCGACTCAACAAACCAAAGCCCGGATCCCGAAAGCACCAGCAGGATCACGCCATAAAACATCAGCCAGAAGAATATTTTCTGCCCGTAGTTGAAGCGGCCTTCGGGCGGAAGATTCTGGTCATCGTTCTCGATGTAATGCTTGATCGCCTTCTTCCAGCGCAAATCGGCTTCGGTCGTAGCCATATCGCCACGCCACATCCTGTACATCCAAAACATAGACCCCGTAAAGGCGAGGCCAAGCCAGGGATGCCAGAAGCGAGCCGTCGGTCCGCCGCCAACCATGGCCGCGAGCCAATACATGTATGGGGACCAGAAGGCCAAGCCGGTGATCAGACAATAGACGTAGAACAGCGCGCCCACCCAGTGATGAACGCGCTCGATCAGCGTGTAGCGGAGGATGCGTTCTCCGGGTTCGCCGGTGGTTCTTGGCGGGGAAATGGCGTGGGAACTCACGGCTCCCCTCCGTTCTCATGCGTCTCGGGATGGACTTCCTTCGGACCGTACCGGAAGTAGTGGAGAGTTACGCCTAGAATGCCGCCCAGCATGGCGAGGTTCCCGATCCACTTCGCCGGTCCCTTCCAGAAGCGGACAACCCACGGAATGTGCGGGTCTTTGGGCAGGCCGCCATAGGCTTCCGGATTGGTCACATCGTGGAGCACATAGATCACGCCGGTTCCACCCACGCCCGGCGGATCGTAAACCCCCGCCTTCTCGATGCCATAGTTTTCCCGCAGTTGCTTGGCTCGCGTCTCCGCCAGGTCTTTCATGTCATCTTTCGTGCCAAAATGCAGGCAGCCGGTGGGACAAGACTTGATGCAGGCCGGCTCCAGTCCCTCGTTTACCCTGTCCGAACACAGCGTGCACTTGAACATTTTCTTCGTGGCCGAATTGAACTTAGGAATGTTGAACGGGCACCCGCTGACGCAATATCCGCAACCAATGCAGTTCGCTTGCTGGAAATCCACGATGCCGTTGGAATATTGCACAATGGCGCCATCCGCCGGACACGCTGCCAGGCAGCCCGGATCAGCACAGTGCATGCACTGGTCCTTGCGCATCAGCAGCGTAACGCTGCCGTCCTCGCGCTCGTGCTCGTTGAACTTGATCAGGTTCCAGTAATTCCACGTCGTCTCCGGCATCGTCTGATAGCTGTTGTCGAAGACGGTTTCGGTAAACGTGTAGCCGTTCCACTCCAGACAGGCGACTTCGCAGGCCTTGCAGCCGATACAGGTTGTGGTATCGACCAACTTGCAGACCTGTTCTGCTCGCTCAACCCCTGCGCCCGGAACTGGCCCGGCATGGCCCGAGATCTTGACGATTTGCAAAGTTGCCTGGCTCATAAGATTGCCTTACGCTTTTTCCAGCTTGACCAAGAAGCCCTTGAATTCGGGCGTGTACGCATTGGGGTCAATCACCGTCGGAGTAAGCCGATTGGCGAGCGTTCTCGCGTCCCGGTCTGCGTCTTCTTGAATTCCGCGATAGCCCTGGTGAATAGGAAGACCGATCTGATAAACCTTCTTGCCGTCAATCATCATCGGCTTGATGCGCTTGGTGACAAACGCTTTTGCGACGTAGTAGCTGCGCGCGCTCGTCACCTTCACCTTGTCGTTGCCCTTGATCCCCAGTTCCTCGGCCAGCTCGACCGGAATTTCGACGAACGGCTCAGGGATGAGCTGCACGTTCATGGGATTGTTCTTGGTCCAGTAGTGATACTGCTCGGTAAGCCTGTAGGTCGTACAGACAATGTTGAGACCGTCGCCCGGTGTGGCGTACTTGTCCGCAGGCGTGGATAGTTTTTTCACGACCGGATTATTCGACTGGTTGGGATGAAACAGATTTTGCACCGGACTCTCGATCGGTTCATAGTGCTCAGGAAAAGGTCCATCGGCGAAGGCGCCCAGCGGCGCAAAGATTCGTCCGACGCCTTCGGGCGTCATGATGAATGGGCCGAGGTGTTCATCGGGATGAGAGTCGGGCTTGAAGTCGGGGACATCGTTACCGACCCAGAGTTGCGCGCCTTCGTTCCACCAAACCTGTTTTCGTTCCGCGTCCCAAGGTTTCCCGGCAGCGTCACACGACGCGCGGTTGTACAGAACGCGGCGATTGGCCGGCCACGACCACGCCCAGTTGGGGTAAATCCCCTGGCCCGAAGGATCCTCCGTTCCACGGCGTGCGAGCTGCGGGCCTGCCTCGGTCCAGCATCCGGAATAGATCCAGTTGCCGCAAGAAGTCGTGCCATCGTCTTTCAGCCAGGCGAAGCCCGGCAATTGCTGTCCGCGTTTGATGACCTGTTGTGTTTTGGGATCAGTGAGATCGGCTAGCGCCTTGCCGTTAATCTCTTTCGCCAATTCGGTGAGTGACGGATGAGCGGTGGCGTAAGACCAGGTCAGGTTCAGAATCGGGTCGGGGAACTTGCCGCCTTCCTTTTTGTAAAGCTCCCGGACCTTGAGAAAAATCTCCGCGACAATGTCCTGATCGAGACGGCATTCGCCTGGGGTGGGCACCGCAACGTTCTTCCACTGGAGCCAGCGCGCCGAGTTTGTCATCGAGCCGTCTTTCTCGGCAAATCCGGCACATGCCAAGCGATAGACGGTCGTGTTGATGGTCTTCATCTCCTCAGGAGTAATTCCCGGCGACTTCCAAAACTCGCTGGTCTCATCGGGATAGATCTCGCCCACAACGAGGAAATCGGCCTTCTTAAGCGCATCAATGTTCTTCTGCGAGTCGGGTCCAATGGCAACGCCGTTCATGCCAAACGCGAGCATTCCCTTCACTGTGCCGCGATACATGTTGTCCCAGATCTGCGTCCACGAATAGTTGCGATCCACTTTCGGCATGTAGTTAAAGGCAAAATCGTTCTCTTTGGTCGCGGCATCGCCAAACATGGCCTTCAAGTAGGAAACCGCAAACTTGGGCGTGTTCGAGTAATAGTTAAACGACTGCCACGGTGCCGGTTTGGAAGCGGTAGGAGTGGTTCGCTTCAAATAAGCGGCGAGGTCGGTGTCGTTGGGATTCGGAACCTTCAAGTATCCCGGCAAGCTGTCAAACACGCCGCCCATGTCGGTCGCGCCCTGGATGTTGGAGTGGCCGCGCAACGCATTGACACCGCCACCCGCTCGCCCTACGTTGCCGAGCAGTAACTGCAAGATGGCAGCGGTGCGAATAATTTGTGTGCCGAAAGAATGCTGCGTCCATCCCACCGCGTACATAATCGTGGCGACTTTCTTCAAGTCTCCATCTTTGCGGACGGAAGTGAAGAGATCCGCCGCTTTCAAAAACTGATCCTTCGGTATGCCAGTAATGCGTTCGACCATTTCCGGCGTGTATCGCGAGTATTGCTGCTTCAGCAACTGGAAGACGCAACGGGGATGCTGCAATGTCAGATCGTAAGCCACCTTCGGCGGCAGCGGCGGCAATGGAGCTGGCGTCGTCGCGGCCTGCCCTAGAGTCATTCCCGCGGATTTCTGCGCACTACCGCCCCCAGCGTGAGCGGCCGGCGCAATCCCTCCAGCATCGTTGCCGTCCTCGTAATTCCAAGTCGAGCGGTCGTACGTATGCGTGCCGGCGTCGAAGCCGGAGTAGAGTCCGTCTTCGGGCAGCTTGAAACCTTCCTTTACAATAAAAGCGGCGTTTGTGTAGTTGACGAGGTAGTCTTTCGCGATCCGATTATTTTCGATGGCATAGCGAACCATTCCACCAAGCATCGCGATATCGGAGCCCGCACGAATCTGAAGGAACAGATCTGAAGTTGACGCGGTGCGCGTGAAGCGAGGATCGACCACGATCATCTTTGCGTTGCGATTTCGTTTCGCTTCGATTGCCCACTTAAAGCCGCAGGGATGATTTTCGGCAGGGTTCCCGCCCATGATCAACATCATGTCGGTGTTCTTGATGTCGACCCAGCCATTGGTCATGGCCCCGCGTCCGAAAGTTGGTCCCAAACTTGAGACCGTGGGTCCGTGTCAAACCCTGGCCTGGTTTTCTATATAGGTAAGGCCCAGGCCTCGCATGGTCTTGACGACCAGATAGTTGAATTCGTTGGTGTCGGTGCAGCCGCCAATCCAGGCGACACTTTCGCAGCGGTTTACGGTGTGGCCCTGCGCATCTTTCTCGATGAAGGTGTTGTCGCGCGTCTTTTTTATCCAGTGCCCAATCTCGTCGATGGCCTGGTTCCAGCCGATGTCTTCCCAGTGATCCGAACCCGGTCGCCGGACCTGCGGCTTCAGCAACCGGCGGTCGTTGAGAATATCCTGCTCGAGCGACGCTCCCTTGGGGCACAGCGTGCCACGGTTGATGGGATGGTCGGGATCACCCTCGACGTGAATCACCTGGGGAGTGACATTCTTGGCCTTGTCGCCGATGGTGTAAATAATGATGCCGCAGCTTACCGAGCAGTAGGGGCAGGTGGAACGCGTTTCGCTCGCTCGCGCGATTTTGAGTTCGCGCAGTTGCGCATAAGCCGGGGCGAGGTCAAATCCAAACAACGTTAACGCTGCGCCTCCCAGCGTAGAAACTTTCAGGAAATCTCTCCGGGTGTTGGGCATGAGTCTGACCTTCCTTTCGCATCGGAAGCTATCGGGTTCTTCCGATCAAACTGCTACAGGAGTCCCAAGTCAAAACCAGCAGCAGAGATGCCACATCCGTTGGTATAGATGCCAACGATTCCAGAAAGCCTACAACATTTTGTCGTCCGCGTGAAGCCAATTTTAAAAGGGGGTAGTGTCCTAACGCTGCGTTGAAAAACTTGGTGGCGGCCACTGGCCCTACAAGCCTGGAAATGCGAAGCGCACGCCGTTTAATCAAACGCAACTGACCACGGATGGATTTACGTTCTACAAACTGCGATATCGGACGGCTTTGGTACTGACGCGGATTTCGCGCAACTACTGAAACTGTTCGGAGATTACGGCCAGTTCGACAGCCCTGAAGCGGAGGTACTCCCCACCACGAATCGTGGAGGTTATATCCAAGGTTCGCTCTGGCAATCCCGATCCGAAGCGCATATCGACATCTTTCATCGAGCAGAATCTAACGATGAGAATGCAGATGCGGAGATTCACCCGGCTGACCAAAGTCTTCAGCAAGAAGCTGGATAATCTGAAAGCTGCGCTGGCATTGCATTTTGCGTGGTATAATTTCTGTAGGGTACACAAGAGTTTGCGCGTCACCCCCTGCGATGGAAGCGCACTTGACGAATCGGGTTTGGAGCATTCCCGAGTTGCTCACGACAGCCTTAACAAACTGAGGGCTGGCAATCTTTCCGGTTGATTCTCACAAAGGAACTGATATACCATCTCCGCGAACACAAAAGTAACATTTTTCCCCGTCATGGCATCCAAATTGCTAACGCACTTTCGTAACGGTTCATCGGTCGACGGTGACGTTTAAACCTTCGGCACACTGATTCACAATCAGAACGCGCCGAAAGAAACTAAGTGACACCGAGCGGAGGGAAGTTTTGCCAACTGAAGTAGCTATCGACCTGAAAGAGCACCCAATCATGCTGACTCTGCAAGATTCCATCTCTGGGAATGGTTTCTTGGCACGCATCACCATGTCTGGACGGACCTTGATGCGAAAAGAGGATGACGGTAAGTGGTGGATGTATGGCGTACGCCCGGCCGCTATTGCTGCGTCTGGCGATAATATTGACGAAGCATTCCGGCAGTTCAGGGCAGCCTATTGGGAAATCTTGGCTGATATGGCGCAAGAGAGTCACGATTTCAATGAATTCCAAGGTAAAGTAGAGCGCTTCTTCGAGGAAAACGACGCGGACAATGAAGATGAACGCCTATGGGAGGCTGCTTTGTTTGCTATTCGTGGCGCATCCTGCAACCCGCCTGCGCCTTTCTCAAAGTTGCCCCGTCGCTCACCAGAGGAAAGCCCTTCGTTCATAAGAGTAGAGCGCGTGGACGCTGAAGCCAAAGACATCCGCCTGACGCCGAGCGAGAATGTACCCGATGTTTATGCCTACAGTCTCCCGAAGGCGGCATAAAACTTAGATGTCAGTCTCCGTCCCCTACGGCGACATTCTGCGAATGTTGGGGCACTGTGCTAATGGCTTCGACGTTCGCAGAACAACACATGGTCGCCGAGTGGAGTGGAACGGAAGGACATTTCCCGACCTGCCAAAATACGACGACATTCAAATCGTCCACATCCGAAAAATGGTACGTCACTTGGGTATCAATCAAGCGTGCGCTCGATCATTTGGCTGCTACTGATCGATGCCGTGCTTTCGGCACTTCGCCGACATTCCGTCATCAACGCACTAATAGGACACTACCTAAAAGGGCGTGAAAACCACCGAGAACCGCGTGGGCAAAACTTGGTTACTTGAACGCGGCCGTAGCGACGGCGACCACGGAATCTGCACACCCGTAGTAGAGGAACCATCGATCGTTAAAGTACACCAGCCCTTCGGCGAATGTCGTTCCCGCAGCGTACTGACCGGTTTTCTCGTAGGGCATCTCCGGCTTCAAAACGGGGTGTTGTGTCTGCTCTAACAAGTGGGCAGGATCGCTCCTGTCAAAAAGCGCCTCACCGGCTGCGTACGCATTGGGACCTAAATCCGGGTCGCCGTCTGCGACTGCATTCTTGCCGTTGTAAAGCACGACGATTCCCGCTGAAGTCAGAACCGGCGGCGGCCCGGTTTCGGGGAACGTACTGTCGAAGTGACCAGAACGCGGGCGTAACAATTCGATGGGCACGCCCTTCGCGTCCTCCATCGGACTCCAATTCACCAGGTCGCTCGACGTAGCCAGATGAATGGCACCTTCGCCCCAGTACATCCAATACTTCCCATTTATTTTCGCCGCGATCATGCGTCCCTTGTCGACGTGCGTGACGATCCCAGCTGATTTGTACTTTAGCTGGGCATACTTGCCGGTTTCGCCAAAAGCTGGCCCATGCTTTGTCCAATGCATCAGATCGGGCGAGGTCGCCATGCCAACCGAGTAGATCTTGCGGTTCCACTGTGTGTAGGTGAGAACGTAAGTGCCGTCTTCCGCCTCGACAATGCGCGGATCTTCGACGCCGCCCGGCCATTCTCGTGACTGTTGTGCATCGTCGGCTGGATAAAATACGGGATCAGGCTGTCGCGTGAACGAAATACCATCATGGCTTTCGGCTAGGCCGAGCCGCGAGGTGTGTCCGCCGATCGCCATTGCTCCGGAGTCATCCTCAGCCCGATAAAGTACGTAGACTTTTCCGTCCCGTACGATCGCCGCGGGATTGAACGTGTGCAGTACTTCCCAATGCACAGGCTTCTTAAGAATTGGATCGGCAAAGGTAGACTCCGGCCGTGGAACGATCACCGGATTGCCACTCGCTGGTCGCGTGAAGGGGCCAATCTCCCAATTCGCGTCCTGCGCGTGCGACGCAATGGCACTGAACAGAGCCAGCGCCAGCCAGAACTTTAGTCGTATCTTCATGCGCACAGTGTAGCTGCTTTCAAAGCAATCATGAGCATCGTCAGACACCAACTACGCGCCGTTTTCGAAGTGGCATTTGCGATTCTTCGAGCAGGATGGTGTGTTAGGGGGACAATCTTGTGTTTGCCCGATACCGACTCACTTATGCGATACTTGATATATTGTGCGACCGTATGCAATCGTGTCGCAGCCCTAAGTTGCTGCAAGCATATTGGTTTACACCGTGGCGGCGTAGCTCAGGTGGCTAGAGCGACGGTCTCATAACTAGCTTAGATTCTTACGTTTACAGTGTTTTCAATACGTTTGGCTCCCATCAGAAGCACCGTTTCCGGTGCATTCCGGCACCGTTCAGCGAGAACATGCGACAGAAAATGCGACAGGGCGTATTCGCTTTAGGACCTGAATCTCCCGCCTGCCGCTCTTCCCGTTCAACATGCTACACTTCGCTCGAATGACATGTCAGATTCGCTGAAAGATCAAGTGATTGAGGTTATGGAGCGGCTCGGGATCACTGGCCATCAGCTTCAATCCATCACGCTAGGTCCCGGCGTCGTCGGTCGGAACTCTTCGATTGCATTCGCTCTGCTTGTTGTCATGTTAGCGGGAGTGATATGCGGTGCCTTACTACATAGTGAGTTGCTGGTGGGACTGTCTCTCGGCGGCGCGATTGTTGTGCCTCTCGTAATCACGTGTCTGAACGTTCATTTCGGACAAAAGAACGCGGCAGCCGCGATCCTTGAAGGTGCTCAGTTCATCGAGTATCAGCATATGCAACTCACCGCGATTAAGGGTGAGCCACCCACTTTGCAATCTGGCCCTCCAGGTCCACCGCCGTCTCGTTTGTCCGGTGGAGATCGAAGCTCGCTCCCGGAGACGAGAGAATGAACTCTCGGTTTGTCCATCTCGGGATCAACCCCGTCGGAGCTATCGCAAGCCAACCTGCACCGGCACCGCCGGACAATCTCTATGCACGACTAGAGGGCCTTTTCGATACTCACGCATTGGACTGGTATCGTTACGGCTCGCAAAACTACCTCCTCTTCACTAGCATTAGTCTGGAGGACCTCACAGGCATGATTGTGCGAATGCCCGGATTTCAGAATGTTTATCTCCTACTGACCGAGACACCTGAAATACAAGCACTTCGTTGCAATGGTTGGATGCCAATGGATTTCTGGCAGTGGTTGTTCAAACCTCGTTAGGCGACGCGTGGCGAAACGCGGCTCGGGCGATAAACGAGCTTCGCCGGTTAGGAAGAACCGAAGTGGACCTGTCAGAATGAAGGAGAGACACCATGAGCAACGTCTACGTTGAATGGAAAAAGAAACAGGAAGAATTTGTCGCAACCCAGAACGGTCTGGTGATCGGGCGCGGTGACAGGCAGGAGGACGCCATAGATCAGGCGAGAAAAAACAGGGAGAAGCCAGAGGACCCGATGCTCGTCGAGCGTCAACGATTGAGAGATGGGAAACCGCATCCTGACAAGTGGCGGCGCGTGTACTGAGCGTTTGCAGTTCACTTCGCGACTTCCAAGGAATCGTAATCCACTCGATTACCCACCACGATTGCTCTTCCGCAACAGAAGTCGGATCGTTGCAAAGAGACGGTGAAACAGAAAATCCACATGCTCGTCATCGTTGATCGGAGTTTTGTTCACCTCGGCATGGCGAATCATAAATTCGTTTCCGATGCGGGTGAGCGCTGCTGCCTCAGCCTCTAATAGGGCGCGGAAATGCTCTTCACCAGCAGCCTTGTCGAGAATGAGCTTCGTGCCTTCGCGCTTGTTGTCAGCGTCTTCCAATGACTTCAGCCTCTCCCAAGCGTCCCACAGTGTTTCCAGCGACTCTCTTCTGACAGCGGGGTCACGGCTCAAGAACCTCGTTCTGGCTCGCTCCAGTAGATTATCTAGCGTCACATCACCTGTGTTGAATACTGCCTGACTCAGAGCATCGCGCAATCCTTCAGGGGCGATCCTTTCTACCCTGCCAGTTTCTCTGAGTTCAAAAGCGATGCCATTGCGCTCGAAAATCTGGTTTATCTCTTCGCGGAAGGCAGTCCGACCGGCGTCACGATCAAACTCCAGGTGGTAGTGCTCGTAATAGCCGTGTAGGTTACCGCGTCGCCTCGGTCGTGCGATCTTCTCGTCAGCGAACTCGATCAAATCTAGAACTCGTAGAGTCGTTGGATCAGGTGCATCCCGCTGAAACGGATTGGGAAGGTTACGAGCCACGAGTGCGTCGCGCAAAGCCGTGATGTTCGTTCCTATTACCGAAGGGTTGTCAGGACACTGATCAGGATATTCCGATCCGAATGACCCATCGTCCGCACGGCTCCTAATCAATCCCAGGATAGCTTGTCGAAGAGGTTCATCCAGCTCGGTGAGAACTCTCGCGGGTGGTCCCACGTGCCGGTCTGAAAAATAACCCATGCTCTGATCGTGGCCTCCGACAACGCGAGTTTACCTCAGTCGAGCAAAAATCTCGCACCCACGTGTGGGTTGAAGATCACCCGGTGACGGGCTTGACGCCGAGAGCGTGGAAGGCATCGAGATACTTTTCGCACTCAATGTGTTCGCGAACAGTTTGGTAGTTCGCATCACCTGTGTGATATCTCGGCTTGGAGTCTAGTGGGAGCACGTAACTTGAGCTTTCTGAGATGAGCTTAGGATGACCTCCGTAAAAGTAATGGAGTCCTTTTGCAACAACGGGTGCGGGGAAGACATAAATGTCCGGCTCGCGACCGTGCGGGGTGAGGTCCACGCAGCATACAAAGCGTCTAGCTCCACGGATCGCGTCGCCGGAGGGATCAGCGTATTTTGCTTGGAGAAGCCACCTCCGCTCGTGCGTCGCTGTGGCCTTAACCTCGACGTAAGCGACGTGCTCGTCTTTGTCGAAGACAAGAATGTCGTAGCCGATTGTCGTGCCCCACTGAAGAGCGACCATGTATCCGCGCTGAGTCAGCCTGGACGCGACCAGGAACTCACCGGCGAGGCGATTCAGGTTCTTCTTCTCGTTCGTGACCTTTGCTTTCTTCGACATTTGTAGTCCCGTGGTCGCGCCTCGCCGCGTGCGAGTCGAGCGACGATCTCAGCTTCGGTGTTCACTAGACATCTTACAAGCAGCGTGTAGACTGTTGGCTTGTGATTTGCTCACAGTGCAAGGCCGAGAACCCGGACGGTAAGAACTTCTGTTCTGACTGCGGTTTGCTTTTAACTCCCGAACTCAAACCCCTCATTCGTTCTCAGGTTGAAGAGTACGTCAAGGAGCACTTCAAAGACCGCAACATCGTCGATATTGAAACGACGCATCTGGTTGCTGATCGCTTCATGAAGTGGGCGAAGTGGTTCTTGTTCCCGGCGACAGGTCTCCTCGTAATCTTCGCAGCTATCCTCGCTCTTCTCGGAATCAGCAACTATTCAGATTTTCACAAAACTATCCGCCGCGCCTCTGTGGAAGCACTCAGCGAGGCTGACTCAGCGTCGAAAAAGGCCAAAGAAGCTATTTCGCGATCCGATGAGGCGATCCATTCGTTCGATGCGGCAGAGGCAAAGATGGACCAACAACTCGGCTCCATCCAGCGGCTATCTGACAAGGTTGCCGGGATGGAGTCCCAAACCGCAAATCGGATGACGACTGCGAGCAAGCATGTTGAAGAGAGGGTCACGGACCTAGATCGCGAAGTCGCGAGCGCTAACAAAGAGATCGCAGCGCAGCAAAGCAAGCTCACCAGCACGAACGAACTTGTAACCGCGATGTTCTCTAAAGGTCAAGTTGAGACTTTCTTAGTGGGTTTTGTTGACACGCCGACGTGCGTTGTCTATAGGTTGGACACAGGTCCAAACCAGCCGCAGAGAGGAGCGCTGGTATACCTCCTCCTGAAGGCTGCACCCATCTTTCAGACGGTCCAAATCAACTATCACGTCTATGTGCAACCCAAAAGTTCCTACCGTCTTAACGAAAACGTGCTCATCTTCCTTTGGGGTGACCCGGCGGACAACCTCAAACTGTTTCCGTTTGAGGTTTCCTACGTTCCTGATCCAACATATAAGGGATCAATTTACTCAGAGCTGTCCATCAAGGACGGTCACATCTTTGCTGATAAGGTCCAATTGCAGTGATTATCCTCGGCACTCTTGTTACCTCACCCTGAATCGGTAACCACGCTTAGGCGACCCCTTCGTACCCTTCCGACTAGGTACTAAAGGTAGATTGCATTGTTCAATCGTTACGTTACAATTCAACCATGCCCCGAAAGCGAATTTACAAAAGCGACGCCGAACGGCAGAAGGCATACCGGCGACGGGTGTCTGCTGACGTTCACAACCTGCGTGGTCTGATGAAGAAGATCATCAGGTTGCAAGATGCAATGACACCGGAGAGCTACGAAAAGCTGCAAGAGTTGAACCGGAAGATGGATCGGATACTGAGCAAGTAAGCAGCCTCACCTGTGGCTCGAACCACAGATGAGGCCTAACCAAAAATGCACATCGGAGGTGCAAAGATGGCTTCTAAAAGTCTACCACTCGTTTTCTGCCCCGCCTGTCACGGTCACGACCTTCACTCACACGACGACGTTCTACAGTGTCACGATTGCGGACATGTCATCGAAGAGCAACCACAGCCGGAGGTGAAGTGATGGATCGCACAAATTCAGCACTCGATTACACGAAGCCGTTCACTGTGGAGATTCAGTACCGCGACGCGGATGGCAGGAAGTACACCATCGAGAAGGTGACTCACCCGCTGAAGTCGATGGTGAAGAACATGACCACGCTCGGGAAGCGAGCGCCGTGGGATGAGGTGTCGCGATGAAGAACGTCATTCGTGAAGGCACGCACACACGATGGGTGACCGACGCAAACATGCAACCCTTCGACCCTAGCTCGTCGGTTGAGACCATGACTGAGGCTCAATTCGACCGTTACTTGCGGTCGATGAAGCCGAGCGAAGAGATACAAGGGTTGATGGATCGGGTGGACGAAATACAGAGGGAAGCCGGTGTCTTCGAGGAGGTGCGATGATGAACAACACATGGCGAGAACGAGAATTGGAATT
The DNA here is from genome assembly GCA_035601995.1 of Terriglobales bacterium. GTDB lineage: Bacteria > Acidobacteriota > Terriglobia > Terriglobales > Acidobacteriaceae > JABDBE01. The sequence goes on from DATNNE010000131.1 coordinate 542,548, forward strand.
GCGAAGGGTGAAGGGTTGGACCGATAGTTGGACGAAGACCGGCCTGACCGAGGAAGAGGCTCGCGACATCCGCAACGGAGCGCGGATGGGTGGGGAATGTTTATGTGGCATGGAGCCGACAGGATTCCCGCTTCCCGAGGACCCGGTCGGGTCGTTTGATGAAGAGTAGAATACCTGCGAGATTGAGGGGGGAAGAGGCCGTGGTCTTCCGGGTCACGGCTTTTTTCTCAGAGGTACATGTCCTTTGGTAACTGGCCGTGGATAGTTCACGGAGGGAGACTGACAGCCATGAAGACATCACACGTTCCATCTATTGCGGCGAGGCACCTGACGACCCTGTGGGAGCTGTTTCAAGAGCATCCGGGGTGCGCTATCGGCATGGACCTGATTCAGCTCCGTTGCGACGCGCCTGACATCTTAGCGGTGTGGCAACGGTACTCATATCTCGTCGTCATCTGTGCGATCCTGAAACTGAAACTCGAATCGTTTCCGGCGTGGCTTCGAGCTATGGTCTTCAGCATCACGGCTCACATCCCGATGAAGAAACTACCCGGCTCTGAAGAGATGGAAGCGGTTTACGCCGCTAGGCTGACCCGCGCTTCGTGACCCGCAATGTGTTGGAAGAGCCGCGATCTTCGGGTCGCGGCTTTTTATTTTGTGTGCGTTCCGCTGGACTTGATCTGTGGGTCCATGACAATCTGACTCAGGAGGAAACAATGAGATTTGTACGTTTGAATGAAGCCAAGCCGAACAAACAGACTGCTATCGTGTACATCAACCCTGATCACGTCGTCGCCATTCGAGAACTTGTGGGTGGAACTCAGATCATGTTGATCGACGGAAACAATATCATCGTGAAGGAAAATCTCACGACCACGGTGGACGCACTTCAGGGTACCAAGTCTTAAAGCACGTCACCGTTAAGCCGACCTCTTGATGACCCGCCCTGTCTGTGTGGATTTGAGCGTCGCGGTCCCCTTGTTCACAGCTTGATTGATCTGGCGTGTTAGTCGCTTCAGATCGGAGTGACGGAGCTGTCCGAAGAACGACCCGTTGAAGGTGTGTGACGAGCCGCCTGGACCCACTCCTCCACCCATTCTCGATACGACCGCATCGGCTAGGCGACCCATTACCTCATCGTTCTCCAAAGGAAGAACAGCCTCCGAAGCATTTCCGCCTGATGCCGAGTCACCAATCATTGCAAGCGTCTGTTGATTGATGAGACCTCCACCCGATAGCTTTGTCACGGTGGATGCGGGGCCTGGAGCCGCGCCACCTCCCGAGGTGACGTTACCTGATGTCCCTGTTCCGCTGTAACTTCCTCCACCGCCCCCACCCGAGGTTGAACCCGCGATAGCAGCACCGGCGATGCCGGTCGCGAGCGCCGCCGCTTCCCACTCCGCAGCCGCTTCAAACGCACCTGGAGCCAAGCTCGCGGTCACCGGGTTCGCGGCCCATGACAACCCCTGTGCGAGCTGTGCCATCGCGTTCGCGGTACACCACTGTGACAGCGAACTCAAGGCACTACCGGCTGATTTTTCCATCGCCTTCGACCAACTCTCGGAGCCGGTCGCGGCTTTGATGAACGCCTCATTCAATTCGGAACCGAACACAGTGGCGGCTTTCTCGGCGGTGTCGAGGTTCAAAACCATCTTCATCAGATCGGTGTTGACGCTTGCAACTGGATTGGCCGCTCCGAAGTTGTTCAGTTCGACGCGAAGCTTTATGACGGCTTGACCGGCTGCTTCGAGTTGCGCCGTAGTTGCTTCCCCGCCATTCTTCAGGTCAATAAACTTCTTGACTGCGAGATCGAGCGCCTCTTGCAGCTCGCCTCGGGTTTCCTGTCCGAAGAAGTGAGCCGCGTCCCGCGCCTTCATCTGTGCTTCGATCATCTTTTGGAAGTCGGAAACGAAACCCGGAGTGACCTTTTCCACAGTGGCCCCGAGGGAGGCGTACTCAGCCTCTTGCACTTTGATGGAGTTCGTCACCGCCTTATCTTCTAGCGCTGCATTCGATGCCACAACGTCGAGGGCGTGCTGTGAAACTCTCACCCGAGTGTCAGCCGCTTTCTCCCACTCATCAGCGGACTTCTTCGCGTCCTTCTCGTCTTCGGCAGCAGCCTCCTTCATCGCAAGAGCAAGCTCCGCTCTAACCGCTTGCAGCTTGTGGAACGTCTCCTGAACCTGACCTCCGACCTCGTCAATCGTCTTGCCGTAGGTCTTATAGTCACCGCCCATCGCCTTTAGTTGCGCTTCTTCCTGTGCAAACTTCGACTCCAGTGCATCCCGCTCCACACCCAATGTTTTCACCCGCTCACCGGCGAGTTCAGAGGCCGACTTCCCGAAGTCGTTCAAGGCCTTCTGTGCTTTCTCGAAGTCGGTTGCATCCTGTTCGAGAGTCTTGTTCATCGTGGCAATCGCGGCATCAGACTCCTTCATCGCTGAAGTGAAAATTGCTACGCTGCTAATCCAATCCGCGAGCTTCTCCGTTCCTTGGACCAAGGCCTCGATCAGGAAGAAGACAGCAGTCGCGCTGAAGGCCGCGTTGAGAGCTTGATTGACACCCGGCATCTCAGCAACAAATGTCCGAACCTCGCGGGGAAGGTGAACGCCGAAGGCTTCACCGAGGAGCATCGTCTCGCCGCGAGCTTCACGGATGGAGCCTGTGGACTTCTTCATCGACTGATCGACCTCATCAGCGGCGTCATCCGCCTTCTGACCGGCGTCGTCGAGAGCACTACCAAATTGATTGACGTTCACGGAGGCGCGGCTCATCCCGCTCTCGATACGAGCGTTCAGCTTATCGACACCCGCGTCGAGCTGAGTCATGTCGCCAACGAAATTTACGACGGCATCTCCGACGTTGATTCCGGCTGTTGATGTGTCTGGCATGGGAAATCCTTTCGCATTAGAAGCGATATGAGCGCGTTTCTCTGAAACGGTGAGGCTAGAGTACGTCCTGTTTCGCGGCCTCTTCGACCTTCCGCATCGCGTAGTGACGCCACAGCTTCATCAGACACAGGTTCGTCGCCTTCACATCCTGTGGTCCGACCGGCGCGAGGTTCCGCGTCAGATCAAGAGCTTCCCGAGCGATGATGACCGACTCCGCATCGAAGAACGCCGCACACAGACCTTCGACGGCCTCCACAGTGGGGAGAGGCATCGGCGTTATCTCTGTGGTCCGCGTCTCAAGCGCCGTGACCGTCGCGGCTTGCGATTTGATCGTCGCCTCGTTCAGAGCAATGATCTCTTGCTGTTGAGCGTTGATCGCCTTCAATTGACCGATGATCGTGTTGAGCGCCTGGGCGAGCTGTTTGTACTGGCGAATCGTTTTGAATGGTCTGAAGTTCATAGGTCACCTTATGTAAGGAGGGCAGCCCCAACAGTTGAGGAAAAGGCTGCCCCACGTAGCACCGTTCCACGGCGAGGGTCGCGACTTCAACTCTTCACTGGCGCGACACAGCGTCAATCCTTGCCGGGATGATCTCACTCGATCCTAACGACGTTCCCGGCTGACATCGGTCAGCACGATTTTTATGATGGGCCTCGGCTTGCGACATCCGGTCCATAGCAGGGTGTTGCACGCGGCGAACAGTGACCTGAAACTTTGCCGGGATCGCGGCTCCCGGTTGGCCGTTGCGCGGGTCACTGACCATCGCAAAACTTTCGGAGGGTAGAATGACATCTTCATCCTCCATCTCGAACTCGGTTTGTGTTCTCAACCACGGCATGGTTAGACCGGTTCCAATCCCTTCTCCGCGAGGCTCCGAACATCGGCCTCGCTGATGACGCCGCAATACTTTCTCCAACGCTCGGCGCGAGCTTCGATGACCGAGTTTGACTCGTTGGCCTTCGGTCCGATGTCCTTATAACCCAGAAACAGAGCGGCTTCGCGGAAACTGACTTTCATTTTTCTCGCGTAGCTCGCGATGCGCTCTTCCTTCGTTGGCCGGACTGGAGCCGCCGATTCATTCATTGCCGCTCCGTTCTTGCGCTCGACGCGTGTCACGCCGATTTTCTTCGCGATGGCGAACGACTGGAGCGCCTCCAATCTCTCGCTTTCGGTCGAGCAATTCTTCATCGACTCATTGATCTGGACGGCGGTGACCTTACCGCTGGTAACGATCTTTTCCGTCAGATGTGCGATCTTTTCCGAAACGCTCTCGGGAAGCGGGACCTTATGTTCCTCGGCCATCTCTTTAAGCACGCTCAACCGCTGTTCATCGGTCACGATGCCCTTCGTGGCCTCGATGATCTGCGTCGCGGTGATCTTCCCACTGGCAATCGCCGCTGTTCTTAACTCCGAAAACTGTTCTGTTACTGATTGCATAAAATCTCCTTTTTGACGGTAGGCCGGGTTTAGAGGCGACCAAACCTTTTAGGGACCCGGCCTGACCGGGTCGCCATGTTCAGAATCCCACAGAACTTTTCTCTGTAGTTAACCCTGTGTATCTCGCTTATTCCGTAGGACTTGCACGAGCGGCATGTTGAGTGAGAGCGCGTTTGCGATGAACTCGTCAGAACAACCTCTCTCGAACATTCGTCGCATGTGCACGATGAAACGCTCGGCTTCGTCCTGGTTCGTGTGATCCCACGGACGCACGCCGCGCCGCGCTCGCATCCTCGCCGCGTGTTCGCGTTTTCGTTTTGTCATCATCAGAAGGTCAACCTCGTGTTCTCGTAAGGATTCACATCATCACCGTCGTTCGACTCGGAGAGGATCGTGATAACGAGCTGAAGGCGATGTTGCATGGCCGCGAGGAAATGTTTTTCAAACTCCTTGGGCGACGAGTATCTCTCACGCTTCGGCAACGGGAAATGCAGCAAGACGCGCTCCATCATCTGATCGAAGGCGAGGCGTGTCTCGGACTCTCGGTCTCTACGGTGACGGCGACTGATCGCTTGTTGCCGACCAGCTTCGTGAAGTGCCTCAGCAGCCGCTTTGATTCTTGTGTCAAGGTTGTCCATCAGAAGCCTCCCGAAAGTTTTGGCTCGCCACGAAGGAAGTCGTTGAGCGAGCAGTCTTCATCCATTTCACCGACGCCGAGGTCCCCGCTTCCCAAGCTCCAGAATCCCGCTGGAGTCTCATCGGCGTTGCCGGGTCGGAATTTGAAGTTCGGTTTACGAAAATCGTTCGCGGTGCCGGTCGCGGTGAGCGCTCGCATCCCGTGAACGAACGCATCGACCGAGTGATCTCGCGGCGAGACGGGGAAGTTCGCCATATCTGTGATGAACTGCTCGTTCCACTCGCCCTTTAGCAACGACACAGAGCGAGCCGCCGTGTAAGGCTGCACACTCATGGCGCGGATCGGCTTCGACTTGACTGGCACGGCCTTTCCAACCGGGATTCCTTGCCGCTCAAGGAATTGAATGAGGCCGATACCGGACCCGGCGTCCTCAACGACGCACAACGGAACGTTGCGAAAGGTTCGAGCCTGCACTCGGAGCCGCTCGACGACGATCTGTGGCAACGTGTCCATGCCGAACTTGCCGGAGAAACAATCGAGCACGAGGAACGAGCCATCCGCCATCGCCGCGATAGGGACGTTACAGCTCTCGTCGTTCGCGGCTTCCGTCTTCGAGCCGGTGTCCCACGGCGACACGATGAGCATGACCTGATCGACGTTGAGCGTGTCGATGATCTGAAAATCACCGGGTGGGAACATCTGGTGAGCGCGGTCGAGCGGGTTCTGCTGATAGAGCGGTGAGAAGTGCATCCCGAGGTCTGCTCGCTTGCCCTCAAATTGTTCCGCGCTGAACGACCACGGTTGACCGGGGATCGCGAACAGGCTCGGGTATGGGTCGAAGTAAGTAATCATATTCTGGTGTCCTCGATATAGCTCGATCTCCCATCTGTGTTGATAGCCGCGAGACACAGATAACGGAACTGCCGTGATTTCTTGTTGCCACGGGCGCGAGCGAGCAAACGTCCGATGAGATCGTCCAGGTGCCATCGCGTATGAATGACGACGATCCTTCCGTTCGGAAGAAGCCGCGTCTCAGCGGCGGCGAGAAAGTTTTGCCACACGCGCTCGCGGATCGTCTCGCTGTACGCCTCGCTGATGTTTTTCAGTGGGTCATCGACGAGGAGAAAGTTGGCTCGTTGGCCGGTGACCTGTCCCATGATTCCCGCCGCGTGCAAGCTCGGTCGTCCATCCCCCCCGGCGATGGTGAACTGACTCTCGGTTGCCTTCGTGAATTCCAGGCGCGGCAGATCGGGATGCTGCAAGGTCCGCAACACGTTCCCCGAAGACAGCCGTGCGAGCGAGTCGCTGTTCGCGAGTTCGATAATGTGACGGCGCGGGTTCTCGTGTAAAAGCCACGCGGCGAAGTCGATCATCACCATCTGTGTCTTCCCGGTTCCGGGTGGGACGGCAATCGCAGCGTCGTACTCGCCGCGAGCCACACCTTCGAGTTCATAAGCCATCGTGCGATGCGGAAAATCGAAGACGAACTCGGGATGAACGGTCGAACAGAAGTCGAGAAATTTCACGGCAACAACTCCTTCGGCGCGGGATGCCACAGTGGGGAATCCTTCGGCGGTTGCGGCATCGGCTCCGGTTTCTTTCCGGCGCGAAGCCGCTCGCACACTTCGGCGATGGGACCCTTGATCTCCTCGAAGCTCAGGTCGCGGGAGATGAAGCAGAACCACTGATACGGTCCGAGCTTCTGTGGATCGGCCTCGACGTTGACGCTGAGTGATTCCGTTTTCTTTGGTGCGTTCAATCCGAACAGCTCAGAGAAGTCGGACATGATCGCACGCCACGCGTTGGCCCGATCAGGAGCTAGATCACCGGTGAGAACGTTGTCGGCTGATTCGAGCAAAGCGCGACCGACCCGGCGCTTTAGCTCTTTGATCTCCTCCGAGTTCTCCAGCACGAAGAGATCGTCGAGCGCCGACAGATCACGCCACAGTGTCCAGCGAGAGACCTTTAACTTCTCGGCAATCTCGGTTTTCGGAGTTCCATTCTTGATCTCCTCGACGACCTGTCGTCGGCGAGCGTCGCGCTTCGGTTGCTTTTTCATCGCGCCTCCTGAAGTTTCTTCCACCACTCCGTGACAGCGACCTTGTCGAATCTTAGATTCCCGTTGACGCGAACGAATGGAAGCGGATGCTTTTGTTTTGCACGAGTCCTCGACTCCGTCATGGAATAAATCTGACGGCGGTTCATCTTCAGCAGAGACGCGAGTTCATCGACGGTTAGAATCTCACCCACGGCTCACACTCCTGTACCACTCACCACCGTATGATCCGATCTCGCGTGTCGCGATACCTTGAGCGACGATGTAATCGAGCAAGTTCTGAAACTCTTCATCGTTTGCCCATTGGCAGGAATACTTCACTTGATTGCGATGAAGACGCGTGGTCTTCATCAACCGCAAGCGAAGCCGGAGAATAGATTCTTCAAACTTCAAGCTCTGTTCATCTGACATACATCACCTCAGTATTCCGGCGCGTCGTGTGTTTTTCGCGCCTCAAATTTCTCAAACATGTTTTCGTTTCCAGCGATTCCCCAATACCACTTACGGCCCTTCTGAAAAGAGCGAACACCAGCGGCAGCTCTCACCCGGTCCGCACACATCGAGATGTCAAGATCGCCCTCCTTCATAAAGGACTGACATTCGGTCGCGGCCTTCGCTCCACTTTCGAGGAATGCCCTCAACACAGGAGCGGCCTTCTGTATCAGGCCGAGGTTTTTGCGCGAGTCAGGATTGAGTGCTTGCGACGCGGTCGCCTTCGTCATCCCATCCCAAACGATCTTGATGACCTCGCTCATCTCTCGTTCGATCTCGACGTTCACAACTTCGGTGTGATAGCGGAAGGATTCGTGTCCCTTCGGTCCACGGATCGGAGCCATGATGTGAGCGTAGTGGCCCTGGAGATTGGGATCATCGGAACATTGCCACGCGCTTCGCGCCACGCCGACAAAAGCACGCGCACCCATAACGCGGGACATCGGGTCCTGACTCTCACCTTTGTTCAGGTGAGACACGGTGAGGACATTGAAGCGAAGCTCCTGTGCGAGCATCACCAGCGGCATCAAAGCTTCGCGGACATCCTCTTCCGCATTCATCTTCAGCTTCCCGAGGTAATTCGTGATCGGGTCAATCACGATCAGGCCGAGGTGCGGCGCGAGCTTCCGCGCTTCGGCACAGATGAGCGCGATGTCTTCCTTCAGGGCGAGCATTCGCTGATGCGTCTTGTCGTCTTTCGATACCTGCACTCCGGTGATCGGGTGGAAGAACAGGTCGCATCCACCGGCGAGGTCGAAACGCGGAAGGATGGTGTCCTGTAAATCGTCTTCGTTGTTGAGCATGATCGAATGCAGAGGAAAATTCCGCATCTTCTGACCATCCGGCCACGTCCCATATCCGTCGTGTCCTGGAAGCTTCGACATGCGAGCGCAGAGGTCGATGGTGAGTGGAGATTTTCCTTGTGACGACTCACCGCTGAGGTTGAGCATCCCCGCTTCTCTGAGGACCGGCTTCCAACACCACCGCTCCGGCATTCGCAGTGTCCAGAGGGGATCGGGCATCACCAGAGAGCTGACCTCGGGAGAGCGCGACTGACTCTCACGGGGTGGAACCTTCCGCGCCTCTTCAATCGCGTTCGCTAGTTCCTCATGTTTGCGGCGTTCCCACTTGTTCTCGCCGCTCGGTCCCCACTTCCCCTCTGTGTACAGCTTTGATTGTTTGAAATCGGCCTCCATTTTTTCGGGATCACAGGAGTTCTTGAGGGCGCTTTTCACGAGCAACGAGGCGACGGCTGAACTCGGGTCAGGAAACTCGGACTCAGGCTTCGCTATCATGTCCGCGAGTGTGAGATGGCTATAAGCCGACTTGCCGCGCTTCCCGGCGACCTCAACCGCCTGATCTTTTCCCGCGACCGAGGTGTACAGCTTTTCGAGTCCCGTTCTATCGAGAATCCCACCGTCAAACTCACCCCACGCAACTCCGGTGACGGTGACGTAGTTGGACCAAAACAGCTCGATCTTCTCGTGATCGGCTCCGACGTTCTTCACGACTTTCTTTTTGCCTGCACCGGCCATCCGCTCCGCGAACGCGCCGAGGACCTTCTGATCGACTCGAACCCATAGGTGAAGGCCGTGATGCGTGACTCCGGGTGATCGTTCCGCGTAGAAGATGAAGCCCTTCCAGGTATCAACGAAAACCCGCGCCCACAACTTCAGCTCGCCGTTCGGCTGAAAGCAATTGTCGAGATCGACGCAAAGGACGGAACCTCCGGCGAGGTTGTAGCCGACGAAGTCGTATCCCTTCTCATTCGCGAACGCGATGGCTTCTTCGAGCGAGACGAGGACATCCGGCGTGTACTTCCAACAGTCGTGAAGCTTGCCGGTGACCACAGAGGTCGGAGGCTTCGTTGCCTGACCTTTGTCGTTGATAACGATCTTCGTCACCACGTACCGCCGAGTGCGGAAGATCGGCGGTACGCTATCGACTTTCAGTTCGATCATCGACCGCTCCTTTGAGGCTCGATGACCGGCGCGTCTTTCAACGCGGCGATTGTTTCGCGGACGCGATCACAGATGCCATCAAGAGACGCGATGAGCTTCTTCTTGTCCGAGGCTGTGATCTGTGCGTGTCGGCGTTCTGCCTTTGAGAGGCCGAGGAAGTTGTTTCGCACCATGCAAAAGCGGTCGAATGTTTTGTTTCCCTGAGTGACGACACTGTTCACCCACCGAACCCGGTCTTCCTCGGCGCGGCGAGCTTTCTGTTCCTCATCCTTCCGCTTCTGCTCGGCCTCGATCTCTTTCCGCCTCGCTATCGCGTCCTTCGTGCGAGTGACCTGACGACTGGCGTCCTTGACCTCGGCCTTCGCCTCTTTGATCTGTTCCTTGACCTTCTCCTCTTGCTTCGGCGCGAGCTTCTGTTGCTGTTTTTTCTGAAGCTCTTTGAGGTATTCGGCGGCCTTCTGTTCGCGCTTCTGGCGTTCGATCAAAGCCTGCGTGTTGTCGGCCTCGACGCGTTTTGCTTCTTCCTTCTGAAGCTCCGTCTTGTGCGCGTGTCTCGTGGCTGACTTCGCGTAGTCATCGAGGATGGACTGAACGACGATTCGGCCTGATCGCTTGTCACGGTAGGATTCGAGACGGCTGTACTCCCACACTTTCAGTTCGACGAGTTCGAGGAAAGCGAAAGCGGCGCGGACATCATCATTCGATTCCTTGTCGTTCTTGCAAGTGCGACCCAAGAACCGCGCCACAGAGAGCATGTTGTAGGCAAACCGGGAATCCCGGTTTGCTCCTCTCACGAAGCCGGGAGCGACGCGAATAGCGTTGGAGTTGGATGGAATTTCGAGCTTGATCTCTCCGCTCGCGATGGCGTTGACCGTGGCCTTCACGATCTCCATCGTGAACTCGAAGCCGTGACCATAAGCATCATCGTGATCGCGGGACATCCGCTGAAGAACTTCCGCGTCCGACAGTTTCACAACGTTGAAGTCGAACTCCTCGTTTTTTCCGTACTTGCGGCGAAGAGCTTCGAGGCGATGATGACCGAACACGATCTCGAATTGTCCCTTCGAGTTCTCGCGGACGATGATGTTCTTCCAGAAGCCGGTTGTCTCGATGGACTCGACGAGCTTTACGATCCGGTTCTCATCGAGCGGGTTGATGGTGAAGTCTCTAAAGGGACTGGCGACGACACTCGCGAGCGCGATCTTCGAGCCTCGCGCTGAGGTCACAGAGGCGGGATGAGACTTTTCGAGTTGTGGTGATTTCGACATCGAGGCGTAGAACTCCCTGCTCGATGTCAGTCCCTTGGTGGGTGCTCAGTCGCTTGAGCGGCGACCTGATCGTACCTTTGTTGGATTCTCGCGCCTTGCGATCAATCAAGGCTTGAGAGACTTACGGCAGGAGGTCCAAATCCATGTTTCCCTGCCCGAGTGCATTAGCTGCGTTCCCGGCCTTTTGGCCTCCAGACGGGTCAACTGATGTGACGCTCGCCGAGCTAACGTTCTTCGAGTAAAACATGAGGGTTTATGACTGTCAACAAATATTCTTGTGTGAGGTCATAAACAGCGGGTTACTACATAGTAAACTATTTTAATGACACGAGAAATCGAGGTCAGATCGTCAATACGGTGTGTCCTGTGCCACCATGACGAACTGACGAACTGACGTTGTGAAAACGTAACTTTCAGAAAGAAAAGAATATAGTAAGGTTTATATTTGCTGAAAAACACTCAAAAAGGCTCAGTTCGTCAGGCCGTCAGTTCGTCAGGATCACACAGGACCCTCTGTGTTGACGATCTGACAATCCGGTTTTTCCGTCACCCTGCACCATGATGCACCGTGTGTCAAATTTTTAACAGTACCAAAGAGTAAACACTTTTGATGCGATTCTCGCGCCGTCGTGCGACAGCCGTGCGACGGGCTTCCCGGACCCGCATGAACACTGTGGAGAAAAGGCGCTCACGGTCAACTGAACCGGCGCTCTTGGTCGCGCTCGGCCAACACACGACATTAAAAATTCAAACTCGACATCCCACGAGTTTGAATACTTTTGTTAGGAGGCGTCACGGACCCACTTCAGCCCTTAAGCATCTTCCGCTCGTACTGTTTCATGCCGTCCGCGAATCCCTTCTTGGTGATGGTCTGTTTGTACTCGGCGAGCGTTGTGGTCATCGACTTGTGACCGGCGAGAGCCTGAGCAACCGCGTAGTTGCCGTTCGTGTTTTCGATGACCATCGTGATCGCGCCGCGTCGCCCGTTGTAAAGTCCACCCCACGCCAAGCCCTTCTTGCGGAGCGCGGGAATTACGATGCGATTGAGAGCGTTGTGTAGATCGAGCGGTGCCGGTCCACCGGCGAGATGCTTCATCTCTTCAGCGCAGCGGTCGTCTGTCAGTACACCTGTGCTCGGGAACACCCAACCTTCTGCGGGTCGTCCACTCTTATCCCACCACACCGCGAGCGGCTTCTTCACCCGCTTCACGATTGGGATGTCGCGGATCGACTCATCAGTCTTCGGCTTGCCGACGATGCCGCGCACGACATTGCGGCGCACATGCACGACACCTTTCGAGATGTCCTCCCATCGCAGCGCGTTGCATTCTCCAGGCCGGAGGCCGAGCCAACAGGTGATAGCAATCACGGCTTGCATCTCGGGATTCGCAACTAAAGCCGAGATCATGTTCTCGACCTGCTCCTGTGTGTACCAACCTTTCGGCTTGCTCTCCTTGCAGTCCTTCGGAATCTTCACACCGGCCCACGGATTCGCGGGACACAGGTCACGCTGGACGGCTTCGCTGAACATCGCGGATGCGAGTCCCCGGATGTGACGGAGCGTGTTCTTCACCTGTTTCGTCTTGATGGATGCAAGGAACCGGCGTGCCATAGCGCTGGTGTAGGCCCTGAGCGTCACGTCGCCGAAGTGTGGCTCCAGGTGTTGCCTCCAGAGCTGTTTGAAGCCCCTGACCGAGCTAGGCCGCATTCCGTGACCTCGGTAGTCTGTCTCACAGTAAGGCAAGTATTGGCCGGTCCAGAAGTCCGCGATCTTGATGTCGTCGCCGGTCGGCTGGACCTCTGTGTTCACCTTGGCGAGGATGCCGTCCGCGATGAGCTTCACGGCCTTCGAGGTGGGATACCTGTGGTCCTTGCTGTCTTTGTTGCATAGCTTCTGCGAGCGCAGGACTCGCGTAAGCTTGCCGTCCCGCATCTCGGTCACGTAATATCGGAGGTGGAAGGCCCCATGTCTCTCGCAAATGTTCCCTGTCTGATGTCGAGTCGTCATGCAGGTATGGTATGGGAAAATGGGACAGAATGCGACAGCACGAACGTGCCGTGTCGTCGGAGTCACTCAGAAGTTATTGAAAATGTTGTGTTTGTAATACCGTGGCGGCGTAGCTCAGGTGGCTAGAGCGACGGTCTCATAATCCGTAGGTCCGTGGTTCGAGTCCACGCGCCGCCACCAATTAAATCAGTAACTTCTGCGAGTTCTGGCTCTACCTCGTTTTGTGCTTGGTGCGTCCCAGGTGCGGATTGGTGCGGAGTTGTTTTGTCTTCCTGCTTTGGCAGTTCGTCCAACTTGTCCACGAAAGATACGTTCGCGCCCGGAATCAGGTGACCGTAAGTGTCGACTGTTACCTGGATAGAGCTGTGCCCCATCTGCTCTTTCACGTACACGATCGAGGCTCCGCTTTGAATCAGCAGAGACCCAAACGTATGCCGCAGATCGTGAAGCCGGATCTTGCGGATGCCTGCCTTGGTGAGCACCGGCAGAAAGAACCGGTGGTACAGATTGTCGGGGTCGAGGATCGAGCCATCTGGCGAGGGGAATACCAACTCGTCCGAAACGTCATTCTTTCCCTTGAGGAAAGCTTCCAGCAACCGCTTGTCCCGTACTTCGACGAGCACGCGCCGCAGTTCTCGTGAAAGGTCGACGCGCCGGCTCTTTTTGCTTTTCGTAGTCGTGTGCTCACGTCGCACGTAGTTGTGTTGCACGATCATGAAGCGGTTGGGATCCTCGTCATCCCTGCCGAACTGGATGTCTCCAAACTGCAGGGCGACCAGCTCGCCGCGGCGAAGACCCGCGCGCAGGGCAGTCAGGAACAGCGCCTCGTAATCAGGACAGACCACCTTCGCGGCTTCGACGAACTGATGTGCTTCCACTGGCGTCAACGCGACACCCTTAGTCTCTTCGCCCTTCGCTGTACGGGTAAACCGCCCTAGACGCGCAGCAGGATTCGATTCAAGCACTCCTTCCTCGATTGCGTAGTTGAATATTCCTCGAATCACGCACAGAGCGTTGCGGATCGTGTTGCGCGACAGCTCCTGGGCAATCAAACCGTTCATCATCGACTTGACATCGTCGCGTTTGATGTCGGTCAGCCGTTTTGTTCCGAACCGAGGTCGAAGGTACTGCCGAAGCACTCCCTCATAGCCTTCCGCGGTCGACGTCTTACACTCGACTTGCGCATAATCCTTCAGCCACCGGTCTGCGTAGGCACCGAACGTTGGGGACTGGCGTTCTGGATCATTCAGAAAGGCAACGTCGCCGAGGGCGAGGCGCGCCTCAATCTCGCGTCGCACCTTTTCCGCGGCTTCGCGGGTGCCAACGCACCGGTTCTTGCGTCGTCCGTGGTAGTTCACGTACACGTACCACTTGGCGCCGCGCTTTTTAATCTTCACGCCCATCAGTTCGTTCCCATGACTCCAGCTACGAGTTCGTCCACAATACAGGCAACGTCAGCCGTTTTCAGCCTGTGATTTTCCAGCCATTGATCAAAAGTGCTTCTGCGAATCAAAATCTTCGTCCCAACGCGAGCGGCCGGCAGGGGATTCGTCGAGCGATGGATCCACTCGCGAAGAGTTCGCTCTGAGACACACGCGTACGCTTGCAGGGCTTTGAGATCCAGCCATTCGGGTTGTGGCCGTTCCGAAATCATATGTTTTTGGGTACTTGAAATTGGGGCGAAAGTCGCGACGCTAAGTCGTTGATCCAGCAAGATCGGCGCTGGCCGCTTCCAAGACCTTTTCGGCACACGACCCACCCGCGCGGAAGGAAATAACTCAGTTTCGCAATTTAGACAACGACCGGAGCTGCATGAGTTGGTCCTCTGGAGAACCACTCACATCCTCGACCATGCAAACGTTCCCGTTTTCACTTCGAAAGAAAACGGTCGTGTGGCTTTCTTCTCGGAGAACGCGCACGTAGTTAGCTGAGCGAACCAAAATCTGCCCCGCTATGCGGGACACTCTGCCTACGGGATTGTCTGCAACTAAGAAACTGTCGCAATCCCCGGGTCCGACCAACCACGCGGGGAAGCTTACGTCGCTTATCTCAGTCCCACTCCTGTAGATGACCTGGACATGATTTTGTGCCCATAGCGTGAGCTGGCGCAACGCGGCTTGGATGTCGACCTCCGTTGGCTCAGCGCGAAGTTCGGATTCACGCTCACCCGGGTCGTCGGACAACCGCATCCAGGCCGAGTTAGGTCTTTTTCGGGATACCACAACACTATGTTTGCCGTCCCACCTCTCGATCTTCGCGTACCTCTGCCACTCGCCGTCCAGCACAAGAAGTGATCGTGACCCCTTGAGATGAGCGAGAAAGTTACCCGATGCGACTTCATCAAGAATCCCGCGGTAAGCCTGCGTCACGATTCCGACTCCAATCTCTACTAGCAGGGTCTGGTGTTGTTTGTTCCACTTGCACAGCAGGTCGTAAACGGTTGGAAATGTTTGTTGTCTTCTTTGCGTTTTTGGACCCATACTTTTCGTCATTGTGCCGTGCCTCTCTGCCGCCGAACCTCTGGGCAATCCAGCGTGCATGCCTCCCCTGGCCAGTGCCCGTGAAGACAGAAAAACTCTTGGTCCTCGTGGCTTCGCTGATGAAACTGCGACATCCGTAGTTCGCTGTCCTTCCAGAGTTTTATGAGTGTCTTGTGATCCAGACCGTCTACTCGGCTCGCGCCCTGCGGCAGAGGCCCTGGCAGTGGCTCTGGCAGGCGGCCATGGACCGCAAGGTCCTCCAATTGCTTGTCAGTCAGACTGTCGAGGAAGCGTTCGCAGCGCAACCATTCGCTGAACAGATATTCCTTTTCGAGCACCTCGATTCGACCCTTGAAGGATGCCATCGGTTGTCACCTAGAACGTGGTGTGACCGCTTCCAGCGCCTTCAGTCGAGGTTCTAGTTCCGACACCTCAATAGCGCGCAGCAAACTGGAGGCTACGTATGCCAACGCGTTTGCGGTCTTCGTATCCACCTTGCACCCGCGGATCTGCACTATCGTTTCTGCCAGAACGTCTCGCACCTGTTCGGCGGTTTTCGGGATGTCGACTTCCTTTTGAGACCCTGGTGTCGCTTCTTGCGGATCGATCGGTGGGGCAGCTTTGCGGCCATGCTTGGCGCCCATCTTCGAAGCCCGGTCTGGGTCGGAATGCAAGGCGCACTGCTTTTTTCCGGTGACTGCCCACGCACGACAGCGCTGTCCTTCTTTATTCTTGGATGAACACCGTCTAGACATCGTTCAAGTCCGCGCCATTTGCCGTTTTGTACCGTTCAACGGTGGGGTGGCATCCCACATGCCTTGAACGGCCCAATAATAGGCTAATTTCGAAGGGTTCAGGCTGACTGGCTTGACATGCCTGGCGCCTTTTCCCCCAACTCATCATTTACGTTCCTTTTACGTTCCTCAGTTGTTCCTTTTACGTTCCTCAGTTGTGCTCAAATCGAGCCGGGGGAGTGTGCTCATTTTCCGTTCTTCATTTGGAGCCTAGCCGAGTCGAGAGCGTCATTTAGCGCGTCTGCGCTGATCAGGATTTGCTTGCGCGCATCCTCCATCGACTTCAGCGTGTCCTTGCGCTCTTTCTGCGACAGGTCGCCCGCCATCTTCACGCGCTCGCTTTCTGTGTCCAAATTCTTCAAGTCTTTCGCGATCTCATCGAGGTCGTTGTGAAAGAGCAGGTAAACAGCCTTGTTTGGATCCGCTACGAACTTCTGTGCCGCTTCAGGCTCGCGTTCAGCCAGAGCGGAAAGAGTCTGAGAATAGCCCATAGACTTCGCCACATTCGCTTTTAATCGTTCTTCCGCACCGGACTTGTAGTTCGTTACTCCGACGATGCTGCCAACTCCGGTGGCTAGGTCCACATTGTCGTAACTGGCATCAAGGAACCGACTCACTGCGGGAAGGGCTTTTACTGCGCTGAAGGCAAGCGCCTTATCAAGCTGGCGCGTTGGCGCTACCTTGCCAGGGACTGCTGCGTCCTCGGGCTTCCAGATTTCCTTGGTGCCGCCAAGATACTGGCGGTTCGAGAGTAATTCCGCCGCAGCTTGAATCTCTGGACGAAGCACGCCAGCTAGTCCACCGCCGCCGCGAAGCGCTCCAGACCATGCAGCACGTGCGACATCCTGAGCGTCGCCTCCCTCAAGTGCTGCTTTTGCTGCTTCGAATACCGGCGTGGCGATGTGCAGTGCCAGAGATTCGGTGACCAGTCCGGTGCGTAATTTGCGGTCCCCATAGTGGAGGTAGGCGAAGTCGTACTTGTCGCCATCTTTGTTCTTCCCGGCGGCATTCAGCGCTAGGTTGGCGCCCAACGTGACCAGCGCAGGATACAGTGCTGTTTTGATGGGGTGCCGCAGGAACCATTTAAGACTTGAAAAATCCCAACCTGGAAATAGCAGCGCTCGCGCCCAGCGCTTCATCCGCTCCGTCCAATTCGACTTATTGTAGTTGCCGAATCCGTCTTCGACATTCTTTGAGGCTTCTTCCTCGCCCATGCCTGCTCTGTCGCGCAGGAAATCGTAGGCGAGAACGCGGCTCTTTTGGTCGAGGCCGCCGAACCCACCCATAAATTTCGGATCAAATAGGACACCCTTGGAGAACTTACCGACCGTCTGGCGCACCCAATTCGCCGGGTTCATGTTCCCGAGAACATAGGTGTGCAGGCTGCCGATGTCCCGAGTGTTCGTATATGTTCCCCACTTCGAGAGCGCATCAATCGCATCGTCGGCGAGACCTTCAGCCATACGATCGCGTAGTTCTTTGCTGAAGAAAAGCTTCTGGTAGTAGGGCCAGACACGCGGGTCCCATGGGCCAGAGCCGACCACGTGCGACAGGCGACGCATGATGTTGAGGACGTGAATGTTGGGACCGAATAAGCCAACAATCTGGTCCTGAAAGAATCGCCGGATGGAATCGTTCTCCTGCTGGCCGCGCGTCATGTCGTAGTGTTCGAGGGCGTCGACTACTTCCTTCGGAGCGAGATAGCGATCGCTGGGGCTGATTCCCGGGCGGCCTGTAGTCATTGTGCTCCAGCCATTTTCGAAGTCTCTGATCATGGCCTTATCGTCTTTGGCTGGATCGTAGGCGCGGTACTCCAGAATCTCTTTAGGACGGTTCGCTGGCTTCGCCAGTTTCATCGACTTGGCGACTTCAGGGCTGTAATAAGTTGTGCCGCGGTATTCGATCTGTGGCGGCTTCGCAGTGCCTTCCCTCCACTTGGTTGCTTCGCCGGTGAGCGAGTCGAAGATCTTTTGGTTTAAAGCAGCGTGATAGGCCTGCGTGTAGCTCTTGACGTAACCGGAGAAGTCCTTTGCGCCATGCGCGTAAAAATAATCCGCGGTCGCAAGCCGCTGCTTCCTGTCGGGTCGCGGGGGCCGGATGCCACCATGAGATGCGCCCAGGCTTGGACTTTCATCGGTCCTCCCCATTAGGGGCTCACGCAAATGCTCTGGGTACGTGCGCTTCAGGTGATCAAGAATGTTGCCATTTGCTTCCACGTAATCCTGGGCATCCTTCTGGGAGTCGAAGGAATCAACCTCTTCGCCATTGCGATCGAGCACAGACCACCTACCGGCCTCATCCTCGAACGTCGATAGGTCACGCCGAACATGCCAGCCCAGTTTGATGCGAATTGCCGCGAGTTGGTCCTGGTATCGCTTGAAGCGGTTGACGGCATCCATGACGGCAGGATCTTCGCGGCCTTCGTCGTATTGATCCGGATAGTGTTCCTCGAGATGTTCGCGGGCGTCAGAGTCGGACAGCATCGCGGCGAGGCGAACCTGGTGCTCGTTCAAACCCCTGATTACCTGCTCGACGTTGCTCTCTGCTTTGTCGTGGAAGTAGCGCGGGGCGTTATCCTTTTCCTTCAACATCTTTGCAATGACCGGATCGTGATCCGCTACGCGTCGATACTTGTCCCCGAGGTCTAGCTTTTTGTCGATGAACTCGTCGATAAAGTCTTTGTAGATCCTGGTGATGCGGGCCGGATTCAACGCAGCCGGGGTAGCGGTGCCACTTTCTTCGTGGGCAAGCCGGCTAACTATTCCTTCCGGTTCGAACTCTATGTTTCCGCCTCCACTCTCTTTGACCGGGTACTCTCCGAGAATCTTCTCCAAGATGCCGCCTACGCGGTCCCGCTCCTGCCGCCCCTCGGCGTTTGGCAGGTAGTAGATCGGCTGGATGCCTTTTTCGTAAAGCAGTCCCAGGCGCTTCAGGTTGTTCGCCACATCCTGATTCGGTGGAATAAACTGCACCACTGGCTGGCGGTTTATGCGTCCCTGGCGTACTTGGATGTTCTTCTCGAGCGTGTAACTCAATCCGTTCTTGAGCACGTCGGTTTGCAGTTGGCTCGCGTTGACCGTGCTCCCACCACCAGTAATCCGGGAGAGCAGGCTGCGAATTTCTCCGCTGGGGATGTCGACACCGACCACTCGTTTCCCGCTCTTACTATCGACGGTCGTGTAGATATTCAGCGCCGGCGAGGCTTCATGGATGGCGTTCCACCAGCGCATGACGGCGCCCCCGATAAGGTGATGTTCTACAGTGGTGTGCGCTGGGGCTTGATTGTACTGCTGCTCCCACTGTTCTTTTGCCCAGGCTTCGGGGTCTTTGGCGAGGTCTTGAGATTTCTCAAGATCCTTGCGCAATTCGTCGATGCTCTCTCGCGCTTGCTCAACCCGGTTCTGGGCCCATGACTGCCCCGGGTAACGCTCTGCGGTTCTCACGGAGTAATCGAGTTCGCTCTCTGCGCGCGCAAGACGGTTCTGGATCTCAGTAACTTCGTCTGCTGCCTTTTCGGTGACAGCTTCCCATCCAGACAAACGTTGATGCGGCACCTTTATGGCATTCCCCTGTCCCGGCGCAACCAGGTAGAACGCATCCGTGCTGCGTCCGTCCGCGTGGATAATGGGACTGGCATCCATCCTCAGTAGGACTTCGCCTGCCTTGTTGCGCATGAAGGCCGGGTTCTTTGCCTCGTTCGTCTTCAGGATTCTGTTGAGGTCTTTCAGAGACACGCGGTTGGTTCTGACTTGCGCGTCAATCGGATAGTAGAAGGTTTCCGCGTTTGTTTTCGGGTCGTGCGAGATGGAGCGCTCCTCTTTCACGGAGAACTCATCCCCTGGCAGTGTTTTGACTCCTGTGTCGAGCGTGCCATCTTCTACCGCCTGCTGCACGACCGCCTGGAAGATGTCATAGAAGTAGTTGTAGACGGAGTTCTGATTATCCGGGTCGAGCGCCAGGAGCCGGTTCAAAAGCCGAGTGACGTTGGTACGATCAGCGGGTGGAACGGTCTTAGCCCCAGTTGTCGTGTCTGTCTTCAGTACACGCAGGTCGGTGAGAACTTGCATGCCGGCCAGCTTGGTCCCCGGAATCGACCGATTCGCAAGCATCGCGTTGTAGAAAGCATTGGTCGCCTTCTGCCCCTCGGGACTTTCGAAGTTGACCTTCTCCATCAGGTCCGTCCCAGCATTGGCGTTGCTCTGCCCTTTCGAGAGGGCGCCGAGTGAACCCATTCTCTTCGCCAGCGTCGACGTGAAACGCTTCTCCCCGCCAAGATCGGAGGTCAGCATCGCATACTCGGGCTGGTGCGCTTCGTTCGAACGGTGAGTGCGACCTAGCATCTGCATGGCTTTGTCCGCACTCCATCCCACCTGTAGAGTGATGTGGCGGCGCTTTTGTTGGTTGGCGACGTCGTTACCAGCGTGAAGGGAGATACCGGTACCCGCCGCGGAGGATAGAATCGCCACCCTTTTCTTGCCTGCTTGGAACGCTCGCATCTCGGAGAGATTAATTTCGTCGCGCTTTACGTTCGGGTCGCCGCGGGGAACAAACTTGCCAGAGGCTTCATCGTAGCGTTCTTTGCGGCCGGTGAGCTCTGCTACGTTTTTCGGGCCACCTAAGCTGTTAATGAGGATATCCAGTGGGTTCGCGGGCATCTTCAAATCGCGGTCGAGTTCGGCAAGCAGCTTGTCTCGTTCCTTGATGGCTTCCGGGTTGGTCAATGGAATGTCGCGACCATCCGCGTCTTTGATGGAAGCAGGAACTTTGATGGGGCGCCCTTCTGAGTCCACGTCGTCCACAAACTGCTGGATTGGGTAATGCTCGCGAACCAGATCCTTGAGCATTTCGCCGGGCCCAAAGTCGTAGTCTGGAATTTCGTCAGAGTCTTCCCCGCCGCGATCTCGGTTCTTTTCCCGGTTCTGCGCTGCTTCGTTCGTGTTGACCAGGGAAATGACCACCGACTTGCCAGCCTCCAGCGCTTTGTTAGCCTCGTCGACCGCCGTCGGAATCTTCAGCGTTGTGAGCAGTACATTGAAGAAACGAAGCTGCGCGCCGTAGAACAGGGACATAAACCGAGACTTTGCCAGTGCGCCGCCATTGGTGGTGTTCTTGATGGTATCCTCTGCCTGCTGCACTACGGAGGCCCACGCTTTGGTTGCAGTCCGGTAGAGCGCCTTCTGTTCGTCCGTAAGAACGTGCTCGACTTCCTGATAGGTAACTCCCTTGTAACTTAGAGTGCGCGAAACATACTTGCCCTGAGCCTTCAACTCGCGCGCGACCATCTCCATCGCGGACATGCCGCCGCTGGCAATCTGCGCCTGAAATTCTCCGAATCCTTCAGGGAACGGCGTGCCCGGCCCCCACAGTCCAAGCCGATCAAGATACCCTAGGTTGATCACATCGGTTGCGGCTGTCGCGGAAAGCGATGCTGACCTAATCTTGGGATTCTTTTCCATCAGTTTCTTGATGGCCGCGCCGATCTGAGAGACTTGCTGCGCCTGTGCTGCGACGGCATTCTTGAGGTTGTGGGATTCGTCGTAGATGATGTACGCGCCGTCACCTTCGTCCTGCCCACGCATCCAGTGCTCAAGCTGGCCGACGCGGGTGTTCCCTTTCTTGTCAGCAGAGCGGATCAGTGCGTAGGTGGTGAACAGGATGCCTTGGTGGTCTATCGGATCGATCGCGGAGATCTTACCGAACGGTTTTATAGTCTTCGCGAGGTCCGTGGCACCGATGCCATTCAGGTCGCGAATAGCATCCTGCATAAGATCCCACTTCTCTGACACCCACACCAATCGTTTACGACCCTGGCGGAAGTTGTCCCAGAGAATGCCCGCTGCGATGCGGCCTTTGCCTACACCGGTGCCGTCTCCAATCAGCGCAGTCGAGCGTGCGCCGCTTGGCAAGGTGAGCGAGTTCTGCTGGCCAGCGATGGAGATGGCTTCAAGCTGCACTGCAGACAACTTGCCCTCTTTGATAACTGACTCAGGTAGGGATGGCTGGTAAGTAATTTTCGGCAGCGGCACGGTGGCCATCGTGCGTGTCTCTACGATGTTTGCCGGGTGCGCAGGACCCTTCAGAGTCGGTCGGTACGCGACGTAGGCGGCGGAATCTTCTTCCTCTTTGTGAACTAGAGAAGAATCTTCACGCCCGAGGCTTAGAGCTGCATCGCTTGTTTCGGTGCCTGATAGCGGTCGCTCTCGGTCAGCATTTTTAATACTGCCTTCAGAGCTTCGAGTGGGCTCTGTTTGGGAATGTTCTTCAGTTCGAATTTCGGGTTGGCGTACTGGAACTCGTTCACTCCTCGCACTGGGTTGGTTTCCGCCAAGATTTCGGTCAGGTTGATGAGGTCGATTGGCAGGTTCGATTCTTCCGCCAGTTGTTGGCTCTGCTCGTAGTCCACTTCGATCGCTTGGTTGACTAGCGACTCCAGTTGCAGCCACGCGAGCTGCGGGCTGACTTTCCCGAGGGCTACTTGAGCGTCGAAGTTCAGTAGCGGGTTTTGATTCGGCGACATTGGGTCTGCTCTCCGCAACGTCCTTGAGCGCATCATACGCCTCTTCCAGCGTGTTGACGTTGCCTTGTTTTACTGAATCCCAAGTCTTTATCTGGCCTGGGGTGGTGCGGGACGGCGTAGGGCCGTCCTTGTCAATTACGATGATTCGTGTTGCGAACGCGGTGCCGTATTTTTGGTACTCCTTGCCATGCACCCGGACGTTGGCGCGCACGTTGTATTTTTCGGCAATCCTCTCGAACCATTGGCCGGAGGATCCGGTTGTCAGGCTGGCGCCCCCGTTCGGCTCATTCGCCTGCCCACCGCCAAGGATTGCAACCAGCCTGCCGCCAGGCTCTAACCGTTGCAGCGCAGAGTCGACGTGATTGAATCCGTACTGATTGCGATTCTTCGATTCGTATGACTTGATTGCGCTCGCGGAGAATGGGGGGTTCATCAGAACCACGGTCGGCTTGATCTTCCGATCGAGCAGCGAGTTGATGATCTCGCCATCGTGCGCGGTCGGTTTGTCGAAGCCTACTTCCTTCAGCATCTCCTGTCGGCGTGGCGCGATTTCATTGACGTGCACTGCCGCGCCGATCGCCTTAGGCCACACTGCGAGACCGCCGTTGCCAGCGGATGGTTCGAGTACAACGTCCGAGGGTTTCAGCCCTGCGACCTTCGCCGCGACGTAAGATTCAGTAGGTGGTGTCGAGAACTGCTGATTCTTGATCTGCTCCTCGGTGCGTACGCCTTGCGACGTGACACCTTTCATCAGATTGCGCAGCACTTGCAGCGCTTCAGGCACGGGCCGCGCCATGGTCTCTTTGCCGATGTGAAGGAGGTACTTGTTGACCCCTGCTTCCATAGCATCAAAGGCGTCCTTCGGACTCCACTTGCCAGAGACGCGCGATGAGCCGAAGTGTTGTTCGGCCAGTTTATTGAACTCTGTGACGTTGCCAAGGGATTCCCCAGTTCTCAGCTTTTGGAAAACGGCATCAGCCAAGGCAGGAGCGCCACTCGCCTGAGTGGTTGCAGTTTTCCGGTTCGAACTCAACCGCATGAGCGGAAGACGATTTCGATGCCGATGCATCTGCCCCACCCTTTGTTCCTGTAAGTTTGACTACTTCCGTCGTTCCGTCTTTGTGGACGATAGCTACCGAATCAATCGTGAACTTCTTACTATCAGTGACCGACATCCCTTTATAGCGGTTGGCGGCTTCTGGCTTCACGTAAGCCACAGTGGCGTGCGGCCGAAAATCTGGATGCGTGGACTTCGCGAAGTCGCCATGTCTTTGAATCTCATCATTCAATCGGTGGAGTTCGGGCGCTTCAATCGGCGCCATGACTACCGCGGCGCCATCGGAAGACTTGCTGGGCGGGAATACGTCCGTCTTTCCGAGAGTGGCTTCGAACGGTGCCTGCTCGGACAGGAACTTCTTGATGCCTTCAGTGTCGTCGCCTTGAATCCCGTAACGCACGGTGACATGGTTGCCTTCTACGTTCTTCCCCTGGCCGGCTAAGTCGGAGTCAGAGATACGAGCCCGCGCGGTTTCGAGAGCTTCATGGGCTTCCGAACCTTCTGGGATATTGGCTTGGGTGTTGCCGAATTTATGAACTGGCGGTGGCTCGCTGGGCGCAGACGCTACTTGCTCGGCTCTCTGCGGTGCAGGCGTGGCAATTGGCTTTGCCACTTCCTGAGTCTTCCCGGCAGGAGCAATCTGTTGAGCAGGACGCTGAGGTAATACTGCGGCAGGCTTCGCGGGACCTTCCGATCGGGCAAGTTCGGTCTCCGGAGTAAAGTCGATTTCGGGCGTTTGTGCGGCAGGCCCAGCGGGAGTACGAGCGTCGTGAATTTGAGGCCGTGATGCAAAAGGTGCGACGACTGGAGCCGGTGCCGGAGGTTGAGTTACCGGCTTCACTGCTCGTTCTCTGGAGGCCAGTTCCCGCGCAGCGTCGGGGTCGTAGTTCGTGCGTTCTAAGTATTCGGAGGCTTCCGCTCGAGTGATGGGCGGCTGTCCGGTTCCCAATTGCGGTTGGGTGACAACTGGCTTTGGTCCAACGTACTCGCCTTCAACTGGCGTGCTCGGTTGCTGCGTTCTGGATTCGCGCCAGATGCGAACGGCATCTCCGAAACTGACAGGATTCTTCTTTAGAATCGCTTGGGCGGCCGCGCGCGCATCCGCCTCAGAGGTAATCCGTAACTGCTGGCCCTTGGCGTCATCGACAAATCCGCGCTTCCAGAGCAGTGTTGCTAGGCTGTCCTCGATGGGTTTGAAGTTTGCAAGTGCGCGTTCATCGGCAGCACCGGAGATTCCACCACCAATCGCACCCACTGTTGCGGCTGCCTCTCCTATGAGTGCTTTCGCTTCTGGCGAAGCATGAAGTCTGTCCGCGACAACCTCTGCGCCTTTCTGAGCACCGACACTCCCAATGATCGCCTCAATGGTAGTAATCGGCGCAGCCGCTGCGCCTACGACCATGGCCGGGCGTGCCACCTCTCCCAATCCACCTAGCACCCCAGCACCCGCAGACTCGGCTGTCCGCGCAGAAGGATAGGGCTGTGTTGCGGTCGGAACCAACGTCTTCAATCCGCTGGCGACTTTCGGGATTCCCGATACGCCGGTTGCGCCCTGCAGTGCTTCGTTAGAGGAAGCATTCAACCGTGCAGCTTCTTCGCGGCCTTCGATGCTGCCATCATTCGCAATCCAAACCGGCGCTCCGAAGCCGGTCGAGACAAGTGTGACGCGTTGCTTCGGTTCGGCAGGCTCCCCTGTCGGCAACGTCGGCTGTCCGATTGCTGGGCGCGGAACTGGAGTGATTTGATTCTGTACGGCTGGCGGTGGAGATAGCGGAGTCGGCTTTGCGGTCGGCTGTAAAGTCAGCGGCGGTCCAGCTTGGCGCTCAACCTCCTGTGTTGCCGTTCCCTGATGCGGCGGCGCGATACTGAGACGATTCTGCGCCGGTGGCAAGACAGGCGATGGTGTCGGGCGTATTGCTTGATCGATTTGCGCTGAAGCAGAAGCGCGCGAAGTCCACGGTTGAGTTTGTTGAATCAGACTGCCAACCGAGGGCATTGGCGGGCCTGGCTGCTCGGGCTCAAAATCTACTTGCTGAGATTCCGGCTCGAAGTCGATGGTGGCAGTATCAGGCATGGGAATCTACCAAGTGCCGTATTGGCCACTCTGCGTAGCCTGTTTTAGTTGGCTTTGTGGAATCTGGCCGCGGGTGCCCGTCTTTTTGTCGTATACCCAGACCTTTCCAGGCTTCGGAGGTGTGGTAGGCTTCGCGGGGATGGCGCCGGCGGGCGGGGGTTGGGACGGTGTACTCGCGGGAGTGTTACCCGACTTCGATTGAAGCGCGCCACCTTTCTTGGTGAGTCCCAGGAGTTTATCGGCTTCATCGCTGGCTTGCTGTTCCCGAGGCGCGTACTTTGCATCGAGGTTCGCATCAATCTTCTGCCTCTCGGCCGCCAGAGCGTCGGCGTTGTATTTCAATTTGAGGTTGCTGTCTGCTTCTTTGTAGAGCCTGGCGCGTTCCGATTCTTTCTCTTTGGCCACACGGTCGAGCATGTTGGACTTTTGATTCTGGATGGCGATGATCTTTGCGAGATCGGCGGCGGAGGTATCTTTCCCGGCAGCTTTCAGTGCAGCAAGTTGATCGATGGCTCCCTTGAGTGCGGCCTTTTTCTTGGGATCGGCTTCCGTGTTGTACGCTTGGACGAGTTCGACTTCGTTACTGGGTTGTTTGGGCTGGAGGTCCTTCTTTGCCTGTGCCTCTCTTAGATCGTTTTGCGATTGTACTAACTGGCCGCGAATCGCCGCGTTCTCGCCAGCGGCGTTCGCCCGACCTTCAGCGGCCTCCGCCGTCTTCTCTCGTGCTTCTCCCAACTGCGTCTCATACGCCGACTTCATCGCCGCGTTGTAAAGATTCTGCTGCTCGGTGTTGAGTTTTTCTGTGTTCCCAATTTCCGTATCGAGGTTAGAGACGTTCTCCTGCTGTAGGGATTTGTCGCGTGCAAAGCGGGCGTTGGTGGCACCAGGACCAACGTAGATCGGTTCTGCTCCCCCGCGTGAACCAAATCCCATTGCAAAATTAGCCAAGGTTCCGAGAAGCCTCTGGCCGAGTCCCATTCGGTACATCGGCTTGCCCGTCTGCGGGTCGACCGCCGCCGGATTAATCGGTTGACCTGCTTGCGCGCGTCGCGAAATTAACGAGAGAAGATTGTTGTTTCCTGGCTGCGGAATTTCGGAAGGGAGGGGGCTGGTTTTTACGGCGGCAGTCGGCGGCCTTGGACCACCTTCGCCCGCAATGATCGATCCGACCGAGGGCGGTTGTGGAGTGCTGGCTGGATCGCTTACCGGAGCCGGCTGTGCGACAGCAGTACCAGCAGGCGGCAGTGGAGCAGGAGTAACAGCGTCGCCGGCGGACGCCATGAGCCTACTACGCACCGCAGGTGGGTAAACTTTAGGCAACCGCACTTCAACTGGCTGTGCAGATCGCGCAATAATGTCGCCCACGGAACCAGACTGTGGCCCCGAACTGGCCATCGTTGCGGGGGCGGGTTGATTTTCTGGCGAAGCGGGAGCGCCAGAGACCGGCGGCGCTCCACTGCCTGCGGACGCCATGAGTTGCCGCCGCAGTTCTTCGTAGTCGACTGCGTCTGGACCGCTCGACTCATCGTCTCCCCATTCAGTAGGCATAATTTCTCCTCGTTTGCTTCCTCTATCGGTTGGTTCGCTCGTGAAAAGTTAAGGTCTTGGAATCAAAATAAACTAGCTCATTGCTCACGGGGCCGTGTCGTTGCTTCGCAATGATCAATTCATCCTCGCCGGACGGATTCCCAAACTCATCGACTGGGCGGTACGTCAGGATGATCACGTGTGCGTCGTTCTCTTGCGAGCCGGACTCTTTCAAATGAAACTTGTTTGGCCTAGCGTTGAGGCTGCCATCTTTCGGCCGTGATAATTGACTGATCGCGACCACAGGAACTCCGGTGTCTTTCGCTAGGGCACGCAGTGCATTCGAAACTTTTGTCAGACGTTCCTTCTCGTCC
The DNA here is from genome assembly GCA_035601995.1 of Terriglobales bacterium. Lineage (GTDB taxonomy): Bacteria > Acidobacteriota > Terriglobia > Terriglobales > Acidobacteriaceae > JABDBE01. Next base: position 570,122 of record DATNNE010000131.1, read on the forward strand.
CGGGCCGGCACCGAGATCAACTGCACATAGTCCACTATCAAGAGTTGCACTTTCTCCCGCCGGATCAGCAGGCGTGCTTTCGCGATGAGCTTCTGGATAGATAAGGAACTGTCTTCGACCACGAACAAGGGCCACTGCCCGACGTCACCCATGGCGAGCCGGATGCGCGTTCTCATTTCGGGCTCTAACCGGCGTGGGTAGCGAATGCACTGAAACGGGATTTTCCCGTCGTGTGACCAGAGCCGTTGCAGAAGATCACCCTGGCCCATTTCGATCGAGAATATGGCGACCGGAATTTCGTTGCGGCAATTCGCTGCGGCGATCTGCAGCGAGAGTGCGGTTTTGCCGTCTCCCGTGCGGCCGCCTACCAGCCACAACTCTCCCTTGCGAATCCCCGTTGTTGCCAGATCCAAGCAATCGAGGCTGGTAGTAAGACCGATCAGGTCTCCACTGCCATCAGCAAGCTTTTCCCATTCGTTGTAAACCTGGTCTGTAAAGGAAACAACACGCTGCGCGGGAGCATCGTCGGAACCGGTTTGGATTTGGAGAATGTTTTCTCCCAGTGCTTCGATCGCTTGTTGCGATGAACAACCATCGCCGATCACACCGATGGTCGAGTGGCACGCATGGACGAGCCTGCGTTGCATTGCTTTCTCGCGCACGATCCTGACGTAGTGCCGAATGCTCGGTCGATCCGGAACACCGTCTAGAAGCCCCGAGATGTAACCGTAATCACCAACGGCCTCGAGTTGCCGATGGCTCGACAACTCTTCTGACAGGGTCACGAGGTCGATAGGGCGGCCAGTGTCAGCGATCGCTTGCATTGCTAAATAAATGCGCCGGTGGGAATCGAGGGACAACTCCCCCGCGGCGAGTCCGAGGGCAGCGGCCTCGTCGTAAGCCTTCGCATCCAACAAAATTGCGCCAAGCACTGACCGTTCGGCTTCTAAGTTCGTGGGCAACGCTCGATCGATGTAGTCGAGGGTACTCAATGCGCTCCCCTGGCCACGTTCCGCTCTTGGCGGATTCGCTCACTGGCAGGAACGTAATTCGCGGGCAGTTTTGCGGCGCCGTTACCATTGACTACTCCGTTCCTTTCGCTTCTCCAATCCCCTTCGTCATCCCAGAAGGATCCAGCGCTCAACCAGCTCGCCGGATAGGGAATGAACTCCGGATCGCACCCCTGAACACATCGAGCGTAGAGTGTGATCCGCTGGGCAAGGTAGTTGAGCGCCTCCTCGAGAGGCATAGCGGGGTGATCATGGTCCCCGGCAATTACTATTCCCACTGCTTTACAGATGGCTTTCTTCGCTGCCAACTTGTCGCGCTTTCGAGGATAAAGGCTGTAAAGCTGCTCGATCTGAGCTTCGGTTGGTTTTGATCTATTCGTGTCAACGGCGAGCGCGCGATGATCCGCAAACGCAGTTTGCGGGAAAGTACTTATATCCTGTTCCTGCTCCTGCTCCTGCTCCTGATTCGGCAAAGCCTTTACTGAAGGCTTTTGAAAAGTCTTGTCGAAAGCCTTTCCGAACTCCTCTCCAACCCCGTAAATCACTGACTTTATGGTCTCGAACGCTTCGCGTTTCAGATCACACTCTGGTATCAAGTGCCACTCACAAGCCCACGAGATGACTACATTCGGTGACTGGGGGAGGTTGCACTTTATGGCGTTCGGGATCCACACGACGCGTGCTCTCCAATCGGCTTTCGCTATACCTAACTGAAAGACTTCCGCGAAGGCTTTATCGAAGGCTTCCTGCGCCCATCCAAGTTCCTCAGCCAGCGCAGCGCGACCCGCACGAAACAACCCTGGAATCGGACCAGTGTGTGGCCCGGTAAGGAGGAAAAGCCAGAGGGCCTGACCTGATGGCAGAAGAGGTGAGAGGGTGCGGTACTTCTCATCGCCCCACATGCGTACTTCGATTTTGCGGTAACGGTTTTCGGCCATTCAGCGTCGGCTTCTGAAAAAAAAGCCGTCGCTTCCGGCGACGGCTCGCACGTAGTTTGACGATTTATTAGGCGGTTCTGACTTGCTGCCTCTCCTGAGAGAGTAATATTCCAAACTCCTTCGCCTTGGCGGCAAGATACTCGCTCAAAGCTCGATGCACCGCCGCAATCTCGTTATCGGTGAGCGACAATTGACCGGTCTCGGCTTGCGATAATCTCATCCGCGAAATTCCGGATGCCTGGGCGAGTAAGAACTGCGTCATGCCTATTTTTCTGCGGCGATCCTTCCAGTCAATCATGATTCGTACCTCCGACGCAGGTGCAAAGTCGTCCGCCTGCACTTGTTGCCATCAGTGGCAAAGGTTTTTATTTAATCGTGAAGCTTTAGGCTGGTGAAGTCGTGCGTAGACACGTACCGATGCGAAGCTGCGATGTGCAACGGAGCTTGTCGGTGCCGTTGAAACCGCTCTCAGTTCAGAGAGTCCCGAAAGACCTGGGTCGCGCAGCGCCCCTGTCTTTACTTGGATCGAGGGAAAATCTTGAAACTTCCCCTCGGCGTTCCTTCAACGGGTAACTATACAGCAACTTTTGCCGCACGTCTCACTTTTTTTCAGAGCGGTAAATAATTAGTCACCCTTCGCATGACTTTTCCCGTTTTGTGAAGACCTGGAAAAAGAAATTATCGGGTCGTCCTCGGGAGATTGACAAGTAGAACTGAGTTGGAACAGACTTGTCGTGCTCGGTAGCTGACAGTCTCCCCCCTTATCAACCGAGCAGGGCCCCATCACAAGACTTCGCGGAAAAATCTAAGTTTTGGAGGGATGCATGAATCGCGCCCGTTCTTGGCATTGGGAGTTTGCTTTTCCATTCGTGGCACTGTATGTCGCAGTCTCTGTGATCAGCTTCGAGCCCACCGTACACGGCGAACAAAATCGGCCGAGAGTGTTTATCACCGACAGCGAGTCATGGGAAATTGTTGGTTCTGCTGCTGGCTCTGGTGGAACATTTGCCGCCCATACGCAAGGCGGAGCCAGGCCTCAAACAGCAGAAATCATCAAAACGTTCGGGGAACGTTGCCAACAGGTCCTGGTTAACAACAAACAGGAAAAGGCCGATTACGTGGTCGTTCTGGACCACGAGGGCGGCAAAGGGTATCTACGCAGACGGAACAAGATTGCAGTCTTCAACAAGGAGGGAGACGCAATCGTAAGCCGCTCGACCCGGTCTTTGGGAAATTCTGTTCAGGACGCCTGCAACGCAATAGTCGTTGATTGGTCGGCTCAAGGTGCTGTCGCGGTCTCACCCACGCGGGGAAGTCCACTCCTTCCATCGACTCCCTCCAAACCCCAACCAGAGACTCATCCTGCTCCTGTAGTCTCCGCTGCCAAGCGCGATCCCGAAACGTCGGTTCAACCGGCGCTTGCCTCGGCTACGACGCTGGAGAAAGCGGCCGCGCCGCTGAGCGTCGACGTGGGGACTGTTTCCGTGACGTCTGATCCAGACGGGGCTGAAATATTTATCGATTCGGTCGGCTATGGTCACGCGCCGGCGATTCTGAAGTTGCCGCGCGGTAAGCACGCCATCCAGCTAGTCACGCAAGGTTATAAGGATTGGACCTCGAATGTCGAGGTTAGAGAGAACTCAATCGTTAACGTCACGGCGAATTTTGAAAAGTAGTCGGATTGCACGCCCGCACTCTCGCAGGACTTCAGCGCGACCAACGGGGTTCATCCCACACGTAGCGAGGACGTGTTTTAAGGACGGAGCGTCGAGCGGAGACCGAAAAAGAAAAACGCCTTTCATTTTGTGTTTGGGAGTAGCGAGCGCGGACCGCGCGGTTTCGCTCATGCTGATTCCGCTGCCAGCGGGTGTCGGCTTCCGCGTTGAACTCGGCGGCATCGCGAGGGTAGTTGGCTCCGTATTCCATCATGGCGGCGCGTTCTTCGTAGCGCTCACGCCAGAGTGTGGGTCAGTCGGCGGAGTAGATCGGCAGGTTGACGAACTTCATGGACGATCGGGCTTCTTGCTTCTTTCCAGAGCTTCGAGGAGCTCCGCTTCCATTTCGGCCGTCCAGGGCATTTTCTCCATGAAGTCCGAAAAGGCGACGGCGGCCGCGTGTCCGACGGGTAGGATGTGATAGCTTTCGGCTTCGCCTGGCGGCTTTGCCTTCCACAGCTGGTATTTCGGTTCCGTCGTCATGTGGTGTCCTGCTCGTGGCCCGGTCTTGTGGCAGGCGCGCCCGGCCAGGAGCGCAACCTGTGGACCCTACGGCGTTGGGACTTTGGTGCGCCGTCACCGGGTTCTTGCCGCGATGATAGCAAGGGCGGCGGGTTGGTGTCCTCGGGCCAGGACACCGAAATTTGTAAGCGATGGAAGATGGAGGGGTTTGCGGTTTCCCTCAAGTTACCGGGCGAATCGAGCTCAAGCCGGGCGGAGTATGATGTGCCCGTGGCGAAACCACCCGCTATCTCGCAGGCGCCTCGCAGACGCGGAAATCCGAACTGGGGAAAGCGGATCGAGGCGACCCCAAACGTTCCAACGGCGTTCGAAGAGCAGGTCCGGAAGCTCGGGTTGAACGAGCAGACGTGCGCAACCTCGGAAAAGCTAAAGCAGTGGTGTGAGCGCAACAAACACCGTTACTACGTCCCGGAGTCGCTGCTCAAGCGGTGGGGAATACCCGTTGACCCCAATATCAGCAGCTGAGGGAAAATGGCATTCCGCTGGGCTGCAGTCTGATCCCTGGCCCGAGAGAGCAGTGAGGAGATGCGAGACCCGACTGTAGAGTGTTCAGTTTTGCTCAGACGAGAGTCGGAATCTAGTCCTAACATGTCTGTGTGGGTGACTTCATTGCCCTGTTCGTTCGACTGGAGGGACTATGTTAGGTATGGGCGTGCTCGGAACAGTAATTGTGATTCTGCTGGTTGTGTGGCTTGTACGTCGCGCGTGAAGCGGGGTTACGCTTCCAGGCTTCCTCCCCAGTTAACCTAGGGCTAGCTTTTCCCTCCCGCCATCGAAATGCCGGCAGCGACAGATTGGACCAAATCCATCCGCTACGGTAAGGCAACCCAAGTCTAGCAACCGCAATCAAAGTGGGCTGAGAACATTGGCCAAAGAGCCGGGGCGCCGTGGATCCAGCGTTCCCCGGCTCTTTTACTTTGCACGGTCAATCAACTCCTGGCACGTGATGCAGTAGCGAACCCACGGAATCGCTTCTAGACGCTTGGCGTTAATTTCCTGGTCGCAGTTGAGGCATTGGCCGAACTTGCCCTCGGTGATCCGTTTTAGTGCCACGTCGACTGCACTCAGCAGCGCTCGGTCCCGGGATTTCTTGCCAAGATCTATTTCTCTTGCCAGAGAGGTGTTCGCACGATCGCCCTCATCTTTGCCGTACTCATGTTGCGTAGTCAGTGACTCCCGTTGAGTCTGAGCTATGCTTTTGCGCAGCTCACGGTGGCGAGATTGGAGCGTCTTCTTAAATCGTTCGATCGATTTTCGACCCATGATCTGTAGGGTTAGTCAGGCAGTTCAATTCCGCTTTCCCCTTAGGTCGAGTTTGTGAATGTGCCCTTGCGCAGTTTGGATTTTTGCTTGTTAGCCTTCTGCGTGCGTGCTTTTGCTGCGGCCTTAGAGGCCTTGATAGCGATGCGGCGCCGTTTGTCTGCGGTAAGATTCTTCGCCCGGGTTTGCCCCCCAATGCGGCCCAGTTCTGCAGCAACTTTCTTTTGGACCTCAGTGAGTCGAAGTGTCGGGGGCTTCTTCATAATCACAGATTACCATTGGGGGTAAGGTGAAGCAAATATAATGTTCAATTATTTATCTTGACACCTTAGGGGGTAAGGTGAGACTGTTGGGACATTAAACGGGCTGAGCGAGTGTTCTAGCACTCACTCGGCCCTAACCGAAATGCACCTACAAAGGAGGCGCACAATGGCTGTAAACCAAAGTAGCACTCAATCGCAGTCCCGCCAACACATCCCCCGTAATCGCGTCTTGATCAGCGGACTTCCCAAACTGACGCGCAAGGGAAACATAGTCCTCGACAGAGACAGGGCTTTCGATATCGCTGCCGGCATCATGGCGGTTCTCGCCTACTCCGAGAACCAGCACTACTCCCCTGAATGGGAGAGTGGCGATTTCAATGAGCTTAAGGTGCGATGTGCTCGCCGGTTTGCGAGTGCCTAGCGTCTGTGCTGATCGGAAGGTGGTCAGGCGATCGCCTTCCGATTATTGCTCTGGATCCTCTTCAGGAAAGGATGGTTGGCCATGGCAACGACGACGGAAGTCTCCCCGCAGGCATTTCGATCAGTACTCAATCCGTACCGGAACGTCCTGTTTTTCCCTTCTCCACCAAAACCCCTCAAACCCGAGTGCGGACCAACCGCAGTGTCCTTGTACGCGGCCATCATTCAGGCACCGTGCAGGCGATGGACCAAGCCCTGGAAGCACCAGAAGACAATTCTTCTGTTCGCAGAGTCGGCGCAAGCCATGAGACGGCGCCTCGAAACCGAAGGACGCGTTGGCTCTCACTGCTTTGTGCTCCAAGTTTTCAGGGTGAAGGGCGGGTCGCGATGAACTCCCACTCCATTCGCGTTGCACTTTACGCCCGAGTGTCCACCGCCAAGTGCGAAAAATGTGGAAAGGTTCGCGCCGAACACGACAATCACAGCCACGACTTCAAGGGGCAAGACCCTGAAGTTCAGCTCCGTGAGTTGTGCGAGTACGTCGAGCGCCGCGGCTGGCAGGTCGCCGATGTGTACACCGATGTCGGGGTATCCGGAGCAAAAGCTTCCCGGCCTGACCTAAACCGATTGATGACGGACGCCAGTCGACGACGCTTCGACGCAGTTGTTGTGTGGCGGTTCGACCGATTCGCCAGAAGCGTCTCTCATTTGCTCCGCGTGCTCGAACAGTTTCAGGCGCTCGGAATCGATTTCGTCTCGCTCTCGGAGAACGTGGACACTAGCACGCCAACCGGCAAGATGGTTTTCACGGTGTTAGGAGCGGTTGCTGAACTGGAGCGCAGCCTGATCGTTGAACGAGTGAAGGCCGGTTTGCGCAATGCACGCGCCAAGGGGAAGAAGCTGGGTCGTCCTCGCACGCCTGTGGATGATTCCAAGGTCAAAGAGCTCCGCGATTCCGGGACTTCTTGGCGTGCGATCTCCGCTGAGTTAGGGGTTAGCACGGGAACGGCTATCCGGGCGCTCCACAGGCGTGCCAAAAACCTATGCGCTGGCATTCCTGAGAACGGTCCGGAGATGCTTTATGTGTGAGCGCGCCATTCACCCCGATCAGTTGGCGGCAAGAGGGCGCTTTAGTGGGGTCGACAAGATGAAGGCATGGGAATAATATTCGTCGTTTCACAAATGAGCCGACCTTGTACATGGCGTTTGGTGAGGCAGGGAAAGCAGGGAGGTTGAAACATGAGACTTGAGGATGATGTCGTTCTGGAACCGCGGGAGCTCTGCGATCTGATGAACTACGTTCTTGGATTCTGCGTCGCCGAAAAGAGCTCACGCCGGATCGAAGTGTTTGTGGTGAAGACTTGGAAAGGCGAGCGTAGCCGCCGCCGAGTGCAACACTGGTGTGAAGAAGTGCTCCGATCGCAGGGAGTGCTTGAGCGTAAGGTGCGTCCACTTCGTCATGAGCGAGACCGTAGCGGGCGTCCAATCTCGTTGGTGCCGCCGCAGGAGATTCGCTACTTCTGTGGTTCCCCAGCAGAACTAGCCAGAATAGTAGGCGTCGACGAGAAGACGCTACTGGGTTGGCGATGGGCCGAGAAATTCTCCCGGGCCGAGGCACACATCAACAGTGGCCAGGACAGTCCGAATTTCGAACTGACCGAGGCTCGCTTATGATGCGAACAGAAGAGATGGGTAGCTACACTTTAGCCAAGGTGTGGCCGGTTTGGTGGGAGCAGAAGCAACAGGAGATCGGACCGAAAACAGCCAAGTGCTATGGCGAATACAAAAAGCCGCTGCTCGCCTTTTTTGGAGCGATGAAACTTGAAGAGATCCACATAGCAGACATCGTCGCCTATCGCTCGAGTCGTGTTACCGCCGGTCCGGGTCTCATCAATCACGAAATCAACTGCCTCAGTCAGATTCTCGGAGCGGTTGGACTCTGGGAACCAATCGCAAAGCTATATAAGCAACTCAAAGTTCCAAAGTCGGGGCCCGGGATCGCTCTTCTGCCGGAAGAAGAACAGTACCTGTTCACCCTCGCGATGAATGGGTCCCAGAGGTGGAAAGTCGCATATTGCACGTCCCTGATTACCAATCATACGACCGCGGGCCCAGGGGAGCTCCGCAACCTTCGGCTGAAGGATGTTGACCTACGCAACCGCGTGCTACACATTCGGGAAGGGACGAAGAACGAATTTAGAGTGCGAGATATCCCGCTCAGTGATGAAGCGTTTTGGGCAGTGTCGGAGCTTCATACGCGGGCCGTCAAGCTGGGAGCCATCGATCCGGATCACTACCTGCTTCCCGGACGAGCCCCACGTCAAGGGGATTCTCCGGCCGTCACGAAGCCGGTGCTCGGCTGGAGAACCGCGTGGTACGCGCTGCGCAAAGAAGTCGCAAAGAAATATCCGCGCCTGGCAAAACTCCGCGTGTACGACCTTCGCCACAATACGATCACGAAGCTCTTGGAAAACCCGAATATCTCAGAAGAGGTGATTGAGAACCTCGCTGGGCACTCCGTTTCTTCCCGGATGAAAAAGCGCTATTCGCACATTCGCATGGACGCGAAAAGAAAGGCCGTTCGGGCTATCTCTAATGACGGCATATCCAGAACGCCAGTCACCCCAGCGACTCCCCCCGCGCCAGTTGGCTCTGTGCAGTGGACAGCCTCAACCCTATTTGGGCTTGGTGCTCCAATCCCGATTGCAAAGCCGATCGCTACAGCGGTGCATAGAAAACTAAGACTCGTGAAGGGATGACCATGGCAGATCTGTTTCCGTTCTCCCGCAGACAACTCCGGAGCATCAAGGCAGAGCGCTCGGAAGAAATCAGTGAGTACGGCATCCTTGCGAAGATGCCATTGTCCAAAGCTGGCATGGCGTGGCTAGGGTCCCGACGCCCTTTCCTGTCTCCGAGGACTCAAAAGGATTATCACAACTACCTTGGCACAATCGTGAAGTTCTTTGGCGATGTTCAGCTTGAAAAACTGGCGAACCCCGACTTGATCCGCCTTTATCAGAGAGAGCGAAATAAGACCGCCGGCGCCTCCATCATCAATCACGAATGCACGGTAATCCAACAAATGTTGAAGCGGATACGAAAGTGGGCTGCAGTGGCGCCTTTTTACCAGCCCGTCCCGCTGCCGCGCGAATCCCCGGGGCGAGCGATGACCTCGGACGAGGAGCGCAGACTCTTCGAGGCCGGCGCGCTCAATCCGAATTGGGCGGTCGCTTACTGGGCGGCGATGCTGTCCGCGCACACAGCCAGCGGACCAGCCGAGATCTGCGGTCTGCGGCTAGCCGATGTCTTCACCAGCGATCCGGAGACTGCACGAATCCACGTGCACGAGCACGTCAAGAACGTTAATCGCGTTCGAGAGATTCCGCTCAATTCTGAAGCTCTGACTGCAGCTAAAGCCTTGGTCGAAAGAGCACAACAGATTGGAGCTACACAGCCCGAGCATTTCCTCATCCCGTTCCGTGTCTGCAGGGGAACCTTCGATCCGACTCGGCATGGTTTCTGGCCGCGGACCGCCTGGAATGAGATGTGCGCTGCCGCAGGAGTCAGGTTGCGTCCCTATGATCTGCGTCATCACGCCCTGACGAAGCTGGCTGAGACTCAACCCGAACACCTTGTGCTCAAGATCGCGGGTCACGTTTCACCACGTATGCTCAGGAAGGTCTATTCGCACGTGCGATTACCTGCACTCCGGACCGCCGTCAATGCGATCAGCGCAAGTGGACGCGAGAATCAACTTCCCGAAAGACCCGGCAAGCGCGGCACACAGAAACAGGCCATGAAAATGATTGCCGCTGCAGCGGACCGGCTTAAAGTTCCTCTCTCGACTGCGATGGAACTGTTAAAGGAATACGAACAAGGCCTTGGCAGCGGCAAGGTGAAAAATGCATCCTAACCCCCTGCGAGTCGTATCACCAGGCGAAATCGAGCGCGCCGAGGACTTGCTGTCTCAGCAGCTCAGGCGTCTTGGCATGAAACGTACCAAACAGCGCAGCACGATCCTCCGAGTCTTTTTGCAGACGACGGAACCTATATCAGCGCACGAGCTCCTGTATCTGATCAAAGAAGATGATCTGTTGATCGGTTTCAGCACTGTTTATCGCACGCTGAAGACGATCATCGCGTGTGGCCTGGGTAAGGAAGTGATTTCTGCCGACGCCGTTGCGCGCTATGCGCATGACCACTGCAGCCATCCACATCTGGTTTGCAAGGATTGTGGAGCTCTGGTCGATGTCAACGAGAACGGAACCGCTTCGCAGGGATAAAGAGCGACAAAAGATGCCTAAGACCAGAGAAAGCCAACTCGCGTACTTGCCCTTCAATCAGGCGGCTGATGCGTGGCTTGACACGCGAAGGCCCTATCTTGCACCTCGGACATTTGCCGATTACGAAAAGTACATCAAAACGCTAAGCAACTTCTTCGGCGAGATGAAACTCTCTGAGATGGACACAGAGCAGCTTCGTGCCTATCAGCGCATGAGAATGAGCCGGGCCGCCGGCCGGAAGATCAATCAGGAACTCGGAGTCATTCAGCAACTCCTGAAGCGGATTGGGCGCTGGCAGGAGGTTGGATATGACTATCAGAGACTTCCGGAACCAAAGCAATCTCCTGGGCGCGCCCTGAGCGACCAAGAATACGATCGGCTGTTCCGCGTGGCGTGCAGCCGTCCGCAATGGGAGATGGCGTATCTGTTTGCCGCGATTTCAGTCAACACGACGGCTGGACCAAAAGAAGTGTGGACGCTGCGGCTCAAGGACGTCAATTTTCAAGAGAGAACGATTCGAATACAACCGGGAGGAGCAAAAACGCCGCATCGCATTCGAGTCATCCCGCTGAACGACATAGCGTTCGCGGCGGTGGAACGCGCGCTCGAACTAGCGCGGAAGCGCGGCTCAGTAGATCCGGAGCACTACCTGTTCCCATTTCGCGTTCGCGGTAATGGGACGTGGGGTATCTACGATCCAACGAAGCATTGCACAACCTGCAATGGAGCCTGGCGAAAACTGGTTGCCGCGGCAGCGCTCAAGGGTTTACGCCCTTACGATCTTCGCCACACGGCGATCACCGACATCCTCCAAGATCCGGACGTATCAGAGCAAACGGCGAAGGCAATCGCGGGCCACATCAGCGACAAAATTCTCAAGACTTATTCCCACATTCGCATCTCAGCCAAGCGCAATGCCTTGGACAGTTTGATCTGCAAATCGGCGCGATCGGGAAAGGAGGCGAGACGCCATAGTGGACGGTCCGTGTCGTCCCACAGCTTCAGGAGCGACTGCGGCGTCGCGGCGGATGTCGAAGAGCAGAACGCCTCCGAGGAGGGCTCTGATCTCGACTAACGAGGGAGGGCGGTCGAGCGAGTCGGCTCCAGAAAGTGGATGTCGGCCCTCCTCCCGCTGGGACACAATCTCTCGCCTCCCCCTAATTCAAATCGAGGAGAACAGCGATGAAAAGGCGAGCAGCAACAGACGCGAAGCGATCGGCAGCGAACGACAAACCGGAGAACGGCAAGGGCAAGAGCGAGAATGCGAAGGCGACCACTTCGCTGAGGACCGTCCCCCCGAACCCGAGCGTTACACGATCGCCTCAACTGAAGCGGTCAGACGCGGGTGTTCCTAAAGGAGTTTTGCGACTTCACTAGGGAGAAGGGCACGGCAATGCCGCGATGCTCATCGCGGAATTTGCTGGCAGGCAAATCGATGGACACAAAATCGACGCTGCGCGGGTCCACCGATACCTCCGCTACGCCGTCAACAACGGGCAGTTCAAATTAGTCAAGAAAGCGGGTTGGCAATGAAGTCCAAGGTTGCTCAACTGCTGGAACGCTACGGCTACGCGCAAGAGGCCAAGCCGTCCGAGTACAACATCCGTGGCTGGCACAGTCAGCAGTACGCACTCCCGGTAAACGCGAACCCTGATCGCCCGAGCCGCCATTCTGTGCTGGTGACTCGCGGTGTTTGCCTGCTACGAACGTGCGCCGACTACTCTTGGTTGAGCACCGGTTTGCTGGCTCGCGGCGCCGGAGGGGTCACCATTAGCCGATGTTGTTCGCGCATCTGCCGAGGATAGAGCGGCGTCATGGCTGGAGCTTCCTTCCCATCCGTGGCTGCTGCCTTGGTTCTTGCTTCTTTCCATTGCTTCATGGCTTGGGGAGAACGCGCCCACAGGACGCCCTTCTCTTCGGGCGCGCCGTAAAGCTCAGGATGCAGATAGAAACCGCGTTCAAGTGTTGGCTTCTGCTGTTCGACGGGAATGCGATGAGCATTGGCCCAGGCATCTTGCCGGATGCCGGTCACCTGCCAGGAAACCTTCACGTTGGGCTTGTCCGTCTTGATACTGAATCGGCCGTCAGCTACCTCACTGGCCACGATTGCTTGCGCAAACTGGCCGATTACCGTAAGTTGATAGCGGAAATCGCGGTTCAAGGTTTCAAACCAATCTGGCAAAGGAACTACGGCATCGCCTTGCGCATCGGTGATTACGTTGCCGTTGTAGATGTTCATCATGTCGGGCGATTCGACGAAGGAGTGGTAGAGATATTTGTTGGCGGGATCGAGCGGATGATCGATCTTGAACGAACCGCCGGCTTTGGAGAGATTGCCGTCGACGTCCACGTTTCCGTTAAACCACGCAGCCCAGCCGGAGGCGCTGCCCGCCAGAACTCCGGTCGCGGTTGAAGTGCCGTAAGCGTCCACGGCCCAACCCGTGTCGGATTGCGCGTATACCCCGGGGCCGGTTGAGCTCTGGCCGTACACTCCAATACCACCACTTGAGCTCTCGCCGTCCACTCCAATACCATCACCCCCCGTGCCGCCAAACACTCCCGTATCGCCCGCGCCGTACACTCCTGTGTAGTTATCGCTAATGGCAAACACTCCGAAGCCATTCGTGCTAGCCCCGTACACTGCAACGTTACCGTAGGCGGCGACGTCGGTATCGGTTGCCGTAACTGCGGCAATGCCGGTTGAGGCGGTGGCGGCACTGATCGGTCCCGCGCTGAAGCTTCCGTTGGCGTCGCGCTTGACAATGGCGTTCACCGTGTCCGCGCTGGTGGGCGCAGTCGTCCAGTTCAGGCCCAGCGTGCCACTACTGGTGACCGGCGATCCGCTCACCGTGAAGTCGTTGCTCGGGGCGCTCAGCCCCACGCTGGTAACTGTCCCCAACGTCGGATTGGCACACGTCCACGCACCGCTGACATATTGCAATACCTGATTGTTGCTGCAACTCTTCAGACCCAAGCTGGTGGTCCCACCCAGTGATACCGATCCGCCACCGCTCAGGGGGCTGTTGGCGGTCAAGGTGAGCGACGGGTTCTGCAACATGGCGTTGGTCACGCCACCGGTCATAATGCTCAGCGTCCCGCTGGTCGTAATCGGACCGCCCGTCAATCCAGCTCCACTGCCCACGCTCGTGACTGTGCCCGTGCCGGGAAACGCCTGGCCCCCAACGAAGGTCACGACGCCGGTGTCGCTGACCGCGAGGGCGGTGCCGTGAACCGACAATACAGGATGAGTGGACTTGGGAAAAAGCGTCAGAGTGTCACGGACGTCTCCCGTGCCTTTGACATCCAGCTTGGCAGCGGGCGTTGTGGTCGCAATCCCAACATTGCCGCCAACCGTCTCGAAGATATTCGAATTGCCAAGCGTGGTCGTACCCGTCCAGCGGGGAATAAAGTCCGCCGTGCCGCTGCCGGTTATGGTCGCTGCAGGTTGACGGGTACTGTTCCCCGTGGCACTGGAAGAAGCTGGTGCCAGCATAAATGAAGACGCTGGCTTGCCACCGATGGTCTCGGCATCCTGGGCCTTCAGTGCATAGGGCACGCTCATCAGCAGGACGCGCGACTGCTCCGCTTGTCCCTGAGCCTGCACGCCGAGCCAGCGAGCTTCGCCAGAAGTGAACAACTCCTGGGGTAGACCCTGCGACTGGCTGGCGCCCAGCTGCACGTTGTAGTTACCTTTGGCATCCGGGTGGATGTTCTGCGTTTCCATCCACAGCGGAACCCCACCTTGCTGATCCTTGTAAATCGCGAAGGTCGCTCCGGTCGGGCCGGAAATCGGCTTACCCTGCTCATCCAGCGCTTTTCCGGAAAAGTTCACCAGGCGCGGCACTGTGTCTGACGATGCCGCGGCCGGTGTCGATTGCTGGGCATTTAAGAATGAATAAAGCACTGAACTCATGATCAACACAAAAAGCGGACACCTTGTAGACTTCATGGCGCTCCTCTTTTTTTTAAATTTCGCTGCTACTGCGTGGTGATTCCGTTTAATCGGTCTGTCCTGTCGTGCATGCATTCCAAAGGAACGTGAAAGAATGGGGCACAAGCCTCTTAGCCGTTCTCCGCGATGTCCGGCTCCTCTCGCGGCCAGCTCGCGCCCTCTTTCTCTGGCGTGTCATCGCTCATTTCACCTCGACCTTCGCGCGCATCCAGGGATGTATGCAACACTCAAAAAGGTGTTCACCCGGCGCCAGTCCTGTGACCTGGAGTTGGCTGCCTTGAAGGAGTCGAGTCCTGGCCACGGCGACCTTGCCAAAGCCTCCGGCACATTCCGGAATGGTGTGCTCTCCGGGCCCGTTGACCTGCGGAATGAAACCGCCGCCGAAGTGCTTCACTTCGGTGAAGGTGTGCGGCTCGCCGCCCTGGTCGACTACGCTAAGAGTGGTTCCTTGCTTGATGTGAATGGTGTCGGGTTCGAAGTCCCAGTTCGGGTCTGGATGTCCAGATTGTGCCTCTGAAAATAAATCGGCCAATGTCGTGGAATATCCAAGCGCGATATTCCTGCAGAAGTCAGGCCCGAGCGTTTCATTGAAGGTTTTGGGATCGCATTCGTCCAAAGCCACGACTTGGTTGTAGCTCAGAATCGGACTTCGACGGGGTGGATTTGCTTGAGCAAGCGCGAGCGTCGCGCCCACGAATATCAAACTGCCAGCCAGTAATGCAAACTTCCCTAGGGTTTTCATTGTCACTGCCTCCCATCTGCTACTTGTTTACGAATTGCTCTCGACAAGGCACTGCGGGCTTGCGGCCTCAATTCCCGCCAGTGCGCGCTCTTCGAGCGCGATGAGCGACGGCAATTCTCGCTGGAAAGCCGGAAGGAGTCAATCCGTAGTGTCTCCTTTCGGCCTCAAAGTTTTCTCCACGGCTAAGCTAATGAAAAGCATTGACTTAGGAGTGCCTGCTAGGGAAATCTCCTGTCGGAAATTTCGCTGCTCTAAGCCTGTCTCGTTCTCATCACCTTCAATCGGCGTTGACCTTCGATCTGCAAGACCAGCGCGTCAACGCCCTCCGCCTGCTAGTGGTGCAGACGCTCGAGGTTACTGCGCGGCTTCCTTGTCACTCTTTCATCATGCTCGTCTCCTACTTCGCGGATGGCGAACCCAGCGTACTTAAGTCGTAATTAGGGTCCAGCCTACGCACCTGGTCGAGGGCCGCTCGGGCTTCAGAGGAGCGGTCGCTTTCCTGTTCGAATATGCCTAGGACCGCCAAGCGAGAAGGTGCAGGCTGTACCGTGACATAGTCCGCGAACTGCTTGGTCAATTTGGCCACGCGGTCTGGGTTGGCTTGTAACGCCTGCCGGTAGCTTTGTCGAACTGCAGTAAAAGCGTCACGCTGGCCTGTGCGGTCCGCCGTTATGCGGGATACCTCAGCGATCTCCCCGTAAACGATCGCGTGCAGAAGTGGATCGGGCGTCGAGTCGATGATTTTGCGATATTCCACAATTGCATCTGCCGGATGGAAGGTGGCTACGAGATTCGTCGCCAATGCTATTTCTGTCGACGGATCCACGGGCGCTCGATTCAGTAGGTCCCGATAATAGTCCACACGCGCCTGGTCCATGGCATGTCCGGCAGCGACTACATCCCTTGCGGCCGCTGCCTCGGCTAGCTCTCGGTTGTAGACGGCTTTGGCCAGTTGGAGCTGCGTCCATGGGTTATTCGGTTCGATTTTCACGGCATGTGCCCACAACTCAAAGTCGCTCTGCCAGTAACCGATCTGTCGCCAGGTAAGAAACGACAAGACGGCCAGAATGCTGACGGCTGTCGCCGTACGAGCGCCGAAATTGGTTGTCTTGCTGTCAGCCCATTCAGCAGAACTCCACACGATCATTACGAAGATTCCGAGCATCGGGATGTACCCGTAGCGATCGGCGTGACTGTAGTTGCCCATCCATAAAATTCCAGTCACTGGCACCAGGGTTACGAGATACCAGAGCCAACCCGTCAGCAGATAGCGGCGGGTCCTGCGCCGTTTCCACACCAGAAGACTCACGCCCGCGAGGAACGACACCGCGAGTCCGAGTTTCGAGATGGCGATGACCTTCAGCGGCTCAAGCGGGAAGCTATAATCTTTGACTAGACCCGCCGGCAAGACTGTCTGTCGGGCATATACCCAATAAGAGTAAATGGCGTTTAGCACTCGCCCCAGAAACGCGATCTTCGTTGGCTCCGGGATGATTCCCGACTGGCCAATGACCGACCAGGCAGCGCTGCCGACGCAGAGCAGCAACAAGGGCAACTTTTCTAGGACCAGTCGCGAAAACGTTGCCGGGACCGGCGAGAATTGACGTCGCGCTTTGAGATTCTTCCGCCGTGGCGGATGTGGAACTGCAGGCTCACCCCAACCCGCAATCCTCTTCAGCGGCCAGAAATCAAGCAGTAGGAGCACGAACGGAAGTGTGATGACCATCGGCTTCGAAGCCAGTCCGAGAGCGAATAGCACTGCTACCGTGAGGTAGCGCTTGACGCCTGGCCTAAGCGCGTACCAGCCATAGGCGCCGAGCGCGAGCAGGAAAAACAGCGTGCTCAAGAGGTTCTTGCGCTCCGCGACCCAAGCGACGGATTCCACGTTGAGAGGATGGAGAGCAAATAATGCCGCGACCAGCAGGCTGCGTCCCATCGCACCGGTGGCCCGGAGTAGCAGTAGAAATAGAATCACCACGTTCAGGGTGTGAAGCAGGACATTTGTGATGTGATGGCGGCCGGCATCTGGCCCGTAGAGATCGAAATCCAGCGCGTGGGAAAGCAGCGTCAACGGTGTTGGGTAGCCGAGGTCCATCGCGGTGAAGGCGAATTTGAACGTCGTCCAGTTCAGGCCTGCCTGAATATGCGGGTCGCCCACGTAGATTTGGTCATCGTTGCGCAGAAACGGAAAGCTGGCGACCCGGCTGTAGAGGGCCGCGGTCACGATCACTAAAAGCAGACAACAGAAAATCTTAGGGTGTTTTGTTCTCATTGCTTTTCCCCCTCGCAGTGCTTCGATGTGGCGGACGCCCGCGGCCCGCTGGTTTGGGAGTTGCCATCTTGGTCTCCTCACATGACGTAGACTCTATTAACTCCCTTCCTTCGCCCCTGCACGGCTTGTTCATGCTCAGCCAACAGAACCTGAAATCTTTCTTGCGAGGCAAGTTTCTCGATCGAAACCGCCCAGGTTTTGATCGCTTCCAGTCTCTCCATTGCCCCCTGAATGTCTCCGGCGTCGAGCTTTTGTTTGAGCTGCTCCAACGCTTCGAAAAACCCACAATCACGGAATGTTTCCACCATCACGCCAGCCATGAGGTACTCGTAACCAGCTCGGTCCAATTCCATGAGGAGGACCATGGCCTGGAAATAGAGCGTCACGAAGGCATCAAGATCGCGCTTCGCAAGCTCCTGAACCGCGTCCACAAGATTTGGCGCCAAGACTCGCTGGCTGGCGTATGGCTTGAGTTTGCTCACACTTCGCCATCCTTCTTGGTGCGTGTGGGGTGCGGATTTTGCAGGACTTTGCCGGAATCTGCCGAGGGAAGTCGTTGAAGTTCTTTAGAATCTGAGTCGGTTGGACGACTCATAATCCGTAGGTCGTTGGTTCGAGTCCAACCGCCGCCACCAAATTCTTCAACAACCTTAACCAGACCAGGCGGAACCTCAATTTCGCCTTGTTGCGCCGGGCGTGCGGATTGTTGCAAAGTTGTTTCCGGTTTCTCAGGCAAGACCTTGCCAAGTCGAGTCAACGCCGGTCGGCCAGAATGCCGTGACGCGAAACAAAAAAACCGGCCCGCAACAGTAGTTGCGAGCCGAGAAGCCAAAACTATCGTTTGCGGAGTCGTCACTGCGGAGATTTCTCTTGCTCTTTCTTGGGGCGAGACTGCTCTTCAGTCGAGGCGCGAGGCGCTTTCGGTGGCCGGGCGTGAGCTTCAGTCGCAGGGGATTCCGGGCGAGTCTCGGATTTAGGTGCGCTCTCGGGACGCGGGGCAGGTTGCCCGTGTTCGGCACTCGCGGTGGGCGGAGCAGTGTGCGCAGCCGCCTTACTTTCGGCTGCCTTATTTTCGACGGTGCGATTTGCAGCGGCTTTATTCGCGTTCGCTTTCTGCTCGTTTGCGCGCGTTGCAGCTGCCTTCTGCTCAGCCGCCTGATTTTCTTTTGTGCGAGCCGTAGCCACCTTACTCTCGGCTGCCTTGTTCTCGGCGGCGCGATTTGCAGCGGCCTTATTCGCGTTCGCTTTCTGCTCGTTTGCTCGCGCTGCGGCTGCCTTCTGCTCAGCCGTCTGGTTTTCTTTTGTGCGAGCCGTAGCCACCTTACTCTCGGCTGCCTTGTTCTCGGCGGCCCGATTTGCACTCGTTTTGTTCTCCGCTGCTCGGTTCTCATTCGCGCGATTTGCAGCCGCCTTGTTTGCAGCCGTCTTGTTTTCTTTGGTGCTAGCTGGAGACGGCTTATTCGCGCTGGTCTGGTTCTCGGTTGTCGCGCCCTTCGCTGCCGTCACACCCGTTCCAGCGAACTCCCCCGCTCTGGATGTTGCAGCCACCGGCGGGTGGCCATGGTTGACCGATGCCAATTGGGCCCGGTTCGTCCTGGCAGACTCTTGCTGTCGCGCTTGAATTGCAGTCGGCGGTGTGTGTTTACCGCGAGCCGCCGCTTCTTGCTGCGCCGTCGGGCGCGCTGTTGTGCCACCCCGACCGCCGTTGTAGCTGACGCGGTTCACGGTGGTATTGTTGACGATGGTCTTGTTATAGACGTTGGTAATGTTCGTCGTGGTCACGTTATTTACAGAGCGGTTGTAATAGAACTGTCCATTGTTCCAGTATCCGCCCTGATAGCCGACCCCGGTATAGCCGAAGCCGTAAACGATTCCGCCGTAGAAGCCGACCTGCGGTCCCCAATAACCCGCGTTCCAAACGTAACCACCATTTCCCCAAGCCCAATAGCCAGGAGTCCACAACAGACCGGATGCCGGAGCCTCTACCCAGGTCCCGGGCACCCAATAATAGCCCGCAGGACTGTAAGCCCAGTACCCGGGCGTCCAGATATAACCGGCGGCGGGACATACGGGTTGCTGGTATACGGGAAGGGCCGGCGGGGCGATGTTGATCGATACCGCGATCTGCGCCTGAGCCGCGGCCGATAAAGCCAGCATTATGAATGCGAATGCCAGCGCACGAATGAAGCGAATACTTTGCATCGTTTCCTTTCGCCTGATCCCTCGTTCTCCCTACGTGGCGCTGCGATGGGTTGCGTGGACCAAGGGCCGAAATATTATGCGGACGCAAATATTGAGACCGCTTGGTTTTGAGCAATCCGAGGGTTACGAGGTTGTAATCAAAGCAGGCGTAGACACCCTATAGCGGGCTTTCAGATACCGTATTCTGACGCTGGAATTGACCTGAGCCACTGTACGATCCGTTGGCGCGGGCAGTTAGGCGCGGGAGAGAAGGGAATCAACCCCGCGCTTGAGGAAACAGTTTGGCGAGTGCAGGCCTCCGCGCGGCAGATCGTTCGCGCTTATTCCACGCCTGGCGAATGCGCTGTGCCGAAGTTCACGGGCGCAACCGTACTGGGTCCGCGTTCGATCACGGATTTGGATTTGAACCCGAATCTGAGGCTCCATGCGAACTGTTGAGGTGCATGCGCGAAAGCAAGGAGTGGGGACCGCTATAGAGAAACTCCAGAGCAATATTACCGCCCACGTATCCCAGCATGGTGTAATTACCCATTCGGAAAGCATCCTTGTAATTGTAGCGGTCGGGATACCACGCGTAGACGGCTGTCATCGAGCCGGCATACGGGGCGATGAGCGATGGAAGAGAAAAGACGCGATGGCCGTCCTCACCCTGGCGTGCCGTAAGGGTCGAGATCACGGCATGACGAAGCCGTGGAAACACGCTCTTGCACTGACAGCGGTAGTACAAAGTGTCTTCTTTGAAGGCTTCGGCCAGCCCGTAACGCGTCGTGGTGCTGACTGCGGCAATGCCGAAAGCGGACCCGATTCGCTTGCTAAATCCTTCAGCGCCCTGCTTCCACTCTGGAGGAGAGTTGTAAGCTTGGCCAACGCCAGCCACAAAGGCCGCACCCGCGATGGGATACGGGCCGAAAGTGTCGAATAAATAGTTGTGGATCTTTATTGACTCCGTCGGACGCACATACGTCAGATCGGGGAGGGTCTGCGTCGTACTCGTCGGGGCTACCGTGCTGGAGGAGTCTGACGAATCGACCAGTGTTTGCGCCTTTGCCAGCGGTAGGGCTGCGACGCTCGTGAGCACTACCAGCAGAACCACAATTCGGCGTATGTTCATGTCGAGAGTCTCCTGGGCCGATCTGAGATCAACCTGCGTACCGAGGGTCACTACTGTTCTTCATGCGGTAAGCGGGCAAGATCCGTGGTCGCACTGGCACGCAATCTCCACCTCTTTGGATCCTGCTTCCTTACAAGCTTCGCCGCAGTATTTGTCGCTGCTTTGCACCAGGCACCGGCAGGGCAGATGCGCACATTTGCTTTTTTCACTTGTCGTCATCGATTTTCTCCTTTTGCGATATATCTATTTGCGAACAGAATTCGTGTACTTGCTGCTTTCTCGACGTTTTACTGAGAAACTGGTTTTTGATCGGCCGGAATCGCGGTAGCTTCCGAGGGCGTTAGACGCGATCGATCACAATAGCCGTAGCCCTTCAGACAGGCCGTGTAGTTCCGTTGTTGCTCGGCGTTGGCCAGCATTTTGGCTTCGGGTGCAGTCAGTTTTGAGTAGTCGCAGGTTTCCTGGCCGCTCTTACACTCAGAGATGTTGCGCTGGTGTTCCGCTACTGCGGTTTGACCAGCTTCCGCCGGCGTGAGTTTGGAATGGTCGCATTCGGTCCAGCCATTCTCACAATTCTGCGCGTTGCGCCGGTGTTCCGCGCCCGCCACTTCAGCCGCTTCCGAAACCGTAAGCTTGGAATAATCGCAGAGCCCCTCGCCATTTCTGCAGTCGGAAATGTTGAGCTGTCGCTTGGCTGTACCTACTGCCGTCGCTTCCGACGGACGCAGTTGGGAGTAATCGCAATCGCTTATGCCATCCATGCAGTTGGCCAAGTTGCGCCGGTGCGCGGCGACTGAAGATTCGCGAACCTCGGATTGAGTCAATCGCGAAGGGTCGCAAGAGGCCATGCCGTCTTTGCAGTCGGAGAGGTTGCGCTCGTGATCGGCTACGGCCAATGCAATCGCTTGCGGTTGGGTGAGTTTCGAATGATCACAGGAATCGAAGCCGTTTCTGCAATCGGAGACGTTGCGCTCGCGCTCGGTCGCGTCCAGTTCAGCGGTTTGGGATGGAGTCAACTTTGAGCGATCGCAGACCTCATGCCCAGTCTTGCAGGCCGCCAGGTTTTGCGCGAGATCGGACGACTGCGCCAATGAAAGAACCGGCCAGAGAATCAGGCAAGCGAGTTGCACCCAAAGACATCTACGCAGATTAGCTTTCATGCTGTCTCCACCTTTCGAAGGCCGTGCGAACTGACCGAAACCGCATCGAAGGTCCGGTCAGCTGCATTTGCCCGCAAAGCTCCCAGCCAATTATTTCTTGTCTTCTCTAGCTTCGGCGACTTTCGCCTGTTGGCCTGCCTCGGACACTGCCTTCAGGAATGCCTCCGCACTTGCCGGGGTGGACACTTTGCCCGAAAGGATGTTGCGGAACGTCATGTGCTTGCCGTAAATGGCATGAGTAGAATCGTTATCCTGCTCCACGACCGCACCTTCAAGCGTCAAGCCGGCGAACACGCCTTTCGAACGCGAGTAGGTCAGCATTTCCGTATTCATCTTCCAGTCAGTTCCGGCGGAAGCATGACGGCCCACTGGTCCTGCCGCAACCGATCCCTCGCCGGTCAGTTCGAACTTGCTCGACAACAGATGCTGGAAGCCCTGCTCATTCATCACCAGCATAACCAGATCCACGCCTTCGATTCCGATCTGCAATCCCCAGCTACCGCCGCCAACCGATACGAACGCGGGTGCGCTCCAGCCGTCGGAAGTACGACAAGAAGCAACGCCACGGCCGTGCTTGCCACCAAAAATGAATCCGCCTTTGATCAAATCTGGCACCACGAGGATGCACTTTGCGCCGCTTAACACTTCTTCGGGAATGCCTTTGTCCGGCGTTGACATAATCGCGTGTAGAACGTCCACCGACTTTTGCAGGCGGTCAACCGTGTCTTCGCGAGCCGAGCCTGCAAACGCGTAGGTTCCAATCAAGCCCATCAAGCTCATCAACAACAGTGAAATTGTCTTTTTCATAAATTTATTCCTTTGGGAGCCGCGAAACTAAGAGAAGAGAACTTCAGATGAGATGACTTAGCTCAGGGGATCTGAAAGAGCGAGAAGACGTGCTCGTCTCTGGCATCATCATCGCCTAGGCCTCAAGAAATAGCTGGTCTGAATTGCTCACTTTAGGTTTTCAGGACAAAGCCCAGAATCGGTTGACTATCACCGTGCTGACTTACGATCTCGTGTGAATTGAGCAATCTTGCACAGAATCGCTGCCGTCGATGTGTCATCGTTGACCTGTCGAATACGTGAAAGAGCAGGCTCTGTCTTGCATCCTTTTCTTGTTCATCTTCGTACTTTGCGCACCTTCCTGGCTGACTCTCTAGGGAAGCTCTTTGCAACCAAGACCGCCCGCACCGATTTCGGATCCCCAAGGATGTGTCCGTTCTGCGGGCTCATCACTCCACGATCGAAGCCATTTTGTTTGGAGTGCGGGAAGTCGTTCCGAGGAGTTCAACTGGGGCAGAAAGATGCGAGGCAGGGATGACAAGCGATTCGACAAATGAGCGGAGGAGATAAACATGCTTTGGACGATTTTTGTTGTGCTTCTGATTCTGTGGCTCCTGGGTTTCAGCCTTCACATCGCCGGTGGTCTGATCCACTTACTGCTGGTAGTAGCGTTGGTGGTGTTAGTCATCAACTTGGTGAGCGGCCGCCGCGTAGCGTAGAAGGAAGCGCTTAAGCGAGCAGCGTTGGTCGTGCGCTTTTTCCCAGCTCTTAAAGGATTTTAACGGACCCAAAACGCGAGACGCAGACGCGACCATCTTTTTTCTTCGGCGGGCTGGAGCGGATAAGCGGACGTCAGTCGCGCGACGGCTATGGACGAATGTTTGAGTATGCCGATTTTAAAGGGCGCCGCGACTGCCCAGCTTGGTTGGCACCGACGTCCGCAAATGCAATGAAGCTGCGTGCTGATTTATCAACGCTGCCGCTTGGGTGCGACGGTTGCCATTCGTGACGTCGAAATCGTTGGTGGTGACGCTATGCTCGCAGAAAGTACAGGTGAATGTGGTCCCGCCGTTCATCGGTTTGGTTGTGTAATATCTCACACCTTCAGTGTAGTCCTTCCTATCTTCTGACGTTTGGGCGATAGCTGCGCAACTTTAGAGTGGAGCAACAACTGAATTAGTAAATGTGATCAATACTGCGCAGACGGTTACTTGTGCGCTTCTATAGAGTGCCGAGTGAAAGTTTCACACTCAGGAAAGTAAAACGAAGAAGGGAACAATATATGAAACTGCTTACGATTTCATTACTGGCTCTGTCGTTATCGGGAATCGGCGCTTACGCCCAAACCGATACCGGCGCTGTGAAAATCAATCTTGGCACGGCGGACAAATTTGCGGTGCTGGGCGGATCCGGCATCACCAACGTCAGCGCCCACACTTTCATAATTGGCGACGTGGGTAGCGCTCCGACAGCCACCGTGAAGGGACTCAAGCCGGCCCAGGTGAAGGGCAAATTGTACCTCAAATCCAGCCCGGTGACGGCGAAGGCCCAGACAGCTCTGACAACGGCATACGATCAAGCTGCGGGCGCCCATTGTGGCACCACACTCACGGGCGTGAATCTGGGAGGAATGAAGCTCATTCCCGGAGTCTATTGCTTTACGGCGGCGGCGCAGTTGACCGGCACTCTGAAGCTGGACGCTCAAGGCGATTCCAACGCGCAGTGGATCTTTCAGATCGGCACGACGCTGACCACCGCCCCGGATTCCAAGGTAGTTGTGAATCTCACCGGCAAGGGCGCAAGAGGATGCAACGTGTACTGGCAGGTCGGTTCCTCAGCCACGGTCGGGAAGGGCAGCATTTTCGTGGGGAAGATGTTGGCGCTGACAAGCGTTACCTTGGACGGCGGCACCCTTCGTGGCAAGGCTCTTGCCCGCAGCGGTGCGATCTCGATTTCTGCCTCGGAGACGGTTGACGGTCCTCAGTGCGTTAACGACGACACCACGGAAGGCCACGATTAGGGATTCCTTAAATGCCAGTTGAGGAGCGGTGGCTGACCATCGGCCACTGCTTCCCTCGTGACCGGCCAAGGTGACGGGCATGTTCCGGCGTTGGAGTCCTCACGCCTTCCCGTTCACGCTGGAACGGCTTCACGCTCAGCACGAAGTGAAGGGTAGCCAGCAGAAAGTGAGCCCCATCCGATCTGGTCACCAGCGCGTCCACGGACCTGAAGGCATCATCCGGCAGCTCGGCGTCCTCGGCAAGCATCACGATGGGAACCTGCGGGTTGACCTGCTTGATCTCAGCCGCGACGAACAAGCCGTCCAGGAGGCCCAAGTGGTACTCGATCACGATTGCATCCACGGGCCGCAACATGAAAAGCTGAAGGCCTTCGCGACCAGTGGTCGCCGTAACTAGATCGTAGCCGTTTTCTTGCAACAAGCGGAGTTGGGTCGGCTCCCGGTGAATGCAGAGGATAGTCGTGTTGGCAGCCATGCCGGTTAGGTATACAGGCTGGGCCCTACTCAATTCTGTGCAAAATTGCTCATATCTTGCAAAGTGATTTTGGCGGCTGAATGCTGCCGGCGTGCGACGAAACGGTTTTGACACCCGACCGACAAAAAGGTCAAGGCAGCGACTCACCGGACAATGGCTTCGAAATGCGGCGATAGCAGTAGCTACGCCGCTGACTTGCGCATGGCTTTCATGTAGCTATCCATTGACTGCGTCAACTGCGCATCGACTTCGTCCGCGATAGTCATGACGTCAGGCAAGAGCAGGCTGAAATCCAGAGATTCCAGATTGATCTGCAACGTCCCGAAGATTGTTACCTGCAATATTCGCGATTCATGGACCAGCATTGCGGGCGCATAGCCTTGCTGAAAACGCAGCTTGCCGTGGGCAACGGCGGCCGCGGAAAAGATGGCATCGCTATCCTTGTCAGTCGCGCCGGGCCTGCTCAGGCGGAGAGCCAGGTCTTCAACCAGCTTGGGAAGATGTCCAGTGCGCTCTTCATCGCTAAGCGGTATGAGGCTTAGTTCAGTGCTTCGTTTTGCCCGAGCCAGCCAAGCTTGGACAATACTCGTACTGCACCGCAGCAAGATCGCGCCCACGCTCTCCTTGTCCACTCGCTTAGTAGGTCTGCGATTGACCACTCTTTCCCGGACGAGTTCGGTGAAGCGATCGATCTCGAATGGTTTGACCACAATTTCATCCGCCTCGAGGAGTATGGCGGCCATAGCGCCCTGCACGTCGGGGTAGCCGCTGACCAGCAGCGTCAGGGCGTTCGGTTGGGAATGGCGCATCGCCGAGACTACTGTGAAACCGTCACCGGGGTCGGGCATGTGCAAGTCCGTGATGAGCACGTCAAAGCTCTCAGTCGCGATGCGTCTCAGAGCTTCGGTCACGCTGGAGGCTGCAACGACTTCAAATCTTTTGCGTTCCAGCCCTTGCACCATCATGGCGAGTACCGCGCTATCGTCATCCACCAGCAGAACTCTGTGAACAGCGGCTGTTTCAGTCGGAGACATGAAGCACCCCTCTCGTCACGAATAGTGACAGCCTTGGCACGGCTTTTTTTCAAAACTGTGCAATTTTGAACAGTCGTCCCGTTTTGGGCAACGTATCATTCGGCCTGTTCGACGGAGCGGTCATGGGTTAGTGTCGATTGACAGTGTCGACGTTCAGACCCTCACGACTGCTCACCTTTCCGTACAAAACGCGCACGCTTGTCGGGCCAGACCTCCCCCGGGGTCTGGCC
Organism: Terriglobales bacterium; assembly: GCA_035601995.1. Classification (GTDB taxonomy): domain Bacteria; phylum Acidobacteriota; class Terriglobia; order Terriglobales; family Acidobacteriaceae; genus JABDBE01. The sequence goes on from DATNNE010000131.1 coordinate 596,517, forward strand.
TATTTTCCGTGCCCGTCACTCTCAATTGACGCCCTGAGGCTCGAGGTTCGCCGGGCTGTTCCGGGGTTTGCGAAACGCTGCATAGCCGGCGGGTACAACTGGACGCTTACGTTCCGCAACCATCTCGGGGATGGGCAACGCTGGTGGACAGTGCACGTGGATAATCCCGTTCCTCACCGCATATAGCACCAACTCGGCGATGGAGTGAAGGTCGAGCTTGCGCAAGATATTGCTGCGATGCGTTTCCGCCGTTGCCAAGGACATGTTCAGGCTCACGGCGATTTCCTTCGAGGACTTGCCCTCACTCACGAGCTGCAAGACCTCGCGCTCCCGCGGCGATAATTTGGGTATGTTGGGTGCAGCTGGGGCAGTGCGGTGCTGCTTGTAACCGTCCAAGATCAGATCAGACACTCGCGAGCTGAACACGGTTTTGTGCCGTTGCAGTGCCTCCACTGCGGTCATCAGGTCGTCGGCTGCGTCGGACTTAAAAACCCACCCGCGAATACCCGCCGCCAAACAGTCTCGGACCACTTGCTCGGAGTCCACGGCGGTAAGCACCAGGATTACCTGGTCGGGATTGTGTTTCAGGATCTGCCGCGCCGCGTCTACTCCATTCAGTTCTGGCATGCAGATGTCCAGAATAAGAAGATCTGGTTTCAACTGCCTGCACTTCTCTACCGTGTCCCGTCCGTCGGCGGCCTCGCCGCAGACTTCCCATCCTTCGTGAGACTCCAGCAGTGAGCTCAGACCGAAACGGAATATCGGATGATCGTCAGCCAACAAAACGCGAAATGCACTCATAAAACCCTCCCCACAGTCACAAGCAACTTATCAGGGACCAAATCGGGAGTCTGTACAGAATTGCTCACAGCCCTTGCTTGGCAAGGCAATGCCAGCATTTTGTCAAGGAATCCATTCGGACGTTCTTTGAATTAGAGCGGAGTCAGTGGCGTGGAAATCCTAGTCGTGGAGAACGACATTGAGCAGCGAACTGTGGACTTGCAAACCGCCGTTGTAATGGATGAAACCCAGCTTCCTGAACCGGTTCATGAAAAAGCTGACTCGCGACCGAGTCGTGCCAATCATCTCAGCCAGCGTCTCCTGACTGATCCTCGGAATCACGGTCTCAGGCACACCTTCCTTGCCAAAATGTGCGAGCAATAAAAGGACGCGCGCCAGCCTTTTTTCACTCGAGTTAAACAGTTGATCGACCAAATCCTGTTCGTAGCGGATATTCCGCGCCAGCAGATAGGCAACGAACATGTCGGAAAACGCATGTTCGCGGTGAAGCGCCTCCATCATCGCCTTCTTGTTCACCCGCAGCAGATCACAATCGGTCATCGCCGCTGCGGATCCCATGCGGACAATCTGACCTGCCAGCGCGCCTTCGCCAAAGAAATCTCCGTCGGTCAATATCCCGATCGTCGCTTCCTTGCCGATCTTGGATACGACGGTGAGTCTCACTTTGCCGGTTTGGATATAAAAGACAGCGTCTGCCTCATCTCCTTGGGTGAAGATGGTTTGCTTTTTCGCGACAGCCATTAACTTTCTCCCCTCGCCAATGGTCGCGAGAAAAGTGTTAGGGTCGAATTCGCGCTTCATTTTTGTCAGTGCAACCGGGGTCGTGGTTGGGTGCCCCCCTCAAGAAAAGCCCTCGGACCAACCGCTACAGCACCGGTTACCTCCGGAGCGTCTCGGCGCACCCACATCGTCAATCATGCTAGCGCGGCGAAAATCGTACGGGTGAACTCTTAGCAGGTCTTAGTGCTACGCAGGCGGGAGAACTCATTGATAAAGCGCATCTTAATGTACGCGTGCCTCAGCAGATCGGTGGCCTGGGAAGGATTCGCATAGATTTTTAGTTGCAGGATATGATTTTTTGCCGTACGATTTTCCGCATACCGATACGATACCCGATAAGGGGGGCACGCAGATGGGACGTAACGGCAACGGTAAGAACACTCACTACGCGTCGTTGAACCGGTCTGATGTTCCGCAGGGCCGTAAGGGGAAACATCGGAAGGCGGTAGCGGACATTCTGGCCGACCTTTCAAAGCTGAACCCTAAGCAAGCGGTTAAGGTGCCGCTGAACAGTCTGAACGGCGAGAAGATGCAGAATCTTCGCTCTGCTTTGAACCGCGTAACGCGAGAGAGGAACATCCCCGTGGAGACATCGAGCGACGAGAAATTCTTGTATATCTGGCGGGCTGATCAGCCCAAGGCTACGGGAGCAACAGAATAGCAGGCAAGCAGAGTAGCAAAATTTGTGTCGCACTCCTGGGTGTGCTCAATCGTGCAGAACGACGTTGAGCAGCGAACTGTGGACCTGCAATCCGCCTTCGATCCCGCCGGCGTAGTGGATGAAACCCAGTTTTCTGAACCGGTTCATGAAGAAGCTCACTCGCGAACGGGTGGTTCCGACCATGTCCGCCAGGGTTTCCTGACTTATCTTGGGGACGACGCTCTCGGGCACACCTTCCTTGCCAAAATGAGCCAGCAATAGAAGGACGCGGGCCAGTCGCTTTTCGCTGGAATTAAACAACTGGTCAACCAGGTCTTCTTCATAACGAATATTTCGCGACAGTAAATACGCCACGAACAGATCCGAAAAGGCATGTTCGCGATGAAGCGCTTCCATCATCGCCTTTTTGTCGATCCGCAGAAGTTCGCAATCCGTCATTGCAGACGCAGACCCCATGCGCAAAGCCTGCCCGGCCAGTGCGCCCTCACCAAAGAAGTTTCCGTCGCTTAACATTCCGATGGTCGCTTCTCTGCCGGTCTTGGATACGACCGTGAGCTTCACTTTGCCCGCTTGGATATAGAACACCGCGTCTGCGTCGTCTCCTTGCGCGAAGATAGTCTGCTTTTTGGCAACGGCAACGTTCTTCCTCCCGCTGCCAATGGTTGCGAGGAAGGTGTTGGGATCGAACTCGCGCTTCTTCTTACCGTTCCCGTTCGGTGTTTTAGCAGAACTCATTAACGTCGATTCTAGTACAAGGGGATCATTAATTGGCATAAATCGTGACTAAAGCCAAACAGCCCAATTTTCTTTTTTTCCCAGATTCCAAAGTGAGCCATTTTGCTCAGCATTCCCGCGGGAAATGGGGCAGGCTATTGGATGCCTCCAAGAGACATGGGCCTGTCAAACCAGGGGGCCCATGTGTTCCCCTGAGGCAGGCCTGGGCGGAGCTGGAGGAACTGAAATGAGCCGGGAAGATCTAATGAAGCCTGACTTGCTCAGTGAAATCGTGCTTCTAGGAAGCGCGGCGGTGATAGTCGTCGTGTTGTTGTTGATTGTAGTGGCCGCTCTCACCCAACCGACCGCGCTGGCATGAGAAGAGTGCGGGGAATCGCTCCGAGCATGTAGCCACCTCGCACCAACGAGAGGTTCTCGCGATTGACAACCCGACGGTGTGCGACTAGGGTGGTAGTCGAGTGAGGACGCGTTCTCACTCTTTCAGGTCTCCTGAACTAAGTCAGCCCATCTGAAGTTTCCCCTCTTAGCTCTCTTAATCAATCGATGGAGGTTGATCAATGTTTGCTCGCAATGTTGCTCTACGCCTGAAGCCAAATACGCTGGCCGAATTCACCCAGACTCTCGATAACGAAGTCATCCCCACGCTGCGCAAGCAGAAGGGATTTCGAGACGAAATCACATTTTGTAATCTGGGTGGAATGGATGTCATCGCCATCAGTCTTTGGGACACAAAGGAGCACGCGGAAGCATACAACACGACGGGATATCCCGAAGTGCTCAAGAGTCTGAATAAGGTATTGGACGGCAGCCCGAGAGTACGAGTCTCCGATGTCATTAGCTCGACTCTTCACAAGATCGCAATTGCCGTTGCCGCCTAAGCGGAGTGTCGGTCGGATCGAGGCGGCTCCGTAGTCGCCTCGTTTTTCAATCTCACGGTCTACGCGTTCTCTGGAGAAGTCGATGACAGCAACCGTTCAAGTTGGCACTATTCTGATCGAGGATCGTCCCCTTATAGCCCAGACCCTGGGATTGCAAAGTGAGTCTTACCAGGCCAATTGGGGAGTCACTGCGCTCGATGGCGTCGCCCTTGGTCGCAAGATCCATGCTGGGGGATGGAACTTCTTCTTCATGGCTGCGGAAGTAAAAGAGATGTTCTTCGGTGCCATCGGGGCGAATAACATCCAGAATGCAGTGAAGCGAATGTTGGGAAAACTGAAGCCGATGAATTTCAATTGCCTTGAGGTGACTGGAATCGTGGCCAAGCGATTTCTAGGCGTGCCCTACACCGTTGTTTTGGCGCACTCGCGACACATCCAACAGAGTTGCTATCTCGATGGCGACGATGAACGGCGCGTGTCCCAGCACGATGCCGAGCGAGCCAGAAGTTGAGCGCGTTCTGCGCTCCGGAAGGTGGACTTATGGAACTTGACTCTGTGAGACCGAACCAAGATCAAACGCTCGAGCGAATCCTCGAGTCGGCCGTGGTTGTGAGTTGGCTAGACTTGATGCACGGCGCTCAGACCGGATTGATTCATATCGAGTACGCCTTCGCTACGGGTGGCACGCTGGATTATCTGAAGCTCTGGTCATCGATCAGTCCCGGCCACTGGCTTCTGGCCTGCGAGTATTGGATGACGAGTTCCACGTTTCATGATCGTGGCGTCCACTTCGATAATGGATATCAATCCCAGGGTCTGTCAGACATTTTGGAATCTATCATGCAGCACCAGAACCGTTTTACGCTTCCCACGGACTTCGGCCGGCAAGGACTTCTCCAGATTCCATCGCCCACAGAAAAAGACAGCGCGGCAGCAGCAGCTTCGGTGAGCCAAGCCATCGGCCACCTCGGATCGGCACTCGCCGAGCCCGCGCTGGCCTGAATGCTGGACTTCACCCAGATTTTTTGTCCCGCTTGAGATAACAAGCGAGTTCGCGAAAAATGCCGAGGGTTAAACCGTCGAGGCATCCTCCGACTTTGAAGGGTTGGTGCATTCGGGGTTGCTGACTTATTTTTCCGAGGCCGTCAAGCGTCGATCTCGGTGCGGGTCCGTACGGGGCTGGCCAGTGCTGAGCTCACACTTTTCCCCCGGCTTAGCGCCACAGGTGGGACAACGAATCGCCAGAGCTTGTTTCTGCTTGGTCATGGCTGCATCATGCGGCGTCGCGCGGAAAAAAGATGTTCAATTGTGACCACTGTTCACATCAAAACCGTGCCACACTCTCGCGTGTTTATGAGAACCCGTTTCCCGTTATACCAGCCGACGTAAGCGAGGGGGCGAGTGCGTCCGCGCCCCCTCTTCTTCAGTCTCTGTTACCCCATTCTCCGGAGATCGACGCCTGAGCCCCGCGCCTCTTTGTTTATTGTTTATTCTCCGAGAGCCTGTTCAACACGGCCGACCCGGTTTTGAATTTTACCTGCTATCTTTTCACCTTTCCCTTGGCCCTCCAGGTTGGGGTTTTTCGTAGCCTTTCCGATTTCTTCCTTGATTTTTCCTTTTACTTCGTGGATTGCGCCTTCGGTCTTGTCCTGCGTGCTTGGTTTCATCATTTGCTCCTGTGTTCTCGTAGGTTATTCGTGTGTTGGCTTCCGCACGGCGGTTACGCTACCGCTTTCGTTTCAATAGGTGTTTGCAACTGCACCAGCTCCTCAAACAGAGAACGGTAGTAGAGCATCGCTGACCTGAGATCTTCCGTAGTTGCTTCTCCCCTCCCCAGCCGCAATGCGATTGCGTTCGCGGACCGGTAATTTTCAACGACTTTAGGATGGTCGACAGAAATATCCGCGGCACGTTGATCGAAATCGGCCACGGGATAGCCGCGAGCTTGCATTAATGAAGACACCAGCTCGGCCGCTTCCGTGACGGCTCCTTTTGGATAATCGACGAAACGAGACTGTAAGGAGACCCACTGAGCGGAAAAGCGCTCCCGTTCTGCGGCATCGAGCTCGCGGATCTTCAACGTTCCAACCCGCTTCTCGCGATCCGCCAATTTCGATTCCGCCCGGCGTTCGGACCCGTGCGTTCGTACCGCACGATCGTACTCCGGACCAAAGCGCTGGCGTAGCTGGGCGCTGCTCGTTCTGCGTTTTCGGACGTACAGCCAAGCCATGCCGGCAATGAGCAGAATCACCACCGCGGCAACAATCATCACTTTCGGATCCATCAGAGTTTGATTCATCGAGACCTCCCGTACCGGAAATATTTGCAGCCCTGGGTTTGTTCAGCAAAGTTCGGTTTGCGCTCTCTGCGCGTGCAGAGCTTTCTCCGTTGCCATTATCAAACTTACGGATTCTGAAAACTGGTCAGAATTGATCGTCCTGGCAGTTAGTTCTGGTGAACAATTTCCCACTCCGAACGACACGCTTTGAATCGCAGCCCGATGACCCGAAGAAAGTTCAGATCGAACTGAGCGTTATTGACCAGACTTAAAAGTCCCGAGATGAGAAAGTTCACTACGGAACTGTTTCCGAGCGAGACCGAGTGTTCAGTGCGTTTCGTTCTGAAATCGCGCCTCTCCATCCACGCAACCCGCAGCAGTAGAGCACCACCGGGCAAGCCTAAGGATGAACCGGCAAGAGGAATCACAATGCGTACCATCCCCTCCATTCGTTCGCTGTTGTTCGCGTTCGTAATGCTGGCCATCTCGGCGGCAGCGTTCGCGCAAATCGGTGTATCCATTTCAGTTGGCCCGCCAGCGCTGCCGGTGTACGAGCAGCCGCCCGTCCCCGCCCAAGGTTATCTTTGGACGCCTGGCTACTGGGCTAACGGCGATAACGGCTATTTCTTTGTGCCAGGTACCTGGGTCATGGCTCCGCAACCCGGTTTCCTCTGGACCCCCGGTTATTGGGGTTGGAACGGCGCCGGATTTGCCTTCAATGAGGGCTACTGGGGTCAGAACGTCGGTTTTTATGGCGGGATCAATTATGGCTTCGGTTACGGCGGTCAGGGTTATGAAGGCGGCCGCTGGAACAACGGACAGTTCGAATACAACCGTGCGGTAAATAATGTGAATGTGACCAACATTCACAACACCTATAACACCACGGTGAACAATACGACAGTAAACCGCGTCAGCTACAACGGGGGCGCAGGTGGGATCACCGCCGCTCCAACGGCTCAAGAGCGGACCTATGCGCAAGAAAAGCATATCGGTCCAGTGGCCGCTCAAACGCAACAGGTGGCGGCTGCCCGCGCCAACCCACAGCAACGAGCTTCCGTGAACCAAGGGAAGCCAGCAATCGCAGCAACGGCCAAGCCAGGAGAATTTACCGGGAAGGGTGCGGTAGCAGCCAAGGAGGCGGGAGCACCGTACAAGGCCGCTGAGAGCAAGCCGGCCGAAGGTAAGGCGACCGAGAACAAAGCGGCTGAGAACAAGGCAGCCGAAACTAAGGCGACCGAGAACAAAGCGGCCGATAACAAGGCAGCTGAAAGTAAAGCTACCGAGAACAAAGCGGCTGAGAATAAGGCAGCCGAAACTAAAGCCACCAACGACAAAGCGGCTGAGAACAAGGCAGCTGAAAGTAAAGCTACCGAAAACAAAGCGGCTGAAAATAAGGCGGCCGAAACTAAAGCCACCAACGACAAAGCGGCTGAGAACAAAGCGGCCGAAAATAAGGCCACCGAAAACAAAGCAGCAGCTAACAAGGCAGCTGCGAGTAAGGCAAAGCCTGCAAGCAAGCCTCCGCAGACTGCCAAGGCGAGCACGCCGAAACCTGAGAATGCAACGCATGCAAAGGCCGCGCCTGAGAAAGCAGAGGCGCACCCTGAGAACACACCTCGTCCGGCTGCGAGCGCGGCAAAGCCTGCAAGCAAGCCCAGTCCGCAGACCGCCAAGGCGAGCACGCCAAAACCGGAGAATGCAACGCACGCACAGGCTGCGCCCAAGAAGGCAGCTCCCAGTCCGGAGAAGCCTAAAGCAGTAGCAGCGGCTCGACCCGAGAGCGCTCCAAAGCCAGCGAAAGAAGAGACGCGTCCGGAAGAACGGCGACAACAGTAGCAAACCGCACTAGACTTTCACTACCCGGCTCGCAGCACAGGCTGCGAGCCGTTCTTTTTCTCGGCTCGTTGCTTCAGGGGTTCCGCTCGGGGAATATGTGGTCAATTTTGATCAGTCCGCGACCCCACTTTCGTTGAATACTGGAAAAGGCAAGTTCTACTGATGGACGGAGCCCCTAGTCGGCTTCCGACGGTAACTCGCCCGTGCAACATAGCCTCCGACCAATCGGATGAAGCGTCGGGTTAATCGGAACTCTGACCTCTATTAACTATCAACAGGCGTTCTGGGCAAACTAGGGATTAATGTCGCTACCAAACACAGTGCTCCTGAAGGGAAAATTGGAAGTCGTCGGCCTGCGCCCTCTGGCACGGGAGGGAGTTTCCGCGGCCCGACCGCGATCGCACTCGAAGCCATCGTTGCCTAGCCGGATCGCGGTGATTGGGAACTACCTGCCCCGACAGTGTGGAATTGCGACGTTTACCACGGACCTCTGCGCAGCCATATCCGCCGAGTACGGGACAGCTCGATTGCTGGCGCTACCGGTAAACGACACGGAACAAGGATATGACTATCCTGCGCGCGTGAGATGGTCGCTTGCCCAGGACGACTTGAGATCGTATCAGCAAGCGGCTGAGTTCTTGAACTTCAATAATATCGACATGGTCTGCCTGCAGCACGAGTATGGAATTTTCGGGGGACCCGCCGGGAGCCATATCCTGCAGCTGTTGCGGGGCCTGAAGATGCCTGTCGTGACGACCCTGCACACCGTGCTCCGCGAGCCGAATCCTGACCAGATCATGGTGATGGAAGAGATTGCAGAGCTCTCGGATCGCTTGATCGTTATGAGCCAACTCTCATCCCAGTTCTTGCAGGAAATCTTCAAAGTGCCCGGCAGTAAGATCGACATGGTTCCTCACGGGGTTCCGGACCTGCCATTCCTCGATCCCAATTTCTACAAGGATCGCTTCGGTGTGGAAGGGAAAGCCGTACTCCTTACGTTCGGTCTTCTCTCGCCCAACAAGGGAATCGAAAACGTTATTCAGGCGCTGCCGCAGATTTTGTCCAAGCACAAGAATGTTGTGTACATTGTCGCGGGCGCGACCCACCCTCACGTCCTCCGTCGGGAGGGAGAGCAATATAGATCTCGTTTGCAAGCGATGGCGAAGGAGGTCGGAGTAGAGTCGAACGTTTTCTTTCACAACCGCTTCGTCAGCCCGGAAGAGATGGTTGAGTTCATTGGCGCAGCAGACATTTACGTCACGCCTTACCGTCATGAGGCGCAGGTGGTTTCCGGGACGCTTGCGTATGCACTGGGTGCGGGTAAGGCGATTATCTCAACCCCGTACTGGCATGCGATCGAATTGCTGGACGACCGCCGCGGCGCACTGGTTCCCTTCGACAGTCCTGCTGCCATCGCACAAAAGACAGTCGAGCTTTTGGACACCCCGGCGATACGCCACGCCATGCGCAAACGTGCTTATTTATTTGCGCGGGAGATGGTCTGGAAAAGAGTAGCGCAGGGTTACATGGAGAGTTTTGCACGAGTTCGCAGCGACCGCATGGAGAGTCCGAAAGTGCAGTTCTCCGCTCGCGCTATACGAAAGTCGTTAAATCACTTGCCGGAGTTGAAACTGAATCACTTCAAACGGCTGACCAATGACACGGGAATCATGCAGCATGCGATCTTCACGATCCCTAACTCCGGCGAGGGATACACCACCGACGACAACGCCCGCGCCCTCATTTTCGAGGTGATGCTTGGGCAACGGGAGAAGGGCCGTTACGAATCCACCTCATCTGTCCAGGATTCGTCGTTTCGCTATTTGGCCTTCCTGGAGCACGCGTTCAATCCGGCGAACGGTAGATTCAGAAACTTTCTTGGCTACGATCGCCGGTGGAACGAGGCTGAGGGCTCCGAAGATTGCCATGGGCGCGCATTGTGGGGACTGGGAACGGTTTTAGGCCGGTCCAGCGACCAGGGATTGAGGTGCGCTGCCGGACGGTTGTTCGAGTTCTCCCTTCCCGCGGTGATGGAATTCAGAAGCCCTCGCGCCTGGGCCTACACCCTGCTCGGCATTCAGGAATACCTTGACGCGTATCCGGGAGACAGGGACGCCCAAAAAATAAGGTCCGCACTCAGCCGGCGACTGCTCGAAATGTATGAGTCGATCCGAAGTCCGGATTGGAAATGGTTCGAGAACATTCTGGCCTACGGAAACGCGAGACTGCCCCAAGCCCTGCTGCTCGTGGGCTCCGCTTGCTCGGATGATCGTATGGTTTCCACCGGTCTTGAAGCGCTCGACTGGCTCACCGAAACGCAGCGTTGCGCAACCAACGGTCACTTTGTTCCGATCGGGTCGCAAGGCTTCTATCGCCAGGGTGGTGAGAAAGCCCGCTTCGATCAACAGCCACTCGAGGCGGCTGGCGCGATCTCCGCCTGTTTGCAAGCCTATCGCATAACCGGGGACAGCCGTTGGCGCAGCGAGGCTTGGTCGGCCTTCAATTGGTTCCTTGGCGATAACGATTTGCAACTTCCTCTTTATGATGCCTTCACCGGCGGCTGCCGGGACGGTTTGCATCCCGACCGCGCCAACGAGAACCAGGGGGCAGAATCGACGCTGTCATTCTTGATGGCACTGCTGGAAATGAGCTCGCTGCCAGAACTTGATAATGCGGGAACAACCGGTGAGTTGTTTGCCGTTTCCACTAATTAGAGTTTGATCAGGGCCACTGAGTAAACACGTATGAGCATCGCTACAACAACTCGCTACGAGCCTCTACTACTTCGGCACCCGGCCAACCCGCTCCTAACGGCCAAAGACTGGCCCTACTCTATTAACAGTGTGTTCAATGCTGGGGCCACTTTGCTGGAGGATGGATCGACTCTACTCCTGTGCCGCGTAGAAGATCGGCGCGGCTTGTCCCATCTTTGTGCAGCCCGCTCACGCAACGGAGTGGACAATTGGCAAATTGATAGCGAACCGACGCTGATACCAAGCCCCAAAGAGCATCCAGAAGAAATCTGGGGCATTGAAGATCCGCGCATCACGTTCGTGCCCGAGTTGCAGCAATACGTAGTCACTTACACTTCTTATTCGCGTGGTGGTCCTGGAGTGTCTTTGGCTCTGACCAAAGACTTCCGAAGTTTCGAGCGCTATGGCGTCATAATGTCACCCGACGATAAAGACTCCGCGCTTTTACCACGCAGAATCGACGGCTGTTGGGCGCTTATTCATCGGCCGATGACGCCACTGGGATCGCACATGTGGATTTCGTACTCTCCCGACCTGCGCTATTGGGGTAAGCACAGGCTCATGTTGGAGGCGCGCCGCGGCGCCTGGTGGGACGCGAACAAGATTGGCTTGTCGCCGCCGCCAATCGAAACTTCAAGGGGATGGCTTGTGTTCTACCACGGAGTACGGCACACACCTTCGGGCTGCCTGTATCGGCTGGGCTTGGCCCTCTTCGAGCTTGAGAATCCAGCCAAGTGTTTACTGCGCGGCGATTCGTGGATCTTTGGGCCCGAGGCCGAATACGAGCGTCACGGCGACGTCGACGATGTCGTGTTCCCCTGCGGATACACGATGGACCCCGACGGTGACACCATTAATATTTACTACGGAGCTGCTGACTGTTCGATTGCCCTGGCTCGCGCTAGCGTTCGCTCTCTGCTCGATTGGCTGGATGCCAATGGAAGTTCTGAACGAAGGCGAGCGCACGACCTGTGAAACCGCTGCTTTGGATCTTGCAGTCGGCGTTTGGCTGCCGTCACGGGCAAATGAGTCGTGTGTTCACCATCGAGAAGAGGACCTATCGGGTTTGCTTCAAGTGTGGTAAGGAATTTGGCTATTCCTGGGCATCGATGCATCCCCTACGATCGAGTGCTGCCGTCAACACCTATGCGCCACTCGATCACGTGGAACAAGCCAAAATCCCCGCGGTTTGAGCCCATCGGGGCACACGCACAATAACCCTAATTCTTACAAGTGAGCTATCTTGCTCAGACACGAATGTCTACACCTGTCATTCTTTATTGTGCTGAACGTGTCGAGAGAGCGACGACGCCAATTCATAGCTCTCATGCTTTAGGTCGCGGCGACTGAAGTCTCAACCGCCTACATCGAAGCGACCACATCCAGCCGATTGGCATTCGTCATCCGTGTGTATGCCGTGGAACCTCCGGCGGACACGATTCGACCCTAAAAGCTCTCGAACGCAGAGATTCGGGCAACACCTCGGAACGGATGCGAGGGGTTAGCTCGCGAAATAAGAAAGGTCAAAGATTATGCCGTTGATTCAACTTGTGGAAGTTCTCATTGTGGTGGGTGTTCTGCTGTGGCTGGTCAATCGATTCATTCCCATGCAGTCGTCCATCAAGTCAATCTTGAATGGTGTGGTGGTCATCGCCGTGGTGCTATGGCTGCTGAATGTATTTGGACTATTTCATTCGCTTTCCAATGTCCGCATCGGAAAAGGATGACGAATTGGAAAGAGATCGCTTAGGAACACTTTGTCATAACAACTAGATCGAGATGACGCAATACGGCAGGCATCTGCCAGGGGGATACAGATGAAAATGAAACTGTTGTTAGTAGCTGGAATCGCACTAAGTGTGAGCGCGTTGGCTCAAGCCAATCCTCAAACCACCGTGGCCGTCGAGCCCATGGCTCAGGGGCCCACGTTCCGGGTAGTCGTAGTCAGCCGCACCACGCCAGCGGTCAATTACAGGCATCACAGCGGCGCCACGAGGGTGGATTTCACGGGCACGAATCTCATGCCCTCAGCCAATGGTGAAGCCGAAGTCAACAGCAAACGGGGAACGATTGAGATCAAAGCGGAATTCGGTAATCTGCAAAGCCCCAAGACTTTCGGCAATGAATACCTGACCTACATCCTGTGGGCGATTTCGCCGGAAGGCCGCGCCGTAAACCTGGGCGAGGTCTTAGTGGGCGGCAACGACCGCAGCAAATTGCACGTGACTACCGACCTTCAGGCCTTCGCCCTGATCGTCACCGCAGAACCTTATTATGCGGTGCGGCAACCTAGCAATGTGGTGATCATGGAAAACGTTATTCGCAAGGACACCAAAGGAACGGTTGAAACCGTGGATGCGAAGTACGAACTCATGGAGCGCGGCGGCTACATTCCGACCGGCTACAAGTTCGATCCCGTGGTTCTGAATGCCAAGTTGCCGTTGGAATTCTTTGAAGCGCGCAATGCGGTGCGTATCGCTAAGTCTGAAGGAGCCGAGCAGTACGCTCCCGACAGCTATCAGAAAGCCGTCCAGTTGATGAACAACACGGACGAATACGCCACCAGAAGGAACGTTCCCAACAAGCCGCTGATCGCAGTCGCCCGAGAGACAGTCCAAACTGCCGAAGACGCTCGCGCCATCGCAGTCAAGAAAATGGACGACCAACGCCTGGCCAACGAACGCCAAGATTCGACGAACGCACAGGCTCAATCGCAAGCCCAGGCCGACGACGCGACCCGGCAGAAGGAACAAGCTCAGGCGGACGCGGCAAAGGCGCAATCTGACATGGCCGCAAACCAGGCAGCATCAGCAGCAGCGGTGAACGCGGCTCAGGCCGACGCAGACCAGTCTCGTCTCGCTGCACAGCAAGCGGACAGCGACAAAGCCGCTATGCGCGCACGTTTGTCCGAGCAATTGAATTCCATTCTGCAGACTCGCGACAGTGCACGCGGGCTCATCGTCAGCATGTCCGACGTATTGTTTGACACTGGACAGTATTCCTTGAAGCCGGGAGCACGCGAGAAACTGGCGAAAGTTGCCGGCATTCTGCTTGCCTATCCTGGACTCAACATTGAAGTCGGCGGTTACACGGATAACGTCGGCGGCGATGACATGAATCAAAAGCTGTCTGAGAATCGCGCCGGCGCGGTGCGCGACTATCTCGTGCAAGAAGGCGTAACCACGAATTCGGTCAGCGCGAGAGGTTTCGGCAACACTTTGCCGGTAGCCTCGAACGACAGCTCGGCCGGCCGCCAGCAGAACCGGAGAGTTGAGCTTCTCGTATCCGGCGACGCCATCGGCAACCCGGCCAACGTGACCACAGGAAGCTTGCAGTAAGGCAAGCATAAGTAACGATCGACCAATGGAGGCAGCACCCATGAAACTAGCAGGAATTATCGGCACAGCACTGTTGTCTTTGATCCTTGCAGCTCCCGTGTACGCACAGGAGCAGCACGATCAGGAAGAACAGAAGGACCAGAAAGAACAGACAGCAAAACCCGCGCAGGACGAGAAAAAGGCGGAAACAGAGAAGTCCGCAAAACAAGATGAGAAGAGCGCGCAGCAGGAGAAGAGCGCCAGGTCCGAAGAGAAAAGCGGGCAGCCAGAGAACAGCAAGCAGGAAGAGAAGAATGCGCAGGAGCAACATGCACAGTCGGCGAAGAATGCCGGCGGCAACGGGGGTGGACGCATTCCCGCCGATCGTTACAAGGCCAACTTTGGACGCGAACACACGTTTCGAGTTACCCAAGGCGATTTCAATAATCACCGCTTCCAATATGGCGGCTACTGGTTCGGATTCGCCGCCCCGTGGCCGAGCAACTGGCTCTACACGCAAGATGTTTTCGTAGTCGACATCGGCGGCGTGTATTACCTTTGCAACCCGACGTATCCCGGCGTCAACGTGGCACTCAACATCACACTCTAGTGCCGTGGAGCAAGCAGCTTAAACGAAGTCGGCGCGGGTCCCGATTCTTTCTGGACTCGCGCCGATTGAATCGTAGGAAAGAAGGAGCACAACATGCTTGGAACTGTATTGATCGTGATTTTGGTGTTAGCACTTTTCGGTGCATTGCCACGGTGGTCGCACAGCCGGGACTGGGGTTATGCCCCAACCGGTGGTGTGGGGTTAGTTCTTTTCATCGTGGTCATTCTCCTGGTTCTCGGTCGCATTTGAACCATGCACCAGCCGTCAGTATCGACAGGTGCCACAGTTCAAGGGTGGCGCCTGCTTTCTGTCCGTGCGGTGGCATCTTTTCTCATCGTGCTGATGTGCAGCGGCGGGTCGTCGGCATACTCAGTTTTGACCCACGAGGAAATCGTCGATCTGCTATGGGCCGATGAAATTCGGCCATTGCTGCTCAAGAAATATCCGGGATTGTCCGAAGATCAGATCAAAGAGGCACACGCTTATGCCTACGGCGGCGCAGTCATCCAGGATCTGGGCTACTATCCATTCGGCAGTAAAGAATTCAGCAATCTGGTGCATTACGTTCGCAGCGGAGACTTCGTTCGCGAACTACTAGTCGAGAGCCAGGACGTGAACGAGTATGCCTTCGCGCTGGGCGCGCTGGCACACTATGCGTCCGATATTGCTGGACATCCCGCGGTGAACCAATCGGTTGCGATCGAGTATCCAAAGTTACGAGCGAAGTTTGGCAAGTCGGTCAAGTATGCGCAAGACAAAACAGCGCATTTGAAAACCGAGTTCGGCTTCGACATGGTACAGGTAGCGAAGAATCGTTATGCCTCGCAGCAATACCACGATTTCATCGGGTTTCAAGTGTCCAAGCCCCTACTGGAACGGGTTTTCCCAGTCGTCTATGGCGTGGAACTGAACGAGGTGCTCACCCGCGAGGATCTTGCGATCGGTTCGTATCGCTACTCGATTAGCCACCTGATTCCAGAGATGACCCAGGTGGCGCTGCAGACCCATAAGAAAGACATGATGCGCGAGCAGCCCGACTTCGCCAAACAAAAATTTCTGTATCGCCTTTCCCGCTCCGCATATGAAAAGGATTGGGGAAAAGACTACGTGAAGCCCGGACTCGGCACCCGGGTGTTGTCGACTCTTTTGCGATACATACCGAAAATCGGCCCGTTCAAGGCGATGGCCTTCAAGAATCCGACTCCGCAGACTGAGGATCTGTATTTCAAGAGCATCAATACAAGTGTCGATCAATACCGCGCTTTTCTCGAACAGGTGCGCACCGATTCCCTCGTGCTGCCCAATTGTGACCTCGATAGCGGGAGTTTGACCAAGGCTGCGGAATACTCTCTGACCGACGACACCTATGCAAAGTTACTGTCCCAGTTGTCCGCCAAGAAATTCGATTCGGCGACGCCCAAACTGCGGACCAACATCTTGGACTTTTATTCCGATCTCTCTCTTCCAATCGAGACAAAGAAAGATCCGACCGGCTGGCAGAACGTCCTGACATCGCTGGACCAACTAAGGCTGGCCACTCCGATCTCGGTTGCAGCAGCCGCTCCTGCATATTGATCCGCGGCCAAATCACGATCAGTTCCCGACCTTCAGCAAACGACGCGGTGCTTCTCATCGACGAATCTGAACTATGCGGGCGGTCGGCAATCGTCGCGGTGACAGCAACACTAAAAGAAGCCAAAGCGCTTTCATGTCGCGGGCAGCCGCCTCGGGCCACCCAGTAGGAATAATGAGTGGACCGCGGTACTCGCGCATCCGAGCACGAAACTCACACGCTGGGATTTAATCCTTGGCATTCGATAGGGGTCGTCGGCAACCTTCGCCCCGGGCAACTCAACCTTGAGCCGAGCCTTTGGAACGGCGCGTAAACTTTCGGACTCGAAGGGACCCGGTCTCACGCTCTAGATACTGGGATTTGCTGATGACACCTACGTCGCTTGACTCTGTCCGCTGTTTTCACTTGAACCGCTACAATTTCAGGAGAAAAGGCGTTGTCGCTAGCTTCTTTTCACCCAAAATTAACATCCACATCAACTTCCCGTAACCTGTGCACATTAAGGTGGCTGCTGACGTGCCACCGTTTGAGATCTTTTGAAGTTCTTGCCAGTATTTACGCAGCACAAGATCGGGTCGATGAAGCTGCTCATGAGAATTCTGGTTATCGAAGATGAAGCCAAAACCGCCAAGTTCCTGAAGAAGGGACTTGGAGAGGCAGGTTTCGTCGTCGATGTCGCCGGAGATGGCCTGGACGGGTTACACCTGGCGCTGGAATTGGAGTTCGATCTAGTCATTCTCGACGTGATGCTTCCAGGGCTGAATGGCTGGCAGGTTCTCACTCGCTTGCGCCAGGAAGGCTGTCGCGCGCTGGTGCTTTTTCTGACCGCTCGCGATGCCGTACACGAGCGGGTGCGAGGGTTCGAACTGGGCGCGGACGACTATCTGGTAAAACCGTTCGCTTTTTCTGAATTGCTGGCACGCGTGCGGTCTCTGCTGCGCCGCGGGCCTGCGCGCGCGCAAGAGAAGGTTCGCTTAGCCGACCTTGAAATCGACTTGTTGCGTCAGCGTGCCACGCGCGGCGGTCAGCGGTTGGATCTGACGTCCAAAGAGTTTCTTCTTTTGTCCCTGCTGGCGCGGCGCTCGGGCGAAGTGCTATCGCGAACCCTGATCGCCGAAGCGGTCTGGGACATGAACTTCGACAGCGACACCAATGTCGTAGACGTCAATGTGCGAAGGCTGCGCAGCAAGGTGGACGATCCTTTCTCGATGAAATTGATCCACACCGTTCGGGGCGCCGGCTATGTTCTGGAATCCGACCAGTAGCCTCGCGAAAATCTCACGCTTGTGGGGAACGTTGGCCTTCCGGTTAACGGCCGGCTACGCACTTGCAGGCTTGTTTCTGGTGTTCTTGGCTACAGCCAGTCTTTATTTCGTTCTGGTGAGCGAGCTCGAGAAAAGCACTGATTTATTCCTTGCGGACAAGGTGCACGTGCTACGCACAATGTTGCGGGACAGGCCCGACGACTGGGACGCACTGCGGGAGGAAGTTGAGCTGGAATCCGCCGCACGGCAATACGAGCAATTCTATATTCGCCTGCTGGATGAACGAAACACCGCGTTGTTGATGACGCCGGGCATGGCCGATCAATTGGACCTGGCGCAATTAACCGGTGAAACCCAAAGCCGCCCTGATCACACCATTCGGATGAAGGGCAGGGATGGCCGAGCATTTCGCGTGACCAGCGTGTCGGGACCGGTCGGTTCGGTTGCAAGTCACACTGACACGCTTCAGATTGCGGTTGATGTCTCCCAAAAAGAGGAGTTGCTGGCCAGATATCGGTTTTGGTTCTGGGCCATTCTGCTGGCGACCTTCGTCATTTTTCCATTGGTCGGGTATCAGATCGCGCGGCAGGGCATTCGGCCGGTAGAGGAAATGGCGACGACCGCGCGCCACATCAGTTCGACGAACTTGCGGGAGCGCATTCTCGCGGAAGGATATCCCTTCGAGCTGGCAGCCCTGGCCAGCACCTTTAACCAAATGCTGGACCGTCTGGAGGAGTCCTTCAAACGCATTTCAAGATTCTCGGCGGACATTGCTCACGACCTGCGCACGCCCGTGAACAACATTCGCGGCGAAGCAGAAGTTGCCTTGGCCCGCTCCCGGAGCGCCGATGAATATCGCGATGTGATCGAGTCTTGCCTGGAAGAATCGGTGCGACTATCGGATCTCATTGGCGACCTCCTATTTCTGGCACGGGCGGAAAGCCCGTTGACCCATTTGCGCCGCGAGCGACTGGATGTCGGTGAGTTGCTAAGCGGAGTGCGGGAATATTACGAAGCCTCCGCAGCGGACGGCGGAGTCTCGCTCACCACCAAGGTCGTCGACGAACCGGTTATTGCCGAAGTGGATCGCACGCTCCTGCAGACGGCAGTTGGCAACCTGGTCTCGAATGCTTTGGCACACACGCCACCGGGCGGAGCAGTTGTGTTGGGGACGGGCGTTGATTTTTCGAACACTGATTTTCCGAACAAGGATTTTCCGAACAAGGATGTTTCCACGATTCGCATCGAAGTCTCCGATACAGGAGTGGGCATTCCAGCTGAGGCACTGCCGAGGGTTTTTGATCGCTTCTTCCGGGTCGACCCGTCGCGCTCCCAGGGCTCGGGGGGAACTGGCCTGGGACTGGCGATCGTGCAGAGCATTGTGTTGCTTCACGGCGGAAATGTGGAGATTGCGAGCGAACCGGGACAAGGCACCCGGGTCACGCTCCACGTGCCAGCCTCCTGCGCAAAAGACAAGAATGTAATCTCCGCGTAATGCCGGGGCGCCGATCTTGTGGCGGCGCTGAAGGCTGGGCCACCTGCCGGGGAACGCTTTGCCCCACATTCTGCGTGGAAATCTAAGGTTCAGCCTTCTTCACAAGCTAACCAGTGGAACAGCAGCGTAGCGGTTATCGCTCCACCAACCTGTGCAAGAATAAAGTCCGGTACATCGACAGGCCGAATTCCCGAAAAGGTGTCAGTGATTGACCGTGCAACTGTGACGGCAGGGTTTGCGAAAGAGGTGGACGCGGTGAACCAGTATGCGGCAGTGATGTAGCTTGCGACTGCAACAGGCACGGCCAGTGCAGAAGTTGCCTTCCGGCAACCCCAGATCACGCACAGCAAGCCAAACGCGGCCACAAACTCGCTCACCAGCTGCGCAAGTCCTGACCTTTGATGATGCGAGAGAGAATACAGTTCTTTTCCGAACATGACGTGCGCCAGCAGCGTGCCCATGACCGCACCGACGAATTGAGACCCCACGTAGAGAGGCGCTTCCGACCACGGCGTCAGTTTGCGCGTCGCCATGGCTAACGTCACGACTGGGTTGAGGTGAGCGCCAGAGATTGGTCCGAACGTTAAAATCAGTGCAACTAACGCAGCACCAGTTGCGATGGTGTTCGCTAGCAGCGCGATTGCTACATTTCCAGCCGAGAGAGTTTCGCCCATGATGCCGGAGCCCACCACGGCAGCCACAAGCAGCCCCGTTCCGAGCATCTCTGCTACCACCCTCTTGGACAGCGATGGTTGGTTCACGAGGTTGCCGCGATGCGTGGAGTCACCAGTTCGCGCCGGATTTGGTTCGCAATCTCATCTCGCACTCGGCGAAACACCGCCAGCTTCTCGTCATGCGAACCTGTCGCTTCTGCTGGGTCGTCGAACGACCAATGCAAGAACTTGAAAGTTCGTGGAAATATCGGGCACCGCTCTTTTGCGTTGTCGCAAACAGTAATGACGTAGGGTATCGCTTGACCAAGAAACTCCCGAACATCCTTGGACTTCTGCTGCGAAATGTCGATGCCGATTTCGTGCATGGCTTCGACCGCCAGTAGGTTTAGACCTTTCGGTTCGATTCCCGCGCTCAGTGGCTCAAACTCATCCCCGGCAACGTGGCGTAGATAGCCCTCGGCCATTTGGCTTCTTGCAGAGTTGCCCGTGCAGAGGAATAGAACTCTTGCCTTAGACATTGGAATGCTCCGATGGTGGGCGGCATCCGGACGCGCAGCACGCCGAACTTTGCTCGGTCTGCGTTTCCGGCAGGTTGTCTTTCAGAACCACGAAGGCTTCCCATTCGTTGCCGTCAGGATCGCGGACCCACGTTTTGTCTTGTGTCGCAAAACAACAATCGGTCTGCATTTCGTCTCTGGTGAATAGACCTGCGTCAGCCCACCTTTGACGCACCGCAAGTACGTCGGCAGTTGACGAGAGTTGAATGCCCATGTGAGACAGTGCCCCGGCATCCGAGAAGGGCACTTCATTTAGCGTGAAGTTCAGCGGTGGGTTCTGCACGTCGAACTTCGCGTATCCCGTTCGCACTTTGCTGGGCTCAATTGCGAACAGCTTGCGATAAAAGGCGATGCTGCTTTCAACATTGCGGACGTTGATGGCGAGATGAGCTTTCAAGGCGGTTACCATTTTTGTCGTCATTGTGGTGCCTCCGAGGAATGAACATCATATTCGCATTTGCGAATGCGTTTACGATACAGGACTGACAACACATTCGTCAAGCCACATGTGTTGTGCTAGACTCCTGGCATGAAACAGAAGTTTCCTCTTGAGCGGCTTTTCCGTGCGCTGGCGGACCCCACTCGTCTCCGGCTCATCAACTTGGTAGCAAAGCAGGAAGTCTGTGTCTGTTACTTCGTCGAAGTTATCGGCGTCCCACAGCCGAAGATTTCACGGCATTTGGCGTATCTAAGACGGGCGGGCATCGTGGCAGCCAGACGGGAAGGTAAGTGGATGCACTACAAGCTCGTCATGCCATCCGATCTACACGCGGCTGCCATACTCAGCGCGACTGTGGACGCACTTCGGGAAAACAAGGAACTCCAGCGGGATTTTCAGCGGCTGAACAAAGCTTGTTGCGGACCGAATAGTCTCGTTCAAGTTCTGGGTGCGCCTCTCCCATTGGCGTCGGCGTGAGGCGCACTGGAACTCTCATGCCGGGATGTCCGACGCGCGACATTGACCATAATCGTGGACCTTCGATCGTGAGATTCAAGGTCCACCGATTGGCAATGATTGGCGGGGACCTTGAGGCATGAACAAAAAACCCTCCCCCGGTCATCGGGGGGAGGGTCGTTTTAGTCGGAACGGGTTTTAGTCGTCCCCGTCGGCGTCGCCGGCAGGTGCCGGGTTGTTGAAGTCGCTCGGTGGGCGAACCGTGGTCTCGCCGGGATAGGGCCGCTTAAACCCGGTGGCCTCGTACCAGTTCAGATGGTTGACGGTGTCGGGGTCTTCGGAGTCCGGCTTGGTCAGCTTGCCGGCGAAGATCTCCTCCTTCTTCTGGCGCCAAGCCGCCCTCAGGGCCTTGATCTTAACGCTGTCCTTGGTGTTGCTTCCGTCCGCTCCAACGCCCTGGTTCAGCGGGACCTGGTTCGGCACGTGCGTCCACGGCTTGAAGTTGTTTGCAGGCGGATTGTTGGTGAAAGCTGTCCTCATGGGCGTCGCAATGAGGTCATACTGGTTCATGGGCGTCAGACCGAGGATTTGCTCCATCGTCCGAGTCATGTTGACCTGCGTGTAGTAGGTGTGTTGGGTGGGGCCGAACTGTACGGCGTATGGGCTGACTATGTAGCCCGGGCTGCGATGACCGTCAATGTGGTCAACGCCGTTCTGCGCATCATCTTCCTCGATGAAAATCGCCGACGTGGACCAGACTGGGCTATGGCTGATGGTGTCAATAATGCGTCCAACCGCCAAGTCATTATCGGCTTCTTCGGCGTCCACGGTCGGCGGCCCGCCGGTGTGGTCGCACATTATCCACAGCATGCTCAAAGCGGGAACTGTACCGCCCGTGACGTCGTTATTGAAGTCCTGCACCCACAGAGCGTAGCGGAACTGGTCGGGGATGCCCAGATCGAACTGCGGGAAGTTCTTGATGAGATGGTTGTACACGGCTGGGAGAGAGGACTCTGCCTGAACCGTGTTCTGATAATACAGCGTCGTCTCTTTCCCCTTCAGGAAGCGCTGCGCATCTTGGAAGAACTCGGTCCAGCTCGGCTCGGTGGTCGACCCGTCCGGCTGTTTGAAGGTATCGTTCTCGACGTACTCGCCATAGAGCTTCAGCGGCAAACCGGCCGCCGTCGCTTCCGAGAACACAAAGCCCTTGTTCTGATAGGCGAGTGCATCGCCGGCGTTCCCGCCAGGATAGCTGCGAACCCAGTCCGGTGACTGGATATCGTCGGCGTAGGGTGCCATGCCCTCCTGGATCCATTGGTGACCGTCAGCCGACTGCCGGCTCGGGTCGTAGAAATTGTCGAAGAGAGGGAAGCGTTTCACCAGCTTGTGCACGTTCGGCGTGTCGAGGAAATTCGGCGGGCTGAAGCCGAACACTGCCAACCTGGGATCGCCATTGCCGGCCGCCACGTCGCCCAGGATCTGATCATAGGTGCGGTTTTCACGGATGATCAGGAACACGTGCTTGATCAGCGACGGATCGCCGATCTTGGCCGGGATTGCGACCGGCTTCGCCTTCGGGTTGCCACCGCTGGCAGACGCGATATTTCGCGACAGATCCCAGTGGTTGTTGTAGATAACTTGCTGCGTCATCCCCTGCAAGGTCCCGCTAAGCGGAACGGGGACGATGCTGACGGTGCCGTTATCCTGGTGAGTATTGTAGTCGCAGACGCCGTAGTCGCATTCGTACGAAAGACGCGTGCCGATGCCCTTGTCATTGGCAACGATGAGCGTGTTATCGTTCTTGTCCAACACCACCGAGCTTGGCGCATAGGCTACCGGGATCATGCCGAGGACCGGATTCGGCACGCCCTTGGTGAGGGTGACCACCGCGATCGCGTTGGCGTTATACAGCGCGACGTAAGCAAGGCCATTCACGGCGTCGACGGCAATCGAGTTCGGCGCAGCGCCGTAGGCCGGACCTTGGCCGGGCACTCCGATCGGCAGCGCAAGGTTGATAGTCCACGCTACCACGTTGGTAGTTGTGTCGATTACCGTGATGGTGTCGCTATAAGTGTTGGCAACCAACAGGTACTGTCCGTAGAACGCCATCCCGGTCGGGTGCAGCCCCGTCGAGATGTTAGACGTGACCGTCATCGAGGGCAGGTCAACCACAGAAACGGTACCGGTAATCGCGGCGCCAACCACCGGGTCGGCGACGATTTCAGTGCCGGCGGACCAGATCTGAAAGTCCGCTTGCGTAGCGGCCCGGCCACCCTCGTTGCTGATGTAGGCGGTCGTGCCCTTGCTGTCGATCAAGATGCTGTGCGGCGCGTTGCCGACGCGGATCTGCGTACCCTGCTGGTTCGTGCTCAGGTCGATCTGGGCGAGCGTATCGTTCTGGTTCAGCAGGGCGTACGCGCTCTTCCCATCCGTTGAGAGCGCGAGGCCGCCGGGATAAGCGGTGCTCGGACTATAGAACGTGCCGCAGGGTACGGCATATGCGCCCGGAGGGCTGTTCGGAAAGCAGGTGATGAAGGAATTGTTCGGCGGCACGCTGATCTGTGCGTTGTCTTCCAACAACCCCTCGGCAGTCACGTTGGTGATGGTGACATTGCTACTGTCCTGGCTGAATACCAGGTGCTTGCCGTCCGCCGAATAGGCTATGCCACTATAGCTGCCGCTCGAATCCTGTCCGAACGTGGCGTAGTTCTGCAGGACATTGCCGGTGTTGGTGTCGAATATTTCGACGGCCTGCGTCGCGCCCAGGGTGAGGACGGCCGCAGTGTGAGTGCGGACATTGGGGTTCAGCGCGATCGCCTTCGCGCGCACCCGGATGCCGAGGTCGACTTGCGTGCCAGCTGGCGTGATAACTGCGCCATCGCTGACAACCCACGAGCCGTTCGCCTGCGGGCCGGTGAAATAGGTCGGGTAATACTGGGACTGAGCAGCGGCGAGCCCCGGAAGGCTAAGCCCCGCCGCCAGCAGGCCAGCGAGCGGACGCAAGTTTTTCCGAGACTTCTTTCGAGACTTATTTCGAATCTTATTTGAAGACATAACCCATTCTCCTCATTCGATTTTTGTCATGCAACGTTAATGGAAGCGATTTCGTGGCGGTTTAGTAGGAGGGACTTCGTGGCGGTGCTCATCTTGTTCGTCAATCTCCAACAGGGCTTGGCGCAAGCACTCGGTGCACCAAGGCGACCAGTGTAGTTTTGAGAAAGAGACACCAGCATTACGCTGAAATTACATTTTTGTAATCTTGGTCTCCAAAGTGAACATCGGGGCGGAAATACGACTGGCGATAGTTTTACCACCGCTGATTTTTACAGGCGCGCCGTGACGGCTCTGTGACGATCTGGTGAATTTTCCGTTAAATGGGTTGAACTTTTTCTCGCGGGACAGATAATGAAACATCTTCGGAGGAAGATTTATGTCCAGCGCTCCTCAGCCCCGTAAGACATTCAAGATTTCCGATTCCCTTAACCGGCAACTCAATACGTATGCGCTGGCGGCAAGCGCAGCCGGAGTGAGTGTGCTGGCGCTGGCCAGGGCCTCCGAGGCGAAAGTCATTTATACGGAGACGCATCAAGTGACGCTCTCACGCGTTCCCCTATACATTGATCTCAACCACGACGGCATCAAGGATTTTGTCCTGCGCACGAAGTATTACTGGGGCTCGTACTTCGAGGTAGGGCTCTCGGCATCCGGATACCGCAACATGAACAACGCGGTCGCCGGCAAACGTTTTAGTGACGGCAGCTATTTTTTTTCCGCGGCCTACGCTTTGCCCGCAGGCGCCCGAATCGGACCAGAACGCAAATTCCCCGTTCATCACCCATTTATGGCCGTGGAGCTTTTCAGCCGTGTCCACACCAGCAAGTATTCCGTCGCAGGCCCGTGGGCCGGCAAAGGTACGGGTGTCAGGAATCGATATCTGGGATTAAAGTTCGTCATTCACGGCAAAGTTCACTACGGCTGGGCCAGAGTCAGCGTCACGCTTGGGCACCACCGGCAATACGACGATGTGAGCGGCACCCTGACTGGCTACGCTTACGAGACCGTCCCCAACAAGCCAATCATCGCAGGCCAGACCACTGGCCCGGATGTGATTACGGTGCAGCCCGAAACGTTAGGCAGCTTGGCGCGCGGAAGCAAATAGCCTCTCATCTCAACGGTTGCAAAATCTCTATATAGCTGACCAGCGTCAAAACGTGTAATCGTCTGGTGGCGTCGGTTGACCCGAGCCACGGTGGCTGGCCCACCCTTGCGGACGTAAAGATGGGTCAGCCCGTGCGTCCGTCTGTCCCCACATTTTTTATTTCACTCATTGAGCGTCGGTAGTACAGTTTGTTCCGTGAGAACGGCGTCAGCTTCGATCCTACTAACCGTCATTGCGGTTTCGGTTGCTGTGGCTCGATTGAAACAGAACGAAGCTGTTCCCACTGAACACGATCAGCCCAGATTGGCGTTTTGTGGAGCCAAGGCAAAGGCTTCCGGTCATCGGCCCTAACCGTGAGCACCAGAAGATGCCGTCCATCGAGGGCGATGTTCTCAATATTGAATGGAGGACCCTTATGAAACATTTCACATTCTTCTTGGTTGCAGTTGCAGCAGTGGCCGGCCTTGTCGCCCTCATTGCCCCAGCACCAGGACACGCGAATGGGCAATCCGCCCCGCCCTTCGTTACCGAAATTCCTCAGGGGTACCGCGACTGGAAGTGGATCTCCTCGGCCCATGAAGCAGGCAAGCTCAACAGTTTAGGCGCCGTCTTGGGCAACGATGTAGCGTTCAATGCCTTCCGCGAGGGCAAGCTTCCGTACCCGGACGGCACGATCATTGCCGCTTTGCATTACCAGAACGTCCCATCGGCAGAAAACAACAAAGTCTTTGGCCAAGCCCAATCCTTCGTTCCCGGCGCGCCCACGAACGTTCAGTTTATGGTCAAGGACTCGACCAAGTACGCTGCAACCGGCGGCTGGGGCTTCGGTCACTTCCAAGACGGCAAACCTGCCGACGCGGCTTTCATGAAACCCTGCTTCCCCTGTCACGAGAAGGCCAAAGCGACCGACCTTGTCTTTACTCACTATGCACCTTGAAGGAATATGGGGACAGACGGGACGTTCGCCAGTTTTTCTTTCGGCTCAGCGGCGTGAAGAAGCCGGGGTACGTCACGTCTGTCCCCGGGTTTGTCTCTGATTCGATTTACTTCCGGTTAGCCGACGAGTCGAGACTTGGAGAGCGCCTGATGCAGTTCACCTTTTGGGATATGCCGTGAAAATGTAATCCTTCGACTTCTCCAGCTCGTGGCATGCGGCGCCGCACTTGGCGTCGTTATTCACCGGAGGCTTGCTGGCCTTCGTGGCCGGGGCGAACGTTCCGGATGCGGCGTCATAGTCGAACATGGCATATCCCCACCCGTGCGTGTCCGAGAATCTCTTGCTGTCCTTCACGATGAACTCGACCTGCGCCAGGTCGCCAGGCACCGTGTCCGGAGTGCTCACGGAAAAAGGAAGATCTGTCAACTTTTTCGGTCTCCACTCAATCTTCACAATCTTGGAGCCGTCGGGGAAAGGCTTGCCATTGCCCGGAATGCCCGCCTGGTAGGCTTCGATCATCACCGGATTGGCGACGATCGCCCGGATCACGTTTGCGGCTTCGGTGAGGCTGGGGCCGACTACCTGCCATTGTTCGTACCCCCTGACCTCAGAGAACGCGAGCCCGCCCGGTATCTGCAGCGTGTACTTGTCCTGCTTGTCTTTGTTCTGCGCAGAACTGGACCCGCCGCCTACTACGGCGATCACCAGCGCGACGATCACCGCCAGCTCGGATAGAGTTGTCTTCATGGCTCGTTCCTCCGCAGATGGTTGGAAGTTTTGGAGTCGCTCCGATTCAGGGCACGAATCATAAGTCACTGCAAACCCTGTGGTCAAGGTTAGCATCATCGTCCGGTGGCCCAGGTTCGCGAGCGGGTTGTGCGAGCTAACCTGGGGCGAGCTAACCTGGGAACAGAAACACCCTCGCAGTTCCGCCTTGGGCCGCTGTCTCGCGATCTCCAGCCGTCCATTCCGACTCGATCTCGACCACTCCGACTTCCCGCAGCGCATAATGACGGAAGCTGCTCCACTTCCAGTCTCCCGGCTGTTTCACCAGCCCACGCTTCACAGGATTCCGGTGCAGATAGCGCAATTTTTTCGTAAACTCTCGCTCATCCCTGACGTTCCGATCGTAGTATCGCTTCTGCCAGAATACGCCGGAGTGTGAATCGCCCAGCCAAGGCACACGTTTCGCAAACGACAATTTCAGCAAGTGGATCGCATCCGCCAGCATTCCCTGCTCGGGCTCGTTAAGCAAGAGGTGAACATGTTCCGGCATGACAACGTATCCGTAGACGCACATGGCGAAGCGGCAGCGCATACTCTCCAGGCACTGAACAAATAGATCGCAGACATCAGGAAGATCGAAGTAAGCTCGCCGATGATAGCAAGTGAAAGTTACAAAATGGGATTGTCCGGACTGCTGGAAACGCCGCAGACCTGTAGGCATTAGAAGATTTAACGCGCTCAGGCCCGCGAAATGCAGTGACGTCTGAACATACCCCAGAGCCTGCCCTGAGCGAAGCCGAAGGGGCCGGTGGCCCAGGTTCGCGAGCGGGTTGTGCGAGCTAACCTGGGTTTCGCCATATTCCGAAGGAGACAGCCCCAGATGTCATAGCTACAGATCGTCTCGCGCCATCGGGCCCACACAATTCGCCGGTGGCCGGTGGCCCAGGTTCGCGAGCGGGTTGTGCGAGCTAACCTGGGTTTTCGCCATATTCCGAAGGAGACAGCCCCAGATGTCATAGCTACAGATCGTGTCGCGCCATCGGACCCACAGAGTTCGCTCACCTTACGTTTCCCACTTCGGGAACCGCCTTCAGGGCCCATCCACTTTCCCCTTGATCTCATTCCCTCGACATTGATATTATATAACAACACAGGTTACCTTAAAGATAACCGCGTTCTTTGACAACCTGACAAGATCGCAGCTGTTGGCCATCCCCAATTGCGGAGTCCGGCCAACCAGACGAAGGCGAAAACCTTCGTCCGGCGCTATGCTGTCGTCCGGAGAGCGTAGACGCAACCGGGCCCGACAGACGCGCTAACCCCAATGTTTAGAATATTTTGCCTGTAACTACCTTAAGAACCATAGATCTAGGAGGCGGAATTTTCCCCGGTCCTTTGTTTTCTAGATTATGGGCGGAATTGAGTGATTTTCTTGAGAGAAATTCTGCACCAGAATAGGTGCAGTTTTCGAAATCAGTCATCGACCAGCGAGCGCAAGGGACCCAGCCAAGGTTCGTAGCGTCGCCAGCGCTCGACGGACGTGCGATAGATCGGCTGCCGGGTTTGCCACTTGCTCGGAGTCTTCACCGCCCGCGGATTCGATTCGGGGTGCAGACACGAGTCGTGCCACGCCAGGCCGCAGGCCGCAATGATCCGCCGGATGACTGCTTCGGGCGCGCTGGTCAGGACCTCGTAATCGACTTCGATGAAGCGATCCGCCGGCAACACGTTTCGCCAATGGTCGATGAGCCGCTGGTAGCTGCGAAAATACGCGACCAGCTCGGCGCCTCCGGTCGGAAACGCCAGGATCGGATGGAAGTGAGTTTGATGGATCGACAGCGCCGTGTCGATTGCAGCGCGGCGACAATGGATGATGATTGCGCGCGGGAATGCCACGTGGATCAGCCCGGCCCAGAGGAAGTTGAACGGCATCTTGTCGGTCACTCGCGCCGCCGTCGGCGCAATCGCGCGCAGCACGCCGAGATACTCTGCCGCCGCTTTGGCCAAGAATTCCGGCGTCTCGTTCCCATCAGCGACGGAGCGATGCCACGCCGCTCCGCACTCGTTCCAATAATTTAACTCGCCGCCAGCCCCGACCTCGGGATGCATGGAGACGATCTGTTCGACCAGAGTTGTGCCGGACCGTGGCATGCCAATGATCAGGACCGGCGTCGCATCAGAGCTGCCGAATTCGTGTGCCCGCGCGATGAATTCGGTTGTGCAGCGGGCAATCAGCCGGTCGATCTCGATGGAGAACGCGGCCGAGTCGAACGACGCAGCGCCCCTCCTCACAGCGTCTGCGGCGTCGAAATGCTGCATGGCCAAAGCGTAGTCGCCAAGGTCCTCCGCCGCCTTGCCAATCGCGAGATGAAGCCGCTGGCGTTGCCCCAATTCCAGTTCCGGTATGGCCAAGGCGGCTTGCATCCCTTGAAGCAGACCGTCGTCAGCGCTCGTGACCGGGCGGCACCGGACCAGATCGTAGTAGCTTCCCGCCAGCAGCGGCGCGATCGCGACCGTCCGTTCGAAGCACGCGCGGGCTTCTTCGAAGCGGCCGAGCTCAGAGAGCACGCTGCCCAGCAAATCGTACGCCATGGCGTTCCTCGGATCCGCTACCAACATTTCTCGCAATACCTCTTCAGCTTCCTGATTGCGATCCTCGATCACCAGCGCCCGCGCCTTACCCAGGCGGCCGAAGCTGGATCTACCACCGGTCGCCGCCGCACGCCGGAAACAGCCGATCGCCTCGCCGAGATGTCCCACTGTGTAGACCAGGGCGCCGGCGCGGAACCACGCCTCGGTCAGGGATGGGAGCAGCTGCGTGGCTCGGTCGTACGCAGCGAGCGCCCCGCCGATGTTGCCCATCTTCTCCAAGGCGATTCCCAAGCGGAAATACGCATCGGCGTAGCGCGGGTTGCTGGCGACGGCCTGCTGCAATGCCGCAATGGCATCCGGTACGCGGCCCACCTCGAGGCAGGCGAGGCCGAGATCGTGCTGGATGATGGGATTAGACGGCTGCAGCAGCGCTGCATCGCGCAACGGCGTGATCGCATCAGCTGGTCGCCCGGCCCTGAGAAACTGAGTGGCTAACGCAAGCAGCGGCGCCACCTGCTGCGACGCGGCTGGGTTTGGAGACTGGGACATGGCGCGAATCTAGTGTAGCGTGGCCATCGGAATCGTCAGCGCAATTGTCATACAGAAATGACACCCCGCGCAGTCATTCACGCGGGAGACTTGAGTGGAAAATATGTTCCTGTTCCTAAAATTCCCAACAGCCCAGCACCATTCGTGTAATGCCGCAGTATTATCTCACGATCGAAGTCCAGTGAACCTTGCTTGGCTTGCTGCCTGACGAACTCTTCCCACAGAGCTCAGCTCAGAGCTACTTCAGAAATTTCCCATGCCAGATAGTTCTCAGGGACATCGCTGCGGAAATCGTCGAAGTCATCGAACTCGGGGCGTCACAAATTGGGTAGGACTAACGGAGAATCTCAATCAAGAGGACCCACGCACTGCTGATGGACGCCACGAAAGAAAAGACGCAACCGGGGATCAGCCAATACATTCCGTTGGGATGGCTAAGAATCAGCGCGATTCCGGCAATGCAGAACGAAAGCGTGGCACCTTGGGACAACATGAATCGAGAGACCAGCCACCGCCAGGGATGTTTTCTACGCAGTTCACCAACCGCAAGAATCACGGTCATGAGCCACAGCAAACCACCGACTGCCAGGAACTCAATCCCCAGTGATCTTTCTGATTGGTACGGCGCCAAGCCAAAAGTGCAAACGAAAAGGACGCCCATCAACAGAGCAAGAGCTTCTGCGGCCCGACCGGGAACGCCTGGGTATTCGAGGATTTTGCTCAGATTGATCGAGACGGCCACGAAAATCAGGCCGGCAAGCGTGGCGGCTGCGCCAGTCTCCGCACTAAGAAAGTTGGACCAGCCAGCGGTCACGTTCAAGTTGGGTAGAGCTCCTTCTTATATCGGGCATGGCGCCGCCGGATTCTGCTGCCTCGATTGCGCCCACCAAATTGCCCGGCCTTCTGCGCGAAGGCCGGGCCCTGGTCAGTTAAGCTGCCACTTTGTTGGCCTGCTTGAAGAACGCCAGCAGATCCTCGTTGATCACGTCCTTGTGAGTGGTGCACATGCCGTGGGGATAACCCGGATAGACTTTCAAGGTCGCTCCCTTGACGATCTTCGATGACAGGAGCCCGGCCGCGACGATCGGTACGATCTGATCGTCATCGCCGTGGAGAATGAGCGTTGGCACGTCGAACTTCTTGAGATCTTCGGTGAAGTCCGTTTCTGAAAACGCCTTGATGCACTGGTAGGCGCCGGGGTATCCGCACAGCATCCCCTGGAGCCAGAACGAGTCGCGTATGCCTTCCGAGATTTTCGCTCCCGGCCGATTGTAGCCATAGAACGGGAGGCTAAGATCCTTGAAGAACTGCGAGCGGTCCGCCTGGATGCCGGCGCGAAGGCCGTCGAATACTTCCATCGGCAGGCCAGCGGGATTGGCAGGTGTTTTCAGCATCAGCGGCGGCACGGCGCTGACGAGCACAGCCTTGGCGACGCGTTTCGTGCCGTGGCGGCCTATGTACCGCGCTACTTCACCCCCGCCCGTCGAGTGGCCGACGTGAATTGCGTTTTTCAGGTCGAGCTTTTCAACCAGGGTCGCTAGGTCGTCGGCGTAGGTGTCCATTTCATTGCCGCTCAATGGCTGACTTGATCGGCCATGACCACGCCGGTCGTGCGCAATGCAGCGGTAGCCGCGTTCGGCTAAGAAATACATCTGGTCCTCAAAGGCGTCGGCGTCGAGAGGCCACCCGTGGCTGAAAACGACGGGCTGCCCCTTACCCCAGTCGTTGTAATAAATCTGCGTGCCGTCTTTCGTAGTAATCGTGCTCATAAAATGCTCTCCTTAAATTGTGATTTTTCTCTGTTAGGGAACTGCATGAATAAACAGGACGTGTCCTGATCAAACCGTTCGCGCCAACTCGATGTGGAACTTCTTTACCGCGAGAACCGTGAGCCCGATAAAAACCAGCATCACGATGATCTGCGCGATCAGGAACGGCGGCTCTTTCTGCGTCGGAGCCAGCGCGTGGACGGCCGGAACCTTCATGAAGGTCTGCACGACCAACACAAAGACATTGAGATAGAGCGCAATTGCGGCGGTGACCACGTAGACCGAACGCCACGCGCCAGCGAGATGAAACACATAGCGCGCCAGAATCGCAACCGCCAGTATCACCAGCGAGATACTGCCAATCACTTGTGACGGCAGAAGGTGATCAGTTGGAAATCCGAAGCCGGTTGCGCTCGTCAACACGGTGGTGGTAAGAAAAAGCGCAGTCCATCCGTCGAGCCGTTTTCCCGTGAGGAATCCAAACATGACAACTAAGCCTGACCCGATTCCAACCAGACTGATTAACACATGCAGCAAGGTGTACGTCGCGGTCGACATGCCGAAAATCATGGTTAGTCTCCTTCGACAACGAAGATGTTACTTTTGTTCGGTTTGATACATTTATTTGGCGGTCGCGGGCAATTTGTGCGCCAACCAGCCGGGACAGGATAAACGAAATACAGAGGATATACGAGGAAGATGCCGCGACTCGGGCGATAGGTCCCTTAACCCGCTTCCAAAGCTTTGGTTCTGCGTGTTGCTATCCGGACGCGGTCAATGAATTGCACTTTCTGCAGCGTGTCTTTTTGCGCTCTAGCCGTCTCGATGGTTTCGCTGCGCAACCGCCGGATGCGGATTACGGCGCGGTCGATCACGCGAGCCAGTTCGGCGCCGTAATCAGGCGTGCGGTCTTCTCGTAAGCGCCGCTTCGCCTTGTCGGCAGAAAACCAGGTTGGGTTTCGATTGCGTTCTTGTGGGGGATCGAGCCGCGTGACTTCGCAGAGATGAGCTTGAATGGCGATCTCTTTTACAGCAGATCGCTCTCCCGATCGCGCCGAGCTTCGCGTCTTGCCACCTTTTCGACGAACGTACCGGGTAAACGAAGCTTCCTCCATCCGGCCATGAACTCCGGCTTCTTCGAAAGCCTCGAGGGCAGCCGCTTGGGCATGAGTCAACCCCGGTTCGGCGCTGCCCTTCGGGAAGGTCCAATGTGCGCTGCCGGTTCGGACCAGTAGGAATTCAATGCCACTGCCGCGGACACGATAACAAACTGCGGCCACCTGTTCGCATCCCCGCAACCTGCGGAGATGCGACAAGCGAAAGAATTTAACTGAAGGCTGATAAGTCCGAGACCGGTTCGTGGTCAAACGCGATTCTCCACTATTGGCGGCACCAGCACTCATAACTGCAGAGTGCATGATTCGCTCCGCGTCTGGCTAGAGCACACCTTGGTTCCGGGTGATTTTCGATGGCTTGCTGCAAGGGCTGAGATCGCGGGAATCCTTCTGCATACTTGCGATCCTCGAGGGTTGGCGACAGTATTTCCCCTTAGCCGCCAGGAGGACTTTTGGAAAACCTGTATTGTCTTCGCTGCAATCGGGAACTGGAAGCAGGACACAAGTCGGTTGCGGTATATATGTTCGCGCAGACCGTCGGCATAAAGCCACGCCAAAAATCGGCCGCCCAGCGGATCTGTTTCTGTCCGCAGTGCTCGGTCTCGTTGGCGATGGGACCTCCGCCGGAAGGTGCGCTCAACATTGCTGCATGGAATATGATCCGCGACCTGGTTGGATCAGACCCTGCGCTGAATGAGGCTGCTTGGGAAAACCTGCGGGGGATTGTTGGCTTGCTGCCGGCTACGGGGACCGATGGCGGGTCTCGTCGAGCGTCGTCTGGAGGGTATTTCGAGTTCTGAGGAAGTTGATCTCCCTGTCGAAGGAGTCCGAGGCTACGTGATCTTGGCTGAGGAGCGTTGGCGGTAGAGTGACGTGTCGACTTGTCGCGACATCGCGACGACATCCAGCGGGCAGTCGAGAAACTGCTGGATCGATTCCGCTGTACGAAGCGGCTCGTGCAATACGTCCTGATGTTCCACACGATGAACCGAAATGTTGGGCTTGTCTTTGAGCCAAGCGTTGACTTGGTTCAAGTGAGCTCCGAGCCCAACGATCAACGCTGCCGGAGGCAACGCCGCACCGGTCGTCCCTCGACGACGAATCATTTCTGTTTGAGAAGCGACCACTTCTGCGAGCGGGCGCTGCATAAAGATGATGCGATACTCGCGGATCGCGGGCAGCGCGAACAGAAGTTGCGAGATTACTTTCACTACTTTGCCTTCCGCTTCCGCAATACAATCCGGTTGCTGAGGCAGTAGCTTGATGCGTTCCCACTCGAAATAGCCGCGAAGATTGTCGGCGTCCGGTTGACGCTCGCCGTCCGTGAGGACCGGCATCCCTCCCGCGGCCAGCATCTGCATCATGAGCGAGGTGCCCGAGCGCGGCAGGCCGGAGACAACCGTGATCACGCTCGTGCTCTCGTCTTTCGTTGTTGCATGAGTTGCGCGTAGAGGCTGCGGTGCCGAATAGCCTTATCGAGATCTCCTCCAGGCTGGCCGTGTAGTGCGGCTAGCCAACGATGCGCGGCAACCAGCCCGGGGAGCATGCTCAAACAGGTCTCAAACGCCAGCATGGCACGCTGACGATGTCCCAAACGGGCGAGAGCCACTCCGAGATAGAAATGGCCCAACGGCAGGAAGTGCTGCAGACCGACGGCCAGCAAGGCTTGTTCGGCAGCTTCATCGTTCCGCCGTTGCCGCAGGCGCACCATGGCGAGGCCCAAGTGAGCTTCTGGGCTGTCTCCATCAATGTCCAGAGCTTGGTGGAACGCGCGGTCAGCATCGTCGGTGCGCCTCTGCCGCAGGTAGGTCTCTCCGATACGCAAATGCAAATTGGGCAGGCGCGGATCAGACTGCTCAGCTTTCAGCAGACTCGCCAAAGCCTCTTCCATGTTTCCTTCTTCAAAGTGAATGACGCCCATCAGTAGGTCTGCCCACGGCCGAGGGCCGGGCTGTTTGTCCGGGGACGCAGCTGACTCCGGCGTTGTGGTTTCGGCTGCAGGTTTCGGTTCGGGCACTTCGGTTTTTGCTGCTGGTTCTGGAGTTGCCACTTGCGGTGCCACGGCCTGCTGCTCTTCCGCTTCTGGCGTTGCGGCGCCAGCTTGCTCGGGTGGCCCACCCTTTGCGTCGTCTGCCTGCGGGGGATTCAAATCTGCCGTGATCAGAGTCTCCAGAATTGTTTTCGCGTCTTGGCGTCGGTTCAGCGCGAGATAACATTGTGCGAGGTGCATCTGGAAGCGGGACTGCTTGGGATCATTCTTGGCGAGTTCTTCCAGGAGCGGCAGGGCATCGTCGGAACGGCCGCAGTCCAAATAGTCGCGCGCCAGATTGTAATTCGCTTCGCGTACTGCGCTGGCTACAGCTTTGCTCTGATCCTCGCTGGGCGGCTGGATGTAACCGAGCGCAACGAATTGCTGCAGGACGGCTTGAGCTGCAGCGGGATCCATGCGCAGGTCGGCAGGATGCATTCCGCACTCGCCGGACTCCTGCTCCCAACTGGGGATGCGAGTCACTTGCGGGGGCTCTTCGAAGGCTTGCACCAACACGCGACCATCCATGTCGGCGCCTACCGGCAATCCAAACAGAGTCAGGATAGTTGGCGTCACATCCAGCAAGGTCGCTCCGTAGATGCGCTCGTCCTGCTGCACGTGCGGCCCTTTCATGCAGAAGATCCCGAAAGGCCGATGCTGAACCGCCGGACCCGCAGGTTCTGCCGGAATGCCACGCGGCCGCAAGTGGTCGGAATGAAAACCGTGATCAGAAACCAGCAACACGGTCGCGTCGGGACCTGCGAGATTCAATAAAGTTTCCAGCATCATGTCGTGGAATCGATACGCACCGTTGACCACGTCTCTATAAATCTCGAAGCGATCCTCAGGGATGCCTTCCATGCGCGGCGGATGGTAGTGCATGAACCCGTGGCAGAAGTGATCGATGCCGTTGTAATAAACTGCCATGAAATCCCACGGCTCATTCTGCAGAATCCAGGTCGCTGCGTTGTGGATGGAACAGTTTTCGGACAGGATCTTGGCAAACGACATCAGCCCCTTGTCCTTCTCCTGATCGATCTCGGCTGCGCGCGGAATCCAGGGAAGGATGGCCGCCTCGGTAACGTCTCCGGGATGCATGCGCAACTCGGCAAAGGTATCGCGCAGACTTTCCGGATGGACCGCGCCCGGTGGAAGTGGCCAAGGCTGATCCTGCGGAGCCGTCGCGTACGGATAAAGATCGGAAACCGAGATGCCGTTAATCGGCTCCGCAGGATGCCCCGCAAACCAGCCGAGGACGTGGGTTTTGAAGCCGCGCTGAGTGAGAATGTTCCAGATTGCTTTGACCTTGCGCGAAGTGCTGGAGACAGGCCGAATGCCTCCGTTTTGCGTGTCCGGCTCCATGAATCCGTGAATGCCGTGCTTGTTGGCGCGCTTGCCCGTGGCAATGGAATTCCACAGCATGGGAGAAAGGATAGGCCGCAGGGTCGCCAGATTTCCCATGACGCCGTGATTAATGAAATCATCCAGCGTGGGCATCAATCCTTGATCAAGCAGCGGATTGATCACCTTCCAATCGGCCGCATCCCAGCCGATCAGCAGAACTTTCTTGGCAAGGGGTTCAGGCATAAAACCACACACTCGGGGGGAGGCTCCCGCTGGGCGCAACAGTCTACCACGGTTTAGCTCGAATTTGCCCGACATTGAGGGCGTGATCCTGATCGAATTTCAAATATCTCTGTATATTCGGGTTCGGATAAACTCACAGTTGATTGCAATGAAGCCAGCTCTCCACCCGGCCATCCTGATTTTGCTCTCGATGTTCTTTGCGCCCTCCGCACGCACGCAAACCAGCGCATCGGTGCAGGAGAAATCGACGATCGGAGGGACGGTCGTCGATGCGGTTAGTGGACAGCCGCTGAAAGGCGCAGACGTCAAACTGAGAGCGGTTCCGCGCGAATCCGATCCCATTCCACAATCCCAGTCTACGAGCACAGATGCGGGTGGAAGGTTCGTGTTTGAAGGGGTATCGCCCGGTCGATACAATGTTTTCGCTTCCCACGATGGCTACGTGGATAACACTCGCGACGGCGCGTGGACGCGAACAAAAAGTATGTCGGTTGCATCCGGCCAGCATATAAATGACGTGGTTTTTCGATTACTGCCCAATGGCGCTTTCACAGGCCATATCACCAATGAAGCTGGCAAGCCGCTTCGTGGCGTATCCGTGCAAGCCATGAAATCTTCCTACCCGCACGGGAGGCGAGAGCTGCATGATGTCGCCCACGCCGCCACCAACGATGCGGGCGAGTATCGGATCACAGGTTTGGCTCCCGGAAAATACTACATTCGTGCCAAGCCCCCCGCTTCGCTGAAGGCGAAACCGGGGAGCAATAAGTCCTATGTGCCCCTTTATTATCCGGCAACGAACGACCAATCCCATTCGGTTGCTCTCGTGCTTCGCGCGGGGGAAGAGTTGGTGGGAATCGATATGACTCTCGCACCCGTGCACACGGTCCAAATTCGAGGGACGGTCATCAATGCTCGTACTTCTTTGCCAAGTAAGGAAGCGGAAGTCACCCTGCTGAGCGATCAAGGGGAAACAGTCTTTTTGCCGGGCAAGAACTTCTCTACCGGTGGCCAAGCCAACTTCGACTTTTCAAGTGTGCCTCCTGGGTCTTATGTGATCGTGGCCCAGCAGCCGAGCGATTTCCACGAACCCAGAACCATGTGGGGGTGGACGGCCGTTGAAGTCAAAGACGGCAATGTCGAGAATGTCGAGGTCGTGGTCGGTCCGGGCGTAGATGTCAGCGGGCATATTCGAATAGAGGGCGACACGGCTTCTGACCCTAGCAAACAGGACCTCGGCAAAGAACTCAGCAACATGACTGGTGCCCTGGAGCCGCAGGAGGCGACCTCGCTCGCGCACCTCACCCCCGATATTGACACCGCGTCGATGAAGCCCGATGGGACTTTCATTTTTCGTGAGATTCCCCAAGGCAGCTATCGCGTAGATTTTTTCCCTGTGCCGGCGGGCTATTATCTCCACTCGACCGGCGCGGTCGATGTGCTTGAGACGGGCGTAATGGTCGGCCTCGGCCACTCTCCTGCTGTTTTGGAATTAGTCTTGAGCCCCGGCGCCGGGCGAATTGACGGCTCCGTCGAGAGCGACGATCAAGCCGTTCCTGGCGTTTCGGTCGTGCTTGTGCCGGACGGTAAGGATCGAGGCCAGCCGAATTACTACCGGCAAGCAATCACAGACCAGTCGGGCAGATTTGCGATGCGGAATATTGTTCCCGGAGACTACACGCTCTTCGCCTGGGAGCAGATCGACCGAGGCGCCTACTTCGACCCTGAATTTCTTGCCCAATACGAAGACCGCGGCAAAGCGATCCACGTCGAAGAGGGCGGCCAAATAAGCGTGAAGCTGGAGCCGATTCCGGCGGCTGAGACCATTCCGTAGAAAACGCTGCCAGTTGCGGCTTTGCTCCTGCGCAGTGATCTTTGCGTAGGAAACTTACGTAAGCGGCGAGTTGTACGCACGATCAGTTATGATGTCGAAGCCGAAATATTTTCTTGAGGAACGTGGCAGGAGACTGAACGTCCATAGATGCGATACGGATTTGTCATCGATCAGGACCGTTGCATTGGGTGCCACGCTTGTACGGTCGCGTGTAAGGAGGAACACCAGGTCCCGGTTGGTGTTTTTCGCACTTGGGTCAAGCATATCGAAAAGGGCGAATTTCCGCACAGTTCACGCCACTTCGGCGTGATGCGGTGCAACCACTGTGATGACTCGCCGTGCACGGAAATCTGTCCCACCAGCGCCTTGTACCGCCGTTCGGACGGCATCGTCGATTTCGATAATCGGCGCTGCATCGGTTGCAAGGCATGTATGCAGGCATGCCCGTACGATGCTCTCTATATCGATCCCAACAACAATACCGCGGCCAAATGCAATTTCTGCGCGCATCGGGTGGAGATGCGCCTTGAGCCAGCGTGTGTGATCGTTTGTCCAACCCAAGCCATTCTCGCCGGTGATCTGGACCATCCTGGCAGCAAAGTCAGCCGCATTGTGGCGAGCAAAAAAGTGTCGGTGCGCAAGCCGCAGAAAGGCACGCAGCCCAAGCTGTTTTATGTTGGCATCGAAGGCGATTTGCTCGAGCCGACCCGGATCTCGCGTAAGGACACGTATTTCGCTTCGGACCGGGGGGACGGAAACTCTCAAGTGGACGCGAATGATGGAAGCAATCTTGCCGGCGCGCTGGCCCGTGAAGTCTATGACGTGCCCCACCCCGCACCGTGGGGCTGGAAGATTGCTGCGTATCTCTGGACGAAAGCAATTGCCGCGGGAGTGTTGCTGGTCGCGGCGATTCTGCTGAGTTTTGCCGGAGCATCCGCCGGTCCGCTGTTCAATATCGTCTGTCCCGCCATAGCTCTGGCTGGCCTTGGGATGACCTCCGCTCTGCTCGTGTTCGACCTTAAGCGTCCGGATCGTTTCTTTTACCTTATTACTAAACCCAATTTTCGCTCATGGCTCGTCATTGGCACATATTTCTTGATCGGTTATGGCGCACTCGCGACTGCGTGGCTGCTGTGCGGTATTTTCGCCAGCTCGGTGCCGAGCGCGCTGCAATGGTTTGCTGCGGCGTTTGCCATTGCCAGCGCGTGCTATTCAGCATTCCTCTTTGCCCAGGCAAAAGGCCGCGACCTATGGCAAAGCCCGCTTTTCTTGTGGCATTTGTTGATGCAGGCTTTAGCCGCTGGCTCGGCCACGATATTAATCGTAGGCATCATTGTGGACGCAGGTTCAGAAGTTCTGAGGCCTGCCGCTCTGGTATTGCTGATTTCGCTGATCGTCAGCCTGGCGATGAACGTGAGCGAGATTGCGCTGCCACATGTGAGCGAAGACGTGCGGATCGCAACGCAAGTGCTACTCAATGGACGCCTCAGCGGACGGTTCTGGGGTTTGGTGATCGGGGCGGGACTGATTGCTCCAATTATTCTTACGGCGCTTGGGTTGGCATCTTTAATTCCGGGCGGCGCCGCATTTGCAGTGGTCGCTGCAGTTTTAGCCCTCGCTGGCCTGTGGTGGTTCGAAGAACTATGGGTAAAGGCAGGCCAAGCGGCTCCGCTCAGTTAGCGAAATCATTTATGAAAGACCCTCTCCCTCTGAATCCTCAAGCGCTGGACCTGGACGAGCCTGCGGGAGGACTCGCGAGCTATCCCCCATCCGATCGCTGGGATGATTGGACC
Organism: Terriglobales bacterium; assembly: GCA_035601995.1. Classification (GTDB taxonomy): domain Bacteria; phylum Acidobacteriota; class Terriglobia; order Terriglobales; family Acidobacteriaceae; genus JABDBE01. The sequence goes on from DATNNE010000131.1 coordinate 636,718, forward strand.
GAATATGATCCCGCGCAGTGGCCAAAGAAAGTCGAAAAACATTATTCGCTGATTCCGACCATCTGCTTCAACTGCGAAGCCGCTTGCGGACTGCTGGCTTATGTCGACAAAGATAAAATGCGGTTGCAGAAATTTGAAGGCAATCCCGCACACCCCGGCAGCCGCGGCCGCAACTGTGCGAAAGGCCCGGCGACCCTAAACCAGGTGAACGATCCCGAGCGGATTCTGTTTCCCATGCGGCGAACCGGCAAAAGAGGTGAAGGGAAGTGGGAACGCGTAACCTGGGACGAAGTTCTGGACGACTTGGCTTCGCGCATCCGTCTGACTTTGCAGGAGGGACGGAAGAACGAAATCATGTATCACGTCGGGCGGCCGGGGCATGAACTCATTTACAACCAGCGCGTGCTGCACGCCTGGGGCATTGACGGACACAATAGCCACACCAATGTGTGTTCAGCCGGGGCGCGCACGGGATACGCCTTCTGGCACGGTTTTGATCGCCCATCTCCCGATCATTCGAAGGCCCGGTTCATTCTTCTGCTGAGTTCGCATCTCGAAGCTGGGCACTACTTCAATCCGCACGCGCAGCGAATCATCGACGGCAAAATGGACGGGGCAAAAGTATGTGTCATCGACACCCGCCTCTCAAACACCGCGTCGAAGGCCGACTACTGGCTCTCGACCTGGCCGGGAAGTGAATCGGCCGTTCTGCTCGCGATGGCCAACGTGCTGCTTCAGGAAAACCTCTTTGATCGCGAGTTCGTCCGCCGCTGGGTGAATTGGGAAGAATATCTGCGTGAAGAACATCCCGCCAAGCCGCAGACGTTCGAGACTTTTATCGACGTGCTCAAGCAAACCTACGCGCGGTACACGTCGGAATTCGCCGCCCAGGAATCGGGAGCAGATCCTCGCATGATCGTCGAAGTCGCCCGCGAAGTTGGCCGCGCCGGCTCCGCCTTGAGCACACATGTTTGGCGAAACGCGGCTGCGGGCAATCTTGGAGGATGGCAAGTCGCGCGCGCATTGGAGTTTCTGGCGGTGCTGGTGGGCGCGGTGGGAACGCCGGGCGGAACCTCACCCAGCGCCTGGAACAAATACATTCCCGCGCCACCGATGATGCCGCCGCCGCCCAACGCGTGGAATGAGTTGATGTGGGCGCGCGAGTATCCGCTGGCGTTTTTCGAAATGAGTTTCCTGCTGCCGCATTTTTTGAAAGAAGGCCGCGGCAGGCTCGCATTATATTTTTCTCGTGTTTACAACCCAGTGTGGACCAATCCGGACGGCCTTAGCTGGATCGAGGCGCTGACCGATGAGAACAAAGTTGAACGGCACGCTTGCCTCACTCCCACCTGGAGCGAGACTGCGTGGTTTGCTGATTATGTTCTGCCCATGGGCCATGCTTCCGAGCGTCATGACCTGATGAGCCAGGAAACCCATGCCGCCCGTTGGATCGGTTTCCGACAACCGGTGCTGCGTCTTGCGCTGGAGCGGCAGGGTAAGAAATTCAATTTCACTTATGAAGCGCACCGCGAAGCCGGACTGGGTGAAGTTTGGGAGGAAGACGAATTCTGGATCGAATTGTCGTGGCGAGTGGATCCGGACGGATCGATGGGCATCCGCCGCTACTTTGAATCGCCTTACCGGCCGGGAGAGAAAATCAGAATCGACGAATACTACCGGTGGATCTTTGAGAACAGTGTTCCCGGTCTGCCTCAGGCGGCTGCCAGTGAAGGCCTCACGCCGCTGGATTATATGAGGAAGTACGGCGCGTTCCTGATCGAAAACAACGTCTACGAATTGCACCGCAAGGTTCTCAAGCCAGAAGAAGTGCAGGGAAGCACGGTCGATCCAGTCACACACGTAGTCAAGAAGAACGGTACGCCAATCGGGGTCGAGATCGATGACAACGCTGTCGCCGGTTTTCCCACGCCATCGCGGAAACTCGAATTTTATTCGAAGACACTGAAAGACTGGCATTGGCCGGAGCATTCGATTCCCGGCTACATCAAGAGCCACGTCCATCGCGACAATATCGACGCCGCAAAGGGCGAAATGCTTCTTCTGCCCACGTTCCGCCTGCCGACGCTCATCCATACCCGGTCAGGCAACGCAAAGTGGCTCTACGAAATCTCGCACAAGAATCCGGTCTGGATGCATCACGAAGATGCTCAGCGCTTGGGAGTTGTTACCGGCGACCTGGTGCGAGTCCAAACCGCGATCGGATATTTCATAGACAGGGTCTGGGCCACCGAGGGCATGCGTCCCGGTGTGATCGCGTGCTCACACCACCTCGGGCGCTGGCGTTTGAAAGAGGATTTCGGTGGGGAACGGTGGTCTACGGCTCTGGTCGATCTAAAACAGGTGGAACCTGGGAAGTGGATGATGCGCACCATTCACGGCATTCAGCCCTTCGAGAGCAACGATCCCGACTCATCGCGTATCCATTGGGAAGATGCGGGCGTGCATCAGAACCTGACTTTCCCCGTCCAACCCGACCCGATCAGCGGGCAGCACTGCTGGCATCAGAAAGTTACAGTGACCAAAGCGGGTGCGGAGGATCGCTACGGTGACGTTTTCGTGGACACTAATCGGGCCCACGAAGAATACCTCCGCTGGTTGAAAATGAGTCGGGCTGCTCCCGGTCCTGGCAAGTTGCGCCGTCCCCTGTGGATGATTCGGGTATATCGGCCCGCCCCTGAAGCCTTTTACTTCCCAGACAAATAGCGGTTTGGCCGACGGTCTGGTTAGATATCCACAAGCCGAATGTGTTTGCCTGTCACTCGCCTCAACCGCAGGCAGAAGTGCTGCCGAAGTTTTCCACAGGCTTTGTTCGGAAAATGGAACAAGAATCATTTTCTTTTTGCGCGGGCTTGCTAGTGGTGTATCAAGAGGCTCTGCATAATGCGGGGCTCTGCATTACCGCTCTCCCCCATCCGGTGCGTAAGGGGCCCCGCAGCTGCTTTCGTTTCCGACTTCCTCGTCTGCTTTGCCAATTATGAGCGTTGCTTCGGCGTATAATTTGCGCTATCGGAGGAACCTATATGCGAACTTTCAACCTCCTGATGGTTCTGCTGTGTGGAATGGTTTCAGTTTGTGCTGCCGACGATGTGGTGCGGCAGAATTCCTTCTCACAACCGACGGTGAACTCCTTCACCTCAGATTTGATCAGCCCTTCGGCGATGGCGCGCCAGGATTTTGTCCATGTGCCAGCGGGGGATGGCGCGGATCAGTATTATTCGCGCTCAGACCCGGCGCGCGACGGAGATGTGACCTGCTACACGATGCACATCCTCGGGATGAAACGCGAGAGTCCGTATTCCGACGTCGTCGAGCCCTCCGGAGATTGGACTTGCGAGCGCGCGTCGAAATATAGCGTGAAGGCGGTGGAGGAGCGGGTCAAGGTTCCGTCGCGTTGAGTTCCCACGGGATTAGGCGTGTCTCCGCAGTTGTGGATCGGTGTTCTTTCTTTTGATTGCGCCTGGCATGGCGCCTAGCGTCATTCACCTCTCTAGTAAATTATCCCGCGTAACCTTTCCGGCTAACGGCAGTTTCTATACTTAGAGGCACGATGGTCGTTCGAGCACCGGCATCGAGGCGGGCCCCGGAGCAGGCGGAGGAACGTCTGCTGGTCGAGGCTGCGCAGAAGGATCCTGCCCGGTTCGCCGAACTCTACGAAATCAATTTTGAGCGGGTGTATGCATTCGTCGCACGGCGGGTGGGCGATCGCGATGCGGCTGAGGATTTGACTTCGGAGGTATTTCACAAGGCGCTTGCCAATCTTCGGCGTTTTGAGTGGCGGGGTGCGCCGTTTGCAGCTTGGTTACTCAGGATTGCGGCCAATGCAATTGCGGATCGGGCGCAACGAGCGGGAAAAGAGTTGGCAATGGACAATCCTCCTGAGACGCCTGTGGATGCGACTGCCATCGTTGATCTAGAAGAAGTGGAACATCAGGCGCAGTTGTTTCGTCTGGTGGAGCAGCTTCCGTCGGATCAGCGGCGCGTCATCGCAATGCGCTTTGCGGAGGAAAAGAGTATCCGCGAGATCGCTCAGCAGTTGGGACGCACCGAGGGTGCGGTGAAGCAGTTGCAATTCCGGGGCTTGCATAAGCTGCGGGATTGGTCCGCCCAGATGAAAAGCGAGAAACCACGAAAGACACGAAGTTACTCGAAGGGAAATACGAAGCCAGGTGGCAAAGATGCCTAGGCGCAGTTTGATCGAACAACTCGATGAGGCGGTGCAAGGGATGATCGGCAATCCCGGTGCGTCTTTGCCACGTGGGAATGCAGGCGCGAGTCCGGTCGTCCGCATTGCAGCCGAGTTGCGCCATCTGCCTCGAAGAGATTTCAAGATGCATTTAAAGAATGATTTGGAAAGGAGTGTTTCAATGGCTACCACCACAGCACCTATCACCGCAACGCGCACCTTCGCGGCGCCGAGACTGACCTTCAAGGACGCGGCCCGAGCGATCGAATTCTACAAAAAGGCTTTCGGAGCGAAAGAAACCATGCGCTTCGAGCTCGAAACCGGGATTCCTCATGCCGAGCTTGTGATTGGGGGTTCTGTGATTATGTTGACTGATGAGTGGCCGGAAGGGGGACGCTACAGTGCGGAGACGATGGGCAGTTCGCCAGTCAGCATGTCGATCCGGGTTCCGGATGTGGATGCTTTCGTGGAGCATGCTGTGGCTACTGGAGCCAAGCTGGCAGCCCCGATTGCGGACCAGTTCTACGGATATCGTGAGGGAACGTTGCTCGATCCGTTCGGATACTCGTGGGCTGTGTCCACGGTTAAGGAAGAGATGTCGGTCGAAGAGATGCACCGCCGCTTCCGGGCGATGATGAAGGAGGGGGAAGCAAAAGAGTCGAGCGTCGACCCAATTCCTAAAGGCTACCGAACGGTAACACCCTATCTGGTTGCGGCGGACGGGGCCGCCCTGCTGGATTTTGCCAAGCAGGCGTTCGGAGCCGAAGAGACGTTTCGCGCTGTGGGAACGGCGGGCGGGATCCACGCCGAAGTTCGCATCGGCGATTCCATGCTGATGATGGGCGGTGGCCTTCCGGGGCGCGAGTTCCGTTCTACGGCGAATACTCATGCGCTCCATCTCTACGTTCCCGATTGCGACGCGGTTTATGAACGGGCGCTGCGGGCGGGTGCTACGTCCCTCGATGGGCCCAGAGACCAGGAATACGGCGAGCGCTCGGGTAGCGTGAAAGATCCGGCGGGGAACTTCTGGTACATCGCTACCCACAAAGGCGAGAGCTATACACCCAAGGAACTGAACAGCGTGAATGTGTACATGCATCCGCTGCGGGCAGAGCCGGTCATCACCTTCCTGAAGCGTGCCTTTGCAGCGCGCGAGATTGCGAAATATGCCTCGCCGGACGGCGTGGTTCATCATGCGGAGGTTCGCGTTGGCGATTCAGTTGTGGAGATGGGCGAAGCTCAGGGGAAGTATCCGCCCATGCCGACAATGTTCTATCTGTACGTGCCGGATTGCGATGCGGTTTACCGGCGTGCGCTGCAGGCCGGAGCGACCTCAATTGCTGAGCCGGTCGACCAGCCCTACGGCGACCGCAGCGGTGGAGTGAAGGACGTCTTCGGCAACACCTGGTACATCGCGACGCACATCAAGGACATGGGTTGATGGAACAATCCACAAATGTCCGACCTCAAAAGGTGAAACGGCTCGACAAAATCGGTATGTGGTTTGTGGGGTGGAGTTTCGTCGCCGCGATTGCGAATCCGCCGCGACGTTTTGACGAACCACAAGCCATGCGGGCTCTCGAGTGAGCCCGCCGCGGAAACGATCAGAAGGCGAATCGACCACCGACTGTCGGAGCAAAGTTGTTGTTGCTGAAATAGGGGACGCCGGGGCCATGAGGAATGGCGATGGCCAGACCGCCGCTCACCCAGGAATATGCAATTCCGGCAAAAGCGTCGAAACGTTTGGTGAAGTGATGATCCGCATAGAGCGACCCTTCGTTGAGTGTGCCCGCGCAAGAAGCGCGAAAACCGGCTTCGGGTGAGCAGGTCGGTGGAATACGGAAGTCGTTCTGCCGCTGCTGATACCAGGCGAAAGTGATGTCGGTTTTGTTGTCGACGGCGTATTTTGCGCCCGTCCACCAGATCTGCACCAACTTTTGAGTATCGAGATTGTTGTCTTCGACCCCGCTCATGATATAGCCGCCCTGGTCCGAAGCGCCCACGCCCAACGGGTTGTGCGGGTTATTCTGCCAGATGTATTCGTAGCCGGCAAACAACTTGAACGGGTTTAACGTGTACTTGGCGGCGACCATAACCGCGTTGTTGTCGGTCACGATGCCATATACGGTGTTGGTCGTTCCGATCAGATTGTCGCCGGTGATGGGGTTTGTATTGATGCTGTTGGTGGTCGACTGATATGGCGCCGACAGACTCTGAGGCCCTAGCAAGGGGTTCAATACGCTGATCGCCTGGTTGTAATGTTGGAAGACGACGTCGGTGGAGAACTTGCCGTACTCTCCGCCGAGGTCGAATCCGTAGGCGTTGTTATGCGCCGATTCCGGCGTACAGGTGGCGGCAGTCCAGGTTCCGGAGGCCGAGTAGCAGCCGCCAGAACCATCGGCGAATTTGTACATCGCGCCGAAATGGACTGGGCCATAGGTGAGGCGATACTTCAGGGCGTCGTCCCAGCGGGTGTCCTCGGTGTCGCCGCCACCGGCCATTGTGCCGTTATACCCGATGTACGAAAAGGCATAGCCGCCGCCGACCGGATCGTAAAGGAGCATCGCATCGGTGCCGAGAGCGCGCTGACGGCCGAAGGTCAGCGTGCCGTAATGCGCAGAAGATACACCGCCATAGTATTCGTCATTGAAAGGCTGGCCCGCGCGCGCGCCGTCGATGGCGAACGAATAGCTTTTCCTGGGAAGGCCATTGTTGGCGGTCTGGGTGGCCGAGGCGTTGGCGAGCAGGCCGGACTGCGGATTGATGCCAGTTGAAGCGTTGAACACGACCGACCAGCCAGGCAGAAACTCTTCCTTGCCCCTGATGCCCAGACCCGTCTGCTGCAAGTTGTTCGGCGCGACCAGAAATCGATGTTGATAGCCGTTTCGGTTCACCAGAGATTCGCCTTCATAGTTGTAGCCGTTTACGGGCAAGCCGTGGCTGACCCAGCCGACGCCGATGTCATACGCACCGTAGAGCGTGATGCCGTGCCAGGTCAGCGTGCAATCGGTAGTGGCGAACTCGTGGCCGCTCGCGCAGGCGTCGGGCGTGCTGCGCTGCATCTTAATGTCGACCGTGGTGTCCTGGCCAGCGGCCAAGCCGATTCCGGTGCGCGTTTCATTGGCGAACCCTTGTTTTGCCGCACGAATCTCGAAGTGCCCCAGAGGCAGGCCGGACGCTTGATAGTGCCCCGCGCCGTCGGTTGTGATCGTGCGCGTTGCGCCAGTCTCGACGCTCCTGATTGTCACCGCGACATCGTGAAGGGCTGCGCCGGTTTGGTCCGTCACCATGCCGGAAAGGCTCGCTCCCGTTTGGGCCCACGCCGGGAACGCTGCCATCGCAAGGCAAAAAAGCAGCAAGAAGGTTTGGGCCAGCAGCAGTGAGGTAGCCGTTGGAATGTAGCCGGCGCGCGTCAAAGTTTTCCATCGCCTCCCGTAAAAGATCAAGGTTGGTGAGGTGAAGAGGAACGCCGCCAGCAGGGACAAATTCGCCCCACGCATTTCCGCCTCCTATGTATGCGATTGCAGGAAAGAAGCAGAAGTGTATATCAAGTATGCTTATGATGTCTAATGATACACAGTTTTATGCGTTAACGGCAGGCTCTACACATAGCGGGATCCGGAAGATGCTCAGTTCGGCGAGCTCGGGTTTGATAGTGGCGAAGGTCAGCAAGAATCCACTCAGCGCCAAACAACTTCGTACCGCCTCCGCGGTTTCTGTTTGCAAGGGCGAGTGCCACGAGAGCGGCGAGGTTTTGCTGCAACCGGGTTCTCGCCAAGAGTATATTGTTCAGTTTGCTTTCGAAAGTTGCCCTATGGTTGACTGGGAGAACATGAAAAAGCTTTCCGCGCTCTTTGTTCTGCTTTTCGTCAGCGGGTTGTTATTGGCGCAGTCCACACCGCAGCAACAGTCTCAACCGCAATCCCCGGCGCAGCCCCAGCAACCGCCTCCGGCGAAGTCACAGGTCGACCCGCTTCCTGATCCCATCTCCAACAATGCGGTCGCCGCGCTCAAGGTTCATTGGCAGCTCTTGCTGTTTTCTTTCATGGGCATGGGCGCGAAGAAGACTGGGGACGCAATCACCAACACCGCTTTTTCCCTGGATGCGACGGAAGGGAACTGGTCAGCGATCCATCCCGTTCCTGGAACGGCGGGCCGTATCGGGGCCATGGCTGCGGGCGTGCGTGAGCAGCTTTACTTGTTCGGCGGCTACGTGGTCTATGCGCAGGGCGGGGAAATGGTCGTCCCCGACGTTGGTGCGTATCAGCCTTCCCACGATCGCTGGTTCCGCAGCGCTGACATTCCAAAGCCCGTGGCTGACTCGGTGATTGGCGTTTATCGCGATCGCTACGTTTACCTGGTTGGCGGCCGCTCGAATGCTGGTGTCGTCAACAACGTTCAAGTCTACGACGTAGAGAAAGACAAGTGGTCGCAAGCCACGCCAATCCCCGGACCTGCCGTCTTCGGCCACGCTGGCGGGCTGGTTGGCGAGACCATAGTTTATGTCGATGGGGCTCGCGAGAATCCGTCCGGTAATCCGAAGTATGTTGCGTCCGACGAATGCTGGATGGGCAAGATCGACCATCACGACCGGACCAAGATTCAGTGGACCAAGTTGCCCAATCATCCAGGCACGGCGCGTTACCGCATCGCCGGGGGTGGTTCTGAAACCGATGAGAAGATCTATTTTGCCGGTGGAACCGATAATCCTTACGACTACAACGGCATCGGCTTCGATGGCAAGCCGTCGGAGCCGTCTGCGGTGACCTTCGACTTCAACTTGCGTACCAAGAAATGGGAGACCATCAACGACAACACTCCTGACCCGACCATGGATCATCGGGGACTGCTGGTGACGCATGAAGGTCTGGTGCTCATTGGCGGCATGGAAACGGGACAGAAGGTCACGGCGCGAGTCACGCTTTTATCGAAGGAACCGAAGGCAAAATAGAAGGGGACTGCGCTGTGCGCGCTTGAGTCGTCGGTGCCAGTTGCACACATTCTGGTGCAGAATTTCTCTCAAAAAAAACTCTCATTTTTGCCTAAAATATAGAAAACAAAGGGGTGGATTTTTTTCGTCCCGCTAGATCTATGGTTCTAAAGGTAGTTAGAGGCAAAATCTTGGAAACATTGGAGTTAGCGTGCTTTCCGGGCGGCTCGTATCTTCGCTCTAGAGCCGACGCTCGAGATGCGCTGGTCGGACTCAGCGGGTGAGCGGTCTGGGATTTGTGCCCGCCGTCAGGTTGTCAAAGATCGAACGATTATCTTGCAGATAACTTCTGCGTTCCTATGTTATCGGAAGTGATGGCTGGGTTTCAAGAAAAAAGAGAACGAGCTGCTTAGCCGGTTCCAAATTGGGCATCTCGGGGTTGGTTCGAAATGGAATCTAAGATCCTTATCGCGGACCGAGTGAATACGAGGCTCGGCTAGTGCCCCAGGAACGGGCCTGAAAGCGGGTGTCGGGCTGCGGTGCTGGTAGTGGCTTCGGCATTTTCTGTGATATGTTTGCGTTCCGCAGGAGCGTTGTGTGGCCCCGCTGGTCTTCGCAGTCCTCATCGGGAGGTAGGAATCCGATGCCGCGATCAATCTTATTCCGTGCTGTCTTGTTTCTACTAGCCTGGTGTCTAGCTCTCGGCGGCAATGCATCGGCCGCTCCCAAATTCAAGGTGCTCCATGCGTTCGACGGTAGCGATGGGGCTGGGCTTTGGGGCAATTTGATTTTCGACAAGAAGGGCAATTTGTACGGGACTACTGGAGGCGGCGGTCCATATAAATATGGCACCGTCTTCGAGCTCAGCCCCGGCTCCGACGGCCAGTGGACGCACACCGTACTGCACGGATTTGATATTCACGGCGACGGCGGATATGCGCCGCTGGGTGGCCTGGTATTCGACGCCGAGGGCAATCTTTACGGCGGAACAGAAGAAGGCGCTCATGACGACGGGACCATTTTCGAGTTGACTCCCAGCTCCGACGGATGGGCTTTCAAAGTGATTCACACCTTTTGCTCGAGGCCAAAATGCCAGGATGGAGCCGCGCCCTATGGCACTCTAGCCATCGATGATTCCGGGAAGGTTTATGGCGTCGCGGGCAGCGCCTTCGCATTGACGCAGGAAGCTAACGGTTGGGCCGAGGAAGTGCTTTACGAGTTCATCTACAACCGAGGGGGGACATCTGCGGCTGCTGGGCCGATTCTGGACAAGGCTGGAAACTTGTACGGCACCACTGAACGGGGTGGCACGGCTTGTCCTCCGCCGGGATGCGGAACAGTGTACGAAGTGAGGCATATTTCGGACGAGGGCTGGAAACATATCATCCTGCACAATTTTGGCAGCTCTCAGTACGATGGAGTCGGGCCAGGGGTCGGACAGTTGGCGCTCGACGGAGCGGGCAGCCTCTACGGCACGACCTTGGCTGGCGGCAGGAACACCTGCGGCGGAGGTTGCGGCACCGTGTTCAAGCTGACACCGGAGCCAAACGGCGGCTGGAAGGAGACCATTCTCTATAATTTCCGCAACGGTGCGAGCGGCAACGGGCCTGGTGCCGGGGTCGTCGTCGACAAGGCCGGGAACCTGTACGGGGTGACCAACTACGGTGGGCCGTCGCGATGCGGCTGTGGGGTTGTTTATAAGCTTGCCTCCGGCGCAAATGGCAAGTGGCACTACAGTGTCCTGCACGCATTCGCCGGGTCCGATGGAGACGGGCCTGACGCCAACCTAGTTCTCGACAGCAAAGGCAACATCTACGGGACCACTCCAGCAGGTGGGTCTGGCGGTCTGGGCGTCGTGTTTGAGGTAACTCCGTAGGTGTACTCTGAACTACCGAAGCGGGTGATGCCCTTACGGCCAACACCCGTTCGGGCTACTGTACGCCTTTATTAATCTTCGTCGGCATCGCTATCCGGGTCTTCGGGTTGATTCCCATTGCTGTAGTAGTTTAGGAACCATGTGGCGTTGTACTTGGGATGTAGGACAGGCTGAAAGCTATTCTGGTGGGTGAAGTCGAAGAAATCCGACAGAGCGTACGGGCAGATCTGCGGACATGTCGGGGTCGCATCCGGGGCCATCGCGTGGCCGGCCCACCTTTGCGATTTTGGCAAAGGTGGGAACTCATGCAGCCCTCGTCGGCATTTCCATATTTAGCCTTACCTCGTTGATGCTTGGAGACAAAGCCAGCTTACTCGGGTCTGCAAAGAAAACCGCGATTGCTGACATTGCGGTCCCCACCTTTACAAAATAACTAAAGGTGGGCCAGCCGCCAACGCGACGAACCAAAGCGACGTTCTCATAGCTTGCTCCCTCGCAAAAGTTATGCCAGAAGATGGCCGCTGCGCTTCTAGCTGCGGTCAAAACTTGTGCACGGCATTGTCGCTGAGTCGCGTAATCCAGGTGTTTGCCCCGTCGAAGCCGGCTCCGATGCTGCCTTGGGCGTACCAGATGCCCATCTTGGCGCCGTCGCTGGCCCGCAGCTCGACGGCATAAGGGTCGCCAGCCAGCCAGATGTTGGCTCCGTCAAAGGCTACGCCATAGGCTCCGGTGTATGAATCGAATGTCCCTACAAGCTTGCCATCGCTGGCCCGCAGCTTGCTCACGGTCCCTCCGGCCCGGTTTGCTATCCACATGTTGGTGCCGTCAAAGGCAATGCCTATCGGAGAGTTGCCTACGGCAAATGTTCCCAGAGTCTTACCGTCGCTGGCGCGGAGCTTGCTTACGCTCCCAGCCGAGCCGATTCCGCCGTTCACCACCCAGGCATTAGCACCGTCAAAAGCCACCGCCACGGGCGCATTACCGACACCAAACGTTCCCAGGTTTTTGCCGTCGCTGGCCCGGAGCTTGCTAACGCTGCCGTTGCCTTGGCTGGGGGAGGCAGTCACCCAGATATTCTCTCCGTCAAACGCCATCCACCCTGGGTAAGGGCCAACCGTGTAGGTGCCGAGGACTTTTCCGTCGCTGGCGCGGAGCTTTGTGACCGGTCCGCTCCCCTGGTTCGACACCCAGATATTTGCCCCATCGAAGGTCACTCCGTAGGGCGCGCCGCCCACATTGAAAGTGCCCCGCACCTCGCCATCGTTGGCGCGCAGCTTAGTGACGGTTCCGTCGCCATAGTTCGCCGTCCAAATGTTGGCCCCGTCAAGCGCTACCCCGTACGGCTGGCTGCCGACCTTAAAGCTGGTTGTTGTGTTGGCTCGGTACCAGCGCAGCAATGCCACCCGCAGCGGGTTCAAAGGCGGCGCGCTGTTACCCGGCGGCGGCTGCTGCACCGTCCCCGCTTCCTGCGCCCTGCCCGGAAACAAGCCCGCAGTCGCAACAATCGCCAGCACGAAACAGATTCCAATCACTACGCGTTTCATGATTACCTCCCTGGGTTCGGCCCGGAACTGCGGACAAAGACGTAAGGCAAATCGGAGATGGACTGCCAAAATCGCGGAGACCACAACTGGCACCTAGGGCTAGGCCCTGCCAGCCTCAAATAATGTGCTCAGCACACTAGCACGGTTTCCATCATTAATCGAGGAAAAAGCTGCCGCACTGCGATGTTCTTATCGAGTCTGATTCTCGCTTTGCGAGGGACACGGGGCTTCAAGGTAAACGGGATAGCAACAATCAGTTGGTAGTTGCGTGTTCTCGGTTCTCAGTTTGTTTTAGGGATTGAGCTCTTGTGGGGGTGAACGGCCCGGCCTTCTCGGAGTACGCGAAGGCCGGGCCATCAGCCCTGACGGGCGTGAACGTGAGGATCGGCTAGGGCGTGATTTTGAACACTGTGCCGTTGTTGTGAGTGCCACCGAAGGTGGTTGTTCCGTAGAGATTGCCGGACCCGTCGCGGACCAGGCCAACGTAGGGCTGGTTGCCGTCTGTGCCCGCGCCGAAGCTGTGCAGGAGCTTCTCGGTCCAGCCTCCGCCAGATTTGGGCGACAACTCGAAGACTGTGCCGCCGGTGCTCAAAGCGTAGCCGCCTTGGGCGGTCGTGCCGTAGAGATTGCCGGCTGTATCAAAGATTAGAGGAGCGTCTGCAACCAGCCCGTCTTTGCCTTTGCCAAAGCTGTGCAGCACAGTCTCCTTCCAGCCTCCACCCGTCTGAGGCGTCAGCTCAAAGGCTGTGCCATCGCCAATGGTGCCGCCATCTTGCGTCGTGCTGTAGAGATTGCCTGCGGTATCGAAAATCAGACCGGCGAGGGGAAGAAATCCGTCGGTGCCGTTTTGCTCGAAGGTATGCAAGACCGTCTCCGTCCAGCCACCGCCGGAACGGGGGGCCAGCTCGAATACGGTGCCGCAACCACCGTGGCAGTGGCCAACTCCGCCCCCGGCGGTTGTGCCGTAGAGATTGCCGGAGTGGTCGAAGACCAACGCAGCTTGGGGACCGCTCCCGTCGTGCCGGTTGGTTGGGTTGAAGGTGAAGTTATGCAACACCGCTCGCGTCCAGGCCCCACCCGTTGTGCGGGCCAACTCAAACACAGTTCCCATGTTGCGAGTGCCACCAGCAGAGGTCGTACCGTAAAGATTGCCGGTCGCATCGAGGATCAGGTCAGAATAGGGATGGGTGCCGTCGGTGCGGCTGCTGCCGAAGTTATACAGCACCTTTTCCGTCCAGCCTCCACCGTTCTTGGGTGACAGCTCATAGATCACGCCGCAGCCATTGCCCGTCGTGTCATGGCATGGCCCAGTTCCGCCGTAGGGAGTTGCGCCGTAGAGATTGCCGGCGGTATCGAAGACGACGCCCGAGTAAGGATATTGCCCGTCGTTGCCATCGCCAAAGCTATGCAGAACTTTTTCGGTCCAGCCTCCGCCGGTTTTTGGGATCAGCTCGAAAACCGTCCCGTCGCCATCGGTGCCGCCGCTGGGGGTTGTGCCGTAGAGATTGCCGGCCTTTTCTAAGGTCAGGTCGGCAAAGGGTCGGCCTCCGTCATCGCCGTTGGTAAAGCTGTACAAGATCGTTTCTTTGGGGGTGGCCCACATGGGCATTGCGAAGAGCGTGACGGCGAAGATTGCCAGAGTTTTTGCAGAGCCGAGGGAAAATTTCTTGGATGGCATGCGGAGTCCTCCTTGGGGGTTGGATGGCATTGCGGGATCCTCCTTAAGTCTGGGAGCCTGCGCGGGCGCGGCCGGTGTCCCGGGCGAAGAGGCGCGAGTATATCACGTTCGGCCGAGCTGTCGGTTGTTGGGGCTGGGCGCGACTTGTCAAAATTGCCGGGAAGGACAGGAGCTTTAAAGCAAACGGGATAACAAAAAGCCAGTTGTCAGTGGCCGGTTCTCAGTTCTCAGTTTGTTTTTCGAGAGAAGAAAGCGGGCTGTGGGCGCAGGTGGGCGCGATAGTCCCTTGCTTGGGGCGGAACCAACAATCCCAACCACTTCTTGGTTAGCTTGTTGTAAACTTGCGGACAAACGCATTCTCAGGCCTTCACGCGAGCTGCCCCCTCAGCCGGTCGAGGACGCGCGGACTTTTATGCAAAAAGACGCGAACGCTGATGACAAGAACGTGAACGACGCTCGTGCGGGGAAGAAGCCGTATCAAAAACCGGAATTCCGGTATGAGCGGGTGTTCGAAACCATGGCTTTGGCGTGTGGCAAGATGAGTCCCACCGAACTGCAGTGCCGCTTCAATCGGAAGAGTTCGTAGCTATCCATGGCAGTCATGACCGAGGCTGGCGACGATCACAAGCTCGATCTGGCGGCGGAAGTTCTTCGCGCGGGCGGCAGCATACGCCTGCAGGCGCTGGGAAACAGCATGCTTCCGTCGATCTGGCCGGGGGATGTTCTTTGCATCGAGCACAAGCGTGGGGAAGAGATGGTTCCGGGAGACGTTGTGCTGGTGGCACGGGATGGGCGTTTTTTTATCCATCGTCTGATCGAGAAGCGCGACTCGGGGTGGGTTACGCGGGGGGATTCCCTGGCTCAGAATGATTCTCCGGTTGTAGAGAGTCAAGTGCTGGGCAAAGTCTCTCTGATTCAACGGAAGACGGGAGTGTTGATTCCCAGTTCGCTCTCGCGGCTGAGTCGCGCGCTTGCGTGGATGCTTTGCCGATGGGATTTATTCCGTAACTTTGCTCTGCGAATGCATTTATTGCGCGACCGCCACGCGTGCCCATGAGCCATACTGCGCAGATCGCGGCGAGTGAGCCGGTTGCCATTCAGATTGGCGGGATGGCGATTGCGCTGCATACTCAAGACCTCGCGTTTCGTCAGCTGCTCGAAAATCGCTATGCGGGATTTATAGAGGCTGGTGCTCGTCCTGAATTCGAGTTCGATGTTGATCTACTCGATCCTTTGGAAAAAACAAGTCAGGCTGACGACGATGTGCAGGTGAGCCTGCAGGACGGACAGTGGCTGCTGCAGCGCGGCGACTTCCACGCGCGGTGGGATGCAAGGGCCGGCCGCGGTCATATTCGGCAGTCGCGCAATCCGTACGCTGTCGACTCGGTGCTGCGGATCGTTCACACTCTGATTCTGGCTCGGCAAGGCGGATTTCTGGTTCATGCGGCGAGTGCCATTCGCGTAGGACGCGCATTCTTGTTCGCTGGCGTTTCGGGCGCGGGCAAGACAACCATTTCCCGTTTGGCTCCGTCTGATGCTGCGTTGCTGACTGACGAAATTTCCTACGTGCGGCGTGCAGGGAATTCGTACGAGGCTTGGGGGACGCCCTTCGCGGGGGAGTTGGCGAGGGTCGGCGAAAACGTGGCGGCGCCTTTGAGCACGCTTTTTTTGCTGGAGAAAGGTCCGGAGAATCGGATCGAGGAAGTTGCGGCGGCGGAGGCGGTCCGGTTGCTGTTGCGAAACATTCTGTTCTTTGCCGAAGATCCGGAACTGGTGAGTTTGGTCTTCCGCTCGGCGTGCGAGTTTGTAGAAAAGGTACCTGTGCGCCGATTGATATTTGTTCCCGACGAGCGCGTGTGGGAGATAGTACGCTAGCCAGAGGAGAAGCCGTCATAGCCGAGAAGTACATTGCGCGGAGTTCGGCCATTGCTGCCCGCCTCATCGGCGGGGAAATGATGATTATGTCGGCAGTGGACTCGACTTTTTTCACTCTCAATAAAGTGGCTACGGTCATTTGGCAGGCGGCGGATGGTTGTACGCCGTTGTCGGATATTGTGGCTAGCAGAATCTGCCCGGAGTTCGAAGTCGATCCGGACCAGGCGGGGCGCGACGCCGAGCAGTTCGTGAGCGATCTCTCGCAACACGGTATTCTCCTGGTTTCAGAAAAACCCATCACAAATTCGCCGGCCTCACCGCCGGAGGCGGCATGAGCCTTCTGGCAGAGATGAATCAGAAGGCGCTGGGGCTGGGCATTCCCATCAGCGTGCATCTCGACATCACCTATCGTTGCAACGAGCGGTGCGTGCATTGCTATCTGGATCACGACGATCACGGCGAGATGACTACGCTCGAGATCAAAGACATTCTGAACCAGCTCTCGGAAGCTGGAGTTTTCTTTCTTACGCTTAGCGGCGGGGAAGTTCTCATGCGCCGCGATTTCTTTGAAATCGTTGAATACGCGCGTCAGCTGTTGTTCAACGTCAAACTGAAGACCAATGGCGTGATGATTCGCGCGCCGGAGGCTCGGAGAATTCGCGAGCTGGGCGTGGAGCAGGTGCAGATCAGCGTCTACTCGCACCGTGCAGAAATTCACGACGCCATCACGAAGTTGCCGGGATCGCTGAGGCGGACGCTCGAAGCGATCCGGTTTCTCAAGTCGCAAGGACTCAAAGTTGTGATTGCCAACGTGCTCATGGCCAGCAATTTCTTCGACAACGCGGGAGTGATGGCGTTGGCGAAGGAGTTAGGAGTTTCCTATACGCTCGACCCCACGATCACACCGAAAATGGACGGAGACACGTCCATTCTGGCGCTGCGTATTCTAGGCTCTGAGCTGAAGCAAGTTTTCCGCAGCGAGGAACTGGTGGGCGATGTGGAAGAGTTCTGCGCTCCTCCGCCCGCGCCCGGCGAAGATATTATGGACGGGTTGCCGTGCAGCGCTGGTCACACCGCCTGCTACATTTCTCCGTATGGTGACGTTTTTCCGTGCGTGCAGTTCCCGCTTCCCAGCGGCAATCTGCGGCGGCAGAGGTTTGCTGATATCTGGGAGAACTCGTCCCAACTAAAAGAAGTCCGCTCGATCCGTGCGCGCGATTTGCCGACCTGTTCGACTTGCGCCCACGTCGGAACGTGCACGCGTTGTCCCGGGTTGGCGTATATGGAAGGGAATATGCGTGGGCCATCCACCGCCGATTGTGAAAAGTCGTTTCAGAGGACGGGCATCTCCAGCGCGAATATGTTGTCACGCGTGCGCATGGGTTCTGCTGGTCCGTTGATTCAAATTCAGGCGGCCGTTTAGTTTTCCTGCCGTCCCTGAGGCCTTGCGCGGTCTAGCGCGCAGTGGAGCTTTTGCTCCGCATTGGCGGGCAGCGCGCCCGTCCCACGCGGGCTTTTCTCACAAGGACCTTTCCCGCCGGCTTTTTCCACGGCACGTTGGTCACCATGCGGAAATCCGGTTGGTCACTGTGGGTTACGAAAGTAAGGCTCAAGATTCCCGAAACCTAAGCGAAGATAAGAACGGAACGATGCTGAAATTTTGAGGAGAGAGATGATGCGAGGGTATTCCTTCCGTTGGTTCGGCGTGACAGCTGGCTTGCTCCTGCTGAGCAGTCTTCTTTCGGCCCAGGCGGTGAAAGACGGCGCCCCATCCGGCGACGCGAGCAACCAGACGACTCACTTGGGATATCCGCAGGACTGGAGTTCGCGGCACCTGCTGATGCCGGGGCTGCGAGCCGACGATGTCATGGCGGCGGGAGAACACGACCCGCGGCATGTTTACAACTGGGTGATGCGGCAAGTGGCGCTGCAAAACGGACGCTGGGGCTGGCCACGGCCGCGGCCGCGACGGCGAATCAAGATCGACTGGTCGGTTTCACTAGAGAACGGCTATGTGCCACAAAACCAGTTTCCGGCGAAATACCAGTTTGGCATTGGGCAGGAGAATTGCAACTCCGATTACGCACTGTTTGGACTGACCGTGACCACCGGGACGCAGGCCAACTTGGTCGGGATCAATAATCTATACACGAACGGCACTTCACCGTGTAATGGCGGGGCTCCCTGGGTGGCCTTTGCCTACAATACGGTTACACAAACGGGAGGGCAGATCCGGACGTCGCCGACGCTGTCGATCGACGGGACGAAGGTGGCGTTCGTCGAGAGCACCAGCGGGGGTTCCTACTTCCACGTCCTGGTGCTGCCGAATCCGATTCCGACGCCGCCGTCGCAGTCAGGCACGGTGTTGAGTCCGCTGACTCCCCCTTCATGCGCGACCCCAACGACGCCGGGCTGTATGACGACGCTCGCCATCCAAACCAGCGCGACCGATTCGAATTCCTCACCTTGGGTGGATTACAGCGCGGATGCGGCATACGTGGGCGCCGACAATGGCGTGCTCTACAAGATCACACCGGTATTTGGTGGCGGCGCGCCTGCGCTGGTCAGCACTGGGGGCTGGCCAGTCACGGTCTCGACTCAGACCACCAAGGTGCTGACTGCTCCGGTTGTCGACGACAACGCGACCAGGATTTTCATTGGGGACGGATATGGCTATTTGTACGGAGTCAACATGACCAATCCGGGCACATCCATGGCGCAGTTGACGGTCGGGTGGGTGGGGCACGGAGCCGGGACTGGGGTTGTAGACCCGCCATTTGCAGTCACGGATCCTGCCAACTCCGCCATCGACCAGGTGTTCGTATTTACCGGATGCAGCACAGTGGAGGGCATCGGCGGTGCGATCAGCCAGATTCCCGCGAACTTCACAACTTCCACTACGCTCACCACCAGCAACACCGTGGATCTGGGTTCGGGCAGCGGGGATGGGGACTGTACGACCGATAACGCCCATTCGGGGGCGTTCGATAACGCGTTTTGGTTGAATGGGTCGACGTCGGGGCACATGATAGCATGCGGATTCGTGTCGGGGACCTCGAGCAAACCGCTTATCCCGTCAAATCCAAAAATGTATTTCTTCCCCTTCGCGAGTCACGTCATTACCAGCACGGGATCGTCTACCTTTGTGGTGAACAACACAGTCGTAGGGGACGAGTGTTCACCATTGACCGAGTTTTACGACGGCACGACGGACCGGGTATTCTTCGGAGTGGGCGGCACAGCCGACGGATACTTGCAGAGCTCCACGATTACCACCTCGTTGACCACACCAAACTGCACGGGCCTGCCAACGTCCAGTTGCGTGGCGTCTCCGAGCGCTCTCGGAGGAACCAGCGGGATCGTGATCGATAACCAAGTGTCGAACGGTGGGGCGAACATCTATTTCTCGACCGTGGCGGCGGGGTCCGTGAACGGCCAGAAGTGCAATGTATCCGGCGGAACTGCAAATCCCTATTGTGCGGTGAAGCTGACCCAGTCGGGGTTGCAGTAAGCTCTCTGGGTGCGGGCGAGAACTCAGTTTTCGATCGACAGTGGGCAACCGCACATTGGAGAATCCGATCAGTCTCGTCGTCACCTGCTGCAGCGGGGAAACGGCATTAAATCCCCTTCCATCGACTACGCCACCGCGTTGCCTAGCGTGAATAGACTCTGCCAGATCAGTTCTGCCGCGTTAGTACACTCGACCATGGTTACCGAGGCTGGCACGGACGGGCCATTCCTTGAACGGTCGCAAAGGAGGACACTTGATTCCAGAGACAATCCAATGCCGCAAGAGTCGATCCAAACCGAGCTTTTCGTCACCCTCGTGCACCACTATGAGCAGGACCCACGAGAATTCGTGAGGCTGCCGCAGCAGACCGTGGATTCATCGTTGGCGCGGATCGCGGTCGCTGAACTGCGCAATGAAGGCTATGTCGAGGAGCAGGTGAGGGGAGTCGTCCGACTTACGCCACGCGGATATCAGGTATACCGCAGCAAGCCGCTTCCCGCCGCTTAGCAGTCTGTGACAACCCCCAAATCGCCGCCGTCTGGGTTGAATGCGCATTCATAATGGGTCCCTTCGGGACGCCTCCAGCGCGAAATTTACATTTTGCTGACAAACACGCCGCCAAGGTCTGCTAGGCTCCGTTGCGCTGAGAAAGATTGACGGATGGAACGACCTCGTCTCTGGCGGAAGAAACTTGTCCCTCTCTCTCTTGTCCGTATTCTCACCGCTTTGCTGGCGATCTGTGCAATCGCCTTGCCAACTAAAGGGCAGGACGAAACGCCGAAGCTGGAGTTGTACGGGGGCTACGACTATGTTCGAGTGAGCGACCTCGGCCTTTCCTACAACTTCAACGGAGGCAGTGGTCAGTTCGCCTACAATGCCAACCGCTGGCTCGGGATTGTAGGAGACTTCGGCGGCTACTACACCAGCGATGGCTTCCACGCGGGAGTTCTCTCTTACATGGGCGGACCGCGAGTCAATCTTCGCGGTCATGGAAGGATGACGCCGTTTGCACAGATCCTGTTGGGGGCAGCGCGAAGTATCGACAATTCGCCTTTGAACGCCTTCGCGATGACCGTGGGCGGGGGCGTTGATTTCAAAATCTCGCAACACTTCGCGATTCGCCCAGTTCAGGCCGAATACTTCCTGACGAAATTCTCGGACGGTGCAAGCGACCGGCAGAATAACTTCCGGTTTGGCGCGGGAGTTGTGTTTCAGTTCGGCACGCGATAAATCGCTCTGGGAAGTTTAACTAAGAAGCAGAACCTCGCGGGTGAACTGCTGCAGAAGCAAGGCAGTACTTGGACAATCTGCACTTCAATAGAAGAAAACAAATTTCTTACAACAATGCCGCTCTTGACTGCCGAAGCGGCGTGATCTATAAGCTCTTACGCTGAAAAATTCTCTCGAACGCCAGAGATCTTTATTGCAGAATCCGCTCGTCCAACTCACCTCCGTACAGGCCCGCCGAATCTGGCTGCATGCCCAGCGCCTGGACACCACCGAACCCTTCGGCTCCGGCCCGAAGGCCACGCCGGCAGCGGTGGCGCACCTGGGCTACTTGCAGATTGACACCATCTACGTCATCGAGCGGAGCCACCACCACATCCTCTACACGCGCATCCCTACCTATCGGCGCGAGCATCTGCATCAGGCACAGAGCATCGACAAGACCGTTTTCGAGTATTGGACGCACGCCCTATCGTACCTACCGACGGAGACACTGCGATTTTATGTCCGCGATATGCGCCAGGCGCACCAGGATTGGCAGCGTCGTAACGGCTGGTTTGGCACGGTTTCAAATGCTGACCTGCGCCGAGTGCTGTCGCGCATCCGCAGACATGGCGCACTCACCATCCGTGACATCGAAGACGAGCCGGTGGAAAAAGACTATGCATGGGCCAGCCGCAAGCCTTCCAAGCGCGTTCTGGAGTTGGCCTTCTACAAGGGTTTGGTGACGATTAGTCAGCGGGCCGGAATGCTGAAGACTTACGAGCTCATGACTCGCCATTTCGGTTGGGACCGTCTGCCACGCGCTGCGACCGAAAGGGAAACTTTGAACTACCTGCTCGATCGTGCTCTGCAATCGCAGGGGATCGTGAGTGTGGACTCGATCTGTCATCTGGACGCTCCACGCAAACTAGCGATGAGGCGGCTGCTGGAGTCGCGAGTCCGTCGAAAGGAGTTGACACCTGTGCAACTGGAAGGAGCGGGGCAATGGCTGCACTGGGTCCGACCGGAGACTCTCGATGCAATTTCCGATCCGGCACAGGAACAGATTCATATCCTCTCTCCCTTCGACCCGCTGATCATCCAGCGCAAGCGACTCCGGCTCTTTTTCGATTACGAGTATCGCTTCGAAGCTTACGTTCCCAAGCACAAGCGGGTGTTTGGCTACTTCGTTTGCCCGGTTCTGATCGGGGATCGGATCGTTGCCGCCCTCGACCTCAAAACCGACCGGTTGCGGAAAAAACTTATGGTGCAGCGCTGGCACTGGATCGGCCGAGCGTCCCGCGCCCATCAGCAGCAGGTCGAAGCCGCGTTGCACAAGTTCGAGCAATTTCAGTTGGGACGGAGTTAGATCGAGCGCCAGCCATTTATTCGTAACGCAGGCAGACAATGGGATCGAGGTTCGCCGCTAAATTGGCGGGATAAAAGCCAAAGAACACGCCGACCGCGACCGAGATGGTGAACCCGATCGATACCCACAGGTACGACAATGTTGCCGGAATCGAAGGGACAAACGTCCGCACCAGTGTCGAGACCCCGGCCCCGATCAAAATGCCAATCGTTCCGCCCACGACAGTGAGGACTACTGCTTCCAGCAAGAATTGAAGGCGAATATCGACCCGCCGCGCGCCGATAGCCTTGCGTAATCCGATTTCATGAGTGCGCTCGGTCACGGAGATAAGCATGATGTTCATCACTCCGATGCCGCCGATCAGCAATCCGATGGAGCTGATCACACTGGTAAGAATCACCAGCGCACCCGTCAGTTGATTCCATAAATTGCTGAGGAAGTCGGGCGAGCTCAGCTCGAAATCATTTTCTTTGTTGGCGGGAATATGGCGCAGGCGGCGCATGGCCTGAATCACTTCGTCTTGCGCCGTTTGGCGGCTGACGTTGTCAGGGACGGTGAAAGCCATGATCAGCTCCTTGGCCTCGGGATACATCTTTTTGAAGTTGCTGAGCGGGATGACCGCGAATGCGTCCACCCCCGGACCAACGAACAGGCCTGGGTCGTGCTCAAAGACGCCGATCACGTCATAAAGTTCGCCGTTGATTCGCACAGTTTTGCCGACGGCATCGGTGTAGGGGAAAAGAGATTCATTGATCGCGGCACCCAGCACTGCTACCGGCCGCGCGTGTTCCTGATCGAAGGCGCTGATGAAGCGGCCACGCCCGACGGTGAAGAGAGGAATCGCCTCGGCATATTGAGGCTCGACGCCGCGAACGATGACCTGCTCGACGCTGCGATTGGCGTTGGTGATGAGGTTGCTGTCGCCGAAGAAAAAGCCGCGCGTGCCAAACGTCGTCACAGTCTGCACGTCGGGCGCGGCCTGGCGGATGAAGTCGGCGTAGTCGTATTCGAAGTATTTACGGGTGCGAATACTTTGCGGCCAGCGCGATGGGTCGGAACCGGGCGGGAATCGCGAGACAAAATACGTCCGCGAGCCCAAAGACTCGACTTTATCCTGGACAAACTTGTTCAAACCCTGAATGATGCTGGCCATCGAAATGACGGAAGACACGCCGATCACGATGCCGAGGACCGTCAGCGCGGATCGCACCTTGGAAGACCGCAGGGTTTCGAGCGCCGCCAGGCAATCCTCCCGGGCCTGCGAAGTGGTCATGATCGGCATCAGTCAGACCTCAAGGCGACGATCGGGTCCAGCCGGGACGCGCGGACAGCAGGATAGATTCCGAAAAACAATCCCACTGCGGAACTGAGAAACACTCCCAACACCGCGACCCAGCTTTGCACCGAAGCAGGGAATGGGGTGAACATTCGGAGGAGCAGCGCGACCAAAAATCCTAGCCCGATGCCAACCACTCCACCGGCAATGCACATGGTCACGCTCTCGGCGATGAACTGGCGTACGATGTCCAGCTTGGTTGCGCCCACCGCGAGGCGCACGCCGATTTCCCTGCGCCGCGCAGTCACGCTCACCAGCATCACATTCATGATGACAATGCCACCGACCACAACCGAGATCACGCTCACCATAATGAACACAGCAAAAAATGCCGAGCTGATGCTGCGCCACAAAGCCATGTAGCTTTCCTTGGTGCCGATGAAGAAGTCGTCTTCCATGTTCGGCGTAAGGTGATGCCGTCCGCGCAAAGTGAGCTGCGCCTGATCCTGCGCGGGCTCAAACTTCTCTGCGCTGGTCTTGACGTTGATGGTCAGGCTGGTATGTGCGCCTTGCATGCGCAGGAAGTTCGAGAGTGGGACCATGACGAAGTTGTCCTGATCCTGGCCCAGCACGCTGCCGATTTTTTCCATGGTGCCGATCACGGTGAACTCATCGGTGCCAATGCGCATGGTCTTGCCCATGGGATCGACGCCGAGAAACAACTGCTGCACCAATGTGTCTCCGATCAGGCAGACGTTGGCCCGATGATCGGCTTCGGAGGAAGTGAAATAACGGCCGCGCTCGACGGTGCGCGTATCAATGTCCGCCATGGTTGAGGTTTGGCCAGAGAGGTTCACATCTGTGACTTCTTTGTTGCCGTATCGCACTCGCACCGTGCTGCTGGCGCTGGCACCGACTACTTCACATGCGGTGCAACGGTCGGCGATGGCTTGCATGTCGTCGAGCTCAATCTTCCTGTATTTCAGAGCCTTGATGACGATGTTGAAGTCGGTTACTGCGAATGGAGTCCGCGCGATTTGAAAAACATTCGTGCCCAGGTTCGCGATCTTTTGTTCAACATAAACGTTCGCTCCTTGGACCAGAGTCATCACCGTGATGAGCGTGGCGACTCCCATGGTAAGGCCCAGCATGGTGAGCGAGGCGCGCAGCTTGTGGGCGCGCAGGGCGTCGAAGCATTCGGCCAGATTGTCGCGGACGGCGAGCATAGGCGCGGACAAACATTTCCAGACAAGGCTGATTCAATCCTAACAGCGTTTTCTTTTGGACAATGGGATGCGGCTTCTTGCAGATGATTGAAGAGGGATGAGGCGGATCAGTCACGAATGACGATCCGCCGGAGTTCAGTCGGTGAACGGCTCAGTCGGCAGCCATGCCTTGAGCTTCCTGCTCGAATTGGCCACGGAGCTGTCCTTCCAACGCTGCCAATTGCGCTTCGATCTCTTCGCTCGCCTTGCGCTTCTTGATGATCTCCTCGCGATAGCGGCGCAGGAAGTAATCGATGGTCTCCACGCGGATGCGGATCGAGCCGGAGGGTTTGTTTTCGTCAAGATCCTTGAAACAGAAATACGGCGTGCCGGACTGCTCGATGATGCCTTCGACGACTCCGTAGATGGGCGCGTCGTGACCGCACTTGAAACTGGAGATTTCAAGTGCAACGAGGTTGGGATGGCGGGCAGTGAACTTTGCCGCCCATACTTTGTGGTTGGTGCTGCAGGAATAAGAATTTTTCCACGCGTCCGTAATGTCGAGAGGATGACTGATCACTCCGGCGCGAACTTCGTCGCCGAACAGGCGTTCCAGCAAATCTTCGTCTAGCGGCAACGTGTTTTGCGAGAAGATGGGATAGCCGAGCTTCTGGAACTCCTCCATGATTTCGTGATTGAGGCCGGGATCATGGTGATACGGACGGCCCAACATCACGATGCCGATGCGATCTTCGCGCTCGAGTTGGTCCATCACCTGGCGGGCGCGTTTGCGAATACTGGCCTCGTAGTCGGTTAGCGCCTGGAAACCGACTTCGACGGCGCGGTCATTCTCTTCCATCGAGAGCCCGAGGATTGGCTGCCAGGCCTGCAGCATTTGATGCGCGAACAGTTTGCGATCGGCAAAATTGAGGATGGGATCGACGTATTTCACATTGTTCTCGGCGAAAACGTCGTTCTCTTTGGTGAAGGCCGCTTTCACGGTTTCGGGAGTTGCGGTCACAGTTGGGCAAGCGTTCGCGCCAACAATCTTGACCAGCGGAGAAGTCAGCACGTCATACATGGGGAAGAAAATAATGTCCAACGGTTTCTTGCGGTGTTTTTCCTGGATCAGATTGTAGACATGCGAAATGCCGATCTTCGCCGGGAAGCAGGGATCGATCGCGCCGCGGCTCGCGCCCGCACGGTAGAGTTCGGAGCTGGTGTAGTCGGAGTAGATAATGTTTTCCGGCTGCACGCCGAGGCTCTCGAGATATCCATTGAAGAGCGGCGCATATGTGTAGATGTTCAGCACGCGGGGAATGCCGACGCGAAGTTTCTTGCGGCCTTCCAGGAGCGGGACGCGCTCTTTCGCGGCCTTGTTCCAGAATTTCGTCACCGGAATGGGGTCGGCTACAGTCTTCGGGTTTACCGGCCGGAAGACCTCGCGGGCAGCGAAGTCCACGAAGTTCGGATACTTGTCTTTGATTTCATCAATGCCGGCTTTGATCTCCTTCATGTCATTGACATCTTCGACCAGGCCCTTTTCGCAGGTCGCGATAATCAATCGCTGCTCACCGTGCATCAGCGGAACTTTCGTGACCTTCTGAATCGGAATCAGGCTCAGATCATCTTTGGGAGCGGTTCGGATATCGATGAACGTGCGCAGGCAATTGTTCTTGCAGAAGTTGCAGCGCGTAGATTCGTTGCGAGTGGTGCGGTACTGAATCTTGCGCACCGCGTCCAAGCCGACAAACGAAGTCTGAAGTCCGTTCTTCCACAGGCGGACGGATTCCACCGCGGCCCCAATGGCTCCCGACTCGCCGCAGAATTCATGGACGATGATTTCCGGTTTCTTGCCGGCGGCGCGGAAGCTATTTTGGATGAAGTCGACTTCCGCTTTGACCACGGCCATGTTGTTCTGGGTTCCACCTTGCAGGACGAAGCGCGTGCCCAGAGCTGCGAGATTTGGAATGCTGGCCACGTACAGGAAAACATTTTTTGGAAGCACGGCCGCCAGACCCGCGAGAATCTCCTCGGCGCGCCAGCCTTGACGCTGGAAATTCACGATGTCGGATTGCATGAAGACGGCGCAGCCATAACCGAACACCGGCATCGATGTAGCAGAGAAAGCCAGATCGGCGTATTGTTCCACGCTCAGTCCAAAACCTTCAGCTGTCGATTGCAGGAAATACCCGTTTCCCGCCGAGCATTGCGTGTTCAGTTTGAAATCTTTGACTCGGCCGTTATGCAGAATGATGATCTTGATGTCCTGCCCGCCCACGTCGACGATGACGTGGGGATCCTCGTAAAACTTGAGCGCTGATTCGGTGTGGGCCACTGTTTCTACGAGCGCGACGTCCGCGTGCAAAACGTCTTTCAGAATGTCCTTCGCGTAGCCGGTCGTGGCGACTCCTAAGACTTCCAACTTCGCGTTCTGCGCTTCCACTTGGCCGCGCAAATTCTCGAACATTTCAATCGTGTCCTGAATCGGGTTGCCGTTCGAGAGCTGGTAAGACTTGCAGAGAATGTCGCCCTTTTCATCGAGCAGTACGGCCTTGGTGGAAGTGGAACCACCGTCGATGCCGATAAATCCACCCACGGTCTTATGGGCAGGGAAGGTCGCGGGTACAAACTTCTTGCGGCGATAGTCGACCTTGAAGTTGTCCAACTCTTTGTCGTTGGTGGTCAGCCCCTTCGCGCCAGCCTTGGCTTTTTCTTCCTGCCGTCCAAAGTCGATGTAGTGCACCAGCTTTTCGTATCCCTGGTAGCAGCCGACGCAATCTTCCTCACTCTTACCGAATTCAATCGCCCCAAGCGCGGCGAAGTACTGCGCGTTTTGCGGAACTTTAATGAGGTCTTCCGGCTTTGCGCCATCAGGAATCGCGACCTTGCGCTCCTGCCACATACGGGGAATGTTCGCCTGCCAGGCTTCGCGCATGCCTTTAATAAAGCTGTTCGGACCACCTAGCAGCAAAACGTGCGGCCGCAGCGTATGGCCGCGCGTGAGAACGCTAAGGTTCTGCAGAACGATTGCCTCAAAAAGCGAAGCCATCAATTCATCCGGCGGTGTTCCCACTTTCTGCAGACTATTGATGTCGGTTTCAGCGAACACGCCGCATTTGCCAGCGACCTTGTGCAGTTTGATCCCGTGGTAGCCTTGCAGGGCGAGCTCAGCGACTGGAATCTTCAGCTTTGCGTTGATCTTGTCGATGACTGCGCCAGTGCCGCCGGCGCACTTGTCATTCATTGACGGAATCTTCTTCTTGCGTCCGGTCTCATCATCATCTTTGAAAACGATGATCTTGGCATCCTGTCCACCGAGTTCGATCACGGAATAGACTTCAGGATGCATCTTCTCGACCGCCAGCGAAACCGCCGTGACTTCCTGCACGAACTTGGCGCCGATCTGCTCGGCAATCCCTCCGCCGCCGGAGCCGGTCATAAACATGCGCGTGTTGTGGCGATTAATACCCACTTCTTTTTCAATACGGCGCAGGAATTCCAGCGTCTTCTCCGGCTGCTTGGTTTCGTGGCGCTGATAGTCCTGCCACAGAGCTTTATCGGTAGCTGCATCCACAACGACGGCTTTGACTGTGGTCGAGCCAACGTCCAGCCCGACCATAAATTCCGTGTGGTGATCGTGTGCCCGTTGGGTAGGCGCGGGAGCTATCTGAAATAATTGCGGCTTCGGTGCTTGGCCCAGATGGTCGTGCATTGTATCTCCAATCAGTGGCAAGAAGCGTTTCGAATTGTGTTGACCGCCATCTTGCTCCAAGTTGGTTTGCGAGCAAGATGGCGGTGTTGACCACGATTAAGCGGCGTTGGGCACTGCGATCCCGGGAACGCGTGCACGCTTCCATAGTCGCGTGCTCTTATCCATCCGATCGCTCACGTGCAACACGAACTGGGCCGCAGTTCCCGTAACGCCTTCACGATGCGGGACGTGATAGAAGGGCCGACGCAGTTCCGGATGCTCGGCAATGAACTCTCTGATTCCCTCCATGCTCTTGCCGGTGGATTTCAGACATTGCTCGAATTCGGTCTTGGCCTTGACCTTGGCCTCGCCCAAAGCCATCTGCACCCGGCTGTGAGCGTTGACCTCGCCCTCGCCAGAAGTTTCGATGGGCAGGAAAATCATTTCTTTGAATTTGTTGACCACGGCCGACTGTACGCCGTCCGACTGCGACGAAGGCATGCAGCCGAAGGGTTTGAGCGCCAACACCATGTGGCAAAGGCGATGCACGGTGTAGTAGACGTTCTTGCCAACTTCAAGGTGACCTTCTCCGCCGCGAGCGAACTGGTTATAGAAAGGATGGGCCATCTCAGCCAATTCGGTTTGCGGAACGAGATGATGAGTGATGCCACCCATGTTCTTGATGGTCCGGTGATAGAAGAAATTCCACATGCGCTCGCCGGCGCCAATGCCCCATAGCTTTTTCTGCAAGCCGAAGTAGTTCGCCATCTGCTTCTTCACTTCATACCATTCGGGATTGCGATGCGGACGATTGACCGGCCACTTCGCGATGGCGTGCGCCTTGGCCTGATACATCAGATAAGCCACCCAGGTTGCAATCGGTTCCACCACCACCTGCGCGCCTTCGCGTTCGAGGAAGTCGAACATGTGGAAGTTGCCATCGCCCTCGGTGATCTGCGCCCAGAATTCGCCCGTGATCTTTACCACCGGCCTCACCTTGGTGCGATCGACCTCGATGCGATTCATCTTCTCGCGAGCCGAGGCCAGGGCGTTGAGATAATCTTTGCCCCACATGTGCTCATGCCATTTGCCGAAAACATTAAAGGTGTTTCGGAGAATCTTGTTGCTCTTGAACTTGGGCTTCGCCCATTCGGGGGCGCGCTCCTCGACCTCGAAGGAATCGCGATTGCGCAGGTCTTCGCACAATCCGTCGACAGCTTCATGGAAGACGCGATCCGTCTCGCCTTTATTTACTTCGAAGGGACGGACCTGGTAGATCAAATCGTTAATGACATCGCCGAGGTGCATGGCGTTCAACATACCGAATCCGAAATCGATGGTGAACTTCAGCCCCGGCTCGCCCGACGCGGCTTTGATGCCGTCGCTGTCTTTGAATAGCAGCACGCGGAAGCCATCAAACCCGGCGTTTTTCAGGGCGAAACGGTACTCCGCTTCATACATGCCAAACCGGCACGGACCGCAGGAACCGGCGGTAAAGAAGACGTACTTATCCAGAATGTCCTGGCGAGAGACGCCCTCTTTCTCCAGGAATTGCAAGTACTGCACCAGATTGCCGACGGTGAAATAGGTCGGATTGCACTGGCCGTTATTGCCGTATTCCTTGCCGATCTGGAATGCAGGAACGTCGGGCACCGGCAGCTTCTCGCAGCGATAGCCGCAGCCCTGGAACACGGCACGGATCAAGTCCTCGTGCTTCCAAGTGAAACCTCCGAACAGAATTGTGACCTTGTTGCGCTGCTCGGCAGTAAACGCTCTTTCCACCGGCCGGTGAAAATGTTCGGGCTGGTCCAGCCCCGCAATTTTGCGCAACCTGGCACGTTCCGCCGCCATGCGCTGTTTAATTTCCTGATCGTTTTCGATGTTGATGAGATTCGTCGCCATTATCTTCCTCCGGCGTATGCAGTCGTGTGAAAGCTTGATGAGATAGGACGAACGGCAGGACCGCCATTCGCGCAAGGCAAATTCGGGCAGAACACGGGTTTCACCTGCTGCTTGCACTCGAGGCGAGTGCGGAGCACATCGGACCTGGTAAGACTAAGCACCAGAAGCTCCTCACAGCTCGGGACAAGGAGGTTCGATGTTTTACGCCCGCGAGAACCAATCAGCAAATTCCCGTGAACGCCTTACAAGAGCGATACTACAGGTTCCCAACAACACGCCGAGGCGCTTCGGTCGCCTCTGCTCGTCTCGACCAGCCTACTGAGCGAAGCTGCCATTCTTCGACAGCCCACCCCACTGGCAACTGTTCCTCTGGTTATAACAAAAACTCCGGTTGCGATTCAAGGTGGGGAAGCAGTGAATCCGTTAATACTTACTATCTGCAAAACATAACTTTGCCATTCGCAATAAAACAGCCCGCCGTGAGGGGTTCGGCGGGCCGAAGGACGGGCACAGTACTTCTTTTAAATAGCCCCGTTAATTGATTGGCCACATTCTGCTACTCCCATGCTGAGAAAGGTAATTGCACTGAAGGACGAATCTATTAGATATTGGTTAAGGTGGGCTTTACCTTTGTACACGTGGATCTGCGAAGTTCAGGGTCTTGGAGCAGGCGTTCCTAGTCTTTCAGCCATTCTTACCAACTCCGGTAAAGAGGATGCACCCATTTTGCGCATGAGTTGACTACGGTGAACCTTAACTGTGGTTTCGCTGGTTCCAATTTCAGCGGCAATCTGCTTATTGGGGAGACCCGAAACTACCAGCGGCAGCACCTCGCGCTCGCGAGGCGTCAGCCATTCAAAGCGATCGCGCAAGGTGGCGATTTCCGATTCTTTCTGGCGTCTGGCGTCGTCGCGTTCCAGCCCGGTTTGAATCGCATCCAGCAAATCCTGATCGCGGAATGGTTTGGTCAGGAACTCGATGGCTCCCGCTTTCATCGCTCGGACTGACATAGGAATGTCGCCGTGCCCGGTAATAAAGATGATCGGAATGGAAATGTTGGCTTCCGCTAATTTGCGCTGGAAATCGAGCCCACTGATGCCAGGCAATCTAATATCGAGGACCAGACAACTGGGCACTTTCGGTCTTTTCCTTTGCAGAAATTCCTGCGTCGAGCCGAAGAGTTCGACATGTAGGCCGACCGAGCGGATGAGGCTCTTCAAAGCTTCGCGGAGCGATGCATCGTCATCGACGACGAAAACGATAGAGCTTGGTTCAGTCATGGGCTACGCTGCCTTGGGCAGGATCAATTGAAAGACTGCGCCGTGCGGGGACCCGAGAGTAGCCTCCAAGTGGCCGCCGTGAGCTTCAACAATGGAACGGCTGATCGCCAGTCCCATTCCAATGCCCTCGGGCTTGGTGGTGAAGAATGCTTCGAAAATACGGTCTGCCTGCTCCGGATCGAAGCCTCTTCCGGAATCTTGAACTTGGATCAGCACTCCTTCCGCATGCTTCGCTGTCTTGATGAGCAGCGTCCTTGGCCGCTCGGTGATCGTAGTCATGGCGTCGATGGCGTTTATGATCAAGTTCAGTATTACCTGCTGTAACTGAACCCGGTCGCCAAGCACAGTGGGAACATCGGTTGTCACCTCCGTGTGAACAGCAATACCGGCGGTCATAAGCTCGTTGTGGGCCAAGCCCAACACCTCCCGGATCACTTCATTCACATCTAGTGGCCGTAGTTCGGGATCTGCCTTCTTCAGCAGGGTTCGAATTCTCTTGACAACGCTGCTAGCCCGATTGACCTCCTGCATGGCGCTCATCATCGCCTGACGGGCTTCGGTCAAATTGGGCGGTTGTATGGCAAGCCAGTGCAGCGATGCACTCGCATTCATGGCTACCGCCGCAAGGGGCTGGTTGATCTCATGCGCGATCGATGCCGTCAACTCACCCATGGTCGCGATTCGAGCCACGCGGGCCAGCGCGGCTTGCGATTCCTGCAGAGCCTGTTCGGCCCGTTTGCGGGCTTCCTCCAATCTCACTCGTTCAGTAACGTCCCGTTGGATGCCCCAGCTCCGCACCAGCTTTGCGTTCTCCACAATGCCGATCATGCTATTCAGAAAAATCTTGGGATTGCCACGCACGTCGACTTCGTGAGACTCGCGCTCCAGCACGCGGAAGCCGGAGCGGATGTAGTCACGGGTGAGCTCGACATTTAGGGGATCGTTCGGATCGAGCGTATCCGTCAGCCGTTTGCCCAGGAATTCCTGTTGAGAACTTAGGCCATACATCTTGGCCATCGCGTCGTTGCATTCCGCCAGGTAAGAATCGTGGAGGATGTGATACACCAGTTCGTCCTCCGGCAGGTCCACGGGAATGGGAGCGTCCAAATCCTGGCGGAAGATGCCTTCGGAACTCTGGGCAACGAAGTTTCGGTAGTTTTCTTCACTGCGCCGCAGGGCCTGCTCTGCCCGTTTGCGCTCAGTGATGTCGCGGGCCACGGCGATCCGATAGAGCCGGTCCAGGGGAACCTGCTTGACGCTGACTTCCACGGGAAACGTCGAACCATCTTTCCGCCGGTGAACGCTCTCGAAGACGATGGATCCTGAGTTCGACAACTCTTTATTAATCCGCTCGAACGTGTCGATTTGGGGATCGATATCGTAGATGGTCATGGAGAGAACTTCTTCGCGAGTACAGCCTAGGTCTAAGCAGGTTCTCCCATTCACATCTAGGAAGCGGAGGGTTTCGGGATCAATCACGTAAATGGCATCGTTGGATTGGTCGATCAACAGCCGGAAGAGCCGGAGGGATTTCTCCGCCCGCATGCGCTCGGTAATGTCGCGCGACACGGCCACGCCGTAATCACGGTCCAGATGCACCCTTCGCAAATTGACTTCCACCGGAAACGTAGTTCCATCCTTCCGCCGGTGCACTCTTTCGACAATTGCGAACCCTAACTGTCGCAACTGCTGTTGCACCTCCTGCCGCACACTTTTGTCGTAAAGGGGATCGATATCGAGAACAGTCATCGACAGGAGCTCTTCCCGGCTGTACCCAAGGTCTATACATGCCTTTTCATTCGCGTCCAGGAAGCGGAGGGTATCGGGATCAACTACCTGGATGGCATCGCTGGATTGATCCACCAGGGCTCGGAACAATTTCAACTCCTGGATCGTGTGCTCACGTTCTTGCGCACCCTCCAGCAAACTTTGGTTGGCCTTGCGGACCAGTTCGTCGGCTCGCTTCTGTTCGGTGACGTCGTGGGCCATGCCGCGAACGACGGGGAAAGGCACGCCGTCGGTGCGCAAGGTGTTGTGGTATTCCCAGATCCTGCGCTCTCCGGTGCGAGTGATGACTGGCACCAGACCCTTGTCCGTGCCGACGGCTTTCATCCTGGCCAGGTATGCGTCGAACTGTTCGCGAGATTCGGGCGAGATTAGTTCGCGCATGGGGATTTCTAGGAGTTCGGCAACTTCATACCCTAGAATCTGCGCTGGCGCACGATTCGCCGACAGTAATTTCCCCTGCAAATCGTGGGTGCAGAGCAGGTCCTGGCTGTGTTCGACGAGGTCGCGAAGGCGGTCTTCGCTTTCCCGCAGCCTTTCTTCGGCTCGCTTACGCTCCGTAATGTCGACGAAAATGCCCACCGCGCCCCGGACCTTGCCCTGGCTATCCAGGAATGGAGCGGCGTTGCCGAACATGTCGCGCGAAGTGCCATCCTCGAATAGCAGGGTGAGCTCGGAATCACGTACCTCCTGCCCTGACGCAGCGGCCTTCTGAACCGGCAGCTCGCTGGTAGAAAGCTCGCGTCCGTCTTTGAGGATGCGGAAGTTCGAAGGCCTTTCCACTTCCGGCGCAGACTTGGAAAGGTTGACACCGTGGGGCAAGCGGAGTAACTCGTAAGCGACACGGCTTCCTGTCATTTGGCTACCCGCCTGATCTCGTGAAATGAGAGCCATCCCCGGCACCGCATCCAGAATGACTGCCAATTCTTCCGCCCGGGCCTTGGCCTCGGCTTCGCTACGCCTCAGAGCTTCCTCCGCTTGCTTGCGCTCAGTGATGTCCTGAATCACGCAAGCTGCCCGGTCGATGCCGTCGGGGCCTTCGATAGGAAAATACGATATGAATATCTCCCTTTCGCCAAGTTTGGGATACTTGTACTTCAACTCGTATTTGACGACTCTGCCCTGGAAACACTCATCCAATTTCTCCTTGATCACCGAATCAAAGACGCCCTCGTTCAACATCTCTCGCGATGAACGCCCTATGAGCTGTTCTCTCTCCAGACCTCGATAGTTCAGGAAAGCACGGTTCGCGAGTACGTAGTGGTATTCGCGATCAACCACCACAATCATCTCTTCTAAATTTTCGACGACTTTTTCGTATTCTCGAAGCCTTGCCTCCGCCTGCTTGATCTCGACCATTTCGGCGGCCTGTCGGGCGTAGAGATCGGTCAACCGCAATTCGCGCTCCGACGGGGGGTGGGGGGAACGGAAGTGAGTGCAGATGACGCCCAGTGGCTGGCCGCTCCGACCGAACAGAGGCGTAGAGTGCAACGCGCGGAAACCTGCGCAGGCAGCGACCTGCCGATGCGGCTCAAAAGCCGCATCGGTCTGGACGTCCTCGACGATGACGCGCGACCCTCGCGACAGAGCTTGGCCGCAAGGGGTACTATCGTGGCGCACTTCACGGAATTGATCCAGGAAGTCCTGTTGAAAGCCCCGTTGCGCCACGATTTGCAATGTCCGGCTCTGTGGGTTGTAAAGTTGGACGTTGCCAAAATCCGCGTTTTGTAGTTCGATCGTGGCATGGAGGATTTCCTCCAAAAGTGGCTGGAGTTCAGCGCTCGCCATCAACCGGGTGCTCCACTCGTGAAGCCGGGTCATGGCGGCAAGTTCGGCGGCCAGTTCATCCTTTAGCCGCACCAGTTCCTCGCGGGCTTTTTTCCGCTCGGTGATGTCCTGCAAAACGGAAACGACTCGATCGACACCATTCGGGCCTTCCACGGGGAAATACGTTACAAGCAGGTCCCTTTCGCCCAGCTTGGGATAGCTGTACTTCAACTCGTAGGTCACCACCTTACCCTGAAAACACTCTTCCAATTTTCTTTTGACAACTGTCTCAAAGACGTCCTTTTCGATTACTTCTGCGACCGAACGCCCTATGATTTGTTCTCTCTCCATGCCTCGATAGTTCAAGTACGCGCGGTTGGCGAGCACGCAGCGATATTCGCGGTCCACCGCCACGATCATCTCGTCAAGTCCTTCCACAGCCTTTTCGTATTCCTGCAGCCTTGCGTGTGTTCGTTTTCGCTCCCGTGTATCGCGTGCGATCACTTCGATGGCTGGCAATCCTTCCCAAGTTATCGGAATCGAAGCCGACTCTATCTCGACCGATGAGCCATCGAGGGCGAGAAGGACGTGTTCCTTCGGAGGCGTGGCAAGTCCGGTCTGGTATGAGCTGCTCACACGGCTCCTGATGGACGCCAGGGAGTCTGGATGAACGATTTCGGAGGCATCTTTCCCGACGATCTGCTCTGGTCGCTGTGCCCCCAACAATTTCACGGCAGACGGATTGACAAAAACGACTCGCTCTTCACGTACAACAAAAATGGCGTCGGGGAGCATTTCCACCAGGGCGCGATAACGATCCTCGCTTTCGCGCAGGGATTGTTCTGCGCGCTTCCGTTCAGTCAGATCAACTAAGGTGACCAGGTTCGAGTCTCCCATGCAGGAAAGGTGGGCCTCAATATGGCGGGTGGAACCATCCTTGCACCGGACCGTAGCTTCCATTGGTTCAATGTCCGTCCCATTCCTGATGGCCTTTTCCACACGAGACTGCCATTCGGTTCTGACGGTCTGTCTGTATGCTTCATCCGGATAGGCAAGAGGCCACCAATGAGCTACGTCGGGCATATCGTCAACCGTGTAACCAAACAGGGCGGTGAACTTCTCGTTTATCACCTCAACCTTTTGCTCCAACCCGCGACTGACAACCATTGCCACACTGGAGCGCTGCACCAGTCGCCGGCTGTGATCTTCGCTTTCGCGCAGTGCTTGTTCTATGCGCTTGCGCTCGCTGATATCGCGGATCGCGCTCGAAACCAGCACACCTTCTTCCGTTTCCAGCGGGCTGAGGCTGATCTCTACCGGGAACTCGTGCCCGTCCTTGTGTAAGCCATAGAGCTCCAAACCGGCTCCCATTGGCCGTACTCGAGGCTCGGCGAAGAAGTCCGTTCGGTGTTCCGGGTGCCGACCCCGGAGGCGATCGGGCACCAGCATTTCAATTTCTTGCTCCAGCAGTTCCTCCCGCCGATACCCGAACAACCTTTCTACCTGCGCATTGACGAGCGCAATCCTGCCCTCTCGATTCACTACCACCACCGCGTCTGGGGCCGCCTCAAGCAACCCGCGGAACCTGCCTTCTGCTGCCTCCGAGGCCTTCGCGGTTTGTATCAGAGAAAGGATTTGTGGAACGGTGAAGGGCAGCAGCACGGCCGTAGCCACCGATACCAGAGCCGTGACCACCTTGAGGCTGGCGGAAAGCACATAAACCGGAACCCAGACAGTAAGTACCTCCATGAAATGCGTAGCCCCGCACGCAACTATGAACGAGCCGAAGGCCAGGAACATCCAGTGAAACGGTATGTCGCGGCGTCCTTTCTGAACCAGATAAGCAAGAGTGCCGGAAATCGTGAGGTAGGCCAGACCAATGAGTGAGTCAGCAATCACATGAGTCCACACCAATCCCGGCTTGCCAAGGTAGCAATACTGATGAGGCAGGAAATTTGTAGCCAGAATGCGATGTGCAAGAGCCGGCCAAATTATGAATGGCACGCCGGTGATCGCCAACAACACGGTGATCCCATAAAGAACTCGACGCGTGGGGAATTGCGACGGTGCAAACAGTCCAGAGGCAGTTGCGGGCGTTGACATGCGACCTCCTGTCGACAGGCACACGACTGCGCCTGCGACTCGAGTGGCACTGACGTGTCAACGGTCAGGCTTGTCCCAGCCAATCACAGAGCAAGTGATGAATCTTCGCGTACAGTTCAATGTGTCCGCAATCTTCACATACACTCGCCGAGACTGCTCCGGAGTACATTGGACCTTCAGGAGCATCTTGTCGAGCAAAGTCTAATCTCACCAAACCGCTGACCCTATTGGAATGCTGACATGGTTCCGAAGCCATTCTCCCCCTCGTGGCAACCGTCGGTACACCAGCGCTGCTTCAGATGTCCCATCGAACCGGGAACGCAAGTTACTGGTTGCCCAAGAATGTGCCGCTAATTTACACCTAAAGCTTGAGTTGTCAAGACTTTCTTCTTGCCATGGATACCTCGTTGAGGCCTGCTTCTGTTGCTCACGTACTAAACTTTAGTAAAGTTCTCTTTGCAAAAGTCGAAACTGCCCGCACAAACAGAGAATGGATTCGTCCCCGTTCGCGATGGTACTTTCACGACGGTACGGCGAGAAATCCGTTATCAAGAACCCAATATATCCCGGTGTGCCGTGGCCCATCACGAAATTGACTTTTCTAACTGGCAGTCATCCTGGATCTCCATGGAAGATCAACGCCCGGAAGATGGCTTTGAAGAGATCGTAGGCGACAGTGCAGCGCTCAAGCGGATGCTGAAGCTAGCTATCAAAGTGGCGCGCAGCGACGCGCCCGTGTTGATTCTGGGTGAGGCCGGATCGGGTAAAGAGTTGATCGCTCGAGCCATTCACCGCATTAGCGCGAGAAAGAATGAGAGTTTCGTGAAGGTGAACTGCGTGCTGGCGCTGAGTGCTGGTGCGCCGGAGATCGACCTGTTCGGACAAAAAAAAGCAGCCCAAGACGAAAGTCATAAAATCGAACACGTCGAATTGGCAAACCAAGGAACACTCTTCCTGGATGAGATCGCACATCTCTCGCTGGACCTTCAGGCCAAGCTGCTTGGGTTGCTGGAGCGCCGGGAAATTGAGCGACCGGGTAGGGCGAAAAGCATTCCGGTGAATTTGCGGTTGATCGCGACCACCGAATACGACCTGGGGGACCGCGTGGCCAAAGAAACGTTTCGGGGCGACCTGTACGACCGGCTGAATGTATTCTCCATCCCGGTTCCGGCTCTGCGTGAGCGACGCGAGGACATTCCCTTGCTGGCGCGCTACTTCATGCAGAAGTTCGCTCGCCGGCTGAAGAAGCATATAGAAACCATTCCGGACGAGACTATCGGTTTCCTCACGGATTCAGATTGGCCGGGCAACGTCAGGCAATTGGAGAACTTGATCGAGCGGTCGGTAGTTTTGACGGAAGGCCTCGCGTTGCGAGTTCCGCGTGCGGGGTCGCAGGCGGACTCCCAAGCGGAAGACCGCTAACCCGCAGCCATCTGACGGCGACTTTCCATCAAGCTCTATTATTCATTACGGGATGCGCAAGTTGGCAGTCAGCGGCGTATGTCGAGATGATCCTCCCGCAAAAACAAGATAATTCCCCGGAAGGAGATCCCATGTATCTTTCTCGACGTTAAATATGGACATCGATCTGGGCTCGAGCAAAACAGTAACCGTGCGGCTCTGGCCCGGATCGAGTTGCACTTTTTCCCAAGCCACCAGACGCTTCGGCGGTTCATTCGCGCTTGCAGGCAGACCCAGATAAACCTGGGCTACCTCGGAGCCACCACGCGGGCCGGTGTTCTTAACCAAGAAACTCACTTGCACCGCCTTGCCGGATGTCACCTTGAGTTGGGAATAGGAAAAGCTGGTGTAGGAGAGCCCGAATCCAAACGGAAATAGTGGTTCTTTGTTCTCGGCATCGTACCAGCGATAACCAACCTTGAGCCCTTCGGTATAGTTGGCGTCGATGAAGACCGGGGGCGGCTGCAGGTCGGAATTTGGCGGCTGATTGGATGGGGGCGGCGTTGGGATGGTCAAATGCGGCAAATCCGCCTCATTCTTGGGGAATGAGATCGGCAGTTTCCCCGAAGGGTTTACGTCGCCGAAAAGAATATTGGCAATCGCTTCTCCACCGCGCTGCCCGGGATACCAGGATTCCAATACTGCCTTCACGCTGTTCAGCCACGGCATGAGAACGGGATCTCCGTTTTCCAGCACGACAATGGTGTGAGGATTCGCGGCTGCCACTTGCTTGATCAATTCATCCTGATGTTCTGGAAGAGACAGATTCGGCAAGTCAGCGTCTTCGTGAGTGTGCTGATAGACGAAAACGATGGCGACGTCGGAACCAGCGGCCAGCTTGGCAGCGGCCGCGGGATCGGTCCCGTCGTCGTAGTCGACCTTAGCGTTCGGCGCCTTGGCACGGATTGCGCGAAGCGGTGGCGAAGGGTCCCATACCAGCACTGCCAAGAAGCCATTAGGGCCCGGCGGGATTTCCTTGGGAGCAACCGCGTTTCCGCCGACTGGTTCCACTTGGGCCGAGCCGCCCCCCGAGAGCACGCCTACGTCGGCGTGCGATCCGATGACAGCGATCGAATGAAGACTCGATGCTGTCAGCGGTAACTCATTTCCTTCGTTCCGCAACAGAACCGCGCCTTGCTCCTCCACGCGTTGCGCCACGGCAGCGCCAGCCTCGGCATCGATCGGCTTGATTGTTGGAGGATTGTCAATTACTCCGAAGGCAAACATCGTGCGCAGGATGCGATGGACCATGTCGTCGAGCCGCGACATGGGAACGTCGCCATTCTGTACAGCGCTTTTGAGCGGGGCGGAAAAGTATTTGTTCTCGAAAAACTCCTGGTCCAGACCCGCTAGGGCAGCCTTCACCGTGCTGTGGGTTGCGCCCCAGTCTGACATCACCCAGCCTTGAAAGCCCCAATCCTTTTTGAGCACCTGGTTTAGAAGATAATCGTTCTCGCAGGAGTAAACGCCATTGACGCGATTGTAGGCGCACATCACCGTGCCAACCCCGGAATCCTTGATGCCAATTTCGAACGCCAGCAGGTCAAGCTCGCGCATGGAACGCTTGTCGAGATTTGAGCTGACTCCAGTGCGATCGGTCTCCTGGCAGTTGAGCCCGTAGTGTTTGATGTCGGCAATCACGCCCTGATCTTGGATGGCCTTCAATTCCTGCCCAATGATCTTCCCAGCCAGGATTGGATCTTCGCCGTGGTACTCGAAATTGCGTCCATTGCGCGCCTCGCGCATGATGTCATCGCCGCCGCCCAGCGAGACGTTGAAGCCTTGGGCGCGGGTTTCTCGGCCAATCACGGTTCCGAATTCATAGGCCAGCTTCGGGTCCCAGGTTGCGGTTTCGGCCAGCGAGGCAGGCAAAGCTGTGGCCTGGCCGTTTGTGCGCTTGCCGAGGTTGGTGACGCCAACGCCCGCGCCGATCAGGTTGAGGTCGGGGATTCCCAAGCGTGGAATTCCCGGGACATATCCATCTCCGCCGAGGGCGCCTGGAATCTTCGGGCCAAGCATGGCCATGCTTCCGTGGACAAGTTGAATTTTTTCGTCGAGCGTCATCTGCTTCACGACTAGATTGGCTCGCTCGTCG
Organism: Terriglobales bacterium; assembly: GCA_035601995.1. GTDB lineage: Bacteria > Acidobacteriota > Terriglobia > Terriglobales > Acidobacteriaceae > JABDBE01. Next base: position 677,482 of record DATNNE010000131.1, read on the forward strand.
GGTGAGAGATGAGTGTTCGTCCAAGGCTGGTCAGAAGCCTGAGTGAAAGCGAAACTGCCCCATGAGCTTAACGTGAGCACAGCTATGCAGAACGCTCCGGTACTCCCGCGACGTCGAAGCATGTTTCCACTCCCTAATCGGTATTTGAATACGGATTTCCTTCTTCGTATTTACGAGTTCTACGTCGGCTGGATGACGGCGGCGCCATCGATGGTATCGCTCTTCACCGCAGCCAGAGCCTCGTTTGCCTGATCCAGCGGGAAGACGGTGATCTTGGGCCGAAGATTTATGGCGGCAGCGATTTGAAGGAAGTCCCGAGCATCGGAACGAGTCATATTCGCGACGCTCCGAAGCTGACGCTCGCCCCAGAGCAGTCGATCATAGTTGAACTGAGGAATACGGTCCAGGTGAATCGCGTTAATGGCGACCACGCCGCCTTTGCGCAAGCTGGCGAGGGCGGCAATTACGACGTCTCCGCTCGGAGCAAACGTGATCGCCCGGTCGAGTTCGACCGGCGGCTTGTCCGCTTCTTCGCCAACCCACTTAGCTCCCAGCGATCTCGCCAATTGTCTATGCGAATCGCCGCGGGTCGCGACATAAACCTCACATTTCCAAGATCGCAGAACGGCAATGGCCAAATGCGCCGAGGCTCCGAAGCCAAACAAACCCACACGCTCGCCCTCTTCGACGCCAGCCACTCGCAGGCTGCGAAAGCCAATGATGCCGGCACACAAAAGAGGAGCAGCTTGCAAATCATCCAGCGCGGAAGGCAGCGCGAACACGAAATCAGAGCGCGCGAGCGCGTACTCGGCGTAGCCGCCGTTAACCGTGTATCCGGTGAAGACGGGATTGTCGCATAGGTTTTCCAGATTCTTTTTGCAATACCAGCACGTACCGTCGATCCCACCGATCCAGGAGACGCCAACGCGAGTTCCAATCGGAAACTCGGCCGTGGCCCCATCGACGATGTCACCCACGATTTGGTGACCCGGAATAAGCTTCTCGCGACGCGGCGGCAATTCGCCTTCGACGATGTGCAGGTCGGTCCGGCAAACGCCACAGGCACGCACCCGCAGCAGAAGGTGTCCGGGGACGAGCTCAGGACGTGGGACGTCGACGATCTGAAGAGGACGTTTCAAAACGTCTTGCGGAGAATTCAGGACGGCGGCTTTCATCGGATGCTCCACGAGTAATTCTATCGTCCCGCGGAGCGACGTGGTTAAACGCGTTGTTAGATGCTTTGGTCTGCAAACAAAGCGCCGCGCAACGGACTCACGTTGCGTTGCTCAAAGGTTGAGGCCATAATCGGAACGCTCCGCAGAAAAGGAGTAGGCCAAGTATGACTTTTCTTCTCAACCAACCGTGGCTCTTGTTCTTGGCAGCCGGCATCGTTCTGTTTGCGGCAGCGGTCGCCGGCTATGGACTGGCTTCCATCACCCACATCAATGAAGACAGCCATTATCACGAGCAGCTCAACAGCTTGCGCGAAGGATTCTTCGTTCTCTTGGGACTGCTGCTGGGATTTACCGTTGCCATGGTGCTGCCGCGCTTCGACGAAAGAAGGCAACTTGTCATCGACGAAGCCAACGCGATTGGAACAACCATGTTGCGGGCAGAAATGTTACCGGAACCGCAGCGCAGTAAAACTCTGGAACTGCTGCGCGAGTACGCGGTCGTGCGGCACGATTCTGCGGTTGTGGGGCCGGAGCAGTCTTTGCAACCGACCAAGGCCCTTCAAACCCAACTGTGGCAACAGATCGTTTCCGTCACGCAGCAGAGTCAGACGCCAGTCATCGTGGCGTACATACAAACTCTGAATGACACGATCGACGTTTCTGAGAAACGGCTGTCCGCCTTCGAAAACCGCGTCCCCAAGTCGGTGTGGATGATTATTATGATCGTCGCGGTCTTCCAAAGCTTTGCCGCCGGATTCAGCCTGAAGCGAAAGTTCTGGTTCTCTCTAGTGATGACGCCGCTCGTGATTGCCGTGGTGATGGCGTTAATCGCCGATCTCGATAGCCCCTATACTGGGCTGATCCATGTCGAACAGAACGCCATGAATCGACTAGTCAAGGACGTGGCGGGCCCGAAATAACCTCAGCGGACGATGCTCCCTGTCGGCCCGTATCGACGGACAGCTTGTTCAGGGAGATACAGCTTATTCCCGATATACCCGGCAGGTACAAAGACCTATACTTAGCGGGGCGTTCTCGAATTCCTAATCTCGAACTTTTGCTCCGCTGCAAGCAGGCACAAGTGCATCCAATGTCCCGAGAGTCGTTGACGTAACCAAAAACCATGCGCTGGCTAAGTGTTCGACTCATTGTGTCGCTGATTGTGGGGATTACGCTAGTTTCCCTTGCGTTTTCCTACAAGGAAGTACAGCGGGAGAAGCTTGGCCTGCGTAAAGACCTCGAGCGGCGCGCCGAAGTGCTGGGCGAAAGCCTGGCCGGCTACATTGAACCTTACCTTCAAAAGCACTCTCCGCGTGAACTGCAAAAGATTGTTGATCGGTTCGGCAATCGCGAGCGCCTGGAAGGAATGGCGATCTACGACAAAGAGGGTGCACTGCTTGCGGCAACCCACGGTTTGCCTGATCGCCTGGGTAAGCAGCCCCCTCTGGTGACGCAAGCGATCGCAACCAATCAAGGTTCGGGCCAGTTCACACGCTTGGGGACGGCGTCGGTACAAATCTACGCTTATCCTCTTCGTCAAAACGATGAAGCTGTTGGTGGGCTTGTGATCGTCCACGACGCCAGCTATATCAATGCCCAGAGCACGCGCATGTGGCGGGAAGCCTTTGTGCGCGTCTTGGTGCAGGTTCTACTGATCGCTCTGATTACGCTGCTGATTGTCCGTTGGAGCATTGTTGGGCCGATCGCGAAAGCGGCGCAGTGGATGAAAGCGCTCAGGACAGGAAAAGGGACGCCACCCGCGGCCCCGGATCTGGATGTGCTGCGCCCGCTGGCGCGAGAAATGCAGACCTTCGCCGCTAGCTTGATGGCCGCTCGTTCAGCAGCGGAAGTCGAAGCCCACTTGCGCGAAACTGCCGAATCCGTCTGGACCGCTGAACGTCTCGCCGTGCACGTGCGCAGTAAGCTTGGAGACAGCGGCCTCATCGTAGTTTCCAATCGCGAGCCTTACTCGCATACCCGGAAAGGGGAATCGCTTGAAGTTGTGGTTCCTCCCAGCGGGCTGGTGACGGCCCTGGAGCCGATTCTATGCGCGTGCGATGGCAAATGGGTGGCCCATGGCAGTGGCGATGCCGACCGGGAGACTGTCGACGCTAATGCTCATTTACGGGTTCCACCCGACGACCCTAAGTACACGCTACGAAGAGTGTGGCTAACCAAAGAAGAAGAGGAAGGTTATTACTTCGGCTTCTCGAATGAAGGGTTGTGGCCGCTGTGTCACATCGCGCACACTCGCCCGATCTTCCGTACGTCGGACTGGGAGGCTTATCGCGAGGTCAATGAGAAGTTTGCCAATGCTGCGCTCGAAGAGATGGCCGATTTCGAGCAGCCGTTGTTGTTGGTGCAGGACTACCATTTCGCGCTCGTTCCGCGATTGGTTAAGCGCGAACGTCCGGATGCTCGGGTTGCAATCTTCTGGCACATTCCCTGGCCGAACGCGGAGGCGTTTGGCATCTGCCCGTGGCAGCGGGAATTGATTGACGGAATGCTCGGCTCCGACTTGATTGGATTTCACATCCAGTCGCATTGCAATAATTTTCTTCAGACGGTGGACCGCACTTTGGAGTCGCGAATCGACTGGGAACACTTTGCCATCGATCGCGAGGACCATCGGACCGTGGTGAAGCCGTTTCCCATCAGCGTGGATTTCCGGGAAATCTCCGCCAGTCCGCGATCGAATGAATCACCGTACACGGAACGCGTCGACCTGTTGCGAGGGTTGGGCGTGAACGCATCGTTTCTGGGGGTGGGTGTCGATCGCGTGGACTATACCAAGGGAATTCTGGAGCGGTTCCTCGCCATTGAGCGATTGCTCGAGAAGTATCCGGCCTATCAAAAGAAGTTTACCTTCGTGCAAATCGGCGCGCCGAGCCGCACCCACATCAAGCGATATCACGATCTGCTGGGAGAGGTTGAAGCCGAGGCCGACCGGATCAACTGGCGCTTTCAGAATGGTTCGTGGAGACCCATTGTGTACCTCCAGCGGCAGTTCAGCCATGAGGAAGTCCAAAAATATTACCGGGCAGCAGATGTTTGCCTGGTCACCTCCCTGCACGACGGGATGAATCTGGTTGCCAAGGAGTTCATCGCCGCCCGCGACGATGAACAGGGAGTGCTCATCCTGAGTCGCTTTACGGGAGCAGCCCGCGAACTCAACGATGCCCTCATCGTCAATCCGTATGACACCGAGCAGATGGCAGAGGCCATTCGTATCGCATTGGAATTACCCGCAGAGGAACGTCAGGCACGAATGCAGCGTATGCGGCGGGTAGTGCAAGAGCACAACATTTTCCGATGGGCAGGTAATCTGATCGCCGATCTCAGCAATGTCCGGCTCGCGCCGCGGAAGATTGAATCGATGATGGGGCTCAGGGGATTCAGCGCCCGAACCGGTCACTGAGGCCTGGGGTGGGCCATGTCAAATGAGCTTTCTGTCGTGAGCAGCTTCTGGAGCGCTTCAACTACCCCTGCTCCGTCCTCGCCAGACGTTACCATATGAACTCGTTCCTTCAAACTTGGAATCGCATTGGCAACGGCCACGGAGAACCCGCACAGGCTCAAAAACGCATAGTCGTTTTCTGCGTCACCGATCCCTACGACGCTGGCAGCCGGCAGATGCAACTCAGCCATGGCGGCCCGGAATCCCGTGCTTTTATCCACGCCAGCCGGAAGGACCATGACCGACTCCCGGTTGAAGATGACTTGCAAGTCGAGTCTGAGGTCACGAATCGCCTTGGCGACCTCGACCTCATAAGGTCTCACAGTTGCCACAATGCAACGGCCAACCGAGAGAGGATCCACCCCGGAGTGTTGAAGCATCTGCGCGAACGCCGCTGGTGGCGCGCTCGTCAGAAGCTTTTCCTCTCCGGTGGATGGGTAATAAAGCAAGGCCCCATTCTCCGCCACGATCAGGTCGAACCGATCCAGTTCCGGGAACACGGTTCGGAGGCTATCGAGTTCGCGGCCTGTGATCAGAACAACTTTGCGGCCGGACGCCTGAACGCGGGCTAAGGTCGCTAAAGTATTTTCGTCGACCTGTCCGTCTCGGGCCAGAGTTCCATCGTAATCCGTCGCAATCACTCGAAATCGCATGCTGATCCTCACCAAGTCTGACATAGGATGCGCTGGAGAGTCCAAAAGGAGCTAATGTCGCGGGGTTTTGAGCAACGCAGCCAGGAAATGGGCGACGGACACGATTGCGGCGTTGCGGTCCGATACAATTCTAAAGAGGGACATTTTTGTCCGTGTACAGTGCGGAACGCTCCAGATCGCCGCAGGGACGTGAGGGGACCAACTTCGATTGTCATTTCTAACCAGACGAAGATTTCTTCAAGTTGCCGCCGGCGTCGCGGCGACAGGCGCGCTGGCTCTTGGCGAAGGCAGCATAATTCTTGAACCGAACCATCCCATTCTGACCGCCGTGGAAGTCGTGTTGCCCAGGTTGCCCGCTGCTTTCGACGGCTTTACGATCGCACAACTGAGCGATTTTCATTACGACGAACGCTCGGTCGTGCCAATCCGGGCTGCAATAGAAATCGTAAAGAACCTGCATCCCGACGTTATTGTCTTGACTGGTGACTTTGCTACGGTTCCACCTTTTCATCGCGAGTTCCACACCGCAAAAGGCGCCGCTAAAGCTGTCGAACCCTGTGCCAGCCTTCTATCACAGTTGCGCCCGCGTCCCGCGATTGTGTCTGTTCTCGGGAATCATGATGTAGCTTCGGACGTCCGCAGGATTATCGAGACGCTCGATTCGCATGGCCTTCCCGTTCTCCGCAATCGTTCGATCCCCATTGAGCATGGAGGATCGCGGATTTGGTTATCCGGTTTGGATGACGTATGGGAAGGCGATCCCGACCTGAATCTGGCTTTGCATGGAGTTCCCAGCGACGAACTAGTCGTGCTGCTGGTGCACGAACCGGATTTTGCCGACGAAGCCGTTCACTACCCCGTCGATCTTCAGCTATCGGGACATTCGCATGGAGGGCAGATCTGGCTTCCCGGAATCGGTGCTCCCTGGCTTCCGATGCTTGCGCGAAAATATCCTCGTGGGATGTATCGAGTGGGCCCTTTAACCCTCTACACCAACATGGGACTGGGCACAATTCGCTTACCCATTCGTTTGAACTGTCGCCCAGAAGTCACGCTCTTTACCCTGCGCTCGCGGGATGGCGCTGTCAAAGAAACGAACGATACATAAGGTCGGGGGCAAGGCAGAAACAGTTTCTTCTCGGTGGCTCGTGGTGAAAAGGGACTTATCGCGTAGCCTGCGCCGGAACGGTCTTCAACCCCGGACGCAGCCACCAGATCAGCCCGCCGAGCAGGACCAATCCGATCGAGATCAACTGCGTCCCTGTCATGATTCCGCCAAACACCGACCCACGTCCGGGATCGTCGCGCAAGAACTCAAGAAAATAACGCGCCACACCGTACAGGATGAAATAAGCCGCGACGACTTGCCCGTCGAACTTTTTCCGCTTCAGCAGCCACATCAGGATGAAGAAATTCGCCAGCTCGACGGCTGATTCGAAAAGTTGTGTCGGCTCCAGCGCGTGCCCGAGCGGAGTGCCCGTCCAGTAATGCGCCA
>DATNNE010000132.1:0-50228 GCA_035601995.1 Terriglobales bacterium
AGAAACGCTGATCCGGCGCATTCGGGACGGCGAGCATGAGCTTTTCTACGAATTGATTCGACCCTACGAGCGGCGCGTGTATTCGACCGCATTCGCGATTTTGCGCAACGAAGCGGACGCGGAGGATGTGGCTCAAGAAGCCGTGCTGAAAGCATTCAAACATATTCGGCAATTTCGGGCAGAAGCGCGATTCAGTACCTGGCTGATTCAAATCACAGTGAATGAAGCGCGCATGCGAAGAAGGAAAGAGCATGTCGAGATCATGCAGCCGATCGTCGATCACCAGGACGACGAAGGCAACTACGTGCCTCGCGATTTCGCTGACTGGCGCGAGATTCCGTCGGAGACTCTGGAACGAAGCGAGGTTCGGCAGAAACTGGCAGAGGCGCTGGCTTCGCTCGGGCAGAAATACCGCGAAGTTTTCGTGCTGCGCGACATGCAGCATTTGAGCATTGAAGAAACGGCCCAAGCTCTTGGCGTTTCCACAGCGTCTGTCAAAACCCGGCTGCTACGGGCGCGATTAATGCTGCGCGATTTGCTGGCTCCGGGGCTCGGCGGTAGTTGGAGCAGCAAGTTGTCGTTCGCGAAGGGGACCAAGCCATGGTAGTGACCTGCGAGCAGGTGTGGCACGAGATTTCGAATTATCTCGACGGCGAAATCGTCTCGGACTTGCGCGCCGCCATGGATGAGCACCTTCGCGGGTGCCAGAAATGCAGCGCGGTGCTCGATGGTACTCGCAACGTGATGGGCCTCTACGGGGAGGACAGTATGTTCGAACCACCTCAAGGATTCAGCCAGCGTCTGCATAAAAGGCTTGAGCAGAATATGCCGCGTCAGCGGGGTACGGCCTTTGGTTGGATGATCGCAGTGGCAGCGGCGCTTTTGATTGTCGGTAGTTTCGAGCTGAGCCACTCTTCCGCGTTTGTCGGTCCCCAGCAACGTTCGCAACAAGCACAACCTGGGACCGGCGTTCCGCCGGAAATGATGGTTGTGGTTGCGGAGGACGGAAAGCTTTTTCATGCGGGCGCCGCATGCCCATTGATTCACGACAAAGCACATTTGCGGAAAATGACTGCGAGCCAGGCGCGTCGAGAAGGTTACACACCTTGCGTGCAGTGTATGAAGAAGTATCTCAACGAAAATGCTGGCCTCGATGCGGACGATGATGATGGCGGAGAAGTTGCCAGTTCAGGAGCGCGACATTCCAGGTGATTTTGCTGTGGAGTCGCGATGAAAGTCGGGTAGCCGGGGCGGCTACCCGAGCTCGAACTTGGAATATGAGGGGCTGATCTAGTTCTGCTTCATGCTGTCATCGTGTTTCATGGTGTCGTCTTTCTTCATGTCGCTCGGCTTGGTCTTGTCGGTCTTCGTTTTCTTTGTCTTGCTCGCCTTCTTGTCTTTCGCCATGTCATCTTTTTTCATTTGATCTTGCTTCGTGGTGTCTGGCTTCATGTTGTCCTGCTTCATGGTGTCGCCGCCGGACTGAGCAAACGCCGCCAGGGATACCGTTAGGAAACACATTGCCATCAGCCTGCACATCAACTTTTTCATAAGATTCTCCTAACTTTTCTGATTGGAAGTTGGGTCGCAACAGCTCGATCCCGGCGATGAGATGTGCTCGTGGCAGGAAAGTTACAGAACCGGAAGAGAGTGCTGGGTCGCGTGCCATTACTCAGCGTGGCCGCTCTCAATTTCGCACGGCGACAACGGCGTCGACTGTCTGCTTGGCCGCTCCTATCACGCGACCCTGGCCGGGCTCCTGCACAAAAGCAATCAGCCGCAGATTGTGGGTATCGGTGCCTGGGTCCAGTCTTAATTGAATATTTTGCGCAAGGGTTCGCCCTTGCCGAAGAGTTCCAACCTTTACGATGCTTCTGACGACTGCCGTGTGCGCCAATGTGCGTCCGGCATTTTCGCCGTGAGAAACGTGCGATTCCGCGTGGTTGAGGGCAATGGCAACATAGACGTCTGCCGCACGCAACCCGTTTGATTCCGGAAGCGCGCCCGTCACGAGGTGAGCTTGTAAAACATTGGCCGAGCCGATGGAGACAGACGACAGGCTAACAGCAATCTTCGGTTTGGCCAGAGCTTTGGCGAAGGCCTTGTCGGCCAATTCTTCATCGCTACCGACAAACTCGCTGATTCCGTCCACAATCATTTGCGGAGTGTAGACATCGCTGAGTCCCAGGCGTCTGGCATAAGCGCTCTGCCGATCACTGTAAAACCGAGACGAGTACGGGTCTTTCCAACCGATGTGGTTCCAGTAGTCGACGTGTTCGCTGAGAACAATCATCTGTTCTCCAGCGATGGGTTGCCGATCCAATTTCTGCAGAAGCGCATCTGCGGGCGGACAACTCGAACACCCCTCCGAAGTAAATAATTCGACGAGCACTGGAGTCTTCGCATTTGGGTTCGACGACGATTGAACCGACCCAGACACCCCGGCCGTAAATAAGAGACAGGCTATAGTAAGAACGAGCAGGATCTTCATGGCATTAAGGTACTTAATTTATCTTGGCTACTAGATGCGCAACCAAGCACAAAAGTTACGACGTCCGCAATACTCGGGTACTTCGGGACGCTTGTAACTTTCGTTCATTTCGCGAGTCTAAGCAGACTGGGCCCGGAAGATGCATCAGTTGGGTCTGGAGGAATTTTTTATGAGTAACTTTTCACGCGTTTCGGCCTTTCTTTTAATGTTAACGGTTGGTGGCGCAATTGCTTGCAATGCCGCTGACAAACCGATCGCTGCGGTTCCGAGCCCAGTGGTGGATGCTCCGATGGCCACGAGCAAAAGCGAGCAGACGGCGGTCGTCGCAGGCGGCTGTTTTTGGGGCATTCAGGCGGTATTTCAACACGTCAAGGGCGTGATCAATGCGACTTCGGGATACTCTGGTGGTGCGGCCAACACCGCGGAATACGAACTGGTGAGCACCGGTGACACCGGACACGCAGAATCGGTGAAAATTACCTACGATCCTTCGCAGATCACGTATGGCCAGCTGCTTCGCGTGTTTTTCTCCGTCGCGCACAATCCTACTGAGTTAAACCGGCAGGGCCCGGATTCAGGCACGCAGTATCGGTCCGTCATTTTCTACGGCAACGACGAGCAAAAGCGGATCGCCGAAGCATACATCGCACAGCTAGATAAAGCGCGCGCGTTCCCGCGTCCAATCGTGACTCAGGTAGTTCCTCTGAAGGCCTTTTACCCGGCCGAAGCCTACCATCAGGATTATGCTGCGAATCATCCCAACAATCCGTACATCGTCTACAACGATGCTCCGAAGGTGACTCATCTTCATCAGGAATTTCCCGAACTTTACACCGGCAAGTAGCATTCGAAAGGGAGTCGCATGTTCGAGTCTGCAACGGAAAAGGATGAAGGATCCGGCAAATTGAAGCGGCGGGCCTTCCTGGTGAGTTCGGCTTCCGCTGTGGCCGGATTGGCAATATGGTCGTTCAGGAAACCGCGACTTGCTGAAGCAACGTCGTCGAAAGAGTCGCCTCAGGAAGTTACTGTTGTTCTGTTCTCCGATGCGGGTGAGCGGCTGAAAGCTACTCACATGCTCAAGGTCGTCAAAAGCGAAGACGAGTGGCGAAAGCAGCTAACTCCAAACGCTTTCGATATAACGCGCCACGCCGATACCGAACTTGCATACTCAGGGAAATACTGGAACCTCCGCGACAAGGGCCTGTACCGCTGCATTTGCTGCGACAACGCATTGTTCAGCTCAGACACGAAGTTTGATTCCGGAACGGGCTGGCCGAGTTTCTGGCAGCCCATCGCGCAGGAGAACGTCAGCAGTTCGAGAGACATCAGTTTGGGCATCGTGAGAACGGCAGTGTCATGCACCGAATGTGACGGGCATCTCGGCCACGTATTCGATGATGGTCCAGCGCCGACGCATCTGCGATATTGCATGAATTCGGCATCATTGAGATTCGTCGCACGAAAGACTGTTTAGCAACCTTTCGCGAACCTTCGACAGTTGAGTTCTGTAGGGCACGGGCGTGGACGCTCGCGCCTACATAGCCAACGCTAGGTCCAGCGGAACAACCGCAAAGCAAGCAGGAAGGAAACCCCTCCCCAAAGCAGAAGTATAAGCAGGCGCCCGGCCTGCTTTTCCAGTGGAGCGCCCTCGAGAATCGTAGCGCGCAGAGCATCGTTGAGCGCAGTCAAAGGCAGCGCCCTGATGAAAGGTTGGATGGCCGCTGGAAAGCGCTCGTAGGAAAAGAAGACACCTGAGAAGATCCACATGGGCATCATGATCAAATTGATCAGCCCGCTGACGCTTTCAATCTTTTGTGCGCGGCTGGCCGTAAGCAGGCCTAGTCCGGCAAACCCCACGGCGCCGATCGCACTGAGTATCAGGATCGAGAGCAACGATCCGAGCACGCGTATGTGAAAAACCAGCGCGCCGAAGCCGAGCAGCAGTCCGACTTCCGCAATCATCAGCACCAACCGGCCTGCGGCCAGGGCGAGCAGGAAATCGCTTCTCCGCATGGGTGTGGCTACAAAACGCTTGAGCAGTTTGCGTTGGCGCATATCGACTAGCGCAAATCCGATGCTCCACATGCCGGAGTTCATCAGGTTCATCCCGATCAACCCGGGGATGAGGAAGTCGATATAGCGCGACCCTGGCTCGTTCGAGGCGACGGATGAAGTAGGCAGCGGGTTCTTGCGGCCGGCGGAGACTTGCAGAGCGTCATCGACTTCAGCCCGTGAAAGCACGCTCTCAGGACGCGCCGGATCGTAGAGATACTGAAATCCACCCTTGCCGTCGGATTCAACCACCAAATCGTATTTGCCGAGACGGAATCCTTTGAGGGCAGCCGGCTTGTCGACCACTTCGGCATGGATGGAAGACTTCTGTGGCGAACGGTCTATGAGGGATAAGGCATCTTGTGCACGTGAGCCTTGGACAATCGCGACGAAGGTCACATCAGCCGGCTTGTTGCGAAAAGCAATTCCAAGTCCCAATGCCAGCAGCATGGGAAATCCGAAGACCCAGAAGACAACCTCAGGCTCCCGTTTGAGTTCTTTCATTCGCACGATTAGGAGGTGCGTGAACGTCGACCAGCGGCCGTTGCGGGACGCGGGAGGCCGAGTTGGCGTTACCGGAGTTTCTTGAGCGAGGCTCATGTTCGGAATTCCATTGTCAACGAGTTCTACATTCGGGCCGGACGGGTCAAAGACCCGCCGCCACACATTACGAATCCGCAGTTCACTGTTCCCTCAAATGGCGTCCAGTCAGATTGACAAACACATCCTCGAGGCTGGCCTGTCGCGTCGTGAGGTGCAGAAGTTGCGAACCGTGTTTTCCGACTGCATCGAGCAACGCGGGGATGGTCAAGTGCGGCTCACGCACGGTGAGGCTGACCAGACCATTGTCATGACGCACCGATTCCACACCGGGCAGCGCCCGCCAAGTTTGCAGGGCCGCTCCGTGGCTGGAGTTGCCGCTGGCTTCGAACTCCACCACGTGATGTCCGCCGAGGCGTTCGATCAGCTCCGAAGGCGTGCCTTCTGCAATGATCTGGCCATGATCAACGATGGCCAGGCGATCGCAAAGGCGCTCGGCTTCGTCCATGTAATGCGTGGTTAACAGGACTGTTCCGCCGCCCCGCTGAAAGTTGCGAATAATGTCCCACAGCTGGCGGCGGCTCTGGGGATCGAGTCCGGTTGTGGGTTCGTCCAGAAAAAGAATTCGGGGATTTCCCACCAGCGCCGTGGCGACTGCTAAACGCTGGCGTTGTCCGCCGGAAAGCTTGCCTACAAACGCATCCGCTTTCTCGCCGAGTTGCAGGTCGTCGAGCACTTCCTCTGCGGAGCGCGGCTCGCGATAGAAGCTGGCGAACAATTCAATAGTCTCGCGAACGGTTAATTTCTCCGAGAGACGAGTCTCCTGAAGCGAAATCCCCAGCCACTCTCGCACTTCGCGCTGATTCTTCTGCCAGGTGTGTCCAAGAATCGTGACCTCGCCGGAAGTCGGATCGAGCAGTCCTTCGAGGATTTCAATCGTGGTGGTTTTCCCCGCTCCATTCGGCCCCAAGAGGCCGAAGCACTCTCCGCCTTCAATTTCCAGGCTCAGCCCACGGACGGCCTCGACTTTGCCGTCGTAGGTTTTGCGTAAGTCGCGGCATTCGATGGCGGGAGGCACGCCAAGATTCTAACGTAGGCACGGTGAACTTTTGTCAACGGTGCCTTCGTAGGCAGATTGCGAGCGAGCAACTAAAACTCTCCGCTCTCATTTAAAATATGAGTTCGCCTGCCGACTGGAGGAATTCTTCGGATGCCAGTGCCACGACGCGGCTTTACTTGACGGTCCCAATCCTAAGCGTCCGTGCGTCGTTTCATTTGACCGCCTGAGTCACTACGAAAGGAAGCTGCTCATGCTAAGGAAGCCATGGCTTTTGCTGCCTCTGTTGATGTTCACGTTTGCCGGGATTGTGTCGGCGCAAGAGACTCGCCATTTCATCTTTCACTATTCCTTCGCAGTCAGAAATGTTCCCGCAGGTGAGAAAGTGCGAATTTGGATTCCGCAGGCGCACTCGGATGCGTTCCAGACCGTAAAGGTCGTCTCCGCGACGGGTGACTTGCCTCTTAAGAAAACGCACGAGTCGAAGTACGGAAACGAAATGTATTACGCCGAGGCTTCAAAGGCTAAGCAACAAGAACTGCATTTCGAGATCGTGTACGATGTCGTCCGCCACGAGCGGCTCACGTTCGGAATTTATTCTCCGCATCTCGAGGTGGTGAAACTGGGCGACCGGGAGAGAAAAGAATATCTGGCGCCGGATGTGCTCGTGCCTACTACCGGATTGCCGGCGGAACTGGCTGTGAAGGTCACTGAAGGCAAGACTTCGTCGCTCGACAAAGCGCGTGCCATCTACGATTACGTGTTCACCACTATGCGTTACGACAAGACGGGCACGGGTTGGGGACGCGGCGACGTGCTCTACGCTTGCGATGCGAAGAAGGGAAACTGCACCGACTTTCATTCGTTATTCATCGCCATGGCTCGGTCGCAGGGAATTCCGGCGCGATTTGAAATAGGGTTTCCGCTTCCGCCCGACAAACACTCGGCCGAAATTGCGGGATACCACTGCTGGGCTGAGTTTTTCGAACCGCAGCATGGATGGATTCCGGTGGACATTTCCGAGGCATGGAAGCATCCGGAGAAAAAAGACTACTTCTTCGGCGCGCACGACGACAATCGAGTGGAATTCACTATGGGACGCGATTTGGAGTTGAGCCCCAAGCAGGATGGGAAGCCGCTGAATTATTTTGTCTATCCGTATGTGGAGATCGCGGGGAAAGAGTATCCCAATGTCTCGAACGCGTTCTCGTTTGCCGATGTGGATGCCGGAGTAGCGGCCCAGCGTTGAGCCTTTGAACTCGGACACGCGGACGCCCTCGTCCGCCCGGCGGCGCAAAGCGCCACGCCTCCGTAACACGCCCCCAGCTCGCTTCGCTGCCCGGACGAGGCGTCCGGCCTACGTGATTGAGGTGGAATCAATCGTCATCCGGTTTGGGTTGGTCGCGAAACACTTTATGCTGTGCTGCCGGCATGGGCTGATCTCCCTTGCGATCGCGCCACAGGATTGCATTGAGCACAGACGGATCCGCGGCGTCCGGGTGAGAAAAGTCCATCTGCGCGGATTCCTTCGCGCCCTGCCCTTTCTCCGGGTTCATCTGGTAGATCAAGCCGTTGTCGCGATTACTCCAATCGGCTGTGAATGCGCCCTGATTGCCTGCGCCGGAAAATAGTGGGGCCATTAACGGCGCATAGCCGTCATTCTGATTCATCGGCGGCAAACCTAGCAATGTCTCGATGGTGTGGATCAGGTTTACCGTAGTGTAGAAATGGTGGTCCACGAAAGGATGATCAGCGGACCCGGGCGAATACTTGCTGATCACGAAGGCAATTGATCGGTGAGCGTCCACGTGATCAGCGCCATTCTGGGCGTCGTCCTCGAGAATGAAAATAGCCGTGTCATCCCAATAAGGACTGTGCGAGACCGCCTCCACCACGCGGCCGACTGCGAGATCGTTATCGGCAACGCTTGCAGCCGGGCGCGGCTTGCCGGCTGTCGTGCCATGCGTGTGATCGTCAGGCAAATAAAGAAGAACGAATGCGGGAAGTTCGGTTCCCTTGTCTTCCTTGCGAGCGCGAACGAATCCGTCGAATTCATTAAGGAATTCATCGGCGCGCAGCTGGTCGGGATACTCGGTGTTGAAATCGGGGAATAGGGGATCAAAGTGATCGCGCAGCACCGCTTTAGTCGGTTTGGTGGCTTTCAGCATTGGAACCGTCCAGGGCCACGGGCTTACCGAGCCATGCGGCTGGCCAACATTCGGCGGCAACGATTCTCCTTTATTCAACGAGTTCTTCGGACACGCTGAGTTCGGCGCAGACGTTCCTTCGTGAACCGCCGTCTTGCTCTCCGTCGGCTTGCACCACACGCCATAGATGAATTCTCCGTAGTCGCGATAAGTCAGGCCGTGACGGGCCGCGTTGTTCCAGATGTAGCCTGTCCCAGGCTCATTGACATCCGGCTCATTTTCGTCGAGCGGGATTTCGTCGGTCACACTGCCTTGGAAATCGTAGGTGCGCTGTCGGCTTCGGTAGCTAATCTGCCAGGTCTGCTCGTTGTAATCGCTGGTGATCGCAGCAGTCGACCAATTGTGTCCGTTGCCCGAGACTTCGCCGCTATCATAGAAATTGTCCAGTACTCCGAATTGCAGCGCGAGCTTGTGTTGGTTAGGGGTTACATCGCTTCCATACATGGTAAGCGAGCGGTCGCCATCTCCGACTTTCAAATCTCCGAGCACCTGATCGTAAGTGCGATTCTCCTTGATGATGTAGAGCACGTGATGAATCGGGTTGGACTTCTGGGCGAATTGGATTTGCCACGGGCTGGAATGCAAGAGATTGCTGTCTTCCACTTGGCGCGTGAGCTCGGGAAGTTGCTTTTCAATATCCTGGATTTTGAGGCGGGCAATCGAGCCGTAGAGCAAAGTTGCAATGTAAGGATGCTCGCGATGCCTCTTCTCATTTTGTAGATTGTCAGGACCGCTGTTGGGAGCAGTTCCTTGCCCTTTTGACGTAGCAACCAAAAGATCTTCGCCCACTGTGGCTAGAGCAGTGGGATACCAATCGGTAGGAACGAATCCGGATGGAGGCTCAAGCGGAATTTCCGAGACCCTGGTCGGATTGGAGGGCGTGAAGTGCGTCGAAAAAGTCGCGACCGCATTCAGCGACGCGTCCGCGACGAAGAGATGTTCGCCGTCGGCCGAAAGCGCCAGCGCAACGGGATAGGTTCCCGCGTTTTGCTGTCCGGGAACAGTCGTATCGAGAAGTAACTGACTCTTGCCCGACTCGGTTGACACGACCGCGACCCGGTCTGCGTTCGACAGCGCGACGTAGAGCGACTTTTCATCCGTGCTCAGCAGCATCGCTGTCGGGTGCGATCCCGGTGCGATCGGATCTTTCGGCTCAAGCAGCGGAATCCAGCGAGCGACGATTCCCTTCTCCAAGTCGAGTTCAGCCACGCGCGAAGCATTCCACAAACTACACCAGGCCCGGTGGCCATCCCGCGATGCGACGACTGCGTACGGAAATGAAGACGGAATCAACTCGTGGGTGCTCACGTCGAACTGCTTGAGCACGTGGCCACTTTTGGAGTCAATGAGAATGACGTCATCGGAAAGATTATTGGCGACCAGCAGCTTATCGGTGGTGCCGTGACTCGAGACCACCGTAAGGCCTGCGGGATAAGGAAGCACGGTTCCCTCGCCGGTCTTATGGACACCTTGTGCCACCTTCTTCCCGGGAGCAATGTTTTGAGGTGGAATCTTTATAAAGCGATCCCAACTGACCTTGCCATCATGAAAGCGATAAACCGCGATCCCATTGCCAGTATCCCCCCGCTTCTCGCCAGTAGGATCGGTAATGGAACCGATCGAAGCATAAAGATGCTTGCCGTCGGAGCTGAACGCTAACCCAACGAAATAGCTCTGATGAGCCTCTTCCGGCAGGCGATCTTCCGGGAAATCCGCGAGTTGATTGGCGTTCAGATCGAGAATCGCGATGGACTGGTGCGCCTGGTTTTTCTGTGTGCCGTAACCGTCGTTGAAAATCGCGGCGTACCGTCGGTTAGGGCTCACAGCTATCGCCGCGGCGAAACCGTTCAACGATCCCAAAACACCCGGCGAAGGGAAGGTCAAGGACTTGCTCGTGGGAAGCAGAATCTGCCGCGGTTCCTTCTGGTTTTGTGCGGCGAGCGAGGCGAGTGCGACAATGAGAAAAAGCGAGGCTAGACAATAAAGGATCCTGCGCAAGCCCTGCCTCCTGGGTGAAAGAATATTCTAGCCTATCACTGGAAAAGCAAAACCGGTCAGACCAGCTGACCGGTTTCTGATACGCGAACAAATCGTGCTCTATCAATATTTCAATGAGTGTCCGTGCTGGCCTGATGCACCGGTTGCTCCGTTCCAACATTGTGACGCACGTCCGCACCGCGGACCCAGAAAATAACGTCCTCGGCGATATTAGTAGCGTGATCAGCGACGCGCTCCAAGTTACGCGCGACCAGCAAGGCATCGAGCGCCTGCCGCGTTACTTCGGGCCGCTCGTTCATGGTCTTGACCAGCGTGATAAAAGCTTCGTCCTTCATGCGATCGACAACGTTATCCATTTCGAGCACAGCTTGCGCAAGCTCAGCTTTGCCTTCGATAAACGATTCCAGCGAACGTCTTACCATAGCCGAAACCGCAGCGGCCATGCGCGGGATGTCGACGGGAAGATCTGCCTTGGGAAGTTCCACTAGGTCCATGGCGCGTTCAGCGATGTTGACCGCCTGGTCGCCGACCCGTTCCAAGTCCGAGTTGATCTTGGTGACGGCCAGGATGAAACGCAGGTCCACAGCTATGGGTTGCTGCAAAGCGAGCAGATCGAACGCCAGTTCGTCGATTTCCCGCTCGGCGACATTGATCTGGAACTCGCCTTCGAGCACCATGTGGCAGCGCGCCAGGTCGCGGTCAATATAAGCCTGGCAGGCGCGATCCACGGCCTGTTCGGCCAAGCCGCCCATGCGGAGCAAACGGGCCCGAAGATCGTCCAGTCCTTGCTGAAAGCGGGTGCGCATTATCCAAACCTGCCTGTAATGTAGTCTTCCGTACGCTTATCGGACGGAGTCGTGAAAATCTTTTCCGTCTTGTCGAGTTCGATCAGCTTACCCAGAAGGAAGAAGCCCGTAAACTCGGCCACGCGAGATGCCTGCTGCATATTGTGCGTCACAATAACGATTGTAAACTTTTCCTTGAGCTGGAAGATCAACTCTTCGATCTTGCCGGTAGAAATGGGATCCAGAGCCGAGCAGGGCTCGTCCATGAGCAGAACCTGGGGCTCAACGGCCAGGGCGCGAGCGATACAGAGCCGCTGCTGTTGTCCGCCGGACAAACTGGCGCCGGACTTCTTGCGCAGGGAATCTTTCACCTCGTCCCACAGAGCCGAAAGTTTCAACGAGCGTTCCACGATCTCATCCAGACGCTTGTGATCGTGGAAGCCATTGAGCTTTAGTCCGGCAGCCACGTTGTCGTAAATCGACATTGTCGGAAACGGGTTCGGCTTTTGAAACACCATGCCGATGCGCCGCCGAATCTGCACCGCGGACGTGCCGTTGTACACATCGAGTTCGCCGATTTGAACTCTTCCAGCAGCACGAGCGTCCGGCACGGTTTCGTGCATGCGATTCAGGCAACGCACGAACGTCGACTTGCCGCATCCCGAGGGTCCAATGATGGCGGTCGCATGGTTGGCGGGTGCCTCCATGGTGATGTCATAGAGCGCCTGCGTCTTGCCAAACCATGCGTTCAGCTCGTCGACTTTGATCCCGACTCCCACGGTTCAGTTCGCTCCCTTGAGCATTCCACGGCCAGCGACGATACGGACGGCGCTGACTGCGGCTACAATCAGCACAATCAAGATTAACGCTCCAGCCCAAGCCTGACGATGCCATTCATCGAATGGCGAAATCGCGTAAGTGAAAATCTGCAACGACAGCGCGGCCGTCGGCTGGTTTATCTTCCAGTTCCAGTATTGGTTGCCGAAAGCGGTGAACAGAAGCGGGGCCGTCTCGCCTGCAACGCGTGCAAACGCCAGCATAACACCTGTGATCACGCCTGACGTCGCAGTTCGCAAAGTAATCGACAATGTTGTACGCCAGCGAGAAACACCCAGACCATAAGCTGCTTCCCGGACAGCGTTGGGCACTAATAGAAGCATCTCCTCGGTGGTGCGAGTGATGGTCGGAATCATCATGATTGCCAACGCAACTCCTCCAGCTAAGGCCGAAAAATGTCCCTGCGAGAGAACTACGATTCCGTAGGCCACGATGCCGATCACGATGGAGGGAACACCGTTCAACACATCCGCAGTGAAGCGGATTACGTTCCCCAGCTGGTTGCGTCCGTACTCCGCCAGATAAATTCCCCCACCGATTCCGATGGGAACACCGATGACGCTGGCGATCAATAAAATGAACGCAGAACCGGCTATCGCGTTCGCCATACCGCCGCCAGCCTCGCCCACTGGTTTGGGTGTTTGCGTAAGAAAGGCCCAATTGATGGAGCCAATTCCTTTGTAGACCAAGTATCCGAAAACGGCGCCGAGCGGCAAAAGAACCAGGCTCACCGAGGCGGCGGCGGCAAAGGTCGCAAACGAATTCATACCCCGCCGCCAGAAACTGATCGGGGCAGCTGCGAAGTCGGAGCTAGCTGTCACAGTTTCAGGCATTGCTTCTCGCCGGAGTGCCGCGCGTCACTGTCCAGACCAGAAATTGGGCCAGAACATTGACGATAATGGTAACGATAAAAAGAGCCAACCCGATTTCAATGAGAGCGCTCAGATAGGTGTCGCCCGTGGCCTCACTGAACTCGTTGGCAATAACGCTAGCCATGGTGTATCCGGGAGCGAACAGCGACTTTGCAATCTCCGGCCGATTCCCGATGACCATGGTGACTGCCATGGTTTCGCCAAGAGCGCGGCCCAGACCCAGAATCACACCGCCCAGAATCCCGGCTCGCGCATTTCTTAGAACGCCGGTCCGAATCATTTCCCAACGTGTCGCTCCCAGAGCAAGCACGGCTTCCCGTTGCTGCTGAGGCACTGCCGTCATTACTTCACGGGTGATGGAAGAAATAATTGGCACGACCATGATGGCCAAAATGATTCCGGCCGCGAGCATTCCGATACCATAGGGCGGCCCTTCGAACAATCCCGTCCAACCAAAAAACCGCGCGCAAAAAGGCTCTCCGTATTGACGCAGAAGTGGAACCAACACGAAAATCGCCCACAGTCCGTAGATGACGCTGGGAATTGCCGCCAGAAGCTCCGTAGTAAAAGCCAGTGGCCCTTTGAGCCAGCGCGGGCACATTTCGGTGATGAAGACAGCCACACCGACGGCGAGAGGTACGGCGAGAAGAAGCGCCAAGAACGAAGATACGAGCGTGCCGTAAACGAACGGTAACGCCCCAAACTGCTCGTTAACCGGGTCCCATTCACTTTGGAAAAAGAACTTCAAGCCGAACGCGTGCCACGAAAGCCTCGAACCTTTAAGAAGTTCGTAGAGAATCACAGCGACCAGTGCGAGCAAACAGAGCCCGCAGGCCAGCATGGCAAAGTGAAAGATACCGTCGGCAATGTGACTGTTTCCGGCTCCGAGAAGCGGCTGGGCTTGCACGTCCGAGCTCGCTGCAACCTCTGGTTTTGCAATGGGTTGCGGTCCTGTCAAACGTGGCGCTCCTAGAGCTCGGTTGGCCATCTACGGCAGGCTAGCAGAATCGTGTTACAGCAGTGTTAAAATAGCCGTTTGCCGTCGTGGGGTGCGCGTAATTTTACGCGGTCCCAGAGGAACGAATCCCTCGAAGTTCCTCGATTGCATTTTGTAGGGTTCCCTTGTAGTTTTCGTTCTTCTTGGTAGCTGAGAGCTGGATATGCCCATCGACTTAAAACGCAGCCGGCTGGTTTTTCAAAGATTGGCTCGCGAGCTGACCAAACTTGCGAAGAATCAGACTCCGGAAAGCGTGCACAAGTTTCGTACAAATAGCCGGCGAGTCGAAGCCCTGCTTAGCGAGGTAGTTCCGCAGCTAAACCGCAACGACAAGAAGCTGCTCAAGCTGCTCTCGCGGCTGCGAAAGAAGGCCGGGCGAGTGCGGGACTTGGATGTGGAAATCTCTTCGTTGCGAAGCTTAAAGATTCCCGAAGGCAATGGGCACAAGTCTGAGTTTGTGAGCGCTCTAGTACAAGAGCGCGCCAAACACGAACAGAAACTCGCGAAGGCTTTCAATCGTAAGACCGCCGGCGAGCTAAGGAAACGGTTGAAGCGCGCCGTCAGCGAAATTGATATCCCGAAGGATACGGACCCGCTGAAGTTGACCCTGAACAAACTCGCCAAGCTTGGGCGAGATCACGCCACGCTTTCGGAAAGAACGCTCCACCAGTATCGGATCATCGGAAAGCGGGCTCGCTACATCGCTGAGTTAGCTGACCACGACGCGGAGGCCAAGCGCGTCGTCGACCAACTCAAGCACATGCAGGACGTCATCGGCGACTGGCATGACTGGCTGAAACTGACCCAGAAAGCGGAAGCTCTCTTCGGCGGCGTTCGAGACTCGGCGCTTGTGGCCATGCTGCGGAACGTGACCCAGGCAAAGTTCCGTCAAAGCGTGGACGCCGTCGCTGAAACCCGGGCGGCGTTCTCTAGCAAGAAACCTGACGCGATTAGCGCCGCTGCAGTCCCAGTTCGCAAACCTTCCACGGAAGCTGCCGAGGCAAGTACAGCAGTTGCCTGAGATCCAACCGGCGTATTCTTCAACTAGTGAGACAATCGTCTTTATCGAAGTGACTAGTCAGATGACTAGTTGTATAATTGGCTCGAGGGAAGGTCTTATGGCTTCTTGGCAAGTGCAGGACGCGAAGGCTCGTTTTAGCGAGTTGCTGGACGCTACGATCAAGAAGGGACCCCAAGTAGTCACTCGACGCGGTATTGAGACGGCTGTTCTGGTACCGATCCAGGAGTGGCGGCGTCTGCAGGACTCAGCGCGTCCTAGCCTTAAAAACCTGCTAATTGGTGCTGGGCCGCGATTTGAAAACCTGATTCCTGAACGACGCAGATTCCGCCGGCGTCCAGTCATTGAATTCCGGTGAACCGCTATTTGCTCCATACTAACGTGGTTTCCGAACTTCGGAAGCCGAAACCTCACGGCGCCGTGCTCGGCTGGCTGTCTGAACTCCACGAGAGTCAGATATACCTTTCTGCGGTGACCATCGGCGAGTTACAGGCCGGAGTGGAACGGACTCGCGCCCAAGACCCGCAAAAGGCGACGCAGATCCAATTGTGGATTGACCTTCTAGAGGACTCCTACCAAGTGTTGCCAATGGACGCTTTGTGCTTCCGTGAATGGGCTCGCCTAATGTACGGGAAGCCCGATGATGTGCTTGAAGACGCAATGATCGGCGCAACCGCGCGAGTACACGAATTGACCGTGGCAACGCGGAATGAGCGGGATTTCGCCTCGCTGGGCATCCGAGTATTCAATCCATTTAAAGCCGTCCGTTAGCCAGACAACGTGACCGCAATCCGGCCTTGATATTTTTTTCAGGGACGTCCTTCTTCAGCGGTACACTGTTGCCCTTCCGCCATGCCGACCCTTGCTGCCGTTGATATCGGATCGAACTCCGTCCGCCTGAAAATTGCCCGCCTCACCAGGCACCGGCTTACCAACATTCTTGAAGATCGCGAAGTCACGCGCCTGGGCGAATCCGTTTTTCGCAGCAGTTTTCTGTCGCCTGAGGCGATCGCCACCACAGTGAAGGTGCTGCGGCGATTTCATCGTGCGGTACAGAATGCGGGCGCGGACTCTGTGCGGGTGGTTGCCACCAGCGCATTGCGTGACGCGCGCAATGCCCGAGCGTTCCTCGAATGGGTACACTCGACAACTGGATGGGATGTCGAAATCATTTCAGGATTGGAAGAGGCCCGGCTCATCCATCTGGGATTGGTTTCAACCCTGCGAGTAAATGCCTCTCCGGTTCTGATGATGGACCTGGGCGGAGGCAGTTGTGAGTTAACCATTTCCAGCGAAGGTCACATCCGAAATACTGTCAGCCTGCCACTCGGCGCGGTTCGTTTGACCAATGAGTTTCTCCGTCATGATCCACCGCGCAAATCCGAGATGCGTCAATTGCGCGGATTTATCTCCCGCGAAATCGAGCGTACTGCCGATCGGATCAAGCGTGCCCGCCCGAAAGTCGTCATTGCGACGTCGGGAACGGCGGAATCATTGGCCGCGATCTGCCACGGTCTCTACAAAACGAAAGGCTCGCGCGCTGCCACAGTCTCCAAAACACAAATGCGACGCGTTGCAAAGCTGTTGGCGCGACTGCCGCTCGAAGAACGAAAGACGCTCTCCGGGGTCGGTCCGCGACGCGCCGAGATCATTGTGCCCGGAGCCGCGGTGTACCTTGGACTCTTAGAGCGTTGTCAGCTCGCGGGATTCCGCTATTCGCCACTGGGACTGCGCGATGGATTACTAGCTCAGATGGCGGCCGAGTACGACCGCACAACGCGATCCGGAAAGCAGATCGAATCGGAACGCTGGGATTCGATCCGCGCTGCAGTGTCGCACTATCGAGTGGACATGGACCATGCCCTCCACGTCCGAGCCTCTGCCATGCAGTTGTTTGCCGCGCTAAAATCCGTGCACGGATTGCCGCCAGAATATGAAGAATGGCTTTCTGCAGCAGCCATGCTCTACGAGGTAGGCGATTACGTGAACCGCAACGGCAGACATCGGCACGCCTACTACATCATTTCGAACTCAGAGATTCTGGGTTACACGCCTGAGCAGAGGCGGATTATCGCAGCCATTGCGCGCTATCTGGGGAAATCGCGGCCAGCGCCCGGTGACGCTCCCATCAAGGCGCTCCCGACTGAGGACCAGGAATGCGTACTCAAGGCTTCGCTCCTCCTCCGACTGGCTCGTGCGCTGAACCTTAGTCGGACGGCTGCAATCCGGACTGCCCGCATTCGTCTGCACGAAAGCGAAGTGAAGTTAACGCTAATCACTAAGCAAAGAAGCAGTGTCGACCTGGAATTGTGGGCAGTGGAAAAAGAGCAAAGTTATTTCCGTGAGGTCTTCGGTCGCGAACTCTCAGCGGCGGCGGCATAGAGCGCGCGCAGGACCTTCGGAGTCAGGCACCAATGCAGAAGCGCCGAGTTACGGCCGATTTCCACTTTCGCCACGGCTCCCTTTTTCAACTCCGTCCCGGCTTCGCATCCGGTTTCACTGATGCTGCGCCCCAGAAACTCGCTTAGATTTGGATTGTGGCCTACGACCATGATCGCCTCTTGCTTGGAATATTTCTCAAGCAGTTTGCGAAAGTCAGCGAAGGAAGCGCCCGGCCGAAGCGCGTCCTCGAATTGCAACTTGCCCTCATAGCTGAGTTCATTGCCCACCAGCGACGCGGTCTGAGCGGCACGCTTCAGTGGACTGGAAATCATCGCATCCACTTGAACATCCAACGCAGCCAGGGCTCGCCCGACGATCCCGCACTGGACGATTCCCTCTTTGTCGAGAGCGCGTTTCTCGTCCTTCTTCGGGTTGGCCATCGGCTCGCCAGCGTTGGCGTGACGCAGAAAATAGACAATCATGCTGCGCTACCGCTCCCTTCCAACGGTCGTTCTTCGGCTCCTGGGACTTGGCGCATCCGGAATTGCATCCAGCGCCTGCCTGCCTTCCGCCAAGCCAATCAGGAAATCCTGCGCGCTAAAAGCCGCGGCTCCCGTGGGCGGCTTTCTCTTACCCTGTGTCTGCCAGGCGCGAAGGTAGCCGCCGTTCTTCTGCAGAAAGCGGGATTTCAAATTATCGGCTAAGTACGACTCCAGAATTTCCTGCCGCACACGCTCTCGCAACAGTTCATCCTTCACCGGAAACATTACTTCCACACGCTCGTAAAGATTGCGCGGCATCCAGTCAGCGCTAGCCAGATACACTTCCTCTTGGCCACCATTCGCAAAGAAATAAATGCGGCTGTGTTCAAGGAAACGGCCGACAATACTTCGCACGCTGATGCGGTCGCTCACGCCGCGCACTCCCGGACGCAGAGCGCACATTCCGCGGACAATCAAATCGATCTTCACTCCCGCTTGCGAAGCTCTATACAACGCCATAATGATGTTCTTGTCCAGCAGCGCGTTCATCTTGGCGATGATGTGTGCCCGACGGCCGTGGCGCGCGTGTTCCGCTTCGCGGGCGATGAGGGCCAGGCAGTGCTCCGCCAAATCGAGCGGGGCAACCATCAGCGGGCCGTAATTCGGGTGTTCGGCGTAAGCCGTGAGAAAGCTGAATACGTCATGGACTGCGCCAGTAATCTCCGGGTCCGCGGTTAAGACGCTTACATCCGTGTAAATCCGAGCCGTGGTGGTATTGTAATTACCCGTACCCAGGTGGGCATAGCGACGCATCACACCGTCTGGGTCGTGCCGTACCAGCAGTGACAATTTGCAGTGGGTCTTCAGCCCCACCAAACCGTGGAAGACCTGCACTCCAGCGTCTTCCAGATCGCGCGCCCAGCGGATGTTCGAGGCTTCGTCAAATCGCGCCTTCAATTCCACGACTGCCGTGACTTCCTTCTTGGCCGCCGCCGACATCAGCGCGGGAACGATCAAAGAGTGTTCGCTGGTGCGATACAGCGTCTGCTTCATGGAGAGTACCCGCGGATCCTCCGCCGCCGCTTCAATAAACGAAACTACGGCGTCAAAAGAGTCGAACGGGTGGTGAAGCAAAACATCGTGGCGGCGAAGTTCCTCAAAAAGGTCTTGCGACTTAGCCGTAAGGCGAAGCTCGCGCGGAAGAAAAGGCTTGAACTTGAGTTCGGGATGTTCCGTCTGCTCGTAAATGTTGAACAAGCGCGAAAGGTTGACCGGTCCGTTGACGGAAAACACTTGCCACGATTCCAGACCGAAGTTGGTGCGCAGACGCTCGATGATTTCTGGATCAGCCTCGGATTCAATCTCGAGTCGGACAGCATCACCCTTCCGTCGATTGTGCAGCTCGGTCCGAACTGACTCAAGCAGATTGCGGGACTCTTCCTCCGCCAGATAGAGATTGCTGTTACGGGTAACGCGGAACGCCGCCGAGGATACGATGTCGTAGCCGTGATACATCCGGGAGGCGTGATAGGCCACAAGATCGGCGAGAAAAATAAAATCGTCGGTTCCTTCCGAAGGCAAGCGGATCAGCCGCGGCAAAGCGCGGGGCACCGTAATGACCCCCGTATAGGTCATGGACGAACGCCGTCGGCGACGCAGCAGAAATGCCACGCACAGGGCTTTGTTAATTACCCGCGGAAAAGGATGCGCAGGATCGACCGTAACTGGAGTCAACAGCAAATCGAGTTCGCGTTCGCAATAATCGGCGATGAAAGCTCGCGCCTTGGCATCCAGCTCATGCAGGCCGAGCACCCGAATGCCATTTTCCGCCAGCAGTGGCCGCAGCTTCTCGTTCCAGCAAAGGTACTGGTCGTCCACGAACTCATGGGTCTCTCGCGAGACCACGTCGCGCTCTTGCAGAAGCGTAAGTCCGTCGGGCCCCGCCTCTGTGTATCCGTCTTCAATCTGCTGCACGAGGCCGGCCACACGCACTTCGAAGAATTCGTCGAGATTGCTGGCGCTAATGGCAAGAAATTTAAGTCGCTCCAGCACCGGATTACTTTCATCCTGCGCTTCTTCGAGCACACGCCGGTTGAAAGCCAGCCAAGAGGCTTCACGGTTAATGTAATAGGCCGAATTATCGAGCGAGGTGCGAACCATAACCTAGAACGACGAAATAAAGAATGACGAAACTAATCGGATGCTCAAACTACATCTGCGGTATCACTTCTTGGGAGAAGGGGGCCCTGATATCGTCTGCGCAGGCGCCGCAGCCATGCGTTTCATAATCACAAATTGTAACTCCGTACCTACCGGACGCATAAGATACATGTAGTGTTTATCCAACCTGAGCCGGACTTCGGCCTGGGGCACATTCCACTCGTCGGGCAAAGCGTCCCCTGCATGGCGCGGACTGTAGTCTCCAACGTAAACCGTATCTTTTACCAGCACCGAAACTTCGTAATAAGGATCTTCTTTGGTGACGGGAGTATCGACCTGATAATAGAGAATTCGAGTCTTTGTTTTCTGCTGGATATCAACAATCTTGCCCGATTGGTAGAGCGGCTTCTCAGCCGCGTTGAGGGCAGGCAGCGAGGCCGCTGCCAGAAGGAAGACGAAACAGAATTTCATGGATACCAGTATAAGGCACTGGCTCGCAGCAATGTCGGCTGCAAAAAAAGGGCTCCAGTTATTAACTGGTGCCCTTGATTCTCGTCTGGTTGCGGTTCCCCGACTACCGAACTTGCTTGATCTCGTCCTTGACCTTCTTCGCCACGCTTTCTGGCAACGGAGCGTAGGTTAGATCGGCAGTCATCTTCTGCCCGTCATCCACCATCCAATTCAGGAAATCGGCGATGATCTTGCCCTTCGCGGCATCCTTGGATTGGGCTGGAATCAACAGCCAGGTGAAGCTCGAAATAGGATACGCATCCTTCCCTGGAGCATTGGTAATTGAGACACGAAAATCCGCAGGCATGCTCTTGACCGAGGCAGCCGCCGCAGTGACACTGGCCAGGCTGGCCTTCACAAATTCCCCGGCTGCATTTCTGACAGTTCCATAGGTGATGTTGTTCTGCACGGCGTAAATCAGCTCAATGTAGCCGATCGAACCTTTCATCTGGCGGATCAAACCGGCAACACCCTCATTGCCCTTGCCGCCAAGTCCCACGGGCCACTTGACCGATGTCGCTTTGCCGACCTGGCTCTGCCAATCGGAACTCACCTTCGAAAGGTAATCCGTAAAAATAAATGTGGTACCGCTGCCGTCGGAGCGATGAATTACGACGATGGGTTCGTCTTTAGGAAAGCTCACTCCTGGATTCGTGCTGGCGATCGCCTTGTCGTTCCAGTTGGTAATCTTGCCTAGGAAGATGCCAGCCAGCACATCGGGAGTGAACTTGATCTCTCCGCTAACGCCGGTAACGTTGTAAGCGGGAACGACCGCGCCCAACACCGTCGGCACATGCAGGATCTTAATCTTGGCTTGCGCCAACTGTTCATCAGTCATGGGGCCGTCACTGGCGCCGAAGTCAACTGTTCCGGCCAGGACCTGGCGAATACCGCCGCCGCTTCCGATCGATTGGTAATTGAACTGAATATCCGGATGAGCGTCGTGGTATTTGCTGAACCACTTGGAATACATGGGATACGGAAAAGTTGCGCCAGCCCCGTTCAATGTGGTCTGCGCAAAAGCGGGGACTGACAGGGCAAGACACAAAAGCGCGATGCGACGAATCACGCGATGATTCCTCCTTGATAAATTTTATTCAATCCTAGGCTCTGTGTTGATTGTTACAAGACAGTTACAGAATTGTAAATTTATAGTGAATCCCCAAGCAACGCTTGGACTTACGGTCGATTTGCCGATATGGGTTGCGTGTCTAGATGCGCGATTTCCTGAGTAAAAAGAGGATTGTGGGGGAACTGATCGCGCAGCGAAATCAGCAACTCGCGAGCCCGCCGTTTGTCCTTCTCGCGCACGTACGCGATGGCCAACAGTATCCGTGCAAACGGCGCAAGATACTGGCCGCGCGCGGCGGTCAGCTGCAATTCGGCGATTCCCTGTTGCTTGTCACCAGAGACACCGCCCAAACGTACCAACCACCGTATCGGCGCCGCCATGCTGCCAATAATGTATTGGCTTACGCCCGTAGCGAGATGAGCGTCGAAGCAATCCGGATCGACCGCCAGCAATTGTCCGGACCAAGCTGTCGCTTCCTTTGTGTAATGCAGCGAGGCGATATTCCGCTTCTCGACCAAGCCCGCGTAGTCGGCCTTGAGTCCGGAAGACATCGTAAGCGCGAACAAACTGTCACGGTCTTTTGAGTTCTTCACCAGACGAGAGCGAGCGAGGCTCTCCGCTTGATCGAGCGCCGCGTTGAAGCGATCGCGGACGGCGCCATCCGGCGTGAGCTTCTTGCGCGCAGCGAAAGTCTGGTCATCCGCATAGAACTGCGCTTCCAGCACACCCAGGCGATTGAATTCCGAGAACAGCAGCCCAGCCGCATCGCACGCAGGTCCCAGCGGGTTATCCGGGTGCGCCTGCTCAAAGGACAGAAAGAGTTGATGGGCCTCAGTGAAGTTCAGGTTGTAAAGCAGACTGAACCCCTGATCCAAAGAAACTCCGCTGGCAACTGTATCAACCGCTGCTGCCGTCCCGGATAGTACAGCGCATGCTGCCAAAAGTAGCATCGCTTGCGCTGTCCGGATTCTGATTGCAGAAGTCATATTCTATTCGTGACTTTGGGAACACCCCGAAACTAAACAGTTCAGATGCGGACCAACGCTCGCGCGCGCTGGCGGTTTGCAAAAAGATTGTAAAACTCACCCCTGTTTGACGCCTCTCCGGGCCTTTGTTAGGTTGGAGGGCTTCCTAATTCTTATATCACTTCGCCGGTTGGTTGCCCGATGCAGAAAAGAGAATTCTCATGTCACTAAAGTTCCGAGGCGTGGACTTCATCGGATTCGACGCGCTGCTCAGCGACGACGAGCGGCTGGTTCGCGATACTTCCAGAAAATTCATCGAAGACAACCTCATTCCTATCATCGAGGAGTGCAACCGCGCCGGCCGCTTCCCCCGCGAGTTGGTCAAGCCCATGGCCGAGCTCGGCTTCTACGGCGCCAGCCTCAAAGGCTACGGTTGCGCTGGCATGTCCAATGTCGAGTATGGCTTGGTCATGCAGGAGTTGGAACGCGGAGACTCAGGCGTGCGATCGTTTGTCAGCGTGCAGTCCGCGCTGGTCATGTATCCGATCTACGCGTTCGGCAGCGATGAGCAAAAGCAAACCTGGCTGCCAGCGATGCAGAAGGGGGAGAAACTCGGCTGCTTCGGCCTCACCGAACCCGATTTCGGTTCGAATCCCAGCGGCATGCGCACTCGCGCTCGCAAAGTTGCAAACGAATACATCCTCAACGGCGAAAAGATGTGGATCACCTCCGGCTCCATCGCGGACGTCGCCGTGATCTGGGCCAAGGTTGAGGACGAAGACAACAAAATTCGCGGTTTCCTGGTTGAGACCGATCGTCCCGGCTTTCACGCCGAAGACATTCACGGCAAGTGGTCGTTGCGCGCCTCCGTGACCTCCGGCTTGTCCATGCAGGATGTTCGCATCCCCGAGTCCAACGTGCTGCCGAAAACCGGAGGCCTGAAGTCTCCTCTGATGTGTCTCAATCAAGCTCGCTACGGCATCGCCTGGGGAGGCATCGGCGCAGCCATGGCCTGTTACGACTGCGCGCTGCAGTACGCGCAGTTGCGCAAGCAGTTCCACGATAAGCCAATCGCTTCGCACCAACTGGTCCAGGAAAAACTCACCTGGA
Organism: Terriglobales bacterium; assembly: GCA_035601995.1. Classification (GTDB taxonomy): domain Bacteria; phylum Acidobacteriota; class Terriglobia; order Terriglobales; family Acidobacteriaceae; genus JABDBE01. The sequence continues at coordinate 23,536 of DATNNE010000132.1, forward strand.
TGATCAACGAGATCACCAAAGGCCAATTATTAGTGTTGCAGGTAGGGCGTCTCAAAGATCAGGACAAAGCCGGATTCCAGCACGTCTCCATGGCCAAGCGAAACAACGTCTGGATGGCCCTGGAGTGCGCCCGCATGTCTCGCGACATCCTAGGCGCTAACGGTGTCGCCGACGAATACCCGCTGATGCGCCACATGATGAACCTAGAATCGGTAAAGACGTATGAGGGGACGCACGATATTCACACGCTGATCATCGGGCAGAGCGTGACCGGGATTGACGCGTTCTGAACGCCTAGATCCCGTTCGCGCGGTTGCGAATCAGAGACAAAAACTCTGTTCGGGTTTCCTGCTCGTTGCGGAAGGAGCCCAGCATGGACGACGTGACCGCAGCCGAGTGCTGTTTCTCCACGCCACGCATCATCATGCAGAGGTGGCGTGCCTCAATCACTACGCCCACTCCTTGCGGCTCGATGGCTTTCTGGATCGTCTCCGCAATTTGAGTTGTGAGCCGTTCTTGTATTTGCAAACGGCGCGAAAAGATTTCAATCAGCCGTGGAATCTTACTCAGGCCAATTACCTTGCCATTCGGGATGTACGCCACGTGCACCTTGCCAAAAAAAGGCAGCATGTGATGCTCGCACAAGCTGAACATCTCCACGTCCTTCACGATCACCATCTCGTCGTAGTTCACCGTGAACAATGCTTTCTTCAGCATTGCGTCGGCGTCTTCTTTGTAACCCTTCGTCAGGTGCTCGTAGGCGCGGTGCACGCGATCGGGTGTACGCACCAAACCTTCCCGCGTGGGATCTTCGCCCAGGCGAACGATCATTTCGCGTACGAGGTCTTCAAAACTGGCGCTGGTCAAGGTCGATGCTTCAACAGATGGCGGCATGGGCTCCTGATTTCGGGGATTGAGTAGTTGTGTGATTTGGTAATTGAGTAATTTGAAGTCCGCTTCAAACAAATTGCTAAATTACCCAATTACAAAATTATTCAATTATCTTATTCTCTCCCCAATATTCGAAGGAATTCATCATTGTTTCTTCAAATCGCACCCTTTCAAGATGAGCACGACGGAAGCCGCGCTGCAAAATATCGTAGACGACCATACACAGGTTTTCCGTAGTCGGGACTGTCCCGGCAAATTCCACCAGCATATTCAGGTTTTGATGATCGAAGCGTTCGATAATTTGGCGGTGCACAAAATCGTCCAAGTCGGTCAGATTACAGATCATGCCTGTGCGCTCATCGACCGGACCGCTGACCATAACCTCGAGCATGTAGTTGTGCCCGTGCCCGTAGGGATTGTTGCACTTGCCATAGGTCGCCGCATTCTCCGCGTCCGACATCGCGTCGCTGTGCAGTCGATGTGACGCTGAAAACATGTACCGCCGCGTAAGATACGCCTTCATGCTTCCCCGTAGAAATCAACGAAAAGATCAGGCGTCTCGTACACCCGTACCCGATGCAGTTGTGCTGCTTTCAACTTCGGCGACAGGCGCTGCCAGATCGCGATGGCTAGGTTCTCCGTAGTCGGGATGCTGGTGAAGAACTCCGGTACTTCTTTGTTCAAGAAACGGTGGTCGAGGGCATCCAGCACTTCCCGATTCATCGTTTCCTTCAACTGCTTGAGATCTACGACGAAGCCGGAGTGCGGGTCCACATAGCCCTTCACCGTAACTTCGAGCGTGTAATTATGCCCATGCCCATTGGGATTATTGCATCTGCCGAAGATGCGCCGATTCTCCTCCGCACTAAACTCCGGATTGTGATAGTAGTGCGAGGCGGAAAACTCCGCTTTGCGGGTTAGATAGACCATTTCGAGTCCTAAACGATTCGGGACAGGATTATTTTATAGGAGAAACGGGTGTTCTATTCGTTTGGGCCAATCTGATCGGCTCGGCGCGTCGGTGGAGCCAACCTTGCACAGGCAGCTTTGCGCCCGGCTATGATCTCGATCTCCCGCAAAAACATCCTAGCGACAACCGGAGCGTCGAACTGCTTGACGAATTGAAGACCGGCTTTGCCCTGTTGGACACGAAGGGCCGGATTTCGGTAAACGAGTTCTATCGCTTCAGCGAGCCCGCTTACGCTGTCCGGTTCGACCAATACACCGTGCCGGGCGACTTCTGGGGCGGCTCCGGAGCGCGCTGCGACGATGGCCTTACCGTGTGCCATCGCCTCCAGGAAAACCAGTCCAAAACCTTCCTGAACGCTAGGGAGACAGAAGACGTCGCAACTGTTGTATTCGCGTGCTAGCGCCGACTGAGATATATCCTGCAGCCATACCACGACATCCTGCAGACCCTTTTCTTGGCAGATGCTCTTCAGCCGATGAATCTCGGGCCCGCCGCCTACGATCCGCACGCTAAGCCCAGGAATCGTCGCACGAAGCCGCTCAGCTGCGCCAAGCAGAATGTTCAGCCGCTTCCGAGGATAGAAACGGCAAACCGAGAGTACGACAAACTTGTCAGGATCTGGCCGACCGGGATTTTCGTCCGACAGTTTCTGCCAGCCGGCGAGATCGATCAGTTCCGGTATCACCGAGGGAGAGTAGCGCAGGCCATAAAGTTCTTGAATGCGTTGGGCGGCGTAACGACTTGTGGTTATTACCGAATCCGCCCGGTGTACGTGCTGTTCCTCACACTTTGCTTGTAAAGACATAGTGGCTCGCGTAAGGCCCGACTCGAATCGCATCTCGTCCGCGATCACGCCCTTGATCGACGCGATGTGCAGGCCGTGGCCCACCCCTGCCACGGTATAACCATCCATATCAAAACCGACTGTGACATCGCACTGGTCGCGCGGTTGGAAGCGGAGCGATTGGTTGAACAGAAGACGCTTGACCGTATAAATAGGAAAGTTGAACTTGGGAACGACCAGGTCTACCGTGACGCCGAGTGCCGTGATCGCCTTTGCGAGTGTGCTGATCCCCACAAACGTTCCACTTCCTCCGTAAATGTTCATGGGCGTGGACGTGATGAAACGGATCCGCATGGGATGGGTAATGCACTTGGATTTGATCGAGGCCGACCGCAGATCTCAGATATTGGGGAAAGCCTCTCTCATGTTCTTCGCTTGACCTCTCAATTCATCCCAAGGCAAGTTTCTTCGTTGCGCGACGGGACGATCGCCGACACCATCAGCCCGCTCCGATATTGGAACTCGCGCCGCCATAGCCTGAATTCGGTATTATAGCTTTGTGCGGCGCACCTCTTTTCTCCTCATCATTCTTATAGTTTTATTGTCGGGATGCTATCGCGGCTCGCGGCCACCTCGCATTGGCACAGCCGCTCCCGAATTCACGATCCAGGACTCTGACCGAAAAGTCACCCTCAGCGACTTCCATGGCAAGGTCGTCCTCCTCAACTTCTGGGCCTCGTGGTGCGCGCCGTGTGTGGAGGAAATGCCCTCGCTGGTGCAATTGCAACAGCGCTTCCAAGACAAGGGCGTGACTGTCCTCGGAGTCAGCGTTGACGTCGACGGCGATGCCTACCATAAATTCTTGAAGGACTACAAAATCGATTTCCCCACGGTGCGCGATCCGGACCAGAAGACTGCCTCTCTTTATGGCACTTTCAAGTGGCCTGAAACCTACATCATCGATCGCAACGGGATCGTTCGCCGCAAGTTCATCGGCGCGGTGGAATGGAGCCAACCGGAGATCGTGGACTTCTTGAGCAAGCTATAGTTCGGACCGACGGTCAGACTGACGTTCAAATCGAGCCAATCCACACCTTACCCCTTTCGTGTAATGCTTGGGCCCTTTCGTGTAGTGCGCATGGGACGCGCAATCCGCTAGAATGCGACCTGCCTTAAGGCTTCGGAGAATGCGCTATGGCTGCTGCCCTACAACCGAGCATCGCAAGAAAAGACTCCATTCAAGAATCTAAAACTGACTTCGACTCTAATCGCACCCTGGAGGAGATCACTCGCAGTGCAATGCACGCGACGGACGCGAAGGGAGCGGCCTTGGTCCTTTCAGATGGAAACGATATGTCATGTCGCGCCTGCTCCGGTCAGTTGGCGCCTCCTGTCGGGACACGTTTGAATCCCGACACAGGTTTCACCGCGACCTGTCTGCGGACTGGCGAGGTCGTGCGCTGTGACGATACCGCGACCGACCCCAGGATTAATGGTTCGGGTTGCATTGAGCTAGGCATACGCTCGATTCTAGCCGTGCCTGTTTTCGATGGCCCGAAGGTAGCTGGCGTTCTGGAAGTGCTTTCCGGAGAGCCCAAGAAGTTCGGGGAGCGGCATGTCACCGCCTTGAAGCTACTCGCTCGATTGGTTGAGACGCTAGCCAATTATACTTCCCGTAGCGACGGTGCACTCGGAACCCAAACTTCCGGAGCGACACTTCCAACAACCGATTCAGCTAAAGTAACCGCGGACGCAGCGAAAGTGATGTGCCTTTCCTGTGGACACCGAAATCCTCAAGGCAGCCAATTCTGTAACCGGTGCGGCGTCATTTTGCTGATATCTCTCCATGCGGAGCCGTCTTTAGATCGCGGCGAGCCAGGGGAAGTAGATGCGAGTGCTGACGAGGGTCTCAAGGAGGTGTACACGCTCATTTCTGAGAATGCTGGCCGAGCTACTTGGAACGAGATCTACACCAGGCTAATGGGGAATCTGCAGAGTATCTCAGCCCAACATCAGCCGCCAGTAGCAGCCAAAGAGCAACCGGCCAAAAGAACGACTACTGAAGATACGGTCACGGGATTGGGGAGGGCACGGGGAGCGGCCGAGCTCAAAACCCGCTTGGGAGCGGCAGTTCGCCGAAGTCTATGGCTTTAAGTCTGGGAGATCAAGGTCTCTGTGCCGGACCGTTGGAACGTTCTCCGCCGGCTGTGGCCGCCCGGGGGCTATGAAATCGTTTGACTTCTGAGCTAGCAAGGTCATAATGCTGGTTTGGCCCGCCCCTGGCGTCCACGAAACAGAAACCACAACCCAAAGGAGTGAAAGTAATGTTGGAAAAAGGTGACGGTATTATGGCGACATACATCGGCGCGGTGGAAGACTTCCGAAAGTCGGCCACGGCGTTCATGCAGCACGTGGATCTTTTGGCCCAGGCTCGTGATGCCTATCAACAGGCCATGACAGCGAGTGCGGACTTGCGGACCGTCCTGGATGCCGGCGATGAAAACCTGCGAACCCTTATGACGCAGTTGGAGCAAGCGCTGAACCTCCATATGGGCAAGCCTGCGCTCGAACGCAAGAAACCGGAAGCGCTGAAAGTGGAAGCGATCAAAACGAGTACTGAAGGCACGAGCGCTGTAAGAGCTTTTCCATGAGAAATCGATGAAAGGCTTTCATCGGGCTGGCGAGCTCTAGTTACTGCTGGCCGGCCTGTTCGAACCAACGGGCGGGCGGGAACTGGGACGCATCATTCTGTCCTTCGTATTCGTCGCGTGCTCGGTCTTACGTGCTCGCCAATTCCTTCTGCATCTCCTCTAACGTGAGGCCCTTGGTCTCCGGATAGACAAATAAAACCACGAAGAACTGCAGAACCATCATGGCGGAGAAGAAAACGAACGGATAAGCGCCGGAAGACGCCGCCATCAGGGGGAATATAGCGGAGATCAGCGCATTCATAAACCAGTGCGTAAAGGTGCCCAGGCTTTGTCCCTTCGCCCGAACCGTGTTGGGAAAAACTTCGGAGATATAAACCCAGATTACTGCCCCCTGGGAAAACCCGAAGAAGGCGATGTAACCCACCAGCAGCCACACGAGAAGATTCTGATGGCTATGGGTGAAGAAGATCGCGGAAACTCCGGCCAGACATAGAGCGGTTCCTACCGAGCCGACCAGCAGCAGGGTTTTGCGGCCGATTCTATCGATCACTGACATCGCGATTACGGTGAAAAGGAGATTGGTGGCTCCGATCGCGACCGCCTGTACGTCGCCAGAGATCCGGCTGTATCCCGCGTAACCAAAAATGTCATTCAGATAATAAAGGATGGCGTTGATACCTGACAGCTGATTGAACAACCCAATGCTGACCGCCAGAAAAATCGGGAAAGCATACTTCCTCGACAGCAATTTCTCCGCGGCCTGCTTCTGTTCGACATCGATGGAGTTGACAATTTCCTGCAAGTCCCGCTCGTAGTTTTCGTCTCCGGTCATCTGGAGCACGCTTCTCGCCTCGGCCACGCGCCCCTTTTTGACCAGCCACCGCGGACTTCGGGGAATAGTGAATAACATCACGAAGAACAATGCCGCTGGAAATGCGGCCACGCCCAGGTCCCATCGCCATTCAGCGTCGCCCAGCGGGAATTGCGCAATCACGTAGTTGGAGAAGTATGCCAGCAGAATGCCGAACACTACGTTGAATTGAAAGAGCCCAACCAGTCGCCCGCGCCATTTCGCCGGAGCAATCTCGGCGATGTACATAGGAGCCAGCACGGACGAGCCGCCAATTCCCAATCCCCCGATAAAGCGAAACGTAACCAGCGACCCCCAATTCCAGGCCACGGCGCAGCCCAGAGCCGAGATGAAATAGAAGAGCGCCATCACCCGCAAGCTATCGCGACGCCCATAACGTTCGCCGGGAAAGCCCGCCAGCATCGCCCCCACGACAGTGCCCCAAATGGCGATCGAAACGGTGAGACCCAAATCTCTCGAGGATAGCCCGTAGAATTTCGACAGTTGGCTGGTGGTGCCTGAAATAACGGCGGTATCGAACCCAAATAAGAGGCCGCCGAGTGCGGCCACTGCTGTGCTTTTCAACAATACCGAGTTCAACTTCATGCCGTCTCCAGACGTCCGATTTTTGTTTCAAGGGCATTGGCTTCGGAAATTGTCCAATCGGGAATTGCTCCCCTGCGGCTGGCGACCAACGCTCCCACACGATTGGCAAAGTCGGCAACTCGAGGGGTGGGCCACCCGCTGCCCAATCCGTGCAGGAACGCGGCGGCGAAGGCATCGCCCGCACCGACCGTATCTACAACTCGAACCGGATAGCCCGGCGCTTCGATATATTGCCCGTCCATCAGAACTGCGCATCCTAACGAGCCGCGAGTTACGCACACCCCATCCCACTTATATGCGTTCGTGTAATTACAGCAGAACTCTTCGAGCGAACCATGTCGCGTCCCGAACATGTTGGCTATTGCTTCGACCTCTTCATGATTCAGTTTCACGATATTTGCTCGCCCCATAAGGAGCTTGATCAATTCCGGCGTGTAGTTTTCAGATCGCAAATTCACATCGTAAAATCGGCGCGCTCCCGATGCACGATCGAGAAGGTCCTCGGTCAATCGCCGGGTCTGGGGGTAGATCTGATGAAGGGTTCCGAAATAAATCCAATCGACGTGCCTTGAAAATAATCGCTCGGACTGGGCCGTCGTGAGTTCCGGGAAATCGTGAGCCGCCGGCCGGTGAAGGATGAATTTCGGTTGTCCATCGCTGGCCAGCGCAACCGAAACGGTGCCCGTCGGATGATCTTTGTCCGTATGAATGTAATCAGTCGCCAAGCCAAGGCGAGACATGTTATCGATGATCTTCTGACCTAGCTCGTCCGCGCCAACTCCGCTGATGAATGAAACTTTGTGCCCTAGCCTACTGAGGTGGGCTGAGAAATTAAACGTGGCCCCGCCTAAATGTTCTTCTTGTCCGACGATGTCCCACAATACTTCACCGACGGTGATAACGTTCACGCGATGTCCTCGGAGTCCGCGTCTGGCGCGCCCATAGCGGCTCGAAATTCTGGCACAGTATACACTCCTACCCAGAACTGACGAACGTAGGCGCGGGTCAATTGGCTGCGTAAGCCTCCGTCAGAGACATGACTTTCAGCGCACTTTTGAGCTGATCGATCGTGGCGGCAGACTTTAGCGTGATGGTGGCGGACTCTCCCGGAAGCAGGTCGAAATAATTGTCCGAGCTTTCAACATCGACATCTCCGAACGAAATGTAGACGCCGCGAGCGAGTTTCGATGACTGCAACGTGATTGTATAGTCTGCGCCGGTCTTGGTGAGAGTCGTCTCAATCTTTGGCATGACCGGCAAATCCAGGCTGTGCATCGCATCAAAGAAAATCAGGTTCCTGGACACTTTCTTCCCGGCCACTTCCAGATCGAACACTAGAAAACTCCGATGCGGATCACCCTTCGACGCGAGATCGGCTGTGTCGAAGTTGAGATAGATCGCGTTCGATTGCGCCGGGACTTGAATGTCCTTCGTCTGATCAAGCAAAACGTTTCCGGAGAAATCGAGAAGCCGCGTATGAATCGTTCCAGAAAGTGGCTGCAGCTTATCCGACACTACATAGACGTCGACTTTATCGTCGTGCAAGAAAGGCGAGATCAAGGCATCATCATAGAAGCGCCGCGCATAGTAATGAAGGGCCTTCCAACGCCCGTAATAATCGATGCTCGCCCACGAAGCCACGGGCCAGCAATCGTTCAATTGCCAGTACAGCGAACCCATGGTGCGCGGCCGTTGCCGGCGCAAATGTTCGGCGCCGATCTTGATGATCTCTGCCTGCTGCACCTGGCTCAGATATACGAACGAAGCGAAATCCTTGGGCTGGCGGTACTCGCGCAGCATGTAAGTCAAAATGCGTTCATTGCCGCCCTTATTCTTCTGGTGCGCCTGCATGACCGTGGAGCGAATGTCAAAGTCTTCCGGCTTGCTGGTGAACGATCGAATGGTCCGCATCTCAGGAAAAGACTGAAATCCGTATTCCGTCATGAAGCGGGGAAATTGCTTCGTATAGTCCAGCGCCGGAGCCTGCTGATGCCACACCGCCCAATAATGCATATCGCCGTTGTGCTGGTTGTCAGGAACTTCTTCGAAGTCAGCGCTGGGAGAGCTCGGCCAGTACGGCGTGGGATCCGCATATTGATTGACTGTGCTCTTCAGAATATCCGCGAACATAATCACGTAGTCCTGCCAGACGCGGTCACGGGCTTCCGGTGAGATGGATTCCTTGAATTGCTGGCGGTCGCCCCAGTGGTACCAGCCGGTTTCAACCTCATTATTTCCACACCAGACAACGATGCTGGGATGGTCGCGCAGCCGCTTGATCTGGTCGACGGCTTCATAGCGAACATTTTCCTGAAACGCCACGTCCCCAGGAATCATGTCGCCACCGTAGGCGAATTCTTGCCAGACCATGAGGCCAAGTTCATCGCAGATGTCGTAGAAATCGTCGGACTCGTAGTAGCCGCCGCCCCATTCGCGCAACATGTTCATGTGCGCGTCGCGAGCGGCCTGGAGAATCTTGCGATGAATCTCGGGAGTCACACGGTTGGGAAAGCTGTCGAATGGAATGACATCCGCTCCTTTAGAGAACACTTCGATGCCGTTTACCACAAACTCGAAACTCTTTCCCCATTGATCAGGAACCCGGCGCAGCTCCAGCGAACGCAATCCGGTTTTCACTTCGGCTCGCGCGGCAACTTCTTTACCGGTGCGGATCGTGGCGGAGAATCGATATCGGCTTTGTGCGCCGTAGCCAACCGGATACCACAACTTCGGTTTAGCGATACGAATTGGAAACGAAACGTGATTCATGCCAGCGTCGAGTTGCAGGGTCTGGGTTCCGTCGTTCGTCTGCGCTCCAGACAATTCGTCGTGAGCTAAAGCGAGAGTAGCGGTGGCAGGTTTGCTGGCTTCGATGTCTAGCTCCGCGATGACACTGGCCGCGTCGCTCGTGATTTTCTCTTGATGGATATGGAAATTGTCTATGCGCAGCGCATCCCAAGTATCTAAATGCACGGGCTGCCAAATGCCCTCGGTCACGAACCGCGGCCCCCAATCCCAGCCGTATTGATAGGGCGCCTTGCGAGTGTATGGAGCAGTCGCGGTGTTTTCCTCATTCCCAGAGTTGTTCGTTGAGATCGCGGGCAAGATGAATGGCAGCGACTTCACGTACGGAATCATTTTTGTGATTGCGGAATGGAAAACTATGCGCAGCGTATTCTGACCGGCTTTCAGCAACGGCTTTGCCGGGATTCGCCAAGTGCGGAACATATTGTCGGCATGGAGAATCGCTTGATCGTTGAGGTAGACGTCGGCAAACGTGTCCAACCCATCGAACACCAAATCAACATGGTCGTGCCCGATCGTCGCCGAATCGACTTGAAATGTAGTCTGGTATTCCCAGTCGGTCAGTCCGATCCACTGCAGGCGGAATTCGTTATCCCGATCAAATGGGTCAGGGATGAGATTGTTGTGCAGAAGGTCGGTGTGTACCACGCCCGGAACTTGCGCCGGATGCCATTGCTTGACGTCGGAATTGTCCGTGTTTCCGACGGCGCGAAACTGCCAACCCGAATCCAGCGCGCGAGACGACGGTTCGGCCGCCACCAGCGGCAACACGACTAACAACGAAAATACTACCGTAGTAAGACAATGAAACAATGGCCTCTTCATCGTGGGGCTCCCATTTGAGTTGTCACAAATTCGATGTTTTCGACTATCGTCGCTATGGACTCGCGAATTCCGAGCAAAGCGCTGCCCCGCCCGCAATTCCAGCGTCTGCACCATAGTGCGCTTTGAGCAAGGGGATTTCGTCACTTCGTGAATTGACGCAGTATTCCACAAGCCACTTGGAGAGTTCGCCGAAAAACGGATTCAACATCGCCGCCACGCCGCCACCGACAATCATTACATCCGGCTCCAGCAGATCAACAATGTTGCTCAGCCACAGCGCCAGCAGTTTGACGGTTTCCTGCAAAATCTCTTTGGCCAGGGGATCACCGGCGACATAAGCCTGGCCCACCATTTCACTGGTTACGGCATCAATGTTTCCTTTGGCAAGATCAAGAATGTTCGAGCCGGAACTTTGCTCGGCGGCCAACTTAGCTCGCGCTCTTCGCGCTATCGCTGGCCCAGCAGCCAGAATTTCGACGCAGCCCGGCTTGCCGCATCCGCATCGCGGACCGTTGTAATCGATACTCATATGTCCACCTTCGCCCGCAGCGCCGGTACGCCCGTTGTAAATCCGCTTGTCGCACACTATGCCAGTGCCAATTCCAGTCCCGATGGTCGCGTAGAAGATGTGGTGAAAACCGCGCCCCGCGCCCCATATGGCCTCGGCCAGCGCCGCCGCGTTGGCATCGTTCTCGACCTTTACGGGCACGTCATAGACTTTCGCCACCTCGGCAGCGAGGGGGAAATTTCGCCAGCACGGAACATTGGGAGGATTGACGACAACTCCCGTATGCGGGTCCAAAGGTCCCGGCGCGCAGATACCAATTCCACGAATCCGGGCGCGAGCTTTCGCGTCTTGGGCAAAGAGGAGGTCGATCGCCGATATTACGGCCACGAGTCCGTCGGCGGCCTCGCGGTTCGCCACCATGGGAGTGCGGATCTGAGATTTGATTTCGCCACGGCGGTCCACCAAGCCGGCTGCGACCTTGGTGCCACCAATATCCACGCCAACCACGAGAGTATCGTTAGGTTCTGTCATCGCCGGCTTTCTCGGCGAAACTCGTCGCGCGGGGCTTCACTCCGAATCTCGTGCAGTTGGATTTGTACTACGCCTTCGTCTGTCCCCGCAATGGCGCGTGCGATCCTGCATTCGGAATTCGCAGTATACGCCGCCGACCTAGAGATCGCGGAAGCCTTCTGCCAACGGACCGGCGAGCGCGTCGTGCCATGAGTAAATTCATTGGACGAAACACTTGGAAAAATAGAGACTATGAAAATGCAGGAGGGTCTATGTCCGCAGAGCGGCTTGACCGTTCACCCAATATCAGTGCGGTCATTCTCGACTATGGTCAAGTGCTTGCGCGCTGCCCCACGGTGGAAGAGTTTGGCCGCATGGCGGAAATGTTCAATGTGAGTTTCGAGTTGTTTTTCGAGTTGTGGGAAGCCAGTCGAGGTCCTTATGACCGCGGGGATCTTACCGCTGAAGAATATTGGTTGAAGCTGGCGGCTCAAACAGATTCTTCGATCGATCGCAAACAGATCGAGATCCTGCGCGGAATAGAAGTGGAAATCTGGGACCATCCCAACCCGGGGATGTTCGAATGGGTGAGCCAGCTTTGCGCAGCAGGACTCAAAACCGGGTTGCTGTCCAACATGCCTTGGGACCTGGTGAACCATGTGCGCACGAACTGCAACTGGATGGAGAACTTCACATTCAAAACATTGTCGGCGGAAGTGAGACTGATTAAGCCGGACCCGGCGATCTATGAGCACACTCTTCGCGGCCTCGGGGTCTCAGCAGCGGAAACCTTATTTGTAGACGATCGCGAGCCCAATATCAGCGCTGCGCGCACATTGGGAATGCATGCGATTCAATTCCAATCAATCGCACAGTTCAGGGATGACCTGGAAGCGTTCGGCTTTCCCATTCTGCCGACGTGTGTGGAATCAGCTACAGCCGTCTCCGGCACAGCGAGCACTGCCGACCGACCGGATCGAGTCAGCAAGTTTTCTCCCCTGCTGTAAAAACCCGCCTGTTGCACCGGTTGACTACTGCGGTGATTCTTGCTTGGCCGGCGCCGACGGTTGACTAGAGCCGCCCTGCAATCTTTGGAACTCCTGCATTTCACGCTGTGCGGCTTCCGTCTTTCCTTGTTTGCGATACAGACTCGCGAGGCCGAAATGCGCCTGCGCCGCCAGAGAACTTTCTTTTTCGATGGAAAGAAGCCTGGTCCACTCTTTTTCGGCAGCGGCGGTGTCGCCTTCAAGCGAGGCGGCCTTTCCCAGTGAATAAAGCGTTTCGGGCATGTCCGGCATCAGCTTGTCGGCGCGCAAGAGTTCCGCTCGCGCCTCATGCGTCTTGCCCTGTTCCAGCAGCGCAGCTCCGAGACGGTAAGCGGCTTCGGCGTTGCCAGGCTGCAGTTTAGTTTGGGCGCGAAACTCTTCTTCCGCCTTAGCCCACTGAAAAGCGCCTGCATACACTTCGCCCAATTCTAAGTGGACTTCGGGAATCTCCGGCCGCAGGCGCAAGGCTTCGCGGTATTCTTTCTCAGCCTCCGGCATTTGTCGCAGGACGAGGTAGTTTTCCGCCAGCGCTTGGTGCGCGCGAGGAGAATCAGGATAAGCGGCCAACAAAGTGTCAATCGATTGCTTCGACAGCAGGCCGCTGGCACGGCCGATGTAATAGAGAAGATCGGGATCATTCGGACGGTCGGCCAGGGCGGCCTGCAGATTCGCGATGGCCTCCGGCAGTTGTCCGGTCTGGATCTGAGCGATTCCCAGCCCAGTCTTATCGTGCACGCGTTCGAGGTGCGGAATCGCCTGAGCCGCGTAGCCTTGCGCCAGCAAGGCGTAGCCGAGCAACTGATGAGCCGGCGACGAATCTGGATTGAGTTCGAGAGCACGCTTTAGTGGTGCAACAGCAGAAGCTAAATCGTGCTTCTCCATGTACGTCTGGCCGAGGCTGATGAAGCCATCCGCAAACGTTGGCTCAAGTTCGGTGACCTTTCGAAATTCGGCAATCGCAGTATCGAATTGTCGTTCTTTGTCAGCCGCGATTCCAGCCTGCATGTGCTGAACGGCTCCCGGCGATAGAGTCTGCCACGCGAACCACAAAAATAAGAGTACGCGGATCACGGTTTCTCCGGTTCACGGACTTCTAAAAACTGATCGGCGTGAACATCGTCCAATGTCTGGTGAATGCCCGACGGCCACACGATTTCCACCTTAGCCTTTTCGGCGGTTCCGAGTCCAAAATGAAGACGCTTGTCACTTGCTGAAGCGTAGCTTCCGGCAGAAGTCGCGAACCGAGTTTGTCCGTTTACCTTGACGCGGGCGCCGAATCCGTCACGGTTGCTGCGCGTACCGCGCAGTGAAATCACCAGCCAGTGCAGCTTGCCGCCGTGGTTGAGAAACACCTGAGGATGTCCACCGAGATAGGTCATAACCACGTCTTGCCAGCCGTCGTTATTGATATCTCCGAACGCCGCTCCGCGTCCGGCTACGGGAGTCGTGCTTCCGGAATCGACCCGCTCGAAGCGGCCGTTGTGATTCATCGCCAGGAGCGGCAATTCGAGATAATGCAGCGAAGGATCGATCCGTTCAACGTTGTCCAAGACGTGGCCCTGGGCGACGAATAAATCTTTCCAGCCGTCGTTGTCGAAGTCCTCCAAGCCCACACCCCAGCCAGAGCTTCCGCTCGAGAGTACGCCAAGGCCGGTTTCGAGACTGCGATAACTGAACGAACCACCGCCGTCGTTGTGATAGACACCGTAAATTTCCCTGGGCAACTCGGTCACGATAATGTCTGGCCTGCCGTCGTTGTCATAATCCTGAAACACTACGCCCATGCCCGACAACCGCCGACCGTCCTCAGAAAGCGCCGCGCCTGCTTCAAGACCCACTTCCGTGAAGGTTCCGTTCCCGTTGTTATGGAACAAATATTGTTGCATGCCGTCGTTGGCCACAAATATATCGGTGTAGCCGTCTTCATCGTAATCGGCAAAAGCTACGCCCAACGCCCTTCCCTTCTTCGCCGCGATGCCAGAACGTTGACTCACGTCAGTGAAGGTTCCATCCCCGTTGTTGTGATAGAGGAAGTTTGTGGTCGCGGGAAATTCTTCCGGCGGACAATAAGTATGGTAATTGCCGCCGCAGTCTTTGCTGTGCTTGGTGTCCCAATCCATGTAGCGGGTCACGAACAGATCTAGTTTTCCGTCATTATCGTAGTCGAAAAATCCGGCAGAAACGGACCAGCCTCCTCCGGCGACTCCGGCCTTTGCCGTCACGTCCGTGAATGTACCGTCGCCGTTGTTGTGATACAGAATGTTCTTTCCATAATTCGTAACAAACAGATCGGGGTAGCCGTCGTTGTCATAATCGCCCACAGCTACACCCATTCCGTAATTTCCATCGCCAACATTCGCCAATCCCGCTTGTTGGGTTACGTCGGTGAAGCTTCCATCTTTATTTTGACGGTAAAGCCGATTCCAATAGCGCGGGTCATGACGGTCGAAGTTTTCTGGCATTTGCATGGGGCTGGTGAGGCGGCCGCCGTTCACCAGGAAAATGTCCAGCAGGCCGTCGTTGTTGTAATCGAGAAGGGCAACGCCTCCGGGCATGGTTTCGATCAGATACTTTTGAGGAGTGGGAGAATTCTGCAGAATGAAATCCAAGCCGCTCGGCAGGTTGATGTCGAACACAGGTGCCACGAGCGCCGCAACCCACAGTGCGGACGTCACGATGAACGATATGCGTAACAGAGTCTTGAGCAACCGGGAAAATTCCTTCAGTGGCTTAGCATATCGCGCTCGCGGCTGTTATTGCACACGGGCCTATCAAGAAAACGATTCCGCTCGGCGTCCATTGACAGATAAAGGGCCCCGAACTGCCGCTGATTTGAATTCTGGGAGTAGATCTTTCCAGAGGGCGGACCAAGAACGCCAACAGAGGAAGACTTACAGGGTCAACTAGACCGCCGGGTCGATTCCCGTTCTATAAGCTTGGGCGAGATTAGTATTTTTCTTGGCCGTGCCGAGAGCTTCTGCATGATTCGCTCGATCAGGAGTTCAGCCGCCCGCGCCCCAATTTGGCACGTGCCCTGATCGACGGTAGTGAGTGGAACCGCCAACAGGTCGGAGTAGTGAACATTGCCGGCTCCGACTACCGAAATATCGTCGGGCACTTTCAGGCCAGCAGCCAGGATTGCCTTGATAGCGCCGATTGCAACCGGGTCGTTGTAACAGAAAACTCCGTCCGGAATCGGGTTCAGTCGCAGCAATCGACGCATACCCTCATACCCAGTTTCATCTCCGTGGCCGCCTGGCGCGACGTAACCTGCGGGCGTTCTCAAGCCGTGTTTCGCCAGGGACCGACGGTATCCTTCCAGGCGTTCCGCGGAGATTCCTATTTCGGGACCGCACAAATGGGCGATGCGCGAGCAACCGCGTGCAATGAGATGATCCGTCGCCAATCTCCCGATGGCGTGGTTGTCGACCCCCACAAAAGATGCCTGCACTCCGGCGATGGGGCGGTCAATCAAGACATAGGGCACTTTGCGCCTTTGAATCCGCCGAAACAAATCCAGGCAACGGACCGGCTGGGCGGAAGCAATGATGAGCCCATCCACCTGCCGGGCCAGCAAGGAATCGGCCTCACTTCGTTCCAATTCGGGATCTTCATCGAAATACGAAATGATCACGTGATAGCCGTGTGGTCGCACCGTCTGCGCAACCACCCGGGCAATCTCGGCGAAGAAAGGATGGGTGAATTCTGGCAGCAGCAAGCCGATGGTGTAGGTGCGCCTCGTCACGAGGCTGCGCGCCACCCAATTCATCTGGTAATGCAATTCCTTCGCGCGCCGCAGCACACGCTTGCGGGTGGCTGCGCTGATCCGGCCTTGGTTTCTTAGGACCTTGGACACCGTCACAACTGAGACCTTGAGATCTCGCGCGATGTCCAGCATGGTCACGGCCATGGCGCAAGGATAATAGCACCAATACGCCCAAAGTAATCGATTACTCACGGTAAACGATTACCCTGGCGCAAAAAACGATTACCCTCATGATTCAAAAAATCGATGCCCTAATGCAAAAAGATTACTTTTTGCTTGACAACGACTACTCAGGTATTTAAAACTTTCGCGATTCGAAAAACGTGGTGTGGGGGTGTGTATGCCGTCTCGCAGCTTGTGGACGCTGATCTTGTCAGCAGTCCTTGTGTTCACGACTTCTCTTTCCCTTCACGGTCAAAGTACCTTCGGCACGGTCGATGGTTCTGTCGTTGACTCGTCGGGCGCGGCCGTAGCCGGCGCCCAAGTCACGCTCACCAACACGGGGACCCAGGAAAAGCGTGTTCAGTCCACGGGCGACCAAGGCTTGTACAGCTTTGTGAACGTGGTGCCCGGAAATTACCGCTTGGACGTAGAGAAGGCGGGATTCAAGCACTTCACGCGAGGCGACGTCGTGGTTCAGGTACAGCAGGACACCCACATTGACGCCACCTTACCGGTCGGTCAAGTCACGGAAACCGTGGAGGTGACGGCTGAGACCCCGTTGCTGCAGGTCGAAACCTCGTCTCTGGGCCAAGTCGTTGAGCAGCGGAAGGCCAACGAATTACCCTTAAACGGTCGCAATATTTTTAACTTGATCACGATCTCTCCCGCCGCGGTTGCGCAAGGCGGATCGGGCGGAACGCCAGTCGGCCAGAATCCCTTCAGCTGGGGCAATTACCAGGTCGGAGGCTCGTTCGGAAACCAGAGCGCTGAGTACCTCGATGGCCAGCCTCTTAATATCGGCTACATCAACCTTCCTATTATCATTCCCACGCAGGACTCCGTTGGCGAATTCAAGGTCCAGTACAACAACCTGGGACCGGAGTTCGGCAAGTTCTCTGGCGGCATCATGAACTTCAGCACCAAATCGGGAACCAACAGCTTCCACGGAGAGGCTTACGAGTTCATCCGCAACAAGATTTTCAACTCGAACGATTACTTCATTAAGCAGAGTCAATTGGCGAGTGGCCAATCCAACACCACCCCACCGTACGTTCAAAACCAGTACGGATTCAACGTCGGCGGTCCGGTCATTAAGGACAAGGTATTCTTTTTCACGAGTTGGGAACAGTTCCGGCAGCGCTTCGGCAATCCCATCACGACCACGATTCCAACCGCCGCGTTCGAGGCCGGCAATTTCTCCTCCTTGCTCCCCGCAGTTCAGCTCTACGATCCATATACAGTGAATCAGGCTACTGGAGCGCGTTCACCTTATCCGGGCAACATAATTCCGACATCCGAGTTCAGCAAGGCGGGTTTGGCATTGTGGAATAAGTACTACGCCCCCGTCCAATCGGCGAACAACTTCTCGGTAGGCAACTATGTAGCGGCCACCAGCGCCGGTGGGAATAACACTCAGTTCGTAGCCCGTGGCGACGTGAACATCACCGATAAAACGCGCATGTTCGCTCGTTTTACTTACTTTGGCCTGCTGGATCTTCCAACCAATCCTTTTAACACCGGTTTGTGCAATGACCGTTGCGCCGAGGATTATCACACCAAAGCTCTCGCCATTGATTTCAACCACGTATTCAGCCCGAACGTCATCGGCGATTTGAATATTTCAGGAAGCCGCTTTATCTACCTCCGCGCGCCACTGCTTGCCGGTTACGATCTCACCGCCCTGGGATGGCCGTCGAGCTACAACGACGAAGTTCCTGACAGCATGCGGACACCCCCAACACCTGCCTTCCCGTTTCCCGGTGACGTAGGTAAGAGCCAAGGCAACAGCGCGATTGGCGATCACAATACCCAGTACAATGTTTCGCCTTCGATGACCATCATTCGCGGCAAACACACCTTCCAGGTCGGCGCGCAATGGGAGTTGGGTCTGGACAATTATTACCAGACCAACATCGCCAGCGGCGCGTTTGGTTTCTCCGGAGCTTGGACGGCAAACCTTGCGGCGAATCCCGCTGCAAACACTGGATTCGCATTTGCCGATTTTCTGCTTGGCTTAGCGCAGCCCGGACCTGCTTCCTTCGTGAACCAGACAGAAGGTTCTGCCCAGGTTCCGGCGCAGACGGCTGGCCGTCAGACCTACCGCGGCTTCTACGGCGCTGACACTTGGAAGGTCAACAACAAATTGACCTTCAACCTGGGACTCCGCTATGAGCTTCCGGGAACCTGGTCTGACCGTTACAACCGCCTGAGTTATTGGGATCCGTCCGTAACCAACGCCACGGTTACGGGTTGCAACGGTAACCCGGGATCCCCGTGTATCGGGGATGCGCAACTGGTCGGCAACGGAGTAAACACGAGCAGGAACAACCTGCCCTTGGATAAGAAGGAGTTCTCGCCACGTCTCGGATTTGCCTATAGTTGGGACCAAAAAACTGTGATTCGTGGAGGCTACGGCATCTTCTGGATCCCGAATTACATCTCTTTCGGTCTCAATCCAGACAACGATGTAATCAACCTCGCAACGACGCCGTTCGTCGCGACGTTGAACCATGGCTTATCGCCGAGTGCTACTCTTGACTCGAGCAACTGCACCTTAGCCGGTCAAAGCTTCGCAACCTTCACTTGCGCAACCCCGGGTCCGTTTGGTACGAACGGAATCTTGCCGCCGCCCGGCCGCACCTCATACCCGCCTCAGACACCCAACCTTTCCAGTTTCGTGGCCTCTAACGGTGACCCCACGTTGGCACCGTATACCGACCCGAAATATGGATACGTCCAACAGTTCAACCTTGATATTCAACGGCAGTTGGGAGCAGGGTTCTTTGCGGACGTTGCCTATGCGGGTGCCCACGGCGTCCACCTCCAGCAGTACAACACCAACATCAATCAAATTCCAGATTCCTACGTCGCCCAAGCGGCCGCGCAATTTGCTGCAGGCCAGCCCGTGGCGATTGACCAGCCGGTACCAAACCCACTGTCAACTCCGAATGCCACGCTAAGCACTCCCACTGTTCTTGCTGGACAGCTGCTTCGACCGTACCCCCAGTACACAGGATTGAGCTTGGGCGGATATGGATGTTGCGGAAGCACCTACAATTCGTTGCAGGCCACTGTAACTCGTCGGTTCCAGGGCGGCGGCACCTTGCTGGTGGCTTATACAAACTCAAAACTCCTGAGCAACACGGATACGCTCACTAGTTGGCTCGAGGGTTCGGGCGAAACCGGAGGGGTCGGGCAGGTGCAGGATTGGAACAACCTGAACGGGGAGCGATCGCTTTCTTCTCAGGACGTGTCCCAGCGCTTGGTCATCAGCTATGTGCTGGACCTTCCATTTGGGCACGGCAAGATGTGGCTCAGCGGTGCCACAGGAGTTGAAGACAAAGTTGTATCCGGTTGGGGAATTGACGGCATTACCACCTTCCAGCGTGGTTTCCCGCTCAAAATTACCTGGGCTGGTCCTTCCACGCCTCTGGAAAATGCTGGCTTCGGCATCGGCAACATCCGTCCCGACGTAGTACCCGGATGCAGCAAGGGAGGCAATCGCAGCCTCACACAGTTTTTTAACGTCAATTGCTTTGCTGCACCGCCCGCGTGGGGATACGGTACCGAAGCGCGTGTGGATTCGTCACTGCGCGCTCCCGGAATCAACAACTTTGATTTCGCCATTTTCAAGCGGACGACCATCGCCGAAAGGTTCGGCGTTGAGTTCCGAACCGAATTCTTCAATCTGTTCAATCACCCGCAGTTTGGTGTCCCGGGAACCGGCTTCAACGGTACTTATACGGGCACGGGGAATAACGGCTTCGGCGAGATTACGTCTGACAACGGCGATGCCAACCCACGTCTGATTCAGTTTGCGTTGAAGTTCATTTTCTGAGTTGTGCCAGTTTGGACGGGCTGGGCATTTTGCCCAGCCCGTTTTTTTAGCTTCCTGCAGGGCTCTCTCAGAAACGGCAACGGCTGCGAACTTGCTTCTATAGTCCCATTCAGTTAGATTTTCTGCGATCCCCATGCGCAATCTTCCCGTCATCGACTACTCCGAGGCTAAGAAGATCGTCGATCTGATCGTAGAGAAGGCTGTGCAGCTGCAGAAGTCCGTTGTGGTGGCCGTTGCCGACTCGCATGGCGAACTCATCGCCTTCGCCCGCATGGACGGAGCCCCCATTTCCTCGATCCGCGTTGCCGCCAACAAAGCATGGACCGCTGCCCGGGAGCGGAAGCCGACAAAAGAGATTGGAGAAAAGGTACGCCACCCCGAAAAGGGGCACGACATCGCTTACTACGGTGATCCCAGATTCGTCGGCTGGGGCGGCGGCATTCCGATCTGGAAGGATGGTGTCGTTGCCGGTGCAGTAGCAGTCAGCGGCCTCTCGTCGGGCGAGGACATCGAGTTGGCTGCGCTGGCGCTGGAACTGATGGGTGCGAGAGAGAGTAGATGACCTCACGAGCGAATGATCAACTAATCTGCATCAAGCAGAAGGAAGTCTGGATCGTCGTTTACACAGCCTGCTGCTCGACGCTCACCCAACCGCGCGACGCAGAAGACTGTTCCACAGCATGCAGGATTCGTTGCACTGCGAGCGCATCTTCAAAGTTCGCATGAAAGGGTTCTTGCCGCGCTATGGAGTCAAGAAAGTCTGCAAACGTGGCGATGAACGGATGCTCGTATCCCAGAACGTGGCCAGGCTTCCAGAAGTTTTTTCCATACGGATGATCGAGCGCGGTGACCGCTATGCTGCGCCTGCCCTGCAAATTAGCTGGCTCAGTCGCATCGAAGAAATCAAGCTGGTTCATCTCGTCGAGAGTGAACGCTAGCATCCCCTTCGAGCCATTCACTTCAAACGTATTACGGTTCTGGCATCCCACACCATAACGAGTGGCCTCGAATGTGCCAATGCTACCATTTGCAAAACGCGCGATCAGCTGCGCGGCGTCGTCCACGTCCCGATCCGGTGCAAAAGTGTGCATCGTCGCGAACAACTCTGTGATTCGTCCGTTGAGGTAAAGCGCCATATCAATCGAGTGAGAGAGCAGATCTCCCGCGGCTCCCATTCCCGCTTCACTCTTTTTATAGCGCCAAGTGTTTGCCTTGCTGGGATCATTTCCCGACTGGTTCAGGTAGAGGGCGCGATAGTGAAAGACCTGGCCCATGCGGCCCTCCGCAATGAGTCGCTTCGCAAAAACGACCGCAGGTACGCGCCGGAAGTTAAACCAAACCATGTTCGGGGTCCGCTGCACCGCTTTCGTCATTCTTTCTGCTTCCTCGATAGACGAGGCCAGCGGCTTTTCGCAGAGCACGATCTTCCCTGCTTCCGCGGCTGCAATGGCGATCGCGGAATGCAGCGCGTTCGGAACGGCGATATCGACTGCGTCAATATCTTTTCTTGCGATGATCTTCTGCCAATCAGTCTCGACCTCGCTCCAACCCCACTTGGAAGCGGCAGTTTCCAGCTTCGTCCGATCGCGTCCACAGATGACCTGGCAACGAACTTCGTAAGGAACATCGAAGAAATGACCGACCTGGCGAAAAGCATTGGAATGCACTTTGCCGATGAAGCCGGACCCAATCATCGCGATGTTCAATTTCGCTTTGGACATAGGCGCTCCCTAATGCGACGCAAACCCGCCGCACAGCGGGTGGACAAAGACAAACAGGAAAGGGATTGAGGCAAGCGATTGATCTGGCTGCCCCCCAGGGATTCGAACCCCGATAACCTGCTCCAGAGGCAGGTGTCCTACCATTGAACGAGGGGGCAACGGATTTATTATCTAGTAGCGCAGCATTTCAGTCAAAAGTAGTTCTTGTGTAGTTCCTGCCTGCGAGATCGCTGCTGGGCTGCTTGCCGCACCAGCGCGGGCAGCTTGAGACTCGACCTGTAACATACTACCGGGTAGGAGCTATAAGGAAGAAAGGCTCTAAGAAACACTAGATCGTGCCTTTTTGGGAATTCAAGCGTATTATTCGAACGCCGCAAGATAAGCGGCGGCCCTCGGGGGAGGACTTGAATGAAACTTGCCACTATCGTTCTACTGGCCAGCATTTCCGGCGGCGCGACGATCGCGTTCGCCCAAACCAACAACATTCCGGAGGTTCAACATGTGATCCTGGTTATCCAGGAGAATCGCTCGCCGGACAATCTTTTTGGGAGTGATGCCATCAGGAAGGTGCACCGATTGCCGCCTGGCGCAGACCTAGCCCGGAAAGGCAAATGCTACGACACAATCACCAAAACTGATGCAACCATTACGCTGACGCCTTGGACGCTGGATGCCTGCTTTGATCCCCACCACGGGCACGATCAGAGACCCCCCGTTAACGATGCCTGGGTGGAAAGCTACCGGAATGGAAACATGGACGGAGCCTGTAACGTTCCTCTGAACCGAACCAATTGCGGTACTCCGCCATGTGCGCTTGCAGGATATGAGCACTGTGCGCAATACACCTTCGTGGACAATTCCACGGGGGTGCTTCAGCCTTTGCTGGAGATCGCCCAACAATATGGTTTCGCCAATTACATGTTTCAGACGAACCAGGGACCGAGCTATCCGGCGCACCAATTTCTGCTTTCGGGAACCTCGGCCCCGGTCTACAACGATGGCGACGCCGACAAATACTGGGAGTGGTTTGTAGCAGAAATTCCCTATGGCTACAACGAAGCCGGATGCGCGGCGCTTCAGGGGGTCGCGCCTCCTCAGATCAACCCCCAGGGGGTTGAATCAGATGGGTACACTCCCGCGCCACCAGTCAATAGCCCAGGATTCCCGTGCTACGACCACAACACGTTGCCCGACCTGCTGGACGCCAACAACGTGAGTTGGAAATATGAGGGAGGAAAAGCGGGCGATCCCAATTCGTATTGGGTAGCTCCTAACTCAATCCTGCATTTGTGCGGCACGCCCGGCTATAGCGGCGAATGCTCGGGCGACGAGTGGACCAACCACGTAGTGATACCTCCCTATCCGCCGGAGAAGGACAAGATGGCGCCCATCTTGTCGGACCTGACCAATTGCACTCTCCCGGCTATGAGCTGGGTGATTCCTGACGGAAGCTACTCGGACCACGCAGGAGCTAACGCCGACATCAAGGGCCCGACGTGGGTCGCGGCCATTGTCAACGCCGTAGGCGGCTACGACAATTCGGGCAAGCCGTTGCCGACGAAATGCAATTATTGGTCGAATACCGTCGTCCTGGTTACGTGGGATGACTGGGGCGGCTGGTATGACCATGTTCTACCCTGGAACTGCAAGCCCGGGCCGGGTGGGACGTGCCAAGGGTACTCCAACAATACAGGGAGCCAATACGTGTATGGATTCCGCGTGCCCCTGCTTGTGGTCTCGGCCTATGCCAAGAAAGGCTATATTTCCGGCGCGCTTCCTCCCTACGGCCCCGGCAAGGTTGTCCCCTACGTTCACGATTTCGGCAGCATACTGAACTTCATCGAGTATGCCTTCGGAAAGAATGGGGTTCCATTGAGCTTTCCTGGGGCCGCGGGCCTGGGAATCAGTCCAACCTATCCTTACGCGGATTATCTGGCTCCCGATGCTCCCTTTAGCGATCACAACGCGACACTGTATTCGCTTTCAGATTTCTTCGACTTCAGTCAGAAAGCGAGGGAGTTCCACCCCCTGGCAATTGCTCCCCCCTACCAGCAATACAACGCCGAATATTACGAGAACTACGGACTGCATGCCGGCGACCATCCTCCTGCAGACCCCGATGACGATGCCATCGAAGCTCAGGGTGGTGACGACGACTGAAGATCAATGCAGCGCTCACCGATGCTGGGCTTGTAGCGAGTCCGGCATCGGACTGCTGCGATCCGCCTAACCAACTACAACGCCACCCCGCCGGCAACTTCTGCGCCCCACTGTATAACTGAAAAACATTCGGCTTAATTCGCCGAGACGAAGAGGCTTCTGGACCTGCGTCCTAGGAGATCAATGATAGTTTTGAGAACAATCTACTAGCCGCACAGTTCGCACGATCTATATTAGTCGTCTTGCCTATGCTCCAACCAGCGCTTAACACAGCAGTTTGGCAATTTCCTGCCCGAATTTCCACTTTGCAATAGCGTTCATCCCGCGGTGCCCCCGGTGACTTCGGTCATGTAACTAGGGTCATAAGACCACGGTTATCTATTTCACCGGTTTCACAACGGATACATTCCGTTTCAGGACTTGATAAGAGAAGTCCAATCCAGTTTCGAGGATACGCAATGTCCCCCTATCTGTTGGTTGCGTCGAACCGAAAGACCTTTGGAATCTTCTTCGAGTGTCTCGTAGCGGTTCTAATCGGCTTGTGTACAATCCCGCGATTGGCACAAGCCACAGACAGCGCCAGTCCCAGTCGTTCTGCATCGCAGAAGCAGAATCAGGATAATCTCAAGGCCGATTTCTTCGTGGCCATAGATGGCGATGATTCGTGGAGCGGTACCTTAGCTACTCACAATGACCGACAGACGGATGGACCTTTCGCTTCTATCGCGCGAGCCCAGATCGCAGTGCGAAAACTGATTCAGAGTCATCCTAAGCGGCCCATCGTTGTCATGATTCGGGGAGGAGCTTACTATCTGCCGTTAAGCCCCACCAACCCGGGAACGCTGACTTTCACTTCTAGTGACTCGGGAACTTCGCAAATGCCCATCATTTGGGAGAATTATCCCGGAGAATTTCCGGATGTGAGCGGAGGCGAGGCCGTCACCAAGGGACGGGAACAAATAAACTTTCATGGGCTGGGACTTACCTGGACCCAAGTCTCTGGCAATCTGTGGCAAGTTCAGCTGCCCTCCAACACTCAGCCCTTCGAATACTTGTTCTACAAAAGCAAAAGTCGCGCACGCCGCTTGCGCTCCCGTCTGCAGTCCGCCTCCGGGATCGGCTACTACATGAACAACGGATCCTGCTATTCCACCGTTACCGGGCAGACCGTCGCGATCGCCGAATGTAATCTCGGCACGTTTCTCCGCATGGCCGCTTCAGTTCCTCCCGGCAATACTGGTTGTCCCAGTGTCAGCGACGGAACTCAGTCCAAGTGCCTCGACCGCTTTCAATATAACCCCGGCGATCCCATTACTACGTGGAGTAATCTGAACGGCATCTACACCGGAGATCCCTCCAAGCCCTGCCGCGTCGATAGCTCCAATCCTTATCCCGTCGGGGACATTGAACTGACTTTGTTCGACGGCTTCACCGTCGACGTCATGCGCATTAACTGCGTCGATACCACCAACCACATCGTTTACTTCACTGGTCCTACTCAGGGGCTGCCTGGCGACTACGATTGCTTTGGTCCGAGCGCAGGCCATCGTTATGTCATCGATAACGCCAAAGACGCCTTCCAGCAGGAACAACAAGCAGGCCAGACGAAAATCTGGTTTCTGGATCGCTCCGCTCAGCCGTGGACGCTATTTTATGTTGCCGATAGTGGAGAGAATCCCAATCGTGACACCGCCATAATCCCTCAGCTTCAGCCCGTGAGTCCTAACGGCGGCAGCATCGTGTCAGCCAACCAACTGAGCTACGTCACGTTTCAAGGCATCACCTTCGAGATAGATAACTTTCTCCCGCCTTCGGCCGGTTTTAATAACGACCAGACTGGGGAGAGTACGCTCCCTGCGGCCATCGACTGCGAGAGTTGTCAATACGTCACCTTTGACGGGATCATCGTGCGACATACTTCCGCCACCGGTCTGCAGATCGCTTCGCTCGCCGGTCACTCTGGCCCCCCCGCGGCCAACGATGTCATCCAAAACTCGGCTTTCTACGATCTCGGCGACAGCGGCATCCATATTGGACACCAGCCCGAGGGATACGACCTAGCGACCAGCGTGGTGCACTCCGTCACCGTGCAGAATAATGTTATCCAGGGCTTCTCGCGTGTCTTTCCTGATGGCAGAGGCATTGCCCAAGGCAACGGCAACAATATCACCTATCTGCACAACGACATCGACGACGGATACCACGGCGGCATTTCAGTCTGTGGATTCGGATGCCCAGGCGAGAACGGCAACAACATCGTCAGCCAGTACAACCACCTCTGGAATTTAATGCAGGGCATCACCTCCGACGGAGGGGCACTTTATTACGCGATAGGAGACCAGCAGAAGAGTGGAACAGGAAACCAGATTCTTAACAACCTGGTTCACGACGTGAGCGATGACTCCGTCATCGATCGCGGCATCCCGGGCACCGGCTACGGCGGTCACGGCCTCTATCTGGATTTTCAGTCAGCCGGCGTGAGTATCGAAAACAACGTCGTCTATCATGTTTCCGCCTCCACCGTCTTTATCTTTGAGGGCCCCGCCAGCGGTGAGCCCCCCAACTCGCTCAAGAACAACATTTTCGCTTACGGTCGAAAG
>DATNNE010000133.1:0-2804 GCA_035601995.1 Terriglobales bacterium
TGGACTCCCATCGCTATGGACGTGAATCGCTCCCAACGAGATCAACGTCTTGCCAGTGCCGCATTCCGCAACCACCATGGCGGTTCGCGCCCGCTGCCAGCGCTTGGCAGTTCCCATGATGGCGATGGTCTGTGCGGGAAATGGCTTTCGCAGTAACTCTTGGACACGCGGTGAAACGGGGTCTTCGAATTGATGAAGCGCCGGATACTCCTGAAGAATGCGCTCTCCCAGAAGGGTCGCGTGGGCGCGCATGTAGTCGTAAATGGTACAAAGTTCGGGCATGGCAACTCCTGAGCGAGGGAGCGGAAGGACTCGAGCACGCAGCTGAAGAAAAAGAAGGAGGACTGTCCTACGTGGTACGCCAGACATGAGGAGGCACGCCGCGTCGGGGATGAGGAGACCTTTGCGCTATCTTGATAACTTCCGAGTGGCCCGTGATCCGCCCAGAATCCGAAACAAGCCAGTCCGAGTCGTGAGCGTTATGGCCTCTTAACAGCAGCTATCGGCATCCAGCTTGTTATACTAACTCCGAAATTCCGGTTGGAGGTGTTCTTTGCGAATCCACGTTGTGCGGGTTTTGGCGTTCTTGCTTGTGTGTGTGGCGGCAGTTCCCTGCCGGGCACAGGACAAAGTGACGATCCTCTACGATGCGTTCGGGGAATCGAAGGAACTGACGAAGGATTGGGGATTTTCCGCTTTTGTCGAGCACAACGGAAAGCGAATTTTGTTCGATACGGGGAATGATGCCGCGATTTTTGAACACAACGTGAAGGCGCTGGGCGTAGACCTGACGAAATTGGATTTTGTGGTGATCTCGCACCGGCACGCCGACCACACGACGGGGCTGAGATATGTGCTGAGGGTGAATCCGAACGTTACGGTGTATGTGCCCGCGGATGGCGGGAATGGATTTGGGGGATTGCCGTTTCCGAAGACGTTTTTGCGGGCGGATGAGAGCTTGCCCGCGAAGATGCGGTATTTCGGGGGCACAGATCCGGAACATTTCGCGTGGGGCAAGCTCTGCGACACAGGGAATTTTGTGTTGGTGGATCAATCGACGGAAGTATCGCCGGGAATTTTCCTGGTCCGGACAGTTTCGCAGAAGAAAGGGACGCTGGAGCTGCCGGAATTGACGCTGGCGATCAAGCGACCGAACGGATTGCTGCTCGTGGATGGGTGCTCGCACGCGGGGATTGAAGCGATTCTGGAAGCCGCAAACGCGGTCGATCCGAGAACGGAGATTGTGTTCGGGGGATTGCACCTGGTGACGACCCCGGTGGAAGAGATTGACGTGCTGGTCGAAAATTTAAAGACGAAGTGGAAGGTGCAGAGGATTGCGCCGGGACACTGCACAGGAGAACCGGCATTTGCGCGATTGAAGAAGGCATATGGGGAGAACTATTTGTATGCGGGGTTGGGAACGAAGATCGAGCAGTGAGAATGGTGCACATCCAGGAACGTGGCAGGCTGGCGTAATATCGCCATAGCACTCACAACCCCGGAATTGCCCCGTTACTGGGCGGTTTGTCGGCCAACCGGAAGTTGAGAAGTCCCGATCCCTGGGTCCACCCGTACGAACCTAGGTGGCCGGCAGGAAGATGTCTTCGAGGCTTAAGCTCGGCCAGCGCACCGAGCCGACTTCAGCCGGAAGCTTGACAGCGCCGTTCTCCACGCCCCAACTGAGCCAATCCAGAAACTGTTTCTTCTCGCCTTTGATTAGGATCGGAGCGCATCCAATGCCGAGAGCACGGATGATCGCTTTATGAGTATCCAGTTCGCCCGCAAACCAGTCAGCCCACTCCGGCATTCCTGGGATTCCATGAATATGCGCAAGAGAAGACCACATGAATCGGTTGTCTGAAGCTGCCAGCAGGGTTCGCCCCGAACTCGCCGACACATTGCTGGCCGCCAACTCTTCCGACAAACCAATCAGGTGCCGGAGCGGTCTCTTGTGCCCGGCCAACTGTATTGAGCCTTTGAAACACTGTGCATTTCGTTCGAGACAGACTCGAATCGGCTGCACACCTGGCCCTTCCACCATGAACCTGTCTCTTAAGGAGATAGCTGCGCTGACGGCTGCAATCTGTGTGTCCCCGCCGATCACTGAAATGAGATGGGCTTTGGCTTGCCTCGGAGGATCTGGTAAGACCTCACCGATGAAGCGGTCGAGTCGCAATTTGATGCTGGTGGTCGTCTTCTCTGTACTCTTCACATAGGTGAGCCAGCCGAACCGAAGGTGTGCATTTTTCATTCGGCCTCCTTCTTTTCGTGAGTGAGAACCTGGGTTTTTCCATCGGCAAACACAAGAGTCAGTTCGTGCGAGAACCTCTCCCGGTCGTGCAGGATCCTGGTTCCGTCCTCTTCCTCTTCTTCCCAATGGTCGGTGAATTTCACCGAGCGCCAGTGAGCGATGTGCCGATTTTCTCCTTCGCCGAACACTCCATTGAGCATTCCAGCGGTACAGAGCAAACCGACATGTCCGCCGTGCAGCGGAGTGAGCGGTCGGCCTTTGATGTCCCCAAGTTTAGGGAGAAGAACGCGAGCCGCCTGGCGATATGCAGACGACTCCAGCAACAGATCCTCTACCTCATCCAATGGAATGCCCATGTTAGTCAGTGCGATGGGCTCGGAGGCCGGAACTTCATAGCGAACCTCAGTCGCGTCGCCTAAGGACTCAAGCTCGGACTCTGTTGCCAGAGTTTCGAAGTATCGCACGGCACTCAACAAAGCGGCATCGGAGAGCTTGGCGTGCCGTTTGCGACGTGTCGCCAGAACTGCGATCTGTTTATATTGCAGACAAGCTG
>DATNNE010000134.1:0-4587 GCA_035601995.1 Terriglobales bacterium
GTTTTCGTTGAAATCTTTCAGCCGTTCGTATTGTGCCGCCTTCTGCTGCAACGACGCGTAGAGCCGCCCGTTCTGAATCGCGATGCCGAGGTATCCGCCCAAAGTTTCCAGCAGTTCAATATCTTCGCTGGAAAGAAAATCTCCCTGCGTCGTTTTGCCCAGTCCCACCACCGCAATAGTTTTTTGCTGCGCGCGGCAGGGAATGTAGTAATTCAAATCGAGGCGCGTAATCGCTTCCTGCGATCCCGCGGACTCTCGCGGCACCTGGTGTGTGTTTTCAAAAAACATGTGAATGGCGGGATCGGGCCGCGGCGCGCTGAGAAAGCTCAAATCCAATTGCCCCGGCGGGATCATTCCATACGACTTCGACAATACGAAACGGTCGGGGTTTTCGCTGCACAGAAAAATCGCCATGCGGTCAACGGCGAGGGTACGCGACAAGCGATCCATCACCGACGACAGCATCGCGTCGAGATCGGTTTCAGAACTTAGTTCGCGTCCGAACTCGATCAGCGTCCGGCGATAGTCATAGCGAGTGCGATAGAAAAATTGGTCGACGCGATCCTGAATCCACTTCCTCACCGGATCGAACAACAGCGCCGTGACTACAACCGCCAGAATCAATCCTAGAGGCCCGGTTCCCGGCTGCCGCATATGAACCAGTTCCGCCACGCCCGCGACCAGCCCGAAATACAGTCCCACCACCGCCGCGGCGGCGAGCGTGTAGACGACGCCGCGCTTGAAGATCAAATCCACATCCATCAGGCGATAGCGGACGATGGCGTAGCCAAAAGTCAACGGCAGCAGGCCCAACGAGAGTACCGAAACCTTCATGGCTGCCAGCGGCAGCCATCCCGCCAGATGCGGGAAAACGTAGGGCAGAACGTACAGCAGCGTATACGGGAACACGGCCAGAATCGTGCCCCGCGTAACCCACTTCAATTGCTGGCGCAGAATGGTGGTGCTGGCCCGCCGGTAGCTATACCAAAGCACCGCGGCCGACGCCAAAAAGAGCACGGCTCCGTAAGAAAGATCCAATCGGTCCATGTTGCGGCTGAGCCGGCCGCTGGCTTCGAGCCAGCGCATCGCGCCGACGCGCAAGGCCAGCAAAGCCGCTCCAGGCAGGTAAGCAAAAGCCAACAGCCATGGCCTGCGGCGGACAAACTCCCGCTTTTCCGGAAAAGTCAGAACAAAATGCAGAAAGAGCGCCGGCTGCAACACCCAGGCGACGATATTGCACCACAGAATCGTCCAGTCGAAATCGTTCAGCTTGCCGGTGTACTTGAAGGAATAGGCAATAAAAGATACCAGGCAAAAGATATAAAAGTGGGTCGATCCCGGCGCCGTCCAGCGGCGCAACAGCACGTAGATGCCGATGCCCAGATAAATCAGCGCAATCAGACGCAGCCAGTTGTTGAGAGATCGATCCGCAGGAGCAAGAATAACGTCGCAATCCAGCGGCACGCCGCCGCGGAGCAGGGAATATGTGGCTTTCGACCACACGCCCGAGCGATAGAGCTGGCGCTCTAACGACGGCGTATTCTTGACGTCCTCGCCCCTGACCGAGACTAGCTGATCGCCTTGCTTGATCCCACCCTTGGCACCGGGGCCGTTCGGTTCGACCCGGTCAGCCACCAGCTTTCCGCCGCCTTCAATCCAGCCAATGCCGTCATCGGGAGCGACCGATTCGCGTTCTTTCTGGAAGTTGAACCCGGCAAAGATTACGGCAGCAACGGTCAGCAGGAACAGAAGAACTGCTACGAAGCGAACTTGACTTTCCCTATTCATACGCTTCGGTGGTGTCCCGGAACCCTGTGAGGGCTGGACGAGCGGCACACTAGGAGCCCACCGATTCTCAATCAGCAAGTTCGCTGCCATGTCTGGTTACTTTTCCGCTCAGTTAAGTCCCTAAAACAAAGGACTTCCAAAATTATAGATGCAGTTTTCCGCAGCGGCTACGGCTTTCTGGATGCACCTGTGGGATTCCGTAGGAGATTCCCCTTCCGTTTCTTGGGGATACGGATTATGAACGAATGCCTTACTTGGACTTTGGAAGTCCTAAAGAATAAGGAATAAGGTGGCCGAAAGGGAAAAATGGTTTCTAGGATCGAAAAGCTCGAGCTATCCCGGATTTCTTTCGCTCACCAGGTTCACGCTTTTGGCCAGCCGGTCGAGGAAGGAACCCAATTTCGCGCGGGGGATCGGGAGCCGGACCAAGCTGCAGGACGCCGCACGCGGCAAGCGGACGGACATCTACGACTGCGGATTGCTTGGCCGCACGCAGAAAATTTGTCAGGGCCCGCGGTCTTGGACTCACGTGCCAGCCGCTATGCCCAACCCCCGCAGATGGAGATTCGAAGTCCGCGCGCCGCAAAGGATCGTTAGTCCTAAAGTTGGAACTCTGCAACCGCTCCACCCGCATGACTGCCCGGTCTACTACCCGGCAGAGTTCGCGGGCGAAATGACCCTCTCGAGATCGGGACAGTTGCTTTTTTGCTTTCTCTGGTGAGAACCACCTTGGATTCCGGTTTGCCTCGTGGGGTGAGGTGAGCCAAGTCACCGCGCAAAGATAGGCGGAAATCGTCGATTCGCAGTGCGAACCTTCCTGCGCTTTGCTGTAGGGAATTACGTACTCTGCAAACGGCGCTTCTTCGATACTGCCATGTACTCCCGCTTCTTCCAACGCTTCCAACGCCGCAGACTGAGACCGCGTCAATCCCGGCTCGACACCGCCTTTTGGGAAAATCCAGCGCCCGCAGCGTCGAGTCTGCACCAGGAGAAATTCCAACCTATCGTTATGTATGCGGTAACAGACTGCGGCTACCTGTTCCCGCGATCGGTCTTTCTGGCGCTGCGGAACTCTCGACCGGCTCGCGTTGTGAGCCGATAGGGAAGTCAGGGATCGAACGGAGGCTGAAGAACTCATCGCTGTCATGGTGCGCGATGTCGCGATATCTGGCTAGAGCACACTTTGATTCTCTGCGGTTTTTCTTTGTGTGGCGCGGGCACTATTGCCCGCGTTGCGTACAGTGGCACAAACCCATCGGGCAAGAGTGTCCGCGACACAATCTCCCCAAGTCGCGAAAGGCATTAACCCGGCAATCTACATCTGAATAGGGAGGAATCTCCCTACATACTTGCTCCATACAATCGCGCAGGGGAAAGTATCTATATTCACGAGGCCGGAACGCGGCCACAGGAAGGATCGCTTGGAAAACCTGTTCTGTCTCCGCTGCAATCGGGAACTCGAAAACGGACACAAATCGGTCGCGGTCTATATGTTCGCGCAGACCGTGGGCATTAAGCCGCGGCAAAAATCGGCGGCGCATCGCATCTGTTTCTGCCCGCAATGTTCGGTGTCGCTGGCCATGGGCATGCCTCCCGAGGGCGCGCTGAACGTCGCGGCATGGGACATGATTCGCGGCCTCGTCAGCTCCGATCCCGGCTTGAATCAGGCCGCATGGGAAAGTCTTCGTGGCATCGTGGGACTTTTGTCAGAGGGGGCAGAGGAAGAAGACGCGCCTCGTTCGCGCTCCGACACCTGGGTTAACTTCCGCCGCGCAGGGTAGGATTGAGGCGGAGTCCACGCCATGACCATCCGCCGAATATTTTTTCCCCTGATTTTTTGCGCATTTCTATCCAGCGCCTGTTTCCCTGCTGTCTCCGGTTCGAAAAACATTCGCTGCGGCGATGCCCAGCAAAAGTATCTCTATTATTCGCCCGACCCGAAAGCATTCCTTCCCGTAATCGTGTTGCTTCACGGCGCCGGAGACCATCCAGAAAACATGCTGGTTGCATGGAAAGATCTTGCCACCAAGCAGGAAATCACGTTGCTTGCTCCTGAATTACCTCGCGACCCGAAGTTTGAGGACTCCGCCCCCGCAGTTTTTCGCTGCATCGTCGAAGACGCCGCCAACTTTATCCACGTTGATCCATGGCGCGTGTATCTGTTTGGCAATTCCATGGGGGGCTATCTGGCGTTCGATGGAGCGATGTATCAATCGCAATATTTTGCCGCAATCGCGGTGCACGCCAATTGCATCGACGAAGAATACGCGGGCATCGTCAAGCAAGCCACGCGCAAGATGCCAATTGCAATCTACATCGGCGACCATGACCAGTTCTTCCCGGTGGAAAGCGTGCGCAAGACGCGCGATTTGTTACTCAAGGAAGGCTTCCCAGTGCATTATGTGGAACTGGATCACCACGACCACAACTACTACGCGCGGGCCGACGAAATTAACGCGGACGCCTGGAGATTCCTGCAAGAGCAGAGCCTGCCCACCACGAAATAAATGAGTTTAGGTTTCCTTCGTGGTTCCAGTTTCTTGCGATCCCAGATCTTGGATCTCAAGCAGTGAGCGTTATTTCGTCTTTAGTATCCCTTCCAGCACGCTCAGCTTTCCATCAATCGGTCCCGTCTTTAAGTTCGCGATATCCAATCCCAGAATCTTCGCAATCAGCGGGTAAACATTCACATTCTCAAACGGCTCCAGCGTCACTCCTGCGCGGATATCGGGCCCCGACGCAACGAAAATCGCTTTCATCTCCGGCATCTTCGTCGCGTCATACCCATGCATGCCCGCC
>DATNNE010000135.1:0-4574 GCA_035601995.1 Terriglobales bacterium
GTTTTCGTTGAAATCTTTCAGCCGTTCGTATTGTGCCGCCTTCTGCTGCAACGACGCGTAGAGCCGCCCGTTCTGAATCGCGATGCCGAGGTATCCGCCCAAAGTTTCCAGCAGTTCAATATCTTCGCTGGAAAGAAAATCGCCCTGTGTAGTCTTTCCCAGGCCAACTACAGCGATAGTCTTCTGTTGCGCGCGGCAGGGAATGTAGTAATTCAAATCCAGGCGCGCAATCGCCTCCTGCGAGCCCGCAGATTCGCGCGGCACCTGGTGAGTATTTTCGAAAAACATGTGGATCGCCGGATCGGGCCGTGGCGCGCTGAGAAAGCTCAAGTCCAATTGCCCCGGCGGGATCATCCCATACGACTTCGACAGCACAAAGCGGTCGGGATCCTCGCTGCACAGGAAAATCGCCATGCGATCGACGGCGAGCGTGCGCGACAAGCGATCCATCACCGACGAAAGCATCGCGTCAAGATCGGTTTCAGAGCTCAACTCGCGCCCGAACTCGATCAGCGTGCGGCGGTAGTCATAGCGGGTTCGATAGAAAAATTGGTCGACGCGATCCTGAATCCACTTCCTGACCGGATCAAACAACAGCGCCGTGACTACTACTGCCAGAATCAAGCCCAGCGGTCCGGTTCCGGGCTGCCGCATGTGAACCAATTCGGCCACGCCCGCCACCAGTCCGAAATACAGTCCCACCACTGCCGCAGCCGCCAGCGTATAGACCACGCCGCGCTTGAAGATTAAATCCACATCCATCAGGCGATAGCGGAAGATAGCGTAGCCGAAAGTCAGCGGCAACAAGCCCAGCGAGAGCACCGACACTTTCATTGCCGCAAGCGGCAACCAGCCCACAAGGTGTGGGAAAACATAAGGCAGAACATACAGAAGCGTGTACGGTGACACGGCCAGAATGGTGCCCCGCGTGACCCACTTCAATTGCTGGCGCAAGATCGTAGTGCTGGCCCGGCGGTAGCTATACCAAAGCACTGCGGCAGACGCGAGAAAGAGCACCGCGCCATAAGAAAGGTCGAGCCGGTCCATGTTGCGGCTGAGGCGGCCACTGGCTTCCAGCCAGCGCATGGCCCCCACACGCAGGGCCAGCAATGCCGCTCCCGGCAAGTAAGCAAAAACCAGCAACCACGGCCGCCGGCGGACGAACTCCCGCTTCTCTGGAAACGTCAGAACAAAATGCAGAAACAGCGCCGGCTGCAACACCCAGGCGACGATATTGCACCAGAGAATTGTCCAGTCGAAATCGTTTAGCTTGCCGGTGTACTTGAAGGAATAGGCGATAAACGATACTAGGCAAAAGATGTAAAAATGAGTCGATCCCGGAGCCGTCCAGCGGCGCAGCAGAACGTAGATGCCGATGCCCAGGTAAATCAGCGCAATCAGCCGCAGCCAGTTGTTGAGAGATCGATCCGCCGGGGCCAGAATCACACTGCAATCCAGCGGCACGCCGCCGCGCAGCAGAGAATACGTGGCCTTCGACCATACACCCGAGCGATAGAGCTGACGCTCCAAAGCCGGAGTGTTTTTGACTTCTTCGCCTCTGATGGAGACTAACTGATCGCCCTGCTTGATTCCGCCCTTGGCACCCGGCCCGTTGGGCTCGACTCGGTCCGCCACGAGCTTGCCCCCGCCCTCGATCCACCCAATGCCGTCGTCGGGAGCGACCGACTCGCGCTCTTTCTGGAAGTTGAACCCGGCGAAGATTACGGCAGCAACGGTCAGCAGGAGCAGAAGAACAGCTACGAAGCGAATTTGACTATCCCGATTCATACGCTTCGGCGGCGTCCCGGAACTCTGCGTGGGCTGGGCCGACGGTAAACGACGAGCGGCAAACTGGGTCCCCGCCGATTCTCAATAAGCAAGTTCGCTGCCATGTCTGATTATTTTCCCGGTCGGCTAAGCCCCATAAACAAAGGACTTCCAAAATTATAGATGCAGTTTTCCGCAACGGCTACGGCTTTCTGGATGTACCTGTGGTATTCCGTATGCAATTCCCCTTCTGTTTCTTGGGGATACGGATTATGAACGAATGGCCTACTTGGACTTTGGAAGTCTTAAAGAATAAGGAATAAGGGTGGCGATCAGGAGAAAATTGCTGCTAGGACCGAAAAGTTCGAGCTGTCCCCGATTTTTTTCTCTGACCCCGCTCGTGGTTTTGACCAGCCGGTCGGGGGACGAATTGCATTCCCCTCGCGGGATCGGGTGCGGAACCAAGTTGCAAGATGCCACGCGCGGCCAACGGACGAACATCTACGACCACCGATTGCCTGACGGCACGAAGTAGATTTGGCATGGTTCGTGGCTTCGGACTCGCGTGCCAGCTGCCGTACCCCACCTGCGCCGTTGGAGATTCGAAGTCTGTCCGCCGCAAAGGATCGTTGGCCTTAAAGTCACAACTCTGCAACCGCTCCACCCGCATCACCGCCCGGTCTACCACCCAGCACAGTTCGCGGGCCGAGCGTCGTTCCCGTGATCGCGACATCTGCTTTTTGGCCTTCTCCGGAGAAAACCATGTTGGGTTCCGATTTACCTCATGCGGTGAGGTAAGCCAGGTCACGGCACAAAGATACGCGGCAATTGTCGATTCGGAGCGTGAGCCTCGTTGCGCTCCACTCTGCGGGATTGCGTACTCTGCAAACGGCGCTTCTTCGATGCTGCCGTGGACACCTGCTTCTTCCAACGCTTCCAGCGCCGCCGATTGCGAACGGGTCAATCCCGGCTCGACCCCGCCTTTGGGGAAAATCCACCGTCCGCTGCGGCGCGTCTGCACCAGCAGGATTTCCAGCCGGTCGTTGTGTATGCGGTAGCAGACTGCGGCCACCTGCTCGCGCGGCTGAGCTTTTCGGCGCTGCCGAACCCGTAACCTGCCTGCGTCCCGAACCGATGGGGAAAGTAGAGATCGAAGAGAAGCGGAAGAACTCATCGCTGTCATGGTCCGCGATCCCACGAGATCTGGCTAGAGCACACTTTGATTCTCTGCGGTTTTTTTCGTGTGGCGCGGGCACTCTTGCCCGCGTTGCATGCAGCGGCATAAACCCGGCAATCTATATCTGAATAGAGAGGAATCTTTCTACATACTTGCTGCCTGCAAGCGCGCGGGCGAAAGTAATCTATATTTTTGCCAGGCCGAACCCGGCCGCCGGAAGGATTGCTTGGAAAACCTGTTCTGTCTTCGCTGCAATCGGGAACTCGAAAACGGGCACAAGTCAGTTGCTGTCTACATGTTCGCACAGACCGTGGGCATTAAGCCGCGGCAAAAGTCGGCGGCGCATCGCATCTGTTTCTGCCCGCAGTGTTCTGTCTCACTGGCTATGGGGTTGCCTCCCGAGGGAGCGTTAAACGTTGCCGCATGGGATATGATTCGCGGCCTCGTCAGCTCCGATCCCGGTCTGAATCAGGCGGCCTGGGAAAGCCTGCGCGGCATCGTCGGTCTGTTGCCCGACGGCGGACAGGAAGAAGAAGCCTCGCCTCGTTCGCGCTCCGACACTTGGGTCAATTTCCGCCGCGCAGGGTAGGATTGGGGCGGAGTCAACTTCATGACCATCCGCCGAAGAATATTTCTTCCGTTGATTTTGTTCGCATTTCTATCCTGCTCTTGCTTCGCTTCCGTCTCCGGTTCAAAAAATATCCGCTGCGGTCATAGTGATGCCCAGCAAAAGTATCTCTATTATTCGCCCGACCCGAAAGCATTCCTTCCCGTAATCGTGTTGCTTCACGGCGCCGGAGACCATCCAGAAAACATGCTGGTTGCATGGAAAGATCTTGCCACCACGCAGAGAATCACGTTGCTTGCTCCTGAATTACCTCGAGATCCAAAGTTTGAGGATGCGGCCCCCGCAGTCTTTCGTTGCGTCGTCGAAGACGCCGCCGACTTCGTCCACGTTGATCCTTGGCGTGTGTATCTGTTTGGCAATTCCATGGGCGGCTATCTGGCCTTCGATGGAGCGATGTTTCAATCGCAATATTTTGCCGCAATCGCGGTGCACGCCAATCGCATCGACGAAGAGTACGCGGGCATCGTCAAGCAAGCCACGCGCAAGATGCCAATTGCCATCTACATCGGCGACCACGACCAGTTCTTCCCGGTGGAAAGCGTGCGCAAGACGCGCGATTTGTTACTCAAGGAAGGCTTCCCGGTTCACTATGTGGAGTTAGACCACCACGATCACAACTACTACGCGCGGGCCGAGGAGATTAACGTAGATGCCTGGAGATTCCTGCAAGAGCAGAGCCTGCCCGCCACGAAATAAATGAGTTTAGGTTTTCCTTCACGCGCCTTCGTGTTTTCGTGGTTCCAGCGTTTAGAGCCGAACGCCACCCCTAAACTTGAGTGTTATTTTGTCTTAAGAATTCCTTCCAGCACACTCAACTTTCCATCAATCGGCTCGGTTTTTAGGTTCGCAATATCCAACCCTAGAATCTTCGCAATCAGCGGGTAAACATTCACATTCTCAAACGGCTCCAGCGTCACTCCTGCGCGGATATCGGGCCCCGACGCAACGAAAATCGCTTTCATCTCCGGCATCTTCGTCGCGTCATACCCATGCATGCCCGCC